>JAHDWK010000029.1 GCA_023382655.1 Anaerolineae bacterium | reverse complement strand
TTCGTGAAATCATCGATTGATTGTCGCTCATTTGTGAGCTAAAGCGAAAGTCCTAGTTTTATTTCCCTCTCTCCGCATTGGGGGAAGAAGAACAGAATAACATAAATGAATGGCTTCTGGATATGGTCAATCGTTTAATGACAGCGGCTTCTGGCTTACAAGCAATAGTAGGCAAATGGGAGTGGCGTATGGCCCCAATAAGTCTAGATATGACTCCCTATGAGGAAGCCTGTAATATCAATGGACAATGTACAACAGCCCATTTTTGGTGCCAAAGATTCTTGCGAGGCGTTACCTCCCATTTATGGCTAGGGCCGGATTTGTTAGAACATTTACCAGACAGAGAGCGACTGGATTCTGTGGCTACAATTACTTCATATGGTGAGGGAATATATGTCACGCTAAATGAAAGAGCAACTTTGGATGAATTAGAAGAGGCGCTCGATTCATTACTGCCACGGGAAATAGATTGGCGCAATGGCATGGCTCGACTTTATCCACATAAATCATGACTCACAATCTCTTCCCCCGTCCATGTTTGTCGCTGCGCGGCGTCCGCGTTCCAGGCCATGAGTTTGGTGGGGGTGATTTCAATCACGGCCGTATATTCCCCGTCACTGACAATATCCCAATCGTACTTTTGCTGAAATTGGGGTCGCAACACGGCCGTCATCCCCTCTACCAACCGCGCTTCCCCTTCAATGATGATCACATCCATCGGGTCAGGGTAGGTCATGGTGACAAAGCGGTTGGCCTGGATATTGCGGGTTTTCACGGCCGTCGCCTGCGCCACCACATACACCCGCCCCTCATACCAGACATGCCAGATAGGTGCGGTGTGTGGTTTGCCGGACGGCCGTACCGTCCCCAACCAGCTACATTCACTCGCTGCAAATCGCTCGATCACCGATTGAAGCATTGAGTCAATCATAATGAAATGCCCTATTGAAGTCGGAAGGCCGAAGCCGGAAGTCCGACTTCGGCCTTCGGACTTCGGGCTTCGGATTACCGTTATCCCACCAGATACGTCGCTGTGCCTAACGCAATCTCCACCCCGTCTTCATTGTGCAGTTCCATGCGCGTCACCGCCACCTTGTTCCCTTTGCGAATGACCCGCGCGGTAGCGATGAAGGCATTGCCCCGCCCCGGCCGCAAATAATCAATGCGAATATCAATGGTGCCCAGCTTTTGCAACCGCCGCTGCATTTCCTCCGACGACAGATCAAGTAGTTCTACCACCAGATTGGCCATCGCCACCATCCCCCCGGCTGCGTCCAACAGTGAAGCCGTCACCCCACCATGCAAAATCTGGTAAAACGGATTGCCCACCAGTTCCGGTTTCATCCGCACTCGCAGTTCCACGCTCTCGGCCGTCAGCGCCAGCACCTCCAGGCCAATCAACTGGTGAAAGGGAATATGCTGCGCATATAACCCCTTGATCAACTGCAAAATCTCTTCATCCGTCATCACCGCATCCTCTAAAATATAGCGTTAACAAAAAATCTGAACGTTCTGGTTTCCAACAAATAGTGTGCTTGGCAAATCCTTACCCGCATCTGTCATTCCTGCGCAGGCGGGAATGACAAGCGAAAGCATCATGGCCTATTTTCATTCATCCTAAGTCAATGTGCAATCGAGGTATTTTGGTGGTATGCTTGGGGCAAATCAAATGCAAGCCAGCGGTCACAATGCCCACATTGTGGCCGCTTTTTACGCCTGAAAAGTTATGACCGAACAAACAATAATCACCGACGGCCAATTAGTGGCCGAAATTCAAAAACGGCGCACTTTCGCCATCATTTCCCACCCGGACGCGGGCAAGACTACCCTTACCGAAAAACTGCTGCTGTATGGCAACGCCATTCACCTGGCGGGCAGTGTGCGCGCCCGCAAAAACCAGCGCGCCGCCACTTCAGACTGGATGAAGATGGAGCAGGAACGGGGCATCTCCATCACCTCCACCGTGCTGCAATTCCCCTATCAGGGGCACATCATCAACCTGCTGGACACACCGGGCCATCAGGACTTCTCCGAAGACACCTACCGCACCCTTACCGCCGCTGACTGTGCCGTAATGGTGTTAGACGCCGCCAAAGGGGTGGAGGAGCAAACCATCAAGCTATTTGAAGTTTGCCGCCGTCGCGGAATCCCCGTTTTCACCTTCATCAACAAGATGGATCGGCCGGCGCTGGATGCACTGGCGCTGCTGGACGAGGTGGAGACAGTGCTGGGGATGCAGCCGGTACCGATGAACTGGCCCATTGGCGATGGCGATACCTTCCTGGGGGTGTATGACCGGCTGACAGAGGCGGTGCATCTGTATGACCGCACCGCCCACAACCAGACGATTTCGCCGGAGTATATTACATCGCTGGACGACGGCCGTATTGAAGCCACCCTCAGCAGCCACCAGTTTGAGGACCTGCACACCAACATCGCCCTGCTGGACGAAATGGCGACCTTTGACTTTGACACATTCCGGCGCGGCGCGCAGACAATGGTCTACTTTGGCAGCGCCCTGACCAACTTTGGCGTACAGTTATTCCTGGACGACTTTGTGAAATATGCACCCGCCCCGAACATCTACCCCAGCGACGCCGGGCCAATTGACCCCTATCAACCAGAATTTACCG
The DNA here is from genome assembly GCA_023382655.1 of Anaerolineae bacterium. GTDB lineage: Bacteria > Chloroflexota > Anaerolineae > Promineifilales > Promineifilaceae > CAADGU01. The sequence goes on along the minus strand of JAHDWK010000029.1, from coordinate 86,954 downwards.
GCTTCGTCTTCAAAATTCAGGCAAACATGGACCCGCGGCACCGGGACAGTGTAGCCTTTTTGCGGGTGTGCAGCGGCCGTTTTGAACGCAATACCCAGGTGAAACATCCCCGCACGGGCAAAATGCTCAAGTTGTCCCGCACCTACACCTTTTTTGCCGATGACCGCGAGGTGGTGGATGAGGCGTTTGCCGGGGACATCATTGGCCTGCCGGGCAACCGGGAGTTTAACATCGGCGACACCATCAGCGCCGGGGCAGCCTTTAACTTTGCGCCCATTCCCCGCTTCCCGGCGGAGCATTTTGCCCGGCTGGTCAATCTGGACGTGAGCAAACAAAAGCAGTTCCAAAAAGGCATTGCCCAACTGGAAACAGAGGGGGCGATGCAAATTTTGTACGAGGTGGACGGGGCGCGGCGTGATCCGATTCTGGCAGTGGTGGGAATGCTGCAATTTGAAGTGGTGCAGGCCCGGCTAGAAGAGGAGTACAACGTGAAAACAAAACTGGAGCCGCTGCCACACCGCCTCTCCCGCTGGGTCGAAGGGCCAGAAGAGAGCATCGAAAAGCTGCCCTGGCGCTATGGGATGATGAAGACGCGGGATTTCGACGGCCGTGTCGTTGCCCTCTGTAACTCTCCCCATGAACTGAACTACTACCAGGAAAAGTACCCCGAACTCACTTTCCGCAGCATCGCCTGACGGCCGTAATCGGAGATTTGTTGACATTGAGGTGCAAAGCCATAAAATGGTCATCTAAATGACCATCTAGCATTGAGTGGAGGTACCTATGAAACAAATTTCTATTGTGGAAGCACGTGACCACTTTACCGAATTGGTGCGGGAGGTAGAAGAAAATTCTGGCGTCCAACTCACGCGCCGCGGCAAACCGGTAGCGGTTATTCTGTCCATCACGGAATTTAACCGTTTGCAGAAAAGTGAAAGCAGTTTTTGGGATAGTTATCTGACCTTTCGGCAGCAATTTGATCTGATTGAATTGGCGATTGAACCAGAGACTTTTGCTGATGTGCGGGATCGTGCTGTGGGGCGTGATGTGACGTTATGAGCTTGAAGTACCTGCTGGATACAAACATCATCTCTGATCCTCTTCGCCCACAGCCCAATCCGACTGTTTTGGCAAATTTACAAACACATCAGCAGGAAATTGCTATTGCTTCGGTTGTCTGGCATGAATTGTGGTTTGGCTGTTTGCGGCTGCCACTATCACGAAGGCGCACGGCCGTCGAAATCTACCTGCAAAATGTGGTTAGCTCCATTCCCATACTGGCTTACGATGAGTGGGCCGCCCACTGGCACGCCGCTGAACGCGCCCGGCTGAACGCCCAGGGCAAGCCGCCCCCCTTTGCTGACGGCCAGATTGCGGCTGTGGCCGCCGTCAACCATCTGGTACTGGTGACGCTAAACCTATCCGATTACGCCAATTTTCAGGGGGTGAAGTTGACAGACTGGAGTTAGTTCGTGCCTGCTTGTCTCTCCCCAGCGTAGCGGCGTTTCCATTCGTAGAGCTTGTTGATCGCTTCCAGGGGAGACATGCTGTTCACGTCCAGTTCGGTCAGTTCTTCCAGCAGGGGGCTGGCTTCGGGGAAGAGGGCCATTTGTTGGCCGGAGGAGAGGCGAGAGGGGGTCACGGCCGTTGTCGGCGCATGTTGTTCCAGTTCGTGCAGCAGTTCATTGGCCCGGTTCACCACATCTCTGGGCAGCCCGGCCAACTGCGCCACATGGATGCCATAACTGCGATCCGCCCCCCCCGGCACAATGTGGTGCAAAAAGAGAACCTTATCCCCCTCTTCGGCCACGGCCACATTGTAATTGGCGACCAGCGGCAGCAAATCGGCCAGCCCCACCAGTTCGTGGTAATGGGTGGCAAAGAGGGTGCGCGGCTTGAGGCGCGGATGGTTGTGCAGATATTCCACAATTGCCCAGGCAATGGCCAGCCCGTCATAGGTGCTGGTGCCCCGCCCGATCTCGTCCAGGATGAGCAGGGAACGGTGGCTGGCGTGGTTGAGAATTTCGGCCGTTTCCACCATCTCCACCATGAAAGTGCTGCGCCCGGCGTGCAATTCATCGTGCGCGCCAATGCGGGTGAAGATGCGGTCGGCCAGTCCCACCTCTGCTTCATCGGCGGGCACAAAACTGCCGATCTGGGCCATGAGGACGATAAGGGCCGTTTGCCGCAGATAGGTAGATTTGCCGCTCATGTTGGGGCCGGTGATGATCTGGATGCGCTCTTTTTCGGTCATGTGTACATCATTGGGCACAAAGCGTTCCAACCGCTGGTTTTGCTCGACGACAGGGTGACGGCCGTTGACCACATGCAAGGTATTATCGTTGGTGAGCGACGGCCGTGCATATCCCTGATTGGCTGCCGCTTCCGCCAGACCGGCAGCCACATCCAATTCGGCAATCGCCTGCGCCGTTTGCAATAGACGCGGCGCATACGCCATCACCTGCCGGCACACCTCAGTGAATACCCGCCTCTCAATTTCCAAAATGCGCTCCTCGGCGTTGAGGATCAGCGTTTCGTACTCCTTCAATTCCGGGGTAATATACCGTTCGGCATTGGTCAGCGTTTGTTTACGAATGTAGTCGGCGGGCACAGACGGCGTGTTGGCATGAGTTACCTCGATGTAATAGCCAAAGACTTTATTGAAGCTCACTTTGAGCGAGGCAATGCCCGTTCGTTCCCGTTCACGCGGTTCCAAATTCGCCACCCATTCCCGCGCATTCGCCGACGAGTTCATAATGCCATCCAGTTCCGCCGAAAAACCAGGGCGAATGACGCCCATTTTGTTGAAATTGGTGGGCGCGTCATGGGGAATGGCGCGGCTTATCAGGTCGGCAACTTCGGCGCAGGGATCGAGATTGGAAATGAGAGATTGGAGATTGGAGATTGGAGATTGGTGGATGGGCGCTGGTAGTTGGTGACTTGATAACTGCTCACTGCTCACTGCTAACTGTTCACTAATTACCGGCACGGCCGTCAGCGCCAATTTCACATTCTCCACATCACGCGGAACAGCTTTGCCGCCGAGGATACGGTTGGTGAGCCGTTCCAGGTCGGGCAGCCCTTTGAGGGTGGCGCGCAGGTCGGCTCGCAGCAGAGCATTTTCATGAAACAACTGCACCTGATCCAGGCGGGTGTTGATCTGGGTAGTGTCTAGCAACGGCCGTGACACCCTCTCCCGTAGCAACCTTGACCCCATCGCCGTTACCGTCTTGTCCAGCACACCCAAAAGCGAACCTTTGCGTTCGCCGCTAAGCGATTCGGTCAATTCCAGGTTGGCGCGGGTGGCCGTGTCCAACGCCATATACCCTTCCACGCTGTAAGTAGCCAGCCGCTGAATCTGGCCGACCGTCCCCATTTGCGTCTCCTGAAGGTAGTAAAGAACTGCTCCCGCAGCGCGGGTAGCTAATGACTTTTGTTCACAACCGAAAGCATCCAGGCTGGCGACGCCAAAATGGCGCAGCAGGGTTTGGCGGGCATTGCCTTCCTCAAAGCGCCAATCGGGCAGATGGCTAACAGTGCGCGCCTGCTCTTGCAGTGTATGTTCACTGTCCGGTACCAGCAGTTCGGCGGGATGCAGGCGGGCCAGCTCTTCGATGAGGGCGCGACGGCCGTGAAACTGCGTCGTAGCAAACGTGCCGGTGGTAATATCGGCATACGCCAACCCCACCCTATCCCCCTCCACAATGGCCGCCGCCAGGTAATTGTGGCGGTTGGCATCTAGCATGCCCGGTTCAATGACGGTGCCGGCGGTGAAGACACGCACCACTTCACGCGGCATCAGACCATTAATGGGCGTCTCACCCATTTGTTCACACAGCGCCACCTTGTACCCTTTAGCCACCAGCCGGGCAATATAACTTTCAGCAGCATGGTAGGGCACACCGGCCATGGGCGTGCGCTGATTTTTCCCCTGGGGGCGGCTGGTAAGTACCAAATCCAGTTCGCGGGCGGCCGTATGCGCATCATCATCAAACGTCTCATAAAAATCCCCCAGGCGAAACAGGACAATCGCGTCTGGGTATTGCGCCTTGATGTCCAGATATTGCTGGCGGCTGGGGGTAATGTGGCTCATATTTGTAAAACTCCTTTGGGAACATGATGCCTGATACGTGATGCGTAATCCGACTACGGGTCACGCATCACGCGTCACGATTTTAGTTTTGTTTAAGCCAACCCGCAAAGACAAACTTTCACCGCATCTATACATCGGTCATGTTGAAAAGTTTTGGGGCTTAGGGTACGCTATGCGACGATTAGGCGTGTAATGATAGAACCAGCGACGATGACAATGATGGAAGACACGGCCGTACTGATCGCCCGTATTGACCAGCTCAATGCTGAAGCGTGGTCTATTCTCACCGATGATCGGGAACGCGCCCGTCTTCTCAGCCGCGAAGCCGCCGATCTCGCCACCACCGGCCCTTTTGCCCAAACCCCCTATAAACGCGGTCTTGCCGAAAGTTTACGCAATCTTAGCCGCACCACTGTGTACGGCGGCAATTATGAATACTCCTTGTCACAAGCGCTTGAAGCGCTAACCATTCTGGAAGAAGAAAATCTGCCGGAATTGATGAGTGCCGTGTTGTATACCATTGCCACCAATTACATGTTGTTGGGAAACCTCTCGGCCAGCCTGGATTATTACATGCGGCAGCTTGAAGTTTGTGAGCGTGTTGGCGATGAAGAAGGCTATGCCATGGCTTTGCTGGGCCTGGGCAATCTGTATGGCGAGATGAATGATTATGCCAGCGCCCAATCCTACAATGAACAAAGCCTGACCGTATTCCAGAAATTAACCGGGAAAGCCTACTGGGTTGCCTTATTGCTGAACAACATATGTTATTACTCCTTCCAACAAGGGGATTATGCCAAGGCGCTGTCATGGGGCGAGCAAGGGTTGGCTTTCACCAGACTGCATAAGAATCAACGACTAGAAGGGGCTATCTGCAATTCAATTGCCGAAATCTACCTGCACCTGGATGAACCGGGCAAGGCACTGGAATATCTGGAAACGGCCGTGACCATTGCCAACAAAGGTGACGACGCCGATATGGCCATTGAAAGCCTGAAACTCAGTGGCGAAGTTTACTTCAAGCAGGGCCGCACCGCCCAGGCGCTGCCCTTTGTGCAGCAGGCATTAACCCTGGCTGAACAATCCCACCACAAACGCTGGATGTTTGCCTGCCACCGATTACTGGTAGAAATCTATAGAACGCTCGGCTCATTTGCCGAAGCGCTCACCCACTTTGAACAGTTTCACGCCATCAAAGAAACGGTACAAAGCGAAGAAGTCAATGAAAAACTAAAGAACCTGGAAATCTTGCAGCGCACGCAGGCCGCCCAAAAGGAAGCGGAGTTGTACGCCTCGCTCTACCAGGAAGAACAGTCACGGCGGGCACTGGCCGAAACAATGCAGCGCGTCGGCACGGCCTTAACCGGCACGATCGAACTAAAAGAAGTGCTGGACACCATTCTGGCGCAGTTGGCGCTGCTGGTGCCTTATGATCGTGCATCGCTGCTGGTGCGCCGGGGGAATGAACTGGAATTTATGGCGATGCGCGGTTTCCCCGATGGGGCTGGCGATCTGAACCAACGGGTGCCGCTGGATGATAACCCGGCATCGCCAGATGTGTTTATGCGCATTTATCACTCCCGACGGCCGTTGGCGCTGGTGAATCTGGCTGACTATGAGGGCTGGCAGCAGGTTTCTAATTTACCGTTGCCGGGGGCGTGGTTGGGCATTCCCTTGATCCACCGCGATGAGGTGCGCGGGATGCTGTCGCTGGTGCGGGAAGCAAGCATACCTTACGATGAAGAGGCCATTGCCCTGGCGACGACGTTTGGGGCAACGGCCGTTGTCGCCCTGGAAAATGCCCGCCTGTACAACCGCACCCGCCGCTTTAATGAACAACTGGAATACGAGGTCCGCCAGCGCACCCAGGCCCTCCAGGAAGCATACGAACAGTTGGAAAGACTGGACAAAGCCAAAGCAGACTTTATTGCTGTGACGGCCCATGAATTGCGCACGCCCATTACCGTGATGAAGGCATATAGCCAGATGTTGCAAAAGCAGGGGGATGGCGAAAATGGTAATGGCAATCTGGTGGCCGGTATTGTGTCCGGCGCAAACCGCCTGCATGAGATCGTGACCACCATGCTGTGGATGGTGAAGATTGATAGCAAGGCGCTGGAAATTTTCCCGGAACCGCTAGACATGGTGGAATTGATTGGGCAGATTGTGAAGGGGTTGGCTGAAGATATTACCGGCCGGAAGCAGCGCGTGATTGTGGATGAGACATTGGTGTCGTTACCCTCCGTCATCGGTGATGAAGATGCGTTGACGGTGGTATTTGCCAACCTCATCGTAAACGCCATCAAGTATACCCCGGACGGCGGCGAAATTCGCATTCACGGCCGTGCCTGGGACACACCCCCCCAACCCGATTTACCTGCCGACGCTATCCATCTTACGGTGAGCGATAGCGGCATTGGTATTGCCCCCGAAGCGCAGGAATTGATCTTCACCAAGTTTTACCAGACGGGGGATGTGGCTTTTCACTCCACCGGCAAGACCAAGTTCAAAGGGGGTGGCCCCGGTTTAGGGCTGGCGATTGCGCGGGGGATTATTGAGGCTCATCACGGCCGTCTCTGGGCCGAAAGCGCCGGGCATGACGAAAAAACGTGCCCTGGCAGCCACTTCCACATTGTTCTCCCCCGTACTCAACCAACCAGAATAAAGCTGTAGCACATTATTGCTTTTGTGTTTCTAACCAGCTTTCCAACTGTTTTTGGTGGCGTAGTTCCAGTTTGGTTAACGGCCGTCGTCCCTTCATCAACAAATGCGCTTCCTCATACGTCAGCCCCTCCTCCCGCATCAGATAAGCCGCTAACAATGTGGCCGAACGCCCTCGCCCCTTGGCGCAGTGTACCAGGATTGAGCGTCCCTCTTTCACCTGCGCTGCCATCCAATCCACCCCCTCCGTCAAAATCTCTACCGTTGGCACGGTAATATCCAGCACCTTAAGCTGAATGTGCTGAATACCATGCGTCTCATAAAAACCAAGATCATCTTCACGCTCCGCCCGGATGTTCACCACCGCGCCAATATTGTGATGCCGGATGAAGTCGTAATCCCGTTCGTATGTCGGCGCGCCCCCTAACCACAACTCAGCCTCTATCTCCTCATGCGGCGTAATCTGCGTAAACCAGACATGCCCCATAATTTCCTCATAGGTATACCGAATAGCGGGATAAAGTTTGTCGAAAGCCGTATGGAATGGGTTGATACTCATAATGACTACAACTATAGCTTTGGCCCAGTATTGAGGCAATGTGTAATGCGCATCATTCTTTCACCTCCTGTTTACTCGCCATCCGTAAGGAATCATGTAAACTGCCCGCCATACAATCCTCAATTGTGATGTATTTTTTATGGAAGTAAGCAGTAACTAAAACCAATAGTGTCCTGACATGCGTAGGTTCCAATGGGGAGCCACCTGGGCTGCAGGGGTTCAGCAAAAAGGTGTGCTCATGGTTCAGCGAATTCCACCAAAACGGCCAGTAGTTCGCGCCAAGTATTTTTTCATCCTCTCATTTCTATTAGCGTTTACTCTTATATCTTCCCCCACACGAATAAGTCAGGCATCTTCACCCATCACCGTTACCACTTTCCAGGACAGCAAACAAGCCAGTGATGGGCTGTGTTCGCTGCGGGAGGCAATTATTGCGGCAAACACCGACAGCCCCTCTGGCGTTTTTAGCGGTGAATGCGCGGCGGGCATTGGCGCTGACACCATCATCTTACCCGCCGGTATCTACACCCTTACCCGCACCGACAGCGGCAACGAAAATGCATCGCAGACAGGCGATTTAGACATTAACGGTGATTTAACTATTGTCGGCGCTGGCGCCGATGTAACCATCATTGAAGGCAGCGGGCTGAATGATCGCCTCGTGCATGTGCTCGCCGGTCAGGTAAGCCTCATCGAGCTGACGCTGCGACATGGGTCTGTTTCCGGTCATGGCGGCGCAATCTACAACACAGGACGTCTGACGGTAACGGATGTGACTTTGCAGGATAATTATGCCAGTGAAACCGGGGGCGGCATCTTTTCGCTGGGCGTTTTGCAGGCCGATGCGGTCAGTATTGTGGGCAACAACGCCAATGGTCTGGCAGGCGGTGGTGTGGTGGTGGGGGACGGCACGGCCGTGTTCACCAACAGCACCATCAGCGGCAACAGCACCAACGGCGCCGGGGGCGGTCTGGCTAATAAAGGAGAAACCACCCTCAATTTTGTCACCATCGCCCACAACAGCGCCCAAACTGCCACCGGCATTCACTCCATCAGCGGCGACATGACGCTCAATCACACCCTGGTCAATGACAGTTGTCGTGGTGTGATCGTTTCCCAGGGTTACAACCTCATCCAGGATGCCACCAAATGCACCATCACCGGCGATCCGGTGGGCAACCTGCTTGGTGTGGACGCCCTCTTAGCGCCACTGGCGCTCAACGGCGGCAGCACGCTGAACCATGCCCTGCTCCCGGAAAGTCCGGCCATTGAAGCTGGCAGCAACAGCGGCTGCCCCGCCACCGACCAGCGCGGCGTCAGCCGGCCGCGTGGTCTCTTCTGTGACATTGGCGCTTACGAACTGGCAAACCCACCGCAAACCGGCGCAGCGCTGGTGGTGAATACCGCCGATGATAACAGCGACGGCGTGTGTGATTTTGCCCACTGTTCACTGCGCGAAGCCATCATCCGCGCCAATGCCTCCGCCATCAGCAATCAGATTCATTTCAACATTCCCGGTGATCTGCCCCCGGTGATATACCCGCTGTCGCCGCTGCCGGTAATAACCGACCCTGTTGTGTTTGACGGTTTCACGCAGGCAGGGGGCGTGGTGGTGCTGGATGGTTCACTGGCAGGCACGGCCGTTGGCCTGGAAATTTCGGCCGGTAGCTCCACTGTACGCGGGCTGCGCATCGTCAACTTTGGCAGTCATGGCCTGCTGCTCACTCAAAACGGCAACAACGTCATCTCCGGCAACGAGGTCGCCTTCAACGGCGGTGATGGCATTCGCATCCTGGCCGGGACAGGCAATCAACTTTCCGGCAATAACATTCACGACAACGGCGGCTTAGCCATTGATCTGGGCGGCGACGGCCGTACCGTTAACGATCCCGACGACCCCGACAGCGGCGCAAACAGCTTACAGAACTATCCCCAACTCTTCACGGCCGTACCCCTGACCGACAGTTTGCGCGTGGACGGCCGTCTGGACAGCACTCCTCTCACCGCTTTTACGCTGGAATTTTTCGCCACCCCCACCTGTGATTTAAGCGGCGGCAGCCAGACTTTTCTGGGGACCACCCAGGCCACAACCGATGCCCTGGGGAACGTTTATTTTCAGGTGGCCGGGTTAACCACCGCCCCGCTGAACAGCTTTGTCACCGCCACCGCCACCGACCCAGACGGCAATACCTCCGAACTGTCTGATTGTGTGGTCGTCAGCCCTGGCAACACGTCGTGGGTCACGGCCCTGCCGCTGGATGTGCTGCCTGACATGGGGCCAACGGCCGTCGGCCAATACCTGGATCAGCCCGGCCAATCTCGCTGGTATAAATTTCCCGTGCAGCCCGGCAGCCAGGTAATCGTCACCCTCACCGACCTGCCCGACAATTACGATCTGACCATCTACAAAGATATCGCCCAGGCGTATAACGACCTGTTGTCGCCTCAGGATTTACCCCGCTTCGACGCCGAATTTGCCCCCGAAGCGTTCAGCCCCGAAGCATTCAGCCCTGAAGCGTTCAGTCCGGAGGCGTTCAGCCCGGAAGCATTCAGCCCGGAGGCGTTCAGCCCGGAAGCCTTTAGTCCCGAAGCCTTTAGTCCCGAAGCGTTCAGCCCCGAAGCCTTTAGCCCTGAAGCATTCAGCCCCGAAGCCTTTAGCCCTGACGCTTTTAGCCCAGAGGCGTTTAGCCCCGAAGCCTTTAGCCCCGAAGCGTTCAGCCCCGAAGCGTTCAGCCCCGAAGCGTTTAGCCCCGAAGCCTTCTCCGGCGCACAACTGCGCAGTTTGTTGGGCGTTTCCGCTTTTCGCGGCACGGCCAATGAAGGGCTGATCATCAATACCTGGAACAACACCGGCTACTTCTATGTGCGGGTGCGCGGCACCAACGGTGTGTTTAATACACAGCACCCCTTCCAGGTGTCGGTCACCATGCAGTCCGGTTCGTGTGGCAACGTCACGGCCGTGACCGAACCCAGTACCACCATCCCCACCGCCGGTAACTACCAGACCATTATCCTCACCGACATGGCGCGTATGGCCGGTACCGCCGCCGAAAAAGCCACACTCGCTACCCGCCTGTCCACCTACGCCGCCCGGCCCGAAGTGGCGGGTGTCATCGTAGACGTAGGCGCAGACGCCCGCGCCGCCGCCGCCAATGCCCAGGCCGACGCCTACCTGGCCTGCCCCTACGCCAAAAACCTGGTCGCCGCCACCATCAAAGAAATTGTGGATGGCTACCGGGCGCTCAACCCGCTGGCCTATGTCGTCATTGTCGGCAACGATAGCGTCATCCCCTTCTATCGCTACCCGGACAACGCTCTCCTGGCGAACGAAAGTAACTATGTGCCGCCGGTACGGGACAACACCGCGTCGCAGGCCAGCCTGCGCCTGGGTTTTGTCTTGGGCCAGGATGAATATGGCGCCCGCACGGCCGTCTCCTTCAAAAATTCGGCCATTCCCATCCCCGATTTGGCGGTGGGGCGTGTGGTGGAAACGGCGGTGCAGGCGACGGTCGTGTTGGATGCCTATCTGGCCACAACCAATGGCGTCGTTACCCTCAACACATCGCCGCTCGTCACCGGCTATGACTTCCTGGAAGATGCGGCGCTGGCGGTGCAGGCCGAATTAGAAGCCGGGCTGAACCAGACGGCCGATACCCTCATCGCTGCCAACGACCTGGCCCCCACCGACCCCGCCGCCTGGACGGCCGACGATTTGCGGGCAAACCTGTTGGGCAGCCGCCATGACATCACCTTCCTGGCCGGCCATTTCAGCGCCAGTGGCGCACTGGCCGCTGACTACAGCACCCGGATGCGGGCCTCTGAATTGATCAGCGCCCCGGTCAATCTGCAAAACGCCATCATCTTCAGCGCCGGTTGCCACGCCGGGTACAACATCGTAGACGCCGATGGCGTCCCCCTCGTCACCGAAGAGCCAGATTGGGCACAGGCGTTTAACAGCAAGGGCGCGCTGCTCATCGCCGGTACCGGCTACCAGTATGGCGACACCGACTTCATCGAATACTCAGAACGGCTCTACCTGGAATTTAGCCAGGAGTTGCGGCGCGGCAGCGGGCCGGTTTCGGTCGGCCAGGCGTGGGTGGCCGCCAAACAAACCTATCTGGCGGAAACGCCGCAAATGCGCGGCATCCACGAAAAGGCGCTCATTCAGGCCACCATCTTTGGCCTGCCCCAACTGAGCGTCAACATGCCCGGTGTGCGGCTGCCATCCGCCAGTGAACCATCCGTCATCACCAGCGTTACGCCCGTCAGCAGCAATCCGGGCAGCACACTCGGTCTGGCTACGGCCGACCTGACCCTGACGCCGGCCTTCACCGGCCAGACGGTGGAGATGACAAACGTGCAGGATAGCACAACGGTAGACGCCTTCTACCTCACCGGCCCGGATGGCATCCTGACCAATCCGGCCGAGCCGACGCTGCCATTGGACATGGCAAACGTGACGGCGGCGGGTACCCATTTGCGCGGCGTCGGTTTCCGCGGCGGCAGTTATACCGATATGGGTGGTATCCTGCCCTTTACCGGCGCACCCACCACCGAAATTCGTGGTGTCCATGCCCCCTTCCAGGCAGACATCTTCTACCCCGTGCAGTTCTGGCGGGCCAACTATTTTGGGCAACTGGCTGATCCGGTTGGCGGGGCCACTGGGCTGGCCGTCACCCCGGCACAGTTCATGTCTGATGCGCCCGGTGCGCTGACGGGCACAATGCGCCGTTATGACCAGCTCAATTTCCGCCTCTTCTACAACAACAACATCGCCGCTTACGCTGGCGGCAGCACACCGGCCTTATCCGCGCCGCCGACCATTCAACGGGTCACGGCCGTGCCCCAGGGCGGCGATGTGTACTTTAGCGTAGACGTGTTGGGCAATCCGGCAGCGGGTATGCAGGCGGTGTGGGTGTTGTACACGGCCGTGACCGGCCCCTACTACGGCCAATGGCAACCGCTCGATCTCAGCCAAAACGCCACCATTTCCACCCGTTGGGAAGGGAGCTTGCCGCTCAATGGCACAGACCCGGCCAACATGCGCTATCTGGTGCAGGCCGTCAACGGTGTGGGGTTGGTGAGTCTGGCGGCCAACCTGGGTGATCTGTATGTGCCCGGCGCGCCACCCACCGCCACCACCGCCACCACAGTAACGCTGATCAACCCACCCACCACCGGCGTCTATAACTCCCACATTCAGGTGACGGCGCAGTTGGCCGCGGGCACCATGCCCCTGGCCGGGCAGCGGCTCACCTTTGGCCTGGGGCCACAGACGCGCCAAGCGATTACGGACGCCACCGGGCAGGCGACGGTGACGTTGACGCTGCTGGGTGTACCCGGCCAATATCCGCTGCGGGCGTCGTTTGCCGGTTCCGGCGCGTTTGGCGCCTCTTCGGCCGCCGCCCTCTTTACCATCACCAAACAAGACACGGCGCTGACGCTGGCGCAGCCCGCCAGCGGATTGCCAGGTGATGATGCCCTGTTGACGGCCACGCTCACGGCGGCCGACGGCCGTTACCTGGGCGAGAAGTCGGTTGTTTTTGTGATCAACGGTGCGGGCGGGGCGCACAGCCAGGCAACTATTACGGACTATGCCGGGCGGGCCAGCCTCGGCCAACTGCCCCTGCCTCCTGGCGAATACAGCGTCAACGTCTACTTCAGCGGCAGCATCCCGCTGCACACCGGCGAGGTGTTGACGCTGGATGATGCCCGGTACAACCCATCCACCACCGGCGGCACGTTAACGCTGGAGGTGGAACCGCCAGACGAGTTGGATTGCAGCACGGCCGTACCCACCCCCCACAAAATCTGGCCGGCGAACAAACAAATGGTGCTGGTTTCCATTTCTGGCGTGATCGGCAGCGATGGCGCACCGGCAACCTTAACCGTCACGGCCATTCGTCAGGATGAGCCGGTGGGCCATCCGCCCCACGCGCCGGATGGTATCATCCTGTCCGGGGGTACGGTCAGGTTGCGGGCAGAACGATTGGGGAACGGCAACGGCCGTGTCTACCACATCTTCTTCACGGCCACCGATAACCTGGGCGTTAGTTGTGAAGGGGTGGCGCGGGTAGCCGTCGCCCATGACCTGGGCAGTGGGATTGACGCCATAGATGGCGGGCCGCTGTACGATTCCACCCAACCATAAGAATATGGAGATTGGGAGACTGGGAGATTGAGAGATTACCCAGTCTCCTAATCTCTCAATCTCTGAATCCCCTCATCTACCACTCCTAAAAATTTGTGACCATCGTCTCTTAGTGTATAGTTCCGTGCGATGTCTTTTGATTGGCGGACTGAAGAAACTGTTCATTGGGATGAGCCACCGACGGTGGACCCAGAACCAGAACCACCACCCAAACGCCGCCGTTGGCGTTGGGCGGCATTGTTCCTTTTACTGTTATTGGTGGGTGGCGCGGTGGGCGCTTTCTGGTGGCTGCAAAGTCGGGTGGAGACGGCGACGACGGCCGTGACCGGCGATGTTTTAGCCAGCCATGAATTGATCGCAGCGGCCGCCGTAGATGGTGATGCGGAACTGGTAGCGACCTTTTTATCCGGGCGCGACCGGGGCTGGAGCGAAGCCATCGAAATGGCGGTACTGGCCGGCGATTACCAGGATCGCACGGCGTTTGGCCTGACCTGGCTGCCGGCCGACCCGGCCACGGCCGTCATCAGCGCCACCCTTAACCCCGAATTTAATGAAGCCGAAGTGATCGCCGAACATGTCTACGCCTATGCCATCGGCAATGGGCTGACGGATACGGTGCGGCTGCGGCAAACGGCCGTGTACCGCTCTGGCCCCAACCGCTGGTTGTTGGCCCCCCCTGACGCCAATTTTTGGGGCGAAACTAGAACGAAGCAGGGTTTTTACCTGACGCTGCAATACCCGGCGCGGGATGAGGCGCTGGCGCAGCGATTGGCGCTGGACATGGACACAGCGTTGGCGGCTATGTGTGCCAGCACGACCTTTCACTGCCCGGAGGATTTCCAAATACAGGTAGAGCTTTCCACCGACCCCAATTCCCTACTGCCCGAAAACAGTACCGCCACATTCGTTAATGACCGTTGGCGGTTACGGTTGCCCACACCCACGCTAATGGGTCTACCCCAAGATGAGGTTGGGTATCAGGTTTTGGCGCGGGCTTATGCCGCGCAGCTTGTCGTTGTGGTGATGCGCCTGTTATCTGGCACGGCCACCGGAACGCAGGGGCCATTTCTAGATGCGTGGTTCACCTGGCAGTTGGACCGGTTTGCTTTACGGCCGTATTCTCTGGCAGCCACCGACCGTCAAGCGTTGGCCGAACAGTCCGTTTCGCTGCGTATGGGGGAGCAGCTCTGGTTCACCGGCGAACCGGCCACCCCCTTTGCCTACGCTTTGATTGAATTCCTCATTCAAGATTTGCGGGTGAAACAGGTGACGATCATGGATACTCTGATTGTTAGCGAGGCGCGTCTGTATGAGGAATGGCTGGTAACGGTGACGGACGGCCGTTATACTTTGGAAGAATTGGAAACCCGCTGGCAACAATATCTACAAAAACCGTAAAATTATGAAGGAATTTTTAGAAGTAGGACGAGTACAGGAAATCTGGCGGTACCCGGTGAAATCTATGGCCGGGGAGTCATTGGCAGAGGCGCACGTGTATTGGCATGGGCTGGATGGCGACCGGCGGGCCGCTTTTGTGCGCGGTGATGATCACTCCGGTTTCCCCTGGCTGACGGCGCGGCAGGTACCGGAACTGGTACGTTACCGCCCGTTTTACCGTGACCCGGACGATGTGCGCAATTCGCCGCTGCTGGTGGAAACCCCAGACGGGCGGCGTTTGGCGTTGGATGATGAGGAATTGCGGGCAGAACTGGTGGGGCTGTACGGCCGTGACATTTCCCTCATCCGCATCAAACGGGGCGTTTTTGATTCCCTGCCACTCTCGCTGATGAGTACGGCCACGGTGGCGGCGCTGGATGAACGATTGGATTTTGCTCTGGACGGCCGTCGTTTTCGCCAGAATATCATCATTGAGACGTTTGCCGGACGGCCGTTTGCCGAGGAGGCCTGGGTGGGCAGTGCGTTGACCATAGGCGACGTGCAGGTATGGCTCAACCAGCGTATTGAACGCTGCCAGATGATCAACGTAAACCCGGACACGGCCGTGCGCTCCTCGGCTACGCTCAAACTGGTGGCCCAAACCCGCGACAACTACCTCGGCGTCGGCTGCACCCCACAAAGCACCGGCATGATTCAGGTGGGTGACATAGTACGGTTAATGCCGTAATTCGTAAATCGTCATCCGTAATCCGTAAATCGTAATTGGAAACCAAAAGTCGGATTACAGGTCACGGATTACGGGTCACGGGTCACGGATTACGGGTTACAACCAACTGCGCCCGATAATCCGCAAACAGAATGGGGTCAGTGGTTTGGGGATAGGGGTCAAGCTGGATGAGCTGCACCGTGTAACCATATGCCGGTAATAAATCCACCGTCTGATCCGGCGTCGGATTGGTGTTGAATTCCAATTCCACCGGTTCTTGTCCCGGCTGTGAAGCCACAATCAGAATACGCGCCTGGCCGCTCCAGACACAGTCCACCTGCGTGGGGCAGCGCGAATCTTCCAGCACCCGCTCAAAATGCAACGTCAATCCCTCTGTGCCCACAACTG
The DNA here is from genome assembly GCA_023382655.1 of Anaerolineae bacterium. GTDB lineage: Bacteria > Chloroflexota > Anaerolineae > Promineifilales > Promineifilaceae > CAADGU01. Next base: position 70,978 of record JAHDWK010000029.1, on the reverse strand, counting down.
TTTCCGCGTCACCGGCCAGGGCAAACGGTTCGTCCAGGTTGGTGGTTGGAGCGGATGTGGGCAGGGGCACGGCCGTATCCGTTGGTCGGGGTACGGCCGTGTGAGTGGCCGCTTCCGTTGGCGGCAGGTCTGTCGGCGCTTCTTCTGGCGCTGCCGGTTCCGCGTTGCCGGTTGTTTGGGTGCAGGCAGCCAACGCCATTGCCAGCAGTAACCAGACAGGCCAGATAACAAGTCGTAAGGGGTTGAGTGTGGTATAGTGCATTATCAAATCTCCTATAAAAACAACCCACAGATGACACAGATTTCACTGATTAAAAAATCTGAGTAATCTGCGGAATCTGTGGATTTTTATTCTTGTGGGTGGAGACCCACCCAGGTTGTCTCCTTCTCAAACAATCTTATATTCATATCTATTGGAGGAATTCGTATGGTTGCTTTTGAAATCGAACAGCTACATCAACAGCATACGGTTGCCGGCGAATTGTATCTGGAATTTTTGCGCCAGCCCTCTATGAGTCTGGGTCTGTATGTGCTGCCGGTGGGCGGCGCCGACCCGCAGCAGCCCCATGCGGAAGATGAAGTGTATTATATCCTGCACGGCCGTGCCATCTTAAACGTGGCCGGTAACGACCGGAAGGTACAGCCGGGCAGTCTGGTTTTTGTGGGCAAACAGGTTCCCCATCACTTCCACAGCATCAGCGAAGAGTTGCGTGTGCTGGTCTTTTTTGCCCCGGCGGAAAGCCAGTGATCGGTAATCAGTGATCGGTAAACGGTCATCTGTAGACCCACTGATTACCGATAACCGTTTACCGATTACCGACAACAGTGAGGAACCATGCCAACCTACCCTTTCATGCAAGTAGACGCTTTCACGACACGGCCGTTGGCCGGGAACCCGTGTGCCATTGTGTTTAACGCCGACGAACTGACCGCCGGCCAGATGTTAGCCATTGCCAGAGAGATGAACCTCTCGGAAACCGCCTTTGTGCGCCGGTCGGTAGTGGCCGATTTTGGGGCGCGTTATTTCACCCCGGCAGAGGAGATCCCCCTGGCCGGGCATCCTACCATTGCTACCATCCATGCCCTGGTAGAGAGAGGGGAAATTGTGTTGGATGCGGGGGTCACGGCCGTGACGCTGGAACTGCCGGCGGGGGTAATCACGGTGGAGATTGAGGGGGACGGCCGTTTGCCGCGCATCACCATGCGCCGCATCACCATGAGCCAGAAAAAGCCCCAATTCCTGGCCGTGCATGACCCGGCACGGGTGCTGCCCGCCTTCGGCCTGTCACCTGCCGACCTGCTGCCAGATGTACCCATCCAGACGGTCAGTACCGGCACACCGCAACTGATGATCCCGCTGCGCAGCCTGGACGCGCTGCGCCGTTGCCGCCTGGATGTGGCTGCGTACAGTGAACTACGTGCCCGCGCCGACTTCTTCAGCCCGCATCTCTTTTGCCTGGAAGGGGTGACATCGGAAGGGCACACATTTGCCCGCCATTTTGGCGTACCGCCGGACACCATGGAAGACCCGTTTACCGGCTCGGCCACCGGCGGCATGGCTGCCTATTTGTGGCATTATGGCCTGCTAGACAACCCGATTTTTGTGGCCGAGCAAGGACATTGGCTGGGCCGGCCAGGGCAGGGCTGGGTAGAAATCGTCGGGCCACGTGAGGATATTGAGACGGTGAAGGTAGGGGGCACGGCCGTGACCGTCATTCGCGGCGAATTGAATATACAGGCAAGTTAGACATCCGATTTTTCCAAAAAATCGGATGTCTGGTAGGAAGTGATACCATGAACGATCAATTTGACTTCTGGTTAGGGGAATGGGAGCTAACCTGGGCTGACAACGGCCGTGGGCGCAACAGTGTGACCAAAATTTTGGGCGACAAAATCATCCGCGAAAAGTTCACCAGTCTGCACGATGACCAGACCGCACCCTTTCAAGGCATGAGTGTCTCCGTATACAACGAGGTATCCGGCCAATGGAAACAAACCTGGGTAGACAACCAGGGGAATTACCTCGATTTTGTTGGCGGCATCAAAGATGGCGACATGATCCTTTCCCGCGAGACAATGGTCGAGGGCAGACCGGCACACCAGCGCATGGTGTGGACGAACATTGAGCCGGACAGCCTGGATTGGTACTGGCAGCTTTCCACCGACGCCGGGCAAAACTGGCAAACGTTGTGGCACATTCATTACCAGCGAGAGAAAGGCGTGATGCGTGAAACGTGATGCGTGACCGGAAAACTTCACGAATCACGCATCACGCATCACGAAAAATCGCCCCAGCTAAACCTAGTTGTTAAAGAGAACCGGCAGGAAGATGTGCAGCGGTGTCAGGTCGGGGGTGGTGATCACGGTGGGGGCGAAGTCATTCGCGCCACCGACGGCAAAGATGGTCGCCACCGCGCCAGCCGGCAGACGGATGAGCGGGATGTCAAAAAGCAGCGTTTCACAATCGGAACCGGCAGCCGTGACCTTCAGGTCATACAAACCGGCGGGCAGTTCCAGATAGGGGTCGGTGAATGCTTTGTAGGGCACGTTGGAGACTACGGCCGTACCATCCTCCGTGCAAATGTCTACCTCCGTACCACTGTTGGCAAAAGGTGCATAATGCACAATCCGGGCGCGGGCATTTCCGGCAGCCGGGGCACTGTTGTCGTCCACCAGCGCATGTAGTTCGAGTAGCTGGTTCACACCATCACCAATCGCCGAGAGCGTGTAATCTACCCCGGCCGTCAGGCTAAACGTACCCGTGATGGCGGGCGTCACCGAACCTGTGGGCACAATTTCCACCAGATAATCACCCGGATCCAGGGATACCCCTTCTACTAATTCGCCAAAGACAAAATCGGTGATAGCGTCGGCTCCATTCAGCCGCACGGTGACGGAGGTGTTCTCCAGACCAGTGGCAAAGGGAGCAAAGTGGCCGACGTTGACGGTCGCCTGGGTGGGCGTCAGGTTAAAACCGGTGATGCTGGTCACATTCAGCGGCCAATCATTTGCGCCGCCAATGGCATAAAGGTCTATCATCTCGTCGCTGCCCAGGCGAACGGAAGGCAAATCCAGGGCGACCGTACTGCAACTGGTACCGGCCAGGGCAATGAGCAGATCATAATCCCCGGCGGGCAGATTGAGCGTAGCCATATCCTTGTAAGCAAAGTCAGTGACAACGGCCGTGCCCTCATCGGTGCAAATGTCTACTTCTGTGCCCGTGCTGGCAAAGGGGGCCAGATGGGCCACAAACACGGCGGCGTCGCCACCACCGGCTGCCTGGCGCGCCGGCGCCATGTTGCGGTCAATGACCAGCAGTTCCAATGGCTGATTCACGCCATCACCAATGGCCGCAATCACATAATCACCGGCCACATCCAGCGTGGCCGTGCCGCTGATGGCGACGGTACTGCTGCCGGTGGGCAAGATTTCCACCAGATAGTCACCTGCTTCCAGTTCTACACCGGCGGCAATATCACCAAACTCAAACTCCGTGAGCGCATCACCACCGTTCAGGCGCACGGTGACGGATGTACCGGTGGGAGTATCGGCAAAGGGAGCCAGGTGGGCCACATCCACGTTAGCCGGCGTCGGATTTAGCCCGGTGATGGTGCTGGCGCTGAGCGGCCAATCATTGGCGCCACCAATGGCAAAAGCGTCATAAATCTGACCCGCTTCCAGACGTAAAGAGGGCAAATCCAGAGCCACCGTAGCACAGTTGGTGCCTGCCAGGGCAATCAGCAAATCATAGTCCCCGCCGGGCAGGGCGACGTAGGGATCGGTGACGTCATCATAGGCAAAGTCGGTGATCACGACCGTACCGTCATCTGTGCATATGTCCACTTCCGTGCCACTGCTGGCGAAGGGGGCAAAATGGGCCAGACGCAGTTTGGCTTCGGTGGGGGAAACGGCCGTGTCATCCACCAAGGCTCGCAGCGCCAACGGCTGGTTGACACCATCACCAATGGCCGCCAGCGTGTAGCGCATATCCTGCATGAGCGTGACCGTGCCACTGATGGCCACGTCGCTGCTGCCGGTGGGCAGAATTTCAATGAGATAGGTGTCGGCCGGTAAGGTGGTGGTGACAATATCGCCAAACTCAAAATTGGTGATGGCATCACCGCCATCCACACGCACAGTCACGGATGTGCCCAACGCCGTATCGGCGAAGGGCGCAAAATGGGCCACAGAGACGATGGGATCATCGCCTCCGGTGGGGGTGTTAGGCGGGTTGGTAACGGCCGTCCACGCCAGCACAGACGGAATGACCATCAGTAAAACCAGAACACCAATAAGCAACAACCCTGAACGGTAAACTTTTTCGCGCATGTTTGCCTCCTATGCAACCTTTTAATTTTATTTGAATAAGTTGGCGCTGTTTGCGCCGGGTGTGGGGCTTGGCGAGGGTCAGATCTGTTTCGCGCGCACCTGCCCGCCGGCCACCTGTTTTGCTTTCCATTCAGGTATACGCAGGCTGTACTGGTTTTGTACGTGTCAATTTCCAAAACTCACTACAATATCTGTATAAAACAAAAAAGCCCCGCCTGATTTCAGACGGGGCTTTGGTTTCCGAGGAGCAGGGAAGGGTCAGGAACTCAGCAATTCACCCAACAAAATGATGTCACCGGTGCGCTGCGGGCTGCCGCCTTCCGGTTCAATGGAGACGCCAACGGCCGTAAATGCACTCATCGGCGTCAACGAATGGATAATCAACGCCCGCTGTCCCTGCACATCTACCGCAAAGGTCTCGGCCGTGTCATGCCCATCTTCCCGAATGAGCAACACCTGGTATACCTGACCGGGAGCCAGGTTTTCCATTCCTTCCACCAACAAGAGGGAGACATTGGTATTGGGATCAAACAAAAGCTGGCCCACTGCCTGCGGCTGGGCTTCTGTGCCCGGCAGAGAAACCAGTTCCACGTCGGGCGAGGTAAACAGCGCCAGCACTTCATTAGCGGTGTCCAGGTCGTTTTGCAGCGTTTCGGCCAGAGCGGTCACTGCCAGCAGTTGCTCGCTTAAACTTTCATTCTGGCTGAGCAAAACGGCCTTTTCCTCCGCCAACTCGGCCTTTTCCTCCGCCAACAAAGCCGCCTGCATTTGCGCGGTGTCTCGTTCTTGTCGCAGCGTTTCTAGCTGCGTCTGCAACCGGGCCTTTTCCAGGTCGGCATTGCTGACGGCCGTAGTCAATTCCTGATTAGTTTGCTGCAAAGCGGCATTTTCGGCCTGCAAGACTTGCATCTCCGTTGCCTGAGCCGCCAGTTGTTGCTCGTACTGTGTGGCGCGGTTTTGCCAGAGCAGGGCAGCAAAGATGAGGGTGATCAGGGCAATGGCTACGGCCGTGCCCCAAACCGGCGGCGTCAGGAAAACACGCAGCCGCTCGGCCCAGCTTGCCTTTGGGGCTGGCGGCGCTGGCTTTGCCGGTTGGTTGACCGCACCAAAACGGGCTTCCGCATCGGCCGTCACCCGCGCCATGAGCGCCTCTTCCATCTGCGGCGAAGGGGACACCGGCGAAGCGGTATGCGCCAACGCGGTGACAGCTAATTGCATTTCGTGTAACTCCGCTGCTGCTTCCGGGTGGCGCACCAGATAGGCTTCCACTTCCTGTTGCTCATCTTCGGTCAGGCCACCTAATGCATAAAGTGCCAGCAGCCCTTGCATTTGCTCGTCCATGTTATTCCTCAAGGCCATAACCATTGGCCCGCAGCGCCCGCCCCAATTTTTCCAGCGCTAACTGCACCCTGGTGTTGATGGTGCCAAAGGGGATATTTTTCTCCTGGGCGATTTCACGCCGGGTCATCCCCTGAAAATAAATCCACTCGATCACATCTCGTTGATCGGGCGGCAGTTCGGCCAGCGCCTGGTGTACCTGTTGCTGCTGGATGGAGACCCAGGTGGCTTCCACTACGTCTATACCCCCATCTACCCTGGCGGCCAGTTCATGGTAGGTGGCACGGCCGTCAGGTAATGGCTCTACCTGTATATGTTTTTGGCGGCGAATGGTATCAATCGCCAGATTGCGGGCAATGCCAAACAGCCAGGCTTGAAAATTACCCCGCTGCCCATCAAACGTATGCGCCCCGTTCCAGATACGCCAAAATGTCTCCTGGCAGGCATCCTCGGCCAAAGCCTGGTCACCCAACAGTTTCACACAAAACCCGGTAACGCGCCCACCATACCGGTCAAACAGCGTTTTGAATGCCGCCACCTGGCCATTGGCCACCTGGGCCAGTAGTTGCTCATCGCTCCATTCGTTCATACTCATCAGCGTGTTTATTCTGGCTCTGCCGTAACTTATGAGCCAGAAGTTCAACTTTTTCTCTAGTTAGCCGAACAATTGGATAGCTAAAAGTTGAACTTCATCTCGTTGCCACAATCATCATGCACACACGCCATACAGCCGAACGAATATCGCCCTTATATACAGATATACGGATAACCCGGTTGGCTGTACGTGTTACAAGTGTAAAACATCGGCGAAAGTTGGGCAATTTTGTAGAGGTGGCAAGTTGCCGGTGGCACTTGCCGCCGGCAACTTATCACTTACGGCCGTCTCCGGTATAATACGCGGCGGAGTAATGAGCTTGAGATTCCCCAATAACAAACTGGAGGCAACTATGGTTAAGAGAATCGTTTTACTGATTGGTATTCTGACATTGTTCACGGCCGTGCTCTACACGGCCGTACAGGCACAAATTCCCCCCGAAAACCTGAGCTGGCAGGCTAAAGTAGACCCCTGGGTACTGCAAACGGCCGACCCCGCCCTGGCCGGCCCTGATGGGCAGTTACCCCAGACCGAATTCCTGGTCTACCTGACCGAACAAGGTGACGTGAGCACCGCCGCCAACCTGGCCACAAAGGAGCAGAAAGGGCAGTATGTGTATGACACGTTGACGGCCGTTGCCAACCGCACCCAACCCGCCGTCATCACTCACCTGGACACATTAGGCGTCTCTTATCGCCCGTTCTGGATTGTCAATATGATCTGGGTGCGCGGCGATATGAACGTGGTGCAGCAAATGGCCCAACGTGATGATGTGGCCCGCCTCATTGCCAACCCCACCGTTCCTTTGCAGCTTATCCCCACCACGCCCGAACAAATGCAGCGTGCTCTGGAAGCTATTGAACCAAACATCACCCTGGTCAATGCGCCGGACTTGTGGGCACTGGGCATTACCGGCGCCGGTGCGGTCATTGGCGGGCAAGATACCGGTTATGACTGGGATCACCCTGGCCTCGTTAACCAATATCGTGGTTGGAACGGCAGCACGGCCGACCACAATTACAACTGGCACGACGCCATTCACAGCGGCGGTGGCGTCTGTGGCCCTGACTCTCCCGAACCCTGTGATGATCACGGGCACGGCACGCACACCATGGGCACAATGGTAGGCAATGATATGGATCCGTCCAATCCCAGTTGGCCGGCAGGCGCAACCAACGCCGTAGGCATGGCCCCCGGCGCGAAATGGATTGGCTGCCGTAATATGAACGTGGGTGATGGTACCCCTGCCACCTACGCCGAATGTTACCAGTGGTTCATCGCGCCCACCGATTTGAATGGGCAAAACCCCAATCCGGCCCTGGCCCCCCATGTGATCAACAACTCCTGGGGCTGCCCGGCCAGCGAAGGCTGCACCGTGGGCGATGAACTGCTGGCAGTGACGCAAAATGTAGTTGCCGCCGGGATCATAACCGTTCACTCCGCCGGTAATAGCGGGTCTGGCTGCAACACCGTGAATACCCCCTCCGGCTTTTATGATGAATCGTACAGCGTGGGGGCCACCAACAACAGCGATGTTATCGCTTCGTTTAGCAGCCGGGGGCCTTCTACCTTCGACAATGGGTTAAAGCCGGACATTAGCGCGCCCGGCGTGGGCATTCGCTCCACTACCCGTTTTGGCAATTACGGCACATCTTCCGGCACCAGCATGGCCGCGCCGCATGTGGCCGGACTGGTTGGTTTACTGGTTTCCGCACAGCCGTTGCTGGCAGGGAATGTAGATGCCCTGGAGAGTTTGATCAACAACACGGCCGTGCCCCTGCCTCCGCCACCCCCTCCCACTCCCCTTTGTGGCGATGACCAACCAGGGGATGTACCCAACAATGTATATGGGTACGGCCGTATTGACGCCCTGAATGCCTACAACAACATCCCTGGAGATACGCCGTTCGCGTTGGGGTTAACCAAAAGTGGCCCGGCCACGGCCGTGGCCGGCGAGTTGATCACGTACACCCTCACCGTGCAAAATCTCCATCCCATCAGCGTTACCAATAATGTCGTTCTTACAGATGTTGTCCCGGCTGATACCATCTTTGTGGCGGCCACCATGCCCCATACCTTTGATGGCACAACCGTAGAATGGGATTTTGCCTCGCTGACTGCCGATGAAACGGTCACGGTCACGCTCACCGTCGTCACAGACGTAGACACAACGGCGACGATGGTTGAAAACAACCAGTATGGCAGCCAAAGCGATGAGGCGGCGTTTGTGGCCGGGTTGCCCGTGCAAACCACCATCATCCCCTTCGATCTGGGACTGGCCAAGACGGCCTCAGCCACCGAAATCATGCCCGGCGACTGGCTGACCTACACGATAACGGTGCAAAATCTCAATTCGGCAGCAGCGACCCACAATGTCGTGTTAACCGACGTGGTACCGGCCAATACCGAGTTCGTCACCGCCACCCTGCCCCACTCCTTTGATGGCACAACCGTGCAATGGGAAAATCCTGAACTGGCCGCCAATGCTACCTGGACGGTGACGCTGGTGGTAGCTGCGCCGCTGACGACAACAGCCAACCTGGTGGAAAATGCGGTTTACAGCGTGCGCAGTGATGAGGTCACGGCCGTGTTTGGCCTACCCGTACAAACCACCGTCACCCCGCTGGCACACGCGCTGGCCTTGCACAAAGCGGCGTCCGCAGCCGAGATAAATGCCGGTGACATCCTCACCTACACGCTGACCGTCACCCACGAACACCCCGTTTCGCCGACTACAAATGTGGTTCTCACCGATGTCTTGCCGGCGCATACCACGCTGATCACTGCCAGCGTGCCTTTCACGCAAGATGGTGACATCATCTATTGGCACACGCCGATATTGGCCGCCGGTGGAGTGTGGCAGGTGCAATTGGTGGTGAGTGCCGGCATCAGCGATACTCTTTATGTGATAGAAAATGTGGAGTATGGGGTGCGCAGTGATGAAGTCACGGCCGTCGTCACCGGCCCACCCGTCATCACCTTTGTCGGCACACCGTTCAAACTGTATCTACCCATCGTTATCAAACCATAACCCTCGTTTGTAGTAGGTGATTTATCGCCGTCAAAAGGCGATAAATCGCCTACTACGAACACGCACACACCATGAAACGAGCAGTGAGCATCAGCCTGGGCGCATCCGACCGCGATAAAGCAGTCGAAGTGGAACTGCTGGGCGAAAAAGTCAGTATCGAACGGCGCGGCACCGATGGCGACATCGCCCGCGCCACCGCCCTCTTCACCGAGCTAGACGGGCAGGTGGACTGCCTGGGCGTGGGCGGCATTGACCTGTGGGTGGACATGGGCGAACGCCGTTATAACATCACCGCCGCCCACAAACTCATCCAAAACGTCAAAAAAACGCCGGTAGTAGATGGCAGCGGCCTGAAAAATACGCTGGAGCGCCAGGTGGTAGACGCTCTCATTGCCGGGCTTGGCCCACAGTACAGCCAGGGCAAAGTGTTCATCACCGTGGGCGTAGACCGGTACGGCATGACGCTCAGTTTTGCCGATCATGGCTACCAGGCAACCTATGGCGATCTGATGTTTTCGGTGGGCATTCCTATTGCCGTTCACAGTTTAAAAACGCTGAACTTTCTCGGCCGTATGTTGGCCCCCATCATCACCAAACTGCCAATTAACGTCCTGTATCCCACCGGCGAAAAACAAGACCAGATTGTGCCCAAGTTCAGCAAATGGTATCAATGGGCGGATGTGATTGCCGGAGATTGCCACTACATCCGGCGGCACATGCCGGACAATTTACAGGGCAAGGTTATTGTCACCAACACCACGACCAGCAAGGATATGGAACTGTTCCGGCAGCGGGGGGTGACGCATGTGCTCACGTCTACGCCCATTCTGGACGGCCGTTCCTTTGGCACCAATATGATGGAAGCGGCATTGACGGCCGTAGCCGCCAAAGGCCGCACCCTCACTCGCACCGAACTGAGCGGCATGATTGCCGAATTGGACATGAAACCCACTATCCATAAACTGTGACCGGTAATCAGTAACCGAATACCGATTACCGACCACCGATTACCGAGGAAATATGGACTGCGTGATCATTGCTGGCGGACTGCCAGGGCCAGACGATCCCATTTATGTGTATACCCAGGGAAAACCAAAAGCATTGTTGGATATGCACGGCCGTACCCTTCTGGAGCGCGTGGTGGATGCCGTGCAGGATTCCAAATACATCGAAGATGTCATCGTGGTCGGTCTGGGCAACGATATGGGCATGAGCTTCAAACGCCCCGTCATTCACCTGCCCGACCACGGCAGCCTGGTCAAAAACGGTACGGCCGGCCTCGATTGGGTCATTCGGAACAAACCACAAACCACCCACGTTTTGGGCACTTCCGGCGATGTGCCCCTGCTCAGCGGGGCCATCATTGACGACCTGATAGATACCTGCCGCCCCTTTGACTATGGCGTTTATTACAATTTTGTCACCAGGGAAACGATGGAAGAGCGCTTTCCCCATTCCACCCGCACCTACGTCAAACTCAAAGATCTGGAAGTAGCCGGTGGTGATATTGCCATCGTCAGTATACAACTAGGCCGGGCGCAAGAACTTTTAGAAACAGCGGCCAATGCCCGCAAACACGCCTGGAAAATCGCCCGCATCGTGGGGCTGCGGATGCTGCTCAAGCTGCTGTTCCGCCAGGTCACACTGACCGACATCGAAGCCACCGCGCAGCGTCTTACCGGTTTCCCGGTGAAAGTGCTGCTCAACCCCCACGCCGAAGCCGGTATGGATGTGGACAAACCATACCAGGTGGACTTGACGCGCGAAGAATTAAAGAAGATGGAGATTGGAGATTAAGGAGTTTACCCATGTTTGAAGTTTCCCCTGAAATGCAAAAAACATTGCACACGATCCGCCGCTTTGTGGATGAAGAGCTGATCCCCTTAGAAACCGATTTTCTGGGCAAAGAATTCACCACGCTGGAACCGGTGCTGGCCGAAAAACGACAGCAGGTGCAAAAGTTGGGGCTGTGGCTGCCGCAAATTCCGAAGGAGTACGGCGGCCTGGGGCTGACCCTTTTTGAACATGGGCTGGTCAGCCGGGAGTTGGGGCGCACCCCCATCGGTCATTACACCTTTAACTGTCAGGCCCCCGACGCCGGTAACATGGAAATCCTGATCGAACACGGCACGGCCGAACAAAAAGAACACTACCTGATGCCTTTGCTACGTGGCGAAATCCGTAGCTGCTTTTCGATGACGGAGCCAGAATATGCCGGCTCTAACCCGGTGATGATGGGCACAACGGCCGTGCGTGAAGGCGATAGCTACATCATTGACGGCCACAAATGGTTCACGTCCTCTGCTGACGGGGCGGCCTTTGCCGTGGTGATGGCCATCACCAACCCCCACGCCGACAACAAACACCTGCGCGCCAGCCAGATCATCGTCCCCCTGGATACGCCCGGTTTTGAACTGGTGCGCAATATCTCCGTCATGGGCGAAGCGGGCAGCGGTTGGGCCAGCCATGCCGAAGTGCGTTACCACGAAGTGCACGTGCCCCTGAGCAACCTGTTAGGCGCGGAAGGGGCCGGTTTTGCCATTGCCCAGGAACGGTTAGGGCCGGGCCGCATTCACCATTGTATGCGCTGGTTGGGCATTGCTGAACGCGCCTTTGACCTGCTGTGTGCCTACGCTGTCCGCCGCCAGATTGCGCCAGGCCGCACCCTGGCCGATCAGGGCACGATCCAGGGCTGGATTGCCGAAAGCCGGGCGGCGCTCAACGCGGCCACGCTCATGGTCATGGACACGGCGCAGAAAATTGACAAACACGGCCAATATGCTGTCCGTGATGACATTTCGTTGATTAAGTTTCACGTGGCCGGGGTGCTGCAAGAGGTGTTAGACCGCGCCCTGCAAGTGCATGGCGGCCTGGGCATGACGGATGATACACCCATCGCCTGGTGGTATCGCCACGAACGGGCGGCCCGCATTTATGATGGGCCGGATGAAGTGCATAAATGGTCGGTGGCCCGCCGCATTTTGCAACGTTATCGGTAATGGAGACCTGACAGGTTTGTGAAACCTGTCAGGTCTGGAATTTCAATAGTAAGTGCGAATCCGCTCGCGGTTGCTATACCCACCGCCGGAATAGGCGCTGATGTCTATGAAGAAGCCAAAGGCGACAATGACCCAGCCAAACCCAGTTACCCCTATCTCGGCCGACCAGACGGCCAGATAAGCCAGCATTGTCCAGGGCAAGAGGAAGAATCCGCAGCAGGACAGCAGCAAAGAGTTGATGGCGGCATTAAAGCGGGCAGGGTCCATGAAATACCAGGCGACAAGGGCAAAGCGGGGGCCTAAAAACACCAGGATCGTCACTAAACAGCACATGTTTATCTCCTTTTGCCGATATAGACCCTCAGGGTTTTCAAAAAACCTTGGGGTCTTCCTGACAGGATGGTAACGGAGTCAGGCAGATTGGGCAATGCCCAACGCATTCAGCATGGGGCGGAACTTTAAGGCTGTTTCGTCCCACTCTTTTTGCGGCTGTGAATTGGCGACAATACCGGCGCCGGCGTGCAGCCAGACGCGCCGATCCTGGGCGATGGCGGAACGAATGCCCACGGCAAACGCGCCATCCAGATGGTGATCCAGCCAGCCCACCGGGGCGGCATACCAGCCACGCGGCACCGGTTCGGCCTGGGTGATGTAGGGCAGCGCCAACTGGCGGGGGGTACCGCCCAAAGCGGGGGTGGGATGCAAAATTTCCACCAGCGGTAGGACGCCGGTTGGTTTGGGCAAACGGCCGTACACCGGCGTAAACAAATGCTGAATGTACCCCAACCGCAGCACGTCCGGCTGGTCGGGCATCTCGATTGCCGATACCACCGGCGCTAACCGCCGCCGCATAGAATCGGCGACCACCGCATGTTCATACAAATCTTTCTGGCTGGTTAGCAGTTCTTGGGCCAGCTCCTCATCTTCGGCAACAGTTTGTCCCCGGCGGATGGAACCGGCCAGAGACATGGTGTGCAGGTCACGGCCGTTTACCTGCACCAACAACTCCGGCGTGGCCCCATAAAAGGCGTGGTAAGGCCGGGGTTCAAACAAAAAGCGATAACAATCGGGGTAGGTCTGGTTCAGATACGTCAGCGCCCCGGCCACATCCACCGGTCCATCAAAACGCAACTCACACACCCGTGATAACACCACTTTGTTGAATGTACCGGCGCGCATGACGGCCGTAGCCCGCTCAATCATCTGTTCCCAAACATGATACGGCATGGGATAATCCATCTGCTGCAACGCAACTGCCGGCGGCGGCGCCGGCGGCGGCTGTTGCAGCAGCGCCAGCCGGGCCTGCAAAGCCTCACGCAGCGACGCCTGCACTTCGCCCACATCATCTTCGGCCGTGATCACCGCATTGATCGTTAACCAGCTTTCACCACTCACCTGCGCCAGTTGATAATGGGGCAAAACAAAGTGCGCCGGGTGAAAAAAGGCCCAGGTATTATCTGGCACAAAATCATCGGCAAAGGCAAACCCGCCAAACAGCCGGGGGGCAGCCAGTGGTTGGCCACCATCCTCAATCATTGCGCCGTGAAAAAGCATTTTTGCCTGCTGTTCAATAGAGTGAAACCGCTCCATCCCCCAGGCGCGCAAATCAGCCGCCACGCCAAACCCGGCCAACGCCGCCTCATCATGCGCTGCCTGCCAGAAAAAGCGTTCCCGCCCCCGCGCCTGGCTTAAAAACGCCACCGCCGTCACCCCCGGCGCAGCTATGGTGACGCTGATAAGCCGAGATCGGTGATCAGAGATTGGCGGTTCATTCTCCAAACTCTCAATCTCCCAATCGCCCAATCGCCAATCACTACTCCCCATTTTCCTCAAACCCCACACTACGCAGCAACACCGGCAGCAGCGTTTGCAGGATGCGCGGCGGCTCCGGCTCACCGGTGTAAACCCAACGGATGATCACACCATACATGGCCCCCATCCAGGCATACGCCACCACTTCTGTATCCACCGGGGCAATATCACCGACGGCAATGGCTTCCTGCAAATAGGTTTCGATCAGCCGGGCAAAACGGTCATTGATTTCGTTACGTTTGTTTTCGAAGGCCGCCCCCAACCCCGCCGCCTGCACCAGCAGCAGTTTGGCCGGGCGACGATAACGGCCGAACGTATCCAGACACGTCTCCAGCGCCGCCCGCACACGGGCTATGCCCGCTTCTTCCTGAGTAATGGCCTCGGTCACGCGCCGTTCTAGCAAATCGGCAAACTGATCCACCAACGCCAGAAACAACCGCTCTTTGTTGGGAAAATGGAAATAAATAGCACCTTGGGAAGTATGCGCTTCCTCCACAATTTCGTCCAACCGGGTATCGTGATACCCCTTGCTGGCAAATACATCCAGCGCGGCATCCAGAATGCGCGATTTGGTGGCCTCGAGATCACGGGGTGTTTTTGTTGTTTCTTCCATGTTGTTTCTATCCATTAAGCATGCGTAACTATATTGACTCACCGTTTAGCTTAGACTGTTGTCGGGGTAAGGTCACGATAAATGTACTGCCCTGTCCGGGGCTGCTTTGGGCGGTGATACGGCCGTGATGTCTTTCCACAATGCGCCGACAGATAGCCAACCCCACGCCGGTGCCTTCGTATTCGTTACGGCCGTGCAACCTTTGAAACATGCCAAAAATACGCTCACTGTACTTTTCATCGAACCCAATCCCATTATCTTGCACCGCCAGCCGACAATAATCACGACCAACCAGAGCCTCGGCGATGACTTCACAGGTAATGGTAATAACCACCGGCGTTTGTGGGTGGCGAAACTTCAAAGCGTTGCTGAGCAAGTTCTGGAATAACTGGCGCATCTGCGTCTCATCAGCTTCAATCACCGGCAGTTCGGCCATTTGCACTTGAGCCTCTGCTTCTTCGATGCGTGCTTCCAGGTCAGCCAACACATAGGTAAGGATCAAGTTCAAATCTACCGGGGCAAACGGCTGTGTATGTGTGCCCACCCGCGATAATAAGAGCAAGTCGTGAATCAATGTCTGCATACGGTCGGCCGCATCTTGCATCCGGCGCAAATAATCCAGACCACGTTCATCCAATTCATCGGCGTATCGCTGCTGCAATCTATCGCCAAACGCTTGTATTTTGCGCAGTGGCTCCTGCAAATCATGGGATGAAATATAGGCAAACTGTTGTAATTCATCATTGCTTCTTTCCAGCTCCCGCGCATAGGCCCGAATAGCCGCCTCGTTTTGTTTCAACGCTATCTCTGCCCGTTTACGGCTAATCAGGCTGCCCAGCGTCGTGCTATACAAATACAGTACCTCAGCCTGAAATGTTTTCGGCCGTCCACCAGTTAGCAGATTATCGGCCGCCAACCAGCCAATACCGGCCTGTCCATCCCACAAAGCGCTTGTGGCCCGCCACCCCTTGCCTACGCGCTCTCCAGCCAGATACAGCTCCACATCTTCGAGGACATTAATGCGTTTCTGTTCCTTCAACAGTGCCCAAAGCGAGGATTCAGGCGAAAGCGGCCTGCGGTAAGTACGTTCGTCTACTACCTGCCCGTTTTCATCTGTACCAAAAGTGCCCACCATCTCATTGGTGTCAGAATCTAACAGCAAAAGGCCCAGCCGCTCAAACCCTAAACGGGCCAGCCCTTGTTGCACAGCCTGATAATACAACTCGTCCATTGTCTCAATCTGACCCAACGAGATACTGACTTCATGCAGGGCCTGGAGTTTCTCCTGGAATTGGCGGGCATCTTCTTCGCTTTTTTGCAAAGCCTGCTTTTGCATCTCTAACTGCCGGTTGCTTTCAGTAAGGGCGCCCTCGTTTTGGCGCACCAGGGCCAGGCTTTGTTGCCAGCTACCGATCAGAATACGCATGAGAGCGGCCGTGACCAGAAAAATGGTCGCCACAGCCACAAAATCAAACGGTGAAACATCCTTAATGAATTGTCTGCTGATCCTTCCACTTAATTCTGCCCACACCAATAATCCCGGCACCGCCATACAGAGAACCATGATCAGCACAAAAAACCGCCGTTCTGAAATCAAACTGGCAATGATCAGAATAATGGGAAAGATTAACAAAGCACGGTCAAAAATCCCCTGTCGTGTATAAGCCAGGTAGGTTGCCCCCGCCATTAACACTGCTAACGTGATGAGAGCAGCCAGGTCAATGCGCCCCTGGCGCAGCAACCAGACTGCCAGAAATAAAAAGAGAGCGCCTACCAGCAGCGTAGCTGCGAGTCTGTGGCGATGGAAAATAAAACCCAGTGGAACGGTGATGATGGACATTGTCAGAAGTATCAGCAAAATACCATGCAAAATACCGGCCAGCCGATTTTTCTCAGCCTCAGCAAATTGTGGCGGTTTGAGTAAGGAAGCCAACCTGATACGCATGATCACTCCACAAGCCAGAATAGCCATGATGGACAGCTACGGAATGGTAACCCGTTCACGGCCGTGTCCGGCCTAATTCTACTCCAACTTAGGGTACCTCCCCATGTAGTGAACTTGAGCCTTTTCCAACGCAAGCAAACATTCTGGCCGATTCCATTCTTTTGATAGGTGACTTCCATCCTCTCTATAACGTAGACTGAGAACAATATATTTACAAACGACTTCCCAAAAGCGACCCTTATAAAACAATGATTATACAGAAAACTTATTCTCAATCCGGTAGGGATGAACAAGCGATCAATATGAGCCACCTCTCGGCCATCGTCGTCGGTGGCGGCCTCGCCGGCATGGTTGTTGCCCGTGAACTGGCACTTCGCGGCTGGCGTGTCATTCTGCTCGAACGTTCCCAGCGTCTGGGAGGAAAGGCCGGCTCTGACATTAAAAACGGAAACCTGGTGGAACATGGTTATCATGTCTTCCCCCAGTGGTATCCTAACGTCCGGGACATTGTGAAGCGTATCGGTGTTCAGCTTATTGATTTCGATCGCTACCATTTCCTTCTGCCTGGGTCGTATCCGCGAACGATCACCATGCGTGGGGCTTCCAACCTCTCCGCCGTGTGGCACAACACCTTTCATGGTCTCTTGCCCTGGTACCACAATATCCTCTATTTTTACTCCGTGCTGGACATGATCAGTCGGCCGCTTTCTGATAAGAGCTTCCTGGACCGCGTGAGCCAGATCGGCCTGATTCGCGGCAAATGGTTTACGAGCGAGTCGGTGGCCGAGATGGGCCAGGAAAACGTACTCAAGGCCTCAGCTATTCCCGTTTATGACCTCAGCGCCATGACCGCCAAACGGATCGCCAGCTATTGGATGCGGCAGGCCACTCCATTTCTCTCCATACTACCCGGAGATCTGCAAACCGTTTTCATCGATCCGCAGGTGCGTGAGCTTATCACATTGGGGGTTGAAATTCGATATGGCGCCGAAGTAAAGAGTGTGGTGATGCACGACGACACCGTCGCTGCCGTTACACTGCAAGACGGAACCAAGGTGTCTGGCGATGTATATGCCCTTTGTACTCCCTTTGAGGTAACGCGGACCTGGCTTCATGACGGCCTGTACCAAGTAGATCCTGCGCTCGGCAATATGCATTTTCTCGAAGCGCAACCGATGGCCGCCTTGCACCTTCGTCTGCGGCGGGAGCTGCCGGACTTGCCCCGGGAACACGTGTTTTTTCACGGAAGCCACTATGCACTTTCGCTCATCGATGTCGGGCGCTTCTGGAAAGAACTGGATGGCAAACCCCAGCTTTCGTTCATATCAAGTAATTACGGCCCGTTGACTGCGGTCAGCGAGGAAGGGGCGAAAAAACTACTGCTGGAAGAGATCCGTGAGTACCTTCCATTTGAGCCAGCCGACATTGAAAATTGCGAATTGAATTCCAACATTGATGTGCCCCTGTTCATCAACACCATCGGAGCCTGGCCCAACAGACCAGCGTCAAGATCGAAGATCAGAAACCTCTATCTGGCGGGAGATTTTGTAAAAAACCCTATCGATTTGGCCTGTATGGAAGGTGCTGTTTCTTCTGCCCTGGAGGCCGCGCGTCAAATTCTCGGCGACCACGGAGAGACCAAATCGCTGCCGGTTGTGCAAGTGCCGCCGGTGTGGCCGCGGGCATTGATGGTAGCTGCCCGCGTCCTGTTGTTTCCCGTGGTGGTCGTGGCACGGGTAGTTGCCTGGATCGAAGAAAAACTTTCACCGCATCGCCCGGACGCGTCAGATGTTCGCCGTGAGGCAACACCGAAACTACAGGTGGACAGGCGACCACCACGGAATCGGTAGGGCGGTAGGGCGATACGGCTCCATTCCAGGAAAGACCTCGCCGCAGCGGAGTGTTCCCTGTACACTGGACTCGTCTCATTTCAAATCAAAAAGGGAACTGATGATGAACCATCTGGAATATGCGGGCAATGAAACGACCATTGATGAGCCGTTGAATCTAGCCGAATGGGCGGGCACCCTGGCCGACTATGCCCGCCCGTGGAAGCTGCTCACACCATCACCCCATGCGCCGCTTCCCAACCAATGAGGGCCTTTTTGCGGGTAGCGCCCCAATGATAGCCGCCCAGGTTGCCGCTTTTTTGGATGACGCGGTGGCAGGGAATAAGATAGGCAATGGGATTGTGGCCCACGGCCGTGCCCACCGCCCGCACTGCTTTATCCTGCCCCGCCGCTCGCGCCAGTGTGCCATATGTCACCAACGCGCCCGTTGGCACCCGCAGTAGCGCCATCCACACCTGAATCTGGAAGTTAGTCCCCTTCAGATAGAGAGGTAAGGGTGCTTGCCGGTCGGCGGGGGAGAAGATTTGGGTGACGGCCGTTTGTGTGCCCCCTTCATCTTCCACCAACATCGCTTGAGGCCAGGCATGGGCCAGATCAGCATAAGCAGCGGCACGGCCGTTGCCCGGTAAACCGCCCGTCACAAAGGACAGACCACAGATACCCCGTTCCGTTTCCGCCAGCAGCGCCTCACCAAAGGGCGTGGGATGAAATCCATACCGAATGGTTAGGCCAGCGCCTCTGGCCTTGTATTCACCCGGCGTTACCGCTTCGTGCGTTACAAACAGGTCATGCAGACGACCCGGCCCGGAAAGGCCGGTGGCAAACGCCGCTTCCAATATATTCTGCGATTCAGCCAACACTTGTTTGGCATGCTGCATCGTCAGGTATTGCCCAAAACGTTTGGGGCTGATGCCCGCCCACCGGCTGAACAGTCGTTGGAAATGATATTCACTCAGCCCCACATGGGCGGCGATATCCGCCAGTGCGGGCTGATTCTGGTAATTTTCTTCCAGGTAATGAATCGCTTTTTCTACAAGAGCATAATCAGTAGAGGCCTGAGCAAACATGGGTAAATCCTCCGGTAAAATTGTGATGAGTGTACTGTAACAAAAGCAACCCGAACTCTCCACCCGATTCTTGCGTCAGGATGAGGTTCGGACGACTTTCGGACGGCCGTGCCCTACAATACCGTCAACAGATCATACCGATTCATTGACAACCCGCCCGGTACGGCGGTACGATTCCGTCCACAATGCACAATACTGCC
Source organism: Anaerolineae bacterium (assembly GCA_023382655.1). Taxonomy (GTDB): domain Bacteria; phylum Chloroflexota; class Anaerolineae; order Promineifilales; family Promineifilaceae; genus CAADGU01. The sequence goes on along the minus strand of JAHDWK010000029.1, from coordinate 51,199 downwards.
GCTTACCATGTCAACTTTGCACACAAGGAGAGAATATGACACAAATGCAAGCCCTCAAATGCCCATCCTGTAATGCCTCGCTGGATTATGACGGCCGTTCCGAAACCATCCGCTGTGAATTTTGTGGCACCACCATCATCGTGCCCGAAAATATGCGCGCCGGCGCTTACCAGGCCGGTTATATGGGCGGTGAATCACCGGAAAAAGCACAGGCCATCCATCAAATTCTGGAACTGGTGCATCACGGACAGAAAATTGAAGCCATTAAACTATACCGGGAAACATTTGGTGTAGGGCTGAAAGAGGCCAAAGACATTGTGGATGGTCTGGAAATGGGCAAGCCCACGGCCGTGACCGTCACTACCATCTCTCCCTCCACCGGCAACAGCAGTTGTGGCTGTATTGTGGGCATCGTCATTCTCTTGTTCACCCTGGGCATTGTCGTCGCCGCCATGGTCCCCTTCTTTTCCATTACCCAAATCATTGAAGACCCAGGAACATTTATCCAACAGGTATCCGAAGGGGAATTTGAAACCTTTGTCGAGGAAATGGGCAGTCAGGTAGCGATCATCAACCGCAACATTCAAAACAGCCCCATTGTCACCACCGGGGGCGGCGATGGGTTGGGCGCTGACCTGATTGTGGAAAACTGGCAATATGCCAACAACAGTAACACCATCCTGCTCAGTTACACAGAAGCGAGTGACAGCCGTCGTACCACACGCTGGGAAGCCGAAGTTGGTGATTCCAGCAATAATCTCGGCTTCAACGTCGGCTTCGATAACCAGCAGGTGTACTACACCAGCGGCAGCACCTTGTATGCTCTAAACCGGGCCAGCGGCGAACAGGTCTGGCAAGCCAATCTCAGCGACGTTGTAGACAAACGCTGTTATGGCTGCCTGCGCTCTGATCAGGGGGTGGTAGTGGCGCTGACGGCCGATAACACCCTCTATGGCCTGAACGCCACCACCGGGCAAACCTTGTGGCAGGCCCGCCTGGAAAGCGACACCCCCATTTACCTGGAAGAAGGGTTTGTCGGTTTAGCCATCCTCAAAGATAAAGTGGCCGTTTTAGATGAATCTGAGAAGGCTGGCACATTTGGTTACGCCCTGAAGTTGTACGACATCAACAGCGGTGAACTGTCCTTGCAATTGGTGCCTATGTGCCCAGACATTGACAATTTCTTTGATCCCTCCCCCTTTGGCTATTATGACCAGATATTTATAGACGAAGCGCAGGATCGCCTCTTTTTCCTGTGGGGCGAAAGCATCAACGGCCCGGAATGTCTGGAAGAGTGGAACCCAGATACAGGCCAACCCGTCTGGCAAACGCGCCTGCCGGGGGATGATACCGGCATTTCTTCCTCCATCGGCCGGGGCATCGTCACCGAATGGAACTTCTCGCCTTACTTTGCCTTCAACGGCCAGACATTGATGCTGCCCGCTTATGAATCTTCCAGCCAGGGAGTGGCGCTGGTTGATTTGAGCAGCGGTGCGATTCAGTTTAACCTGAGGGATGACGATTATGAGATGTGGCCGATTGGGGTGCAAGGGGACACGGCCGTTATCTGGGTGGAACGTCAGCGCGGTACAACCCAGGTGGAAGTGTGGGGGGTAAACAAAACCACTGGCGAGCGGCTGTGGCAGCATACCCTCACCGCCGAATACCTGTTTGACATGGATCCGTTTGACGACCGCTGGACATACCAACTCACGGCCAACGGTCTCTACATTCTGCAACTATTTGCCACCCCCGATCCACCTGAATTGCTGGTGCAATCGCTCAACACCGTTACCGGCGCGCTCAATTACGAAGTGAAAAACAACTTGAGCAGCGACTATTGGGAAGGACTCACCCGCACCCCCAGCCATGTATACCTGACGCTGGATACCCTGGTAGGTGTGGATTTGAGCAACGGCGAAGCAGCGACGGAATGGCCGTAAAACCAGTAATCGGTGATCGGTAATCAGTTCACCCTCACCTATTACTGATCACCCATGCTCACGCTGACAACACGGCCGTCCTTGCATACCCTGCTCGATGCGGTGGCGCTCACGGCCGTAGATGCCACCGCACCGGCCATCATTTACCTGCAAACTGACAGCCTGCCGGAAATCATCTCGCGCCAGATGTTCCGGCAGGCTGTTATTGGTTATGCGAATTGGTTGCGGCGACTGAGCATTCAGCCGGGTGATCTGGTCATCATCGCCCACACCCAAAATCTGGAAAGCATTTACGCCTTTTGGGGCGCACTGCTGGTGGGCGCCATCCCCTCCATGTTCCCCACCCTCACCGAAAAGCTGGACGCCGACATTTACATGCACCACATGGCCACATTGGTGCGGCTGTCGGCCGTCAAAGCAGTGCTGACGACGGATGAATTTGCGCCGCAGTTGCAAACGGCCGTAGATTGTCAGGTATTGGGGAGATTGGAGATTAGAGATTGGGAGATTGGCGGTGAGGACACCGCGAGATTAAGAGATTATCAATCTCCTGATCTCCCAATCTCCCAATCTCCCGATCATATCGCCTTCCTACAACACTCCTCCGGCACGACCGGATTGCAAAAAGGGGTAGCGTTGTCGCACACGGCCGTGCTCAATCAGCTTGCCAGCCACAGCGACTCCCTGCACTTAAATGAACAGGATGTGATTGTAAGCTGGCTGCCGCTCTACCATGACATGGGGCTGATTGCCGGGTTTTTACTGCCGCTGGTGCAGGGCATCCCCCTGGTGCTGATGTCCCCATTTGACTGGGTCAGCCACCCCGCCCTGCTGCTGCGCGCCATTCACGACTACCAGGGCACGCTTTGCTGGCTGCCCAACTTCGCCTACAACCACTGCGCCCGCCGCATCCGGGCGCGGGACAAAGAGGGGCTGTCGCTGGCTTCCATGCGCCTGTTCATCAACTGTTCCGAACCGGTGCGGCATGACAGTCACCAGCTTTTCCTGGCAGCCTTTGCCGAAAACGGCGTCCGCCCGGAGATGTTGGGCGTCAGTTATGCCATGGCCGAAAACACGTTTGCCGTCACCCAAACCGTGCCGGGACGCACGGCCGTCCTGGACACCGTAGACGAGCAAGAACTAACCCATAATCAATATGCGAAGTCAGTCACGGCCGACGATCCCCATGCGGCCGTCAAAGTCTCCTGCGGGCCGGTGATTGCGGGTACGGAAGTGGCGGTGTGGGATGGCGACGGCCGTGTCCTGCCCGACCGCTATGTGGGCGAAATTGCCATCCGCAGCAATTGTATGCTCACGGAATACTACCGGCGGCCTGATTTACGGCCGTTCGTCAATGGCTGGTACAAAACCGGCGACCGAGGTTACACGGTGAATGGGGAGGTTTTTGTCATTGGCCGGGACAAAGACCTGATCATCAACGCCGGGAAAAATATCTATCCCCAGGACATTGAAGCTATTGTCAACGATGTGCCCGGCGTCCATCCTGGCCGTACCGTCTGTTTTGGCGTGTCGGATGAAAAAGAAGGCACCGAACTCATCGCGGTGGTGGCCGAGGTGAAAACCAGCAACCCCGCCGAGCGCAAAGAAATCAATAAAACCATCCGCCAGGAGGTGGCCCGGCAAAACGGTGTAACCATCAGCTACGTCCATCTGGTTGGCCCCCACTGGCTGCTGAAAACCTCCAGCGGCAAAATCGCCCGCGCCGCCAACCGAGAAAAGTGGCGGGCGGAAAGAGGTGTGGAGTAAACAGTGTACAGTCAGCAGTGAGCGGTAAGCAGTAAATAACCACACCGCTCACTGCTGACTGCTTACCGCTCACTGCCCCGGCCCCGCCGCCTTAATCTCTGCCGTCACACCGGCTTCAAACTGCTTGAAGTTCTCAATAAACATGCCCACCAGTTTGCGCGCCTGGGCGTCGTAGGCATCTTTGTCCGCCCAGGTGTTACGCGGGTTGAGCGCCTCTTCGGGGACACCGGGCACATGGGTAGGGATTTGCAGGCCAAAGTAGGGTTCGGCCGTAAAGGCGACATCGTCTAGCTGGTTTTCGACAACGGCCGTGACCATCGCCCGTGTATACGCCAGTTTCATCCGGCTGCCCACGCCATACGGCCCGCCCGTCCAACCCGTATTCACCAGCCACACCTTCACCCCGTGCTGCGCAATCTTCTCACCCAACAGCTTGCCATACACCCCCGGATGCAGCGGCATAAACGGCGCGCCAAAACAGGTGCTAAAGTTCGGCTGTGGCTCGGTGACGCCCCGCTCCGTACCCGCCACCTTCGCTGTGTAACCGCTCAAAAAGTGGTACATCGCCTGCGCTTCCGTCAGCCGGGATATGGGCGGCAGCACGCCAAAGGCATCGGCCGTCAGGAACAGGATATTCTTCGGATGCCCGCCCACGCCACCCGGGTCGGCGCGGGAAATGTGCGTAATGGGATAACTGGAACGGGTATTTTCCGTGCGTGAATCATCGTTCAGGTTAATCTGGTGAGTGGCCGAATCATAGATCACATTTTCCAGCACCGTGCCAAACATGCGTGTGGTCTGGTAAATCTCCGGCTCACCCTGTGGGTCAAGGCGAATCACTTTAGCATAACAGCCACCTTCAAAATTAAAGACGCCATCATCGCTCCAGCCATGTTCATCATCACCAATTAACGTGCGCTTGGGATCACTGCTGAGGGTGGTTTTGCCGGTTCCACTCAGGCCAAAAAAGAGGGCTACATCGTCTACATCCGCCCCATAATTGGCGCTGCAATGCATACTCATCACGCCACGTTTAGGCAGATAATAATTCATGGCCGAAAAGATGCTCTTCTTGATTTCGCCACCATACTCTGTGCCGCCAATAATCACCAGCCGCCTGCCAAAATCCACCAGGATAAAGGTCTGGCTGCGCGTACCATCAAATTCCGGTTCGGCATGGAAACGGGGCATATCAATGACCGTAAATTCGGGCACATGGTTCGCCAACTTGTCCGGGTTGCGCTCGCGGATGAACATATTGCGCGAAAACAGATTGTGCCAGGCATACTCGGTAATGATGCGCACCGGCATTTGATAGCGCGGATCAGCCCCTACATAGCCATCAAAGACAAAGATGTCCCGGTTTTGAATATAGGCAATGATACGGCGGTAAAGGTTATCGAATTTTTCCTGGGAAATGGGCCGGTTTACCTTGCCCCACCAGATGTCCTTTTCGCTGGTGGGTTCTTCCACGATAAACTTGTCATTGGGTGAACGACCGGTATGATCACCCGTCGAAACCACCAACGGGCCAAGATGGGTAATCACCCCTTCGTGGCGGTGGATCACTTCTTCATAGAGCAAAGGGGTGGGTAAATTCCAATAAACGACACCGGCATTACGAATGCCGTGATTTTCGACTCCATACTTGCTGACATTTGCGCCAAAGTTTTGCATAGCTCACCTATCCTTTTGTCAAAATTCAGTGGGAAACTGTAATGGTCTAAGTGTAATTCAATGTGAGGATTTTCACAAAGGGTTTTGGGTCAGTGCCAGGCACGGGGCAACAGGTACTGGGATGTACAGGGCGTTTCGCCCCCTGCCGGGCACTTTTAACGATCTAGCATGCCCAGAGGTAGGCCGGGTGGCAACGGCCGTGGCTGGTCACAGTTACTCTCCACCCGTACATGCTGCTCCTGAAGCGACGAATCATAAAAGGTGTGCATCACATCCAGCACATGGTAGGCCAGTTCACCGGAGGCGCGATGGGCACGGCCGTACCTTAACCCATACGCCATATCCGCCACCCCAATGCCCCGCCGCACCTCGTCACTGTGCGTCAACGGCATCTCTTCCCACTCATTGCTGGCCGAACGGCGCAGCCGCACCGGGCCACCAAAAATGTTGGGGTCGGGCACACTCAGCGAACCGGCCGAACCATAAATCTCAATGCGCGGCAGGTGGTGGCCCCAGCAGTCAAAGCTGGTGATCATGGTGACAACCGCGCCAGAGTGCATTTGCATCGTCCCGGCCACATGGGTGGGCACATCCACACCGATGCGCTCGCCGTTGGCGGCCACCCGCTCCGGGAAGGAGGCGCGGGCGATGGCCGCTACCTGGCGCACCGGTCCCAGCAAATGCACCAACGCCGTGATGTAATACGGCCCCATATCAAACATCGGCCCGGCCCCCACTTTGTAGAAGAAGGTGGGGTTGGGATGCCACCCCTCCGGCCCATGACTGAGCATGAAGGCGGTGGCGGCCACCGGCTCGCCAATCGCCCCCTCGTCAATGAGTTGGCGGCACGTTTGCAGGCCACCACCCAGGAAGGTGTCCGGGGCGCAGCCGACGCGCACTCCTTTTTCCTGGGCCGCTTGCAGGATGGCCTGGCCGTCGGCGCGGGTGATCGCCAACGGTTTTTCGCTGTGCAGGTGTTTGCCGGCGGCAATGGCCGCCAGACTGACTTCGGCGTGGGCGGCGGGGATGGTCAGGTTGATGACGATCTCGATCTCCGGGTCGGCCAGCAGTTCGGCCGGACTGTCATACACGCGGGGAATGTTGTGTTCGGCCGCTTTGGCCTGGGCAACAGCGGGCAGAACGTCGGCTACGGCCGTGACCTCCAACATATCAAACAGGCGGCAGCCATTGATGTACGCGCTGCTGATATTGCCGCAGCCGATAATTCCAACTTTAACGGGTTCCATGGGCTAATCCTTTTTCAGTGAGATAGGTATAACTTTGCTGCACGGCCGTGAGCATATCCGTCGCGCAGCGATCTAATTCCACCACCATCCACTCCGCATAAACAGCGGCGGGGATGATGATTTCGTAGTTCATAATGCCCTGGCCGACGGCCGTCATGCTGGACTGCGTGTTATCGGCCGGGCCATCTTTGACGTGCAGCAGGGTCAGGCGCGATCCCAGGTCGGCAACGGCCGTCAACGGATCCACCCCACCCACCTGCACCCAGTAGGTGTCCAGTTCAAACTCCACAGATGGATGCAGATATTCCAGCCAGAGGTGGTACGGCAATTTCCCCTCCACCGGCTCAAATTCAAACCAGTGATTGTGCATGAGCAGCGTCAGACCGTGCGCGGCAGCCACGTCGGCGGCCTCATTCACCCGGTCACACAGGCGGCGGATGCTGTCCACACTTTTGTATTCGTCGGGTGGCAGCCAGGCACAGACCAGCCGGGAGCAGCCCAATACCGCCAGCCGCTCCAGCACTTCGTTCTTGTGTTCGCCCAGCGGCAGCGGGGCATGGGCGGCGCACACCGCCAGCCCCAATTCGTTGAACAATGTTTTGGCGCTGACGGCCGTGACCCCTTCCGGGAATCCAGCCGTTTCCACACCCACATAGCCCATATCGGCAATGCGGCGCATGACGCCGGCAAAATCCTGCGCCAGTTGTTCACGCACGGTGTACAGTTGTAAAGCAATCGGTTTGGTCATGGGAATTCCTCTTGTTTGTTGTAGGCGATTTATCGCCCACTGACGGCGATAAATCGCCTACTACGAACGGTTTTGGTTACTGTTCTCCACTTTCCAGCCAGCGAATTTCGTCCGGGGAAAGAGTGCAGGTCACGGCCGTTACATTCATCTTAAACTCTTCCGGGGTGCGGCTGCCGATGATGGCGAAGCTGTGCGGCGCGGTGTTCAGGACGTAGGCGACGGCGATTTGCATGGCCGTCAGGCCACGTGCGGCGGCCAGTTGTTGTGCCCGTTCCAGGCGGGCAAAGTTGTCCGGGGTGCAGTAAGAATCTACGCACACCTTGTCCAGCCAGAAGTCGAAACTGTCCAGATTATCCGGGGTGAAACGGCCGGAGAAGAAGCCGGCGGCGACGCTTGACCAGGTGAACAGCGGGATGTTCTGGCGAGCGTACCACTCCCGTTCGGCCTGCCCGGCCGCGCCGCTGACGGAGGTGCAGCCGGGCCAGGGTGGTTTGGCGGGCACAGCCAGGCTGAATTGGGGGCTGACGGCCGTCAACCCCACTAACCCATTTGCCGCCGCATACTCGTTCGCTTCCTGCACCCGCCCGGCCGTCCAATTGGAACCACCATACGCCCGAATTTTGCCTGCCTGTAGATGTTGGTTGAAAGTGTCTACGATAACGGAGACGGGTACGGCCGTGTCATCTCGATGCAGCAGGTAGAGATCAATGTAATCCGTTTTCAGCCGCGCCAGGGAGTCGTGCAGGTCGGCGGTGATGTCAAAGGGGGTAACACGATCGCGATCCTGGTTGGGGTGGCCGCATTTACTGAGGATGAACACCTGCTCGCGGTTGCCCCGCTCGGCCATCCATTGGCCTAACGCCCGTTCGCTATAACCGCCACTGTAGGATTGGGCGGTGTCAAAGGCGGTGCAACCCATTTCAAACACGGCATCAAACAACGCTTTTGCCTGGGCGACGGTGGCCGCGGTGATGAAAGCGGAGCCTTGCACCAGGCGGGAAACAGGTTTGGCAGACGGAGTGTCAGGTTGGGTGGGGAAACGGCCGTAAAGCATTTGGTCGTCAAGCATCTGGCCGTAAAGCATCTGTGTCATTAATAGCCTCCACCGCGAATTGTAGCCAGAACAGACACCATCTGCCACCCGTTTATGTGGCAGATAAATCTGCACCAACAAGAAGCAAAGTCGGCCTGCGCCGACTGTTCTTAGCCGACGAAGGTCGGCTTTGCTGTTTGTTGCCGCGATTTTAATCGCCGTGTGCGGAAAAACGCCTGGTCAACGGTTTATCAACAGTTGAACAACACGCATCGTGTAAACTGACACTATTCGCACCATAAGGAGGTTCCTATGAAAAAAGCAGCTTTGTTCATTGTATGCCTGGGATTATTGGCCTGGCCCCTGGTGATGTGGGGTTGGGTCATGCCGGTCACGGCCGTGCCCCTGCTCACCACTACACCGACACTTACACCTACCGCCACCCCTACCACACAGCCCACCTTTTGGGCCACGGCCGAAGTATCCACGTCCGATACGCAGCTAGTTGTGGGCGAGGTCATATCCGTTACTACCAGTCTGACCATTGCCCCCGGTTGTGTCTTTCCGTTGATGGAGTTGGCGCTGACACAGCAGGGCGAGGACGCGCCTATCTTTGCCCCAGAGAGTATCATCCTGGGGCCGCCCATCCCTATGCCACGCACGATTACGTTAACGGCCGTGACCACCGGCACCATCACCTTCCGTTCGGCCCTTTTTGGCGAGCGGTATTGTGGTGATTACTGGAACTGGTGGTGGGTTAGCGATTTTTCTGATCCGATCACAGTGCAACTAGCGCCCACGGGCGATTTACCTGACCTGATCATCAGCAACATCACCTACAACGGCGGTACACCCCAGTGTGATACGCACCCGCCCGACCTGGGCGCGCGGGTGTGGGTGCAAAATGTGGGCACAGCCGCTGCCACCGGGCCATTTGTGATTGAGGTAAATGGCAGCCAACAGCAAACAGTGCCGGGATTGGCTGCCGGGGAAGAGACATCGCTGGTGTTTGGCGGGATGTTGGGGGAAGTGACGGCCGTGGCCGACGCCACCAACCTGATTGCGGAAAGCAACGAGCAGAACAACAGCTTCAGCACCATCCTGCCCATCCCCACCCTGCCGCCGCCCTGCACACCCACGCCCACGCCGGCTTACCAACAGTTCCTGCCCGTCACCATCAAAGAAAGCTAATGCGTGATACGTGATGCGTGAAGTTTTCCCGGTCACGCCTCACGCATCACGGTCTGAGGCACTGACGATACGGAGCTATGCGGTTCTTTATTTGTGTGGTTTGGAGAGGGGGGAGGGGTACGGCCATATAACGTTCTGGATGAGCTGCGGCCGGAACAGCTAAGGGGCTGAAGCTTCATTGATTTCTTTGAGATTAGCACAGGCTGGCCGTCAGCTCCATCCTGTTGTTAGGCGTCATTCCTGGTCTCCTGTGTCTGCTTTCGGCTAAAAGCGGGCACTACTATAAGTCTGTTCTTACGGCGACACCAAGTTGGCATTTTCAAGAATTGTGTCAACGATGCTGGAAAGGGGTGCCGTGGCGTCTATTATGATTGCGTTCGTGGGAAAGCCTTCTTTTGTCGCATGTTGTAATCGCGCAAAGGATTCTCCTTCGCTTGCCGATCCTCCCCACTCGTCTTCAGGTCGGGCGGCAAGACGCCGGTTCAGCGTATCCAGATCGATCTCAAGAACGAAAACTCCATCCCACAAATTGATGAAACGGTCGGAATTCCTGGAACCCCCGCAAAAGAACGTTGCCGCATGGTTTTGATCGGCCACCAAAGCTCTGACCTTCTCAACGTTCCACATCCAGGTACGATGCTCTCCGGCGCAACCAATAAGGGGCGCGCCGGTTTTTGAATCGCCCCAATAGGCCAATTCCCTGTCGCCGTGGATGGCGTGGTAGCCGCGCCGCTGGAGTTCGTTGCAGACCGTGGTTTTACCGGCGCAGGAAACGCCCTCGATTAAGTAGTTCTTGATACCCATGTTCCGTTTCGAATTAAGAGTAGATGACGCCTAACTATTTATTACCCTGCACCGCTTGCAGGGTATTCTTATGGGGGAATGATAACTTGCAATCTCAAGGGGGCAAGCAGCGGTCATGTTAATTTTGGTGGTAGAAGAGGGAGATGTGGGTGGGGGTACGGCCGTTGCTGCCAACACTCGGGCAGGTGGCCCCATCCTGGGAAAAGAAGAATCGGTTGCCCTAACGGCTGGCGTTATTCGCTGGTGGGTGGGACGAGAAGACGCCACTTTGACCGGAACCAACCTCAAGCCAAGAAAACTGCTTGAAAACGCGCAGACTCCCACCAGCCGGGTGTACGCTGTGTTGGGCGGTTCGTGATTGCGGCGATAGACGTCGGCAATCGTGAGTCAATCTGCTCGGGACGACATTTTTGATATAACTTAAGGCGTACCCAGATCAAAGAGCCTTTTTGAATGAGTCCGCGATCAGTTCCTGCAAAACGTTCCGGTCCACATCTGCCAGTTTCTTAATATACAAGCAAACCTTGCCCGTTGTATATTTACCAAGTTTTTTGAGCAGTGGGTTGTCAGAGTTGTCGCCTACCCCAATATAGAGCGTGAGGTTTTGTTTGCGGGGGGAGAAGGCGATCTGCGGCATATCGCCTTCCCGCCCACTTTCATACTTGTAATGATATGAGCCAAAGCCGATAATGGCAGGTCCCCACATTTTTGGCTCTTGCTTCGTCACCTGCTTCATCATCTTAACGATCTCAAAGCAATCCTCGCGCTTTTGCTCGTTTTCGACTTTACTCAGAAATTCCTCGACGCTCGCCTCGTTCACCTTCGTTTTCATCTCAGCCATTTTTGACTCCTTAGAGAGTGTCTAAAAACGATTATTAACGACTGTCATTCCCGCGAAAGCGGGAATCCATAAACGAGGTGGATGCCCGCCTACGCGGGCATGACAATCACAAAAATGGCCTTTTTAGACACATTCTTAACGTTAATTGAGACAAATTATAGCGTCTTTGTTCTGTGTAAGTAATCCCCGCGCCGCGAGCACCGCGAGCGAAGCAGAGTCGCCTGCAAGCCGTGTTGGGCTGCAATTTATGAAACAAGCAATTGAACTATTTCCGCGCACGTCTCTTCTGGAATTTTATCCTTGGTGAAGACCACATGCTTGGCCAGTTGATGATTTGATGGATGCTTCACAAAGTGCTCATTCATTGCCAAAACGGCCGGATCGACTGTTCCCACTTCCTTTTCGAGAAGCGTGACTAATCGGGCGTTCAACAGGGTTACTGACTCGCCGAGATCTGGCGATGGTAATAGCAAGATGACATTCGGATATGGTGCCAGTGCTCGCTGCACACGACTCAATAGTGTCGCATCCTCATAAACCGAATGGCCGGCCCCAAAATCCACTATCGCCTGGGGTGCATCCGCCAGCACACGTTCCACTGCATATACTTCAAAGGGTTTCCAGTAGCGGGCCACGCCCACCATCCCCTCAGCTTGTGCGATCGGAGCAAGCGTGGCTGGATCATACCCAATTTCCGCGTAATAGTTCCAACGCATCTCATCAAGCTCGTATCGCGGCATGTTCAGTTGCCCAGCCAAGCATTGAGCGATTGTACTCTTGCCGGCGCACATTGGTCCAATAAGTATCACGGGAACTTGGGGTACTTGCACTGTTTCCTCACTATCCAGAAATTCAGAACAGAAACAACTTATTCGGGTGTGCTTAATTATGCCCACGATGAGACAAGAGCGGCCCAACGATTTATTATCCTGCACCGATTGCAGGGTATTCTTTTGCAGGGAATGATAACTGGCAATCTCGTGAGGGCAAGCAGTTGTTTAGCTGTTAGTTAGCGCAACCATTCGATCTGCGGGCATGTTGATTTTGGGGGTAGAAGAGAGAGGTGGGTGGGGAGCAACGGCCGTTGCTGCCCACACTTAGGCAGTAAACAGTTTCCAGCGGCCTTCGGAGACGACTTCGACGGTGCCGTCGGTTACTTTGACGGCCGTCTCGTCGTCAATCGCGTAGGTCGGCACTGGAACCTCGGCAGCCATTTTTTCCACGTTGGCCGTGGAACTTTCCGGGTGGTCCTCGTGATCCAGGTGTGGAAGCAACGCAAAGTCAACCAATCCCAGCCCCTTATCAATGACGAAGGGCGTATCCGGGTCGTCGTACGTCTCTCCGAAAATAGGGGCCGTCACCATACTGCCGGCGCTCACCCCCACATAGACTGTCTCGCGCAGCGACGGCAGGAGGTCTGCCAGTCCGGACTCCCGCATCCAGCCACACAGATACAGGACATCGCCGCCATTCACCAGCAGGGCGTCAGCCTCCTGGACAGCAGCGATCCAATACCCTTCTTTAATGCTGGGTAGGGCCGTGAGTTCCAGCACGCCCAACGACTTCCAACCCAATTCGCACATGGGGTTGGCGGTTGATCCGCTGATGAACCGGTAAGCCATTGAAGGCCCGCCGGGGAAGGGGTAGATCGCGGTGGGAATGCAGAGGGCGCTGGCCTCGGCAATCGGTTTACCCAGCAGGGCGACCAGCGCGTCGTGGATGCTCGTGTTTTTGATGCCAGCGGATGTGAGCAGAAATTTCATGATGCCTCTCCTTGCTGATTTATGGGGAGCCGAAAGGCTCCTCCAGTCCCTCCTAACATCTTACGAACCACGCAAAATCTTCTCCATCTTCCTGCCCTTCGCCAACTCATCCACTAGCTTATCCAAGTACCTGACCTGCTGCGTCAAAGGATCCTCGATTTCCTCCACCCGATACCCACAGATCACGCCGGTGATGAGGTGCACATTCGGGTTTAGCGAAGCCCGTTGGAAGAATGTTTCAAAAGTTACATTTTCTTCCATTAGTTCCTGAAGCTTCTGATCATCGAAGTCGGTTAACCACTCGATGACCTGATGCAACTCTTCTTTGGTTCTGCCTTTCTTCTCCACTTTTTCCACATACATCGGATAGACGGAGGCGAAGGTCATTTTTGCGATACGTTTATTGTGTGTGTTGGAATTGTTCATATATACCTTTTTCATGTAATTGGTTACAAAGCTGAAATTTTGTATTCCTGTAGTGTTGACCGCGAGCTAAATCTCCACCCCAGGCATGCCATCCGCACCCAACAGCAACGATAGTTCCCCAGCGTGGGGCAGGTCGTGGTCAAGGAGCCCCCAGATCGACTGCATAATCGATACCTCCTCCTCGGAGATAGCGTCGTTAGGTGATCCGCGCATCAGACAGGCAGTGATGAACCGCCAGGTCAGTTCCAGCCCATGCAGAATCTCGGTGGCAGTATGCGGTGGGTCGTCGGTGTCATCCCACCGGAGCAGCGGCGTCAATTCCGCAACCTCCTCGCCCAGAGTGCGGTGCAGATGCAGAGCACGCCCAAAGACGATATGTTCGGCGATTTCTCCAGACGTACGCAGACCCGGTATAAGCCGTCGCTGCAGTTGTTCTTCGGTGAGCGGCGCGATTGCACGCTTGAGGGCCTCTTGGTAGTCTTGCCAACTTTCGAAGGCACGCGTCTCCGCTATTGTTGCTCTCAGCATTTACTCTACTCCTTCGGATTTGATATTTTCCGTCTAAACTACAACCCATGACTTATTATCGGAGGACATATTAACTTCGGCTATCTGAAACCCTTTTGTTATCAGATAATTGAAATTCTCATTAAGTTGTGATGGCGCCTGCACGCTCGTAATTTACGACAATGACACCATTCGGGGTGACTTTGCTTTCCGTTACCTTGAACGCCGCCGGGATCGTGCCATCGGCAAACAACCGCTTGCCACTGCCCAACGTGATCGGATACATCATCAGCCAGAACACATCAACCAAATCATGCTTGATAAGCGTCTGAATGAGATGTCCACTTCCCCAAACGTGCAAATCCGGCCCTTGCTGTTGCTTGATTTTGGCGACTTTTTCGGCAATATCTCCGCTTAAAAACACGGACGGCTGCCATTCACCAGACGTTATGGTATTCGAGGCGACGTACTTAGTCGCTGTGTTGACCCCCGGCCATGCGTCCGCATGGTGCGGCCAGTACGGCGCCCAAATTTCAAAGGTTTTGCGCCCTAACAACAGGTCGAACGGCAGGTTCATCTGCCTTCTCAGAGCTGTTCCCAGAATCGCGTCAGAATAGGGCGCTATCCACCCGCCATACGCGAAGCCGCCGCTGGTATCTTCGTCTGGCCCGCCTGGGGCTTGTATAACCCCATCAAGGGAGATATGTTCAAGCACAATAACTTTTCTCATGGTAATTCTCCTTTATTGGATAGTAGAACATATTTTCTTTTTTATCAAGACCAGAAAACCACTTTTTTCAAACCTGGCGAAGCGCCCAACTATTTATTACCCTATTGCCCATCCCCCCCTACCTGCATACAATCGCCCCATGGCCGATGAGCAGGAATTTCAGAACAGGCTGCGGCAGTTGGGTGTGGTCAAAGGAGCGCGGCAGCTAAAACCCGCGCCGCCCGTTGATCCCACGCTGCTGCCCTCCCCACGGCCGTCCCCCCACACCGCCACCGAACCCCTCATCACTCTGCTGCCCGGCGCGGAAATGGTGGATACGGCCGTCGGCCAGACCCTCATCGTGGACAAAGTGTATCCGCTGCCTTACCGGCACGGCCGTCACACCCTGGCTGACCTGCTGCACCACCAGCCCGCCAGCCTGACGCCGCTGACGCGCGACGGCCGTTTTCAGGAATTGGATTTCCGCGACTTCCTCTTTCTAGACACCGAAACCACCGGGTTGGCCGGGGCGTCTACCATCGCCTTCATGGTCGGCGTGGCCTACTTTGAAGCGGACGCCCTGGTGACGCGCCAATACTTCGTGCCCGATTTTGGCGACGAAGCAGCCATGCTCACCTTGCTCGATGAACTGTTGGTGGGCAAGGCGGGGCTGATTACCTTTAACGGCCGTACCTTTGACGTCCCCCTGCTAGACACCCGCCACCTGATGAACCGCCAGCCCAGCCCCCTGCCGCAAATGCCCCACCTGGATTTGCTGCCGCCGGCTCGCCGCCTCTGGCGCGCCCGGCTTGGCTCGGTAGCGTTGAGCGCGTTGGAACCACCCCTCCTGGGGGTGCGCCGCACCCAGGACGATGTGCCCGGCTGGCTCATCCCCGGCCTGTACCACGACTATGTGCGCACGGGCGACGGCCGTGAACTCGTGCGTGTCTTTTACCACAACCAGATTGACCTACTCTCCATGGTGACGCTGGCGGCGCGGGTGGCGCAGCAGTTCAGCCAGCCACAAGCCGACGATGACGCCGTTGACCTGTTTAGCCTGGGACGCTGGCAGGCCAGCCTGGGGCAAACAGACGTGGCCGAACAATGCCTGCGTTGGGCCGCGCAAGGCGACTTGCCCCTCGACCTGTATCACCAAAACTTGGCGGAGTTGGGCTGGCTGTTGAAACGGCACGGCCGTCAGGCCGAAGCCGTCCCCCTCTGGCAGCAAATCGCCGCCACCAGTTTTGATGATGTATCCGCGCACATTGAACTGGCGAAGTATTACGAATGGCACGAGAAAAACACCGCGCAAGCCATCTACTGGACGGAGCAGGCCATCCGGCTGGCACAAAGCTGGCGACCGGCCCAGGCCGCCCTGGTACGCCCAGAGTTGGAACACCGGCTGGCGCGGCTAAAGAGCAAATGATCCGCGAAGGGCGCGAAGGACTTCGTGAAAGACACGAAGGGAACGCGAAGGTGTTTTGGTTATCTAAGCGGGTATTCATGTGGGCGAGCCTGGTATTATGGATGGTGGGGTGTGGGAATGGCACGGCCGTACCCGTTGATGCCGCGCCCCTTTCTTCGCAACTGTTAACACCCACGGCCAGCTATACACCCCGGTTCACGGCCGTGCCCCCGGCCACGTTAACGCCCCAACCAACCAGTTCGGCTACGGCCACTTCGGCAGGCTCAGTGCAAGCCGTCATCCCCACCCATACGCCCACCTTCACCCCTACCCCTTCCCCCACACCGCGCATTCAGCCCACCTTCCCGCTAACGGTGACAGCGCCTTATTTGGATGAGCCACCCGCCTCTGTCCCGTGTGACCGCGACGGGCTGTATTTCCGCAGCCAATTTCCCAGTGAAATAGCCGGCTCCTGGCGCAGTTATCATGTCTACCTGCCGCCGTGTTATGGGCAAGACGGCCGTACCTACCCCGTTCTCTACCTGCTACCTGGCTCTATTCAGGGGGATGACCACTGGCTCAACCTGGGGCTGGCCTGGCATGCGGATGGGGGGATTGGGCACGGCCGTTATCCCCCCTTCATCGCCATCATGCCCGCCGCCAATCCCTTGGGCAACAACCTGTCCGGCGGGCCATACAGTTTGGAAGCGGTCATTGTGGAAGAACTGCTACCCTTTGTGGAGGCCAACTACTGCGCCTGGGGCGATGCGGCCGGGCGCAGCATCGGTGGGATTTCACGGGGCGGGTATTGGGCGTTGATGGTGGCGTTCCGGCATAGCGCGTTGTTTACTGCCGTTGCCGGGCACAGCAGTTCCCTCCGCCTCAAAACCGATCCGGCCCCCTACAATCCCCTGGCAAACTACGCCGACGCCGACCTGAGCCACCTGCGTATCTGGCTCGATTGGGGCGAAGAGGACTTTTTACGGCGTGGGCAAGAGGAGCTAGACCGGCTGCTCACGCAAGCAGGCATCCCCCACCAGACCACCATCAATCCCGGCGGCCATAATGAAGAATACTGGGCAACGCATATGGTGGAATATCTGGACTGGCACACGGCCGTGTGGCCCCCCGACCGCACTGCCTATCCCCCTTGTGAATAGACCTGACAGGTGTAAAAACACCTGTCAAGTCTACCGCACAATACACTATTGGCTGAGTGATTCGGCGATCTTCAGCACTTCGGCCAGCGGTAGCTGGTCAGCCTGCACCGCCAACACATACCCATTTTCTGACCACAACAACATGTTAATGGCCCGGCTGGAAACCAGCGACGATTCAAACGGCAGTGCCTCGATCCATACACCCGGCTGCCCATTCACAGTTACGTCGGTCATGGTATGGCCGCCCATGGCCACATCTTGGGCGCGTTCATCAAAGCCGGTGGTCTGGACGGCCAGATAACCATCCGTCGGCGAAAGGTAGGTGGCAAAAATGCCCATACCATGCCCAATGCCCTCATCGTCCAGGTATTCGGCGGCTACCAGTTCCACCTGGGTGAAACCAGCGGGCAGATAACCCGGCAGATAAGGCGAAAAACCGGCCTGGGCAATGGCTACTTCCAGCGGCGTGCCGGACAGCGATGTGGGGACAATGGGCGTAGCCGTAGCCTCGGCCAGCGCCAACTGTTCCGGTGAAGGCGGGGCAATCAGCACCGGCTCACCTGCCGGGCGATCACTGAGCGTCATCACGCCAATCTGGCGTAAAAAGCCCGCCGCCAGCGCCCGCGCCCCGGGCGAAGCAGCCAGGACCACGGCCAAAACCAGCAGCACGGCGGCAAAAGTCAGCGCCAGCCGGCGACGGGGAAACAGAGTCGTTGAGGTACTCATCGGTTTAGAAATCCTCCGGTAAAGGTCCGCCTCGAATTCCGCTCGTGGCGTCTTACGAAAGCGGGTTAGAAAATCATCGTTCATAATTAACCCTCCCATTCGCTGCGTAACGTTTGCAGCGTCCGATGGAGAATGACGCCGACATTGGATTCTGATAGCCCGGTGAGACCCGCGATGGTGCGGTTGGTGAGACCGGCGCCGTACTTGAGAGCCACCAACTCTCGGTCACGGTCTGCAAGCCGGGAAAGGAGGAGGGACAAACGGGTAAAGTCGGCCTGTTGTTGCGCCCACTCCTCCATATTTTCATCATGGGGGAGATGGCTCACTTCATCCAGCGGGATTTCTGGCCGCGTTTTGCGGTAGTGGTCTGTCGCCACCCGCCGGGCAATGGTAAACAACCAGGTGGAAAAGGCCGCCAGGTCACGCCGGTAGCGGTCACGATTGCGCCACGCCTTCTCGAACGTTTCCGCCGTCAGGTCTTCGGCCAGCGGCCCGTCGCCCACACGGTAACGGAAGAAGTTATACACACGCGGCAGTTCGGCGTGGTATAGTTCGGCGAAGTCCGCTTCGGTGGCGGCGGCCCTGAACCAGGGAATAGAGAGTGATTTTGCCATCATCAAAGCATTATACGGAGCAGGCAAAAAAGTATTACACGTAGCGCGATTTTCCAAATCGCGTTACGGATCATGGTTTATGGTAAAAGTCAAAATTTGTGGCACGACAAATCTGAAAGATGCACTGCTGGCGGCCGAGGCGGGCGCAGATTTCCTCGGTTTTATTTTTTACCCGCCGGGCAAACGGAGCATCACCCCCGATGCGGCCCAAACCATCACGGCGCGGCTGCGGCAGCTAGATAACTGTCCGGTGCTGGTGGGGGTGTTTGTAAACGAAACGCCGGAACGGATGGCCGAAATCATGGCTGCGTGTCAACTTGACCTGGCGCAGTTGCACGGGGATGAACCACCCTGGCTGGTGGGGGATGAATGCTCGCCGCTGTACGGCCGTGCCTACAAAGCCCTGCGCCCCACCTCCCTTGTCGAAGCTGAAACCGACGCCGAATGGTACGTTCCACCCCAATCTCCCAATCTCGCGGTGTCCCCACCGCCAATCTCCCAATCTCCCACCCTCCTCATAGACGCCTACCACCCCACCCTACGCGGCGGCACCGGCCAGACGGCCGATTGGACTATCTGCGCCCACCTGGCCCGGCAAGTGCCGGGTTTGATGTTGGCCGGCGGGCTGACGCCGGATAATGTAGCAGAGGCAGTACAAATGGTACGGCCGTATGTCGTTGACGTCGCCAGTGGTGTGGAATTTGTCCCCGGCCGTAAAGACCCGGCACTGGTGCGGGCGTTTATTACCAATGCCAAATCCGTAATCCCTGATGCGTAATCCGTGAACCGACAACGGATTACGGTTCACGGTTCACGGATTACGAAATTTTCTCTTTCCGTAGGGCAAATACGAACGCACCGCCCAGGGCCAGCAAGCCGATGACAAACACGGCCGTGCCCCACAACCAGGGGCGGGCCAGGGTGGTTGATTGGTTCTGCATGGTGTGGGGGGTAGGGGCAGCCCCGGACACTCCGGCCGTCTGAAAATTGGCGGCTACGGCCGTGCCTTCCGCCAGCGGAAACGAGCGTGATGTCGGCGTGGGGGTGACGGTGGCCGTTGGCGTGGGTGGTGTGGCTGTAGAAGTGGGCAGCGGCGTAGGCGTAGGGGTGTCAAACGGGCGAATGCGCAGTTCATCCCCCGGTTTGATGATGGCGTTGGCCGCCATATTGTTGTATTCCAGCAATTGCTCCAGCGTCAGTCCATAGGCCAGGGCAATTTCCCAGGGCGTCTGTCCAGTGCGCACAATGTGGTTAATGATGGGCGTCGGCGTCGGCGGCGGCAGTTCCCCGGCCGCCAGCCGAATCTTCACTTCCTGGTCTGGCTGTAATACCGACTCTTCCGATAGATTGTTGTACCACATCACATCACCAATGCGCACGTTATACAGTGCCGCAATCGTCCACAGCGACTCACCCTCGCGCACTTTGTGTGTGGTGGGTGGCGTCGGTGTGGGCGGAATCGGCGCACCATCCGGCAGCCGGATGATGATTTCGTCGCCGGTATGCACAAAAGAGTCAGCCTGCAAATGATTATAAAGCAGCAAATCGGACAGGTGCACATCATAATGCGCCGCCAATGACCACAGCGCCTGCCCCTCCTGCACCAGATGCACAATGGAGCCATCTTCACCCGGCTCAGCCAGAGTAATAGGGGTGATAAACAGCGCACCAGGATAGTTATTGTTGGCAATAGCCGCCGGTTGAATGGGCGCGTTGCCCGGCTGCCCCACCACCAGAACAAAATAGTTAACATCACCGGCTCTGGCATACCCGGTACCGGCTTCGGTATAACGGGTAGTGATGAGGGTATTGTAATGGGTGGGGCTGTTCACCCACCAGGTGAGGCCACGTGGGGCGGTCAGGTTGGTGCCACCGACGATGTTTTCCGTTACCTGCCCGCTGTACCCGGCGGAATTGGCCCGGCCTTGCGGCCAGGAACCACCATACCCCATGTGGCTGCTAAAAACGCCAAATTCGGCCATGTAATTGGCCTGGTTTTGGGCGGCCGAAGCCAGCGCCCCGTTGTAAGTGAAGGGAGGCAGCCCATTATTCAGGCGAAACTGGTTCACCTGCTGCAAAATAGCATCCGCCGACTGCGCTTTGGTGGTCTGGGTGATGGCTCCCGCCAACAAGATCAGGCTCACAACAAGCCCAATCACTGTTCGTTTTGTCATGGTGAGGAACTATAACAGGCACGGCCGTAGCCAACAAACGCCCCTCCTTTTGTTTCACCAAATGCTAAATTGTGATGCGTGATGCGTGACCTTTCACGCCACACGCATCACGAATGATACGCTTCCCACTTTTCAATGGCCTGCTGGATCAGCAATCGCAGCTTTTCATCGGGGACAGCAGCCACATCCGTGTAGGCAACGCCATCCACCAAGATTTCCAGACCGCCATCAGCGGCCGTGCCCAAATCCACTTGTACTTTGGCCAGCGATGGCTCCTCTTCCATCAGGCTGTATAAAATATCCTCCACCTGCTCGGCAAAGGGGGCGGCTTCTTGTTCGCCTTCGTCATAGTCATAGAGGGTAATGCCTTCGCCATCCGCTTTGGTAGCGGCCACGGTTTCCGGTGGGGGCATAGTGCGCAGCCATTCGGGTTTTTCGTCGGGGGACGACGGCCGTGTCAAATTCACCTTCTTTGCCTGCCGCCGCATCAACCAATACACGCCGACCATCAGCAGCGCCACGATAATGAGAATGAGCCAGATAATGGGGGGAATGTTCATGTTTTGTCCTCCTGGTTGTCAGGCCATGCGCCTGAAGGTTGGAGAGATTATAAACCGATTCAACAAAAAGCGGGAAGGAATTTCATTTCCTTCCCGCTTCTCCATCTGGGTTTGTAGTCACCGCTTTGGCGGGGAGAACCGGCTAAAGTTGTTACTACGAGCTAAAAACAGAAAACTCTATGGTCAGGGCACAAAAGTAATGCGCCCTTCAATAACCGGCGTTACCGGTGAAAAAGTCCGGAAGTATTCGGCCAGTGCCTCATCCAACGCCGGGCCAAAATCATATGGATTCACGGCATAATCCCAGAACATGGTGTAGTTGTCACCACCACGACGCATAAAGTCATTGGTCACTACTTTATACATCGCACTCGGATCGAGCGGATCCCAGCCCGTTCCATTCCATACTTCCACGTTGACGATACGCGAACCCACATCCTGTGCCGGATCGATCACATACCGCAGCCCGGAGACCTGGGCAAAACCACCATTGGTGCTGGGATAGAGGCGCGCGCCATTTTCCAATGCTTCGACCACATACTGCCCTTGCAATTCAAAGGTAGCGATAGCATTGCCAAAGGGCAGGGTTTCCAGCACATTGCCCATCGTCACCGTGCCAGAGATGATGGGAGCACGCAACCCACCCCCATTTTGAAAGGCGATCTGGTATTGATCTGCCGGATCCAAGAGTTCATTGACCTTCCACAACATGGCATCGGCCACCAGGTTTCCCATCAAACATTCACCCAGGCGGCAAATTTGCTGGCCGCCGTCAACGATGAGCAAGTCCACGGTTGTTGTGCCCACCACCGTCGTCCGCAAATCGGCGACACCATCCCGAAACGGCTGCAACATCACATCCAGAACCGGGTCTTTTTCCATGTCAGCACCCAGGAAGATGGGATTGCCATTGTGGAAATGGACCAGGCCGTCGGGGCCAAACGTCACATCCAGGTGTCCCAGGAAAGTACCCCATTGGTAAGCCGTTACCACCAGCACCGGCTCCTCGGCCGGGCTTTCCACAACTGTAGGATATTCACCCGCGGGTATCAAAGCGCCAAATTGGGGGAACACGGGCGGCGTGAAGGTGATGGGTTCTGCCGGATAGTAAAGGAAACTGTGGCTATGCCCACCGATGATAATGTCCACATCTGTTACCTGAGCCGCCAAATCCAGGTCTGCCTCATAACCTATGTGGGTTAAGGCGATGATTTTGTCAATGCCCATAGCCGTGAGTTCGTCCGCCGTCGCCTGCAAAGCACTTATGGGCATGGTAAAGGTGATGTTCGGGCCGGGGCTGGAAATGTTGGTGGTATCCGGTGTGGTTAGACCAATGATCCCAATATCATGACCGTCTCGCTCCACGATAACGTAGGGGAGGATCATATCCTGTAAATAGGGATCGGCGCTGGCGTCAATGTTGGCGCTGAGGACAGGGAATTCAGCGCCAGAGATGAAGTTGGCGAATACTTCAGGGCCATTGTCAAACTCGTGGTTGCCCACAGCCATGGCGTCATAGCCAATATAGTTCATGGTGAGCGTTAACACGTCGCCCTTGTACAGGTTGTAAAACAACGTGCCCTGGAACTGGTCGCCGGCGTCTAGCACCAGCACGTTTTCGGCGTTGTCGCGGATGGCATTCACGGCCGTGGCCAGACGCGGCGCGCCACCAATACAAAGGCCGGCAACGGCATCGTCCGGCGTACACCAGGCGCCATTCCGGTTATACTCATCCACCCGTGCATGGAAGTCGTTGGTGTGCAGAATGGTCAGGTCTAACCATTCAGCCGGGTTATAGTCCTTATAAAGGATCGGTAAATAGAGGGTTGTACCTCCTTCGCCTAAAACGGCGCCTGGCCTGGGGGAAGCAGACGTGCCCCTTGCCTGCAAGGCAAAAACATTCAGGGAGACGAACAACATGCCCAGGGCAAAAATCATCACTAACAGTAAATTCATTGATCGATTACGCATATCAACTTACTCCTTATGGATGTCAGTAATCCGCAAATGCCTGCTGATTTCAGAAACAAACAATCGGGAAATAGAAAGCTACTGGCGGATACGTGACATAGTAATTTGATGGAGCTTTGTAAGAACCACTCTTGCTACCACCAGTATCATTTATGGCCGGAGTTTAGTGTGCGGGTAATTGACATTTGGCAGATAGTATCCCTGCCAAATGTCACCAAATATGAGTTTGCCAACCGTAGGACACCTCATTACGGCCGTTTCCTCCTCACCCCCTCACCTGTTCATCCCATCACAAAGGAGTTCTGTTATAATGCCGCCGGAGGTTTTTGTGGCGCAACTGCGTATTTCGCTCCTGGGATCACCCCAGATTGAGGTAGATGACACACCCATAGACAGTGACCGGCGCAAGGCAGTGGCTCTACTGGCATACCTGGCGGTCACGGCCGTGCCCCACACCCGTGATACCTTAGCCACCCTTTTCTGGCCAGACAGCGACCAATCGCGCGCCCTGGCTTACCTGCGCCGCGCCCTGTGGGAAGTGAACAACATTTTGGGCGAGGGTTGGCTGGAGGCCGAACGAGACCAGATTGCACTGCGACGGGGCGTGGATGTGTGGCTGGATGTGGCCGCTTTTCGGGCATTGTTGGCAGAGGGGAGCAGTACGGCCGTGAACCAGGCAATTGATCTCTACCGGGGCGATTTTATGGCCGGGTTTACGCTGCGCGATTGCCCCGATTTTGACGAATGGCAATATCTCCAGGCAGAATCGCTGCGGCGCGAATGGGGTACAGCATTGGAAACACTGGCAGGAAAATTGGCCGGGCAAGGAGAATTGGAAACGGCCGTGGCCTACACCCGACGCTGGCTCACCCTCGACCCCCTGAACGAAACGGCGCATCGCCAATTGATGCGCCTCTATACCCAATCTGGACGGCGCAGCGCGGCCATCCGCCAATACCAGCAGTGCGCCCAACGCTTGCAGGCCGAATTAGCCGTCACACCCGAACCGGAAACGGTGGCGCTGTATGAAGCGATCAAAGCCGGGGAATTTGCCCCCACTCCGCCTGATTTTGCAGAAGCCATTGGCACATTACCGGTTAAGCCGGAAACGGCCGTCAGCCAGATGGCCATCGGCCAACCGCCCCTCGACAATTTACCCTTGCTGCCTACCCCTTTTGTGGGCCGACGCCAACTGCTGGACGAATTGGGCCAGTTGCTACACGAGCCAGAGCATCGGCTGCTAACACTGGTGGGGCCGGGGGGCATGGGCAAAACTCGCCTGGCGATTCAGTTGGCCCAGGAGCAGCGGGCGGCTTTTGCCGATGGTGTCTGTTTTGTGCCTTTAGCGCCGCTGGAATCGGCACGGCAAATGGTGACGGCCGTAGCCAAAGCACTGCGTTTCACCTTTAATGACCTGGACGAACGCAGCAACCCCCGCCAACAGTTGCTGGATTATCTCACCGGCAAGCAACTGTTATTGGTATTGGACAACATGGAACACCTGGTAGATGGTCTGGCGCAAAACGGCGAGGCGACCTTGCCCCAGGAAATCCTGGCGGCGGCCCCGCAAAGCAGGATTGTCGCCACTTCACGGGCACGGCTGAACGTGCGGGGAGAGACACTGGTGAATGTGGCGGGCATGGATGTGCCGGCAACGGCCGTCACTGTCCTCACGCCGACTGAACTGGAAACCTACAGTTCCCTCAAGCTCTTTGCCCTGACTGCCAACCGCATCCAGCCAGAGTTCCAGTTGACGCCGGAAAATTTAGACCTGGTCACAGAGATTTGCCGCCTGGTGGAGGGGATGCCATTGGCGATTGAACTGGCGGCAAGCTGGCTGGAACTGCTGTCATTGGCCGAAATTAAAGAAGAAATTGCCCGCAACCTGGATTTTTTGGAAACGGAACTGCAAGATGTGCCGGAGCGGCAGCGCAGTATCCGGGCTGTATTTGAATCTACCTGGAGCCTGCTGACGCCCGCAGAGCAGGATGCTTTCCCCAAACTCGCTATTTTTGTGGCCGGTTTTACCCGCGAGGCGGCACAGGCGGTGACGGATGCTTCGTTACGGGTGCTGATGGGGTTGGCAAACAAGTCATTGATCCGGCGGGGGGAAGACGGCCGTTACACCATCCATGAACTGCTGCGCCAATATGCCCTTGCCTATTTGCAGTCCCACCCGGCAAACTGGCAGCAGGCGCAGGCACAATACAGTGATTATTTCCTCCATTTTTTGCTGGCCGAGGGAAAAAAGATGCATGGGCCAGAGCAGGTGTCGGCATTTACGGCCGTGGATGATGCCCGCGCTGACATCCAAAACGCCTGGCGGTGGGCCGCCGGGCAGGGGCAATATGACCTGCTGCATCAGACACTCCCCGTACTCAACATTTTTTACCAGGCACGCTCGTTTGCGGCCGAAGATATGGCGATGCTGGAAACGGCCGTCAGCGCCCTGGAACAGCAACCACAACCCGAACACATTCTCTTCCTGGTAAAGTGCCGCCTATTGCGTAGCTGGTTTGCTTACGATTTCTACTTTTTCACATCTGAAACAAACTGGCGCGCCGCCTTACAGGTAGACGAAATCTACAAATTTGCTGAAAAACATGGGTTAACCGCCCAACTGGGTATCTGGCTCTCCCTCTTGGGTTTTCTGTACAGCGCCGAGGTGAATCTGGAAGCCGGCGTCCAGATGATGCGCCAGGCTTACGAACAGGTGTGCCCGGATGGGCAACCCTGGGAGATAGCGCTGGTCGCCCACGAACTGAGCGTGGGTCTGATGAATCTGGGCGATCTGGAAGAAGCAGCCTATTTTCTGGCCGAAAACATGCAATTGAACCAGGAAATGCAAAACGTTTTGGGGTTGTTCCGCAGCCTGAGTACCCTGTCTTATTTGCAGACATTGCAGCATAACTATGCCGCCGCCCTGCAAACATTGGAGCGGCTTCAACCTCTGGAAACAAAGATAGGGCACGAATGGGGGGGCGCATTCCGGTGGCAGCGTCTGGCAAATACGCTCTTGAGCGCGGGGGAATATCCGTTGGCGGCCGAAGCCTTCCTGAAAGCGCAAGAGGCGTACCGCGCCGCCGGGTTTATCCCCGGCGCAATCTCGATGGCTTCCTGGGCCAGCATTGCCTTTGTGCGCGCCGGTGATCTGGCGCAGGCTTTACCCTTGCGCCAGCAAAGCCTGGAGTTACCCGGTGGCAGCCGTACCGTCTTGTTGGCCTGGCATGAGTGGGAAATGGGGGATTTGCAGCGGATTATGGGCAACCAAGAAGCAGCCCGGCATTGGTATGCACAGAGTCGCCCGTTGATGGAACAGCTCGATCCCCTGGGCGTGGCTTATTACCACCGCGGGATGGGCGATCTGGCGCTGGCCGACGGCCGTGACGCCGAAGCAAGGCAACACTTTGAAACCTGCCACCAGATTGCGGCGGGGCAACTCACGTTTGGGCAGCGCATTTTCCATGAGTGGACGTGTGCGTACGCCCTGGTCGGGCAGGGGCGGGCAGCAGCGAAAATGGGAAATTGGGACGAGGCGCGCGCTTTTCTGGTGGAGGCGTTACGGCTGGCACACAAACAGGCAGAATTGGGATTGAGCTTGATTGTTATTACCAATCTGGCGGCGATTTGTGTGGAACAGGGTAAGTGGCCGGAAGCAGCCCGGTTGGCAGCGTTTGCCCTGGAGAACAAGGCCACCTGGTATGAATTTCGCGGGTTAGCCGGCGTGATAATGGCGGAAGTGCGGGATCATTTGACGGTCGCGGCAGCCGCCCAGATGGAGGCGGACGGCCGTGCCCAATCTTATGATGACATTGTAACTGAATGGCTGGAATCGTGAATGATCGTCAACAACAAAATCACTCTTGTAGAGCGGCGCATACGCAAATACCAGGCTCCTGCTTATGCGATTTTTAATTGGATTCTCTGTGGGGTTGAGAACGCGGCTGTTTGTAAACTCCGCCGCTGTGTTGCCGTTCAATCTGCAGAATGACGTACCGTCCCACCACATACACCAGCACCACCGCCACCACCAGCAGCCCCCGCACCGTATTGGAAAACTCCAACCCATACGCGCCAATAAAACTCATCAAGACCACACTGGGTAGGCGACCAAAAAAGTTGGCAATGAGGAACTTACGGCCGTCCATGCCTGACAACCCGGCCACAAAGTTCATGGCATCGGAAGGGAAAACGGGCAGGATGAAGGCAATGGTAAAGAAGGTGATGCCCCGCTTATCGGCAATGCTCTGCCATTTGTCCAGCGTGGGCGCGTCTACAAATTTACCCACCAACGGCCGTCCTGCCTTCTTCGCCAGGAAAAAAGAAAACTGGCTGGCTGTGACCACAAACAGCATGTTCAGCGCCAGGCCGGGTAAAAAGCCATACAGATAACCACCGGCCAGCACAAACACATGCCCCGGAATAAAAGCAATAATCACCTGCAAATAGTGGCCAACGCCCAATACCAACGGGCCTAGAATGCCAAACTTTTGGATATAAGCGCTCACCGCCTCCTGATCCTGCAACATGGAAAAGGCAGCCAATGTTTGCTTTTGGAATTGCCACCCCAACAATCCTAACACCGCCAGGATAAAGACAACAAGCAATGGCCCCCGATACTTGCGCGCGCCATCCACTGCACTGCTCCACAAGCGTCCTAAAGGTGGGACGGGCAGCGGGCTGGTCTTTATCTGGTACTCTTTCTCATTGCTTTGTGTCATATCCTTGTTGTCCTTGCCTGGTGGCTGTTGATGACGTCCTGACGGCCGTTGGGTTGCCACTGCCTGGAATCCTAACAAAGAGTGACCAAACAACGCAACAAAGTGAGGGGGAAATGGGGGATAAATGAGTAATTGCGTAATGGGGCAATGGCGTAATTACGTCATTGCTTAGTCTCTTTTTATCGGCGCACCCAGAAAGAAGCGCACCGCATTTGGCAGCCGTCTGGCCCAGGCCGCTTCGTCGTGGGCATCACCTTTGGCTTCAATGTGTAACAAATGACGGGTGGGACGATACCCTTTTTTGACGAGGAGGCGCTTCAAGAAGCGGACACGGCCGTAATATTGCCGTGACCGTGAAATCAACACATGCTGATCCGGCCAGAATCCCCCCATCTCCCGCGTCCCCGCATCCAGATAAATCTTCCCTTGCTGAAACGGCGCGTTTTCCACATAATGAAATATCGCCCCGTGCGCAAACCACACCGACGGACTCATGACCCCCACAAACCCAAACGTGGCCGGAAATTCAAAAAACCCATAGAGACTAATCAGCCCTCCCATGGAAGACCCCATCATCCCCGTATTCCGTTTGTCCGGCAGGGTGCGAAACGCGCCGTCCACCAGCGGTTTGAGCGTATGGGCAATAAATTCCACATACGCCTTACCCTTGCCGCCGCCATAATGATGGTCACGAAAAGGACTATATTCATCCATACGGGCTGCACCAATATTGGGAATGCCCACAACAATCGCTTCCAGCCCTTCTCTGGCGCTTAACTGCTCCATCGTCTCATCCACCTGCCAGTCACCCACGTAACTGGTGGCCTCATCAAACAGATTGTAGCCGTCATGCATATACAGCACCGGGTAACGAGCATGGGAACTTTCGTAAGAAGGTGGCAAATAAACCAGAATGTCGCGCTGGTTGGCGAGTTGGGGGCTGTAAATATCTCTGGCTATTTTCAAATTACCTACTACCGTGTGGCGATGCCTTTCATAATAAACATCGTGGTAGTTTTGCCATTGTGCGGTTGCTAATTGGACTGTCTGCAATGTTTCACTCCGCATATCAGTATTGATGACCCTATTGTCCATATATTCACAAAGTCGTCCATAAAGAATGGGTAATGTTTTGCGGGAGCAGCGCCAGGCAAAGGGCCGAACCATTTTGGTCGCTCAGAACTGTGTGCCCATTGCCTGGCACCACCTTCATAGTGTGATCAGCACCAGAGCAGCCAGAGCCAGCAAGACACCGAGCCATTGCAACCGCGTGAGTCTTTCCTGCAATATCAACCGCGCCAGCAAGACGGTTGATCCCGGATAAAGCGAGGCTAACACGGCGGCAATATCCAGCCGCCCCAGGCGGGCCGCCAGGGCAAAAAAGGCGTTGCCCAGAGCATCTAGCACCCCGGCCAGGGCAATAAGCGGCAGTTGATTGGGCAACGGCCGTACCCATTCCCCGCGGCTCACCACCCACAGGCTCAACAGGGCCACCGATGCCGTCCTTGCTGCTGCCAGCGGCCAAAACAGCGAACCCGATTCCACGCGATCAATGAAGATAAAAAAGAGGGCAAAACCGGTCCCGGCAACCAGGGCATACCCCAATTCCTGGCGCGGCACGGCCGTTTGCCAGCCCATACCTGACAACAGCCAAACAGCTAACAGTGCCACTGCAAAACCCAGCAATTGGGTAATCTGCGGTAGACCCTCGATGAACAGACTAACGAGAACGGGGAGCGCTGCGGAAATAACGGCGGCTAATGGCGCCACGACCCCCATACGGCCGTTGGCCAACCCACTGTACAGCGCCAACAAGCCGATGACGCCGGCTATACCCGCCAGCACCCCCATCAACAGCGAGGTCGGCGTGGGCAACGTCTCCCCAAACAACAATGCCAACAAAACCAGAAAAATGCCGCCGACAATTTGCGAGACGATAACCACGCTGGTCACGGCCGTGCGTTTGGCCGCCACCCCACCGCTAAAGTCACCCGCACCCCAGGTCACGGCCGAAGCCAGCCCCCAAAACAGTACCATCACTTCAGCATTCACCACGTTCGCTCCTTTGGAATTAGGAATTATGAAGGATGAATTATGAATGATAAACAAAGATTACAGCAAATCGAAATAGACCAAGAGAAAAAACCTTCGCGCTCTTCGCGTCCTTCGCAGATCATTTACTTCTTCACACATGATCGCTCTACTGGTAAACTATAGTCAGCAAACGTAATTTGGCTGACAGGCAAAAGGGAGTGACGTATGGATAGCACAGTGGAAATCTGGGAAACACCTACTGCCACAGACCTAGTGATGATCGCCGGATGGCGGCAGTGGGCTGACGCGGGCAGCATTTCTTCCGGTCTGCCCGACTACCTGGTCAAACAAACCGAGGCGCGGTTGATCGGTGAAATTAAATCTGACGGTTTCTATCTGTTCCAATTGCCGGGGGCGCACCACCTGCTGCGACCGGTGGTGCGGTTTGAGGATGGCTACCGCCGCCACCTGGAGCAGCGGCGTAATGAACTGTATTACGCCGGTAATGGAGATAAAGGCGTAGTGATTTTCCTGGGGGACGAGCCACATCTGGATATTGACCGGTATACAGCGGCCTTTTTCACGGCCGTACACACCCTCGGCGTACAGCGCATCGCTTCGTTGGGCGGCGTCTATGGCCCCGTGCCCTATGACAAAGACCGGGAAGTGGGCTGCATTTACAGCCTGCCAGAGATGAAAGCTGAACTGAACCAATATGCCCTGCGCTTTTCTGACTATGAAGGAGGCGCTTCTATTGGCTCCTATCTGGTAGACCGGGCCGAACGCGAGGGAGTGCCTTTTCAGGCGTTTTATGGCTTTGTGCCCAACTATGACTTCTCCCAATTGGGAGCCACCGGGCGGGAAGTGCGCATTGAGCACGACTACAAAGCATGGCTGGACATTATGCGTCGCCTGAATCGCCTCTTTGGCCTGAACCTGAACCTGACCGACCTGGAACAAAAAAGCCAATATCTGCTTTCCGCGTTGGAGGAACAACTGGAGGAACTGGCCGAAAAATCACCGCAAATCAACATCCGGGGGATTATGGCGCAAATTTCGGCCCAGTTTACAGAACGGCCGTTTACTCCCCTGGATGACGTGTGGGAGCAAGGGTTGGCAGATTTGTTCAATGATATGGATATGGAAGACTAAAGGTGGCAAGTGGCAGGCGTTTACCTGCCAGCGGCAACTTGCCACTTAATAGGCTTCTTAAGTCACCATCTCAATAATCAAACCTGAATTTTGATCTTTGTAGAGGTTTTGTGGCTTCAGCAGTAGACGGCGTCAAACTATATCTCAGCCGGCAAGCCAGCAGCAACGGCCGTTACCTCCTAGAGCAAACCCTTTACCTGCTCATTGGCTGGATTCCCACCATCATCGGCATTGGTCTTCGCGGGGTGCTGTACCGACTCATCTTAAAAATGGAAGGGCAGGCGGCCATTGAGAACGGCGTCCGGCTCCGCTTTGCTAACTTCATCAAACTCGGCAATGGCGTTTATCTGGATCAGCACACCTATTTGCACGCCTGCCCTGACGGAATTGAAATCGGGCAGAACAGTATTGTGATGCACGGCGCGGTGTTGCATGTTTATAACTTTCGTGGCCTGCCCCATGCGGGCATCAAAATCGGCAAGGATAGTCTGGTGGGCGAGTACTCGGTGATTCGGGGACAGGGCGGCGTTACCATTGGCGACCGGGTCTATACCTCTCCCTTCACCCAGATTATTGCCGTGAACCATGTATTTGCCGACCGGACACGGCCGTTTACCGAGCAAGGTATCACCGCCGAAGGCATTGTTATTGAAGATGATGTCTGGCTAGGCGCGGGCGCTGTCATCACCGACGGTGTGCGCGTGGGCAAAGGGGCGGTCGTCGCCGCCGGCGCCGTCGTCACCAAAGACGTAGCGCCCCACACCGTTGTCGGCGGCGTCCCCGCGAAAGTGATCAAGGAAATTGATGGGCAGCCACCTTATCCCGATCGGAAGATTTATCATATTTAGAGTGGGAAGATAGGAAATCCTATCTCCCCACGCAGGAAACCCTATGACCACACTCTCAGTTGTAATTCCCGCCTATAACGAAGAAGGCGGCATCGCCGAAATAGCCCACCGGGTACTCTCTATCCGTGAATCGCTCAAAGAAGTGGGCGTCAACAATCTGGAACTACTGGTGGTGGATGACGGTTCCAAAGACCGCACGGTGGAAATTGCCGGCAGCATTGAAGGCGTCACCCTCATCCAACATCCGCAAAACAAAGGATATGGCGGCGCACTTAAGACCGGTTTTAGCCAGGCCACCGGTGAGCTAATCGCCTTCTTGGACGCCGATGGCACCTATCCACCGGAGTATTTCCCGCAGTTGTGCCAGGAGGCGCTGAACGGGGCCGATCTGGTGGTCGGGTCGCGGCGCGGTGGCGCGGAAAGCCACATGCCGCCCATGCGCAAGTTGGGCAACTTTATCTGGTCAAACCTGCTCTCTATTTTGGGCAACCAGCACGTGCAAGACCCGGCCAGCGGGATGCGTGTGTTTAAGAGCGAAATTCTAGACCAGGTGTACCCGCTGCCTGATGGCCTGAACCTGACGCCGGTAATGAGTACCCGCGCTATCCACGAAGGGCTAAAAATAAAGGAAATCCCCATCCCGTACAGTGAACGAGTGGGGCGCTCCAAACTGAGCGTGGTGCATGATGGCTCCCTATTTCTGCAATCAATTGTGTGGACGGCGCTGACATATAACCCGGTACGGCCGTTGGGTCTGATTGGCGTCACGTTGGTTGGCGTCTCCCTGTTGGTGGTAGTCGGGCTGGTGTTGGCCCGGCTCAGCGGCGTTACTTCGTTGGGGGCGTGGGGGGTGGCGGCCATTTATACGGCGTTGGTCACGGCCGTCAGTGGCGTCAGCATCTTTGCCCTGGGCGTCACCTTTAACTACCTGGTCTCCATTTTCCACAAAAAACCGATGCGGCAAGGTCTCTTCAAGAAGCCGGTCTTCAAAAAACCCTTAAACCGCCATTTTGGTTGGATGGGTCTGGCGGGTATTGTGGTCGGTTTGTTGGTCGGTCTGGTCAGCCTGGCATTGACGACCAGCGACAATTGGCCCATTGAACGGCTGTGGTTTTACCTGCTCTTTGGCGCGATGTCCTTCCTGGTCGGCGGCCAACTATTCATCTATTGGATGCTGCTGCAAGTTCTTGAAGAGCTGAGCAAACGAGAAATAGAAGTGGCGCGAGACTTACAGGGGTATGGGCCGGAATAAAACAGGGGGCATCAGGATGCCCCTTTTTTATTCTGGTAAGTGCTGCTCAAAAAAAGCCGTCGCAATTTTGGGGTTATTGAGCAGATATTGGTAGCCATCAAATCGGTGGGTGGATTCCACATAGAGCGGGCCACTGGGGTTGGGTGTGGCCACCGCCATTTGGGCCACATCGGCGGCGCTGCCCCAGGCGTCGCCACTTCCCTGAATGTACAAAACCGGTGTGTTGCCCGCATGGGCAGCGGCAGCGGCAGGGCGAATATCGGCAAACGGCCGTCCCCCTTGCACCCGGTATAACAACTCCGCCAACGGCAAGATGAGAATGGCAAGTGGGCCGAGATTGTCACGGCCGTAACGCCCCGCAAAAACTCCCACTGAGGTTGGTTGCACGGCCACCACTGCCTGAATCTCCCGCGTTTGCGCCAGCGTGTACAGTGCCGTATTCCCCCCCATGGAGAAACCAATGACCCCGATGCGCGCCGGGTCTGCTTCCGGTCGAGTTTTCACAAACGCCAACGCGCCTAATAAATCCTTTGATTCTTCAATACCAAACGTGACCGGCGGCGCGGCCGCACTCTCACCATGATTGCGCAGGTCAAACATCAAGACGTTGAACCCATCCCGGTGCAAGGCATGGGCCAGGCGAATCAATTCCAGTGGTTGGCTGTTGGTGAGTTTGTCCAGTATGGTCACGGCCGTTGTGCCCAGCCGGTTCCAAGGCCAGCCATGAATCATGATTACGGTGGCTCCTTTGCGGTGGGAATCGGCCGGTGCGGGGATAAACCACCCGCTCAGGCGAATACCATCCAGCGCCGGGAACTGGACATGGTCATAGGGCATGCCCAACTCACCTGGCGTCACCCACAGCCCCAGGCGGGGCGGGCTGACGAGTTGGCGGGCAAAAAAGGCCGCCAGCACCGCCACCACCCCGACCACCAGACCGGCCAATACAAACAACAAACGTAACATACGACGGAATAATTTCATTATTTTCTCCTATGAGGGTTATCCACAGATTACACAGATTTCACCGATTAAAAAAATCTGCGGAATCTGTGTAATCTGTGGATTCTCATTCATATGGACGCCCATGCGTACTGTCTCCTCAGATTCCCGCAAATAGATCGGTTTCCCGACGGCCGTTCAACCCCGGCGGATGAGCGCGAATATAGGTGTCTTTAGCCAGGAAGCGGCGCATCAACCACATCGGCGTCCGGCGGATGCCACCCGTGCCCCCACCCTGGCTGGCATGGGCCGCGCTGGCCGCCATCTTCACGTCCCAATACGGCCGGTAATCAATCACCGTGTTGATTTGTTTGGGATCCATTCCAATTTTTGTCAGATCAATATCCCCGTTGCGCCCAAATCGGGTTGGGTCCTGGCGGCGCAGTTTCAAGATAAAAATGCCAAACTTTACCCACCGGTTAGAAAAAGCG
Organism: Anaerolineae bacterium; assembly: GCA_023382655.1. Lineage (GTDB taxonomy): Bacteria > Chloroflexota > Anaerolineae > Promineifilales > Promineifilaceae > CAADGU01. The sequence continues at coordinate 16,493 of JAHDWK010000029.1, read as the reverse complement.
GTGTAATACAATCGCTGCGGCTGGTGTGGTTCCAGCCCCAACTCCGGGTACTGCGCCGGGTCGGCAGCGGCCGTAAAAGCCGGTGTGGTGATTTTCCAACACATAATGTGGTCGGGGTGCAGATAGCCGCCCATCTCGTCATGGGTAATCACCACTTGCGGCCGAATTTCTCGAATCAGTCGCACCACCTGGCCCGTCGCCTCATGCATATCGGCGTTGATAAAAGCATCCAGATGATCATTCGCCGGGTCGCCAATGTAGCCGGAATCACGGTATCCCAGGGTATGCAAGGTCGCCCCCAGAATTCCAACGGCTTTTTGCAGCTCCTCAGCCCGTACGGCCGCCAACCGGTCATGTGACTCTTTGTAATCTTCCACCACCGAACCGGCCGCGCCATCGGTGGCAATAGCAATATGCACATCTACCCCCTCGGCTGCATAACGAGCAAAGGTCCCCCCAGGACCAAAGGATTCATCGTCGGGATGGGCCAGGATGGCCAACAAACGTTTGGACATAGAGAGATTGGAGATCAGGAGATTGGAGATAGACGATTTCTCAATCTCCAATTTCATATCCTGTGAAAATACTGCATCATGGGCAGCAAGGGAATGGCGCGCACGGTCTGGAAGGGATGGCGCACACCGGGCAGAACGATGAGTTCTCCCTTGTTAAACAAACGGGCCAGGCGCAGCGCCTCATTCACCGGCACCAGTTCATCCCGGTCGCCCACGCTGACCAAAACGGGGCATTGGGTATGGGAGGCCATGCGTTCGGTGATGCCATTGTCCACCAGGTATGTGGTCATGTCGGCCGCCTGGCGCACCAGCACACGCCAGTGGCGCGCGCCATGTTCCTGGGCCAACTGTTCGGCATAGGTGGAAACTTTTTGAGCCATGATGTCCGGGTCTAGCTGCTGGTGCATTTTGGCAGCGGCTTCTTGTGTCCAGAAGAATTTGGTGGCGTGCATAAGCAGGGTAGCCACGCGGCGCGGCTCTTTCAGCGCCAGCATCAACCCCAGATAACCGCCCAGGCTATACCCGGCCACATGCACCAGCGGCACATTCAGGGCGTCGAGCAAGCCGCTGACATCAAACATCATCTTTTCCGGGTCGAGGTCTTTGGCGGTGTTGGTGGAACGGCCGTGCCCCCGCAAATCCATCATAATCACCTGATAATCAGCCATCAGCGGTTTGATAAACGGCCGCCACTGCACCCCAATCGTGCCCAACAAACCCGGCAGCAGCAGCAGTACCGGCTTGCCGTTGTTTCCATGAATTTCATAATGTATCAAACTGCCATCATCTGCTTTCCATTCTGCCATTGTGTGCCTCCTGTTGTTAGTTATTGGGCAATTGGGTAATTGAGTGATTAGGAGATCAGGAGATTGGGAGATCACCCTGTCACCTCACCACCTGCTCATCCCATCGCCACCACAAAGGCGATGGCGTGTGTCTCTGTGTGCGAAAGGCTGATGGCCCATTGGGTGAGGCCGCGCGATTGGGCCAGTACTTGGGCGGTGTCATGTAACACCAGTTCCGGTTTACCGCGTTCATCACAGACCACTTCCACATCTACCCAGCGAATATCGCCAATGCCGGTGCCCAATGCTTTACCCACCGCTTCTTTGACGGCAAAACGCGCCGCCAGGCTGGCGGCACGGCCGTGACAAAACACCTGCTCCTGCTCCGTAAAAAAGCGCTGCAAAAACCGCTCGCCGTGCCGGGCGATGCCTCGTTCAATCCGGGCAATCTCGATCATGTCTACGCCTGCTGCTAACATCGAAATAAACAGTGAGCAGTGAGCAGTGACCAGTGCGTGATACTGCTCACTGTTTACCGCTCACTGCTCACTAATTCGGGGCCGGCCACGGCCGTGCCCAACTGCTCGGTACTCAGGTATTTCTGAGCGGTAGCCTGAATGTCAGCCGGAGTAATAGCCTGGATGCGCGCTGCATACTCGGCCAGATAGTCCAGCCCCAGCTCATAAAATTCCATATCGCCAATAATATCCGCCAGACCACTGTTTGTCTCCAACGCCATGGGCATAGAGCCAATGCGGTACGCCTGGCTGTCGGCCAGTTCTTCGGCGCTGACCGGTTCGTTTTGGATGCGGGCCACTTCGTCCAGGATGCTGGTGATGGCCTGCTCCACCGCTTCCGGGGCCACGCCGGCGGCGGCGAGCCAGGGGGACGGCCCCAGGCCGCCCTGCAACTGGCTGTAGGCATAATAGGCCAGCCCTTCCTCTTCACGCACCCGCAGGCCAATACGCCCCATCATGCCAAAAACGCCGAGGATGGTGTTCATCAGGCTGGCTTCCAGGTAGTCGGGGGCGGCGCGGCGCGGGCCGGGCAACCCCAGGCGAATGTCAGCCTGGTGTTTGTCGGGCATATTCACGTGGGTGCGCAGGAGGGTGCCGGGCCGGGGCATGTCGGCCACGGCCGTACTCACTTGCTGCCGTTCATTGTGCCAGTCGCCCAACACGGCCGTGACCTGGGCAATAGCCTCCTCTGCTTTTACCGCGCCTACCACGACTATGATGGCGCCCTGCGGCCCATAGTGCTGGGCATGGAAAGCGGTTAAATCGGCCGGGGTTAACCGGCTCACCGTTTCCGGGTAGCCGCTGGCGGAACGGCCGTAGGGATGCCCATCATAGACCAGTTCGTGAAAAGCCAGGTTGGCCATGCGCCCGGTATCATTGGTACGCATTTGCAGGCCGGTAAGCAACTGCCCCTGCACTTTTACAATCTGTTCGGGCGGAAAAGTGGGAGTGCGCCAGGCGCCAGCGACCATGTCCAGCAGCAGGCCAAAATCCTCCACCAGCCCTTGCGCAGAAAAGCCGCTGGTATGAAAAGCGCCGCTAAAACTGAGGTCGGCCCCGGCCGATTCCAGCGCCTCGTAAATCTGGTCAAATGTCCGGTTTTGGGTACCACGCATGAGGGACACGGCCGTGAAATTTGCCAGCCCCGCCGTTTCCCGACTTTCCGCCAATGCCCCCACCCGCACCAATCCCTCAATTACCACCGACGGCGAGGCGAAGTTTTCATAGGCCAGGATGGTCAACCCATTGGGTAAGGTATGGCGGGTGATGGTTTGGGAGTCGGGGTAACGGGCGTTGGTCATGGTGTCAGTTGTTTATGTGTTCAGGTGTTCACGTTTACCGATAATAAATTCGTGTCATTCGTGTAATTCGTGACCTAATAGTGGTAACGGCAGGCGATAATGGTGAGATATTCATCATCTACCGTGTAAATCAGGCGATTGGCCTCGTCAATGCGGCGTGACCAAAAGCCAGACAAATTTTCGCGCAAAGGTTCTGGTTTGCCAATGCCGGTGAACGGTTCTCGTCGGGTCTCCTCAATTAAGCGGTTGATACGCCTTAAGGTTTTTTTGTCTTGAGACTGCCAATAGAGATAATCTGACCAGGCCGCCTCTGTCCAGGCCAGCTTTCTACTCATCCAGCAATTCCCTTTCCGTTACCTGCCCATTTTGGAACTGTTCGATAGAACGCGTCAGGTGGGCCGCATTGGCCGGTGATCGGAGCAGGTAGACCGTTTCCAACAAGCTATTAAACGATTCCAGAGACATAACCACCGTGTCCTCGGCATCACGTCGGGTAATTACCGTGTAATCGGCGTCCGTTACCACCCTGTCCAGAATGCTTTTTAGATTATTTCTCGCTTCTGTAAAAGTGACGACTTGCATAAAAACCTCACTGAAAATGGTATAGCCCAAGTATAAACGGGCGGCATTTTATGTGCAATATATTGTACAAGTCTATATAGTTTTGTGCCAGATGCCCGTACATTCGGGGAAGCGGATTTGGGCCTGGGCAGCCATTTCTGGCCCGAAGAAGAAGTTGAGCAGTTCGGCAGCTTCGGTCTGGCTGGCAAAGTGGTAGTCAGTGCGTATCCAGGTGTGGTGGAAGTGGTGCTCTGTTTCCAGCCAGTGATAAAACGGCCGTAACTGTTCCGGTGGCGTGGGCGTCTCAAAGCCGGTACCTAATGTTTCCAGCAAAATCATCACTCCACCGGGGCGCAGCAGGCGCTCCATTTCGGCCAGCGCCCGGTCCGCTTCTTCCCGCCAGTTGGCCGGAAACCAACCCACAAAATGTCCAAACGCCCATCCCTCGATGGCGATGTCGGCAGAGTGGTGTGGCAGGGGGATGGAGCGGTGATCGGCTACGGCGAACGACGTGGCAGCCACGCAGCGGCTTCGGGCCGTGCGCCAATTCGCCAGACCGCTTTCCTGCAATTTACGCTCCGCTACCGCCAGCATCGCCGCCGACTCATCATAAGCGCGCAGGCTTTTCACCAGAGGAGCCAACAGGCCGGTCAGCCGCCCCGTGCCCGCGCCAAATTCAACCACATCCGCATTTGCCAGGGGGTAAATGCTTTGCAGCGCCTTGAGGATGTTACCCTCCACATCCTCCCGCGCCACCAGCCGTTCATATTGTTCGGCCTGAGTGGCATAAATTTCTTTGAAATCGGTCATGTTTCCTCCGTTTCCAGAGCATCATCCACAGCGTCTTGCCAGCCGGCGGCGCGTTCATTGCGCACGGCCGTTTCCAATGCTTCCAATTTTTCCTCCCGCCCTATTACCACCAGCACGTCGCCATCGGACAGTGGCACCGTCGAAGACGTGTCCAGCCGTACCCGAGGATTGCCTTGCTCATCCTGAAATTCCATCAACCCCACCACGTTCACGTTATACCGGCGGCGTAAATCCAACTCCACCAGCGTTTTACCCCACCAGGACGGCGGCGGCAGAATGCGGCGCGACCCGACGCCAGGCAAGATCTGTCGTTTAGCCGCTTTTTCCCGCTGTGGGCGATAGATGGTGCGGTCATGGGCCAGAATGGAGGTGATAACCAGCGTGAGCAGCGCCGGTACCATGTACACCGAACCAAACAACTCAACGGTGAACAAGATGGCCGCCAGGGGTATATTGACCATGGAAACCAGGGCGGCTGTCATACCCGGCACAATGAGCAGCATTGGCTCATAGTCAAAAAAAACGGCGAAAACTGAAGCCACCATTGTGCCAAAAAAGAGAGAGGGCACCAGCAGACCGGCAGAGCCACCGGAACCAATAGTTGCCAGGGTAGCGGGCATTTTAGCCACCAGTGCCAGCAGCGCCACTGCCAGGGTGAATTCTCCGGCCAGAGCTGCATTAATCACGTTATCACCTGGCCCTAATACCAGTTCCAGCCCATTTTCCCACAAATCGAATTCAAAGGTGATGATGGCTACAGCAAATGCAATCAGGCCGGTGATGGTCGCACCCACCAGCAACCGCTGCCGCGAATCGGTAAAACGATGGTGCAACAGATGGTCTGTGTAGGCACGGAAACGTTTGAAGAAGATGCTGACCAGGGACACGGCCGTAGCCATCAACAGCACCACCGCATAATAACGTGGCGATGTTGGCGGCACGAAGTGCTGCTCTACCGAAAAAATTACCGGATGACCTATCGTCACCAGATCTGTTAACGAGTAGGCTATCAGCGCCGAAATCAGCGTGTAGGCCAACTTTTCGATGAGCGGCCGTTGGCGGTACATCACTTCAATGGCAAAAAAGGCAGCCGTCAACGGCGCGCCCAACAGCACCGCCACGGCCGCCGCAATGCCACTCAACTGCGCCGTCTGCAAGTCGTCGGGGTCATCCGCCTGCCACCAGCGCCAGAAACGGCCGACCAGCCCGATTTTTTCATTCGCCCTGGCAATTTGCTGGCGTGGCTTAAACAAGCCGGCCGCGCTGCTCTCGCCAATGAGGGTGACGCTGGCTTCCAGGCCACCGCTGCCGCCGCTGCCCAACGTCACCAACGTGGCCGCAAACTTGCGGAAGGCCAGCGAGAAGGTAGGCAACTGCCAGCGCACATCCAGCCCCTCCTGCCCTTGCAAGACCCGCTCAAACGCCGGTTCAGAGGTGTAATAGAGAGCAATGGCCCGTTCCAGCCCATCCCCTTCTACATCATTCAGCTCGTGAATAATGCCGTCGTCATCCCGGTAATGTACAATGACGGCGCGGGTGCGGGCAATGAAGGCGACAATAAGCGCCCCCACCAGCAGTGGCGCCAACACCAACAACTGCTGCGGCCCATGCCCTAACTGTTCCAGGATGTGCAAAGTCAGGTCAAAGAGCCAGTGGACGCCTATTTTCAAAGGATATACGACAGCCCATACTACCACGCCAATAATGACCGATTGCACCACCAGGCGGCGCTCTTCATCATCAAATGTGCCTGGCAACCGGCGAACGGCGTTCAGAATGGTGGCGGGTAATCTTTTCAAAATGTTTCGATTGGCCTATTCGGCCCTGGTTGTGGCCACCTCACCATCCGGTTCGTAACGGCCGACAACACGGTATCGCTTTTGCAAATAAGTGGCGCGCACCCGTTCTATATCAGCCAGGGTGACGGCGTGGAGTTGGTCTAACACCGTCTCATACCAACGGTAATCGCCCACGACCGCTTCAGCCAGGCCCAACAACTGCGCCTGCCCGGTGATGCTTTCCCCGGCCAGCACAAAATCTGCTTTGGCCCGTTTGAGCGCCTTGTCCAGTTCGGCCTGGGTGATGGGTTCACTTTGCAGCCGGGCCAGTTCCGCGTCTAGGGCTGCTTCCACTTCGTCCAGGCTACGGCCGTGCCGCGCCACTGCCTGAATCGTGTACAAATAGGGATCGATAGTCGGCGTCAGGCTGCCGGAAACGGAAGCCGCCAGTTCCGTATTCACCAACGCTTTGTACAGCCGGGAACTTTTGTTGCTGCCACTGCCGCCAAACATGCCCAGACTGCTGCCCCCGGCCAGTGCCGCATTCAACAGCGCCAGCGGGAAAAAGTCGGGATGGTTGGCGGCAGGAACACGATAGGCATAGGTCAGATAGGCCGTATCACCAGGGCCGTGGACGACCACGCGCCGTTCGCCATTTTGTGGGGGTTCCTGCCGCGTGACAGGAACGCTGGCCTCCCCTGCCGGGATGCCGCCATATAACGTTTCCAGGCGAGCCAACATATCGCCCGTGTCAAAATCACCAACCACCACCAGAATGGCATTGTTGGGTGTGTAATGACGGCCGTAATGGGCCACCAACTCCCCGCGCGTGATCGTCTGTAAATCGGCCAGGTCGCCAATGACTTCATGGTGGTAGGGGTGGACGCGAAAGGCGACGGCCGTTAGCTCCTCACTCAGCAAAAAATCGGGGTCATTTTCATACATCTGCCGCTCGGCAATGATCACCGCCCGCTCCGATTCCACCTCGTCGGCATCCATGATGGTGTTAACCATGCGATCCGCTTCCAGGCGCAGCGCCAGATCAATGCGATTGGCCGGCATCGTTTCGTAGTAGGCAGTAAAGTCCAGCCAGGTGAAGGCGTTCCACTGCCCGCCCTCGCGGGAGACCAGCCGATCCAGCGTGCCGTCGGGAAAAGTGGGCGTACCCTTGAACATCATATGCTCCACCCAATGCGAAACGCCGGTCAGCCCCGGCCGTTCATGGCGACTGCCCACGCGGTACCAGACCATAAAGCTGATGACGGGGGCATGGTGCATTTCTTTGAGGAGGATGGTAAGGCCGTTGGGCAGGGTGGTTTTTGTGGTCATAGAGTTAGGAATTATGAATCAGGAATGGGTGGGGATTATAGCGTGTGGTAGGGGGATCGGGTAACGAGCGAATGAAAGGAGAGTTTGTTCCCAATCTACCTCACCTGGCGCGTAAGCGTTTGGACAAATCGCGTAATTGCGTGAAACCGACTGGCTTCAGTAACACCAAGTCGGCATCTTGCTTGAGATAATCTACCCGCTGGGCATCGGCCGTAGCTAAAATAACCTGCGTCTGCTTGAGACGTTCATCATTGCGCACGGCCCGCAATATTTCCTCTCCGGCAACGGCCGGTAAATGCAAATCCAGAATGATCAGATCAGGGGTCACTTCAGCAAGTTTAGCCAAAGCCTCGTCGCCCCTGGTAACAATGACCGTGTTATACCCAGCTTCCGCTAAGGCGATGGCAAAGATTCTGTTTTGCTCAACGTTATCTTCTACGATCAAAGCCAATGGTTTATGCTCGTCCATTATCTTTCCTGTGTGGTAGTAGTAAGTGGCAACAAAATGGTAAATGTACTGCCTTTGCCTGCTTCACTTTCCAGATGAACTTCGCCGCCCATGAGACGGGCTAATTGCCTGACAATAGATAAGCCCAGCCCAGCACCGGAATGTCGCCGCGTGACCGAATCATCAACCTGGCGAAAGGCTTCAAAAATGCGGGATTGGGCTTCGGCGGCAATGCCCACTCCGGTATCGGTGATGGTGAGTGCCCAAAAGTTGGTTTCCGGTCGGCATACGCACAAGGAGATATGACCCTGTTCTGTATACTTGATAGCGTTAGTGATCAGATTAATAAGCATTTGTTCAATACGATCAGAATCACCCATGATGGTTGCCGGTACATCATCCTCTATTGTTGTATAAAAGGCCAATTGTTTCCTTTGGGCCATGATGGTCATTTGCGCTTGAATACGGCCGACGACATCCCTTATCAAAAATGGTTCTGATTTGAGTGTTAATTTGCCCGCTTCTAAACGAGCCGCATCTAACAAATCACTCACAAGCCGGGTTAATAAGCCCGTGTTTTCGATGATACGTCGGGTAACATCTTGCTGCGGTGGAACCATCTGGCCATAGACCCCTTCTTGTAACATCTCCACATAGCCTAAAATGACGCTAAGAGGTGTGCGTAGTTCGTGGCTCACTTTTGCCAGAAATTCCGTTTTCAGCCGATTGGCTTCTGTGGCCTGTTCATACAGGCGGGCGTTATCAATCGCCAAAGCTACCTGGTGGGCAATAGCTTGCACCAGGTTGATCTCATCCTGGCTATACTCGCGCTTACGCCGACTTTCCCAGAGGTCTAAATAACCAATAGCCCTTCCTTTGGCGTGTAATGGTACTTCTAGAACTGTTTTTCCATCGTACTGTTGCAAATGCCGCCGTTCCTCATCTGTCAGGGCCGGATTATCAACCTGTGTCACCTGGATGTTGGTGTTTGCCTGGAGCAGCTCTGGCGGGTCGCCCAGGTCGGCTTCCACGTCGTAGACTGTGCCCAAGTCGGAAACATGTTCCAGTGGTGACGCTTCCGGTCCATAATATTCGGCAACGACAATCAACTTTCGCCCGGTTTCGTCCCAGAGGGTGATATAGGCACTGGTAACGTTCAAGATATGAGTGGCAGATTTTACGGCCGTGACCAATATCGGCCCCAAATCTAACGTCGCCGTTACTTCACGCGCCAGTTGGTTTAGCGCTTCCAAAGTCTGGTTTTGTTGCGCCAGCGAGAGCGCCATTTGCTGCAAAGCGAGTTCTGCCTGTTTCCGCCCTGTAATATCTTGAAAAGCCAAAACCACGCCCTGAAAGATGCCATCTGTCATTATGGGGTTAAAGAGGCAAGCCACCGGGAAGGTGGAGCCATCTTTGCGCCAGAGACGGCCGTCGTCATTCCGGTAAGGGTGGCCGCTGCGCAACCGTGCCAGTAGGAGTTCATTGTCTAGTGCCAGTGGTTGGCCCTCCGGTGGCTCGCCTTCCGTTTGCCGGCGAATCAACTCCAGCAACGGCCGTCCCACCACTTCCCGCTCTGTCCAGCCTAACAACATCTCCGCCACCGGATTCATAAACAAGAGACAGCCAACCGCATCCAGAGCGCATAACCCTTCTCCTAAAGAGGTAATCACCGCCTGTAATTTGTCCCTCTCCGCTACCAGTTGAGTCTCAGACGCACGACGCAGTTGGTCATATAACTCCTGCATCTCGGCCGACGAAATCTCCAGCGACCGTTCCAGCAAATACCGATCCTGCTCTGCATCCGTATAAGCCCGGCTCACGCGCCGTATGAGCTGCTGCCAGGCAGCCACAGAGGGAGGCGAATTTTCATCCAGCCCCAATTTTCTCAACTGGCGCATGAGCAGGCGATGGGTGGTCATGCGCTGATTATATTTCCGAAATGGTGGTTAAGGTCATTGTCTGGTTATGCAAGTCACAATAACCGGGCGAAAAGGGGGAAATTTCGCCATAGGAGTAAAAACCAACCTGGCGTACCCCATGCGGCAGGCCATCCAACACCGCTTCCAGCTCATCCTCCGCATACTCTCCCATCACCAGGCGGCGACCCACACAGCTAATGGCAATTGCCAGCACATTGCCCGTATCTGGTGTTTGATTTCGAGCCATGGCCGCCGCTTGTGAAGCCCCATCAACCAATCCGTTAAAACTGGCTCGCATTAACTGGGCCAGATGCCCTTCAGGTAGATCTCCGGCAAAAATCATGGATTGCTTACTTTCATCAACACCCAGAATGGTACGGACAACCTGTTTGTCATCGTCAACTGATGCCCGCAAGGCCAAGGGAAATAATAACGCAGAGGCGGGCAAATCAGCGGCGCGTTCGCCCAGATATTCTTTGTATAGTTGCAGCGCCGGTTTGCCATCCAGTTCATACAAAATATTGCCTTCAGAGCGGGTAACACGCCGTTCCGGCCCGAAGATGTTCCATCCACCCTTGGAGCCATGACCGATGATGATGTGGTCGCCATAAAAACCAACGGCCGAAATGTAACCGCTACAAGGTACGCCATCTTTAATGACCCAGGTCTGACCAAAGCGATCTCCATCACCGGCCAGCCCGCCGGTCACCACTACAGAATCGGGCAACACGGCATTCAGCCCATTCACTAATTGGCTGCCATTAACGTGATCGCTACTGCCGTCAGACAAAATGAAAACGCCCTGAAGTGATGGGTTTTGCAGTTGGCGGGCAATAGCTTCTCCGGCAGAAAAGGATTCGCTGGCCGAGGTGATGGGAATATGCACGGTAGACAATGCGGTATCCTCAAAGCGAGCTACGGCCACACTCAGACTGTGGTCATAAATTAAAGTTCCAAAAATTTCGCCGGAGGTGGAGCAGCCAATAATGTGGGAGTTAGGGTAGGCGGCGATGAGTTCGGCGATGGCTGTCGGAGAGTGCAAAAACTCCGGTGCGCCAAAAATGAGGACGAGCGTATGGGGAGAATCTAGCGGCGGTAATTGGGCCACAGACCATCCGGATTGAGGATGATAGAAAAAGGTTGCCAGTTTCATTGTTTATCTCCACGATTGGTACTTGTTGGAAGCGGGGGAAAATATGAACCATAGGCCAAGTTTAACGCAAAGCCACAGGTCGGTACATGGAATGTTCGTAAAAATTGGCTGGATTGAGTAGGCTTTTAGTAGGGGAAGAGGGTGCGGCAGAGTGAGGAATTATGAATGAGGAAGGGGTGGGGATTACAGCATGTGGTGGGAGATGGGGGTAACGTCGGAACGGCCGCTACATGCATACCCATAGCAGGCACAATCTGGCATTTTTCTCATCTTGTCACGTTGCCAGTATAATCAGGGCATGACAGATCGGATTACCTACATCGGTCATGCCACCGTGTTGATTGAACTGGAGGGTGTGCGGCTGCTCACCGACCCATTGCTGCGCCATCGCGTTGCCCATTTGCGGCGGCGACGGCCGTACCCCACCTTCGACCACCTCACCCTCCTGGACGCCATCCTGCTCTCCCACCACCACCGCGACCACCTGGACATCCCCTCGCTCAAAAAGCTGGGGCGGGATGTGCGCATCATTGGGCCATCGGGCACGGCCGTCATGCTGCAAGATTACGGCTTTACCCAGGTTGAAGAAATCAGCGTCGGCCAGAAAACGGCCGTTGGCCCGTTGACCATCGAAGCGGTGTTTGCCGACCACGCCAGCCAGCGCACCCCCATGGGGGTAAAAACGGAATGTGTGGGTTTTATGGTTTACGGCCGTGCCACCTCCATCTACTTCGCCGGAGATACCAACCTTTACCCGGAAATGGCGGCTTTGCACCCGGATATTGTCCTGCTGCCCGTCTGGGGTTGGGGGCCAACCCTGGGCGACGGCCATATGGACCCGGAAACGGCCGCCAAAGCCTGCGCCCTCATCCAACCCAAAATGGCGATCCCCATCCATTGGGGCGCTTTCCATCCCATCGGTTTTGGCTGGCTCAACCCCGTCTTCCTCACCCTCCCCCCCATCACCTTCGCCGACCGCACCACCGCACTGGCCCCAAACGTGCTGGTGCAGGTGCTGCCGCCGGGGAATAGTCTGGAACTTGACCAGGTGACAGGGTGACAAGGTGAAGGGGTGACAAGGTGCCACCCTTTCATAATTCATCCTTTATAATTCATAATTCTCCACCATGAACCTCCTCACCCTCGAAAACGTCACCCACTACTACAGCGAACGGCTGCTGCTGGATCAGGTGAACCTGCTCATCAACGAGGGCGACCGGATTGGCCTGATTGGGCGTAATGGCAGTGGCAAGACCACCTTGCTGCGATTGATCGCCGGGTTGGAAATGCCGCGCAACGGCCGTGTCACCCGCACCGGTACCATCCGCGTCCACTATCTGCCGCAGGAGCCGCATCTGGATGATACCCTCACCGTTCTGGACGCCGTTTTCCAGAGCGAAGCGCCGCAGATGCGCCTGCTGCACGACTTCAACCGGGCCAGTGACCGGCTGCACCACGACCCACACAATCCAGGTTTGCAGGCCGCCTTTGCCGAACTCAGCCACCAGATGGAACACACAGGTGGCTGGGCGGCGGAAGCCGACGCCAAGACTATCCTCACCCGGCTGGGCATTACCCAGTTTGATGCGCCGGTCGCTACCCTCAGCGGTGGGCAATATAAGCGTGTGGCATTGGCCCATGCCCTGCTCGACCCCGCCGACCTGCTCATCCTGGACGAACCCACCAACCACATTGACGCCGACACCATCGCCTGGCTAGAGGAATATTTGCTCAAGCGTCCCGGCGCCCTGCTGATGGTCACGCACGACCGCTATTTTCTGGAACGGGTGGTGAACAAGATTGTGGAATTAGACCGGCGGCAGTTGGTGATGTATCCGGGCAATTACGGCCGTTACCTGGAACAACGCACCCGTCGCGATGAACAACTCAGCACCGCCGAAGCCAAACGCCAGGGCATCCTCCGCCGTGAACTGGAATGGCTGCGGCGCGGCGCGCAAGCGCGCAGCACCAAACAAAAAGCACGCAAACAGCGCATTGAAGAGATGCGCGAAATTCGCTATGACCGGGGCGATGAGCGGGTGGCCCTGGCCCTGGCCTCGCGCCGCCTGGGTAAGCGTGTGTTGGAAGCCACCGGCCTGAGCAAAAGTTATGGCGACCTGACCCTCTTCCAAAACCTCGATTTCCATCTTGATCCCGGCGACCGGATTGGCGTCATTGGCCCCAACGGCGCGGGCAAAAGCACCTTTCTGGACGTGCTGGCAGGCAAAACCGTGCCCGATAGCGGCACGGTAGAGTGGGGCCAAACGGTGCAGTTGGGCTACTATGACCAACACGCCAGCGGCCTGCCAGAGAACAAGCGCGTCATCGAATACATCGTCAGCATCGCCCCCAACATTCGCACCGCCGACGGCGAAAAGGTGGAAGCAGCGCAAATGCTGGAATGGTTCCTGTTCACCCGCCCGGAACAGCAATCGTACATTAGCAGCCTGAGCGGGGGCGAACGCCGCCGCCTCTATCTGCTGGCAACGCTTATCCACCAACCCAATGTTCTCTTCCTGGACGAGCCAACCAATGATCTGGACGTGCAAACGTTGACGGTGCTGGAACAATTCCTCGACAATTTTGAAGGTTGTCTGGTGGTCGTCAGCCACGACCGTTTCTTTTTAGACCGTAATGTAGATTTTCTGGCGGGTTTTGAAGATGGCGTGTTGGGCACGCGCTACCCCACTCCCTTTGAAAGTTACCAACAACTACGAGCAGCGGAAACCAAAACCACCCTGCCTGCCCCCACGCCCAAAGCAGCGCCGCCACCGGCCAAAACAACCGAACGGCCGCGCAAATTGACCTGGCAGGAAAAACGAGAACTGGAAAAATTGGACACGGCCGTGCCCACTCTGGAAGCGCACATCACTGAACTGGAAACCCAAATCAACCAGGCGGGCGGTGATTATGCCCGGCTGCAAACGTTGGTTGATGAATTGGAAAGGGCGAAGGTGGAGTTGGACACGGCCGTGACCCGCTGGCTGGAACTCTCCGAAGTCGGCATTTGAAGATGACAGGGTGACATGGTGAAGGGGTGACAAGGTGACATTTTGCACCTTGTCACCATGTCACCTTGTCACCATGTCAGTTATAATTCCCTCATGAACGAACCCAAGGTGCCCAGTTCCCCATTTTGGAGCGCCAGCAGCAAACGAACAGTTCTGGTGATCACACTGGTGCTGGCGCTGCTGCTGCTTTACCGGGTGCGCATTGTGCTGCTACCGCTAAGTCTGGCGACCATTCTGGCCTACCTGCTCGCCCCTCTCGTCAACCTGCTCACGCGCATCCTGCGCCTGCCGCGCCTGCTGGTTATCGTTTGCCTTTATCTGGCGCTGGTGGTTCTGATTGTTTCCATCCCCGTCACCGCCATTCCCCCATTGGTCAACCAGATTTCTGTTTTTATCGGCAATGTGCCCCGCTACCTGGCCGATCTAGGCGCTTTCTTTGATGATCCCATTGTCCTGATTGAGGGGTACGAAATACCTGTGCATGAGTTGCCCTTCGATCAGGTGTTTGATTCCTTGAGCGCCAATGTAGTAGACATTGTGCAAACGTTGGGGGGGCGAACGCTCACTATTTTTGGCAGCGTAGCTTCTCTCACCATCTCCACAGTGGGCTGGTTGATTCTGGTTTTAATCATTTCCTTTTACCTGGTGAAAGACCATGATCGCCTCTTTGATGCGGTGCTGAATCTGACGCCAGAAAATTACCGGTCCGATGTGCGCCGGCTTGGTGAACAGATCAGCCTGACATGGAACGCCTTTTTACGCGGTCAATTGGTATTGTGTGTGGCCGTCGGCCTCATCGTTTATATAGTCGCTTCCATCTTGGGGCTGCCTAATGCGGGGACGTTAGCCATCTTTGCCGGATTTATGGAACTGATACCCACCTTTGGGCCGGTGTTGGCAGCTATACCGGCCATATTTCTGGCTATCTTTCAGTCAGACAGCAGTTGGTTGGGCAATTTCATGTCTCCATTCTGGTTTGCCCTGTTGGTAGCCGGGATATATGCCCTGATTTACCAGTTTGAGAATTATGTACTCGTGCCACGCATTATTGGGTATCATTTGAAGCTGCATCCGTTGGTAGTGTTGGTGGGGGTAGTGGGCGGCGCCGCCATTGCGGGCGTGTTAGGCATTTTGCTGGCAGCGCCGGTATTAGCCAGCGCCCGGCTTATCTTGCGCTATATTTACTGCAAACTGCTCGACCAGCCG
Source organism: Anaerolineae bacterium (assembly GCA_023382655.1). Taxonomy (GTDB): domain Bacteria; phylum Chloroflexota; class Anaerolineae; order Promineifilales; family Promineifilaceae; genus CAADGU01. Next base: position 1,159 of record JAHDWK010000029.1, on the reverse strand, counting down.
CCATTTGCGCAGGGGCATGAGGTGTTGCAGCCGGTGGACACGGCCGTGCTGCCCAAACTTCCTCTCCCCCTGGAAAAACGGCTGGAACGGGCCGATAACGAAAAAAGTTCAGTTGAAATGGAGAAAAAATGAGCAAAAAAGAGAATGACGACGTGGAAATGGACATCATATCCGAAACCGAGAACTTTGCCGTGTGGCGCAGCCCAGACGAGGACGGCTTTCTATACCACATCGAACTGGGCAGCATCACCCTGCACCTGGCTGCCGATGAATATGAAGAGCTGATTTTGCTGCTCGGCGGCACAGCGGCGTAAGTGACTCTCTCAGGAGGGGAGGCTTTAGCCGAAAGCGTTTCGGCTAAAGCCTCCCCTTCCGATATTATTTATGGATGCTCGTTCAGATAGGGAAACAGAACCCCACAAAGTTGCCTATGCGCCCATGATCCGGGACATGGCTGCCGGGGAACGGCCGCGCGAACGGCTGGTGCAGGTGGGGCCAACGGCCGTGTCCACCGCCGAACTGCTGGCCATCCTCCTGCGCACGGGGGTCCCTGGCGAAAACGTGGTGCGGCTGGCCGAACGGCTGCTGATCCAGTTCAAGGATTTGCCCGGCCTGGCCCGTGCCTCTATTCCCGAACTAATGACCGTGCATGGCGTGGGTGAAGCCAAAGCCGTGGAAATCAAAGCCGCTCTGGAAATTGGCCGTCGCCTGCTCGCCTCCGCGCCGCAAGAAAAACCGCGCGTCTCGTCTCCCGCCGACGCCGCCAATTTACTCATGTCCGAAATGATGTTCCTGGAAAAAGAGCATCTGAAGCTGGTGCTGCTGGATACCCGCAATAACGTGTTAGGCACACCTACCATTTATGTGGGCAGTCTCAACACCTCCGTCATTCGTGTGGCCGAACTGTTCCGCGCCGCCATCAAAGAAAACGCCGCCGCCTTCATTGTGGCCCACAATCACCCCTCCGGCGACCCCTCACCCTCACCCGAAGATATCCGCGTGACGCGCCAGTTGGCCCAGGCCGGCAAATTGCTGGATATTGAAGTGCTGGACCACGTCATCATTGGTCACCAGCGGTATGTTTCCTTGAAAGAGAGGGGACTTGGTGCGCTGTGGGACGAATAGGGAATTCCCCATAAAGTGGGGCTTAGTAAAGGGA
>JAHDWK010000028.1 GCA_023382655.1 Anaerolineae bacterium | reverse complement strand
CGATTGTCCCGATATTGCAGTGAGGTTTTCCCCGTACAAATTTTTCTTTTGCCATAATTACCCACTCCTCTTCAACTATTATGCGAAGGCCAGGAAACACATCCCGGCGTTTACCGACCGCCTTTAATAACTGTCTGGGCAACAGCCTCGCTCACAGGAGCATAATAATCAAACCCCATCGTAAACGTACCCCGACCCTGTGTCATTGAACGCAAGGTGGTAGCATACCCAAACATTTCTGCTAACGGTACACGAGCTTTAATGGCTTGTAACCCTTCAGCCCGCACTTCCATACCTTCAATCATACCCCGGCGAGATGACAGATTGCCGATAACATCACCCGTATACTCCTCCGGGTTTACCACTTCTACTCTCATGATAGGTTCCAACAGGATTGGTTTGCCCTGCTGCACACCTTCTTTGAGGGCCATTGAACCGGCGATCTTAAAGGCCATCTCCGATGAATCAACTTCATGGAAAGACCCGTCATACAATGTCGCTTTGAGATCAACAATGGGATAACCCGCCAGAACGCCACTTTCCAATGCTTCCCGAATACCGGCTTCTGTGGGGTTGATATATTCTTTGGGGATGACCCCACCCACGATGGCATTTTCAAACACAAATCCTGAACCGGGGTCTAATGGCTCCAGTTTCAGGATAACATGGCCAAATTGGCCCCGACCACCGGATTGACGCACAAACCGCCCTTCAACTTTGTCTACAGTGCGGGTGATGGTTTCCCGATAAGCTACCCGTGGCTGGCCTACGTTAGCGCCGACCTTAAACTCTCGCAACAAACGGTCAACCAGCACATCCAGGTGCAGTTCACCCATACCATACAAAACTGTTTGATTTGTCTGGTCATCCACTTTCACCTGGAAGGTGGGATCTTCTTCACTCAAGGCTTTGAGCGCCAGACCCATTTTCTCCTGGTCAGAATTTGTCTTCGGTTCAATAGCCATGGAGATAACCGGCTCAGGAAAATCAATAGCTTCCAGAATGATGGGCCGCTTAGGGTCGGCCAATGTTTCGCCGGTAAAGGTGGTTTTGAGGCCAAGCGTGGCCGCAATATCCCCAGCACGGACTTCCTTTAAATCTTCCCGGTGGTCGGCATGCATCCGTAGGATACGGCCGACACGCTCTTTTTTACCTTTTGTGGTGTTCTGTAAGGTGTCGCCACTGTGCAGAACACCGGAATAAACCCGAAAATAGGCCAGTTTTCCAACATAGGGATCGGTCACGATCTTAAAGACCAGCGCCGATAATGGCTCACTGTCGCTGGGATGTCTCTCTTCGATCTCACCATTGTCTGGATTCTGTCCTTGAATGGGGGGCACGTCCAGGGGTGAAGGCAGATAATGTACCACCGCATCCAAAACACGCTGGATACCTTTGTTACGCAAAGAGGACCCACAAAGAACCGGCGTGACCTGGCTGGCAATGGTAGCTTTGCGCAAAGCAGCCTGAAGTTCATCAACACTGATTTCCTCACCCTCAAGATAACGTTCCATGAGAGCATCATCTGTCTCGATGATACGCTCGATGATGATGCTGCGGGCTTCTTGTGCTTCGGCCAACAACTCGGCCGGAATCTCCACTGCTTTTGGCTCAGCGCCCAGGTCTTCTTCCGTCCAAATGACGGCTTCCATCTTCAACAGGTCAATAATTCCGCGGAAGCTGGACTCGCTGCCAATGGGCAGTTGAATGGCGATGGGGTTAGCACCCAAGCGTTGGCGAATCATCCCCACCGTGCGCACAAAATCAGCACCTACGCGGTCCATTTTGTTAACGAAGCAAATGCGCGGCACTTTATACTCGTCTGCCTGCCGCCACACAGTTTCTGATTGGGGTTCCACACCGGCTACCGCATCAAAAACTACAACGCCACCATCCAAGACACGCAAACTGCGCTGGACTTCGGCCGTAAAATCAATGTGCCCTGGCGTATCAATGATATTGACCTGATGGTCGAGCCAGGAGGTAGTAGTAGCAGCGGAAGTAATGGTGATGCCACGCTCCTGCTCCTGCACCATATGATCCATGGTGGCCGTGCCTTCATGCACTTCGCCCATGCGATGAATCCGACCGGTGTAATACAAGATACGTTCCGTGGTCGTAGTTTTGCCGGCATCAATATGAGCAATGATGCCTATATTTCTGATTAGTTCTAACGAACTGTGACTCATCCGTCGTCCTCGCTTACACCTAGAATCGGAAGTGTGAGAACGCGCGGTTGGCTTCGGCCATACGGTGCGTATCATCACGCTTTTTAACGGCCGTGCCCTGATTACTAGCCGCGTCCATCAACTCACCCGCCAATTTCTCCGCCATAGAACGCCCGCTGCGCGAGCGCGCGGCCGTTAATAACCACCGCATCGCCAACGACATCTGGCGTTCCGAATCTACCGGCACCGGCACCTGATAGGTAGAACCACCTACCCGCCGGGGCTTCACCTCAATTTGTGGCTTCACATTATCGAGAGCCTGCTCAAACACTTCCAGAGGCGCCCGCTTGCTGCGAGTCTCAATCAAATCAAAACTGTCATATAAAACACGCTGTGCCACGCTCTTCTTCCCGTCTTTCATCAGCCGGTTGACAAACATAGACACATTCTCATTGTTATATTTCAAGTCAGGCTCTACAGCCCGTTTTTCTGGACGGTACCGTCTTGGCATTGCTTAATTCTCCGTATCCAACCAACATCTACTTGGGTGTTTTCGTGCCGTACTTCGAGCGGCCTTGTTTCCGTTTATCCACACCATCAGCATCCAGCGTACCCCGGACAATATGATAGCGCACCCCCGGCAAGTCTTTCACACGACCACCACGCACCAATACCACTGAATGGTCTTGCAGCCGATGCCCTTCGCCGGGGATGTATGCGGTCACTTCTATCCCGTTTGACAAACGTACACGCGCCACCTTGCGCAGGGCCGAATTGGGTTTCTTTGGCGTCATCGTTTTCACCTGGGTACACACCCCTCGTTTTTGAGGAGCGCCCTTAGGCCGCCGTGTCCGCCGCTGGTTATAGGAATTAAATGTAAATTGCAGGGCCGGGGCGGTACTCTTTTTCGTTTTCGCCTTGCGGCCCTTACGTACAAGCTGATTAATCGTAGGCACGCTAATCCTTCTCCTTAATCAAATGACTCTATTCGCCTTCATGTAAGAATCCGTCTCAATATGACTTCCCAACCGGAAGCTACAAGTGGACGCTTATTAAGTTGATGATGTTAATAGATGGAAACCCGTCTTCTACCGATGACTCGCCACCACCACCCGACAAATGGAGGCCATCGCAGCTAACAATTAACTCGATGGCCTCCCAGTTTACTCACCTATTCAATTAGTAACTACACAGTTAGTTACACGTGTTTAACAGACATACGAAGGGCGATTCTACCACAAACGATTCTCTTGTCAAACCTGCATAAACCTAGAATAATTTTCCGGATTTCTTCCGATTTACCGGCGGTTGCGAGCCAAATCCATCAGACCCGTGCCCGCATGTTTACGGTTACGCTTGTCATCTTCTTTGCCAAACCGGACCATTTCACCAGAATCGGTGACAGCTTCTACAGCCAGACCCAGGCTCTGCAACTCCTTGACCAGCACTCGAAATGAAGCCGGTACACCTGGCTCTTCAATCGGCTCATTCTTGACAATAGCCTCATATGTTTTCACCCGGCCCTGCACGTCGTCCGATTTGACGGTCAACATTTCCTGCAAAGTATAGGCCGCGCCATACGCTTCCAACGCCCATACTTCCATTTCGCCAAACCGTTGCCCCCCGAACTGCGCTTTACCACCCAACGGCTGCTGTGTTACTAGCGAGTAAGGGCCAGTTGAGCGGGCATGGGCTTTGTCTTCGACCAGATGAGCCAGCTTCAACATGTGCAAAACGCCAACTGTAACCGGTTGGTCAAATGGTTTACCCGTTTGCCCCGCTATTAACTTTTCTTTACCCCAAATTGGTAATGGCTCAAATGTTTCTGTCATGATCGTATTAGACAATTCTTGTAAGGTTGCCAGTTCAGTTTGCCGCGGATCAACTTTTACGATTTCTGACAAACTATCACCGTGTTTTTCAAGCATGTGCCCATACCATTCACGGACGCAACATTCAATGGCTAACTCATTACCTAGGGATCGATCTAGCTTACGTGACGTACTCCAATCGGTCGGGAATACGCTTTCACCATCCCAGTCACGCCCCTTCAGCCATTCCCTGGCCACGGCATAACGAGCAAATGGTTCGTCTACTTCTAGCCGCTCAATGTCATACCCCATCTCGCCCAGCCAGTTGGTAATAAAGAGACGACGGGCTTCACTATCGTCTTTAAGCGATTGCACATCATAGTCAATTTCTTCTAACCAGTCCCAGGCCCATTCAACGGCCGTTTGCCAGGCACGGTCAGTCAACCAGGCACGGGCTAATTCAGAGGCCACTTCTGTTTCATTCGCGCCATCGAACACAGGAGTAATCGCCCGGAAGTTCAATCGTGACGCCGCCCAACCCAGGTTCGTCTCCAACACCTGCCCAATATTCATACGACCAGGCACGCCCAACGGATTGAGAATAATGTCAATCGGTGTACCATCCGCCAGATAAGGCATGTCCTCAATGGGCACAATTTTGGAGATAACGCCTTTGTTGCCATGACGGCCGGCCATCTTGTCACCCACCGCTAACTTGCGGCGCTGCGCCACGCTGACCCGCACCATCGTTTCCACGCCTGCCGGCAAGTCACGGTCATGCTGGCGGTCAAACACATGCACATCTACCACTTTGCCACGTGCCCCATGCGGCAAGCGCAAACTTGAATCTTTCACTTCGCGGGCTTTATCACCAAAGATAGCCCGCAGCAATTTCTCTTCCGGGCTAAGTTCTTTTTCACCTTTGGGGGTAATCTTACCCACCAAAATATCCATCTCATTCACATCAGCACCCACACGTATAATGCCGCGCTCATCCAGGTCTTTAAGGGCGTCTTCGCTAACGTTGGGAATGTCGTAGGTAATTTCCTCCGGCCCTAGCTTGGTGTCACGCGCTTCCACTTCGTGCTTTTCGATGTGGACGGAAGTAAAACGGTCTTCACGTACCAGGCGTTCACTCACCAGAATAGCGTCTTCAAAGTTACCGCCTTCCCAGGAGAGGAAGGCAATTACCACATCTTGCCCCAGAGCCAGTTCACCGTATTCGGTGGAGGAGCTATCAGCTAATACATCGCCTTTCTTAAGCCGTTGCCCTTTGACGACAACAGGGCGCTGGTCAATGCATGTGCTTTGGTTGGAGCGGGTGTATTTACGTAAATTATAGATGCGCGGCCCGTCTTCACTAACCACCACAATCTTGTCACCGGTGACGCTGACTACCTCACAATCTTGATCGGCCAGGATAATCTGGCCGGAGTTGACGGCCGCGTGTCGTTCCATACCGGTACTGACAATCGGCACATCTGGTTTGAGCAAGGGCACAGCCTGACGCTGCATGTTGGAACCCATGAGAGCGCGGTTGGCGTCATCATGGTCAAGGAAAGGAATCAGAGCTGCCGAAATGCCCACGATCTGGCGGGGCGCAACATCAATGTAGTCAATGCGCTGCACGGAGGAGAAGCGGAATTGTTGGTTACGCCGCGATGAGACACGCCGATCCATAAACTGGCCTCTCTCGTCCAGACGGGCATTGGCCTGGGCGATGGTGTAATGGTCTTCTTCATCGGCGGACATGTAGGTGATTTCGTTGGTGACGAACGGTTTGACGGCAACGGATTCCAGCCCAACTTGACGCAAAGAAGCCAGATGCTCGGCCGTAATGGTCTCTTCGGCGGCCACAATGATTTCGCCGGTATCAGGATTGACAATATTGGCAAACGCATCGTGGCCAATGAGGTCGTCTGAACTGGCAGGTAAAGCGTTGTAGACACGGCGGTAAGGTGTTTCAATGAAGCCATAGCGGTTGACACGGCCGTAAGACGCCAACCGCCCAATCAAGCCAATGTTCGGCCCTTCTGGGGTTTCAATGGGGCAGATACGGCCGTAATGACTATGATGCACATCACGCACCTCAAACCCGGCCCGTTCCCGGCGCAACCCGCCTGGCCCCAACGCCGACAAAGTACGCTTGTGCGTCAATTCCGCCAGCGGATTCGCCTGTTCCATAAACTGGCTCAACTGCGAACTGCCAAAGAATTCACGCACAGCCGCCACCACCGGGCGGATATTGACCAACGAAATAGGGGTGATCGTTTCGCTGTCCCGAATAGACATGCGCTCTTTCACCACCCGTTCCATACGGCGCAGCCCCACGCGCAGCTTGGCCTGCAAAAGCTCACCCACTGTCTTCACGCGCCGGTTGCCCAGATGATCAATATCATCGGGGCCTTCCAGGCCATTGTTAATACGAATCATGTGGCGCACCACTTTCACAATGTCATGCTGCGTCAACGTGCGATGCTCTTCAGGCACGATCTCTTTCAGATTCAGCCGCTTGTTCAATTTGTAGCGGCCGACCCGCGCCAGATCATAGCGGCGGGGATCAAACAACTGCTCAAACAGATATTGCTCCGCATTTTCCAGCGTCGGCGGATCGCCAGGGCGCATCCGCTTATAAAACTCAATTAGCGCCTGCTGCGCGAGCGGTTTGTCCGGGTTCCAGGGCGGCTCTTGTTCAATGCTGCCTTGAATATAGAGATGCTCGCCATTGGTATCCACCTCTTCAAACAGGGAGAACAACTCTTCGTCACTGCCAGTTTTTAAGATGGGATTATGCAAACCATCATCCACCGCCGCCAATGCCCGCAAAAACAGCGTCACGGGGACCGTCCGTTTGCGGTTAAATTTGACGGTGAGGTAATCGGTCTTGCGTGTTTCAAATTCAATCCACGCTCCCCGATCTGGGATCAATTTCGCCATTGCCAACGGCCGTCCAGTAGTGCGTTCCTCTTGGGCCTCAAAATAAGCGCCCGGCGAACGGATCAACTGGCTCACGACCACTCGTTCGGTGCCGTTAATAATGAACGTACCCGCCTGGGTCATTAACGGGAAGTCACCCATGAAAATATCTTGCACAATGGGTTGATCCAGGTCCTGGCTGTACAGGAGCGCCTTCACATACAAAGGCGCAGCGTAGCTCATGTCCCGCTCAACACACTCTTCGACGGAGTATTTCGGTTCACCAAACCAGTATTTCAGCTCAAAGCCCTCGGTTTCTTTATGTTTGCTGGGAAAGTAAAGTTTCAGGTCACCACTGAAACTTTCGATAGGTGACACTTCATCAAACAACTCGGCCAGACCTTCGTGGATGAATTGTTCAAACGAGTCCAACTGAACATCAATCAATGTTGGCAGTTCCAACAGATCTGTCATGCGGGCATAACTTTTAATGGGTAATTTAGACATTTAAATATCCTGTTCCCTGGAAGATTAGACTTTATCTCAACACCATACGCCGGGTTTTTACACGATGCCTATAACCAAAAAGAAGGGGTGCAACTTTATTTGGTTGTCGCACCCCTTTGGTGTCTTGGTCTGGAAGGGCTTCGTTCATCTAACCCTGCTAAACTGCGAACGAAGATTATAATGGCCGCCCTCTATTTTGTCAAACGGCGATATAGGGTAACAATCTCTTCACCGGCGCGTTGCCAACTATATTCGGTGATGGCACGGTGGCGTAATTGTTGGCCCAGGTCACGGCCGTGATCCGGCGCCCGTAACAACCCGGCAATCGCCATTGCCAGCCCATTCACATCCCCTGATGGGGCGTAAACACCGAGATCGGCCAGGTATTCACGGTGAACGGGTGAGTCATAGGCCACCACCGGCTGCGCCAACGCCATATAGTTGAGCACCTTCCCGCTACCCTCTGTCGTAGACATTTTAGGGGCAACAGCAATGTCACCCAATGAAAGGTAAAACGGCGCATCTCGATACTCCACCTTGCCGGTAAAAGTCACCACATCGGCCACTTGCCACTGTCGCGCTAAATGTTTGTAGTGGTCTACGTTGGGATACCCCATGACGAGAAAATGCACAGATTCACCAGCCTGTTTCAGCCCGGCAGCGGCTTGCAGGAGATGGGGGATACCCTGGTAGTCAGTCAGCAATCCCAAATAAGCCACAATGGGCCGATCCAGGGGCAGTCCTAGTTTTAACTTGAGATTGCGTTTGGCTGCGGCCGTAAAGTTTTCGGGGTTGAAGCGGGTGGTATCGGCACAGTCGGGCAACGGTTGCAGGCGTGCGGTGGGTACACCAAATTGCTCTTGCAGCAGATCGGAAGCCTGACGAGAACTGGTGAGGATGGCGGATGGCAGCCGATTAATGAACTTTTCCAGACGAAAAATCCAGGAGTAAACCCGGCCGTCCTTTGCCAAAAACTCATGGTCTACCATCTCCGCCGACAGGCTACCCTGAAAATCAAATATCAATGGTACACGCAGCAACTTGGCTACCAGGCTGCCAATGATGGCGCCCTCGTGCATGTGCCCATGCACCACATCAGGACGATACCGGAGGCCTTCACGCAATGATTGGACAGCCAGGTACACATCAAATGCCAGCTTATGACGGGAGGAACCCACTTCGTAATCAGTCCGCCAGGGCAACGGCCGTGTCCGCCGAATATCCAGCCCCGGCATATCGCTCCCTTTATAATAGGTAACAACAGCTACCTGATGTCCCATCGCCTGCAAAACCCGCATCTCTTCCAGGATGCGAATATGCCCGCCATAGTCGCTAAAAAAGGAAGTGGGGGCGATCATCAGAATGCGTAACGGCCGTGTAACTGCCGCTTCCGCTCTCTGAGTTTGGGAGGTAACAGCTATTTCTGGTTGGGCCATACTCACATTCGTAATCCGTGGTCCGTAATCCGTGAACCGTTTACGGATTACCGATTACCGCTTACTTCCTCCCTTCTTCTTTGTATCCGGCGCCAGCCCGCCGAGCATATGACCCATCATAGACGGACGTTCAATGTTGGGCATCGTGCGTTCATCCCACTCATTGTCCTGGCGTTTGAGCAACCATTTGTCCCGCTCATTCGCCAGTTCTTCCAGCACGGCCGTCAACAATTGTGGTTCACCTTCATACACCAGACGCCGCAGGGTTGTCAGTTCGGAAATAAGCGCCTCTAACCAGCGCAGAGAGGCTTCTTTTTGGTGCAGCGCCATAAAGGCAATATCTTTTGGCTGCGCCAGAGGGAGCGTGGCCAGACTAAAAGAACTACCGGCAAAACGCAGCATATCCTGCCAGCTTGTAGACTGCTTCAAAGATTTAAGCATTGCCGCGGCCACAAAACCGGGCAACGCCTCCGTCCCTTGCACCAATGCATCATACTCCATGGGGTCAATAAAGTATGGCCGTGCCCCCAACACCAGCCCAAAATTCACGGCCGTTTCCACTGCTTGTGGGTCTGCATCCGGCGCCGGCATCAGACAAAAGAGACTGTTTTGGAACAAATCAGCAGTGGCAGCCATGACATCGGTACGGCCGTCAGCCAGCCATTTGGCCGCCAACACCGGCGTCGCGCCTACATAATGCCCCTGCGGTAAATACTTCCTGGCCCATTTCAATCCCGGCCCTTTCAAACCGGAAAAATCCAGCACTAATGTATGTGATTGCAAATCATCGCCAATGATTTGTAATGTCTCTTCCAGTTCTGCCACCGGCAGCATCATCACCAGAATGTCCGCCCTGGCTACAGCTTTGAATAGGCTCATTTCCACGGCATCTACCGCCTTCATCTTGTCTTGAGCCATCCGTGCTGTATCTGGGTTGGGATCATACCCCACCACCGTCAACGGCAGTTTAGCTTTCACTGCCAACCCAATGGAAACGCCCGCCCGCCCTAAACCGATAATTGAAACTGTTTGCGCCTTCATCATAGCTCCTTAAAAAGCTCTTGATCTTTTGAGAGGGTGTCTAAAAGCCCTTTTTCATGTCATGCTCGCGTAGGTGGGCATCCATTGTCCTGGTGTGTGGATTCCCGCTTTCGCGGGAATGACAGGTCGAAACAATCGTTTTTAGACACGCCCTGCCTTCTAACTTTGATCATCCGCCCACTGCAAAATACGCAATAGTTCATGCAGTTCTGGCTGTTGCACTTCAGCCAGAGAATCCTGATGCCGCCGCACAAGGGTGACAGTAAGGCTATCACAACCGGCGGCAGCAGCCATCTCTGCGCCCCAGGCGGGATGATGCGCTTTGACCACAAACGGCCGTCGCCAACCCCGCGCTTCACCATCTCCCCACACGGCCGTTTTCCCCGGCCACAACGCGCCACCCACCACCACCAGGATCCGATCCCGCACCGTTAGCCGCACTTCTGTTTTGCCCACATCATGCAGCAGCGCCGCCTTCCACAACGCCGGGTGCGCACATCCAGACGACTGCACCAGCCGCAGCACCCGTACACCATGCCACTGGTCATTAGCCGGGAAGCGCCTGAATAATTGCAATTCGGCCGGCGTGAGAACGGCCGTTACCTCTGCCCACGCCCCCGTTGTTAAAGGTTTTGCCCATACTATCTGCCAAAATTGCCACAGACGGTAGCGCATACCCTAAATGATCGGCGGCCAACCACCGGTAAATAACGGGTAGAAAAACCCAATCACCGGCCCCAAAATTTCACCGGCCACATTAAACCCCACCGCCGGTAACAAGAAAAAGATTCCCAAAAATAGCATCATGCTATACCGGTACAGTTGCTCCATTTGCACGGCAATATCGGGCGGCAAAATACCCAACAAGATACGGAACCCATCTAGCGGGGGGATAGGAATCAAATTAAAAGCAAAAAGCAGCAAATTATAATAAACGCCAAATGTCAAAAATGAATAGAGCGAAGGCAGCACTTCCATCGGCGGGGTATACGTTACCAGGCCCAAAAGCACCGGTAGGCCTAACAGTCCGGCCATCGCCAGATTTGCCAGCGGCCCGGCTATGGCCACAATGGCAAATGCGCGGCGCGGATTACCCCGGAAGTAGAGTGGGTTAATCGGCGTAAACGCCCAACCGAAGCCGATGAGCAGGGCCAAAATCAGGCCAGTGCGGTCTAAATTGCGGGCAGGATTGAGGGTGATACGGCCGTAAGAACGGGGCGTCGGGTCCCCCAATCGGTCAGCCACAATGGCGTGCGCCAGTTCATGGTAGGCAAAGGCAAAGATCAGCACGATAGCAAAGGTGATCATCGTTGGAATGGGGTATTCAGCACCACGCAAAAAAAGTAACATAGAAACATCCTCGTAAGTGTCGTTTACCGATCACGGATTACCGATTACGGATTACGGATTCCCGACCAGGGTACGGCCGTAAAGTATACCGCCCCCCCTACCCATCGGCGAATATCACCCCCATCCCTGTACCACTTAATCTCCTAATCTCCCAATCTCTTAATCTCCTCCCAGAATAGTTGCCACCACCATCACCACGCCTATAATTCCCCACCATGTTTGTTGAAGTCCATGTTGGCGATATTGTCCGCCTGCGCAAACCACACCCCTGTGGCAGCTATGACTGGGAAGTGGTGCGTATTGGCGCCGATATTGGCCTGGTGTGTCAGAAATGCGGGCGGCGGGTGCTGTTGCCCCGTGGCGACTTCAACAAACGGCTCAAAACCTTCATCAAACGAGTACACGAAAACGAAACAGAATGACGCCACTGCTCATCGGGTTTTACTGGCTGGTGGTAGCCGCCCTTTCTGTTTATGGCCTGTTGGGTTTTTACACCCTGTGGCAATACTGGCGTCACCGCCACGACCATTTCCCCTGCCCGCCCCTACCGCCTGATCCCCCGGCAGTTACCATCCAGCTTCCTATTTTTAATGAACCATTCGTGGTCAAACGGCTCATCCGCGCCGCTGTGCAGCAGCAATACCCACCTCACCGTTTACAAATTCAAGTGATTGACGACTCCACCGACAATACCGCCGCAAAAGCCGCCCGCCTGGTCGCGCATTATAAAAGGAAAGGGGTCAATATCTGTTTGCTGCGGCGGGAGGAGCGCGTGGGCTATAAAGCCGGCGCGCTGGCGCAGGCATTGCCCCGGGCCAGCGGCGAGTATATTGCCATTTTTGACGCCGATTTTGTGCCGCCACCAGACTTTTTGCAGCAAACGATCCCCCACTTTCTGGTGGACGGCCGTGTCGGCATGGTGCAGGCGCGGTGGGGCCATCTCAATGACGATGAATCGGCGCTCACGGCCGTGCAAGCCCTGGCGTTGGATAAACATTTTGCCCTGGAGCAAACCGTGCGCCACCGCGCCCACCTTTTCCCCAAATTCAACGGCGCCGGCGGCGTCTGGCGGCGCGCCTGCCTGGAAGACGCCGGCGGCTGGCAGGCAGACACCGTCTGCGAAGATCTCTGCCTCAGCACCCGCGCCCAACTGCACGGCTGGCAGTTTCGTTTTCTACCCGACGTCGTCGTCCCGGCGGAACTACCACCAACGATGGCCGCCTACAAAATTCAGCAGGCGCGCTGGGGCAAAGGGGCTACCCAATGCCTGCGCAAATATGCCCGGCCGATCCTGACGACGCCCGGCCATTCCTGGGTTGCCCGCCTGGTGGCGCTGGTGGCGATGCTGGCTTACACCGCCAACCTGCTTGTCATCCTGCTGCTGCTATGGCAACTGCCGCTCATGTTGCTCGATTATCAACCCTCTGCCTGGGTGTGGCTCTTCACGTTCATGGGGTTGGGACAGCCGCTCCTGTTTGGCCTGGCGCAACCACTGTTGCACCGGGACTGGTTATGGCGACTGCGCCATTTTCCGGTAATGGTCATCATCGCCGTGGGGATGACGGCCGTCATGTCGCGGGCAGTTTTGCAAGTGTGGTACGGCCGTCACCATCCCTTTATCCGCACCCCCAAACGCGGCGCCCATACCGCGCTTGCTGCCACCGCCACGCCTTTTGATTGGATCATTCTGGTCGAATTGGCCCTGGCCTTTTATTGTCTTCTCAGCCTGATCATAGCCGTGACCCTGGGTCATCCGGGCGCTGTTCCGTTTTTGACTGTGGGCGTTTTGGGTTACGGGTATGTCGGCTGGCAGAGTTGGCAGGAACTAACGCCACCCAATATCCACCAAACGCACCCCCTAAAAACCAACGAAAATCAAAATTTTTCTAAATAATATCAAAAATCACAATATGAGTTCAAAGAATATCAAGAATCTTGTTGACTTTCTTGATATTCTTGATTATGATTGGGGCATATCTCGTACAATCTACAAGGTATATCAATTTTTCTAACATTGAGAGAAAGAAAATGAAAGAACTCTATTTTGAAGAAACCTTTCCTGCCCCACAGGGAATTTTAGACGTAGATGTAAAAGTTGGACAAGTCGAGATATTGCCGCACGACGGCCGTACCGTCACCATTAGCGCCCAGGTGGAAAATGCCGACGTCATCGTTACCCGGTCAGAGAATACGGTGCACGTGCAGTCGGAACACGGCCGTGAGGCCCCTAACGGTTCCTGGCTGGAACGGCTACTGAACGGCAGTTTCCACAGCAAAGTCATCCTCACCATCCACGTGCCGGCCGATTGTGAAATACAGGCCAACGTTATTACCGGCAAACTGAGTATCAGCGGCATCAATGCCTCTGTCACCGGCCGGGTGATCACCGGTGATCTGTCACTCAGCGATATTGGCGGCCCGGTTTATGCCAAATCTGTCACGGGCAAACTGCGGTACGACGGCGTCCTGGTTAATGCCAGCCACCGCTTTGAAACCACCACCGGCCACATCTGCCTGCGCCTGCCCAAAGAACCCAACGCCCTGCTGGACGCCAGCGCCATGACCGGCCACGTACAGTGTGACTTTCCGCTTGGCGAATCACAACATAAAAAACACCTGACCGGCGGTAGATTGCGCGGCACGTTGGGCAGCGGCGAAGGCAACATCAAAGCCAAAGTAGTGACCGGTAGTTTTCAATTAAAACATGCATGACATGTGCAGAGCGATTTTGCCAAATCGCTCTACGGAGAATCTTTATGAATTCAGTGATTGGTCAATGTCCTATCTGCCACGACACCTTACACGTCACCCGGCTGCACTGCCGCAACTGCGACACCGCCATAGAAGGACACTTTTCACTAGGGCGACTGTATCAGTTGACAGCGGAACAGCTCAGTTTCATTGAAACCTTCATTAAGTGCGAAGGCAAAATTAATCGGGTGGAACAGGAAATTGGCCTTTCTTATCCGGCAGTGCGCAGCCGGCTGACGGAAGTGATCAAAGCGATGGGATTTGAAGTTGGCGAGCCAGAGCCGGAAATCAGCGAAGAGCAGCGGCGCAGCGTTCTGGCCGATTTAGGCTCCGGCAAACTGTCTGCCGAAGAAGCACTGGAAATCCTGCGCAGCGGTAGTTGAGAAAAAACGGTAATCGGTAAACGGTGATCGGTTACAAAACAACAAGGATAAAGATGATGAAACAACAAAGTTATTGGCGGGTTCTTCAGCCATTTATCTGGATGGGCATATTCATAGTGGCCGTTTTTTATCTGATCAATGTGTTCAATACCCAGAACTGGTTCTGGTTTCGGAACGATGCGGTGAATGTACGGCCGTCCCGCATGGTCATTTTTCAAGATGGCGAGCGGATTTTAGTGCAGCCCGGCCATCCCGATTTTATTCCGCTGGCTGACGCTGCCGAGCAGTCACTCAGCCACATCAATAATTCCGCCCTGGTAGACGTCGGCCTCTCTGACGAAACATTGGCCGATTATGCGGCGGCAGGATTGATACTGGAATTGTATTATGACCAACCCATTACTTTTAACAGCATGGCCCGCACCGGCAAACCTACCCAACTGCTTATTCCTGTCGAAGGGCGGCACGCCGGTCAAGGTCTGGCCTTTTTGGGTGGCAATGGCCGATGGTGGGTGGGCGCCGTGCGCATGGCCGACCCTGCACCGCTGTTGACGGCGCTGGCCCAGTTAGGTTACACGGCCGTCGTCACCGAACCAGCCGCCCCCGCAACCAATTAACCTCAAGACCTGACAGGTTTTTTGAAACCTGTCAGGTCTGAATGAATAGGAGATAAAAAATCATGACAACGACATCCCGTAAAGAAATTTTGGAACTGTTAGCCAACGGCAAAATTACGGCCGACGAAGCCGCCCAACTGCTCAGCCAACCCGCTGCGCCTGTTGTGGAAGAAACGGCCGTGCCCGATGTGAAAATCCTCAAACAAGAAGTCGCCCAAGAAGTAGCCATGGAAGCAAACAACGGTGGCAAAAAACCAGGCTGGCTGCACGTGCGCGTGCGTGACCTGCAATCCGGGCGTAACAAAGTTACCGTCAATATCCCCCTGGGCATGGTCAAATTTGGCATGAAGATCGGCGGCCATTTCTCGCCCGAACTCAATGGTCTGGACTGGAACGAACTGCAAGGGATGATGAACGAAATGGAATCCGGCATCCTGGTAGATGTGCAGGACGAAGAAGGCGGCGAACACGTTCAAGTATTTGTTGATTAGGAACCTCCTAATCAACGAATACCTACAGGTAATGATCATGGCTGAACAAAAGTATTACACCTCCAGTTCACCACAAGTCAGCGTGACCCGCTGCGGCGGTGATCTGGTTATTAACACCGGCATGGAAAATGCGGTTGCTATTTCCGGCGCGGACGTGGAAGTGCAGGAAGCCGTTGACGACCTGACCATCAACGCCGGCGGCGATCTGAAGCTGGTGTTGCCCACCGCCGCCAACCTGCGCATCGAGTATGCCGGCGGCGACCTGGTTATCCGAAATCTGGCCGGCGATTTGAGCCTGGAGACGGCGCGTGGCGATGTGGTTCTCACCGGTGTGGGCCATACCAAAGTGAACGTCGTTCACGGCGACATCGCCGCCAAAAATTGCAACGGTCTGCTCAGCATCCAAACCTTACACGGTGACGCCGCTTTGCGCCGCGTGGCCGATGCAGCCCTGGGCGTGATTCACGGCGATTTGGCGGTGCAGGTGGTGAACGGCCGTGTAGACCTGCATGAAAGTTATGGTGATGTCAGTCTGCGCTCTGTCAGCGGCGATGTGACCATCAGCCAATGTGCCCGTGACGTGAACCTGCGCAATCTGGGTGGGCGCACGGCCGTGCAAAACGTCAAAGGCGATATTCGGCTGGTGGGCGGTTTGAGCGCCGCCGAACACATCTTTGCCGCTACGGGCGATATTATCGTGCGCTGGCCCGCCGATGCACCGCTGAATCTGTCGGCCACCGCGCCCCAGATTATGAATCGGCTGCCGCTGGACAAAGAACTAGAAGTAGATCATACCCTCACTGGCCGTTTAGGTGACGGTGAAACGACCGCCACCTTCACCGCGGGTGGGCGCATTGTCCTCAAGGAGGAACAAATGGTAAATCCACGTTGGCAGGATGAGAGTGACGGCGATTTTGCTTTTGGCTTCGATTTCGCCGATCTGGGCGAGCAAATTGGCCGCCAGGTAAATGAACAGATTTCCCGCATTACATCAAACTTTGAAACGAAGTTTGGCCCCGATTATGCCGAGAAGATGGCCCAAAAAGCCGCCCGTAAAGCGGAAGAAGCGGCCCGTAAGGCCGAACAAGCCGCCGAGCGTATGCGGCAGCGGGCCGAACGGCAAGGAGCGCGGCAAACGGGTGGTTACGGCCGTCCCGCCGCCCCACCGCCCCCACCCCGCGCCAAGGCCTCCGCCGACGAGCAAATTAAAATCTTGAAGATGGTGGAACAGGGCATTATTTCGCCCGATGAAGCGGCGACATTGTTGGAAGCGTTAGAGAGATAGCGTGATGCGTAAATCGTAATCCGTAATCGGACTTCGGGTTACGGATCACCGGTAACGGATTACGGGCAATTCCCGAACTGGCGCGAATGCGATAGAATTGATCAGTAAGATGATCGTAACCGCGCCCTTACATGACCAATCGAATCATGACGGCCCGCGCCTGATTAACCTGAACCGCGATATTCCTCAGGTGATGAAGCTGTTGGAGCTGGTTTTTGGCAGTACGCTGGATACGGAAGGACAACGGATGATGTCCGATTCGGCGCGCGCCAGCCAGGGGCCGGCTTTCCTGTGGCGGCTAAATCCGGCGACCAGCAAGCTGGCGTTGGGTTTTGTGTGGGAGGTGAACGGCCGTATCGTCGGCAATGTCACCCTTCTCAATACCAAAACGGAGGGACGGTATCAGGTGGTTAATGTGGCCGTCCACCCTGATTTTCGGCGACGCGGTATTGCCCGGGGCTTGATGCGGCAGGTGACCACGATGGTGCGGCAGCGAGACGGCCGTGAAATAATGTTACAGGTGGAAAAAAGCAACCAGTCCGCCATCACACTTTACCAATCATTAGGCTATGAGGCGCTGGGCAGCATGACGAACTGGCAAACGGCCGTCTCCCGTTTGCGCGCCATCCCGCCCACACTAAAGCCGATGACTGAAGCGGCATCACGCCCACCCGTTATCCGCATTCGTGACCTGCGGCGGCAGGAATGGGCGGCGGCTTATGCCCTGGACAGGGCCAGCTTGCCGGCCGAGTTGAACTGGCCGGAATTACCACCGCCGGACTTTTACAAAACATCGTGGTGGGGACAGATGGCGAATTATGTGAACGGCCGTCGCGCCGAAAGTTGGGTCGCCGCCACCGCTCAGGAAGAACTGGTGGGGCTGGTGCATATTTTCAGCGAATGGGGCCAGCCGCACATCGTCCTGGCGCGGATTCATCCGGCATGGCGGGGGCAGTTGGAACGGCCGTTGGCCGCCAAAATGGTGCGCCGTTTACAAGATATGCCCCGCCGTAGCATCCGTCTGGAACACCCAGACGAGGACATCACGATGAACGAACTGTTGCGCGAGGCGAACTTTACGCCCCGGCGCACTTTAACGCATATGCGATTGACGTTGTAGCAAATTGAGAAGAGGTAATCATGGCATCCGCAGAAGAACGACTACAAATTTTGAAAATGATCGAAGAGGGCAAAATCAGCGCCGCTGAAGGAGCGGAACTGCTGCGGGCGCTCAGCCGTGAGAAAGGCCCCGCCTCGGTTGAGCCGCTCAAGGGCGCCAGCAATCCCCGCTGGTTCCGCGTGCGCGTCACCGATCTCAACAGCGGGCGCAACAAAGTGAATGTGAACATCCCCTTTGGGCTGGTGAATGTGGGCCTGAAAATGGGGGCGCGTTTTACCCCGGACATGGAGGGGGTGAATTTTGACGAACTGATGGAGGCGGTGCGCAGCGGCCAACAAGGCAAGGTGCTGGACGTAACCGACGAGGAAGGCGGAGAGCGCGTCGAGATTTTTGTGGAGTAATCCCCCACGAATCTGCGTAAGAAGCGAATTTTTGAAGACGGCCGTTGCGGGCAACGGCCGTCTTTTTTTGTCTGTTTGCCGCAGGGGATAAGCCAGTGGGGGTACGGCCGTGAGGGGATTGGTTGGTGGGGGGGGACGGCCGTATAATTCCCACATTCACGTTAAGCAAGCCAGGTATGGCTCGGTAGGGACAGCATCCCTTCGGGCTGAAAGACGGCCGCAACGCCGGTTACTGGGTCCGCCGGGAGAGACTGGAGTGATATTGACGGCCGTGACGTGGTGAACAGTCTGGTTCCGGCGGGCAAAGGTGGGGCGGCACGGTGGGGACACCGGCCGCAGCACAACAGCAGCAACCAGAAGACCGCGCCGCAGCGGGGCGCAATGTTTTATATGTAATCAGGGACATTTATGGGAAGGCATACCTGGTGAATATGCTGCTCCTGGCCCGTAGGAGATCAAATGACAAGCTTCGGTGAGTGTTATCTGAATCACTATGAACAATACTTTGGAGACTTTAAAGAGCGGACAATGTTTCGCCAAAATGATCAAAATCCCATTATACAAATTTTGTCTTATGAAAGGGTTTTTCAAGGTTGTGCTGGCTTCTGCACACTTGGGCTAACTCATTACCAAGCGGAAGTGAATGGATTGGCAGAAGTCTTTTTACCAGTAGATGATGGTTGGAAACAAACACCATATATACTAACTAATACCCTTTTCTACATGGTTCAGAGACGGATGCCCATTGGGCAAGGCACAAGTATTGGTGGAATTGAAAACATAGATCCAGAATTTTGTAAGAAATATCAAAAATCGGCATTATATTTCACGTGGCCCTTTGAGCTACCAGAAGGTTTTACTGAAGTGAACTGTGGTACCTCTACGGGATATGTTTTTCTTGCGATTTACATTTCAAAAAAAGAATATGACTTTTTTAGAAAGTATGGGGCAAAACAATTTGAATCACTATTAGAAAATGAGGGGGTAGATGTTTTACATCTATCGCGGCAGTCAGCACTTTAAGCTCCTGCTCTGGCGCGGTCTGCCTCGGTGGCTATGGCCGGTGTCACCACCGTGCCACAGTTGTCTGGGCCGGGCGGCAGCGGACGGGCGACAGTGAATTGGCGTAGGGAGTGAATGTGGCAGCACGGCCGTCAGATAGTGACGGCCGTGCTTTTTTGTGGTGGGGGTACGGCCGTTCACCCGCTCACCCCCTCACGAGCAGGGTCGTTTGGGGGGATCAAGCCGTCTGCAACCGCTCCTGAACCCATCGGTAGATCAGGTCTGAATCAGGCACACCCTGTGATGAAGCTATTTTCTTAATGGCTTTTGCTTCTTCTGGTAATAGCCGAATGGTGACGGCCGTTTCCCGCACAAAGACAGGCTCAACTATTTCTTCTAATTCATCTTCAAACTCGGTCAGATCATGGGTGTCCCAAAAACGGGCCAGTTCCTCAATCGAATCGGTCTGTGGTAGGTGTGGTTTTTTCATTTTCTTCGCCATTTTTGAAACCGACGTTTTTCGCTGTCGGTCATCGGTCGAGCAGTGACCGGATAGCCATTTCCATCTGGAAACTGAATAATAACACAAAAGAGATAACGTCCGGCATCTGTCTGGCAGCACGGCCGTCAGCAGTGACGGCCGTGCTTTTTTGTTGGGGGGGACACGGCCGTGAGGGGATTGGTTGGTGGGGGGGACGGCCGTATAATTCCCACATGCACGTTAACAAGCAAAGTGTGGCCCGGTGGGGAGAGCATCCCTGCGGGCTGAGAGACGGCCGCAGCAGGGCTGTTTTTATATGTACAGCGACCATCCTTCGGCGGCCTCAGGACAGGCTTGGGCAGCGCCAGTCTGCTGGTGAACAGCAGCAACAACCCGGTGATGGGGAGCCGCACCTGGTATCTGCCGTTTGGTGGCTACCGGCTGGGCAGTGCCCCCACCCAAACCATTACCGACCGTGACTTCACCGGCCAGCGCGAAAACATGGAGTTGGGCTTGCTCTACTACAATGCCCGCTACTATGTGCCTGGTTTAGGAAGATTTGCCAGTGCGGATACCATTGTGCCCAATCCGGCCGACCCCCAATCCTATAACCGCTACAGCTATGTCCGCAACTCCCCACTCAACTTCACCGATCCATCTGGGCACAGCGAATGTGACATGGATTTGAACTGTGATAATCCCTTGCCTCCTGAAAGACAGCCCGAAGACCCTATAGTATTATTTGGAGGAGTTGACGGTGAGACTTGGACTGAAGAGGAAATGGCAGTTATTCGATCCGGTGCCTGGGATCTGGCACGTGCACTTTACGAAGCTGGCGGCGGGCTTTTTTCTTCCCCCCGTGAAGCATTCATGGCAGTATACGGTGGTCAAGTAACCTTTTACAAAATAGGTTATGATGGTTGTACAGATGGCACATGCTATGGTGAATGGAAAGGGGATGTAGCCGACATTTCAGATAATACAATTTATGTTTACACAGACATTTACGACATAGACGCTGAAGGTAATAAGACTTCGAATTTACCGGAAGCATGGGCTGGCCCCAAATGGGCCATTCACGAATTAGGGCATGGTTTTGAACACAAGGTAAATGAAATTATTGGTAGTAATCATATTCGCAACAATCTACCAGCATTCGATATTGATAACAGAGATGGCTTTTTTGGGCCACCATTTGGCTGGCAGCAAAGCGAATGTGCTATTGACTGTAATGGTGAAATCTTTGCCGATATGGTCGTTGGCTGGACATATAATCGGTGGGAGATGGGTGCTGGAATATTGACCAATGCAGCAGAATCCAAAGCTAATTATATGGATAGTATAATGTCCAGAGGGCTACTCATTCTGTCTCTTCACGGACAGTAGAAACGGCCCATCAATCTAAATGGAAAACACAGATTCCAACGGTGATGCGCATTCTGTAGAAATTAGCGTAATCTGTGGTCATTTTCACAAGGAAAGGAAATAATGTTTAGGAATTGGATGAACTTTATAAAAGTTATTCTCTTGGTCGCCATTCAACTTATTTTGCTCATAGCCTGCCAACCAACAACCAGTCATGACAATGAAACGGTGCTTGTGACTGGAACAATCCCCAACGAACAAGAGGTTGCCCTGTTCGAGGCGATGACAGTTGCCCCAACCCGTTCTATCACACAAACTGCCACTTCGACATCGACGCCAATACCCACTGCTGCCAGTTCACCAACACCGCTACCTACAGAAACGCCTTTGCCTTTAGCAACAGTGACACCAACACCGTGGCCAACTTTGCCACCTAATGAAGCGGCTGATAAAGTGTTGGCTTTGTTAGCCGACAATCAAAACCCCGAATGTTTACTCCCCTGTTGGTGGGGGGCAACGCCTGGACAAACACACTGGCATGATATCGAGCCGTTTTTAAAATCTTTCGCCTTAGAAATCAAGGCAAATTCCTCAGCGGCTTTAGTATATTTGCCCTTACATGAAGCTATTGAGGTACCGGGGTTTGATGGTTATGTAGCATACAGTTGGAATGATTCTGGAGTCATCAAAGAGATTTCTTTAAAACCCATGAATATATCAGGATACGATCCCCAAACCATGATGATACTCCATGGTGTCCCAGATGAAGTATGGTTAAAGACATTTCCTGTTGTGCTTCCTGGTGAGGTATTGCCATTTCACTTACTGCTTGTTTATCAGGAAAAGGGGATCAGTCTTCGTTATTATGTGGATGCCGTAAAAACTGGCGAGACTATTACGGCTTGTTTTGAACCAGAAGTTGTGGAAGTGGAAAGGCCAGATTTGTTTCCTGCTGGGCCTAGAATTTATCTGTGGGAACCTGGACAACAGAAGACAATCGATGAAATAGTCAGCATTCCAGGTGAAACATACTTTCCCTTGGAGGGAAAATCAGACCTGACACCTCAAACATTGTTTGAGATGTTCACCAATCCAGATGAGCTGCCGTGTATTGATACACCGGCAGAGCAGTGGAGAGAACCTTAACTTGCTGAGGCGGGGTCTTCCCGGGCTGGTGTGGCCAATGTCGCCTCTTGCCAGTCACCAGCCGATTTGCCAACGGCCGTTGCCTTGCTTTTCGTTCGGCATCGTTTCCTGGCATACCAGCCCAGGCAGGGCAGCGGATAAACGGATGGAGGCGGCAGCGAAGGAGTGGATTTGGCAGCACGGCCGTCACTGTCTGACGGCCGTGCTTTTTTGTGGTGGGGGTACGGCCGTTCACCCCATCATCCCCTCACCCCCTCACCTGCTCACCCCCTCACGATACACCGGCTGGTACATCCGGTTTTGCATGAAGGTGAGCAAATTGCCCGGTCGGGGGACAGTTGCCAACTCATGGGCATAGGCGATTTCGGCTACGGCCGTGGCAATATGCGCCGATACTTCCCGAATGCGTTTCAGCGAGGGGTAGATCAACCCGGCAGCCAGGTCATCTTCTGTGACCAGGTGGGCCAACGTTTGCGCCGCCGCCAGGAACATATCATCCGTCACCTGCCGCGCCCCCGTCGCCACCACCCCCAACCCCACACCGGGGAAAATGTAGGAATTATTGCCCTGACCGGGGATGTAGGTACGGCCGTGTAATTCTACCGGGTCAAACGGGCTGCCGCTGGCAAAAATGGCCCGTCCGTTTGTCCAACTGTACGCTTGCTCGGCCGTACATTCCGAATTGGCTGTGGGATTAGAGAGGGCAAAAATGATCGGTTTTTCATTCAGGCGGGCCATCGCCTCTACCACCGGCTGCGTAAACATACGCGGCATTCCGGAGACGCCAATGATAGCGGTGGGGCGCAGTGTCTCTACCGCTTCCAGGAAAGTGGTCAGCGGTGCATGGTCATGGGCATAGGGCAATTTATGTTCCGCCAGGTCGGTGCGGCTGGATTCAACCAACCCGCGTGAATCCACAAACCAGCATTGTTGGCGAGCAGCCTCGGCCGTCGCCCCCTCTTGCATCATCGCCGAAACAACCAGATCAGCAATGCCAATGCCCGCTTCACCCGCCCCCAAAAAGAGCAGCCGCTGGTCAGACAATCTGCCGCCGGTCAGCCGCAGCGCCGAATACAAACCGGCCAACGCCACCCCGGCCGTACCCTGAATGTCGTCGTTGAAGGTGCGGTACTGGTCCCGATATTTATGCAGCAGGCGGAAGGCGTTCTGGTTGGAGAAATCTTCAAACTGGATGAGAGCGTGGGGGAAACGGGCGGTCACGGCCGTCATAAATTCGTCCACCAGCGCGTCATAGGTCTCACCGCGCAGGCGGTTTTGGGGCAACCCAATGTAAAAGGGGTCATCGAGCAGCTTTTGATTGTTGGTGCCCACATCCAGCGTCACCGGCAGCGTGGTGGCCGGGTCAATGCCGGCGCAGGCGGTGTAGAGCGACAACTTACCCACCGGAATGCCCATGCCATGCGCCCCCAGGTCGCCCAATCCCAAAATGCGTTCGCCATCGGTAATGACCACCACACGCACATCATCGTGCGGCCAATGGCGGAGAATCTCAGCTATCCGCCCGCGATCCTCAGCAGAAATATACAGCCCGCGCGGGCGGCGGAAGATATTGCCAAATTCCAGGCACGCCTGCCCTACGGTAGGGGTGTAGATGATGGGCATCATCTCCATCAGATTGTCCATGACCACCCGATAAAACAAGGCCTCGTTGCGGTCTTCCAGGCTGAGCAAAAAGATATACTTTTCCAGGTCGTTGGGCTTTTTGTGGAAATTGCGTAATACCCGTTCCGCCTGTAAATCCTGGGTAAGAACGCGCGGCGGCAGCAGGCCGCGTAGTTGGAATTGTTCACGCTCTTCAGCGGTAAAAGCCATGCCCTTGTTGAGAATGGGATCATGCAGCAGGTCTACGCCGGTGGGAAACGGCCGTGCCCCTGTCTGTTTTGGACTTTCTATCTGGTTCATTTATTTGCCTCCATCATGGGAAATATACAGTTCGATATTGAAAGATGATACCGGGGATGGGGGTACGGCCGTTATGCCCTTTAGCCCCTTTTTCAGGTGAAGATCGTCACTCCCTGCCCGTAAAACGTCAACCGTAATCCGTTATCCGTAGCCCGTAATCCGTAGTCTGATTACCGATTACCGATTACGGATTACGCATCACCCCGCCCACATATCAAACATAAACATCGTCCCCATCACCCCCAGCAGCAACACACTGGCAATCGTCCAGACGCGGTCGAAGGACGGCCGTTCTCCCCATTGGCTCAACAACAAAAAGATCGGCGGCGCCGCCAACACATAACGGTGCATCCCTTGTGCCGGGCCACTGGTGAATGATAAAAACACCACCAGCAACCCAAACCAGGCCAGGTCCGGGTATTTCCGCAAACCGGCAATACAGGCGGTAAACGCCAGAATAATCGCCCCAAATTCCACCACATAATACGCCGTCGCTTGCGGATTACTGCCAAACAACGTATAAAACGCCTCACGCCAGGCAGCATACGTACTCCCCAGTGAAAGAAATCCACGCCCAAAAAACGCCTCTTCTACCCGGCCAAAAGCCATGCCAAAGTAAGAAAGCCGCCAGACGGCAAACGCCAGCGCCGGCGCAAACACCACCAGCGCCCGGCCAATTGCCTTCCAGGGCAGCCCGCGAAAATAAATCTGCCGCCACTCCATATCCAATTCCAGCCACTCCCCATCCTTTACCCACGACATTAGCAGCGGAATCACCAACACCACCCCGGCCGCTCGTGTAAACGTGGCCAATACCGCCAGCGCCGCCGCCCATCCCCTATGCCCGCGCCGCATCAGCAGCAAACTGGAAAAGGCCAGCCCCAGGAATAATCCCTCGGTGTAAACCACCGACAGGAAAAATGCGCTGGGAAAGATGAGCAAATAAAAAGCGGCCCGCAGTCCACCTTCATCGCCCAGTTCATCGCGGCCCAGTTCAAAGAGAGAAACCACCGCCGCCAGCGTCCCCAACAACGAAATGACCACTCCGGCTAATGAAGCAGCCGCAATCGGCGTCAGCCCCCCCCAAGAAAACAACGGCGTTAGCAAGCGCATCAAAAACGGATAAAAGGGGAAAAAGGCATAACTGAGGGGAATGCCGGGGCGCACACTGCCCACAATTTCCGGGATCACAAACGGCCAGAAGCCGGTACCGCTGCGCACTGTGCCAAATGACTCACCCACGCGATCCACATGGGGGTCTTCATACCCTCCCAACGCGATTGCCAGATAATACTCCGAATCCCAGGCCACATGCCGGTTGAGAAATGGCTCCTGCAAATAAAACTTGGCGTCTTGCGCGCCGCCCAGGCGGGTGGACTCGGCCGTCCAACTTAAGGCCCTGTCTGGTCGGAGTACGGTAAAGCGGGCCGGAACGAACACATGGTAAGCCAGCATGATGCTGGCCCACCCCAACCAGATGATCACTATGGTGCGTTTTGAGGGTGTATGGGTCATGGTTTGGCTACCTCTCCGCGCCGGTAATGAGCAGATTACGCATAAAGTAGCGCTGGGAGAAAAGCAGCACCAGCACCGGCACAATCATAATGAGCAGAGCGCTGGCCTCAAGCTGATTGATGATGGGGGACAACGACTGAAAACTCTGGACGCCAAAGGACATGGGGATCAAATCACGGCGATAACTCAGGTAAAGGGCGGCTTGCCGTGTTTCGTTCCAAATGTAGAAAAAATGGAGCAGGGAAACGGTGATGACCACCGGCCAGGACTCCGGCAAAATGACGGAGAACAAGGTGCGAATTGGCCCCGCGCCATCCAGCATGGCCGCTTCGTCCAGGTCTTTGGGAATGCTTTTGAAATTCTGGCGCAGCAGGAAGATGTAGACGGCGTTGCCAAAAAAGAACGGCACAACCAACGGCAGCCAGGAACCATCCCATTCCAAAACGCGCACAAAAATGTAGTAGGTGGGGATGAGTGTCACATTTTCGGGGATGAGGATGGTGGCGATCATCAAATAAAACAGAAAATTGCCGCCGGGCAGCGGGAAACGGGCAAAACCATAAGCCACCACAATCGAAGAGAACATGACCCCAATTTCGGTGATCAATGCCAGGAGCAACGTGTTTTTCAACATCTGCGGCAAGCGCAAAGAGTCAAAAAGCAAGGTAAAGTTTTCCAGTGTCCAATGGGCCTCATAGACACCAATGAGGGCGCGCCAGTTACCCTGCCACTGGATCAAGCCAACGTCGGGGTTTTGCGGGTCTATGAACTCGCTGCTGGTGCGACCGGGCGCAACCAGCGCCAACTGGCGCATTTCATCACCAAAAGGCACGTCATAAACCAGACGATCTCTGCCCTCATAGGCAAAACGCACCTGCCGCGCCGGGTAGGGCGGCGCGTTGCGATCACGAAGCTGCGCACTCTCCATGAAGGATGTAGAGACGATGTAGAGAAGGGGGAAAAGATAAGCAAAGAGCAGGGTAAATACAAACAGGTTAAATAAGGCAGTGCCCAATGTTTCCCAGCGGCGCAGGCCGAGATAGGTGTGGGGGATGAATGGTTTGGTAAGAATGGATGGTGTACGCATTGTTTAATCTTCCCTATCAGGATAGTAGACCCAACGGCGGGAGGTGGAGAAGAGAATGACGACTACAATCATGACCAAAACAAAAAAGACCCAGGACAGACTGGCCGCATACCCCAATTGCCATTGTTCAAATATCCAGCTTGTGATGTAGCTATTAAAGGGTGAGCCGCCGCCGCCGAAGGTGTTGCCGCGATCCAGGAGGATGACGCCGCCAAAAACAGCGATGAGATTGATGACGAGGGTGAAGAAAATGGCGGGGGTGGTCATGGGCAGGGTAATGCGGAAAAAACGCATTAACGGACCGGCGCCGTCTACGCGGGCGGCTTCTTGAATCTCGGAGGAGACGCTTTGCATAGCCGCCAGCATGATGAGCATTCCAGGGCCGATGGCCCAGAGCGAGTTGATGGCCAAAAGCAGAGCAAAGGCAGAGTCAGAATAGAGGTCGTTGAAGCCGGTGAGGCCCAACGGCCGTAAAATAAACCGGTTTAACCAGCCGATATTCGGGTCGGCAAAACCAAACCACATAAAGGCAATGGCCACACTGGGAATAATGCTGGGCAGAAAAAAGAGGGTACGCAACGCCGTGCGCGCTTTGAGCCGGGGGCTGTTGAGCAGGGCCGCCAACAAAATGGAAGCGGCAAGCTGCAAGGGGATGGTGCGAATGGCGGAATTGATGGTGAAGACAATCAGAAAGCCAACGGCACGGTCATCCAATATCCGGGTATAGTTTTCCAGGCCAACAAACCGGGTCTGGTCTGGTTCCAATAGATAAAAGTCGGTAAAGGACAAACCAAACGAGGCCAGGATGGGCAGGAACTTAAAGAGCAGGAAGCCTATCAGCCAGGGTGAAATTAGCAGCAGGCCGGTCGTTTTGTCATACCCCAGGCGAAAACGGCGTCTGGTGGTTTGGGGAAATTCTTTGATTTGTGGATAGCTCATAGGGTCATGTCCGACATCCGATTTCTCTAGCAACTTTAACTGGCCGAAATCGAATGTCTCCTGCTAACTAATCTTCCATCTCTCTGATCACTTTGAATGCCATATCATCGGCAAAATCCGGCAAGGGCATGGTACAGGGCTGGTCGGCCAGACATGCAACCGTGAAGGCGTCCAGGTATGTGCCTTGCCAGGTGTGGTACGGCCGTATCTCATACACCCCTGCCGCCATCCCCACCATGGACACGGAGACGCCCTGCCGCACCGTTTCATCAGCCCGCACCTGGTCTATTGGTGCGCCTTCCAGGGC
Organism: Anaerolineae bacterium; assembly: GCA_023382655.1. Classification (GTDB taxonomy): domain Bacteria; phylum Chloroflexota; class Anaerolineae; order Promineifilales; family Promineifilaceae; genus CAADGU01. The sequence continues at coordinate 62,756 of JAHDWK010000028.1, read as the reverse complement.
AAAATCCTGCACCCAAAACAGCCCACCGTCTGCGCCAATGACCCCCCAGCCACGCACTTCCGGGTCGCTGCTGGTGAGGGTCACGGCCGTTGGTTTTAACTGCGCCAGTGGCAAATCCGCCACAAACGCCCCCAACCGGCTCAGGTCAGCCAGCATCTCCGACGACATGCGCATCCACGAACCGCCACTGTTCCATTCGGCCGGCGTCATCGCCGCCCCCGTGGCCAGCGCCGCCCAGATGGAGTTGTGGAACAATTCCGGGTAATAGCTGTTGCCCGTTACGCCAAATTCCCCCACCCAATTCGGCTTTTCCGCCCGGTTAAACATCAGACTGGTCCAGTCGGCCAATACTTGCGCTGCGCCCACCGCATCATTGTCAAAATCATACAGATGCACTTGCGGCGCATCCATCGCCAGATGCCCTGCCTCCCAATCCACATCTCCGGAGCGGCTGGCGGTGGTGGGATGGCGGTAGGGGTCATTCTCCGCAAAATAAGCGTTCACTTTCTCGTGCCAGGGGTCGGTCTGGTCATAGGCATTGGTGCCGTTGATTTCGGAGACGGTCTGCCACAGGCCAATGGCCGGGCTGTAACCCCAACGGGCAATGATGTAGCGGTACAGATTTTCCTGCCAGGCCCAGGCTTCATCATCGGTGAAGAAGGATTCTAAATCGGTCAATTTGTTAAACCCATTGTTTACCCAATTACCTGTCCCCCAATCATGCGTATTATCGCGCAGTTGGGGATGGTCCCAGATGGTGAAGATGAGGAAAACACCTTTGGCCTGGGCATCTTTGACCACCGTATCTATCAGGGTGAGGTTGGCGACGGAGTAATCATCATAGCTGTTATTGACCGGGGAAACGCTGTATAGGGGCCACCAGACCACATAGTTTTCACCGGCTTCGACCATGTTACGAAAAAGACCAACACCACCGTCTATGTTGAAACCGTCAATCAAAATATTGAGTGCATCGGCATGCCCCAGGCCATAAAAGGGTGTGCCGTCATGGTAAACCAGGTAGTGCCCGCTGTAATCGGGATTCACCCAATCGCCCGCTTGCAGCCAGCCATGATGGTCGGAAGCGGTGACGGTGAATGTGCCCTCTGTGGGTTGGCTGGTTCCGTTAGCGTCGGTGAGCAAAAGGCGATAACGCCAATCGCCCCCCTGAGACGGGGTGAAACGCACGCGCCACGCCTCTTCTCCGTCCCAAAAACCGGGCACGGTCATCTCTGATCCGTCGGGGGCAGTGAATAAACCATCCAGGGTCACTTCGCGGGCATCATAAGGATTGCTGTATTCGGCCGTGACCGCCAGCGTCATTTCCAACGATTCATAGCGGGGGAGTGAAGGATGGTCAAGGGACACGGCCGTAATCGCCGGTAAATTACCGGTCGGCAAATTCTCCGGCGCTGTGGGCGTGGGCGCGGTGGTGGCGGTGGGGGAAGTGGTGGGCACGGCCGTTGCCGTTTCCGCCCCCTCACCACAAGCAGCCAACAATACGGCCGTGACCACCAAAAAACAAACAACTCTCCTGTAACTATTCAGCATCTCCATTTCTCCTGCAAAAATGTAAGGCGATTTTCCAAATCGCCACCCGATTTGGAAAATCGGGCTACTGCGCGAGCAAATTTTCGGCCAGGAAGACGGCAATCATCTCGTTGATTTCCGCTTGGGTGGGGCTGGCGTTCGCCCCGCCCAGGCTGTGGTCACCGTTTTGCACAATGACCAGGGTGGCCGGGACACCAACGGCCGTCAGCCGTTCATGCAAAATCTCGCTCTGCGCCATCGGCACAATGCCATCATTATCCCCATGCAAAATGAGAAAGGGTGGGTCATCGGCCGTGATGTACGTCACCGGGCTGGCAGCAGCCATCTCCGGCGATCCGTCTCCGGCCAGCCCACCAAAAGCGTAATACACGGCCGAGTTCGTACCCCCCGGTAGACTGACCGTAAAATCAAACAGTCCGGCCAGGGTGATCACTGCCTGCACCCGGCTGGATTGGTCGGCGTATTCGCTTTGCTCCCACACGGCCGTCTCATCGGCCGTGCCTAACAACGCCACCAGATGTCCACCGGCGCTGGCCCCCACCGCCGCCATGCGATCCGGGTCAATGTTGAAATCGGCGCTGTGCGCCCGCAAATACCGCACCGCGCACTGCACATCTTCAATCATCACCGGGAATTTGCCCTCAGCCGCCATGCGATAGTTCACCGAGGCCACCAAAATCCCCTGCTCATTCAGGCCGCGCCAACCTTCTCCTTCCGCTTTATCCCCTTCGCGCCAGCTACCGCCATGCACATAGAGCAGCACCGGCCAGGGACCGCCGGAGGAGGGGTAGTAGATGTCGAGCTTTTGCTCACGGCCGTCGGGCGCGCAATAGGTCACATCCAGTTCCGCGCTGCCCAATTTGGCGGCATCAAACGTAGGCGTGGGAACCGGGGTCGGCGTAGGCGTGGGTTCGGCCGTGACCGTCGGCGTAGGTGTTGTCTCTGCCTGGCTACACGCCACCAGCAGCCACAAAATGACAATCCAGAGTGCATATTTCATACTCTTCCTCTTCCAAGACCTGACAGGTTTTCAAAAACCTGTCAGGTCTGATACGTGGTCATTCGTGGGAAATTCCGCTATCATCCACTCCACATCAGGCAGGGAGATTAAATTCAACATGAGCGAAGCAAAATTTGTACCCCATACAGAATATCAAGAATATCCCATAGAGGAAATGCGGCAGCGGGCGGCGGAATTTTACACCACAATGCGGCGGCGGCGTACCGTGCGTGAATACGCCAGCCGGGAAGTGCCCCGCGCCGTGATTGAACAATGTTTGCTCACCGCCGGTACAGCCCCTAACGGCGCGAATTTGCAGCCCTGGCACTTTGTCGTCGTCTCCGATCCGGCGATCAAGAAACAAATCCGGGAAGCGGCCGAAGAAGAAGAGCGCGATTTTTATGAACGGCGCGCCCCCCAAGAGTGGCTGGAAGCGTTAGAACCCTTTGCCACCGACTGGCACAAACCATTTTTGGAAGAAGCGCCCATTCTCATTGTGGTCATGGCCAAAAGTTATTCCGTGCGCGAAGATGGGGAACATGTAAAAAATTATTACGTGCAGGAATCGGTGGGCATTGCCACCGGCTTTCTGGTGGCCGCCTGCCACATGGCCGGGTTAGCCACCCTCACCCACACCCCCAGCCCCATGGGTTTCTTGAACGAGATAATAGACCGGCCGAAAAACGAACGGCCGTACCTCATCCTCGTTGTTGGCTACCCCATTGAAAACGTGCAGGTCCCCGCCATCACCAAAAAACCCCTGGAACAGATCGCTACATTCATCTAATCACGGCACGGCCGTTGGCGGCGGCCCGCTAATATCAATGGTGAAACACGGTTGTCCATGTAAATACTGCGCACACTGCGCCGGGGACAACGGCCGGGCCAGCCGCCCCCATGCCTGGGTGATCAATACATCAATCGTGGTCAGCGGGGTGATGCGGGTGGTGCTGTCCAGGCTGGCCGAGGCTAAGGCGGTGTCGTCCGGGCTAAAGGCCACGGCCGTTACCGCCGACGTATGCCCTAAAATGGTGCGCAGCACATTACCCGTAGTCACATCCCACAGCCGCGCCGTTCTATCCACGCTCGCCGTCGCCAACTGTGATCCCTCACTGTTAAACGCCACCCACAATACCGGCCCACTGTGCCCGGAAAAGGTGCGCACCAGTTCGCCGCTTTGCAAATCCCACAGTTTCACCAGACCATCCGCACCCGCCGTGGCCAGCCGCCCATCCGGGCTGAAAACGGCATGGTGAATAAGCCCATTATGCCCGGAAATAGGCGGCGCGCTTTCCCCTGTAGCCAACTCCCAAATCACGGCCGTCTCGCCACTGGCAGCCACCAATTGTGAACCGTCAGTATTAAACGTTACCGTAGCTACCGGCGCTTGATGCGCCAATTCCTGCGTCACCTGACCACTGATGGTATCCCAAATGCGCACCACGCCATCCTGCCCAGCCGTAGCCAACAGCATACCGTCCGAGCTATAAGCCAGATCATTGACAATGTCCGGGTGGAAATACAGCGGCAACAGTTGTTCACCGCTGGTCAAATCAAACCGGCGCACCACCGTATCCTGCGCAGCAGTGGCCACAATCGGTTGCGTGGGATGGAATTCGGCCACGTTCACGGCATTGGTAAACGCCGTCAGCGTTAGCCACACTTCACCATTGGCGCTATCCCACACACGGGCGGTCTGGTCGTTGCTGGCAGTGGTCACGGCCGTGCCCGCCGCATTAAAACGCACACTATTCACCCCACCGCGATGCTCAGTGAGCACCAACGGCTCCAGCCCGGTTTCCGCATTCCAGATGCGGGCGGTACCATCGGTACCTGCTGTCACCAACCGGCCGCCATCGGGGTAAAAGGAAACGGCCGTCAGCGCCCCATTGTGCCCGGAAAGCGTCAGAATGGCGCGCTCCGCGGCTACATCCCACACTTTGGCCGAACTATCTGCGCCCGCCGTCGCCAGCCGTAACCCATCTTCGGTAAAAGCCACGGCCGTCACCGGCCCATTATGGCCGGAAAGAGTAGCCAGTAATTCTTCCCCCTGCCAAATGCGGGCAATACCGTTCGCCTTCGCCGCGGCAATGAGACGGCCGTCGGCGCTGGCGGCAATATCATTCACCGCCACCGGTAGCCCCTCGCTGTCAAATTCAGCCACGAAGGAAAAAATGGGAACGCCGGTGCTGCTATTTTGCACCACCACAATGCCGTCCTCGCCACCCGTCACCAGCCGCGAACCATCGCCGAGGAACAATACATCATTGACCGGGCGATTATGTTCAAACTGGCGCAACAGCGATTGGCCGGTGGTAAAATCCCACATTCGCGCCGTACCCGCCTGGTAACCCGCCGCCACGCGCTCCCCATCCGGATGAAAAGCCACGGCCCGCACGCCACCATCATCCTCGCCACGCATGGCCCGCACCAGTGTACCCGCCAACACGTCCCACACAATCACCTGACCACCGGCGCCGCCGGTAGCCAGGTGGGCGCTGTTGGGAGAAAAGGCCAGGCTGGTAATGGGGGATTGATGCCCGCTGAGGGTATGCACTTCCTGGCCGGTGAGGGCATTCCAGATTTTGACGGTGGTATCATCGCTAACGGTAGCCACCCAACGGCCGTCCGGACTGACGGCCGTATCATTCACCGCCCCCGTGTGCCCCGCCAGCGTGGAAACCAACTGCGACGCCTGTACCGCCCGGTACAGGGTGTCGGCGGCTTCCGACGGCGGCGGATCACCCGCACTCAGGGTTGTTTCCACCGCTTCCAGAGCCAACAACAGCCCTAACTGGGGATCACTGCCTAACTGAGAAATGGCGGCGGCGGCCAGTTCACGGGCCGCGGCCAGCCGGAAATTAGCCTGGGCCAACTCTTCGTTGGCTTCGGCAGTGGCCCGGGCGTCCATGGCGGCCTGGGCGCTTATTTCAGCCAGGTCCCGCTCACCCTCGGCAATCTGGCGTTGCTGGTTGGCCTCGGCTTCAGCGGTCGCCGCCAGGGCGGCGTTAGCTTCGGCCAGAGATTGGGCGGCTTCCGCCGTGGCCTGGTTTTGGGCAGCGATGTTGGCGTTGGCGACGGCCGTAGATTGGGCATCCTGGGCCGCCTGTTCATTGGCTACGGCTGTGGCCGCATTATTCTGGGCAATTTGGGCGTTTTGTTCCGCTTCTAGCGCATTGCGGCGCGCCAGCACCGCAAAACCCAGCGCAATTAAAAAGACAAAGGCCAACGCCACCACCAGCACAGACAGCCGCCGGGCAAACTGGCGCGTCTGCTCCAATTCGCGTTGGCGCGCTTCCTCGCGGGCGATCTCTTCTTGTTTCACGGCCGTGACGCTGGCCGCTACAAACGCCTTTTCCAATTCGCTCAAATCTACATACTGCTGCGCTTCTTCCAGCACCAGCCCCCGCAGCAAAGCGCTTTCATCTCGGCCCAACACATCCCATTGCTCCGCCATTTCCGTCAGCCGCAAGCGATGGCGCAATGCCACCCGATCTTCTTCCAGCCAGCCAATGAGACGCGGCCAATTGCGCACCAGCGCTTCATGGGCAATTTCAAGTTGATCGGTATCTGAGGTGTCACCAGGCGTCAGGCGAATCAGCCGCTCTCTGGCGAAGTGGTTGACCACATAATCCACCCGCGCCGGGCCTAACGTTGGCTCGTACAACTGCTGCCGCTGCACCCGGTTGCGCACCACATCCAGCCCCTGCGTGGGGCGCACCATTTTGAGCAAAATTCGCCGGGCAATGCGCTGTTCGGCCGGGTTCAAATTGTTGTAAAGGCGGTCGGCGCTGTTCGCCAGCGCATCGCGCCCGCCGCCCAATTCGGTATAGGCCTGCCAGGTAACCCGGTTACGATCTCGTTTCTCCCACAATTTGAGCAGGGTAAATTGCAGCAGCGGCAACGCCGCCGGTTCGCCCAATACATCACTGACCAACTGCTCCACCAACCCATCCTCAAATTTTAACCCCACCAGTTCGGCCGGCTGCTGGATGGCCTGGCGCAGCTCGGTGGCGTTCATGGTTGTCACCCGCAACTGCGCCCCGGCATATGCCGTCTGAAATTCCGCCATACGCAGCAGATTGCTTTCCAGGTCGGTGCGCATGGTGAGAACAAGCATGTGATTGTTTTCAGGTGATTGAGCCAGATACAGCAGCGCATCCATAAAAGCCTGCCGCCGCGCCTGATCCTGGCAGAGGGTAAAGATTTCCTCAAACTGATCCACAATAAAGACAGTCCGCCGCCCCTGTGCCCGCCGGTTAATGAGATCGGTCAGAGTGCTTGGTGTGGTCAATAACTTTTTTGTTGTTTCGGCCACCCAACCGCCGGTGTTGTCGGCCGTGCGCAGCAAACGAATGAGGCTGGCCACGGGGTCAGAGCCAGGAACGAGTGGCGGCAAGTAGAGCCAATCCTGGCTGTCCGCCAGCCCACCGGCCTGCAAAGCGGGCAACAGCCCAGCCAGTACCAGGGAGGTTTTGCCACTGCCGGAAGGGCCAGAAACGGCCAGGAAACGGTTGGTTTCCAGGCGCTCCACCATGTTTTTGATGAGCGGCTCACGGCCGAAGAAGAGGTTGTGCACGGCCGTGTCAAACGGATCCAAACCAATATACGGGCACAGGGCATCATCCAATTCGGGCGCCTGGGCCGGGTCATACTCCATCAGCGTGGCGGCGATATCTTCCTGGGTCAGGTGGTAAATCTCGTTTGACCAGAAATCCAGCAGATTTTGCGCTTCCCACCTTTCGTCTTCACCTTGCAGGTAAACGCCGGCAACCTGTCCTCGTTCAATGAACAACTTGAGTTGCTCTAGCAGCAGGGTATTGTTCACATTTTCATTGCGGCGTTCTTGCAGCAGGTCACGATGCGCCGTCCGCAGTTCGTTTAGGGTGGCGAAGGGGTCTGGTTGGGTCACTACACGTCCTTAGAAAATAGCCCTGACAGGTCTTTGGAGACCTGTCAGGGCTCGAAGAGGAGTTAATTATTGGCGTCTTGGGCGCAGCGGAAGCCGACGCCAGCATAAGCAGGGTTGTTTACCGTCTGCACCGCCGGCGGCAAATGGCCGCGATTGCTGACGCGCAGTTCACTGCTGGGGTCCAGCCAGGAACCACCGCGCAGGGAGCGTTCGCCAGAGACGTTGTTCTCATTTGGCAGATGGGAAGTGGACTGCGCCAGATAATAATCCGCCTGATACCAATCGGCCACCCACTCAGCAGCGCCGCCAGCCATGCCAAAGACGCCGAAGGGGCTGACGCCCAGGGGCAGGGCGTCTACCGGCCTGAAGACCGTCGTAAAGTTACGTAGTTGGTTGCCAAAGACGGCCGTTTCATTGGGCACAGGTGGTTCGTTACCCCAGGGATAAAGACGGCCGTCTAGCCCCTTGGCCGCATATTCCCATTCTGCTTCCGTGGGTAGCCGCCGCCCCATAGCGCGGCAGTATGCATCCGCGCCATACCAGCTTACCCAGGTGATGGGAAAACTGGCCGTACCGGGACGCGGTTCAAAAACGCCAAAGTTGTTCAGTAAATTGGCCCATTGTGTGTCTACAAATGTTTTAACGCAATCAAAACCGCTGCACATACCCCGGTTGCCGCTCTGCCGATTCAGAAAATCGGCATATTGCTGCACGCTCACTTCAAACCGATCCAGATAAAAACTGGGCACGACAACCTCATGCGGCGGCTGTTCATCCAGGTTAGTCTGGTCGCCGCTGGCGCCCACCAGGAATGGGCCGCCGGTGATGTAAAGCATAGGCATATTGTCTTCTTCGCGCACAAATGCTTTAAGCTGCGCCTCCAGGGCCAACGCGGCTGCGTCGGGAGTGCTGGTGGGTTGCGCGTTGCTGCTGCTACTGGTGCTGGTGGCGGTGCCGCGGGCGGCCTGGGTGGCGGTGGCTACGGCAATCTCGAAGCCAGCGGTGGCCGTAGCAGCTACGGCCGTGCTGGTACCCCGATTTTGCTCCACGGCCCGTTCTGCGGCCACCGTCTGCTGCATGACCGCCTCGCCGGTGGCGGTGGCATTGCTGATAGAAGCCTCCTCCGATTGCGCCGTACCGGCAATAGCCACAGCCTCGGCCGTAATGGCGATAATTTGCGCTTCCAGCGCGGATTGGGTGGCTGACGCCTCGTTCTCCGCGGCAATACGGGCACTCTCTTCGGCGGCGGCGTTGGCCTGCACCGAACGGACAATAGCCGCCGCCCCGATAATGACCAAAATCAGGATGGCGACCAGGGCCACGGTGAAATTGCGAGCGCGCTGAGCCGCCACAGCTTGCGCCTCAGCTCGTAACCGCTGCTCTTCGGCCAGTTGTTTTTGTTCGCGGGCCAGACGGCCTTGTTCGGCCGCTAACGCCCGCGCCTGTTCCAGTTCACGACGACGGACAGCCTCTTTTTCTTCTTCTTCCCGTTGCAAGGTAGCTTGGCTGGCTTTGACAAAGTCGGTCTCTAATGGGCTGAGATCATCATATTGCAGCGCTTCTTGCAGCAGCGCCCCACGCAACAGCGCCCCCTCATCCTTATTCAGGGCATCCCACTGTTCGGCCTGGTCTGTCAGGCGCAGGCGGTGGCGCAGGCGAATGCGCTCTTCGTCGAGCCAATCCACCAGACGGGGCCAGTTGCGCACCAATGCTTCATGCGCTACCTCGATCTGGTCATCCTCCTCGGTGTGTCCTTTGGTGTTGCGCACCAGCCGCGACTGTATCAATTTGTCTAGGACCCGGTCTACCCGGTCATGGGCTTCACCGGTCTGGTAAAGCTGGCGCAACGGTACACGGCGGCGGGTAAATTCCAACCCTTCGCTGGGACGTACCAGGCGCAGCAAAATGCGCCGGGCTGTGACCTGGTCTTCGGGCAGCAGATTGTCATACATGGTGTTGGCGGTGTGCGCCAACACTTGCATCACACCACCCAACCGGCGATACGTTTCCCAGGTGACGCGGTTACGTTCCCGGTTATCCCACAATTGCAGCAGGGCAAATTGCAGCAGCGGCAGCGCTGCCGGTTCACCCACAATTTCGCGGACGACGGCGTCTACCAGCCCTTCTTCAAATTTCAGGCCCACGGCCGTCGCCGGTTGCTCAATGGCATCATGGAGCTCGGCCGTGTTCATGGCGCTGACGCGCACCTGCCCCTGCTCGACTAATGAATGGAACAAGGGGACTTTGGTAAGATAACTTTCATAGTCCACGCGCATGGTGAGGATGACTATATGGCGGGCGTTACGGCCGCGCACCAGATTGAGCAGGTTTTCCAGAAAGGCATTGCGCTCTTCTTCGTCATGGCAGAGAGTAAAGGCTTCTTCAAACTGGTCAATGACCAGGACGGAGGCTTCCTGGCTATGGTTTTCAACTAATGTCGTCAGGTAATCTGTGTTTTCACGTAGCGTTTCGGTGGTTTCAAAGATCCACAGGGCCGGTTCCACATTCTCAGGCTGGAGCAGGCGAGCCAGGGCGGTGAGGGGGGCGGAGCCGGGCACGATGACGGGAAAGTAGTTCCACAGGGCACTACCGGGCAGTTCCCCGGCCTTCAGGCGGGGCAGCAGCCCGGCCAGGACAACGGAAGATTTGCCGCTGCCGGACGGGCCAATGGCGGTAACGAGGCGGCTGACGAGGACTTGATTAAGCAGTTCGCCAATGAGCTGGTCACGGCCGTAAAACTGGTGCTGGTTGTTGCTGTCAAAAGCGTTCAGACCGACGTAGGGGCAGCGGTCATCGGGGATTTCCGGTTGGAGGTTGGGGTTGAATTCGGCCAGAATCATGTCGGGGATGTTTCGGCCAGCATGGAATAACTGCGTCTCCCAATAATCCAGCAGATTTTGGGCCGCTTCCCGGTCGCTGTCTTCGTCCAGGAAAGCGCCGGCGGCGCGGCCACGTTGCAGGAATTCGTCTACGGCCGTCCAGAATGCCGCCGTTTCCTCCCCATGCTCCTTCTTGTCTTCACGGCGGCGTTTCAGCAAATCCCGGTGCGTGTCTCGGAACGAAACAAAGGACATGAAAGGGATAATTTCATCTTCCGAAAAGGAAAGGTCTTGGATGTCGCTCATTTTTCAAACTGCCTCAACAACAAATCCAGCGATTCGCCTACGCGCTGCAAATCCTGACACAATGTTAACAACTCTAAATCCACCTGCCGGAAACGGCGCCGAATCTGGCTCTGGAAACGGCGGAACAAACGCCGCACCGTCACCACCACCTTTTCACGCAGCGCCTCATCCAACTTATCTACCACATCATTCAGCTCCGTTGCCCAATCTGCACTTTGCCCCGCCGTCAAATCACGGGCCATCGGCTCCAGATCAAACCAGGCATCGTCCAGTTCATCTACGCTCTGGTTCAGGCTGGCTTCCACCCGGCGCAATTCATCATCAATTTCCTGCCAGGCATTATGTTCTTTCACCAACACCGTCAACCGTTCATCCAGCCCACCCAGCGCCGCCACGCCATTGGCAATCTCTTCCACCACACTTTCCAGCCCCAGGTCACTGGCAGACAGATTAATGTTGATGGTTTGCATGGCCTGTTCCAGTGCATCCAGGCGCAGCGCCGTAGCGGTGGAGACCAGTTGCGCGTTTATACGGGAGGGGGTGCGGTTGAGTACACGATACAGCAGGTTGGTACCACGTTTGAGTTCATCCAGATCAAACTGTTCCACGCCAACGCGAATACTTTCGCTAACTTTATCCAGTTGCGTCATCCAACGAGCTTCGTCAGTGGCAAAAGTGGGGCGCTGCGTGACCATGCGCAGATCGCTAATTTTGCCCTGCAATTCCGGCTCGTTGATGGCAATACTATCCCAGGCCATATCATCGGCGGGCAGGCGGCGCTCGTCATTCTGGATGAGGAAGTACCGGTTTTCTAGCTCCTGAAAGAGGTCATGCGCCAGTTTAAAATCATTCATCTGGTCAATCTGGCTGGAGGCCGCCTGGAAATCCGTCTGGAAGGCAACAACGGCCGCACGCATATCGGGCCGGGTGAGCAGACGCAGCAGGGTGACAAAACTTTTGCTCACCAGCATGGTGTTGGATTGGTCTTTTGGCGAAGAAGGCAGGGTTGTGGGTAGCCCGATGATGGTAGAGGAGAGGTCTATCTCGCCCTCCTTCAGGAGAAGCTCCTCCAGAGTAATGTGCGGGCGATGCTCCCGAAAAACGGTGATTAAAACATTGAGGCGACGGCGACGAAAAAAGTAATTGATTAACTCACGCGCTTTATCTTTTTTGGCGCTTCCTTCCAGGTTTTCGTAATCCAGGCGCAGTTCAAAACAGAGATCGCGCAATTCCTGTTCGCTGAACAGTTCAATGAGTGACTGCAACAGTTTGTTGGTATCAACGGGTTGTTCTCCGTCAACAAGGGGCGAAACCTGGTCAGTCATGCAACTCTCTTAGTGAATGACAACAATACGGCTAAAGCTGGCAAAATTATATGTCAAGTCCCCCGAATTGTAAAACGGCCTGGGCCAGGATGTGGAGTGGGTGTTGGGGGGCGCCCGGCAACTGGCAGTGCCTCTGGTTGGGGCACGGCCGTACTTCCCTCACTGCGTCATTGGCTCACCGCGTTACAGCCCCAGCCCCCAGGTGTATTCCAGATTACCAAACCCCTGCCCCATGCTTTCCCCATTGATAGGACGGCCTTGCATTTGTCCCTGTAAGTTTTCCATGCGGAAGAGGTACTCGTTGTAGTTCCAATGGCTGCGCCAGCGCCAGAGGGGGCGCTCCAGGAAAAAACCGGTGCGGGCGTAGGGCACGGCCGTGAACTGCACAAAATCCCCCTGCTTATTCCCGGCGCTGACTTCAAAATGGGGGTGTTCGTCCCGACCCAACACAGGGGTGACGCGCGTGTGCTGTGCCAGCCAGATGCGTTCCGAGGCGTCCGGCCAATCCCAAAAAGATTTGCCGGCGATGGCGATGGCGGCCTGCTCTTTCCGGTTGCTATTGTAAAAACGATAGCCCTGGCGCCACAGGTTCAGACCCACATAGGGCACATAAGAGGAAAACATGGAGCCGTCGGGGAAGAGCGCCCAAATCCATTTCCAGGGGAAGGTGGGTACATTCAAACAGACGCGCTGGAAATAACCATACCCTGCCAGTGTTTCCCGACCTGTGCCCGGCAGGTCAAACTCCCCTTCAAAGCGCATCCGCCGCCAGGCGATAAAGTGCGTCCCGGCAATAGGTGTATTGATGTTGATGGATTCGTGGGGGGCATTGTCCAGGCAGTTGAGGTCGCCCCAGGCGGTGAAGTGGGCACGGCCGTTCCCCCCCTCAATGTGCGCTTCCAGAGCCAACGGCCGGGCCGCGGAGGCGCAAATCTCATACCCCTGGCGATGACCGTTTGGCTCATCATCCCAGCAGGAGATGGTGCGGTCAGGTTGGGAGAGGTGGGTGACGGCCGTGGTGTGGAGGATATTTTCGTGCAGGGTACGGCCGTCGTAATACCAACCCACTGCTGCCGCCGGAAAACGGTCCACCCCGTCTTTCACTTCGCGGCGCAGGTCTAGCCCTGGCAGTTCCAGGTCACTGATGTGTATAGGTTGCTTGCTTACGGCCGTAGCAATAGAAAACATCATCTGGCGGGGGCCATACCCTTCCGCGTCTTGGGGAAACAGGATGAAATACCACCACGTGGAGGAGGTACGCTTTTGCATGTGGGGCATTTGCGACCATATCAGGTCATATACCCTTTGGTGTTCGGACAGTGTTTTGTAGGTGGGGAGGTGTGGGGACATAGGGAGATTAGGAGATTAGGAGATTAGGAGATTGAGGTCTAACGGTTTGCGTTACCTGTGCTGGAACGGGGACAGCGAAGCCGTCCAACTGGAAAAATGCTAAGGCGTAGAAACCTGCTTGGGATGTGCGCAGAATCCCCAGTGTCAGGGGCACCTTTTGTTGGCACGCTTTTGGCATTAGAGACATCTATGCCGAAACAGCAGGAACTAATGTTTCGGACTTCCACATTTTATAAGCAGCACGTGCACTTATTTCATGTGTTGCGTGCCAGTTTTTCATATCATCAATCGCCCAATATTTTAACGCATGACCTTCATGGGATGTTTTTAATTGACCGCCAATAATTTCACATAGATGGACGATGGAAACAGTGGTATGCACACCCATTTTAGCACTTGGTTTGCGGGTAAATACACCTACCAATTCATTTACTTTAATTTCAAGCCCAGTTTCTTCGCGAACTTCTCTAATAACTCCTTCAACTGGCGATTCATTTGGTTCGACAAATCCGCAGGGCAAACACCAGCCGCTCCTATCAGACCTTTCCATTAAAAGGATTTCACCATTTTCATTGAAAATTGCGGCGTCTGTTCCAACTTTTGGCGTTATGTGACCAATTTCGTGATGAAATCTTTCTTTTATAAATTCTTCTGGGGCGGACAAAAGTTCACTATAAGTTTTTGTTGCCAACCCTAAAAGACATTCATATCTTTCTTTGTCAAATTCGCTTGTGGGATACCTTAATCCATTTCGTGCAATTGTTTGGATTGAGTCGAGAAGCGAAAAAATATCCATTTAAGATTCCCTCTTGAATTGCACTTAATTTGCACGGGGCGTACCAACAATCTCTCAATCTCCCCGTCTCTCAATCTCATTCTTTCAAAACCAGCGATTGGCAAAACGCTGTTCCGCCCAGGGATCAGCTTCATTGTGATAACCGGCGTTTTCCCAGAAACCGGGCTGGTCGTCGGTGCGGAATTCCAGGCCACGCAGCCATTTACCCCCTTTCCAGAAGTAGGCCGTTTTGTTTTCGCTGCGGTCGGCAAAGCTGCCAATCACCCCGCGCAAAGGCCAGCCGTGTTCCAAATCCAGTGGCTTGCCGTCGTAGTGCGTCGCCAGCAAGAAGTTACCGGCCGTCACCAGTTCCAGGGGCGTGTTGGTGGTGTAGCCATATTCGCAATGCTGAATGACATAGCGGGCGGTGGGCAGCGGTTTGATGAAGCCCTCGTCAATCAAGGTTTTTAGCGAAATCCCTTCCCATAGCGTATCAAACTTTGACCAACGGGTGACACAGTGAATATCCAGTGTTACCTGGATACGCGGTAGTTGATTGAACTCTTCCCAATTCCAGGTAACGGGTTCTTCCACCGCGCCAAACACCTTCAAATCCCAGGTAGCCAGGTCAGTACTGGGCACGGGGCCGTAGTGCAAAACGGGGAATTTTTGGGTGAGGGATTGGCCGGGTGGCAGGCGCATCTGTCCCTTCACGGTGTCCTCTTGTTCGCGGCGTCCTAATACTCGGTTGAACATGGGGCGTCTCCTTGTAGATGTATGTCTATGACCATCATAGACGAATTTGTGACCTGAGCAATACAGACAGCATATTAACCATATTTTCTTACGAGGCAATTACCAGCGAGTAACAGGAGGATGAAAGAAGAGACGTGCTAAACCAGACAGGTTTTTAGAAACCTGTCTGGTTTTATTCAGACCAACCGCCAATACATGTTGGCATTGTCGCGGGCCATGAGCCGGTCTTCGACCATGTAGCGGCGCAGTGAGGCGCAGTCGGGGTGGTAGGCGCGCAGCCGTTCGTTTAGTTCCAGTTCATGATACCGCCGGCCCGGCTCAAACTGCGCACACAACCATTGCAAGACGACCAACCGCTTTTTGTGTTTAGAGGGGATGTCTTTGAGACGGCCGTCTACCACATAATAGCGCAGCACCTTGTCTTCCCAGGCGTCACCGGCTTCGTCCGTTGCCAGCGTCGCCAGATTGGTCTGCGAAAAGATGTCCCGGCTCAGGTTTTCCAGGAATTGCGTTTTGAGCCAATACACCCGGTTATTCCCTTCCACGCGCACATCAATCAGCCCCAGCTCTTTCATCGCCGCCAGGTGATGGGAGACCGTCGGCTCCCGCAATTCCAGTAAAGCTGCCAGTTCACCAACGGTGCGTTCGTCATTTGCCAGCAATCCCAATATCTTCAGGCGACTTTCATTGCCCAACACCTTGAAAAATTGCAGCAGCGTGTCAAATTGTTTTTCTTCGCTCATGACCTTTTACTCCGTTTAGTAATAATGTTCAGGCAAGGGTCGCCAGTATTGCCGTCCGGTATGCATCAAAAAACGATTATCAGCCAGAATGCGGCGCAGGGTTAATGGTTTATCGAAGTATTGCTGTACCAGTTCTGTGACTTCTGTCTCCGTATACCGGCGACCAGGTTCAAACTTATTTGCCATCCAACGAAGGATGACCATTCGTTCTTCAGCTTTGAGCGGAATAGCCCGCAACCGGTCGCTAATGACATATTCCCGCAATACCCGTTCCTCCAGGCTTTCGGGAACAGTAGCGCCGTCAACAACATTATTCAGAGTCTCCAGGCCAGCCTGGGCGAAGCTGAACGTTTCCGTGAAAGCCACCTGATGCCGTTCCACCAACCCGGCTGTTTGCAAGGCGCGGAGATGCCGGGACACGGCCGTTTCCTTCATGCCCAACCCCTCGGCCAATTCCGGTACGGTGGCCGGTTGGTTTGCCAGTTTGCCCAAAATTCGCAGCCGGTCTGGCTGCCCCACTGCTTTGAAAAAATCCAACAGCGCTTCCCGTTTGTAATCTGTTTGTTCGTTCATTGTCTCACCTGTTTAGACCAGTATCTATTTAGAAGCCTATCTAAATAGAAGAATATCTAAATAACATCGTCTTGTCAAGCCCCATTTTCCCCAGGTGAGTGTGGTAAAATCCACCGCATCATGACTACCGCCTATCTGGTTTACATGATCTTAATATTTGGCCTACTCTTCTGGCTGGGCTGTTACCTGATCGTGCGTAACTCCCGGAGTTGGCTGTTGTGGTTAACCGGCCTGGCGCTGCTTTCGCTGGCAGGCGCGGCCGCTCTGAGCCTGTTGAATCCGTTTGCATTAACCGCCCGGTTGGCGCGGCAATTGATACGGGGAACCCAGTTCTTGATCTTGCTGAGCGCCCTGTGGGGGGTGGCGGCGATGATAGCGCTCGCGCCCGGATACAAGATGTGGGCGCGCCGTTTACAAACGCAGAAGAGGGCGCTGATCCTGGCCTGGGCAGGGCTGGTTAGTTTTGCGGTGGGCTGTAGTTGGCTTGTTCTTTCTGATGTGCCGGTTCCTACCCTGGCGCAATTGGGCCTGATGGGAAGCGCGTTTATGCTGTTGGGCACGGCCGTCGCCATCATCATTGCCGCCGATCAGGGCGAAGCCTGGCTGCCCCACCTTTTTCGCTCGTTTGATTATTCCTTCTTTACGGCGCTATTGTTTGGTGGGCAGGTGGGGTTGATCATGGTCACCATGGGCGGGCCAACGTTTCCATTGCTGTTATTGTTGGTGGGCACGGTAGCAACGGCCGTGCTGGTGCAGGTATTGGCCGACCCGGTGCAAACGGCGCTGGATCAGGTTGCCTTTTTTGGTGCACCGATCATGCGCCATCGCCGCTCCGATTTACGCGCGGAATCAACGGCGATACAGTTGATAGATGATTCGCTAGATTTACTGCGTATGGACGAAGAGGAATTCGTCAGCTATACCCGCCGGGCGCTCAGCCATATGGGCGACCTGCCCAAACTGGCGGCCAACCCTTTGACCCATTTGCCATTGGTGCAGGAGCGATTGGGCGCCAACGGCCGTGCCGACAGCACCCTCCTCCGCGCCAGCGAACTCAAACTGATCCTCACGGAAAGCATTGAGCGCCTGAAACCCACCCACGACGGCGATTTTGGGACGACGGACGCCTGGCGTTTTTACAATGCCCTGTACTTTCCGTATGTGAAGGGGGTACGGCCGTACAGCCGCCGCTCCTTCCAGAATGCCAACGGGGACGAGCCGATCACCAGAGAAGCGCTAGAATGGTTTCGTACACAAGTGCCAGAGCGCACCCTCTACAACTGGCAGAATGCCGCCGCCCAACTGGTCGCCCGCGATTTGCGCGAGCGGTCACGCAGGGTGTAGTGCCGCCATATTGGCAGTAGATGGCACTGATTTTCGTAGACATGGCAGTGGCTACGGCCGTATCCTCCCTGCATCCTGGTGGAGTTGACCACCACAACATTAACCCAATTGGAGGATTATCATGCAAACAGAATTATCTACACCTACCCAGGTACAGGAAAACGACCGTCTGCTGCGGCGCGCCTTGCAAGCAAATGCTATCTTTTCCACGATTTGTGCGGCGTTGTTGGTGTTGGCAGCACGGCCGTTAGGCGAGTGGATGGGCCTGCCTCCCACCGCGTTAAGAGTATTAGGATTGGGCTTTATACCCTTCATCGTGTTCCTCTTTTATATGACGCGCCAGACGGCGATCAATCCCGCCTATGCTCGTTTCATCTTGATTTTGGATGCAGCCTGGGTAGTGTTGACGCCCGTATTGCTCCTGAGTGGTTGGCTGCCGCTGACGGCAACCGGCAAGTGGATCATCGTTTTGACAACTGACATCGTGGCCGTCCTGGCCGTTTTGGAATATGTGGGGTTGCGGCGGTACCAGGCGAGTTAAGGTGAAGTGTACATCCCCACCAACTGCGTTTGGGCAAGAATGTGTCCCTCGATGGCCTCTACTATCTGCGGTTTGGCGGCTCCTGGTTCTAAATCAAGGCGGGTATCCAGCGCATAAAGGGTGAAGACGTAGCCATGTGTCTGGCCGGAAGGTGGGCACGGGCCGGCATAGTAAGATTGGAAGGAACTGTTACGGCCGTGTACGCTACCATCCGCCAACTCGTCTTCTTGTGGTAATCCCTCCGGCAACCCGGCGGCATCCGGCGGGATATTGAATAACACCCAATGGTCCCACACCCGACCGGCGACAGGTACCGCATCAGGGTCATCCATAATCAGCACCAGACTTTGTGTACCCGCCGGAGGGGTACCCCAGGTCAGTTCCGGCGACAAATCGTCCCCATGACAGGCATGGCGGGCGGGAATCTCCCCATTGGCGGCGAAGGCCGGGCTGGTGAGGATAAAGGGGGCCGCGGTTGGCGTAGGTGGCGTGGTAGCCGTAGGTGGGGCGGGCGTGGGTGAGGGCACGGCCGTAGACGACCCCGCGCAACTACTCAATGCCATAACAAGAATGATCAAGGTGAGTTGAAAAAATCGTGTCATCATTTATATGACCTGACAGGTTTTCTGAAACCCGTCAGGTCTTTATCCTGTTGTTGATTTTAATCCGCCCCGGTTGTTGGCTGGCTGGCGTCAGCAGCCACATAAGGCTGATGGAGTTTTATCGGGTCGCGGGACTTGCGCCAACGCAAGTTCAGCATTTCTACAAACACAGAGAACCCCATAGCAAAATAAATGTACCCTTTGGGAATGTGTTGATGGAAACCTTCCACCATCAATGTGAAACCAATCAACAGCAGAAAGGAGAGGGCCAGCATTTTGACCGTGGGGTGTTGTTCCACGAAGTTGCCAATGGGGTCGGCGGAAATAATCATCACGGTGGCGGCCACCAAGACGGCTATGACCATGATGGCGATCTCATCTACCATGCCCACGGCCGTGATCACCGAATCCAGCGAAAAAACCACATCCAATAAAAGCACCTGGAAAATAACACTGGCAAAAGAAGCCTTTACTGCATCCGACGCATGGCCTTCCGCGCCTTCCAGCTTTTGATGAATCTCGTAAGTGGCCTTCCCCATCAGGAACAACCCACCCAAAAACAATATCAGGTCGCGCCCCGAAATCTCAAACCCGAACACCCCAAAAATCGGTTCCGTCAGCCCAATAATCCAGGAGAGCGAGAAGAGCAGCAGAATACGCGAGAGAACGGCGAGCGCCAGACCGAGACGGCGGGCTTTTGACTGCTGCTCCTTCGGCAGCTTACCGGCCAGGATGGAAATGAAAATGACATTATCCACACCCAACACCAATTCCAGGGAGACCAGGGTAGCCAGGGCAATCCAGGCACGAGGGTCAGTTATCCAATCCATGTTTTTGTCACCTTTTGTTGAATCAAATTAAACAGGTGCTAAAAATACCACAAATGTGGCATTTTTACGCAACATTTTTTAATGGAGTTTTGCAGATTGGTCTATAACCGTCTGGTTGGGAGCAAATTATCTGATAACGCTCTGTAAAACAGCGGGGGAGAACCTTCAGGCGAACACTGGCGGCTAAAACCTCCCCTCCTGCCTTTTTAATTCTATAATTTTACCCGGCGCAGGCGGAGGGAGTTGGTGACGACGCTGACGCTGGAAAAGGCCATGGCCCCGGCCGCCAGGATGGGGCTAAGCTGGCGCAAAAAGTCCGGCGCCCAGTCAAACGGAGCCAGCACGCCGGCCGCCACCGGAATCAGCACCACGTTGTAGCCAAAGGCCCACACCAGATTTTCGCGGATGTTTTTCATGGTCGCTTTGGAAAGGTGAATGGCCTGGGGTACGGTGCGTAAATCACCGCGCATCAGGGTGACATCGGCCGTTTCCATGGCAATATCTGTGCCTGTACCAATCGCCAACCCTACGTCCGCCTGGGCCAGGGCAGGCGCATCGTTGATGCCGTCACCCACCATGGCGACCACGTAGTTTTCATCTTGCAATGATTTCACTTTGGCGGCTTTGTCGCCGGGCAGCACCTCGGCCAGGTAGCGATCCAGTCCCGCTTCGGCAGCAATGGCCTGGGCGGTGGCTTCGTTATCGCCGGTGATCATCACGGCCGTCAACCCCAACTCATGCATCGCTGCCACTGCCTCTTTGGAACCATCCTTAATGGTATCGGCCACGCCGATGAGGGCGCTGGCCTGCCCATCCACCGCCAGCCACATCGCCGTGCGTGCCTGGTTTTGCAGGTCGGTCGCTTTGGCTTCCAGGCCATCCAGCGCCACATTTTCCTGCTGCATCAGCCGCAAATTGCCCAGCAGAATAACCCGGCCGTCCACCTCCGCCTTGATCCCCTGCCCCGCAACCGCTTCAAAACTGGCTGGCACACTCAACGCCAGCCCCTTCTCCTGTGCCGCCCGCACAATTGCCTCCCCCAATGGATGTTCCGACCCGCGCTCGGCAGAAGCAGCCAGTTGTAAGAGGTAATCCGTCATCCGTAATCGGTTATGGGTGGGTGGTTCACCGATTACCGATAACTGATTACCGATCACCACATCCGTCACCGCCGGTTCTCCCTTCGTAATCGTGCCGGTTTTGTCCAGCAGCACGGCCGTCACCTTTTGCAGTAGTTCCAATGCCGCACTGTCCTTAAAGAGGATGCCGTACTCGGCCCCTTTGCCCATGCCCACCATGATGGAGGTGGGCGTGGCTAAGCCCATAGCGCAGGGACAGGCAATGACCAGTACGGCCGTCAGCCGCAACATCGCCGCCACAAAATCCCCCGTCGCCACATACCACACCACAAAAGTGACAACGGCAATGAGGATAACAGCGGGCACAAAATAAGCCGCTACCCGATCAACCTGCTTCTGGATGGGCGCTTTGCTGCCCTGCGCCTGCTCTACCATTTTGATGATTTGGGCCAGCGCCGTTTCTTTGCCCACCTTCGTGGCCTGCATCGTTAGCAAGCCCTGTTTGTTGATGGTGGCGCCAATGAGGGCATCGCCTGACTCTTTGCTGACCGGCAAAGATTCGCCGGTGAGCATACTTTCGTCAATGGTGGAACGGCCGTCTACCACCACCCCATCCACCGGAATCTTTTCGCCGGGCCGCACCAACAGCACATCGCCCACCTGTACCTGGTCAATAGGCACATCTTGCTCTACCCCATCCCGCAGGCGGCGGGCCGTTTTGGGCTGTAAACCCATCAGCTTTTTGATGGCCGCGCTGGTCTGCCCTTTGGCGCGGCTCTCCAGCACCTTGCCCAACGTGACCAGGGTGATGATCATGGCCGAGGTTTCAAAGTAGACGTGGTGGCCTAAGGCCATCGAACCGGCCGTCAGCGCCAGCAGCACGGCAATGCTGTACAGATACGCTACCGATGACCCCAAGGCCACCAGCACATCCATATTGGCGCTGCGATTGCGCAGGCTTTTCACCGCGCCGGTGTAATAGTCCCAACAAACGTAGGTTTGCACCGGCGTGGCCAGGGCAAAAAAGAGCCAGTTGACCCAATTAGCGTGTGACCAATCACCCAACAGGTTGAAGTCCCGTGCCATACTTAACACAAACAGGGGAATGGAAAAAACCAGCCCCACGATGAGCCGTTTTTTCTGGTGTTCGTATTCCGCTTTGCGGGCGACGGCTTCGGCGTCTTCCGGTTCGGCCCCGGCTTCAGTTTCCACCACATCGTAACCGGCCTGGCGCACGGCCGTGACCAGATCCGCCCGCGTCGCCAACCCGGAGGCGACCGTCACCTGCGCCTTTTCATTCGCCAGGTTGACGGACACATCCAGCACGCCTTCCACTTTATTCAGCCGTCGTTCAATGGTTTGGGCGCAGTTGGCGCAGGTCATACCCAGCAGGGGCAGTTCGATGGTGGCGGTGGGGATTTCGTAGCCGGCGCGCTGCACACGCTGGACCAGGTTGGTGGTGAGCGATTGGGGGGTGGTCACAGCCGTGTCAAACGTCACCGTCACCTTTTCACTGGCAAAGTTCACGGCCGCGTCCGTCACGCCCGCCACCTTTTTGGCGCTGCGCTCCACGGCCGCCACGCAGTTGGCGCAGGTCATCCCTACGACGGGGAAAGTCAGTTGTTTTTCGGACATGGGACACCAAACGTAGGGGCGAGGCAGTTGGGTAATACCTGGTCTCGCCAGACCAATTTGCACCCAACTGCCTCGTCCCTTCAATTCCAATTATTGAATCTGAATCAACCCCTCAGGCGGGTAGTTGATTTCTTGTAAAAGCGCCTGGATTTGCGGCCAGGTGGCCGGTTCCTGCCAGTCCACGGTGACTTGTTTGCTGTCTTGCACCGCTTTGACGCTGGTCACGCCCGCCAGTTCACCCAGTTCCATCTCGATGGTGTGGGTACAGTGGCCGCAGCTAATGTTGGGTACGGTAAAGGTTTTGGTATTCATGGGTATATCTCCTTAAGGATGTTTTTATCCACAGATTACGCAGATTTCACAGATGAAAAATAATCTGCGCAATCTGTGTAATCTGTGGATTCAAATTCGATTCGACATATCAAACACGCTGGTCACTTCGGTTAACACCCGCTGCCGCTCGCCGGGGTCGTCACCCTGGATCGCGGTGGTGACGCAGGTCTGCAAATGGTTATCCAGAATCATGGCGCTGACACGGTTGAGGGCCGCCTGCACCGCCTGAATCTGCTTGATCACGTCAATGCAGTACGTATCTTCACTCACCATGCGTTCAATGCCTTTGATGTGCCCGGCCGCACTGGCTAACCGTTGGCTCACAGCCTGTTTGGTCATGTCATTCATCTCTCTCACCTTCTACCCCACCCCCCTGGGGGAGGGGTATGGCGGAATGATACACAGTTTGGTGGCAAGTGTCAAACATTGCTCGTAAAAGGTGATGCGTGATGCGTGATCGGAGAAACTTCACGCCTCACGTGTCACGCATCACGGATTACTGAATTCCTGTTGTCCATTGCCATCGCTTGTGGAACAATCACGGTCGTAGACCAATTGGGGCACAGAGCCAGTGTATTTGTGCCAAACAAACGGAGGTTTCCCATGAGACGAATGACATTGTTATTGATAGTGGTGGCGGTGGCTACGGCCGTGCTCGCCCTCTTCACCCTCTCCACCCCCACCGCCCAGGCCGACGTGGTGGGTGGCATCATTGACACCGACACCACCTGGACGCTGGCCGGCAGCCCTTACGTGATGACCGACACAGTAACAATCTTACCCGGCGTCACCCTGACGATTGAGGCAGGTGTAGAAGTGCAGGCGGGGTTGGATACGGCCGTGGAGGTGAATGGAACATTGCTGGCGCTGGGCACACCAAGCCAACCCATTACCTTCACTTCCGCCACTGAAACCAGCCCTGGAGATTGGCATGGAATTTATGTAGGCAACAATGCTGATCTGGTTCAATTAAGACATACAACAGTGCAATATGCCGATTATGGTTTAGGCATAGACAACGCCACAAGCCATGTGGAGATAGAAAACAGCAGCATTCGTCAAAATCATAATGCTCTCATTGTCCGAGTTGACGTATTACACCAATTGCAGATGACAAACGTGACATTCGATGACAATGTTATCAATCGTGTTCTCATTGATGCATATGGTAATGGATTTTTCCATGACCTAACCGGCAATACCACATTGACACCACAACCTGGGCTAGAAGGGTATGAGGTTTATGTAGTTAGTCAGTGGCCCAGGCTGCGTGTTCCCCAAGGAATCACCCTTTCGCTGGCAGCCGGTACTACTTTGATGATGCCTGAGGACAGCTACATTTCCGTATACGGCCGTCTGGACGCACAGGGAACCATAACGCAACCGATCACATTAACTTCTGCAACCGGCGGTGGGCCGGGGGGATGGGACTATCTCGTGATTGCGACAAGCGGCACGGCCGTGTTGAAACACGCCACCGTACAACATACATCATATGGCATCGGGGTATACAACAATCCCGCACGGGGAATTACCATCGAGAACAGCCTCATTCAAGACAACCTTACGTACCCTATGGACATAGATTTGGTTTCCCTGCCAGGATTGGCAATAACCAATACAACGTTTGTCAACAATGGCGTGAATCGCATTGCAATTAGTGTTAGCGGGCAACAGGCTTCACTAATCGCCAATACACGCTTAACAGGGCAGCCTGGGCTTGAAGGGTATGAAGTGGTGGGCATCAATTTTCTCGGCTTAACTGTGCCGCAAAACATCACCTTGACGCTTGAACCGGGCAGCGTGTTCATGATGCCGCAATACAGTCGTTTATATGTGGACGGCCATTTGCAGGCAAATGGTGAAACCGGCGATCTGGTCACCTTCACTTCCGCCGCAAATGCTGGAGAAGGAGAGTGGGGCGGGGTATACGTCCGCAATGCCGGTACGGTTCATTTAGATCAGGCAATAATCCGGTACAGTGACACCGGTTTGTTTGTGGAAGGCAATACCTACAACCCTGTTGTCTTGAGCGACACCCAGATTGACACAAACATTTACGCCATAGGCGCTAACCCGAACTCCCTACACCGCTTACAAATGAACAATGTAACATTTGCAGATAACGTATTTGACCGATTTTTTATTGTCCTGATTAACCCGGAGAACCCACTGATTGATAACGTAACCTTAACCACACATCCTGGTTTGGAGGGTTATGAACTGGACACCTCTGGCATACGCTTCCTGGTAATCCCTGCAGGAATAGAGATGAATCTTGAGCCAGGCGTCCAAATAATGGGCCAGCAAAATGCAGCTATCCTTGTTGAAGGAACATTGCGATCAAATGGTTTACCTGAGCAACCAGTAATGATGACATCCGTTGCCAACATTGGCCCTGGTGATTGGCGGGGGATATTTGTAAACAATAACGCAGACGTTTCACTCTCTCATACAGAAATTAGGCATAGCATAGTTGGCATTGCCACAGGTTACACATCTGCTTCAAGCACCATCACAATGACTAATAGTCGCATACTCAGTTCCACTGTTGGCCTCAACATATACAGCGGCACAGTGAATGTCTTTTGCTCTACCATCGCCCAAAATGATAGTAACGGTATTTTTGTTGAGAACAATGGTGCGCCTGACGTTACCATTAACGCCAGTGAATTTTGGGGCAATGGCGCGGGCATTACCAACAATAACAGCCTGCCCGTGGACGCCCGCTACAACTTTTGGGGCCATCCCTCCGGGCCAGGCGGTATTGGCCCCGGCAGCGGCGATACCGTGTACGGCAACGTCCTCTACGAACCCTGGCTGACCGAACCCACCTGTTCCCCGCCCCCACCGCCGATTACGCCGACCATTTCCATCTCTGACAGCACGGCCGTCGAATCCGCCCCCTTCCTCACCTTCACCGTCACCCTCAACATCACCAGTGAACAGGACGTGCTGGTGGATTATGTGACGGTAGATGGCACGGCCGTTGCCGGTGTGGATTACCAACCCATTTCCGGTACACTCACCATATCTGCCGGGCAGGTCACGGCCGTACTCACCGTACCGCTGCTCGACAATGATCTGGACGACGGCGACCGCCATTTCAGCCTGATTCTGAGCAATCCGGTGAATGGGGAATTGGGAAATGATACGGCCATCGGTCTCATCCTGGATGACGACGACCCACCCATCGAACCGCCGATTACACCAACCATTTCCATATCAAACAGCACGGCCGTCGAATCCGCCCCCTTCCTCACCTTCACCATCACCCTCAACATCACCGGCGAACAGGACGTGTTGGTGGATTATGGCACGGTGGACGGCACGGCCGTTGCCCATACCGATTACCTGCCCATTTCCGGTACACTCACCATACCTGCCGGGCAGGTCACGGCCGTGATCACCGCCACCCTGCTCAACAACGATCTGGACGACGGCGACCGCACTTTCACCCTGGTTTTGAGTAATCCGGTCAATGCAGAATTGGGGAATGATACGGCCGTGGGCACAATCCTGGACGACGATGCCCCACCCATCCCCGGCTGGCACATCTACCTTCCGGCAATTATCAAGCCGTAAACCAGCAGAACAGGTCCTCAAAGATTTCGCAGATTTCACAGATTTTCTTATCTGCGTCATCTGCGAAATCTTTGATAAAAATTCACCCCCTCACCTTGTCACCCCGGCGTCCGCGCCGCCCTTCACCTGCTCATCCCAAACCGGCACACCGGGCAAGGTGAACACAAACTGACTGCCCCCACCGGCGGCGCCACCACCCGGCGCATCTTCTACCCAGATACGGCCGTGCTGCGCCTCAATCACCATTTTGCAAAACGTCAGCCCCAGCCCCGCACCGCGTACCGGCGCGCCGCCGGGATTGGTGCGTATGTAGCGGTCAAACGCCTGCTCGCGGAAAGCGGGCGGAATGCCCGGCCCGCTGTCTTGAATAATGCAGCGTACACCCGGTTCGTAACCTGGCTGTGCCGGTTCCGGTTGCAGGGTGATGGTGATACGGCCGTGCGCCGGCGTAAATTTCAGCGCATTGTCCAGCAAATTGACCAGCACCCGCCGCACCAGTTCCGCATCGGCCCAGACGGGGGGCAGGTCGGGGCCAGCGGTGACCGTTAGCGTCATCGTTTTATGAGCCAACAACGGTTGCAGGCGGGCCGCCACCACGTCTACCAGCGGTGGCAGCCGCATGGCGTCCGGGTCTACAATGGAGCGTCCGGCTTCCAGGCGGTGCATATCCATCAGCGAATCCACCATATCCAATAAATCCTGGCTGCCGTTGTAAACGTTTTGCAGCAGCGCCCCCACCTCACCATCCACAGACGGCAGGCGCTCTTGCGCCAGTTGCAGCGTCGTGGCCATCGTTGTCAGCGGATTGCGTAAATCATGCACAATCATGCGCGTCAGGTCTTCGCGCCGTTCGGCCAGTTCTTGCTCCTCGGTCACATCGCGGAAAAGCAGCAGCCAGCCGATGAGTTGCTCATCCCGATCAAAAACAGGCGCTTCCTGGCGTTCCAGCACCCGGCGGGGATTAGTGGGCGGGGCAAACTGGGCACGGCCGTAATCCCCCCTCATCGTCCCGACGGCTAATTCTTGCAAGCGCGCTGCCAACTGGTCGCCCGTAAAACCGAATGTTTCCGCCAGACTGCCCTCTAACAAAACGCCGTTGCATATCATATCGCCCAGCAGCACGGCCGTGGTTGGGTTCGCCAGCATCACCTGCCCCTGCCGGTTGACCATCACGACCGCTTCCGTCAGGGCATTGAGTAATGCCTGAAGCTGCTGTACCCGCTGCGCCAACGCCTCGTCTGTCAGGGTGTACAGGCGCACAATTTCGCCGTGCAGCCGGGCATTGCGCACCGCCACCTTGACCTGAGCGGCGACGGCATGTAACAACTCAAGCTGCCAGCGATTATACGGCCGTCCCTTTTCCCCCCGCTGCAACACCATCACCCCCAGGACGACGCCATCCAACAACAGGGGCAGCCCCAACCAGACGGTGGGCGGCGGGTCGGGCAGCGTCAGGTGATGCCGGGCCGCAAAATGAAAATTCGCGGGATACAGATGCAGGGCACGGCCGTGCGCCGCCACCCAACCCGTCAAATCATCCAGCGCCACCGGCACTGATTCGCCGACAGTCGGGTCACCACCCGTCCATACTCCCTGCTCCTGCAAAAAGAGGGTCATCTTGTCTACGCTGACCAGTTCGGCCACCAACGCCCCGGTGCGGCGCAAGACTTCGGGTAGTTCCAACGTTTCTCGGAGGGAATGTTCGCTGCGGTTCAAAATGGCAAATTGGGCCAACTGCTGCGTTAGCGAATAACGCCGCTGCCAGGAGAGCCAGAATAGCACGGCAAACAGCGCCACCCCCAGGCAAAAAACCACAAACGGCGGCAGCCCCCCCAGCGCATACACAATCCCCCCTAACAAAGCAAACGGCAGCGCCAGAAAACCGGCAGCCAATACCAGCAAACCGTTATCGCGGAAAAAGGCGACCGGCAATTGGCGCTGCGCCAGCCACCACAGCCACATGCCGGTCGTGTACACCAGACCAAAACCAGCCATCAAATTCAGGAATAAGGGGAAATCAGTGAGGGTCGTCCGGTTGAGGGGGGCTATACCGCCGCGCTGCATATACACCCAAACGCCCACCAGCAGTGCCAGCAAATGAATGAGAAAAACGAGCAATCGCTGCCGGAGCAGCGCCGTTTCCGGCGCTGCGGGGGGCGCAAATTCCGCCAATGGCCGCCACAGGGGACGGCTAAGTTCGGCGATGAGCAATCCGGCCAGCAGCAGGGGCACGGCCGTAGCCAGCCCCGTTACCAGATATCCACTGACCATCACCACCGGCAGCAGCCCCACACTGCTCATCGTGGGCGGCAGGGAAAATTGAATGGCCATCACGGTCAGCACCGCCAACAAGATAACCAGCGGCGCATCACGGCTCTGCGTGGCCGCCCAAATCGCCGCCACCAGCAGGAAAAACAGCAGCCCCCATTCCGTGAGTCGTCGCCAATTCATGGGGTGATTATTGGTCATTGACTATTGACTATTGACCGCCCTTCCTGGAAATTCCATACGCGGCGCGGGTGGCGGGATGGAACAGCCAGGCCAGTCCCAATAATGGTTGGAAAAGGGGGAAAAAGCCGTAATCTATGCCAAAGTAGCGCCAGACGGTGCTGCCAATCATCTCTGGATAAAGAATGCTAAGAATGCCGACAATGAAGGTCATGGTCGTTTCAAAACTGAGGACGCCCACCGAAAGCCACCAGGCCCAGCGTTGACGCACAAAAAAGCCGACGGTGGCGGTGAGATAACAGGCAGCGGCTACGGCCGTCAGCGATGGCCCCACATAACTCGTTACCCCTTCCTTCAAAAAAAGCTGGTACGCTGCCCGAAAAAAGGTGGAAATTGCCAGTACCGGATAGGAAATGCCCAAAACAAAGCCAGTAGCCCGCAGCCAGCGGGGTAATTCAGGGTTTGTGGTGTCCAGGGGAATTGATTGTGAATTGTCCATAAACTATCTGTCCTTTGCGCCTTCGATTTTAGCATGATTGGAGTAAAATGACCGATATGTATGATCAAGACGACCACTTCGATGACGAACCCGAACCCTATTTTTTTGAGCCAGAGTCAGAACCGGTAGTCTGGGCCGATGCGGAAACGCGCCGTCCGTCAGGCTGCTGGCTGGTAATTGCCATTGTGCTGATCCTGGCGCTGTTAGCCAGTTCCCTGTCCGGTGTTATCTGGCTGCTGACCTCACGTGCTGAATCTGGCAATCGGATGACGGTGACGGCCGTACCGCGCACCCCCACCACCGTGCTCCCTACCGCCGCCCCCATCACCCAGACAGAGGAAATGACGGCCACGGCCACTTCATCGGCGCTCAGTGCCGACATGTCCCTGCCCACTTCCCCAGGCAACCCGGCTCTCATCAGTCGCATTGTGTACATTGACGATGAGGGGCAGATTGTCACCATTGCTGCTGACGGCAGCGCCCCGCGCCGCCTGACCAATGGCGCGGCCATCTTCCAATTCCCCACTTGGGCGCCAGACGGCAGCCAGATTGCCGCCATTGGCAGCAACAATCTGGGCGGCGCTGTTTTTGTACTGGCCGACACAGATCAGAATCAAGAGCCTTTGTCGCTTTATCTCAGCCGCCGCGCCGCGCCGTTTTATCTTTACTGGTCGCCAGACAGCCAGACGGTGAGCTTTCTGGCCAGCGACAACCAGGGCATGGCGCTCTATCTGGCAGCGGCGGATGGTGCGGCCGAAAGCCGCAAACGCACCACCGGCGGCCCTTTGTATTGGCAGTGGACGGCCGACAGCCAGCAGCTACTCATTCACAGCGGTTTTGCCGGGGCGGGGGCGCGTCTGGAACTACTCGAAGCAGCCGGAGAAAAAGATGGCTCCCAGATTGCCAACCCCGGCTATTTTCAAGCGCCGGGTATCTCTGGCGACGGCCGTTTGCTGGCTTATGCCGAAGAAACAGGCGCCCTCAGCAGCCGGGTGGTGGTAAATAATCTTCAGGATGGCGCCAGCCAGACACAGTCCCATGAAGGGGGTAGCATTCTCAGTCTCAGCCCCGATGCAAACTGGTTGGCCTACATCAGCCCAGACAAGCCCGGCGAGACGGAGTTCATTGGCCCGCTGCGCCTGATGAACACGATCACCGGCGAAATCCGCCTGTTGAGCCAGAATGACGTGGCTGCTTTTTTCTGGTCGCCAGACGGCCGTTACCTGGCAGCCTTTTTGCCCAACCTGCCCGGTGGGGACATTAACGTGGCCTTGCCAGGCAAGACAAGCGCCAAAACAGCCTCTCAGACCCGTTTGCCTACGCTGAACCTGGTTATCTTTGATGTCGCCAGCGGCAACGGGCGACAACTGCTCACCTTTATCCCCACCCTCACGTTTATCTCCCAACTCCTGCCCTTTTTTGACCAGTATGCGCTCAGTCACCGCCTCTGGTCGCCCGCCAGTGATGCGCTGGTGCTGCCCATGCTGGAAGACGGCCGTAGCATCATCTACACCGTTCCTATTCACGGCGGCGGCAAACGCTTCCTGGCCGAAGGCAGTATGGCCTTTTGGAGCCAACAGTAGATCATAGTGCCAGGCCCTGATCATCCAGCATAGAACTCCCCTGTGCCTGGCACTACTCGGAAAACCTGACGGCCATTCTCATTTTGGGTCGCTATCGCCTATGAATGAATTCATAGGCTGGTATAAAAAACGTGCTCAAGCACGTTAAAAGCGGCGCGAATGAACGCACTTTAGCGCGTTTTTCATAGCAGACGCCGATTTCCAATCGGCGTCGTTGGCTGAAAACTGAAAACCTGACCCCCTACATCGTTACGATTTTTTTACGATATAATTCGCCTATCCTGTGTGGTGATCCCAATTTGGGAGGGTCAAATGGCAAAGCAGTGGCGCTTTTTCTGGCTGATATTGATTATTTGTGGGTGTGGTTTGGCCGCCTGTCGTCCGGTGGAAACGGCCGTGCCCACTGTTACTACCCTGTCGCAGGTCACGGCCGTACCGATTGAAACACCGGTGACGCCGACTGTTACGGCCGTATCCCCCACCGTTACCTCTACGGCGACACCAACCAATACGACCACGCCAACAGCAACCGCTACCACGACGCCATCCGCTACATCTACAGCCACCGACACACCCAGCCCCACGCCAACAGCCACGCCCGATCTGGCCGTGTACGGCCGTCTGGATGCGCTCGATCCTACGGGGGTCACGGCCGTCTTCTGGCACAACTACGACGGTTTTGCCGGAACGATCCTGGCTGACATCATCGCCGATTTTAACCAGAGCAATCCGTATGGCATTACCATTCAACCGCTGTACTGGCAGCGTTTTAACCATCTGGTAGTTGCCGTACAGACCGGCCTGGCAGAAGGCGAAGATTTACCGGCGCTGGTAGCCGCCTATCCTGACCATACCGTCAGCTATGTGGCGGCTGAGGTGGTGGTGGATGTACGGCCGTATCTCCACCACCCTACTTATGGCTTCACACCTACTGACCTGGCCGACTTTTTCCCTTATGCCCAGGTGCAAACAGACACACCACTCTATGGCCTGCCGCTGCACCGGACGCTGGAACTCCTGTTTGTCAACAACGGCTGGCTGGCTTCGCTCGATTTACCTTTTGTGGGCGCGCCGCAAACGCCGGCGCAGTTTGCCGAGGCGGTTTGCGCGGCCGCCGACCCGGCGCAAAACAAAGTGGGTTATGAAATTGAAGCTACCAGCGGCAGCTTTCTGGCCTGGATTCACGCCTTCGGCGGTGATGTGTACGACCAAACCAGCCAGACATTCACCTTCAACAGCCCGGAAGCCGTTGCCGCCATGACCCTGCTGCAACAGTTGTTGCAAGATGGCTGCGCTGCGCCTGCCGCCGGTTTTACTTACCAGGACAACTTTGCCCGGCAGCAAACGCTGTTTGGGCCGGGCGCCACGCGCGGTCTATATTTTTATGACCGCGCCGTCAACAACTACAATGCCCAACCTTTTTCCTGGTCGGTCGCGCCGCTGCCCCACGCGGGCGAATCATCCGCGCTGCTGCTTTCGGGTCCCAACGTCAATTTGCTGCGCAGTGACCCGGAGACGCAGTTAGCGGCCTGGCTGTTTCTGGCTTATTTCTATGGGCCGGCAGTCCAGGCGCGATGGGCGCAGGTGAACAGCTATCTACCTGCCCGCACCGCTGCGGCCAGCTATCTGGAAGATGCCTTTACGGCCGACCCCGCCTATGCCGCTGCTTTTGCCCTGCTGCCATATGGAGTTGACCCACCGGCTCTCACGGGGCAGTATGACGTGTGGCAGGCGATGGTTGACGCCTACGGCCGTATCCTGCAAAATGAGTCGGTCACGGCCGTTTTGCAATCTTTAGACGAGACGGTGAATGAATGATCCGCGAAGGGCGCGAAGAAACACGAAGTTTATGGTTCACTCCCCATCACCTCCCCACCTCCTCACCCCGGCGTCTTCGCCGCCTTCACCCCTTAACCCCTGGCCCCGCGCCATATTGCATTTGGATATGGATGCTTTTTACGTGAATGTGCATCTGCTGGATCACCCGGCGGATGGGGGTGTGCCGTTGGTGGTAGGCGGGCAGCCAGACCAGCGTGGCGTGGTGTCGTCCGCCAGTTATGAAGCGCGCAAATTGGGCATTCATTCGGCCATGTCTACGGCCGTGGCCCGGCGTCTTTGCCCCTCCCTCAAAATTGTGCCTGTTAATTGGGAGCGGGTGCGTGAATGCTCGCGGCAGATCATGGACATCTTGCGCCAGTTTGGGCCGGTGGAGAAAATGAGCGTGGACGAGGCCTATGTGGATCTGACCGCCTGGGATGAACCGGGGGCAAAAGCGGGGGAAGTACGGACGGCCGTCAAAACCCAAACCCATCTCCCTTGCTCCGTCGGTCTGGCTTCCAGCAAACTCGTCGCCAAGGTCGCTTCTGACCATGACAAACCGGAAGGTTTTACCATCGTGCCGCCCGGCACTGAAGCAACCTTTTTGGCGCCCCTGCCCACCCGCGCCCTGTGGGGCATTGGCCCCAAGACGGCCGAAAAGCTGGCGCGCCAGGGCCTTCACACCTGCGGCGATCTGGCGGCGGCGGATATAACCGTGTTGCGACCGGTAGTTGGCAATCAGGCGGCGGCGCTCAAGGCACGCGCCGCCGGGATTGATGACCGTCCCGTACAGGCCGAACATGGCCCACCCAAGAGCATCAGCCAGGAATGGACGTTTAATACCGATGTGGATGACACGGCCGTACTCTGTGAGCGATTGCAAAAGATGTGCCACGATGTGGCCGAGATGTTGCAAAAAGAAAAGCTGGCGGCCTCCACCGTCAGTGTGAAGTTCCGCTGGGCAGACTTCACCACCTACACCCGGCAGCGGTCGGTCGCTGTCCCCTTTGCTGATGCAGCCACGTTGTATGAGATAGCCCACGCCCTCTGGGACGAGCATTGGCCGCGTGACAAAAAGCTGCGCCTTCTCGGCGTTGCCGTCAGCAAACTGGATGAAGCACAGGTCAGACAGTTAGGATTTGATTTTGGTTGATGGGGATATGGCAGGTTTGCCTGCACCACTATAGGCCAAAACACTCACCGATTGTTCAAGTTTGACAGTCTCTCCCACTTTCGATAGCATCCCTCCAAATCCGGCGGCGAAACGCGAACGAGGAATTCATGGCCCAGACCAATGCCAACGAGGCAAAACCAACAGAACCTAAAGTATTTACCGACAAATTGCGTGTTTACGCCAAAGTCATCATAGACCCCATTGTCAATTTCCTGGCAAAGTACAAAATTTCGCCCGATGTGTTGACCGTGTTGGGTATGTTGTTTCACTTTTTGTTTGCCTGGCTCATTGCCAATGGGCAGTTCCGCGCGGCGTCCATCGCCATGCTGCTGCTCTCCCCGTTGGATGCGCTGGATGGTTCGCTGGCGCGTAAAATGGGGCGCAAACAGGGCGGCTTTGGCGCGTTTCTGGATTCCACCCTGGATCGCCTGGCGGAGATCATCCTGTTTGGTGGTTTCATTTATTACTACTGGCTGCAAGAAGATGTGACCATGATGGCTATTTCTTATCTGGCCGTTACCGGTTCCATTATGGTCAGTTATGCCCGTTCCAAAGCGGAGTCATTGGGCTATAACTCCAAAGTGGGCATTGCCAGCCGGGTCGAGCGGTATGTCTTAATGATTGTACTGCTGTTCTTGAACCAACCAGCCATCTTATTGGTGTTGCTGGCGGTGGCTACTTATTTCACACTGTTCCAGCGTGGTTATCATGTCTGGAAACAATGGATTGCCGATATGAAGGCCGAAGAAAACAACGATCAGGCTGAATAAATATACAGGTAAACAAGTTTCTAAAAGTTCAACTTTTCCAAAAAGTTGAACTTTTTTATTGAGCATAAACCCATGCGTCAACAACTTTCTAGCTGGCAGAAGCGTCTAGGGATAGAGCCATACTGGTATTTCATTCTGGGGGGATTGCTTTTGGTGACAATCCTCTTTATTAACCATCTGCGCACCGGCAACACGCCGGCTGCTACCGCCGTTGTCATCCCCGTCCTCAATTTGCCCATCTTTTGGTATGGCATCTGTATTGTCGGTGGCATTGCCCTGGGAGCCTATGTGGTTTCCCGGCTGGCAAATGAGCGGGCAGCGGCGCTGTTTAATGAAGTGGTCCCGCCAAGTGTGCAGGGGCAGGGCACGGCCGTACTCGGCCTCAGCGCCGAACTCAGTCTGAAATTACAGCAGCGCCACATCACCACGTTGGGCGAACTGCTTTTCCGCTGGGGGCTAGACCCACGCAACCTGGGGTTAAAACCGGCCGAACTGGACACCATTGGGCAGGAATTAGAAGAGATGCCCGGCATAGAAAGATCATGGCTGGTAGATGCTGCCTGGCGTATCTGGAACCCTGATCATGTCTGGAATGGGTTGATGGTCTGTCTGCTGTTTGCCGTCGTGGGCGCGCGCCTGTATCACGTGTTGACCCCCTCGCCGAGCATGGCTGCCTTTGGCATTGTTACCCCCTGGGACTATTTCCGCAACCCGGCGCAGTTGATCAATATTCGCGCCGGCGGGTTGGGCATTTATGGCGGGCTGGCGGGCGGGGCGTTGGGGCTGTTCATCTATGCCCGCCGCCAACGGATTCCGGCGCTGGCCTGGGCCGACCTGGCTGTAGTGGGGGTGGCGTTGGGACAGGTGTTTGGCCGGTGGGGGAACTTTTTCAACCAGGAGTTATACGGCCGTCCCACCACCTTTCCCTGGGCCATCACCATCACCGAAGCCCACCGCCTGCCCGGTTATGAAGAGTTCAGCCAATTTCACCCCGCCTTTTTGTATGAATCCCTCTGGAATTTGCTGGCCTTCCTGGTGCTGTATACGTTGGCCAAGCGGTACAGCGCCCGCCTGCTCACCGGCGAATTAACCGCCCTTTACCTCATCTTTTACGCCACCGGTCGCATCTTGTTAGAAACCGTGCGCCTGGACAGCCGCACCTTGAACCTGTTTGGACTTGACCTCAATATGGCCGTCGCCACCTTCGTTTCCCTGCTGGTAGCCCTGGCAATGACCGCCTGGGTGTTGGCCCGCCGCTGGCGACAGAGAACGGTGATCAGTAATCGGTAATTCGTTATCGGTTGTTGTTCAGTTGCCAAATTTCTCAGTTATCTCTTTACCCCCACCTCCAACTACATCATAATGGGACTGTTGGATAGTTTTATGATACTCAAAGCCCCAGCCAGGAGGATTAGCAGTGAATTCAACAACAAAAAAATGGAAACTTGCCTTAATTATCACCTTCACTTTCAGCCTGATAAGTTGTGCTTCTCCTGAAGCAAGTGAGCCGATTCAAGACGATATTGTTGGTACATGGAAAGCTGCCCAGGATGAGGAGTTGAACATATATGAATTTCGCAGCGATGGAACTGGACTTATGCGGGATAGTTCAGGCACTTATTATGACTTTGTGCCTTTTACCTATCAGTTTGTTGAGGAAGACAAAATAGAGTTTTCAGCCCAAGAAGGATATAGCATATTTGTGAACCTATCTATGGATACTTCCGATCAACTGACCTGGGATGCCGAAGTGACCGGGGGATATCACATTGATTTTGAGAAAGTCGCTAAATGCGAGTTCGATGAATTGAAGGATTGTATTGTGGGGCAGTGGGTGAGATATTGGCCTGGTGGCGAATTTACGGTTTTTGATTTCTACCGAACTGGTGATGGAGCGGCTTTTGTCCCTGAATTTGAAGAGGCAACCCATTTCTCGTTTGAGGTGCTTGATGATAACGCTATTCTTTATCAGGTCGAGGGTGGCGAACCAGCCAGGGCGATAGTCTCAATGCCTGACAATTATAAAATGGTCTTTGATTTCGCTAACGAAGATGGTCCCATTACATATTACAGGCTCGATGCGCCGTTTGGCCCATAGTAGATGTCCTGTAGGTTGATGCATAATGGGTTGCCAGAGTAGTTTCCCTATTTCGTCACCACTAAAAATCTGGAAGCAATAGCCGGCATCCAAAAACTGCCACAGATGGAATAGGCTCATTACGACAAGTTGTCACAATTCCCCTGCTGGTGGTGTTGTGTGTGGTGGAGGGGCATGATAGGAGTGCAACTATGATTGAAACAGAAAATCTGGGTAAGACATTTGATACGTTCACGGCCGTGCAAAACCTCAC
The DNA here is from genome assembly GCA_023382655.1 of Anaerolineae bacterium. GTDB lineage: Bacteria > Chloroflexota > Anaerolineae > Promineifilales > Promineifilaceae > CAADGU01. Next base: position 26,054 of record JAHDWK010000028.1, on the reverse strand, counting down.
CCTCAACGTGCCCGCCGGGCAGCTATTGGCGCTGCTAGGGCCTAACGGCGCCGGCAAAACTACCACCGTGCGCATGATTGGCGCTATTCTCAAACCCACCACCGGCCATGCCCGCGTCAATGGCTACGATGTGGTCACGCAGGCGGACGGTGTGCGCCGTTCCATTGGCATGTTGACGGAGCAGCCCGGCCTGTACACACGCATGAGTGGGTTGGAATATCTGGAGTTTTACGGCCGTCTCTATGGCCTCCCCGACAAAGAAACCCGCGCCAAAGGCAAGGCCATGTTTGCCCGCTTCGATATGGCCGGGGCCGAAGAGCGGCGGTTAGGCATCTATTCCAAAGGGATGCGCCAGAAAGTTGGCCTCATTCGCTCCATGCTGCACAACCCGGCGGTGCTGCTACTGGACGAACCCACCTCGGCTATGGACCCCCACAGCGCCAAACTGGTGCGCGACGCCATCCTGGAACTGCGGCATGACCAACGCACCGTCATCCTTTGCACCCACAACCTGGCCGAAGCCGAATTGCTGGCCGACAAGATCGCCATCATTAAGCAGGGGCAAATTGTGGCCCAGGGTACATTTACCGAACTGAAGCAGCAGTTGCTCGGCCAGCCCCAACTGGAAGTGCGCGTGGATAAGCCGCTCAACGGCCAGGTGAAAGAGCTAGACCAGCTGGTTACGGTTGAATCCGTCGCCAACGACACCATCCGCTACCGCACTGATAACCCAGACGTAACCAATCCCCAACTGGTGCGCTGCCTGCACAACCTCGGCCTGGGCGTCATTTCTCTACAGCCCGTTTCCCAAAGTTTGGAACAGGTTTATTTGCGTGTAATCGAAGAGATAGAGTAAGGGTTCGTAGTAGGCGATGAATCGCCTACTACGAACTCTAAAAAGATGTTATGGCTTCCTTAACTCCCTTCCTTCCCGTTAAACAAAATTCCATCCGCATGGCGCTGGTGATTGCCCGGCGCGAAATTCGGGATTCGTTCCGCGACTGGCGCATCATCATGCCCATTTTTCTGCTCACCCTGGGCTTTCCGGTCTTGATGAACTTTACGGCGCGCCGGGCTATCTCTTTTGCCGACCAGTATGGCGCGGAAATTATCGCCACCCAGCTGATCCCGTTTTTGTTGCTGGTGGTGGGCTTCTTCCCCATGTCCTTTTCGCTCATTATTGCCCTGGAAACATTTGTGGGCGAAAAAGAGCGCAACAGTCTGGAACCGCTGCTGGCTTCGCCGCTGACCAACACAGAATTGTATGCCGGAAAGATGCTGGCGGCGCTGGTACCCCCGTTGGCGGCCAGTTACCTGGGCATGTTAGTTTATATGTTCAGCCTGTGGATCAATCTGGACTGGCGGCCAGAACCGGAACTGATTATCCAGGTGATGTTGCTGACAACGGTGCAAGGGATCATTATGGTGGCCGCGGCGGTGGTCGTTTCCAGCCAGGCCACCAGTGTACGCGCAGCCAACTTGCTCGCCAGTTTTATCATTGTGCCCATGGCCCTGCTGATACAGTTTGAGGCGGGGGCGCTGTTTTGGGGCAACCATGCCGGGCTGTGGTGGCTGATCGCGGGATTGGCGCTCACGGCCGTTGTCCTCATCCGCATGGGTCTCTATGTCTTCAACCGCGAAGAACTGCTGGGCCGGGACATTGACCAGATTCGCCTGGGCTGGATGTTCCAGGTGTATTGGCGGCGGTTGAGTGGGCAGGGGTGGTCGGGGCGTTTCCCGCACCCCCTGGCCTGGTACAAAGAAACGCTTGCCATTTTCCCCTCGCTCCTGCAACCAATGGGGATATTGCTGCTCGCCTTTGCCGGCGCGGCCCTCTTCGGCATCTGGCTGGCCTACCAATACACGCTGCCACCACACTTGCAAGCCCAATTGACCGGCGAAAACATGGCGGCCAATCTGGAGCAGTATGCCTATCTGCTTACGGCGCTGCCCCTGGTCATCATCATGCAAAACGTGCGCGTGGTGGCTTTGCAGGCATTATTGGGCGTCTTTACCTTTGGCGTGTTGGCGGTGCTCATTTTCATGCTGCCCTGGGGGGTGATGGCCTTTCTGGCAGCCCAGGTCTACCTGGCCGGGCAAGACCCGTTCCAGTTTTTGCTGGCCACCTTTTTGCCCCACGCCATCCTGGAACTTCCAGCGCTGCTCATCACCACCGCCGCCATCCTGCGCTGGCAGGCGGTCATCATTCACCCCTCGCCCGACCATACCCTGAGCGAAAATTTCCTCATGCGCATGGCCGATTTCACCCGCATCTTCCTAGGCGTGGGTCTGCCCCTGCTCATCCTCGCCGCCTTCGTCGAATCTCACATCACCACCATGGTATTGCAGATGGTATATGGATAAAGTTCAGGTGAGGGGGTACTTACCCCCTCACCTGCTCACGCCCGTCTCCAGCGCGTCGTCTGAACGTAGCCTGATCATTGTCGCCCCGCCTGTACCCCTCTGGTACACTTGCGCCCATGGCTGAGCAGAAACGGACTCCTCTTATTGTGGGCGCTTTGGCCCTGATTCTGGTGCTGTTGGCGGTGGCTGTTGGCTGGCGGGTGGTGCGCGGCGACGATAGTTTGCTGCGCAATGTGACGGTGGCAGGGATGGAGATTACCCCTAATGCTGATGGCGTGGATGATGTAACTACCATCGGTTACCACCTGTCGCGCAACGGCCGTGTCTCCATCTACTTTGAAAATGAAAACGGCGACCGCTTCTACTTCCGCGAAGAAAAACCACGCGGCGCGGGTGAATATCGCGTCGCCTTTAGCGGCATTGTGGATGGCTTCGCACTGCCCGATGACCAGGTGCAGGGGCAAATTCTCAGCCGCCTGCTGCCCGACGGCCGTTACACCTGGACGGTAGAAGCCACCGACGAACGCGGCGTCATCGAACGGCAGCAGGGGCAAATCACCATCCGTGATGGCGACCCGGAACTGCCCGACATGCGCAATTTCACTCTGGACAGAACCATCTTCACCCCCAACCGGGATGGTATTGATGACCGTATCAAGGCGCAGTTTTTCCTCAACAAAGATGTGGCCGATTTGCGCGTCTATTTGCTGATGCCTGATGGTTCGGAGCGGCCTGTTTTGGAGTATGAACAAGATGTCCCGGCGCGGGCAACAGGCTGGCACTACTACGACTATGCCGGCGGCGTAGACGAGGGGGCCACGCCGCCGCCGGATGGCACGTATCCCATAGTAGCCATTGCCCGCGACGAAGAGGGGCAAATTGTCCGGGTGGAAAGCGCGTTCACCATTCAGTACGGCGGGGTGCCCCGTGCCCACATTTTCCCGCCGCCGACAGGGGATACGGTAAGCTGGAATATCACGGCCGTTGCCATTTGCGATACCCTCCACTTCACTCTCACCGTGGAAAACTATGGCACAACCCCCATCCGCACCAGTGGCCCACCACCCGGCACCGTGTACGACTCTGACTGGAATTACAATACCCTGGGCTGGTTCACTGAGTCTGGCGCATTTCGTGTGGGTATCGGCTTTGAAAACGAAATCACCAACTACCCGTACCGCTGGGCGGTGGGCAGCCCGGAAGATTTAACGGAAATTGATGGGCACTATTATCTGATGCCTGGCGACCGCGCCGTGGTTACCGGCGGCATACGCCTGACCAATGTTTTTGGCGTGCGCAACCCGCAGCCGGTGTGGGCTGGTCTCATCCACGAAGATGTGGAGGTCTCCCAATTTAACGCTCGCGTAGACCCGGCGGCCATCCTGGTGGATGCGCCCGATGAAGGTAACATGCCCACCTGCGAACCGCGCGAAATACCCATTCGCCAAAGTGCGGAATAGTCAACGATCTCAACAAATACGTGGCAGTTGTTCGCCAATTTGCATGGGGATGACCCGTGTGCCACCGATGCCGGTTTTGGCCATGAGCAGTCCGGGGTGTTCGGCGAAAACCTGGCCGATCACGGCCCTGTCCCGCCCCAACTCGTGCCCCCGCATCACTGCCACCACCGCCTCCGCCTGATCTGCCGGGACGATGGCTAACAATTTGCCCTCATTCGCTACATAAATCGGGTCCATGCCCAACAATTCACAGGCGGAATGAACCGACTGGTGTACCGGGATTTTCTTTTCGTCCAGGACAATGCCCACGCCAGAGCGTTGGGCGATTTCGTTGAGCGACGACGCTACCCCACCCCGCGTGGGGTCACGCAAGACGTGAATCTGCGGGCAAACCTGAAGCATGGTGGCAATCAGCCCATTGAGCGCGGCCGTGTCGCTGACAATGAGCGACTCAAACCCCAACCCCTCACGCGCACTCATGATCGCCATGCCATGGTCGCCAATCGTGCCGCTCAAAATGACCACATCACCCGGTCGCGCCCTGTCTGGCCCAATTTCCAGGCCATCGGGAATCAGGCCAATGCCGCTGGTGTTGATGTAAACGCCGTCGCCGTGACCCTTATCCACCACTTTGGTATCACCGGTAATCAGGGCAACGCCCGCTTTGGCCGCTGCCGCCGCCATGCTGTCCACAATGCGCGCCAACGTCTGCATCGGCAGCCCTTCTTCGATGATGAAACCGACGCTCAGGTACAACGGCCGTGCCCCACTCATGCTGATATCATTTACCGTGCCGTTCACCGCCAGATCGCCAATGTTGCCGCCGGGAAAAAACAACGGCCGTACCACAAAGGAATCGGTAGACATCGCCAGCCGCGCCGCATTCAGCGAAAAAACGGCCGCATCGCCCAACGCTTCCAGTTTGTCATTGCGAAAGGCGGGCACAAATAGATGCTCTACCAGTTCCGCTGACAATTTGCCGCCGCCGCCATGCCCCATCACGATGTGTGGATAACTGCGCAACGGCATTGGGCACATCCAGCCTTCAAAATCTAAATCGTTATTCATACGCCCCTGTGAAAATCATCCACAGATTACACAGATAAAAAATCTGTGCCCATCTGTGGAATCTGTGGATTCACACCACCACATTTTCCAGCGCCACAAAACGGCCGTACTGATAATAAGCCGCACACGCCCCTTCGCTGGAAACCATCGTCGCCCCTAAGGGGTTACGCGGCGTACATTCTTTACCAAAGGCGGCACATTCGTGGGGTTTGATCATCCCTTGCAGCACTTCCCCACTACGGCACAATGGCGACTCGCGCGTCTCAATATGGCCCACGTCAAAGCGCACGGCTGCGTCAAAATCCCGGTACGCCGCGCTCAGTTCCCAACCACTTTGCGGAATCAGGCCAATGCCCCGCCACTGCCGGTCACTGACCACAAACACGTCGGCTAACATCTTTTGTGCGGCTAGGTTTCCGGCTTCCGTCACGGCGCGGGGGTAGGCGTTTTCCACTTCGGCACGGCCGTCTTCCAACTGCTGTACCGCCCGGCGAATCCCTTCCAGCACATCCAGCGGCTCAAAACCGGTCACCACAATCGGCGTCTGGTATTTTTCGGCAAGGGGTAGATATTGCCAATACCCCATCACACTGCACACGTGCCCCGCCGCCAGAAACGCCTGCACCCGGTTCGTCGGGGACTGCAAAATCGCCTCAATCGCCGGCGGCACCAGCACATGGGACACCAACATCGAAAAATTGGTCAACCCCTGCTGTTTCGCCTGGAACACGGCCATGGCATTAGCCGGGGCAGTAGTTTCAAAACCAATGCCAAAAAAGACCACCTCTTTGTCCGGGTTGTGGCGAGCGATCTTCACGGCGTCCAACGGTGAGTAGACAATGCGCACATCACCCCCCTCGCTCTTGACGCGGAACAAATCCTTTTCGCTGCCGGGCACGCGCAGCATGTCGCCAAAGGAGCAGAAGATGACGTTCGGCCGGGCGGCAATCGCCAGCGCCTTGTCAATCATGCCCAACGGCGTGACGCACACGGGGCAGCCCGGCCCGTGAATCATCTCAATCGTGTCCGGCAATAGCTGGTCAATGCCGTTGCGGATGATGGAATGGGTCTGCCCGCCGCACACCTCCATCATCACCCATTTCCGCGTCGCCAGTTGTTCAATTTGCCCTAACAGTTTTTGTGCCAGGTCGGCGTCGCGGAACTCATCCAGATATTTCATGTCACCCCCGCTTCTTCGGCCAGTAGTTCTTCTGCCAGTCGCCCCATCTCGTTAAACAGGGCCAATGTTTCCAGCGCCGATGCTTCATCCAGTTGGGTGATGGCAAAACCAACGTGGACGATGGTGTAATCGCCCACCTGTATCTCCGGCAGGTAAGCCAGGCACACTTCCTTCTGGATGCCGCTAAAGTCCACCTTGCCCATGCGCGTGCCGTCCGCCTCGTAAATTTCAACCACTTTTCCGGGAATTCCTAAACACATGATCAACCTCGTTCAGACCCTAAGGGTTTCTAAAAAACCTTAGGGTCTGGCGCCAACCATCACCTGCCCCAACGCCAGCCCGCCGTCATTGGGCGGGACCAGGCGATGAGTCAGGACTGTGAAATCGTGCTGCTGTAATTGCTGCACGGCCGTAGCCAACAACCGACCATTCTGAAATACGCCGCCGCTCAAGGCCACCTGGTTTAGCCCATGCTGGGCCCGCATCTGCAAACTTAGTCGAACGATCAGGTCGGCCACACTGTTGTGGAAGCGAGCGGCGAGCACGGCCGTTTCCACGCCGGCCATCATGTCCCTGACCAGCGCCATTATTACCGGCGCGGCGTCAATCTCCACGCCAAGCAGGGCAAATGTGTAATATTCTGCTACATCAGGCGCCACGGCCGTTTCTAACGCCATCGCCGCCTGTCCCTCAAACGTTACCACCTGGCGGATGCCCAACAGCGCCGCCACCGCATCAAAGAGCCGCCCCATGCTGCTGGTAGGCACACTGTTGATGCCCTGCTCCAACTGCTGCCGCAAAATGCGCCGCTCCGGGGGCGGACAGGCAGCCACACATGGCAGCGCCTCTTCCCAATCCAACCCGGCAGCCCACAGATGGGCCAGCGCCAGGCGATACGGCCGTTTCACGGCCACATCCCCCCCCGCCAGCGGCACATACTTCAGATGCGCCGCCCGTTCAAAGCCGTCATAATTGGCCAGCAGCAGTTCACCGCCCCACACCGCGCCATCCGGGCCGTACCCTGTGCCGTCAAAGCTGAACCCGATGACCCGTTCACGGCCGTCCAGCCGGTGTTCGGCCATGACGCTGGTTATGTGGGCGTGGTGGTGCTGCACTTTCCGCAGCGGCAGCCCTGCTCGCGCTGCCTGTTCCTCTGCCCAGCGGGTGGAGAGATAACCGGGGTGCAGGTCACAAACCAGCCGCTCCGGGTCGGCGCGGAAGATGTGGCGGAAATGGGTCACGGCCGTTTCAAATGCGTGTACCGTTTCCAAATTCTCCATATCGCCGATGTGCTGGCTCATGTAGCCATATTCCCCTTTAGCCAGGCAGAAGGTGCCTTTCAGTTCGCCGCCCACCGCCAGTGTGGTGGGGAGGGGATAGGGCAGTTTCACCGGGAACGGAGTGTAACCGCGGGAACGGCGGAGAGGGAGGAGGTGATCGCTGGTCGCATGACCGATAACCGATGACCGATAACCGATAACCCTCACGACAGAGTCATCACAACGGCCGTGAATCTCCCGGTTGTGCATCAGAAAAGCGTCGGCTAATGGGGTCAGCCGTTCTCGCGCTTCGTCATTGTCTTTGACGATGGGTTCATCGCTGTAGTTGGCCGAGGTCATAACCAGGACAGGAGATTGGGTGTCCAGCAAAAGATAGTGCAACGGCGTGTAGGGCAGCATGACGCCGATGGTGTTGTTGCCGGGGGCGATGAGGGGAGAGAGCGGGCTGTTCTCTTTCTGGCGCAGCAACAGGATCGGCCGTTCTTTGCACGTGAGCAGGGCCGCTTCCTCATCGGACACGTAAGCAAACTGGCGCACGGCCGTTACGTCCCAGGCCATCACCGCAAACGGTTTATCCACCCGCCCCTTGCGCTCGCGTAGTGTGGCCAGGGCGGCATTATTGGTCGCATCACACGCCAGATGAAAGCCGCCCAACCCCTTCACCGCCACAATATACCCCGCTGCTAACAAACTTTGCGCCTGCCGCACGGCTGCATCCCCCCGAAGTCCGAAATCTAATGCCCGATTACCGATTACCGATAACCGTTCACCGACTTCCAGCCATACCTGCGGCCCACAATCGGGGCAGGCATTGGGTTGGGCGTGGAAGCGGCGATCTAGCGGGTTGTCATACTCCGCCTGGCAGGCTGGGCACATGGGGAATTCGGCCATGGTAGTGTACGGCCGATCATAGGGAATCTCTTTGATAATGGTAAAACGGGGGCCGCAGTTGGTGCAATTGATGAAGGGGTAGCGGTAACGCCGGTTGGCCGGGTCGAACAATTCGTGTAAACAGTCGTCGCACAGGCAAATATCTGGCGAGATGAGGGTATTGGCCGCCGTCTGCGCCTGGCTGTGAACGATGACAAAGTCACAGTCGCTGTGTGGCGGTAGTGGCTGTACTGTTACCTGGTCAATGTGCGCCAGAGGCGGTGGCTGGTGGGTGAGGCCGTGGTGGAAATGGGTCACGGCCGTTGCCGTTCCCTCCACCTCGATAAACACGCCGCCGCTGTCATTGCCCACAAAACCCGTCAGGCCATGCCGCCGCGCCAGCCCATAGACAAACGGCCGAAAACCTACACCCTGTACAACGCCAGTTACAGTCAGCCGCCATCTCACCAGCGACGCAGTAGGAAGAGGTGAAAGCGTTGTCTTTCTGTACCCTGTCATCATCACGTTATCCCCATCATTGACTAACACAATACAACCAAAGAGCATCCACAAACATTGTCACCTGTCACCTTGTCACCTGCCACCTGTCACTATTATTTCTCGACTGGCAACCAGGTTTTTGATAAAAACCCGGTTGCCATGAACATCCGTGACGCATTTGTCGAACTCAACTTGGCGCTAATCGCCGCCCGTAAAGCGATCCTGGAACGGGATCGCATTTTGGACACGATGGCGGCTATTGACCTGGAGCTACAACAAAAACAAGCCGAACTGCCTCTGTTAGAAGCGCGGCGGCAAAATGAATGGCTGGATGTGGCCGAACTGGAATCGGATGGCGTGGCGACGCTTGTCTTCAGTGCGCTGGGCCGTCACCGGCAGTTGTTGGCGCAGCAGGTACAGGAATATCTGGCAGCCAAGCTGGCGGCGGAGCAGTGCCAGCAACGCATCACCTCCCTGCAAAACAATCTGGAACGTTTGAATGAACAGTTGATCTCTCTGGCTGATTGTGAAGAAATCTATCAGGCGCGGCGCGAAGAGCAAAAGGAATTTCTGCTGCGTCTGGACACGACCGAAGCTCAACAGTTACAAACCATCACCGAATCGCTGGCCCAAAATGAGGTCTTGCTCAAGGAGGTAGAGGAGGCGTTGGCCCACGGCCGTACCGCCCACACGGCCCTCACCACCATCCAGAAACGGCTGTTCACCATCCAGGCCTCGGCCATCAACTACACCCAACTGCTGGACGCGCTGTTAAAAGATTCACACCAGGCTCAACTGGCGTTGGAGTCATTTGAACGTGAACTGCAAGATATGTCCCACCCTTTCTGGCAAAACCATGACCCACAGCGCCCGGAACTGGCCGATTCCCCCTTCTCCTTTCTGACCCTGGCGGGCCAACTGTTGGCAGCCACCAGCTTTGACGAACGTCTCAAGCTGTGGCAAGAGCACATCAAACGCCTGGTGACGCATGTGGCGGGGTTGGTGGAATTGGTAGACGGCCGTGCCACCCACCTGCGCACCACCCTCACCCATCTGCGCCAGGAACAGACCACCCTCGTCGGAACCATGTGGCAGCCAGACAAATTCCCCGCAGAGCGGCCAGACGCTTAACTATCGCCTACCAATCGTATCAATTGCGCTCTTGAATAAACGGCATCACGTTGGGTGAAAGGAGTGGGATATTTCTTATGCTGGTGGTATGAGAATGTTGGTCTGACATTCCCAATCCCTGACACATTGGAGATATGCACATAAACATCATGATTCCCTATCGTTTTGTCCTTTTATTGACTCTTTTTTTCTTAGTGGCTGCCTGTACGCCCACCAACCCAACCGGCGATGTTGTTTCGGTGACAGCATCACGCCCGGCGGAAACGGACACGGCAACGGCCGCTACTACTGATGTCAGTACAGCTATACCCACGACACCAATTGCCAACGAATCCGCTTTTGACCAACTGATTGCCTCTCTTAGCGACTCTGGCGCGACAGTGGTGAATAACGGCCGTGCCCCCGACCAAGGCCTTTTCCCCGGCGATAACATTACCCTTTGGCATCTGAGCGTCAACGGGATCAACGTCAATGTTTTTGAATTTAGTGATACGGCCGACCGCCAGGCTGTCAGCCAAAATATCTCACCGCGAGGCGACGAATACATTTATATGGAAGGTGAGAACAGCGTCAGCGTCATGTGGGATGGTGAAGGTGTGCCCCACTTTTGGGCACGGGATAATTTGATCGTGAATTACTGGGGCGAGGACACGGCCGTCCTCACTCCTCTCAATACCGTCCTCGGCCAGCCCATTGCCGGTGGCTCGCAGCCCTACCGGCCCGAAGCCGGCAGCGGCAGCATCGCCGGTATTGGCGAATATGGTGTCAGCCTGCAATATGACCCCTATCTGGCGGCGAATCTAAGCGCAGAGATAGGGGCGGGACGGCCGTCTACCGGCCCCGACGACTTCCTGTTTGATGTGATGCCCGACCACCTCGCCTTCACCTTTAGTGATAGCTATGCTGACGATTGGACACTCTATCATCAAACCGTCAACATACCCGACCAGCCCCAAATCCTCATATTCCCGCTCGAAGGTTACGTCGCCATGAATCCGATAGCATCCGAACAAATCGCCCTGTTGGCTGACCTGCTGCGGGATCGCCCCGACCTGCCCAACGGCGCACTGCCGCACCTGCCGCCGCCGAACGGCCACCAGGATTTACAGGCACAGATGCATTACCTGACCTTCCAAAACGGTGAGGGTATGCGCTACCTGACGCAGTTCAACCAGGAGCCGCGCCAGATTAACAACCAGGAAATCTACTACACCTTCCAGGGCATCACGGCCGATCACGCCTACTACATTGCTGCCTTCTTCCCCGTGCAAAGCAACAGCCTGCCCGCCGACAACACCATCGCAGACGATGAGGCCTTTGCCAGCACTCTACAAAACTATCTGGCGCAGACAACGGCCGACCTCAATGCTTTACCCACCACCGCCTTTACGCCCGATCTGGCCTTGCTCGATACCCTCATCGAATCGCTGCTGGTTGAACCAACCCTTAACATCTCGCCGATCACGGGCACACCCGCGCCCCCGGTGGCTTCGGCTACGCCGGAAGCTACCCTGCCCGACCCGGCCGAATTAGAGATGATGACCACCACGACGGCTTCGCCAGACGGCCGTTGGCAAGCCATCGCCGCTCAATCCGAACCCATCGTCGTGGGCGACCTGGAAAAACTGTATGTTTCCCTGACCGTGAGTGACGGTACGACCACCTGGACGCCGGTGGCCGAATGGCGCGGCTACGGGTTGGGATACATCTGGCCTGCCGTGTATCAATGGTCAGCCGACGGCCGTTACCTCTACTACACCAACCTCAGTTCGCCGGACGGCTGCCTGTACTTCAGCAACGGTACAGACCTCCACCGCCTCGATGTCACCGATGGGAGCACCATCGAGATTTTGCCTGATGGCAAAACCCTCAACCTTTCCCTGTCGGCCGATGAATCCACCCTGGCATATACCAGCTACAACGGCAGCTTCGTCTCGTTTGTTGTCCGGGATTTGGCAATGGGTGACGAACGAAGCGTAGCCATTTCTGAGTTGGGGGAATACGCGCAAACGGGGCAAATTCACTGGTCAGAAGATGGGGAAGTGGCCGTGCTCACCCTCATCTACGACATTTGCCAGCCCACCGAAAGCAGCAGCATCGTGCGCATCAACCTGGAAGATATGACCGCCACCACCCTCATCCCCAAAGATGACCGCCGCCTACAAATCCTCGACTGGCCCAACCCTGTGCGGCCAGAAATCCAATTGATTGATAAAGAGGGAAACAGTTGGTTGCTCAATATAAGTTCCGGCGAACTGGCTTTATTGGAAGCAACAATTTACACCAATACAGATCATGGCTATAGCCTCCAATACCCCAAAGAATTACATTTGTTAGGCAATTTTGGGGTTGAAAGTGACAGTTATTTTTCGACTCACGCCCATGCCGGAAACCCATTAGAAATTGGGGCTGCTGGCTTTTGGGTTACAATAAACCTCGCCGAGAACCCAGACGGGCTAACGTTGAGCCAATGGACCGACTTGCATGCAAAACCTGGCGAGGGACAAACGTTAACAGTAGCAGGAGAGACGGCCGTTCAAGTAACAGTGGATCTGGCGGCCGCAGGTGAGCCACACGCTGGCTTTGCCATCATTACCACTATTGCGCATGGCGATCAGATTTACACAATTGAGGGATTAGCACAAACGGCAGAGGCATTTGCTCGCTACTTGCGCGTTTACCAACAATTACTCAATACGTTTCAATTTTTAGAGGAGAATAGTGGATGAAACGCATTTTTGTCATCCTCTGCATACTTCTGTCCGCCTGTACCGTTGAACCGGTACCTGTTGATATGACGCGAGGGATGGCTACGGACACACCCACACCCATGCCCGATTTAGCCGGGACGGCGTGGGAGCTAACCTTGATCAACGGCCGTGCCCCCATCCTCGACAGCCGCATTACCCTGGTGTTTGCCGACGGCCGTGCTGGTGGTTTCGCTGGCTGCAACGAATATGGCAGCGATTACACCTCCGCCCGCGACGGTTCATTTGCCATCCCTGAAATTGCTATAAATGCGCAAGACTGCCCATCGCCAGAAGGAGTAATGGAACAGGAGACAGCTTACGTGCAGGCATTGACGCAGGCGGTGCGTTATCATTTAGATGGCGATCAGTTGGCGTTGCTGACGGCCGTTGGTGAAACAACATTAACCTTCACCCGCCAACCCGAATTTGCCGCCAACCCCGCCGATTTGGTCGGTGTGGCCTGGCAGTTAGTGGAGTGGCACGGCCGTGACCTGCTGCCCGACACCGAAATTACCCTGGTCTTTGACGGCAGCGGCGCGATCAGCGGCTATGCGGGCTGCCGCCACTACCTGGGCAGCTACCAGGCCGAAAATGACGACATTCGCTTCCCCATGCTGAGTATGGTAGAGGGAAGCTGTGATTTAGACGAAGCATATCTGCTTCAGGAAGGGGATTTCACCACCGCCCTCAGCCAGGCCAGGCAGTACTGGGTAGAAAATGGGCAGTTGGAACTGTTCACCAATCCCGGTGAACGGCTGCTTTTTGTGCCCGTTGGCGCGGAGATTGATCCATCAAGTGGCGAAACGCCGGAGCAGCCAGCCGCCTCCCCCATCCAATTGGGCGCGCCGCGCCTGTTGGGGCGGGGGCAGCTAGTGGACGCGGCGTTTACGCCCGATGGCACAGGCGTGGCCGTGGCCTGGCCATATGGGGTGTCGTTTACGGCCGTTACCGGCGCGGCCAAGCAATGGTTCCAACCCCTACCCGCCAGCCCCGTGGCCATTGCCGTGCGCCCGGACGGGCAGGCGGTAGCTGTGGCCCTGGCCGATGGTAACGTGATGGAACTGGCGGCGGCTGACGGCCGTGCCCAAACCTATCCCGTCGTCCACGCCAATGCGCGTTTGGGAGACATCGCCTACGCGCCAGACGGCCGCCGCATCGCCGTCCATTTGACCGGCACCAACCGTTTTAATCCCATCTTTGTGCTGGATTTGGCCGGCGGTCACGTGCATGAAATCCCGGAAACCGGCGGCGGCGGCGACACAGGGCCGCATCTCGTCTGGTCGCCTGATGGCACGGCCGTAACCCTGGCTTCGAGAACCAGAGGCTGCGGCCACATTGTGGATGTGGAAACGGGTGAGCGGCTGTTTACGCTGCAACGCTCTGCCGGCTGTTATTCATCCTACGCGGTGGCCTGGTCGCCGGACGGCCGGACCCTCACCCTCAACAGCCCCAATAACAGCATTGACACGATAGATTTTGCCAGCCAGATGGTCATCCAAAGTATTCCCAGCAGCGCCCTCTTCTTCCAGCCTTCTACTTGGACAGGACGCTCCCTTTTTGCCAGTCCGGACGGCCGTTGGCTGGCCAGTATAGGCAGCTACGGCTATTTTGGCGGCAGCGTGTGGGAGGCAGCTACGGGTGAACTGGTGAGACAGCTAGAAAACCCGGCGCCGATCCATCGCCTGGTGAGCAGCTTTGCCGGTAATGCCATCATCAGCCTGTATGCGGATGGTACATTGACCCGATGGGCGTTTGACGAGGGCGCGACCGAAGAAACGGTAGGACGCCTGCCGGTGTATGCGGTACACTATCCTTATTTCTGGTCGCCAGACGGTCGTAAAATAGCCACCCCCACCGATTATCAATTTGTCATCTGGGATGTGGAGTCAACGCAACCTGTTGCTGTCTTTGACCTCAACTATCCCGTCGCCACCTTTAGCCCCGATTCCAAGTTGGTAGCCCTGGTAGATACGGCCACCAATGAGATGGTCGTCTACGATCTGGCAGCGCGGGCCATTACCCAAACCTTTGCCAACGTGACGGCGCGGGTGGAAGGGGTGGCCTTTTCGCCAGACGGCCGTTACCTGGCTTATGGCTCCGGCAATGAAGTGATCATCGTAGACAGGACGACGGGCGCGGAGACGGCCGTTCTCGCTGGCTATCCTGCTGATCAACACATCACCTGGATCATCTGGTCACCTACCGGGTCAGCATTGATGGCCGCCAGCGGCAATACGGATGGAACGGGTGGAGAGGAAGAACCGGGGGCGATGATGGTGTGGCAGGAAACGGCCGTTGGCGATTTCCGTGAACTGTTCCACATCGAGAGCGTCCGCGCCAATTACGCGGCGAAAACAGATCCCATTGCCCTCTTCAACCCCGGCGGAACGCTGGTAGCCCTGGAAAGTTTGCTCATTGACGAGGCGTGGCTTTATAAAATCTTTGTATATGACCTGGAACAAGAGAAGGTGATTTTGGAGATTCCCGATCATCAATTATCCATTTGGACGGCAGATGATCTGTTGCTGACATCTCAGGAGCAGTCCGAAAGGCGGTTGACGCAGTGGGATGTACGCACAGGCAGTGCCATCACCGGGCAGGCCAGCAATAACAGCAGCCCGATCTTTGCGCCGACGGGGGATTATTTTGCCCAAATGAGCACAACCCCGGCCAATATTGTACAAAGTGTGGAAGTGCGCGACTGGCGTTCCAATCAGATACTGGCACAGGCCCCGGTAGGCAATGATGTGGGGCAAATGAGCTGGTCGCCAGACGGCCGTTACCTGACCGCCTCCGCCAGCAATGGCACACTCACACTCTGGCCCATCATACGACACTAACAAGACTTGACACGCTTTGCCCGTGTTGTTAGAGTTTTGTTCTACAAAAGTGGATTGGAGGTTGGATAGTGGATGGTTGAAAAAATGATTGCCATAGATTTGCCAGAATCTACCTACCGTAAACTCAAACGGGCGGCCGAACTGACTTACCGCTCGGTAGATGAAGTACTGCACAGTGCCATTGAATCCAGCCTGCCCGCGCCGCCAGACGCACCACCAGAGTTGGCCCGCGAATTGGCGGCGATGCACTTGTTTAGTGATGATGCATTGTGGGCGGCCGCAAAACCTTCTCTCTCACTGGCCGGGCAGACCCGACTGATGCAGTTGAACCAGTTTGCCGGGCAGCGAAAGCTGACCACCGCTGAAACGGCCGAACACCAAGACCTGTTGGCCGCGTATTACCACTCCCTTTTGCGTCGCGCTCAGGCATTGGCTATCCTGGCCCAACGGGGTCATCCGGTTGAATTAGACACTTTGCCCCTGCCTGAACTTCCCTCGTGACTGCTTCTATCATTTCCCCAGAACTGCGTACCTTTGTGCGCCAACGCGCCGGCTATCGCTGCGAGTATTGCCAGACCCATGAACGCATCAGTGGCATTGCCGGTGAAATAGACCACATTATCCCGGTGAAGTTGGGCGGCGAGAGTGTTCCAGAGAATTTGTGCCTGGCTTGTTCAGGTTGCAACGGCCGTAAATGGGCCAAAACTGAAGGACCGGACCCTAAAACAGGTGAACCTGTCACTCTTTACAACCCCCGCCAACAAAACTGGAACGAACATTTTGCTTGGGACGAGGACGGCCGTTACCTGATTGGTCTCACCGCTTGTGGCCGGGCCACGATTGATGCCTTGCAGATGAACCATGAGCTAATTGTGACAGCGCGTGGCATCTGGGCACAAGTAGGTCTGCATCCCCTTTAGGTTGCCCCTCACCTGCTCGCCCCCTCACCTGCTCGCCCCCTCACCTGCTCACCCCCTCACCTGTTCACCGAAGCGTCAAATCGGCGATCATCGTCAGGAAGGTGCCGGAGGCCAGGTCGTTGTAGCCGGCCGAGGGTGCTTCTGCCCAGGCCACCACCTCCTGCTCCCCTTCCACCCGCGCCATGATGAAGCCCCACACGGTGCCCAACCCGGCCACATCATAGCTGAACTCCACCCGATGCCAGACGTAACCTGCCAGGGGGAAGAGTACCGGCTCCGTAGCGCGGAAGTTGTCTACCCCGGCCCCGGCGTCGCGTACCAGAGCGGCGACGACGGCGGCCGTATCCCGGCTGGCGGGCTGCGTGCGCAGGGCGACAAAGGTGTATTGCCCGGCGTTGAAGCGCTCCCAGCCGTTGGCGGGTTGATAGGTGAAGTTGGCGGGTTGCGCCACACTAAAATTGTCCAGGTTGACCTTTGCCCACTGACCGGGCTGCAAGCCCACGCCGGCCGTGCCCGATTCCCAGGTGTCGGCGATGGTGGCGGCCAGTGGCACGGTGTTGGTCTCGTCGGCCGTACGGCCGTCCACATCCACCACATACCCATTCCGGTTAGCATCAATAAAGGTCAAGAAGACACCGGAGTGGGGGATACCGGCGGT
This sequence comes from Anaerolineae bacterium, assembly GCA_023382655.1. Lineage (GTDB taxonomy): Bacteria > Chloroflexota > Anaerolineae > Promineifilales > Promineifilaceae > CAADGU01. Next base: position 9,032 of record JAHDWK010000028.1, on the reverse strand, counting down.
GTTGGTATACCCATAGGCGGTGCTGAGCGCCTGCCGTCCATCAACCACCCGCGTTTCTTCAAAGAGGATGTCCACTGTGCCAAACTGTTGCAGCGTTTGTTGTTTGAGCGTTTCCGCCGTGACGCCATCGGCGAGATGCGGGTAGATGGTGATGAGCAGCTGTGTTTCGGTAAGCTGGCTGGCGCTGTAGAGCAGGGTGTCCTGGTAACGGGGTTCGTGCCAACTTTGGGGATAGAGGAAGCGGAAGCCCAGATACGGATCTAAATAGGCTTGATAGTCGGCCAGTTCTTCGCGGTTGGTGACGGTGAGGTCAAGGAACTGCACGGCCGTGTCCCCCGCCACATTCTCCGCGACCATACCCAAAGAGTAACGGCCGTCTTGCAAGGGCAGCCACTCATAAAACAGCCCCCCGTTGTCATCAAAAAAGAGACTCACGCCCGGCTCCCTGTCAAATGCGCCGTTGGCCTCGTAGAAGGTATAGAGCTGAAACTCATCACCCGGTTGGGGCAGAACCTCTGCCGGGGCATTGTTCTCATCTGACTGCACGGCCCACACCTTCACCAATGCGCCGGTGGCATGGTCAAAGAGCAAATTGGCATCCACATACCTCTCTTCATTGGCGCGACGCAGCCGCCCCTGCACGGTAAATTGGGTACTGCCCGGCGCCGTCGGCCACATGACCACGTAATCGCCGTTGTTATTGGCGTCATAAAGATACGTCACTTCGGTATCCCAGATGAAAAAGTCGTCATGCACCCCATCGCGCCACTCGATGACCTGGCTGCCATCGGGCAAATAGGTCGGTTCGGGGATCAAATTGTCATATTCCACCAGCAGCCGACGGCCGTCCGCCCCATTCAGCGTCACCAACAGCCACACCGCCTCAATATCACGCCCCGCGACCTGAAATCCAATGAACGCCGGGTCTTGTACCCCCACCACAGCGTTCAGTTTATTGTGCAATGTCAAGGTGGGTGGTGTCAGCGCGGCCTGCCCTATTTGATAATAACTCTGCAAGAAGGCATTCCAGTTGGGCAGTTGGGTCACATCCCCATAGGCGGCGTCATAAAACTCCGCGCGGCGGGGAAAGTAGAGGGCGATACCGGCACTATGCTTAAAACCAGGGCCACGCCCATGGGTGAGAACGGCTGTATCTACAGCCGCCATCACCTCTTCTGCCGCCGCCTGCACCGCCGCATCCGGGCTGCGCCGCGCCAGAATGGTGGCAAAGTGATGCAGATCAACGGCCGCGTAATAATCCACATCCTCCGGGTACACACGAGCAAAACTCTCCGCCCCACTGCGGGCATCACCCACCGCACTGGCTACAAAGGCTGGCTCTTGGGCCAGCGCCGCCGCCAATTGCTCCAGGTTGTGCGCCAGCGCCGGCAGTTGGGCCAGATCAACGGCCGTCATCGTCACAAAATCCTCCGGTACGGCCGTCGTGTAATGGCTGATGAAGCCATTGACCATCTGCGCGGCCAATTCACGGCCGTCCCACTGTGGCCGGGCATACAAATTGCGCAGCAGGCTTTCATAATTCCAGCCCAGACCAGGGGTTAACTCTTCCGAAGCAACGGCAACCTGGGCATACGGCCGTAACACATTCAGCACATCCAACTGCCCCATCAAACAGGCATCAAACCCCACAATATCCAATGGCGGCACATCTGCCTGGGCCAGCGCCCCCGCCAAATCTGTCAGACTCAGATGATCCGTCACCCCCAACTCCGCCGTCTCATTATCAAAAGCTACCCCCTGCCAACCCATGCCATGATTCCACAAAATAAGGGCGTAGTGATTGGCCGGGTAATTGGCCGCCCCCCAGCGAATAAAGTCCGCCAGCGTAGCCGGGTCGCCCATATTTTGCTCCCCCAGTGTCAGCAATGGCTCGGCCGTGATGGTAAATGGATCAGCGTCACCCACAATGCGGTAGCGGCGTGTGTCCGTCCAATCTCCCGCCGCCGCCGATTCCCCCACCGCCCGGTCAAGTTGCACCAGCACATTCACCTGCTCAGAACTACCCGCTGCCTCCATCTCATTGATGTCCAGCAAGGCGGCCTCCTCCAGGTTATTGTCGGCGACCATATACACCAGCACCGTCCAATCGGCTAACGCGCCATCATGGGTAGCGGTGGGTAAGGGATTGGCTGTCACCAATGGCGTGGGGGTAGCCAGCGCAGCCGTCGGCGTGACTGCCATTGTGCCTTCGGCAGCCACCATCGGCACGGTAGCAACGGGTTGAATGGGAGTGGGCACGGCCGTTTCCCCTGGAAACTCACACCCCGCCAGCAAGAATATCAACCAACTGGCTAAAAACAGAGACATCCAACCTCTTAAAGAGGTTGGATGTCCCACTACTCGCTGTCTTGAATGGCAGATTAAGCACCTGGACATTACCTTCTCCTGACTAAATGGTAACAGGCACAACCACGTCGGGCAAAGATTCCGCCACCACCTGTTTGCAAAAATTTTTGGGGGGCAGTGACGGCCGTACTAAAAGCCCCGAAGGGTTTCCAAAACCCTTCGGGGCTTTCCCTTGCTAAATCTCCAGGTAAAACTTCCACGCTTCCGGCACATTGCCAGACGCCACCAGGTAATCCACACGCGGCGTCTTCGGTTCCCAGCGCAAAGTCATACCGGCTTCGTGTGGTGTACGGTCGTTTTTACGGCCGTTACAATCCGCACAGGCACACGCCGTATTCACCCACGTATTACGCCCGCCGCGACTCTTCGGCAGCAGGTGGTCAATGGTAAAGTCATTCGGGTGCAGGGTACGGCCGTGTCGTTTTTCGCCCGCCCGCACACCACAATACACACAGGTGTAACCGTCACGCCGCAGCACCCCCTGGCGGCTCCAGCGTGTGCCCCTCTTGGGTACATTCACATACCGCCGCAGCCGCAGCACCGTCGGAATCGGGCGCGTTTCCGTAATGCCCGCCAGCGCTACCACCTCATCCGTCACCGCGTCCACCGCCTCGCGCAGCAGCAGCGACAGCGCCCGCTTCTTGGGAATCACTGCCAATGGTTCATACGTGGCATTTAAGAGCAGGATTGCTGCCATGTCTCCTCCGGTAAACGGTCATCAGTTATCGGTAATCGGTTATCGGCGATACCAACCGATTACCGATTACCGTTCACCGATTACCAATAAAATCAGCGATGAGCTGCGGCACGGCCGTGTCAAAGCCCACCACATCTAGCATACCAGCGTCATGCGGATCGGCAACTGAAAAACGGTTGGCCACCATGCCCACCACCACCAGTTTAGCCGGGATGCCCGTCTGCTGGCGGTACGTTTGCAGCGCCTGCGCCGGGTGAATGTGGCCATACCACGTTTCACTGTCCGTGTACACCACAAACGCATCCGCCTGTACACCATTCGCCAGCGCCCACAGCATCGGTTGGGCCACATCCGTGCCGCCAAACGGCAGGTTGCTCACCGCCTGCATCGCGTCATCCAGTCGTTGGCGCGGCGAAATGTTCAGCCGCACCATCTGGTGCGAGAAGCCGATGACGGTCACGTGCCGTTCCGTCGCCGCCGTCACCAGCGCCATCGCCGCCGAAGCCACCCGTGGCGTCAGCCCCGGCACACCCGCCACCACACCCATGCTCATCGAGCCAGACACGTCCAGCGCCAGCACCAGCCGTTTGCCCGTCGCCTCCACATTTTGGAACGCCAGGTAAAACGCCTGATCCAGGGCGTCCACAACGGCCGTGACCGGTTCCCACGCCAGCGAACCGCGCGCCCCTTTGCCGTGCCGGTAAGTCAGCAGCGCCGCCAGCACCGCCACCGGATGCACCCGCGCCCGGCGCAGTTGTTCCGCATCCACCAGCCGCGCCGCCACCAGTTCCATCTCCGCACCCAGCGGCGTCAGTACACCATTGGCCGTCAGCCGGGCCAGGTTCCGCAGCAGCGCATTCAGCGGCAAGTGTGGCAGCAGCGTCCGCCACACATCTGCCTCCGCCAGCCATGGCGTGGGAATCGCTTCCCAGGGCAGGCCATACCCCTCCACCAGCCGCTGCACATCCCCCACCGAGGTGGCTTGTTTGGCTTGTTCAAAGGCCCAGACGGTTTGTAGCGCGCTGTCATCTGGGGCAGCGGTTGGCAAAGTGGCCGCGTCCCAACCTTGCGTCATCCAGTGAAACAGTTGGTTGTGTACGGCCGTTGGCGCTTGGGGATGGGCCAGCCGCAGGGCGTCACGGTGGCTCCAGCCGTCCCGTTGTTGGTATTTCACGGCCTGGTACGCCAACCGTTCGGCGTCCATGCCGGTGTACCAGTTGGCCACACCGCGGCGCAGCGCCCGGCCCCAACCACGGAACCCTTCCACAAACTCCATGAAGTGAAAGAGGTGCGTGCCGGTACGGGCCACACGGGGCAGGGCGGCGATGGCCGCTTGCCGGGTCGCCTCGTCGCCCAGACCGGCGGCCATAGCCAGCACAAACAGGGCGGGATCGTTGCGGGGCGCACGGCCGTTTTCCGACACTTCTACCACGCGGGCAATGACGCGACGGCCGTCGGTTTGCAGGCAGCGCCGCACCGCTTCCGCATTCTCGCGGGTCAGTTTCTGCCGCTGGATGTAATACGTGCCACCCTCAGAACCCAACACCAGGAAGCGGTCAAGCTGCATCCAGTCATCCACCGCCCAGGCATACCCACCGGCCGAATTGGCCACCTGGCTGCTGCCCGGCACAGGCTGGCTCTGCGGCGTTTGCCGCGTCGAAAAAAGTTGTCGCAGTTTCGTCATGCTGCACCTCCTTATAGTTTGAGACATCCGACTTCTCAAGCAGCCTTTGACTGCCGAAATCGGATATCTAGATTGAGAACGGGCAAGTTGTCACTGTGGCTTTTAATATGTTGCGTTTGCCAGTTTCGCCACATCTGTTGTTGCCAACAGACGGTGGGAGTCGAACCCACAAGAGACATACTCCGATAACCCACAGCTATCGGCCCGTTTGTGGGGCGCGCGAGGGTCGAACTCGCTCACGCTTGCGCGCTTTACCAGATAACCGTTCACCGCCGGCCCGGCTATGTCGGTCTAGAATTGGGAACGGCAACGCCCCAAAATGGTTAAAACAGGCGGGCAAGTGTGAGAGTGGGTGGTACACCGGTCGGCAATTACGCCGACCGGCTGCTGCTCTCCAACAGCAGGACCCAGGGTGAGGATAACCCACGCTCTCCAGCCCGCCTTTTGTGTCGGTAATCGGTAACACCCTTCCGATAACCGTTTATCGATCACTGATTACCGGATAGGGTGACTGGCGAGGTTCGAACTCGCGGCCTTCTGGGCCACAACCAGACGCTCTGCCAACTGAGCTACAGCCACCATGAACCACTAGCGGAAAGGGAGGGAGTTGAACCCCCAAGGGCTTGCGCCTCGTCGGTTTTCAAGACCGCTGCCGTCGCCCATCGGCTTGCCTTCCCGAATATTAATCTGCGCCGAGACTCCGAATCGAACGGAGGCCCTGTCCAGGACAGCCCTCCTGTATTTCAGACAGGCGCTACTACCAACTGAGCTACCCCGGCTTAAAAAGCCCCAAGGGGAATTGAACCCCTGCTACAAGGTTGAAAGCCTTGTGTCCTGCCATTAGACGATAGGGCCAGATTTATTTCCCCGGAAACTCAAGCGACGCTTCGTCGCCGTTTCCGGGGAAATCACACGTCCCTGGCACCTCTGGTAGGATTTGAACCTACAACCTTCTGGGTCGAAACCAGGCGCTCTCATTCCGTTGAGCTACAGAGGCAAGAATCCGTAACCGGTAATCGGTGATCGGTAATCGGTTCGGTTCACCGATTACGGATTACCGATTACCGATTATCGGCTGTGAACCGGGAGGGCATCGAACCCCCAACCTGCGGTTTAAGTGCGTTTTAGAAAACGCAGACCGCTGCTCTGCCGATTGAGCTACCGGCCCAGGCGGAAGGGACAGGAATTGAACCTGCACTGGTTATTTCACCAAACTCGTTTAGCAAACGAGCGCCTTACCATTCGGCCACCCTTCCTAAAAGATGGAGACTAGGAGATTGGGAGATTGAATCTCTTGGTCTCCCAATCTCCTAATCTCTTTCCCAGAGCGGAGAGCGGGAATTGAACCCACATTTTCTCTATGGCACAGAGAGGTTCTGCCGGTTGAACTATCTCCGCAGATTCTCCGAGGGTTTCGGGAAGACGGCGACAAAATGGGTAGCCGCACCCTCGGAGACGGGTGAGCCAACAGTCAAGGTGGAAGGAATCGAACCGCCGGCTCAGCGTCCCAGGCGCCGCATGTTCCCATTACACCACACCCTGAATCGGTTAGCAGTGAGCAGTGAGCAGTAAGCAGTGAGCAAATTGCCTCACACTGCTTACTGCTCACTGTTTACTGATCACTGTTGACTAATTACCGCCACTACGGGGCCAGGGTTCGAACCTGGATTTACTGATTCAAAGTCAGTAGTCCTGCCGGTTAGACGACCCCGTACCAAACAAATGAGAAGAGGAGGGTGAGACGGCCATACGGCCGTCTCACCCCAAAAAAGGAGTTGAGGCTGTGTGCCCCACAAGAAGGAGGGAAGAGGAAGAAAATTTGGCGACACCCCACAAAGTTATCGCCAGCAGGTGAGGTAGGGATCGAACCTACAGCCTGTGGTTTTGGAGACTACTGCTCTACCAGTTGAGCTACCCACCTGTATGTGTGGACTGCGCGGGAATTGAACCCACATCTCTGCGTTGCAAGCGCAGCGTCTTCCCGTTGGACGACCAGCCCATGTTGAAAATGGGAACGGCAGGACTCGAACCTGCAACACCTCCAGTAAGAATGGTAACCAACTACAGCCGGCCCACATCCGGTAATCGGTTATCCGTAATCGGTAAACGGAAGTTACCCACCGATTACCGTTCACCGATAACTGATTACTGGTGGAATGGTCAAGGAATAGCAATCGGGTTTTTAGTGCTCTACCAATTGAGCTACGTTCCCAAAGGCTGCAAGAGCAGGAGTCGAACCTGCACCTGACCGATTAACAGTCGGCGGCTCTGCCTTTAAGCTATCTTGCATCGTTGGCGGTATGTGATTGTTAACGTGCCATACTGCACACGGCCGTGACTGCTGTCAGGTTGGGGCGCTTGAACAGGGCATCTTTGACCCTGCTTCATACGCAAAAGGGGCAGTCTGTGGCCTGGAATTGCCCAGAGGGGCGAGAAATAAAAAGCGCGGGCTGTATGCCCGCGCCACGTTTCTGCTGTTCCTGGTGTGGAAACGTTACCCCGACCGGGGCAGCGTATGTGGCACGGACGAACATGCACTTGTGCGCGGGCTGAGCCATTGACCGGACGCCAAATCAATCATCTTTTCTATTGAGTTCCGTTTGGTTTGTTGATGGCAAAACATATCAATCATTCTCCCGTCACAAAGTTTATGTTACGGTTGCCAGCATAACACACGCCAGTCAATATGTCAAGATGTTGATATTACGACATCTTGGCGACAAAAAAAGCGGATGGCAGGTGGCAAGTGGCAGGTGGCAAGTAGGGAAGTGGCGGGGTATGATCGTGTTGTGACAAAGTTGATGACGATTGGTGAACTGGCGAAACGGGTGGGGCTACGGCCGTCCGCCTTGCGTTATTATGAGGAACAAGGACTGCTGACGCCGGACGGCCGTACCGAAGCGGGCTACCGGCTCTATGGCCCGGCGGCCGAGCAGACGCTGCGCCTCATCCAACGCGCCCAGCGATTGGGCCTTTCCCTGGATGACATTCGCCGCCTGTTGGCCGGTTATCAAAGCGGCAATCTGAGTGACGAAACCATCATTCAGGTCGTAGAGGCCCGCGCCATCGCCCTGGAACAGCAGCTAACCGAACTGTTGGTTTACCAGCACGAACTTGACCTCTTTTTGCAAGACCTCCGTCACGAACAGGGAGGGCCGGTCCCAGAAGACCATTCTGGCAGTGACCACATCAACAAATTGCTGGAACACATCTGCCTGAATCCGCACCAACAAACGGCGCGTAACTGGTTGGCATGGTTGATCGAAGCGGCGGGCTGCCAGTTGCACAGTCAGACTGGGCAGATGATTCTCAAGCAGTTGGAAGGGCAGCACAGCCACATCTGGCGCGAGGATGAAGGCTACCACATCCTCATCGTCAACCACGATTCCGCCATTGGCCGGGCGCTGGCCGACCTGGCCCGGTTGGAAGATGATTGTGACGCGCCCACTCATGCAGACTTGACGGCCGTGTCCCACCACGACACCGACGGTCATCACCTCATTGTCCGGGGGGCCAACGCCTTCATCTACGCCCGCCTGTTCCTGGCCTTGGAACAGCAGCTATCTTAAAGCAACGCGCGTTTTGTGTATAATTCCAAAGGTATGGAGGCATCAAATGACTGGAATGACAGTTGATCAGGTATTACAAATGAGCCGGAAACTGGTCCTACCGGAACAATTGCGATTGCTAGAAGCCTTGTCCAGGCAAGTGCGTTATCAGGTCGAAGAGCAAAAGGCACATAGCATTATGGAATTGGAAGGATTAGAGGCGGAAATCTGGCAAGGCGTGGATGCCCAACAATACGTCAACAAGGAACGGGCATCGTGGGATTCCTAGAGGATATTCAAGGCCGAGTAGTCGCTCTGGATACTGCCCCCTTGATCTATTTCATGAGCAGCATCCAACATACCATCCGGTTGTGCGTCCACTGTTTGCTGCCCTGTCCAAGGGTCGCTTTACGGCCGTCACATCCACCATCACGCTTTTAGAAACGCTGGTTCACCCCCTGCGCACAAAACAGCCGGCTCTGGCCCAGCGCTATCAGGGAATTTTGTTGAACGCCCAGAACCTCACCACTTATGACCTCACGCCACCAATTGCAACAAAGGCAGCAAACATTCGGGCAGAGTATAATTTTCGCACACCAGATGCGATTCAAGTGGCTACGGCCGTTCATGCTGGCGCTACGTTTTTTCTAATAAATAATCACAACCTCCAAAAATATCCTCATTAGGACTTTCGCTTTAGCTCACAAATGAGCGACAATCAATCGATGATTTCACG
>JAHDWK010000027.1:86079-94060 GCA_023382655.1 Anaerolineae bacterium | reverse complement strand
TCCCTTTACTAAGCCCCACTTTATGGGGAATTCCCTATTCGTCCCACAGCGCACCCAATCCCCGTTCCTTCAATGAAACGAAATGCTGTCCACCAATGATGATGTGGTCCAACACATTGACGCCCAGCAATTGTCCAGATTGGACCATTTGCCGCGTGATCCGAATATCTTCCGGGCTGGGCGAGGGGTCAGTGGAGGGATGATTGTGAGCCACAATCATCGCGGCGGCATTCTCCCGAATCGCGGCGCGAAACAGTTCCCCGATTCGCACGGTGGTAGAGTTAAGACTGCCAATGTAGATGGTGGGTGCTTTGAGGACGTTGTTCCGGGTGTCCAGGAGGATGGTGCGCAAATGTTCCTGCTCCAGATACATCATCTCCGACATCAACAGATTGGCGGCATCGGCCGGGGAGGCTACTCGAACCCGTTCACTGGGGTTAAAGGCATACAGCCGACGGCCGTATTCTTGAGAGGCTTTGAGCCGACTGGCTTTGGCTTCACCGATACCGGCCACGACTGTCAACTCCGTCAGCGTGGCCGTAGCCAGTCCAGGTAAACCGCCAAAACCGACCAATAGTTGTTCCGCCTGGCGCAAAACATGTTCGTCGGCCTGACCAGAGCCAAGGATGACGGCCAGCAATTCGATGGTGGACAAGGCGGCACCCCCATATTGTTGCAGCCGTTCGCGCGGTCGCTCGTAGGTGGGCCAATCGCGCAGGGTGAGTGGACTGGTGGGCAGTTCTCCTTTTTCAGACACAGGCCATTCTATCGTGCCGAACCGGATAGGTTCAACAGACAGGCTCGTGCTTGATGAGGTGTGGAAGATTCAGGTGAACGGCCGTGCCTTAGTCCTCCAGCGTTTCCCAGGTCTGGCGTAAGACGTAGAGCAGGTTGACCAGAAATTGCTCCGCCCCTTCCTTTTTAATACCTTGCACGGCCGCCGCTACCCACTCTTCATCCGTAATCAGGGCGGGGAACGGCCCCATGCCCGCATAGATCGGGTTGCTGATCATGCCCCGCACTTCGGCTGGGGTGATGTCTCCCATTTGGCCGGAGGTGCGGAAAGCGGCGTTAGGGGTTGGTAACTTGCGGGGACCGGATTTTTTCGTCATCGATTTCTCCTCATTTTCGATATGCCCCTCCATTATAGCCAGGCGACGGTCATTCCGGCATATTCGCACGGGGTGTGGGTGTGTTAGACTGATTCTATCTATGACGACCGAGCAGTTGCTCACCTCCCCCACGGGTGAAGAGTCAATCAGTCCAGAGGCGATCTACCAAACAAAAGAGTCCTTGCTGGCCGCCTGGTCACGATTACCATCGGCCCACCAGGCGACGATGGCTTTGGTATTGTTCAAGGACATCCAGGATAGTGAATGGGGCAGTTGGTTATATCAGGCAATGGAGTTGACCCGGCCATCGGAGCCAATGGCCACAGAGCCAGTGTTTCCGGTTATTGGCCTGAGCCGGAGTACATTGGCACGCGCCTTTGACGCGGCGGAAATGGCCGAATTGACTGACCAGGACATCGCCCAGATAGCCGAGGAAATGGGCTGCGGGTTCAGTCTAGACCCAGGCTTTTGGTACACGGTGGAAATGTTGGGGCGGCGACTCTTGGAAGAGCGGGATTATTTCCCTAGAAATTTAGCTGAGCCTCCACCCGGACTTTCTGACGAGGAGAGCTTTTCCGCCTGGATGCAGGCGGTGGATCGCTGTGTCTGGCTGGTGTCTGGTTGTAGCGTTCACGATTTACCCGACTGTAATTTTCACGCTCTGTTTGAAGATGGGGTTTCACCGGCAGAAATGGCGAACGAAGCCTTGTTAGTGGCTGGATTTGAGATGCTCGAATAGGATACCTGGAGTGTCTCCTCTTTGTCTCTATTCTCGCCATTATCTTGCCATATAGTTCGCTCTACACTTCTTGAACTCATCAAGAGAGCATGTTATGGTATTCCCATTCCTCTATGTCGCCGGAAACAAAACAAATACCAGATTGGGCCACCCAGGAACGGCAGCAAGATATGGCCTGGATTGGCGAAAACCTGAACCTCTTCTGGCAAACGGCCTCAATGGGCGCCCGCCTGGTTGGTCGGGGTGCTATCTTTGTGGATGTGGAGGCCCGACCCATGGGCAGCGGCAACCTGTTCTCCTATTTCACCCAGACGGACATTGAACAGTATGAAGATGAGGACATCAATCGTCTGGTGGCTCAATACGAACCAGATACGGAACTTGTCGTGGTGCTACTTAAGCCGGAGCAGCGCACCAGCAGTTACCGCGTGAGGTTACAACCACACCAGCCCGTGATCAACCACAACCACTCAATCAGTGCCAGTTGAAAGCGTTATCAATATGACATAGAAAGCCTTCTATGCCTGAACGGGAACCAGCCAAAGAGTACAAAGAGTACATAGAAAGGGGGGCATTGGTTTACCTCTGGCATCCGGGGACGGAAGAGGTTTTCTCTGGTTATGGCCTGACCCTGGCCGACGGCCGTCCAGACAGATTAGTCGGTTTACTCATGGTTGACCGGCCTGAACCGGTCTCAGTGGCCTGGCTCGAGCAAGTGGGTAACACATTCGGTGGCTACCAACTGTTGGCTATGACCGCCTCTGGAGAGCAAGGTATTGCCTGCCAAATGCAGATTGAACCTGACAGCCTGCCCTATTTACGCCGATTCCCCTCAGAAAAATCTGAAGCGATACAGTCAGCATTACGGCCGTTGCTGGATTATTTACCACAGCCCGTGTTTGCCGTGCAGTGGGATGACACGACGCGCACCTGGCGCAGCGAATTCATTGTTTCGCCAGAACTACCGCCGGAGCTAAAAGAGGTTTTTGCCCGCACTGGCTATGGCTGTGCGTCCGTGGAAACCGATAGGGGCATCATTCACGCCTGCCATGCCGCTGATGCCGACATCGCCGGTTTTGCCGGAAAGCCGGTCTGGTTCCAGTGGCAGATGATTCAGATGCCGACCGCGCCGCTGATTCGCCTGGAAATGGTGATTGTGGACAATCCTGTCAATCCTTTCTGCTTTGAGTCCTTTCTCAACGTGGGTGAACCCGACCAACTCCGTATCTTGGCGCGGCTGGCCAGCCAGGGGCACCTCCATATGGCTTTTTATGGCGGTGATTTGACCTACCAATATACAAAGTCCATTCACCACGATGAGCAGCAGTGGCAGCAACTGGATGAAATCACAGAACTAGCCCTGGTTTACTGGCAAGCGCTGCCCCCAGACCAGCGAGATTTCGACCAGGCGAAGGCGGCTTACATACGTCAGTTTGCATGATGTCGCGCCGATTGTTTACTGTTCTTCCTGCTGCCCCACAGTGTCTTTATGGGATTGCCTGCTATTATTAGGAAGGAAGATAGACCACTTCGGATATAGGCTCACAAGATTTCAGGGCAAGAGGAAAAGCTGATGGATATTGAAAAGGCCAGAGCGTTTATTCGGGAAAATCATCGTGGGGTGCTGACTACTTTTCGTCAAGACGGCCGTTTGCAGATGTCCCCTATCATTATGGGTATTGATGCCGACGGGTTGGCGATCATCAGTTCCCGCGAAACAGCTTACAAGGTCAAGAACCTACGCCGTGACCCACGCGCTTCCGTTTGTGTTTTTGCTGATGGCTTCTTCGGCAAATGGCTACAGATTGATGGCACCGCCGAAATTCTCTCCCTACCCGAAGCGATGGAACCATTAGTCAGTTATTACAAAACCGTCGTCGGTGAACATCCAGATTGGGCAGATTATCGCCAGGCGATGGTGCGGGAACAACGACTACTCATTCGCATTCGTATCGAGCAGGCTGGCCCGGACAAAAGCGGTTGATGTAGGCCAAGTTAACACCCCTCCCCGACCTTTCTTCATCTTTCGCTGGATGAACTGTTTACACCTTGTGCCTCATGTCAATTTGGATATTTAGTACATGGTGTACCAGTACACCAATTTTCTCCTGGCTGAATGATGACCGCACAGTTGCGCCAACTTCCACCCCCAAATTGGACTTGAAATTGACCGTGGGATGGTTCATGATGCGCATATGTACCAAGAGTTTTTTGGTTTATCAGAAGCCCCCTACAAGATTCTCCCCGACCCGCGTTTCCTCTGGTACTCAGACCAGCACAAAGAAGCCAAAGCCAAAATCGAATACCATCTCTTCCAAAAAGATGGCCCTATTTACCTCAGTGCCCAGGTGGGTTTGGGGAAAACGTCTTTGGCCAAACGTATCCGTGATGAACTGGTCAGTGACAAATCCAAGAAGGTGGTGTTTGCCTTTGCCCCCAATCTAAAAACATCCAACCAGTTCTTACGCTTTATTGCCGAAGAGTTCAGTGTCAAAACGGCCCGTTCCTATGCCCATACTCTCAAGAACTTTGAACGATTCCTCATAGACCAGTACAAGGCGGGTATTTCGCCTGTTCTGCTCATCGATGAGGCGCAAAATCTGCCTTATGACACGCTCAAAACCATTCACCACCTGTTCAACTTCACGACCAATGTTGAATTCTTGATTCAAGTGGCTTTGTTTGGTCAGCCAGAATTACACTATCGTATCAAGCGGTTTCGCTCACTGTCCAGTCGCATGTATATGGCAAAACTCAGCCCCTTTGATTTGCCGCAAACACAAGAGATGTTGCGGTTTAGGTGGACGGTTTCCGGTGGTCGTGATTTACCTTTTGACCAGGAAGCGATTGCCGAGATTTATCGTCTCACTGGCGGTATCGCCAGGGATATTTGTAAGCTGGCGAATGAGGCACTGGTTCGGGCGGTGTTTGAGCAACAACAAGTTGTTAACAAAAGCCTGATCACGGCAGCGGCAGCTGAGGCTTTTGAGGAGAGCCACTAATGGGTGTCTATGACGAGTTGATGAATTTGAAACGCCCAGAGGTTGCCCACCCAGAGGTAGCCCACGCGGAAGAGACCACTGAGGTTGTAAAAACAACGCAGGGGATCGTCATGAGCAGCCAGCCAACGGCTGAGCCAGAAAATGCCAGATTGCCAGAAAGCCAGATTACCAGAAAACCAGAAAACAAGATTGCCCGAAAACCAGAAAGCCAGAAAGCGGAAGCTGTCCAGAGGGAGCCGACCAATTTACTTGATTTTGTGGACGACTTTCTAGAAATGAAGGCCGCAACCAAAACTTCTTTTCGCTACCCCCAAGCCATGTTGGACATGCTGGATGATACGCTGGACGATGTACGCCGGAACTACCGCCAAAAACTGACCAAAAACGCAGTCGTCATCACGGCTCTGGCCGCCCTTTTGTGGGAATATGAGCGGAAGCGCGACAAAAGCCGCCTGGTTGAACTGTTGGTTGAGGAGCGGGTCTAGGGTTACTCGACCGTTTCTTTTCTTTACTCCCGTTAACCCGCCAGAGAGATTGCACGTTTGTGCAATATGGACGGTCGTTGTGTTTCCGAATGGTGGCTAGTGCCGGTACCCTCAAAGCCAAAGGACCTCAAGGGTGCCAGAAATCTGGCAAGCCAGAAATGTGGCAAGCCAGAAATCGGGCAAACGAGAAATCTGGCTTACCAGAAAACAAGATTGCGGGAAATATGGCATTCTTGTAAGCCAGAAATCTGGCTTTTTACCCCTTGCAGCGGTCAGTTTTACCTTTCAGGATGGGAATACTTGAGCGACACGGCTTGAGTGGAACCCTACCGTTGCGGGGCATGGGCAACGGCCAACCGACCGAAGCGACTGATCCGACAGCTAACTGTTTCTGGCTTTAACGGGCCAGATAAGGAGGTCTCAAGCCTTCCGAAGACACCTCAGGCGAAGTGAGCTTTGTTTGAAAATTCGAGCGAAGCTCGCCTAGGAGAAGCAAGAGGAGAAGGAAGCGTAGGGAGGGAAGGAGGCTGATACTAAATTTTACAAAGCCGAAGTCATTTTCAAGGTTGTGTTTGTCGTGCCCAAATAACGATCATACCCCATCATCCCTTCCAGCATATCCGCCATCCTATGGCATGGGGTTTTCTTGACGCGGCGGGCATCGAACCCGCGCGTCAAGCCCGGAAGAGGCTGCCTTGTCTCGGAGAGGCTGTGCCCCAGACCGCTCTTGTCTTGCCCGCAGACGGGACTGGCCAAGAGCCGTCTTGTGGCCCAACCCCCCACTCGCCAAGCCAAGGCGTCGGTCTTGCGCTGCGGTGTTTCACCCGCGACGCAACCCCGACTACCCCCGCTGCGCTTTGGCTGGATGACTTTCGTAAACTCAAGTTGATCCGCCAAAGTTCCCGGCGCGGTTGGTTCCTTCACCGCCGAGGCGCAGCGTGCCGCCGCGACCCGGACAGTGAAAGAACCCCGCTCCGGCGCTACGCTGCGCCGACCGGTTGCCCAAGCAACCGGCCACCTGGCTAACGCGGGGGTAGTCGGGCTTTTCAAGCCCGACGCCTGCGGCTCGCGCCATCTTCCGGGTACCTTCTGGCGCGAGCCTCCAAATATGGAAGCGCCTGACGGCGCTCTTTTCTTTAAGAAGGCTCACTCGGCCACCCTCCTGGTTATTCGCAACCTTGTTTACCCGTCCAGGCTGAGGCGAAAATTTGCTATGCTCAACCGGCCATGCGCCATCCTGAACAAGAACCCACCGATTATGAACTCTCCCCCCTGGCCGAGATTCTGGCGCGGCAGTTGATTCAGCGATGGGATATGCATCCCCGGCAATCCACCTTTGGCGGGATGTATTACACGGTGCGCGAACCGCTGAGTGTCACCCATCTGTTTGCCCACCTGCGTGGGGAGGTAACATTGGGGACGTACCTGCTCAACCCTCAAAGCCTGGGGCGATTCCTGGTGTTGGACGCTGACAACCTGGACGAATGGCAGCAATTGACCATCCTGTACACCAAGCTCGCGGGGATGGATACAACCGGGTATTTGGAGCAGAGTCGGCGGGGTGGGCATCTGTGGCTGTTCTTTGACCGCTGGCTGTCCGGAGAGCAGATTCGTCTGTTTGGTCGGGGACTGATAGCAGCCCACAACCTCACCAGCGTGGAACTCTATCCCAAGCAAGATTGTCTTGAGGACGGGCCAGGCTCACTCATCCGTTTACCTTTTGGCCTGCACCGGCAAAATCGGAAACGGTACGGCCTGGTGACATCGGCTGGTGAACCGCTAGCGCCCACCTTGCGGGATCAGGTGCGGGAATTCTATCGTCCGCAAACCGTGCCCAAAGCGGTTTTTACCGCTTTGACGCAGTACGCTAAAGATTTAGCCCCCCAAAGCCATTTTGAGACAACTACAGCAGCGGAGAGGGGCACGTTTGACGGCAACGACATGATGCCACTATCAGAGCAAGTCAAAACGGCCGTTTCCGTCCGCCAGTTTGTTGGCCGCTACATTACCCTGTCGGCCAAGGGGATGGGCTTGTGTCCCTTTCACGACGACCATCACCCAAGTTTTAGCGTCAATGATGAGGGCAACTACTGGCATTGTTTTGCCTGCAACACGGGCGGCAGCATTATTGACTTTTGGATGCAAAAGCAAGGTTGTGACTTCACCACGGCCGTGCAAGATTTAGCCGAGCAGTTGCTCTGAATGACAAAGGGGACATCTTAACTTTTGTCTCAAGCTAGAACCATATACTACACCTAGAAACGGTTAATGGTCTGCCTGTAGGAGGGCAGCACCAGGAATGGGGAAAGGTTGCTTGAAATAGGTGTGCCACTACCTGTTTGCAAGTAGCTCAAGGAAAAGACACATGTCACGACGACAAAGCGATAGTTCAGGAGACGCTGCATTAGGGTGTCTGTTTATTATTGGCTTCATTTTTTACAAGATTTGGCAATCGTTCCAAACACCGCTGTTAGTGCAAGTGAGACGACTGAACCGGCCGGTGTATTGGGGCACTATCATTGAAGCCTTCTCCTGTGCAACCTGCCAAGCAGCCAATGAACCCGGTCGGGATTTTTGTTTTCATTGCGGGAAGCCCTTGGTGGGGAGCACTGTGGGTGTATCAAAATCAGGAAACTCAGGTGG
>JAHDWK010000027.1:0-85979 GCA_023382655.1 Anaerolineae bacterium | reverse complement strand
CTCATTGGAAAGGAACACTGCGGGTGGTTCAAAATCGGAATACTCAGGTGGCTCATTGGAAAGGAACACTGCGGGTGGTTCAAAATCGGAATACTCAGGTGGCTCAACAGACGGTGCCGTAGTCTTCATATTAGTATTGCTCGGGGTATTCGTTCTAGGTATCTTGCTCATAATGTTAGGCGGGAACTAAGAATTGTTCACCACACTTTCGGAGGCTATAACATGAACGAGATCACCCAAGCTCAAACCAATTCGCTGACCAGCATAATTTCTATTCGCCTACCAGCTTACACGGCGTTTCACCCACAGGCCGCCCAACAGTTGATGGTTAGCTGGTTTTCCTTCAAACTCCCTTTTAGTGTAGGAATTCGGGCCACCCATGAGTCCATTGAGTGGCTAGCCGAGGTCTGGCAAGAACTCGAAGAACCGTTGATTCGCTCTCTGTATGGGCTTTACCCTCAAGCCCAGATATCATTCACCACCAAAAACTCAGCCCCCATTGGCTATCGCCTCTACTGTTTTCGTACCGTCTCGCCGTTTATTGGCCCCCTCCTCACCCTAGAGGAATTTGGTCAACTAGACCCGTTGGCCGGGATTGTCAGTGCCTTGGGAACGCTCAGACCAGGCGAAGTGGTCTCGTATAGCATTCATCTGCGGCCGGTACGCCCCAAATTCTACGAACTGGGCAACAAACTGCTTGATGAGTTCCATCATGAAGCTCGCAATGCTAAAAACGCGCAACAAGTTCCTCGCTTTGGTACAAGACAGGTACAAAATGCCGTAGCCAAACTGGATGCAGCCCTCAAGGAAGCAGAATTTGCTATCAAAGTGAAGGCAGATACGAAAGAACGTGCTAACGACATTGTGGACTTGCTCAAACCGGGCTTGGCCGTCTTTGAACGTGATGGTTACAACTTCCTCATACCTGCCCACGAGTTATCTTACGAACTGGTATTGTCGGCACCAGAGGTGGCAGCCTTGTGGCATTTGCCTTGTGACCAATGTATTCACCCACGAGTGCGGTGGGCTACAGGTGCTTCTGCACCGTTACCCCAACAAGTGGGGCAGCACGACAACAGCGTGGTCATCGGTACCAACCTGTATCAAGGCCATGAACAGCCAGTTACCTTGACCTACACCGACCGGGTTACCCATCTCAACATCATGGGTAGCACAGGGGTAGGTAAGTCAACCCTGCTACACCGCTTAATCCACCAGGACATTGCGGCCGGTAAACGGGTAGGAGTCATTGATCCACACGGTTCCCTGGTAGAAAACATCCTGGCAACCAGCATTCCGCCTGAGCGAGAAGCCGAGGTTATTCTCTTTGATATGCACGACACCGACCACCCCATCGGCTTGAACCTGCTGGCAGCCTCCAGTCAGGTGTCAAAAGAACAAGTAGCCGGTCAAGCATTGGGTGTCATTCGGAAAATGTTTGCCGAGAATTGGAGTTCCACCCGGATGGAAGATGCTCTTTATGCGGCCTTGATTGCCCTGATGTCAACCGAAGGCGCAACCATTCAAGATATACTGCGATTATTCCACAATTCGGATTTTCGGGCCGAGGTACTCCGCCGAGTAACCGATCCGGTGGCGCTGGAATTCTGGCACGATGAATATGAACCACTCAGTGCCTCGCAGAAACACCAATTCTCCCTGCCCATCGCCAACCGGATTCGTAAATTCTATCGGGATGAACGGATCAGACGGGTTGTGTGTCAACAAGACAGCCTGGATTTCGGAAAGATACTCACCGGACAAACCATTTTCCTGGCTAATTTGGGTGGGATTGCGGAAATAGACGCGGAGACGTTGGGAGCGTTGCTCATCTCCAAATTCCAAATTGCCGCGATGAGCCAATTACCGATTTCGGCTAACGGCAGCCAAGACGCGACTTTCTATCTCTACATCGACGAGGTACAGAACTTCACCACCACCAGTTTGTCAAAAATGTTTTCCGAAGCCCGAAAACACGGCTTGAGTTTGACGGTAGCCAACCAGTATTTGAGACAGCTAGAGGGCGATACCCTGGACGCCATTGTCGGTAACGCCGGTACCGCCATTATTTTCCGGATTGGGACGACCGATGCCCCCCGCCTGAGTACTCTGGTTAAGCCCCAATTTGACAGCGAAGACCTACTCAACTTAAGCAGATTTAACGCCATTGTCAAAATGCAGGCGAACGGCGAAACTTTGCCCGCCTTCAGTTTACAAACGGCCGTTCCACTCGAAACCAACCCGGATGACGGGGACAAAATCAACCGAATCCGTACTTTGAGCCGCCAGCGCTACAGTCGATCCAAAGAATCGGTGGACGCCGAAATCCTGGCCCGCTTCCAGGGACAGCCAGCGTCCAATGACCAGGCAGAAGGGGAACAAGAGGCGGGATACTTTGGCTGAACCCACTAATCGCTATCTACCCTCCTACAAACGAACAAACCAACCGCCAGCCATGCGGTTAACGCACCGAGACAAAGACATTATTCGAGCGATCTATCGCTTTCGTCTGCTTTCAGCCCATCAGATTGAAGCCTGGCTATTTCACTCAGCCAAACGTCACAGCAAGCAGACTGTCTGTCAGCGCCGGTTGCAATTGCTGTATCATCACGGCTTTATTGACCGGCTGCCATCGCCAGTGGTCTTGGGAGAGGGGAGGCAACCCTATGTGTACGTGTTGGACACTAAAGGGGCAGATGTAATCGCCGCCGAAACCGGGGAGGATAGAGCCGTCATTGGCTGGCGACCACAGCAAAACCAGGTGGGTTTTGCCTTCGTTCACCATACCCTGGCTATCAACGACGTGCGCCTGGTGTTATCACGACTGAGTGAATTGGGACACTGGCAACTGACCACCTGGATTGATGAGGCTGATTTTCGGTCAGCCGCGTATCAAGACCGAGTCCCTTACCGAATGCGTGGGGCTAGAGTGACCCGGATTTTGCCCGATGCCTATTTTCAACTCCAACTTCCCCATCAAGACCAGCCGGCCCACTTTTTTTTAGAAGTAGACCAGGGAACGATGGACAATAGCCGTTGGCAGGACAAGATGAAGGCTTACGCTCAATTTCGACAAAGTGGCTTGTCTGAAAAATTGTACGGGACCCGCCACTTTCGCCTCCTAGCTGTAGTTTCTAGTGAACAGCGGTTGCAGAACCTCAAACGAGCCACCGAAAAGGTTGGTGGTGATCGTTATTTCTGGTTTACCACGCAATCTGCCTTTGACATCTGGCAACCGGAAAAGCTGCCCACTCATCTCTGGGACATCGCCGCCCAAGAAACGACGCAACCACTTTTTGACTGATTCCAACCCTTCCCAATGATATACTGGCGTCATGTCCTTGCGCCGTGTGCCTTACGAGCGAGCTAAACAGCCACCACCAATGCGCTTAACGGAGCGTGATTACCGTATTCTGGAAACGATTTACGCCTTTGATGGGGTACTCAGCCTCAAGCAAATTGATCAGCTTTTTTTCTCCGGCCAAAACCGCAGCCAGCCCAGAGCCAGAATGCGACTCTTGTTTGATAATGGCTATGTCAATGCGCCGAGTAAAACGACCATTCATCGGGTACCACAAGGAGAAAGCATTTACTGGCTCGGCCGAAAGGGAGCGGAGGTGGTAGCCGGTTTGCAGGGGGAATCGCTGCGCCGCTTTCCTTGGCGTCGGCAGCCTCGATATGCGTTACTCAACCATGACCTGGCTATCAACGATGTACGGTTAACGATGATGCAGGCTTGCCAGCAAGACCCAACCTTGAGCCTGAGCCGCTGGATACCGGAAAGCGAATTGTTTGCTTATCCTGACACGGTGGCCGTACCTCAACCCAAAGGCAAACCACAGCAGCGCCAGGTACGACCAGACGGCTTTTTTGCCATCCAGCGCCAGGGAGATGCGCACCCCTTTGCCTACCTATTGGAAATGGATATGGCGACCAAAGATAACCCCCGCTTTATTCGCGAAAAGGTGGAACCGGGCAAGGTCTACTTGAAAAGTGACACCTTTCACCGACGATTTGGTTTACGCTACGGCCGTTACCTGGTGGTCACCACTGGCAAACGCAGGTTGGCAAACATGAAGGCGGAGGCGGAAAGGGCTGGGGGAAGTGGCCTCTTCTACTTTACCACCTACCAGGCCATCACCCCCACCACCGTGTTACACCAGCCCATTTGGCATCTGGCCGGAGAAACTATCCCTCGCTGCATCCTTCCGCCGACTAAGGCTACGGCTTGAGTGATGGAGGCAGCACCTGGTATAGTGGACAGGTGGCCGTTTATAGAATCCTCAATACCAGTCAAAACAGTACCCAACCTCATGTCAAACGCATCGAGCTATGCCTGGATGAAGCTAAATCCATTATGGAATATGTCCGCACCACCAATAACCATGCCAGCCAGCAGCGATTTCGCCGAGCCTTCACTGCTCTGGCAGATGGGGATTCGGCCGTGGGTTTGCTGGCCTACTACCTATGGCGACGACAGGCTGAGACACAGCCCTTCCCGTTGCGCCGTCGAAGGTAGGGTCAGAGGCGTCGGCGCGTGTGCCTTCTCAGCATGAGGCGAGACCGTCACCACGTCAGTTGCCCGTCACGTGGTGGGATGACAAGGTGAACCGGGCTATGTGATCACTTTGTCATTTTGTTGACCCTCTGGCCCATAGCTTTAACCACTACCACTGTAACGGAGCGAGGACAAAAGCCGCAAGCAGGAGTCTATCGGCCAGCGGATAACGAAGCACTACCCAGGAGAGCTGAACATTATAACTACGCAGGGCGGAAACCATATCAAATAACAGGAGGAGCCTGTATGAGCCATGAAGCAGACAATCAACCAATCCCAGAACCGACCCCGCAGCCAACCCCGCTTTCCGCCGAGACTTTGGCCGGGGAAGAACTTATAGACCCACGTCATACCTACCTGGCCTATATCTTTGACACCCCTATCCATTATCGTGAAGACATTACGGCCGTGATCAAACAGGCATGGGCACACGGCTATCCGGTGCGTTACTGGTGGCTGTCAGAGGCAATTCCTATGGGCGATGAGTACCCTGACCGGCTGATTATCTGCACCCATTGCCCATCAAGGGACGAGGACACGGGACTTGACCTGTATGAGGCATTGGAAGCGGCTGATATAACATGGAATGAGTTGGAAGCTGCTTCGGTGGAAGAATACCAGCGGCTTGGCAAAACGATTCGAGAATCAACTGACATCTTCACCCCTGAGAGCCAGGCTTTGTTTCCCGAAATCTCACCCTTCCTCACTTACGCTGAAACGCAGGGCTTGAGTTCAGTGCTCCTGGTATTGTCTGATTTGCGGATGAAGGAATTTTCGTCAGCAGCGCGGGAGAACATGCACTTGAGTTTACAGCGGTTATCCCACCTCTTTTTGATGCTCCTGGGCAACACGGAGAAATATGAAAAGATGGGACAGACCCCAGAGCAAACCTTTGCCTATGTGGCCGGCATCATCCGCGAGATGACCAGTTACTATCAACTGTTGGGGGACGGTCTGCTACCCAGCGATGATGACCAAGATTTGCCGTTTTGACCAGGATATGAGAATGGAAAAAAGCCTGATTTCCGATAGCATGACTGGTATCATTCGATTTCGGAACGCTTGATAGGAGACATCTGATGAACCTTCAACAGCAACTCCGTCGTGGCTGGCTCACTTTGCTGAAGCACACCCTGAACCCCCTGACCCGACGGCTGGCCCGGTCTTCAATTGGCCCGTTCAGCCTTATCCGGCACGTCGGCCGTCGCAGCGGCAAGCTCTACGAGACGCCGATTATTGTCAGCCCGGTGGCGGATGGGTTTGTGATTGAGCTGACGTATGGACCTGATGTGGATTGGTATAAAAATGTGTTGGCCGCCGGGGGTTGTACGTTGGTCTGGCAGGGACGGCCGTATGTGATTAAGCAAATCGAAACAGTGGACACCGAAACGGGCCTGGCTGCCTTCCCGCGGTCACAACGATTTGTCCTTCGCTTGCTGCGCAGGCAGCATTTCGAGAAAATGAAGCTTCAGGAATAGTGTCCGCATAAATTGGATCGGGTTACTATTTTGACAGGCCAGACGAATGGTCAAATAATAACAGATTGGGTGCCCCGCTCCGGTAAAAGCCGCCAAAATCGCATGAAAAGTTTGGGTTTACCTTTGGGTTTTAAGACTGCCAGCCTGGAAAGAAAACCGCCGCAATTCTAAACGAGAACCCCGCCGTCATAGCCCAAAGTCGGCTGCTCCGACTATATTATGTGTCGCGGCCAGCGCCCCCCAAAATACCTTCTGTAAACACGTACAATTTCCTAGATACCCCGTTGACTCTCCGTCACTGTGTCTATGTCGGCGAGGAGACATCGGCCGGGATTTTCGGCCGTTTCCCTTGTTTGGCATCGAGTAGTTCTGACGGGGCATCCCGACGAAGCAAGGCTACTTTGGGGTTCGGCCACATCAGTACAATCACGGCTTGGGAGGTGTCTTTGTTTGTTTGGTAGGCGGTTGGCGGTTGGCCGAAGTCGGCCACGAATCCGCGGCGGCGCAATTGACGCAAGCGGCGGGTCAGGCTTTCTTTGTGAGTGTAACCGTATTGTTGGGCGGCCGCTTCTAAGGTCAGCCATTGGTCGAAGTTTTCCATATTTGGACGATTGTATCAGACTATTTGCCTGTTGACATAACTATTTATGGATGGGATAATGTTCTCACCTAACAACAATATAAATAAGGAGGGCAATGCGGTTATCTCAACAACAGATTAACAACCTGCCAGTAGACATTCAAGGGGAGCGGGGAGAGCTACCCAGTTACAAAACAAAAGTCATAGAGAGTAGTCAGGGGCAAAAGCAGGTGGTGTTTCACCAAACGGCCGTCGTTTCCTTTGACCAGGAGACCATCACCTTGAATACAGGCGGCTGGTGGACACGAACGACCAAAGTGCGGATGAATCAGGCAAGTGCGACATTTGGTTTAGGGTTTCGGGTGTTTCAAAAGGCGGGCGAGTGGTTTGTGGATTTTCAGGGGGATGCCCAACCGTTTTCCAATGACAGATTGGAATTGAAATGGAAGCCCAAAGAAGACCGTGAAGACCTACACAAAGCCAATGGAGAGGGGGTGAGCGTCAATGCCTAACTGGTGTCTCAATGTTTTGGAGGTGGAGGGTGAAAGCAAGCTTGTTCACCAATTCAAAGAATTAGTCAGAGGGGAAGACACAGATTTTTCCCTCAATAATCTGGTAAAAATGCCGCCCAAATTACTGTCCACGCGCGCCGGAAAGGACAATCCAAATTGGTACGATTGGAGTATCGAGAACTGGGGGACGAAGTGGGATGTGGTGGAAGCCGAAGTAATGGAGGCGTCCGATACCCGATTGACGTATCAATTTTTAAGTGCCTGGACGCCACCGATAAAGTGGCTGGAAAGGGTGTCCAAAGAGATGCCGGCGCTGCGATTTACCTTGTTTTTCGAAGAAGAAGTCCATGATTTTTGCGGTTCTACAACCGCAGAGTAAGGGGAAATCATCACCAAATTCGACGATGACGGCCGCGAAAATGACCAACCGTCTGGAGTGTTGGCGGCCGTGAGATGGCAAATAAACCGCTTCCAATCGCGTGTCGGGTCTGGGTTTCGCTTGCTCAGTCAATACCGGATTTAGCCATATTGAGCAGCGGCTGAAGGTGCCTTATCTGTCACCATTAGTTAATAAAATTTATAGGGGGGAATGATGACCATCCACAAAAACAAAAACGGCAAAGCCAAATGTGGCGCCTGGAGTCGTTTTCTATTCCTGGAAGACGACAGCCATCCGGCCAATTGTAAGCGTTGTCTTGGCCAGGTTCAGCGGCGCCAGCATACAGACACGGTGAATCGGGGCTGGCTCAAGCGCCGGATTCTTGAGGGAAAAGTGATGGCCAAGTGCAATTATTACTACACGGATGATTATGCCTTTGATGCCGCTTATAACTACCAACAAACAGATTGGCTCAAAGCTCGGATTGAGGATGACTACGACAAGCGCATCCATAACGGCCAGTGTCTCTATTTTAGGAGCAGCGATTTTTGTGGATATGGCTGGGCTTCACGCCAAGAGAATGGCGATATTTCTTTGGGCTTTGGCTTCTGTAGCTACAGCTTGCGAGTAGTAGAATAATAGGCATATTTTGATGGGGTCTGAAAACCTCCTAATAATGGGGGGTCAGAAAGGAGGTGAGCCATGTGGAATTATTACCGAAAGAAATCCGGGAAATGATGCCGAAGCTGTACGCCAATGAGGAGTTGGGTTTGCAGGCGCAGGCTCTGGTGAAGTTCTTCACGCCAGATAGTAACTGGGCGTGGTATGCGTCAGAGTTTGACGGGGAAGACCTCTTTTTTGGCCTGGTGATTGGATTTGAACCGGAATTGGGTTACTTCAGTTTAGCGGAGCTAGAGAGTGTGAAGGGGTCTTTAGGGCTGCCGATAGAGCGGGATTTGCATTACAAACCGCAGACATTGGAGGTGTTAAGAAATCACTACCGGGACAAAGGCTGGGCTTTGTGATAACGGCCGTCATCCTTCATAAGCCGGAGTCATCAACTACTCCGGCTTTTTGGCGGCTGAAAATCCATTGGTGCGTATGATACGATAGCGTCATATGGGCAAGGAGTTTCCGCTGCAAAGCAGCCTATTCAGCGAAAAATTGGTGGATACCCGGACGCGCAAACAGCGGCAACGAGACCAAGCGTTGCAGGAACCTCAGCAGGTGGAGATGTTTTCGCAACGAGAGATGGGGCAGTTTGGCGTAAACGCCCATCCACGGTTGCCGATTTCGCCGAAGACGCGGCTGGAATTGGTAATGCAAGACCTGCGCACGGAAGAGGAGAAAGTACGCCAGTTTCAGCAAGAGATTGAAGCCCACACCTATCCCATGTTTGGGGGTGACCTGGCTCATCCGGCTGAAACGGAAGGGACAGCATGAATACCGCCGAGGTGATTATCAAGACGGCCGTGAATATCCCCTGGTTGGATGTGGCGGCCAAATCGTGGCAAGTGGCGCGGAAGCTGTGGCACGGGTTGGCCGATGAGGGAATGTATGAGGTATTGGAGTATGAATCCCGGCTGGAGTTGAAAGATAGGCACGGCCGTATCGCCTTATTCAGCAAACGCGAAAAGGTACGTTATCGGCAGAATAACATCATCGCTTACCAAGACCACGCCTGGGGAGACGGGCAGATATTGCAGGATTACAAATGTACACCGGGGGTGGTGGTTGACCGCTACCGGCCGGGTCATAAAATTTTTCTGTTGATTTCATTGCGGGAAGTGAAGCAGCGCGGGGATGAGGATGAGTTCCACATGGAATGGGGGATTGAAAATGGGTTTGTGCGACCGCACGAGTTATGGGAAACGGAAATCCGCCACCGCACCCGGCAGGCGAAGGTGCAGGTGATTTTTCCTAAATCTCGGCCGCCGCAGCGGGCTTGGGTGGAGGCAGTGCTGCACCGCAGGCGACACGCTTTGGGTGAGGATAATAAGGTGATGTTACCTGACGGCCGTGTGCAAATCTCCTGGCACAATCCCAAGCCGCAGCTGAATGAACGGTACCAATTTCATTGGGAATGGTAAGCAGCTATTCCTCGTCACGAACAATGGCGCCGCTGACAAAATGACGATGTTCATAGGTGGGTTTATATTGCAGGCCAGTTCCTTCCCTCTTTAATGCGCCGTTGACAGCCCGATTGATGTGGTCAGGCGAGTAATGATTGAGGTCATTCCAGTAGTTTAGGATGAATTCGAGATAGGAATTGAATTCGTCGTCTCTGCACGAAAAGAAGTATTTTCGTATTTCTTCAAAAATACGTGTTGGTTCCTTCGAGCGCGAATCAACTGGTTTGTTGAAATAATTCTTCCATAAAGCATAACTGAATCTCTCAATTAACGGGGGTTTTCCTTTGGGGGAACCCAGGAAGGTTTTTTGTTTCCAGAGGGTGCTATGTAACCCGTTCCAAACAGCCGTTCGCACATTGTCTACCTTGACTTGAGATGGAGGCTCATCTGTTACAACAACCTCTTCCCAAGTGACGTTGGGACGCTCTTTAGAGACGATGGCTATCAACTCGTCAAGTTTGCCAGTGTGATCAGCCAGAACAACGAGAGATTGCGCCTTGGTGGAAATTTTGTCGCCAGACAAATCGTCCCAGTTGATACCCAGTTCAAATGCGACCAGTTTCAACTCTTCGATGGTAAAAAAGCTGACGATTTGACGGCGCAACTCACTTAGCTGTTTGTTTCTATTGGCGTCCAATCCTTTACCTCTTACCTTCAGGGCTTGTCGTTTTTTACCACTATATTGGAATCAGGGAAGGATGGCAAAGAGATGGTTTGGCAAACAAAAAGGCGATGGGCCGCGGTCCCATCGCCTTTGCCGTTGCTATGTACCAGATCCGCCGCTCATTTCTATATGCTCCTTGTACACCGTGTACACATAACCTACGGCCGTCAAACTGAACTTTTCTTCTTTGAAGGCAGCATTGGTACAAAGCCTATTATAGGCTATATCGCATATATTTGTCAAAGATCGTAAATCGGATTAGCTATCTGCTTTATGCAAAAGTATAATCAAGTGAACATAATCGTTTTTCGGGCTGGAGGAAATGTTGGGAGAAAATTTTTCTGTGCTATAACCTTACTCTTCCCACCTTCATCTACTGCTGCCGATTTTTATAAATCAGTAGCTTCGAGAAGTGAAAATGAATTCTCTGGACGCTGTTGCGATTGTCTTGGCAGAAGCTGGCGAACCACTTCACTATAAAGAGATTACTCGTCGTATTTTGCTGCAAAACCTGTGGCAGACCGAAGGAAAAACCCCAGACGCAACTATAAACGCACAACTAGCAGTGAATATAAAGAAGTTAGATGCGAAATCCCGTTTTCAACGAGTTGGCAAAGGAATTTTTGCCTTACGAGCTTGGACATTGCCAGAATACTCTGTTAAAGCGACTGCACCTAAAGCTGTTGGTATTAATTCGTTAGGTGGACAACTTTCCTTCACAGATGCTGCAGAGTTCATACTTCAAGAATATGGTGAAAAGCAGCCAATGCATTATCGAGCCATTACAGACAAGATCATGGAACTGAATCTTGTAAATACACAAGGCCAAACGCCAGAAGCAACGCTCTATGCCCAAATTCTTACAGAGATTAAGAGATTTACAAAAAGAGGTGACGCGCCTCGATTTGTAAAACACGGCAAAGGTTTCATTAGTTTACAAAAATGGATGGGTGAAGGACTCGGATTCCAAATTAAGCGACACAACGATGAAGTACGCAACAAGCTTCATACTCAATTGTATCGTATGACCCCAACTAACTTTGAAGCATTGGTTGCGCAATTGCTGGTAGCTCTTGGTTTTGAAGATGTCAATGTTACAAGAATATCCAACGACGGCGGCATTGACGTGCGGGGCACTTTGGTAGTAGGGGATGTTATTCGTACTCGTATGGCTATTCAGGTTAAGCGATGGAAAAAGAATGTCCAATCTCCCATAGTGCAACAAGTGCGTGGTAGTTTAGGTAGTCATGAACAGGGGTTGATTATAACTACCAGTGATTTTAGCAAAGGTGCTCGCACTGAAGCAGAACGACCGGACACCACCCCTGTGGCCCTGATGGACGGCCGTCAATTGGTGCAACTTCTCGTCGAAAATGATATTGGCATCCAACGTACAGCATATGATCTGATTGAATTGGACGAAGGAGAAAACGACAAGCTTGACCTATAATGAAGCTGATACCCGTGCCAACCTCATAGACACTAAGCTCAATATGGCTGGCTGGACACGGAGCCAGGTGACTCGTGAGCATTATTACCGGCCCGATTTTGAATATACCGCTGGTCGTGTGGTGCTGCGTGGTGATCGCGCTGAACGCCAGCCGCCGCGTCGGGTAGATTATTTGCTGCGTTATACCGATAGTTTTCCTATTGCTGTGGTTGAGGCCAAAGCCGAAGGCGAAACTGCTTTGAGTGGTTTGCAGCAGGTTAAAGATTATGCCCGCGATTTGGGTGTGGCATTTGCCTACACCACCAACGGCCGTCACATCATCGAGTGGGATGTGTTCACCAATACCACGCATCATTTAGACCACTTCCCCAGCCCCGACGAATTGTGGGAGCGCTGGCGCATCAACATGGGTTTGGATGAGCCACCACATCGTGCCGATTTCGAGCGGCGCATGGGCGAATTACGGCCGATTTACCATGCCAAAGATGCCGCCACCCGTCGCCGCAATCCGCTCCTGTATGCTTATGCGCCGCCGGAAGTTACACGGGGCAAAACACCGCATTACTTCCAGGAAGCGGCTATTAAGGAAGTGTTGTTGCGCGTTATGCGCGGGCAGCGACGCATTTTGCTCACGATGGCGACTGGTACTGGCAAGACCTTCACCGCCTTTCAGATTGTGTGGAAACTCATCAAATCTGGCTGGTTGCAGCACAAGAATGACGGCCGTCCTGGACGAGTTCTTTTTCTGGCTGACAGGGTGGTTTTACGCAACCAGGCTTACAATGCGTTCAGTCCCTTTGCCGGCGGCACCAGCGACCCCCGCTTTCTGCTTGATGGCAAAAAAAAGCTGAGTTTGAACCGTGACCTGTACTTTGCCATCTACCAAAATTTGTGGAGTGAAGATAGCCAGGGAAGGCGCGTATTTGAGCAATTCCCGGCCGATTTCTTTGACCTGATCATCATTGACGAAGCCCACCGCTCTGGTTGGGGCAGTTGGAAAGAGATATTGGATCACTTTACCAGTGCAATTCATCTGGGGATGACGGCCACGCCTAAACAAGACGAAAATATTGACACCTATGCCTACTTCTGTGCGGAAGAACCAGCGATTGAAGCCGAAAACGAGGGGAGTGTTCGGCGACCGGCCTACAGTTACAGTTTGGGACAGGGCATTGAGGATGGCTTTTTGGCGACGTACAAAGTGCATTGGATTCGTACCAACGTGGATCGAGAAGGGCTGAACATTGAGGAAGCGTTGGAACGCGGAGCGGAGGTCTTTGTGCCGGAAGATGTGGAACTAAGGGCTGATTACCAGACCCCGCAATTTGAACGGGCGATTACTTTGCCCGATCGCACGGAATTGATGACGGCGCATCTGGCTCAACTGCTGCGCCGCTTTGGGCCGATGCAAAAGACGATGGTTTTTTGTGTGGACATGGATCACGCTCAGGAAGTGGCCCGTTTGTTGAACAACCATTTTGCCGATTTGGGTTATGGCGATGATTATGCCGTAGCCATTGTCAGCGAAGAAGGGGAAACAGGGCGGCGGCGTTTGCAGCAGTTTCAGGATAGTGACAAAAAATTGCCGGTGGTGGCCACAACGGCCGAATTGCTTTCTACCGGCGTAGATGTGCCTTCGGCGCGCAATATTGTTTTCATGAAAACGCTCAACTCGCCCATTTTATTTAAGCAGATTGTGGGGCGGGGCACACGGATTGACGAGGATACAGGCAAGCTGTGGTTCCGCATTATTGATTACACCGGAGCCACCCGTTTGATTGATGAGGAGTGGGATAAACCTCCGGTAGCCGAGGATATGGTGCTGAATGACGGCCGTCCACAAACGGCCGTCCTCACCGGCACAGTGCTGTTGGCAGATACGGATAATGTCATCCAGGGAGCCAACGTCGCCCTGATTGCAGCGCCCAATGACCAGCGCGGGCCGATTTTGAGTGACGATCAGGGGCAGTTCCGCTTCGAACGTTTGCCCGCCGGAGAGCTGACGTTGATTGCTTCCGGGCCAGGTGTACGCCGCCGCCAGATGCAGGTGGAAACGGTAGCAGGGGAAACGACTACCGTACAGGTCGAACTTAAGGCGGCCACGGAGCAAAAGCGACGCAAGATTGAAGTCACCAATTTGCAGGTGGATATCGCCGATGAAGCCACCTTCATTGTCGAGGGTCACAATGAACCAATGACGTTACAAGAGTACGTCAATTACAGCCGGAACAAGGTGATTGACCTGACTGTCTCGTGGGAAAAGTTACTGGCTGCCTGGCGGGAACCGAAGACCCGTGAAGTATTGGTTGGGCAGCTCACACAGGCGAGCGTTTATCCTGAGGTTTTGTCGGAAGTGCTGGATCAGATGGAAGTGGATGAGGTGGATATTTTGGGGCATGTGGCTTATGATCGCGCCCTTCAAACGCGGTATGACCGTACCCTGGCTTTGCGGCAGCGGGAACGGCCGTGGCTGAGCAGTTATGACCGAGATGCCCGCGAGGTGATTTATGCCCTGCTGGGCAAATATGAATTAGGTGGCTTGCACCAGATTACCGACCCCCGCATTTTTCGTGTGCCACCTTTCCGACAAATGGGCGATGTGCGCGGTGTGATACGGCGCTTTGACGGCGATGCCGCTCAATTGCGCCAGACGTTGACGGAAATTCAGCGGCGTCTATATGCCGCTTAGGTTATGGACTGATAGGGATGTGAATGAGTAAACAACAGACGAATGAATCGCTACGCAGCGATATGTGGCGGGCATGTGATATTTTGCGCCGCGATAACAATGTGGGCGGCATTATGCAATATACCGAGCATCTGGCCTGGCTGCTCTTTCTCAAGTTTTTGGATGAGGAGGAAAAGCGGCGGGCTGAAGAAGCAGCCCTCATGGGTGGGACGTATGCCCCCCTGCTGGCGGGGGAATTGGCCTGGAGCCATTGGACGGCCTTGCCGGCCAACGCCATCATCCAGTTTGTGCGCGGCACACTGCTGGACCGGCTAGCGCGGCTGAACGGTTCGCCGCTGGCGCGGACAGTGGCGGGTATCTTCTCCGATGAGAGTGTGGGCGACCAGACGGTGATTCGCAATGTGCCGGTGTGTGCTTCCGGTTATAACCTGAAGGATGTGCTGGACATCATCAACAGCATTCGCCTGGAGAGCGAGGATGACATCTTTACCATCACCCGCTTTTACGAAGATTTGCTGATTCAGATGGGCAATGAGAACCGGATAGCGGGTGAATTCCACACGCCACGACCGGTGATCCGTTTTATGGTAGAGGTGATTGACCCGCAGATTGGGGAAACGGTGTACGACCCGGCTAGCGGCTCTTGTGGTTTTCCGGCGCAGGCGTACCTGCATATGGAGCCAAAGGCACGCACGGTAGAAGACCACGATTTCCTGCAAAACAAGGCGTTTTTTGGGCAAGAGAAGAAAGGGCTGTCATTCTTGTTGGGGACGATGAATATGGTGCTGCATGGGGTGACATCGCCCAATCTGACGCGCACCAATACGCTGGAAGAGAGCGTGAAGGGCAGTGTGAGCCAGCGGCATGACATCATCTTGACCAACCCGCCTTTTGGCGGCACGGAGGGGCGGCACATCCAGCAAAATTTCCCGGTGCAGGCCAATGCCACCGAACTGCTCTTTATGCAGCATATTATCAAGAAGCTGAAGAAAACAGCCAGGGCGCGGGCGGCGATGGTCGTGCCGGAAGGCACGCTGTTTCGCGGCGGCGCCTTTGCCGAGGTGAAGAAGGATTTATTGGAACAGTTCCATCTTTTTGCGGTGGTGAGTTTGCCGCCAGGGACGTTTGCCCCCTATTCGGATGTGAAAACGGCGCTGCTTTTCTTCCAACGGCCGGATGAGGTGATGGTCAAGAATCCCCAGGCGCGGCAGGAGACATGGTATTACGAAATGGCGCTGCCGGCGGGGTTGAAGAAGTTTAGCAAAGGCAGCCCCATTCAGGATGAGCATTTTGCTGAGGCACGGGCGATGTGGCAGCGGTGGCAGGCTTATTTGAAAGGTGCATGTGAACGGCCGTTCCCCTACGCCGCCGATTTACGCGACCAGTGGCAGGTGCATTGGGCGTGGGAAGCGTACCGCCGGGACGATAGCGGCCACGTGGACAGACCCGCCGCCCAACCAGAGGACAGCCTGGCAGCTAAAGCCGCTCACGCCGCCGAAGGAATGCGACCACCTGAGCCATACACGACCTGGATTGAAACGTTGGATGACCTGAAAGCTCTTGGCACGGACTTGAGTGCTCGCAACCCCAACCAGGATGACCGAGTGCGCTTACCCCATCCGGCAGAGATTACGGCCAGTCTGTTAGAACGTACACGAGAATTTCAGAGCATTTTGCTCAATCTCCACGAAATAATTACCAATGGGGGTGAAGAAGCATGAGCTTATGGGATTTGCCATCAGGTTGGTTGTGGAAACCAATTGCAGATATTGCAGAAGATACAGCCAGGCGAAACCCTACAAGCACGCCGGTTGACCCATTTCAATATGTTGATATTAGCTCGGTGGATAATGAAAAGGGAGCTATAAAATTAGATGAAGTTCGTACAATTGAAGGGAAAGATGCTCCCAGCAGAGCACGAAAAGTTATTCATGAAAGTGATGTAATTATCGCAACAACTCGTCCTTATTTGCGAAATATTGCTCTTATCCCTCAGGTATTAGATGACCAAATTTGTTCTACAGGTTTTTGTGTGATACGCGCTAAAACAGGTTTGGCAGATCCTCGTTATTTGTATTTTGCGTGTCGATCTCAATTCTTTATCAATCAGCTTATACCAAAACAAAGAGGAGCAAATTATCCTGCTGTAACTGATAGCAATGTTTATGAGACTCAAATTCCAGTACCTTATTCTGATGAACCGGAGCGGTCATTGGTGGAGCAGCAGCGGATTGTGGCGCGGATTGAGGCGCTGCTGGCCGAGGTGCGGGAAATGCGGAAGTTGCAGGTGGCAATAACGGCCGATGTAGATCCATTGATGCGTTCGATTCTGGCAGAGACATTCCCTAACACCCCAGAGGATAAAAAGCCAGGGTGGGAATGGGTGAGGCTTGGCGACTTAGGAAAAAATGTTGGTGGGGGTACACCTCGAAAATCTGAGCCTGCATATTGGGGTGGAAAAATTCCTTGGGTCTCCCCCAAAGATATGAAAATTAGAGTAATTGAAGATGCTCAGGATCACGTCACTGAAATTGGCGTTGAACAATCATCTACTAAACTCATTCCAACAAAATCCATACTGATAGTTTTTCGTTCAGGAATATTGGCCCATTCACTGCCAATTGCCATTGCAGGACGAGATCTAACCATCAATCAAGACATGAAAGCCATCATCTTAGATTCTGGCTATGTGCCTGACTATGTTGCATATGCACTCCAAGCACGTGAACAGCATCTCGTAACAACCTGCGTCAAAAAGGGGCCAACAGTTCACAGCATTGTTGGCGATAAGTTTTGGCAAGAAAAGGTGCCTATCCCCATTGGCTCTAATTCATTGAACAGGCAGCAGCAAATAGTTTCCTATTTGGACAAGGTGCAAACGGAAATTGAAGAAATGACTGCTTTACACGCTGAAGATACAAAGTTGATAGATGCGGTGGAACAGGCCATATTAGCGCAAGCATTTCGTGGAGAGCTATAGGGTACCCTCATGACTCAAGTGACCTGCCCTGACGACATACTCAATCGCATCTGGCGCATTTTTGCCAGCCAGGGTATTGGCGACGATTTACAGATCATTGAGTCACTAGCCTATTTATTGCTCGTTAAACACATTGGACAATGGCCAGAGATAAAGAAGCTAGAACAAAAGTACCCCGATTTTTCCTTTCCTGATTTGGAAAGCATTTTACTCGACAGCGGTTTGTTTAGAAATATTGACTTGCCTAAATCAATAATATCTCTTTCATCAGAAAGAACGCGAGAGTTCTTGCATCTCATCGAGCCAATTCTTAACCAAACTGATCTGGCTGAGTTGCTTAATCATTGTTTGATTTTTCGACTAAACAGTATGCAGGCTGGCGGTCGGTATCCTACGCCCCGCCACCTCGCCCGCCTTATGGCTGATTTAGTGCGTAGCTGCACCGATGATCTGCCAACTGTGGCAGACTTTGCCTGCGGTAGTGGTGGGCTGCTGGCTGAATTCGACTTAAATAGTGTAGTGAGCGGCATCGAAATCTCACCAACCTGGGCACGTATTGCCCGTGCCAACTTACTTCTTCATAACCAGGTAGCGGATGCAATCTATACAGGGAATTCACTTGAAGTCGCCGTGAGAGAATTTTCAGAGCAATCTGGCTATGCCACCTTCAGCGGCCCTGACCAAATCATTCATAAGTTTGATGCAATTATCATGAACCCGCCTTTTGGTCATCCCTTGGAAGAAGAATTGATTTGGCGATCATTGAGGGACAATGTTGGCAGGCGTAGCGAGACAGTGCTGACCCTTCTAGCACTCAACCATCTCCAAACAAACGGTGTGCTGGCGGTGCTACAACCAGGTGGAACCTTCTTTTCTACCAGTCACGGTGAATTAACCTTGCGTTCCCGTTTGCTCGTTGAAAATCGCCTTGAAGCCATTATTCAACTGCCCAAGGACGCTTTCCAGCCCTACAGCCAACTGCAAACTTATTTGCTCCTGGCACGCCACACAGCCCAGAGTAGTTTGGAAGCCAATGCCCCTGTCTGGTTCTACCACATCGTTCACGATGGCTTTAGCAGTGGGCGCAATCGTCAACCACAACCAGAACAAAGCCAATTACCACAGCTATTGGCGGCCGTTGCCGCAGGTGAGGCGGAAAACCTCTGGTCAATCCATGACGAGACTGGTGGGGTGCAGCTCGCTATCCAGCCTCTCGTGACTGGTGGCTATCGCATTGGGCAACCTGACAGCGGCAAGTTGACAGTTCATGCTCTCACTGTGCCGGAAACTACAGCCCTTTGGCTTACCCGCCAGAGCGAGACGACTAACCACGCTCTGTTATTTCAAGAGGCTTTATGGCAAAAACATCCCATTCCTGCCATACAAAACAGTATTGCTTTGAAGCCAATGACATTCCGTTTGGCAAATGACAGCAATCAAGAAGTTGAACTGAAAAAAGATAAGAAGACCTGGAAATTGAGCCTGAAATCTTCCGAGGAGGTCACACTCAGCGAGAGGATCACGCTTGAAAGTGGCTATCTGGGGCTATTTGTGGATGTGGCAGGCAACTTGCTGTCGCCCCTTCTGGCATTGTCGAGTCTGCACAAAGAGTATGTGCCTAAGCCACTGGCGGTTCTGCCACTGGAAAATGAAACCAATGAGTCCGCGGGTAGCCTCTTGTTTTGGGATGGTGCGGCGATACAGCCACTGTTTTTTGCATCCGCATCAGGTGAAAAAGGGTGGCTCATGTTGGCCGGGAATGAAGAGGCAGCCCTCATCCGTTGGGCAAATGGCACCATCACTAACGCCTTTTCAGGACAACTTAAGCGCACCTTTGGTGGCGAGTCGTGGCATCGCGGTGTCATGGTGGATAGCCAGGGCATACGTTTTGGCGTAGGCGTTGCCCCCATACATATTCGGGATGAGCATCAATTTGATTTGACATTTGACCGCTATTACCCGCCTGATGAAAGTGAACCAACTGTGCAGCGATCAGCGGCACAGATTTTGGCAGAGATGCGCCATAAGCAGCAAGGTTTATCCCATCGGCTTGACTATTTGTTGGGCATCGTGGAGATGCGCCCGGCTCATGCTCTGCCACCGCCCGTTGTAGATGTCATGCCGTTTGGTGCGCTTAACCGCAGCCAACTATTAGTGTGGCAGCGGATTGTGGCGATGAATGAGGAAGTAGATGGGGTTGCGGTGGCACGGCCGTTTCGCCCGGAAGAATTGGCAGCCGGTCTGAATGAGGCCGAGGTGAACCAAGCACTGGTGCTATTTGAACGCATGGGGCTTGTTGTGTTGGTCATCATTGATGGTGGGCAATATTATCGCCGTTTGACCGAACAGGATTTGGTGACAGCATGAGGTTAATCAGCCTGCATATTGACCGTTACCAGATGCTGCGCGATTTGACCATTCGCTTTGATCGTCCTGGCCGCCTGAAAATGGGAGCGTATGCGCTCGATTTCCTGGTCGGATTGAATGGCTCCGGTAAAAGTACATTACTGCGAGTGTTGGCTCAGATTGTGACGGATTTGCACGCCAATCGGCCGACAGCCTTCAACTATCGGCTAGAGTACGAATTGCAGCAGGCG
Organism: Anaerolineae bacterium; assembly: GCA_023382655.1. GTDB lineage: Bacteria > Chloroflexota > Anaerolineae > Promineifilales > Promineifilaceae > CAADGU01. Next base: position 65,960 of record JAHDWK010000027.1, on the reverse strand, counting down.
GGGCAACGGTTGCGAGTCCAGGTCATACGCCAACGGCCACACCTCACCATGACGGTCTACAACCCTAACGATGGGCCTGCCATTTTGGATAATGGCGCGGTGGATGCCACTTTCCTACCAGAGCGCATTGTCGTCTACACAACTGGTAATCTGGCCGCCTGGGATGAATTAGACAAGCAATCATCTACGCCAGCGGATGAACACAATGCTGCTGCCGACATATTAAGCGATCCTATCAAACGCTCTGTTTTTGAAATACCCGGTCTGCTGCCCAGACCTGATGTGCCAGAAAATTCTGATGAGATTCAATCACCTTTGCTGCTCTTGCGTAGCTCACGGCTGCCCATCATCACCTTAACGGGTTTGCTGGCTTCACTACAGTCTGAGACACCACCATTAAACGAGGTTTTGACATCCTTAGGCCTCGTTGGTCTGCGTGGATTTTCCCTTCGCCTACGTTTGCATCAAGCCCTATCAGATTATGAACTGTTTCATCATTTGCGCCTTCATGCCACACGGCATATCCAGCAAGGAAGCGATCATTTGCTGGTATTTGAGTTGCCGGCGGAGCGCACGGCGCAGCGCACATTTACCGAAACATTGTGGTCAGACTATGCTACACCGCTGGATTTTTTCGATGCGCTTAACCAATTGTGTGAACCATTGACAACCGGTGAGCCAACATTGCAGCAAGTTAATATCTTTTTGGAGCGGGAACTGATTGCTGAGGAAGAGGAAGATGGCGCTACGCGATTGCTATTGTTCGATTGGATGAGTGACGGTGAGCAGAGTTTTCTTAGTCGTATGGCGATGCTGGCGATGTTGCAAACTGAAAATAGCCTCATTTTGCTCGACGAGCCGGAAGTGCATTTCAACGATTATTGGAAGCGCGAAATCGTCAAGCTGATTGATACGGTTATGCACAATCATGCCAACCACCTGTTGATCGTGTCCCATTCGAGTATTGGTTTGTCCGATGTTGCCAGCGCGCAGGTCACGGTCATGAGCAAGGGCGCAAATGGTTTTGCTGTTACCCATCCACCGACGATCAAGACATTGGGCACTGATCCGAGTGAAATCATGATGATCGTATTCCGTACCGGGCTTTCAACTGGTGCCTATGCCACGCAGTTATTGGAATCGGCCGTACAATCAGGTGAGCGTGAGGAGATCGCCCATTTCTTGGAAACGGTTGGGCCTGGTATGTGGCTATTCCGGCTACAAAGGCGTTTGGAGGATTTTGATGCTTCACCCATTGAACCCACCTGATCGTCAATGTGAAGATGATTTATTCGCCCTAATTGAGTTACAGCGCAAAACGCTAACATATGCCCTCAATCACAATCAGTTTGGGTTTGATACATTTCGCATATTTATGGGTGATGATTTTTTTGATTGGTTTGAAGATGGTCGCAACAATGGTCAACGAGATCAGAAAAAAGCATTTAACAATTTTCACCAGAATCTTATTGCTCTAACTAAATTTGATGCAGCCAAAAAGCAAACAATACTCGACGATTTTGATCACGACCAGAACTTTTACTTTCATCTTGATGACCATGATTTTATGTTTGCCTTTTCCCCTGTAATAAGTGCGGCTCACGAGAACGCAAAGGCTTGCCTTAATTCCTTTTATGAATTTTTGTCATGGGGTTTCCCGGCTATACTAATGCCTTCCGGTCGTGTTTTCTATCGGCAGGATATTGTTCAAAGCTACATAGACAGAAATCCGATTTTGGTGAAGGTATGCCCGTGTTGTGATAACAGTTGGCCTGAGCCTGATCGTGCCCACAAGACACCCTATACGCTCGAACATTTCTTTCATAAAGACGAACACCCTACAATCTGTTTGCATCCGTACAATCTTATCCCGATGTGCAGGGTGTGTAACGGCCGTCGCGGTAAAAAAGAGATGTTATCTCCAAAGGACGATATAGACCTATCTATAGACCAAATATTTCATCCACTTGAACGACCGGTTCGTAAACATGCCGATCTTGAGTTTCGTAGTCGCCGCCTGGAGCCAGAGATAATGCGCTTTGTAAATTTGCCTACTCGCATTGATGATTGGCAAATCGCCATTAATGCTTATGAGGACGTTTATGAGATCCCAAGTCGGTGGCAAGCTAATTGGCGGGAAATTGAAAGTGCAGCAAGCAATGCAATTTCCTATGCTATACAAGGAGTCGGAGTGCCTGTTAGCCGCATTCGGTTCGGTCAAGAATTGGATCGGATTGTAGAGACTTTTATGCGAGATTACGGCCGTTATCAATATCCTGCTGGCCGTTGGTTGATCTGGGCAAAGACAAATTACTTCGATGCACTTTATTCTGCACATGTGGAGTCGCGTGGCTTAAACAATACCACAAGTACATGACGCAAATATAATAGTTTAGACATCGATCAGCTGTTTAAAGGTATCAAAAATGATGTTTGTTGTGCCGTCTTCAGAAGAGTTTGTTAGAGGATATATGGCTTATGAGCAATACGAACCTCGTGACGCAATGTACAAAGTTGCCACATCTTTGATTGACATTCACTGGGGTAGACCAAATGATATGACCGATGCTCTTGGTGTTTTACTATTAACCTGGAACCAAGCTTTTTATCGTTATGGCAACTTTAATTTCTATGATCTAGAAAAATGCATAGAGAGGAATTTGGCATATTTAGAGACATATCGGGCGAGAGATATGATCTCAATGCATGAATCAGATGAAACACGAATTCGTGAGCTTTTTTTCGATTTTCTCGATGCTCTTCAAATTGATGGTGGAAAATCAAATGGACGAAAAAGCCCTGTGGCCGTGTCAAAGGCCTTGCACCTTCTTGCGCCTAGCTTCTTTCCGCTCTGGGATGTAGCAATTGCCCAAGCTTATGGATGTCATTACCAACATGATCCAGTTGGGAAATATATAACGTTTTTCAAGATTATTCAGCAAGTCGCAATCCAGTTACGAAATATTTCAGTTACAAACGACAAACCAATGACGAAACTCATTGATCAATACAATTACGCCAAGTTTACAAAAGGGTGGATTTGAATCATGTTATGATAGCAAAGAATACTAATGCAGCAGAAGAATTACTATATTTGCGGTTTAATACTTCGATGTAATATTCATGCCTAACGATACAGACCTAACCAACGGAGAACATGCTGCACAAAAGCTGATCTCTTTGGCCGAAGCAGCAGAACTCAGCGGGCTATCGCAAGGACATCTAAGGTTATTAGCCAAGCAACAAAAAATCTGGGCGACAAAAATTGGTCGTAATTGGGTAACCACTAAAGAAACAGTCCTAGCGTATTTAGCCACAAATCCCCATCCAGGCCCTAAGCCAAAAGAGTAGCCAGAACTCTTGCTCCAAGCCAGGTACCATAATTGCATATTGATAATCTATGCTATATCGCATATAATACAACTATGCGATTCTATAATTGGTACAACAACTGGCACTTACTTTGGAGTATCTTACGCACCAAGAATAGGCACTCAGAACTTACCCGTCTCATAAAATGGGCACGTAATAAAAATCTAGACGGTCCTGAAGAGCTTTATCTATTTCGGTTGAACGAAGAAGACAGACGTCTCATGCAATATAATTGGCGGCATCCTCATTTGTTCGTCTGCGCCCAGGCTTTGTATTTGATCAGTTACCTGGTCAGCCCGACACCCAGGTATTTGCCAAGAGGTTCAGCCAGCCATTATCGTTATCGCAGTTCAACAAAAAGAAAAGAACGGGGATATTCATTGATTCGATAGAACAGGATTGATAATAAATCGCCCTGAGTTGGTGCTGGTACCACCGACGCAGGGCTAACCTACATGCTGCTTGTTCCAGCACCGCAGGCTTGAAGCAATGCTATCTACTTGCGATTGAGTCGTCAACGGCTGGTGACAGCGGTTGACGACTCTTTTGTTTTGGAGGTCATCCGGCCAGGAAGATTTTGCCTCCAAAATAATCCAGCAGCATGTCAATTTAGTAAGGAGGTTGTTTAATGCCCTTAATTCGACTTGTTGCAATCAGTTTGCTCTTATTGGTGATAGCTGCCTGTTCTGGAACCCCATCTTCAGCCGCGAATACCGTTTCTCAGGCAGCTACCGCACAACCGGCTCTCATCGCCACCGCTCAAGCTGACCAATACTGGCGCGACGCCCAGGCCACCACCCAGTCATCACAGGCTACCCTGGAAGCCAACTATCAAAACATTCAAGGGACGGCCGAAGCAGCGACGAGTACGGCCGTGGCGTACCAGGCCCAAACCACCGCCACCACCCAAGCTCAACAAACGGCCGATACCCTGGCTTTGGCGCTTACTAGAGACACCGCCACCACTCAAGCCGGTGAAACAGCTACGATGCAGGCAGTCAACAGCATCATCGCTACCAGCACGGCCAATGCCCTGGCTACCGAAAGCTCGTTTGCCGCTACCCGGCAAGCCATTCAATTGCGCCAGGCAGAAGCCCAGGCCCAACGCGAACATATCTTCACCCTGGCATCCTACGTTTTCATTGTAGCCGCCATTGGCCTGGTTCTGGCTCTGAGCGGCTGGCTGTTCTGGCAATTGATACCCACCCTGGTCAACCGGGCTGGTGTCGTCCGCTATGGACAGCACGGCAACCCGCTGTTGCTGCTCAACCAGGCCGGGCACACGATTATTACCGACCCCATGCGCATGTTGCAGGCTGCTTTAACGATTGATCGTGACGGCCGTGCCACCATGCCGGAAATCACCCCCAACGACATCCAGACCATCGTCACCGGCGGCGTTCTGCATAGCCTTATTGAACAGGCCAAATATGCCCCAGGCCATCCGCCCCAACTGCCGGCGATAACCATTCGGGAACGCCAGTTGGGGCCACTCTCAACTAAAGTCACCACCCGCCAACAACTGCCACAGCCGGGAAAATATGAAGAGGGCACGGCCGTGCCGCGCGTAGAAGCATCACCAGCCGTGCCTCAACTGCCAGCTTCCGTTTCGTGGAACCGTTTGGAATCATATCAGGGGGACGGTCTGGCTGTTGGCTTTGGCCCCCAAGCCGTGATTGCCCTTGACCTGACCAAAACCCCACACATTTTGCTGGCCGGTTCCAGCGGCACCGGAAAAACGCGGCGCATCTTACGGCCGCTCATTGCCCAGGCATTGGCCAAAGGGGTGAGCGTGATCCTGATGAATGAATCCGGCGCTGATTTCAGCCCTTTCTACAATCACCCCCATGCGGCTCTCATCAGAGGAAATGCCGTCACATACGCTACCTTCCTGGAAGCTGCCCTGGTGGAAATGCAGCGCCGTGAAATGATTCTACGGCTGGCACAGGTTTCAGAATGGTCTCGTTTACCTGCACAGATGCACCCTGAACCCCCCATTCTTATCGCCATAGATGAAGTTCTATCTCTGGCTCTGGCGCTGACGCCCCGCGAGCAGAAAGCGTTTTGGGGCTTATTGGCTACCTACGCTAGCCGAGCGCGGAAACTGGCGATGAGCAGCGTTGGCGCGTTGACAGACCCCACGTACCGGGTATTGGGCCATGGGCTGACCTGGCGCGAACAATGCACGGCGCGGATGACGTTTCGGGTGGCGAAGACGGCCGTGTCGCGGGCGGTCTTGGATTCGGGTGGAGCCGAGAATCTGGAAGATGGTCAATTCTTGGCCATGTTAGGCACTCCCCAATTGGTCAACGGTTTTGCCCCTAACCCTGGTGATGCCGAACTAATCGCCTATCTGGAAAGGCACACACCGCAAATTAAGCCTCGCCCCGAATGGTTGCATACCGCTTTACAAAGTCTGCCTTGTTAACAATAGCTGGGAACTAACCTAGAAAGGAGCATATGCCGGATGAACAATTTGCCAAAGGCAATAGAAACAATCAACAACCTCATTTCTTCACTTCGCCGAATCTCGATGTTTTCGCCGATCACCCGCTGATTGGTCCCAGAGTCAACCCTGATTTCAGACTCAAGAAACCCCAAAAAAGGATGGTAGAAAAAATGCGTTACGCAGCCTATATTCGTATCAGTTCAGAAGAGCAAATTGGTAACTATTCACTAGATGCCCAGAAACGAGCCATTGAAGCCTGGGTTATCGCCAACGGTGGAATCTTATCTCAAGTCTATGCAGATGAAGGACACTCAGGGCGCACTGCCGACCGTCCCGAATTCAAGCGAATGCGCCAAGACGGACGCAAACATAAGTTTGATGCAGTCGTTGTCCACAAATTTGACCGCTTTGCCCGCAACCGCACGGATGCGTTGGCCATCAAATCGTTGTTACGTCACGATTACGGTATCAAGGTTTTTTCTGTAAGCGAGCCTTCAGAAGATAGCGATGGCCCAATGGGGGCGTTAATTGAAGGCATCATGGAATCAGTGGCCGATTGGTACAGTTTGAACCTGGCGACCGAGGTTGCCAAAGGAAAGAAAGAGCGTAGCAATCAGGGCAAACACAATAACCAGGCCCCATTTGGCATGAAGAAAAATAGCGACAAGGTGCTGGTACCGGATGAAAATGAGCTGCCTGGTTTGCTCCTGGCCTTTGAAAGTTACGCTACTGGGAAATACAGTGATAATGACATTGCCCGTCTGCTTAACGAAAACGGGTATAAGAGCAAAACGGGACGGCCGTTCTGCACAGAAACAGTTCGTGATATGTTACAAAATCACACCTATTTGGGTAAAACAAAATATCAACAATACAAGCGACACTCCAATGGCACACGTTCTTTTGAAGCGCCGGTGGAATGGTTTGACGGTCAACATGAAGCCGTGATTAGCGAGGATTTGTTTGAGCAATGCCAACAAGTCCGGGCGAAACGCCGCAGTCACCGCAAACCATCAGCCAAATATCAGCCGTATTTGCTACGCAATCTCATCTATTGCCACCGCTGTTGCAGTCACCCACCCGAAGGCAAAACCTTCCCCCAATATGGGAAACTACGCCCTCAATCCCAATCGAAGGGTCATAGATATCAATATTATCGCTGTCGGGCGAAAGAACTGGGTTATGAGTGTGACCAGAAAGGGGTTCGGGTGGATTTGATTGACGAGCAGGTGGTCAACATCCTGATGCAGCTAAAACCGCCGAAGGAATGGCGGAAAGGCGTGACTAAGGCGATGAGCGAAGTATTGGGTGATAAAAATCTGGAAGACCGGTTACAGGAAATCACAGGCATCATCGAACGTATGGATATGCGTTGGGACAGAGGTTTTTTTACGGACGAGCGAGAATACATGGAAAAGCGTATCAAGGTACAGATGGAGCTAGAGCAACTAACACCGATTCCTGAAGATGACTTAGCACAAGCAGCTGATTTGCTCGCCAATTTCAAAACACATTGGGAGCGGCTTGAAGGAGACAATGAGGGTCGTCACGAACTGGTGAAGCTAATTTTGGAGAGGGTGTATGTACAGGATGGGGTAGTTGTAGCTATGACATTGCGTTCAAACTACCACTTGGTACTTGGCCATAAAACAAATGGGCCAACCTACCAAGAGGTTGACCCATTTTTATACAAGAACGGGAGCGACGGGGATCGAACCCGCGATCTCCGGCTTGACAGGCCGGCGTGTTAACCACTACACCACGCCCCCAGCAAGGACGGGATAATAGCAAAACAGGGTGGTTGTGTCAAACGGAGTTTTAGGCGTCAGGTTTTGCGATTGAGGAGTTTGTCGGCGGCTTTTTGGGCTTCATTGACGCTGACACCGTTTTCCCAACTAAACGGCCGTTCCCCCTCCCCTCCCTCTTTCCACAATACCGTCACCTTCCCTTCGTCGCCATAGGGGGCCGATATGCGGGGATCGCTGGGGCCAAAGATGGCTATGGTGGGGCAACCTACGGCGGCCGCAATGTGCGTGGGGCCGGTGTCATTGCCGATGTACAAGTCGGCCATTTCCCCCAATGCACCAATCTCGCTCAGGCTGACGCACCCTGTCCAATTGGCTACCGGCACGGGCATTAGCCCCACGATGTCTGCCGCCAGCGCCTGGTCTGCCTGGCTGCCCACCAGTAGCAGGCGCGCTTTGTGTTTGCGTACCAGATAGTTACCCAGGCGCACTAATCGTTCCACCGGCCATTGTTTGCTTTTGTCGGCATAAGCAGGGCTGTCGCCGCCGCCTGGATGTATGATGACCAGTGGTACATCACCCAACCATTCCACCTCGTCAATCAGCCGCCTGGTCACGGCCGTGCGCGCCCCATCTGACGGATAAAAGGCCATCGGCAGCCGCCCTTCCCGGCCGGTATCTATGCCAATGGCCTTTGCCAATGCCAGGTAGACAATAGCGGCGTGCCGTTCGCCTGGGGGTGGCGGCACGGGCAGGGTGTGGGCAAAACCACGTCCGTGTACATTGATGCCCACCCGCTGGGGAATGCCCGCCCGCCAGGCTATATACGCCAGTAAGCTGGAACGACCGGGAATGAAGCAGGTGTCGTACTGCTCCTGGCGTAACTGTTGAATGAGGACATGGAGTTGGGACCAGGAGAGTTGGGACACGGCCGTCTCTCCCGTGCTGACTAATTCCGTCAGATCCGGATTTCCGGCAATGGCCGGCCGTGCCCAATCGCTGACGGCCCAATCAAACCGCGTTTGGGGGTAAGCTCGTTTCAGAATAGCCAACAAAGGTGTCGCCAGCATTACCTGGCTAATGCAGCAGGGGTGCAAAATGAGCGCCTTGCGCGCCGGTGAAAAGGGCGCCCGGCGCGCCAGCCGAAAGGGTACGGCTGCCACCCGTGCAGCAATGGTCGTGATCACATTTTCTTGGGGCATAGGTCGCTAATTTTAGCGCAACACTGCTCACAATTGACAATTGCTCATTGAGCATTGTCAATTGTCAATCGTGATCAAATCCTTGATCTGGGCAAATCGGGTTTCGCCGATGCCTGACACATCCATAATGGCCTCAATAGAGACGAATGGGCCGTTGTTTTCCCGGTGTTGGATGATGTTAGCGGCGGTGCTGGGGCCAATGCCCGGCAGGGTGTCTAGCTGATCCAGGGTGGCCGTGTTGATGTTGATCCGGTTGTTGGCTGTGGCAACCAGGCTGTCTGTGCCGGCGTTGCTGGCAGCCGGTTCCGCTGCCGTGATGGGGGCAGAAACGGCTTCACCCACTGCCGGGACGTAAATTTGCATGCCGTCGCTGAGCGGCTGCGCCAGATTGACCACGGCCGTGTTCGCCTGCGCCGTAAAACCTCCCGCTGCCGTCACGGCCGTTTGCACAATGCTATCGGGCGGCAATGTATACACGGCCGGGGCCACCACCTGCCCATTGACATAAATATGAATCGGCGCGGCCGTGCCTGTCGGCGCCGGTGTATGGGTCGGTGGCGGTGGTTGAATGACAATTGGCGCCGGCTGCACCCTGTTGAGCATGGTCAATGCCCCCACACCTACAACGATGCCTAAAAAGAATCCAACAGCTAACCAACCCCAGGTAGTTGCACTACGCATGGTCGTTTCCCCTTTTTCTGGCAGTCGTTTCCGCAACGAACTACCACCCCATCCAATCAACTTTGTTATACTGCGGTGCGTTTGCAAAAGAATTGGCACATTGTAACATGCCCGCACATTTTTCAAAAAAGAGTAGATGGAGTATCTTTAGCGGGAGGGATAAGATTCATCCTTCATCCTTCCTAATTCATAATTCCTAATTCCATAGGAGACGCCCATGTCAGAACAACCTGCTCCTGAAACACCCCAATCACCCACGCCCGCACCGCAGAAAATTACCATTGATATGCCCAAAGAGTTAACGGCCGTCTACGCTAACGTCGCCTTCATCAGCCATACCCCAGCCGAAGTCATCATTGACTTTGCCCAGGTGCTGCCCCGTACCCCCCGCGGCAAGATTTTATCCCGCATTATCATGTCACCCATGCACGCCAAAATGTTGCACACCGCTTTGGCGCAAAGCCTGACTACCTTTGAACAACAGTTTGGCCCCATCCGGCTGCCCACCAATCTGGCCGAACAATTTTTCCGCTTCCCCCCACCGGAAGGGGGAGATAAAGAGGAATAAGGACAACATATGGATCAACTAGATACTATCACCGACACTATCCGCCAGGAAATGGAACGAATGAACACGGCTCGTAACCAGGCATATGAACAATCGCGGCAACTGATTAGCATTTGTGCCCGCGCCATTCGGGCCATCCACCGGGAAGAATGGGAAAAGGCGGAAGCGCTTATTGCCGAAGCCCACACCGCCACAACAGCATTGACGGATTGTGCCCGGCCGTACCCCAGTCTCTATTACGCCGGTTATACCCAGGACGCGGTGAAGGAGTTTGTGGAAGCCCACCTTACTTACGCCCTGGTGCGCAACCGGCCCCTACCCACCCCGGAATCACTGGCGGCTGATGGCGCCACCTGGCTCAACGGACTGGCCGAGGCCGCCACCGAACTGCGCCGCCGCATTTTAGACATCATCCGCCACGGCCATAGTGACGAAGCCGAACGGCTGCTAGACGAGATGGATCAGATTTACAGCATCCTGGTGACATTTGACTTTAATGACAGCATTACCGGTGGCCTGCGCCGCCGCACCGACACCGTGCGCGCCGTTCTGGAACGGACACGTGGTGATGTGACCACCAGTCTGCGCCAATCTGATCTGGAGAACGCGTTGAAGGCGCTGGAAACGAAGTTAGCAGTGAGCAGTGAGGAGTAAGCAGTTATCGGCCTGCTGCTCACCGCTCACTGCTCACCGCTCACTGCTAACCGCTCACTGCTAACCGCTCAGTGCTAACCGCTCACTGCTTACTGGCCGCACCCAGCCCCACCAACCCCAAACCCGCCCCGGTGAACAGACCCACGGCCGTCCACCACGGCAGTTGCCTGATCACCCAGTTGATCTCGGCCGGAGAGAACTCTGGGCCGTGTGCGTGCAGGCCCGTTTTGAGCGCCATGAAAAATAGCGTTAACAAGCCTGCCAGCAAACCGAACAGAGCGCCGGTCACGGCCGTGCCCCCCACCCACCAACCTGACGAGAGCACACGACCGCTAAATATCTTTTGTACCAGGTAGCCGAGCAGCACGGCCGTTGTCAGCCCTGCCAGCAGTGCCGTCTGCCACAGGACCCCTTCCGGCGCGATCCACACCACGCCATAAACGGCCCACAGAATCACCAGCTTCTTCAAACCAGGCAATTTTGCCGGAATTTGCATACCACATACCCAAACTGGACTATTGTCCAGTTTCCCACCGCTTAAATTGCGTTACCCTCATCCATCAATACATTTGTCCCCTCACCCAAAATTTGTGAAATTGGTGTCATTGGTAGCTATTTACGAAGGAGAAAAATTATGTCAACCGATCCTATAAAAGATGCCTTGCACCGGATGCCCTATGGATTCTACAGCATCACCTCTCGCCATGGCGATGAAGTCAACGCCATGGTCGCCAATTGGGTTATGCAAGCCTCCTTCACCCCGCGCCTCATGGTCGTGGGGCTGCAAAAAAAGGCGTATTCCCATCAGGTCATCGGCGAAGGCGGTGTTTTTGCCATCAACATCTTCCGCAAGGAAGACCAGGACGCGATGATGCCTTTTACCAAAGGGCGCGCCAAAAAGCCGGAAAAGATGGCTGACGCCGTCTATACCCCCGCGCCCGAAACAGGCTGCCCCATTTTGCAAGGCGCCGCCGCTTACCTGGAATGTCGCGTTGTGCAAATGATAGATGTCGGCGGTGACCATGATTTGCTGGTAGGCGAGATCGTTGGCGGTGGTGTCCGCAAAGAAGGCGAAGTAACGGATACTCTGTCGCTGCCCCATGTGGGCTGGAGCTACGCCGGCTGATAACCAGGCATGACCGGTTTGACAAAACCGGTCATGCCTCGCCACAACTTGAGAAATTTATGAACGGGCCGCCACACAGGCGGCCGATGCTTTATAATGCCGCGTGTGTAGGGGCCACTTTCAGATTTAACGGACAATTGAAAATGAGGTATTGATAAGCAGGCGCAACGGGTCACGGCCGTTGGCGTTTGACACTGCATGAGGTATTTTTTATGTCTGGAAAATCAATGATCACGTCCGAAACTGAAAAGCGAAACACAGGAGACTCTATGTTACGCAAATTAATGTATTTATTTTTCATCATTTTTTTTGTAATGGCTTCCTTTGCCATCTACACAGTTATCTCCACCGTCAACAAGGTGGATAATGCGGTTGCCGAACCATTGGGAGACCTGTTCAAACAACTCATCGTTCCCGCTACCCCCGTCATCTTACCCAGCAACACTACCATTGTGCAGGAAATCAACAACCTGGCTCGCTTAGAAACTGCTTCCGTGGAAATGGAAAAAGTGGTCACGGCCGAGCGCGGCGATGCCAATCTCCTATGGGGGGTCATGAGTGAAAGCCTGATATTTGTGGCTCATGGCAAAGTGGTAGCCGGGGTGGATTTTGCGGAAATGACGCCGGATAATTTGCAGGTCGTGGATGCTGATACCGTAATGGTTTATCTGCCACCTGCCAAAATCTTTGATGACTTACCGGCGCTAGATACCGAAAAATCTTATGTGGCGGATCGGGATACTGGCCTATTGGCCGGCGCCGACGCCCAACTGGAAACGGAAGTTCGTCGTGTGGCCGAAGCCCGGCTGCGCGAAGAGGCGCTGGCTACCGGTCTGCTGCAAACCGCGAATGTGAATGCCCAGAACTACATGCGCAGTTTCTTACAGGGGTTAGGTTTTACCGAAATAATCTTCACCGAGACTGTTCCCCCCACGCCACTGCCATTTGTGCAAGAAGTCCCCAAGGGCTATATTCTCGTCACCCCCACCCCAGGGCCATAATAAAAAAGCCCCTGTCGCTACCGGCAGGGGCTTTTATCATTATTCTACCGATAAGATATGTAGTTTGGCATGAGGCACTGTTTCATAGCCACCAAAATGGAACTTGATGGTGAACCCTCGTTCTAACAATGGGTACTGCTCTGCCAGCGCCTGGGTTTGGGTAATGGCAAACTCCACCAGCTCCAAAAAACGCGCTTTATTTGTCTTTTCCAACTCTTCAATGCTGGCAATGGGCTCATAAGGAATCGCCAGCCAGTGAATGGCCCCTTCCGGGTGCAAACTTTTCACCAACGCGAAATGCTTTGTGTCATCACGGGCCAAAATCGCATCTGGCTCCTCACCGACCAAAATCGCTACAAACGGGCTGTCTTCAATATTTGTATTAGACATGGAGAACCTCCTCTCGTGTTATTTGATTATGAATAACACGCTACTTCTTGCGCGGGGCGGCCGTGGGCGGCGTCCAATCCTCTGGCATTTCCGCTCCTTCGCCAAAGAAGAACTCTTCCATTTGCTCAAACAGGAATTCTTGGGCACGCGGGTCAGCCAGGTTCAGGCCGTAATGGTTAATGAGAATGGTGGACTGCTGCTGCCACATCTCCCATGCCTGTTTGGAAATTTCGTTATACACACGCTGCCCCAATTCGCCGGGGAACGGCGGCCGGGCTAACGCTTCTGCTTCGCGGCCCAGTTTGGCGCAATCTACCACCCAGATTGTTTTTTCTCTTCTTGCCATGATAACCTCCAGGCGACAGGCTCTTTGCCAGCGTCTATCACCTGAGGGATTATATGCCGATGGTAAGTAGAAGCAAGCCGACCAACCTTTCAGAAATCCGGGTGCTGTTTTTTGGCATGACGGGTTTGTTATCGCGCATTCCGCTGGCGATTTTGCTGAACGGCGGTGTTAATGTATGTGGTGTGGCTATGCCTGGCTCGGTACTCCCCCCCTACATCCTGCCCAAACACGGCCGTCATCCCCTCACCCCCTCACCCCCCCACCTGTTTCTCACCCCCTCTCCCCATCACCCCGGCATCCTGGAACTGGCCGCCCAGCACCAACTGCCGGTTTATCCCGTGGGTCGCTTGAAAGAGCCGGAGATATTAGCCGGGATAACGGCCGTTGCCCCCGACCTGATCTGCGTTTCCTGCTTCAACCAGATTTTCCCGCCGGCGCTGCTGGCGTTGCCCCGCCTGGGCTGCCTGAATGTGCATCCCTCACGGCTGCCATATTTTCGCGGCCCGTCTCCCTTGTTCTGGACATTCCACGAGGGGCAAAACGAGACGGCCGTCACCGTTCACTTCATGGATGCAGGCATAGACACGGGCGACATTGCCCTGCAAGCCGGCCTGACCCTGCCGGACGGCATCAGCGGGGCACAGGCAGAGCAGATGGCGGCGGAACGAGGCGGCAGGCTGCTCCTTGAGGCGATTAGGCTGGTGGCGGACGGCCGTCTGCCCCGCCACCCCCAATCCGAACCCGGCTCTTACTACCCCGTCCCCACCGCCGATGATTTCCGATTAAATGGGCATTGGTCAGCGCGGCGGGCGTTTAACTTTATGCGCGGCACGGCGGAATGGGCACGGCCGTACCCCATCACTGTGGCCGGGCGCGAACTGGTATTACGCACGGCCGTTTCCTATGACCACGCGCAGATGCTGCCCGAACCCCTCGTGTGGCACGGCCGTACCGTCTCCATCCAGTTCAATCTGGGGGTGTTGGTGACGGCCGTCTCTTGATGATGAGGTGATGAGCGGTAGGGAGGACGGCCGTTAATCGTAGTTGTCTCGTCTGTACCCTTTGCGTATGATCCCCAGGTTTATCCGTAACCCGATTACCGATTACGGATTACCGATGACGGATCACGGAAGAGGTATGCAAATCGGAGAGGCGCAAGAAAAACAACAGTTTTTAGGCTGGATGCTGGTAGTGTTGCTCACGGCCGTGGCTTTGCGCCTGTTTGCCCTTGCCCACATCCCCCCCGGTCTGACGCACGATGAAGCGGATCATGGGCTTACGGCGCTCGCCATCCTGGAAGGGACACGCGCCGTTTATTTCACCATTGGGCACGGCCGTGAACCGTTGTATGACTATGTAACGGCCCTGGTAATGGCGGGTATTGGCCCCACGTTTATGGCCGGGCGATTGACGGCCGTGTTTGCCAGCCTGCTCACCATCGCCGGGATGGCCGCCTGGGTGCGGCGGGCGTTTGATTGGCAAACGGCCGTCCTCACCGCCGCCGGACTGTCTGTCAGCTTTTGGCCGCTCATGGCCGCCCGCCAATCCCTGCGCTCCATCATGCTGCCGCTGTTGTTTGTGCTGACTGTGCTTTTTTTCTGGCGGGCACTCACTCGAAGCCCGAAGTTGGAAGCCCGAAGCCGGAAGTCCGAATCTCTGATTTCGGACATCGGACATCGGATTACCGATCACCGATCGCCGATTACCGATTACGGAATAGCCGGTCTCTGCCTCGGTCTCACCTTCTACACCTACATCCCCGCCCGCATTTTATGGCTGGTGTTTCCGCTAACGTTAGGGTACGTGGCGCTGGCGGCACGGCCATTACTCGCCAGAGCATGGCGCGGCGTGCTGTTGATGCTGGTATTGGCGGGTATACTGGCGCTGCCACTGTTCCTCTATCTGGCAGCCAACCCGGAGGCAGAAATTCGCATTCGAGAGTTAAGCGGGCCGCTCACGGCCGTAACCCAGGGCAACCTCACCCCCCTCTGGCAAAACATGCGCGAAGGGGCAGGTATCCTCTTCTGGCGCGGTGATGATTTCTGGCGCTACAACATTCCCGGACGGCCGTTGCTGGGGCTGGTAATGGCGCTGTTGGCAGGCGGCGGGCTGGTGTTAGCCGGCTGGTGGGCGCTGCGCCCCCTCATCAAACGCCACCCCGATACCAGGTTACGCCGCACGCCTGCACTGAGCGGCGACCCCTGGTTGCCCGTCGAAGTGGCCGCTTTCCTGGCGCTGTGCTGGCTGCTCATGGGCCTCGTGCCCGCCCTGGTCACAGGTGCATCCCTCAGCACCACCCAGGCGATGGGGATGCAGCCGGTGTTATACCTGTTTCCGGCGCTGGCAATTAGAAACATAGGGAATTCACAGATTACACAGATTTCACAGATGAAAAATCTGCACAATCTGCGTAATCTGTGTATCGTTTTCTTCCGCCTGGCAGTGGTGTTTTTATTTGTGGGCACGGCCGTCCTCACCAGCCGTGACTACTTTAGAATCTGGGCCAACGCCCCAGAGGTACGGGTGCAGTATGAAGCGGCGATGACGGCCGTCATGCGCTACTTGAATGAACAGGATGTGACCGATGTCGCCATTTCCACCATCACCCCAGGGCAGTACCACACCCCGGCGCTGGCGCGGGTGATGCTGACCAATGATGAAGTAACACCGCGCTGGTTCGACGGCCGTACCGGCCTGCTCATCCCCCATGCCCCTACCGCGCTCATCATTCTGACTGGCTTTGCACCGCTGCCGGAGGCCCTGCACGGGTATCTGGGCACGGCCACTTCGACGGGCAACGGGGGGTCGCCGCTCAGTGCAGGCGTGTCCCCCATTACCATACCCCAACCGGCCACTGATTTGGATCGGCCGTTAACCGTTTATCAGCTACACCTGGAGGATTGGCAGGCGGCGCATCAGCCGGCTACGGCCGTGAACCCGCCGGTACCATTTGGCGAAGCGGCGGCGCTGATAGGGTATGATGTGGCGGATACGGCCGTTGCCCCTGGCCGCGTCTTGCAACTAATTACCTGGTGGCAGTTAAACGTCCCGGTTGAAGGCATTCGTCTCTTTACCCACCTCACCGAGGCCCTCACCGGGGCTGATGGCGTCCCTATTGCTCAGGCTGATCTGCTTGCCGCCCCCGGCGAAAGTTGGATGGCTGGCGACCGGCTGCTGCAATGGCACGAGATCACCATACCGCCAGACACGCCGCCCGGCCAATACCCACTCATCGTGGGCTGGTACACTTGCCTGGATACTGCCTGCAAACAGACCCGACGCCTGCTCACCACCACTGCCCAGGACCACTTCACTATACAAGAGATAACCGTTACCCCATGAACCGAAATCCGAAGTCCGAAGCCCGAAATCCGATGTCCGAAATCCAAAGCCCGAACCCATCTCACGCATCACGCATCACGCCTCACGGATTACGGATTACGGATTACCGATTACCGAACACTGATCACCGATTCCCCCTGGAAAAGGTCATCATCATTGGTCTCACGTTAGTGGCTTTCGCCGCGCGCGTCTGGCAGTTGGCCGACTTCCCTCCCGGCTGGCGCGATGATGAGTTAATCAATTCGCTGGTTATTTCACAAAAGGTGTTGGATGGCGACTGGCAGTTGTTTTACCCGGACGCTTCGGGCAATGAGGCGTTGTATTTTGGGCTGAATGCGCCGCTGCTGGCCTTGTTTGGCGCTAATTTTGTGGGGATGCGGCTGTTGTCGGTATTCTGGGGGGTCACGGCCGTGCCGCTCACCTGGCTGTTGGGGCGTAAATTGTTTAGCTCCTCGGTGGGGCTGTTGGCTGCTGCCGGGTTGTCGTTGAGCTTTTGGTCGCTTATGTATTCCCGCTTTGCCCTGCGCCAGATTGTCACGCCTACCCTGCTGCTGCTGGCTTTCTATTTCTTTTGGAGAGCTTTGACGAGGGTCAGGTCTCAAGTGTCAGGTGTCAAGTTGCCGAAATCCCATCACGCCTCGCGCCTCACGCCGCACGCCTCACGCATCACCGATTACCGATTACGGATTACCGCTTACGCCCTCGCCGGTTTCTGGCTGGCGTTGGGCTTTTACGTTTACTTTGCCGGGCGGGGAGTGCCGTTGATACTGTTGGCCTTTTGTGGCTACATGGTGGTGGTGGCCTGGCCTTTGCTGCGGCGGGAATGGCGGGGGATTGTGTTCATGTTTGTGGTCACGGCCGTGCTCGTTATCCCCCTCTTCATCACTATCCAGCGCCAGCCGGAAGCCGAAGCGCGGGTGGGTGAACTGGCTGGCCCCCTGATTGCCGCCCGCGCCGGCGACTTTAGCCTCATCCAAAAACACGTCGTTGCCACCCTGAGCATGTTCCATGCTGACGGCGATGATGAGTGGCTGTATAACATCCCCCACCGTCCTGTCTTCGGCCTCTTAGGCGCACTTTTTATATGGCTGGGTGTTTTCATTGCCCTGTTTTACACCTTAAAACCCCTCCCGGAACGGGCGAGGCAGGCGGTGACAAAGTTTCGCGTTTGGCGTAGAGGCGCCCCGCCTACCTCGCCCGTACAAGTCACGTATCACGCATCACGCATCACGGATGACGCATCACGCATCACGGATGACGCATCACGCATCACGGATGACGGATTACGCATCACGGATGACGGATTACGGATTACGGATTACCGTCTCCCCGCTGCTTTTCTCCTCATCTGGTGGCTGGTGGGTCTCTCGCCCGGTTTTGTCAGTGTGCCGCCTGCCAGCCTGGGGCATACCATCATCGCCTTGCCGGTGACGTACATGCTCATGGCGCTACCGATTTGGCAGTTCCAACGGTTAATGGTCAATGGTCAATGGTCAATGGTCAATCGGAAAATGGTTGGCGTTTTGGGGGTAGTTCTGGGCATACTTTTAGTTGCCACCATTGCTATTCGTGATTTGCCTGATTATTTTGAAACGTGGCCGCAGCGGGGGATGGTGCGTTTTTTGTACCGGGCAGATTTGCATGAACTGGCGGCTTATTTGAACGGGCAGCCCGATTCGATTGTGGCCGATTTTTCTATCGCCAGTTTGCTGGATGGGCCATGGGATAAGGTAGCATTACAGATTGATCTGGATGAAGATGTACCTGTATCTGCTCGCTGGTATCACCCGGAACGTGCGCTCTTTTTGCAGCCTGTTCTCAGTTTGCACTGGTCACCCAACGTGCCCTCTCCCTATACGGGCTGGATGGAACCGGCAGACGGGCAGACGTCCATTGCCCACTTTACGCCGGTGCAGCCCGCCCTGGCCCTACCGGAGAATACGCCGGTCTGTTTTGCCAATGGTTTGTGCAGCGTTCATGCTGTTTATGACCCGGCATCGGGGATTTTGGAACTGGGATGGCAGGTGGCACGGCCGTTAGACCTGCCCTCCTTCACCCTCATCAGCAACCCGCCGCCGCCGGGTGTGTATGCCGGGCCACGCCTGCTGGCCTTTGGGCAGCTGTTAGCTGCCGATGGCAGTTTTATCACCGGGGATGATGGCTTTTGGGTAGACCCCTACACCTTGCAGCCGGGTGATCTATTTGTGCAGCAGCACCGCCTGACCCTCCCCCCGGACGCCCAACCGGCCACCGCCGCCTTTGGCCTGTATGATCCCATGACAGGTGAGCGGATATGGACGGATGACGGCCGTGACCACATCACCCTGGAGATTGGAGATTAGCGATTGGAGATTGAAGAGATCACCCCATCACCCCGCGATGTCCTCATCGCCCACCTGCTCACCCCGCCACTCTTCATTGTATTGGCCGTTTTTATGCTGCTGGCGGTGGCGGGCAGTGTGATTAACCCGCTGCATGAGGCGACGGATGAACTACGCCATTACCGCTTTGTGCAGCACCTTGTGCAGTTGCACCGGCTGCCGGTGCAGGGCGAAATGCCCTGCCAGGCGCAGGGACACCACCCGCCGCTCTTTTATGCGCTGGGGGCGCTGGCGACGTTTTGGATTTACACGGAGCGGGAGGTATGTGCCGAACCAACGACCAATCCGTTCTGGCAGTACCGCTACTGGGAAGTGGGGCGGGACAACAAAAATCTGTACCTGCATGGCGCGGACGAAGCGTTCCCCTGGCATGGCGAGGCGTTGGCCGCGCATCTGGTACGTTTTGTCAACATTCTCATTGGCGCCGGCACGGTATTGCTGACCTGGCTGCTGGCGCGGGTGATCTGGCCGGAACGGCCGTACCTGGCGCTCGGTTCGGTGGCCTTTGTGGCCTTCAACCCCATGTTTGTATTCATGTCCGGAGCCATCAACAATGATGTGATCGCGGCGTTTAGCGGCACGGCCGTACTCTTCGCTTGCGTGGTGCTGGTCAAATCCCCCACCGGGCTGAGCCGCCGCTGGGGTCTGGTATTGGGCGGGCTGTATACCCTGGCATTGATGAGCAAATTTAGCCTGGCGGTCGTGGTGGTGTTGATGGTGGTGTCTGTAACCTACGTAGCCTGGCAGCGGAAACAGTGGCGGTTGTGGCTGGAGGTGGCGGTACTGGCGGGCCTGGTCACGGCCGTACTCGCTGGCTGGTGGTTTGCACGTAACCAGATGCTCTACGGCGAACCAACCGGCTTTGAACGGCTGACAGAATTGTGGGGTGCACGCAATCCTGCCGATAGTTGGGGGCTGGCGATTCATGAGCTGCCTTACACCTGGACGAGTCTGTGGGGGCGTTTTGGCTACGGCCAGATTCCGCTGCCGGAATCGGTGTACCTGGGGCTGCGCTGGTTGGTGGGAATTGGGTTGCTAGGGTTGGCGGTGCCATTCTTGCGCCGCCAATGGCATGAACTGCGCCCGGCCGCCATGCCGCTTTTCCTGCTGGCGCTGGATGTGGCGCTGCTTTTTGCCGTGTTGTTCAATTACCTGCTGGTCAGCCCGGCGGGAGCGATGGGACGTTTCTTTTTTCCGGCGCTACCGGCGTTAGCCATTCTTGCGTTTTATGGGTGGAGCCGGTGGGTGGATTGGATATGGGGAGATCGGAGATTGGAGATCGGAGATTCACCAATCTCAATTCTTGCCTGGATTGTGAATGTCATCATGGCCCTGCTCACGGCCGTAGCCCTCTTCGGCTTTTTGCGTCCGGCGTATGCGCAGCCACCAGAATTTGCGGCCAATGCCCGCGTGCCCAATCCCACCAATGCCCAGTTCGATGCCTTCGTTAACCTGCGCGGCTACGAACTGAGCGCCCCGGCGGTGCAGCCAGGGGATGAGTTGACGGTGAGACTGTATTGGGAAGTGACGGGACAGCCTCCCGGCAATTACCTGCTCTTTGCCCATCTGATGAATGAAAACGGGCTGATGATCGCGCAGCGGGATACACACCCTGGCCTGGGCAACTTCCCCAGCAGCCAGTGGCAGGTGGGCGACCGGTTTGTGGACACCATACGCCTGCACATGCCAGAAACGATGTACGCGCCGGACGCCGCCACCTTGAGCATTGGTCTGTATGCGCCAGACGCTTACCGGCTGGGCATTACCGCTGCCGATGGTTCCGGGTTAGGAGATGCGCTGCCATTGGGCAGCGTGGCATTACACCCTGCGCCGGGTGATGTGCCCAACCCGCTTAGTCAGAATTTCAACGATCAAATGCGGTTGGTAGGGTATGACTATAACAATCGGGTACTGCGACCAGGGGATGTGCTGGCGGTGACGCTGTATTGGCAGGCGGCAGCTCCCCTTGACCAGGATTATGAAGCGGCGGTGGCTTTGTGCGATGTTCCCTGCCCAGATTGGTTGGGCCCGCGGGTCACGGCCGTGACCCCACTCATGCCCCCCACCTCCACCCTTACACCAGGGCAAATTATCTCAAATACCATGTTGCTTTCATTGCCCGGAGACCTGTCGCCCGGTGCGTATTTAATTCACGTCGCCTTGATTGATCCTGTGACTAAAGAACCACAAAATGTATTGGCCGCCGATGGACACATCCTGGATGATCGCTTATTATTAGCCCAGATACGTATCATTGAATAAAGCGGTAAACTGTTTGAAAGAAACCCAACAATGTGTAAGTAAGTAATGGTAATTGAGTAATTACCCCATTACTTAATTACATAATTATTCAATTACCCAAAAGTGACAGAAGAACGGCAAATTCGGCTCATCAGTGGGATTGTCACCATTGTCTTAGTTCTCAGTGGCATCATCCTGCTGTCGCTGCCGTTCATCACCTGGCGCTGGACGCAAACCCCCTTTTCTGGCATTTTGTTTGACCCCAATCTGGTGGTTAATGACAGCGGCGAAGAGTCCTGGCCGGCGCAGCAGGGCAGTGATGACGCGGCGTTTCCGGATCGCGTGGTGGCTGTAGATGGTGTGCCGGTAGCCGATGTGGCTGACGTACAGGCGGTGTTGGCGGCAAAAGAGGTGGGCAGCCGTGTCCCCTTCACCCTGGTGCAACCGCCGCCAGATAGTGGCTTTCCCCCTCGTTTTGCCGAGACCGAACGCAGTAAAGATGTCCTGTTGATCCCCATCACGCTGTGGGATTTGGGGGAGCAATTCTGGCTGTTTTATGTGACCGGCGTAATTATGCTGGTGATGGGGGTGTTGGTGTTTGGGCTACGGCCGTATACCGAAGCCGCCCAGGTTTTTGCCCTGCTCATGGCGTTTACCGCGTTGGGCGTCGGTTTGTTGTTTGATACCCGCACCACCCACTACTTTGTCCGCCTGTGGACGCTGGCCCTCTCGTTGACGTGTGGCCTAAGCGTCTGGCTGGCCTCCATCTTTCCCCACCCCTCGCGGCTGATGGCCCGCTACCCCACTGTGAAATGGCTTGTTTTGCTGCCCGGTTTGTTGGCCGGGTTGTGGGCCCAGGGAATTCTCTTTGATGCCCAATCTCCCTGGGCATTTGTCTTCGGCTGGCGGCTCTTGTTTTTGCTGAACGCGGTGGGGCTGCTCATCACCATTCTCATTATGGGGTACCGGGCCATGCGTTCGCCGTCGGCGAATGTCCGGCAGCAGGCGCGGATCATTCTGGCCGGGGCCGTGGTGGGGTATGGCCCCATCATTCTCTATTTCATAACGGCAACCGTGGGCATTAATAATACCTGGTTTCCACAGCTATTTTTTGTGCCCCTGGTGGTTTTGTACCCGGCGACCATTGGTTTTACCATCGTCCGCTACCGGTTGTGGAACACGGATGAGGTGCTGCGGCATGGCATGACCTATGGGCTGTTGGTGGGGGTGCTGGTATTTGCGCTGGCCATTGTGCTTTTCAGCCTCACAGTTTTAGTTGGGCCAGTCTTGAATAATCCCTTCCTGATCACCGTATTCATCGTGATCGTGGTGCTGGTGGTGGAGCCGCTCAAGCGCCGTTTGCAGGTGGAAGTCGAAGAGCGGTTCCTGAAACAGCCGGCCGTGCTGGACAATAACCTGCGTGACTTTAACCGGGAATTGACCACGGCCGTCGCCGAAGACCAGGTTGCCTCCATGATGCTGCTCTATGTGCGCACCGGCATCCCCGACGCCAACCCCGACCTTTACCTGCCCGATGGTGAAATGAGCGTCTACCGCAGCTACTACGGCAGCAATGATTTGCTGGTGGGCGCGGATTCCCCCCTGATTGCCGGGATGAAACGGCTGCATGGCGCCATTGACCTGGCCGAAGAGCGCACCTGGCCCCCCGTGTTCCAACAAGAAGCCGAGATTATCAGGGCCATGGAAACGGCCGTCATCGTGCCCATGTATAATGAACAAGACCTGCTCGGCTGGCTCACCCTCTCCCCTAAAAACAATCACCAACCCTACAGCCAGAGCGAAATGACCTACCTGGCGTCCCTGGCCGACCAATCACTCATTGGCTTTGAACGCGCCAGCGTCGTCCGCAGCCTGGAAGCCCGCGTCTATGAACAAGATATGCTCAGCCAGTTCTCCCAGGCGCTCAACTTCACCCTCACCCTGGATGACATGATGGAACTGGTCTGCACCAATTACGAGCGCCTCTTTAATCTGCGTGACTTTTTCATCTACCTGTGGGATACCGATACCGACCAGAATTACACCGCCTTTTACCTGGAAGATGGTGAACGGGATGAAAGCCGTGAAGGGATTACCCATCTAGTCACCGACCCGCCTATCTTAGAAGTTTTTGACCGGGGCCAGTTTGTTACCGGTAAATTTGAGGCCGGCAATACCTGGATGATGGCCCCCCTGAAAGCGGGACGAGACACACTGGGCGTCATCTACACCTACTACCGCAAGCCGGATATCAGACTGCGTCCCCGGCAGCAGCAATTATTCCTCACCCTGGCCGACCAGACCGCCACCGCGTTAGCCCGCCTGGAAACCAACCGCCAGTTGCAGGCGCGGGCCCAGCAACTAGAGATCATCAACGAAGTCACCTTCTCGCTGGCTACCACCATGGATCTGGCCGTGCTGCTGGAACTCATTCTGGACAAAGCGATGCAGTTATTGGACACGGAAGCGGGCACGTTTATGGTCACTGACCTGGATAATGGGGAGTTGGAATTCCGTGTGGCGCGTGGCCCGGCCAGCGAAGGGTTGGTGGGCAAACGATTACCGGCCGGTACAGGTCTGGCGGGCACGGCCGCCCAAACCGGGCAGCCCATCATCGTAAATCATGCGCGGGAAGATAAACGGTGGTTTGATGAGCTGGAGCAAGACACCACCTTTCGGGCGCGGGCGCTGCTCACTGTGCCGCTGATACGCCATAACAGCGTTTGGGGTGTCATCCAACTGATCAACAAACGAAACGAAGCGCCGTTCACTGAAGGAGATCAGGGGTTGCTCATCACGTTTGCCAGCCAGGCGGTGGTGGCTATGGAAAATGCGCGGCTGCTGGCGCAAACGGATGAGGCGCTGCGCAAGAGCGTGAATGAATTGTCTCTGCTTACCCAGCTAGACCGGGATTTGAACACGTCCCTAGACTTGACGACAGTGTTGAACCTGGCGCTGGATCGGACATTGGGTATTTTTAATGGGTCGGCCGGGGCGATTTTGCTGTTGGATGAGGACGGCCGTCCGCAACGCCTGATCCACCGCCACTACGACCCCGCCTTCACGCTGGATAATCTCACGGTGGAAAGTGGGTTGGTGGGCAAAACCATCGCCAACCGCCAGCCCTATGTGGCCGCTAATGTACATGAAGAAGAAGATTATATTGCCGCCAATTTTGCCACCCATTCACAAATGACGCTGCCGCTATTGCACAAACAGAAACTCATCGGGGTGATGGTGGTAGAAAGCGACCGGTTGGATGCGTTTGACGCCGAGATGGCGGAAACGGCCGTGCGCATCACCAACCACGCCGCTATTGCCATTGCTAACGCCGTCCTGGTGGAACAGGTAAACGCCGCCAACGAGGCCAAGTCGGACTTTGTGAGTATGGTCTCCCACGAACTCAAAACCCCCATGACCTCCATGAAAGGGTACACCGATCTGCTGCTCTCTGGCATGACCGGCCAGTTAAACGACCAGCAGCGCGGGTTCCTGGATACCATCGCCGCCAACATCCGCCGTATGAGCCAGCAAATTCAAGACCTGACCGACATTTCGCGCATCGAAACCGGCAAATTGCACGTCACCCTGGCGCCTACCTCGCTGGTGGAAGTGGTGAACGAAACGCTGCAAATTATTCAAGGACCTTTTGATGAGAGGGGCATCAAGCTGCATTTGCAACTGCCAGAAGATTTGCCGCTGGTGGTGGCCGATAAAGGGCGTTTGGTGCAGGTGCTTACTAATTTGTTGAGCAACGCCGGCAAGTATTCGCCGCCGGAAACGGATGTGGAACTATGTTTTGAAACGCGCCTGATGCCCAACGGGAAAAGTGAGCGGGTGACGCCGATGGTGGTGTGTTCGGTACACGATCATGGCTTTGGCATTTCCGCCGAAGACCGCAAAAAACTGTTCACCAAGTTTTTCCGATCTGAAGACCCCAACATCCGCCAGGCCAAAGGCACCGGATTGGGACTATCCATTACCAGGGGTATTGTGGAACTGCATCATGGGGAAATATGGGTAGAAAGCGAAGTAGGGCAGGGCACCACGTTTGCTTTTTCCGTGCCACAAATGGGTCTGTCGGAACGTAGGTAAATCGTGGGCTGTGATAATTGACACGGCCGTATTGTGGGTTATACTTGGCACATGATTGACAAAACAATTTCAGAAGCATATCTGAAAGTGACAAATTTGTCTTAAACGCACGCATTGGCGTGCGTTTTTTATTTGTTTTACCAACCCCTAATGCAGAGAGGAGCGTGTAAATGGACTACGGAATGATTGGCAAAATTGAGAAGGCAAAGTTTTATGCAGCCGAACCGGAACGATTCCATTTCGATTCGTTCTCGGTGCGTCTGGAAGGAGATAACGGTCAGGAACACCGCGTTAGCTATGATGCCGGACAGTGGGATTGTGATTGCAGTTTTTTCCACACGCGTGGTTTTTGCAGCCATACGATGGCGTTGGAGCGTGTGCTGGGCCAGATGCTTGCCACCCCGGTCTGGGCCACCTGATTTGGTCTACCGGCTAGACGAAATAGAGTGAAATAAAAGCCCGGCCAAATGGTCGGGCTTTTTTGAGCCACCACTTACCTTACATACCATCATCCGTCCTTAAGAGAGCTTATGTTAGCTGAAATTAGTACAGAGTTATTGATCATTTTGGTGTTAGCACTGGCAAATGGTTTTTTTGCCGGTTCGGAAATTGCCATTGTCTCTGCCCGGCGCAGCCGGTTGGAGCTAGAGGCTCAAAGCGGGCGTCGCGCTGCCCAACAGGCCATTGCCCTGGCCGAATCGCCAGATCGTTTCCTGGCAACGGTGCAGATAGGCATTACCTTCATCGGTACATTTATGGCCGCTTTTGGCGGGGCACGCATCAGTAACCTGTTGGCAGAACGGCTGGTGACGATCCCCATTTTAGCCCCCTATGCCAGCACTGTGTCCTTGTTCATTGTGGTGCTTTTCATCACCTATTTAAACTTGGTTATTGGTGAGCTGGTACCGAAACAATTGGCGTTGTTGTATGCGGAGCGATACGCCATGCTGGTCGCTCCGGTGATGTCGAAGTTGTCGGGGGTGGCACGGCCGTTGGTCGCCGTCCTCTCCGGCTCCGTCAAACTGGTCTTTCGACTATTAGGCCAATCATCAGACAGCGATAACCCCGTAACGGCCGCAGACATTGAATACCTGGTACGCGAGGGCAAGGCTAGTGGCACAGTGGAAGCAGGCGAAGCCCAGTTCATTCACCGGGTCTTTCGCTTTACAGACCGCCCCATTAAGGCCGTTATGGCGCCACGCAGTGAAATTGTCGCCGCCAATATGCAAATGTCGCTGGTGGAGGTGGCCGAACTCTTTATCGAAAGTGGTTACTCCCGGTTGCCCATGGTTGAAGGTTCACTGGAGAACGTAATTGGCATTCTAAACGCCAAAGATTTGATGCGTTTTATGGCCAATCCAGACGCAAAAGTGAATCTGCACCACCTGCTCCGCCCGGCGTCGATTGTCTTGCGCAATGACCATGTAGATGATGTAATGGCTCAATTCCGGCGCACTGCTACCCATATGGCGTTGGTGATGGATGAATATGGGGAGGTAGCCGGTCTGGTCACTATGGAAGATTTGCTGGAAGAGTTGGTAGGGGAAATTCGGGATGAGTATGATGAGGCCGAGGAACGTCCCATCGTCCGCCGCGAAGATGGAAGCTGGCTGGTGAATGGGCTGGAAGCGTTTGACAAAGTGCAAGAGGTTATTGGTTTGCCCGATGTGCCGGCAGAAGACCGCGAGGATTTTACAACACTGGCCGGTCTGATTTTGTACTTGCTCAAGCAACTTCCCACCGTTGGCGAGACGGTTATATTTGGCGACTTTGTGCTAGAAGTGGTAGATATGGATGGCAAGCGGATTGACAAAGTACTCATTCGCAAAAGAAATGAATGAATGCGCTCATTGCCCCCTTGACGCTATAAACCGCCCGGTATAAACTCCGGCAGCAATTCAACAGCTTGAATACTCATCCAGAGAGGCAGAGGGACCGGCCCGTTGAAGCCTCGGCAACCATCGTCCACCAGCGACAGGTGCCAATTCCGGCAAGCCAGTGGGCTTGAAAGATGAGAGACTTTGGAAAATGACAAAAGCCTCTCATGTTGAGAGGCTTTTTTATTCTGTAAGGCGATTTTCAAAATCGCCCTGCACCTGAACCAGATGGGCACTTGGGGTATTGGTAGTTTTGAGAATGACACGGCCGTAGATTGGCTCTATGACTTTGAAGCCAATGATTTCCGGCTGATTGACCGCACGCTGGCCAGTGTGGCCGCTATGCAAGCGGTAGATTATCTGGACGCCGACGAAGCATGTGAGGCGCTGGCAGCCGCGGAATGTGTGGCTGCCGCTGCCGGTTTCCCCGCTGCTAATCTGCCGAATGAAGTGATCGATTGGGTTTCTGCTAACAGCCCCATTCAGGTGAAACCAGAATATGTGCGCATGGCGGCCGCGGCCGTTACCCGCGTCCGTACCCAGTCAGAATTGAAAGAGTTGTGGGCGGAAACAGATGATTATGAGGCGTGGGACACGGCCGTGGCCGACCTGCAAACCCGTCTTCACCAAATTGAGTGAAACTGTGACCAAAACGATTGATATTTCCCATGAACCCGACCTGGGTTATGTTTTTTATCCGGCAACGGCCGAAAATAACTTTGGCGGTACCCGGTTTGACGTGATCTTGCATGAGCAGCCGACGCAGCGCCATTATGATCCGGAGAACGTGCAGGCTACTATTGCCCGCCAGAACGGCACCGAAACGCTCCATCTCTACTACACTACACCGTCAGGGCAATATCGGGTTTGCCCTGGCCGCATTGTACTGACTGACCGCGTGGGCAAACAGGTAGTAGCATTTTGTTTTGGCGGTGATTTACATGTCATCCATCAGCCGCCGGAAACCATCTGCGTTTTTCAATCACCCGTGCCCATGCTGGACATGACAACATATCACAGCACGGATATGCTTTTTGCCAACGAAGTGGAAATTTTGATCGCGCAGCGACGCGCCGCCTGGGATCCACAGCACCCACACCATTTTGAGCAGCATATGGCCCAAATTGATCCGGCCCTCTTATACGCTGCCTGCCTGGATGCATTGGCCACCAAATTTGCCGCCATGCCTCATGGCAGTGACCCCACACGTCGCCAATTCGTTCATCTGCTGCGAGAGGAAATGAAGAGTTGGCAACAAAACGGTCGTTGGCCGCTGGCTATACCCAGGTTAACTGATTTGTTATGAAATCATTGAGGAAGCCATGAAAAAAAGAGTGCTTTTTGTCCTGATACTTTTTATCTTCACCGCCTGCACAACTACCGATTCTACATTGGAAACGGCCGTGCCAGAGAGTATCCTCACGACGGCCGCAGCCACCGCTATACTCCCAACACCGACATTAACAGCAATGGGAACGGCCACAGTCATTGTCACGGTCGTGCCCCCCACATCAACCGTGATAGCCTCAGCCACACCAGCGGCAACGACCATGGCCGCACCTGCACCTACCCAGCCTCGTGATACAACTCCCGCCGAGGCTATCCTTATTCAGGAACCAGGGCCGGGTTCGCGTGTCACCAGCCCATTGCTGGTGCGCGGACTGGCTGATTCGACCTTTGAGCAAAACCTGGTGGTGCGGCTGGTGGATGCGAATGGGGTGGAGTTGGGGTTAACGGCCGTGACCATTGCCGCCGAAATGGGACAGCGCGGCCCCTTTGAAGCCACGCTCCCCTTTACCGTCAGCGGGGAGCAGCAGGCGTTTATTCAGGTGTTTGCTACCAGCCCGCGTGATGGCGGCGTGACGCACCTGAATGCGGTGGGGGTAATGTTGACGGATGGGGTGGCGGAGATACGGCCGTTGCTGCCACATACAACCGAGCGCATAGTCATCACCCAGCCGGCATTGGCGGCAACCATCAGTGGCGGCGCAGTGCAGATAAGTGGCGTAGGTGTTGCCAGTTTTGAACAAACGCTGCTGGTAGAACTGCTGGGTGAAGATGGCGCAGTTCTCGCCAGCCAGCCCGTCATCGTCAATGCACCCGATCTGGGCCAACCGGGCGAATTTAGCGCCGAATTGCCTTACAGCGTGGCGACCGCCGGCCCTGGCCGCATCGTCGTCCGCGATATTAGCCCCGCCTTTGGCGGTGACACACACGTAACCAGCGTCGAGGTAACGTTATCACCCTGAGGAGGAGTTCGTATCCTCAGATGCACACATGAACAATATGAACCAAACCAACTTACTCAAACAACAACTGCAAGAACGTATTTTGATCATTGACGGGGCCATGGGGTCGCTGATTCAGACGTATGGACTGGATGAGGCGGGGTATCGCGGCGAACGTTTTGCGGACCATCCGGCGGATGTGAAGGGCAACAACGAAATCCTGAACCTGACCCGCCCGGACATCATCCACGCCATCCACACGGCTTATCTGGAAGCGGGCGCAGACATTGTGGAGACCAACACCTTCAACGGCAACCGCTTCTCCCTGGCCGAATATCAGATGGCGGAGTATGTGTATGAAATCAACCGGGAAGCGGCCCGGATTGCCCGTGAAGCGTGCGATGCGTTTGTGGCGAAGTCCGAGGTCGGAGGCCCGAAGTTTGTGGCCGGATCGCTGGGGCCGCTGAACCGCACGCTTTCGCTCTCGCCGGATGTGAATGACCCCGGCTACCGGGCGGTGACGTTTGACGAGGTGGCGGAGGCGTATGCCGAAGCAACGCGCGGTTTGATGGACGGCGGCGCGGACATCCTGCTCATCGAGACGATTTTTGACACGCTGAACGCCAAGGCGGCCATTTTTGGCATTCAGAGTGTTTTTGAAGAGAAGGGAACGGAACTACCGCTGATGATTTCCGGCACGATTACAGATGCCAGCGGTCGCACCCTCTCCGGGCAGACGATGGAGGCGTGGTATACTTCCATTCGCCACGCCAACCCGTTGATTGTGGGCATGAATTGCAGCTTTGGGCCGGGGGCGTTACGGCCGTATCTCACCACCATTGCCAACATGAGCGACAGCTACATCAGCTTCTACCCCAACGCCGGCCTGCCTGACGGCTTCGGCGGCTTTGCCGAATCCATCGAAGATATGGTTCCCGTGCTGCGGGAATTGGCGCAAGAAGGGTATTTGAACATCGTCGGCGGCTGCTGCGGCACCACGCCCGCCTTCATCAAGGCGTTTGCCCAGGGCGTGGCGGGCATTGCGCCGCGCAAACCGGAGCCGCGCCCCCAATATCTGCGCCTCAGCGGGCTGGAGCCGTTGACCCTGACGCCAGAACTGAACTTTGTAAACATCGGCGAGCGCACCAACGTCACCGGCTCACGCCGTTTTGCCCGCCTGATTTTGGATGGCAAATATGACGAAGCGTTGAGCATTGCCCGCAGCCAGGTGGAAAACGGGGCGCAAATGATTGACGTGAACATGGACGAAGGGATGCTGGACGCCCTGACAGCCATGCCCCGCTTCCTCAACCTGATTGCCGCCGAGCCGGACATTTCCCGCGTGCCGGTGGTGATTGACTCCTCCAAATGGGAGGTGATTGAGGCCGGACTGAAGTGTGTACAGGGCAAATCCATCGTCAACTCGATTAGCATGAAGGAGGGAGAGGCGGAATTTATCCGTCAGGCGAAGCTGGCGCGGCGCTATGGCGCGGCGGTGATTGTGATGGCCTTTGACGAGCAGGGGCAGGCGGATACGTTTAAGCGCAAGACGACCATTTGCCAGCGGGCCTATGATGTGCTGACGCAGCAGGTGGGCTTCCCGCCGGAAGACATCATCTTTGACCCCAACATTTTTGCCATTGCCACGGGGATTGAGGAGCATAATGAATACGGCCGTGCCTACATCGAGGCCACGCGCTGGATCAAACAAAACCTGCCCCATGTGCATGTCAGCGGCGGCGTCAGCAATATCTCCTTCAGCTTTCGCGGTAATGATTTGATGCGCGAAGCGATTCACGCCGCCTTTCTGTACCACGCCATTCAGGCCGGCATGGACATGGGCATTGTCAACGCCGGGCAGTTGGAAGTGTACGAAGAGATTCCCAAGCCGCTGCTGGAGCGGGTGGAGGATGTGCTGTTCAACCGCCGCCCGGACGCCACGGAGCGATTGGTGGAACATGCGGAAATTGTGCGCGGTGCGGGCAAGGAAAAAGTGGCCGACCTGGCCTGGCGGGAAGCGCCGGTGAACGAGCGACTGGCGCACGCCCTGGTGAAGGGGATTACCGACTTCATTGTGGAAGATACAGAGGAAGCGCGGCAGGGGGCGACACGGCCGTTGGACGTGATTGAAGGGCCGCTGATGGATGGCATGAACGTGGTTGGTGACCTGTTTGGCGCGGGCAAGATGTTCCTGCCGCAGGTGGTGAAGTCGGCGCGGGTGATGAAGCAGGCGGTGGCTTATCTGGTGCCGTTCATCGAAGAGGAGAAGGCGGCGGCGGGGCTGAATGGGCAGAGCAACGGCCGTATCGTCATGGCCACTGTGAAAGGGGACGTACACGACATTGGCAAGAACATTGTCGGTGTGGTGCTGCAATGCAATGGCTACGAGGTGATTGACCTGGGGGTGATGGTGTCGGCGGAGAAGATTTTGCAAACGGCCGTAGATGTGAAAGCGGACATCATTGGCCTGAGTGGGCTGATTACGCCCTCGCTGGAGGAGATGCGCTATGTGGCCAGCGAAATGACACGCCAGGAGTTCGAGATTCCGTTGCTGATTGGGGGGGCGACGACGAGCAAGATTCATACGGCCGTGAAAATTGAACCTAACTACCTGGGCAGCCAGACCATCCACGTGGTAGATGCTTCCCGCGCTGTGGGCGTTGTCTCCCACCTGCTGGGCGACGACAAAGCCAGCTACATTGCCGACGTGAAGGCTGAATACGAAATCATCCGCACCCAACATGGCAACCGGCGCGACCGCGCCCGTCTGGTTTCGCTGGCCGACGCCCGCACCAACCATTTCCAGACGGATTGGACCAGTTATACCCCACCCAAACCCAACCTGGTCGGTATCCAATCCTGGGACAATTACCCAATCTCCCAATTACGCGATTACATAGATTGGACGCCTTTTTTTGCCACCTGGGAACTGGCGGGCAAATTCCCGCGCATTTTGGAAGACCCCGTGGTCGGCGAAT
The DNA here is from genome assembly GCA_023382655.1 of Anaerolineae bacterium. Lineage (GTDB taxonomy): Bacteria > Chloroflexota > Anaerolineae > Promineifilales > Promineifilaceae > CAADGU01. The sequence goes on along the minus strand of JAHDWK010000027.1, from coordinate 33,284 downwards.
CGGCGCGGCATTTATATGCCGATGCGCAGGCGATGCTGGACAAGATCATCGCCGAAGGGTGGCTGACGGCAAAGGCGGCTGTGGGCATCTTCCCGGCAAACAGCGTGGGGGACGATGTGGTGATTTTTAACGCAAAGGGCGCAAAGAGGGGAAGGGGCAAAGAAGAAGAGATAGGAAGAGTTCACTTCTTGCGGCAGCAGATGGAGAAACCACCGGGACGGCCGAATATGTGTCTGGCCGATTTTGTGGCTCCGATGGAGACGGGATTGGACGATTACCTGGGCATGTTTGTGGTGACGGCGGGTATTGGGCTGGCGGAGAAGGTGGCCGAATTTGAAGCCGCACACGACGACTACAACGCCATCCTGCTGAAGGCGCTGGCCGACCGGCTGGCGGAAGCGTTTGCGGAGGCCATGCACGCCTGTGTGCGCCGGGAGTATTGGGGCTATGCTGCTGACGAATCGCTGGAACATGAGGCGCTGATTGCCGAGACGTATCGCGGCATTCGGCCGGCCCCCGGCTACCCCGCCTGCCCTGATCACACGGAGAAGGGCGAATTGTTCCGGCTGTTGGATGCCACCTGCCGTACCAACGTTTCCCTGACCGAGAGTTACGCCATGTGGCCGGCCGCGGCCGTGTCCGGTTACTACTTCTCCCATCCGGAAGCGGCCTATTTTGGGATCGGCCGTGTCAACGCCGATCAGGTAGCCGACTATGCCACCCGCAAAGGCCAGCCCATCCAAGCAACCGAACGCTGGCTGGCTTCTAACCTGGGCTATGAACCTGTATAATGCTAACGACTTCTGTATATTGAAAGAGGTGCAAAATGATAACCACTTACATTCAGACGGCTATGCGGCAGGCGACTTACGAAATACTAGAAGACGGCAGTTTCTATGGCGAAATTCCCGGTTTTCAAGGAGTATACGCCAATGCGGACAGTCTGGACGTCTGCCGCGAAGAATTACAGGAAGTGCTGGAAGGTTGGATCGTATTAGGTTTGCGCCTGGGACATACTTTGCCCGTTGTTAATGGGTTACAACTAGATGTTATTCCCGAAACTGTCTGATGCCTCACTTTGCGCCAATTGCCCGCCAAAAGCTAATAAAGGCTCTTCGCAGTGCCGGATTTGAGGGGCCATACTCTGGTGGCAAACACCAATACATGGTCAGGGGAGAAGTTCGCCTGGTTATTCCCAACCCGCATGGCGGGGATATTAGTGCAGCGTTATTATCACGAATTTTGCGCCAGGCAGGCATCAGCCGGGAGGAATGGGAACAGCTTTGAGGTTACGGCCGTGTCAGCGCCAATCACATCGCCGACTACGCCGCGCAAAGGGCAGCCCATCCAAACCGTTGAACGCTGGTTAGCTGCCAGCCGGCAGTATGAACGATAGTTGAAATGTTTAAAGAGGCATTGTCAGAAATAAAGAGGTTGAGCCTCCATATACATGTTAAACGACTCAAGAAACTTTTTCGGCTTTCAATTGTTGGCCTATTCTTGGGTTTTGCTCTGGTTGGTGTTGATATGACCTGGCAAAACGTACAGTTTGAGCATGTTAACAACAATATCTGGACACAACGATCCATTCTGACATTAATTGGACTCTTGATAGTAAGTATAAGTGGCATCATCTACTTTGGAGTCATCATGACTGTGGCGTGGCGAACCAATAATCCACATCGTTTTTTCACGGCTATGGGGAGATTCGGTGGATTTTTCGGTGGATTTGGTGGTGTAGGCTACTGGCGTTGGCGCATAATCAACGGGCGTTGGAGCATAATCAACTGGCGTTGGCGCTATAAAATGGATTTCCATATGGCGCGTTTTCTATCTCCTGTTTGGATTTTGTTATTTTGTGTACTCTTTTTCTCCACCCTCCTGAAGTTTATAGGTCGGTTATTACAATGAATGAAGAGCCTATCATTTTGATAGGGCCGCTTTTTGCCAGGAAATCTACGGTGGGGAAACTGCTGGCGGAGGCGTTGGGTTGGCCGTTTGTGTCACTGGATCAGGTGGAACGGCCGTACCAAAAACCGGAATACCTCAGCTTACCTCTATAATTTCCGCTTATGAGTCGTTTTGCCCTCATTGGACCAACATACCCCTATCGTGGTGGCATTGCTCATTACAATACGCTATTGGCGCGGCACTTGCGTGAAAAGAATCAGGTACTGCTGCTATCTTTTTCCCGCCAGTATCCACGCTTGTTATTTCCGGGGAAGAGCGATAAGGATCCGAGCAAACGGCCGTTGCAGACCGAAGCGGAATATATTCTCGATCCCCTCAATCCGTTGAGTTGGCGCCGCACACTAAAACGCCTGCAAGTCTGGCAGCCTGATGTGGTCATTATACCCTGGTGGCATCCCTATTTTGTGCCGGTGTGGGCCGCGTTGAGCCGGGGCATCAAGCGGCTGCCCGACCCGCCAAAGCTGATTTTCATTTGCCACAACGTTTTACCCCATGAGCAGGGAAAATTGAGCCAACGGTTGCTGCCGGGGATGTTCCGGCTGGCGTGTGGTCAGGGTGATGGGTTCATTGTGCATTCGCAAGCAGATGAGCGCATTTTGCAGGAGATTTTACCCCAGGCGCGGATTCAAGTGACGCCGCTGCCGACGTATGCCGAGTTAGGCATTGCCGATACCAGCCAGATTGAACTGCCGGTGACACTGCCAACGGACCGGCCATTGCTGCTGTTCTGTGGATTGGTACGGCCGTATAAAGGCTTAGATATTTTGTTAGAGGCGATGGCAATTGCGGTTGGGGAACGGCCGTTGCATCTGCTGGTAGCAGGTGAATTCTGGCAAGGCGGCGAAACTCAGTACCGTCAGCAAATTGACCGGCTTGGTTTGAATGACTGTGTCACCATCTGGAATGAATATATAGCCGACGAACAACTGGCGGCCTGCATTGACCGCTGTGATGTGGTGGTGTTACCGTACCGCTCGGCCACGCAGAGCGCCGTTATCCAACTGGCTTTTGGTCGCGGCAAGCCGGTAATTACGACGAATGTGGGGGGATTGGGGGAGGTGGTTATGCACGGCCGTACTGGGCTGGTCATTCCTCCAGAGAATACGGTAGCCCTGGCAGAGGCCCTTTTACGTTTCTTTGCGCAAGACCTGGGCATCAAATTCCAGCAATTTATCGTGCAGGGAAAAGGTGCTTTTTCCTGGAAATTGTGGGAAGAAAAGTTTGTCGTTTTGGTCAAAGCGAGTAATTTTGACAGTCGGGAAAGTATTGAATAATCAAGCAGAATTGTCGCTGCACTGGGGGAGCGAAGCATAGGGGAAACTTCCGTTCTGGGTCAGCCCATTTATGAAAAGATAATGGGGTGGTTGGGTGATTAGTTAGTTGGAAAGAGATTGGATGATTCAATCTCCCAATCTCTTCATCTCCAACAAAAGCGGTTAACAACCCTTGTGTACAAATGCCTTACTTCAGACGTACATCATCTTCGGGCAACGTGTTCAGTACGGCCGTCACCTTATCACTATTCTCCGCCGATAAAATGCGGATGCCTTCATCCAACAGGGGGTACGGCCGTGTGCCAAACTTCGTCAGCGCCACCGCCCCCAAGCCCAGGCAGGCAATCAGGAACCCGGCCAACCCTTCGCCAATAACAAAGGGAACGGCGCCCAGCAGACCCAAGACCAGGGTGAGCGTGGCTGTGCCTACGGCCGTGACCCAGGGCAGCGAGCGGTTCTTCATATTCAGCCACTCCGCCATCCGCTGGCCTAACAAATGACCAACGGCAAACCAACCAACAGCCAGGGCTGTGACATAACCCAACACTACCGCCACCGCCAGCAGTACGCCCAACCCGCAAATAAAAGCCAGGACAAAGAGGATCGGGCTGAGCAGCAGTAGCAAAATAGGCACCGCCAGTGAGGTCAAGAAGCCAACCGTACCACTGGCAAACGGTTTTTCTCGGGCCGTTTGTTCCACCCGTGTCAGATGGCGCGGGAACAGCGTTGCCGCCACAAAGGCCAGCACCCCAAACAACAGACTGCGGAAAACAGCGCCTACTACATTGCCAATGAAGCTGGTTTCTTGATGTGTCTCTATTGCCAATGGCGGCGTTGGTGCGGCCGGTATAGGTGGAATGGGCGGGATGGCCGGCACAGGTGGCAATGCCGGGATATTGTTGAGCACACCGCTCAACGCCGGGGCGAAGTTTTCAAAATTGGTGCAGTTCAATCCGGTAGTGGTCTGATCTGTTATGTTGCCAGACATGATGACACAATCACCGCTGATAACGGCCGTTTCTTCCGCCACCAGATCGCCATCAAACAACACCACGGCCCCCTTCACTGTACCGGCAATGTGAGCGTCGCCGGAAAACAGGGTCACATCCCCCTTTACCGTGCCGCCAGCCTCCACCGTCAGGTTGCCTTCAAACAAGACCACCTCATCGGCTGTCTCCCCGGCAGCCACCGTTAAGCCCTCACTTTGAGCCAGGATGACGCCGGTTGGCGTCAACACCAAAAATAGAATCAGGATCAGAAATAGTAGAAATCGTTTCATGGTTAAGCTAACCCCCGTTTTAGGAAATTTGTCTTTGTGCTGATACGTTGAGCATTTGCCGGTAAACACCGCTCCATAAAAACACAATGCCCACCATCACCAGCATCCAGCCCATAATAGATGGCTGGTCAATAATCAACCGCGCCGCGCCATTCAGCAGCGCTCCGGCAACTGCGCCCATCAATTGTATGCCCCTGGTCAACAGTTGCAGCCCGCTGTTGACCGCCGCCGGTTCACCCAATGAGGCTGCCAATAATACGGCCGTGCCCACCACCACCAATACCGGCAGCAACCCGGCCACCATCAGCGCCACATACACCAGCCCCATCAGCCACAACCGCACGCGCCGGTTGGGCAAACGTGCCAATGTGCGCTGTGTAAAATCGGCCGCTGGACTGAGCATCGGTGAACGCCGGAACAGCGCATCAATGGCGCTTATCGCCTGCCACTCACGCATACAATCCGGACACGCGCGCAGGTGAGATTCCAACAGTGTCTGTTCATCTGCCAAAAGCTCACCATCGAGCGCGTCCATCATCAGCCCATAAAAATCTTCATGTTCCATACCATTACTCCCATTCTCTGAATTTCGCATACTATCACCATCAAACCTGTCAGGTCTTAAGACTCAAACCATCATGCCCGGAACATCAATCGGTTCCAAACCAGCCGCTACGCCCAAATCTGCCAGATAGCGGCGGGCGCGGAACAGCCGTGACTTAATGGCGCTTACCGTCGAATTGGTCACTTCCGCAATCTCTTCATAAGAAAGGTCATACCAGTAGCGCAATACCACTGCTTGTCGGTAATCCGGTTCCAGTTCTGCCAGCAATGTTTGCACCAGCCGTTGTTCTTCGCTCTGCATCATTTGACCTTCCGGCCCGGCCGACTTTTCTGACATCAACGCCGGATGGGGCGCTAACGGTTCATCAATAGAAAGCAAGATTGCCCGCCGTTTGCGGATGATGTCAATGCAGTAGTTAGAGGTGATAGAAAGCAGCCAGGTGCTAAATTTGCGCTCCGGGTTATAGCTGTCCAGCCGGGTATACGCGCGAATAAAGGCTTCTTGAGCCGCTTCTTCTGCTTCGTTGGAATTATTTAACATACGATACGCCAGGTTATAAACCGGCCCCTGGTATGCCTCAATAATTTGGCCGAAGGCTTCTTTATCGCCTTCCATTGCTCTTTCGAGCCAGACAATTTCATCGCTGTTCAACGTTTTCTCTCCTGACTGCCCATAAATACGCAGTATACCAGCAAAGGTTGCGACCGTTGTCAGCAATCCGTAAACCGAAGCCCGAAGCTCGAAGTCGGATGTCGGACTTCCGACCTCGAATTTCGGATCAAAGGCTTGACATCATGGCTATCGGTTTTATAATCAGCATCTCACAACTGCACTTTGTAACACGATGATTGGGACGAGTAGTTAGCCGGTAGATGTCAGAGAGTGGACGGCCGTAGGCTGTGAGCCGCCACCATTCACCCCTAACCAAAACCCCCCAGGAGTGGTTTTCTGAATGGTATGGGCAAACTGTGTTGTTTGCCCTCCTCAGGGCAGACCATGCGTCTGCCCTACTTTAACTGAGTAAGAAAACCCGGTTGGCCCCGTTAACGGCCGTCAATGAGAGTTAACAGTCAGCAGTGAGCAGTGAACTGTAAGCAGTTGCATAAAACTTCTTACTGCCAACTGCTAACCGCCAACTGCTAACTGAATTTGGGTGGAACCGCGACACGCCATCGCCCCAATGTGGGTGATGGCGTTTTTATTTGGGAAATTGAAGATTAGAGATTGGAGATACAAAATGTCCGAAGCAAATAACGTTCCCTATGAACAATCTGAACTGTACCGCATCCGCCATTCAGCCACGCACGTTATGGCCGAGGCGGTGCTCGCCCTGTTCCCGGAGGCCAAAATAGCCATTGGCCCGCCCATCGAAGATGGCTTTTATTACGACTTTGATCTGGGCCAAGAAAATGGCAAACCGCGCACTTTCTCCGAAGAGAACCTGGCGCAAATTGAGGAGCGCATGAAAGAACTGCTCAAACAAAATGCCCCGTTTGAACATTCGGCCATGAGCATCCCCGAAGCGCAGGTCTTTTTTGCCGACCAGCCGTACAAACTGGAACTGATCGCTGATTTAGCGGCGGGCAAACTGGACGAAAATGGCGAACCGACGGCCGTACCCGCTCAGGAAGTGAGCATCTACAAACAACGCAACTTCGTGGATTTGTGCCGTGGGCCACACGTCAACTTCACCAAACAAGTCAAAGCCAACGCCGTCAAACTGCTGCGTACCGGCGGCGCGTACTGGCGCGGCGACGAACACAACCCCCAATTGCAGCGCATTTACGGCACGGCCTGGCACAACAAAGAAGAACTGGAAGAATACCTGCGCTTGCTGGAAGAAGCCAAAGCGCGTGATCATCGCCGCCTGGGCAAACAGTTGGGACTATTTCACATTTCCCAACTGGTTGGCTCCGGCCTGCCACTGTGGCTGCCCAAAGGCGCGGTGCTACGCGAGACGCTGGAAAATTTCCTGCGCCAGGCGCAGTTGGAACGTGGCTACCTGCCCGTGATCACGCCGCACATTGGCAAGCTGGATTTGTACATCACCAGCGGCCATTACCCCTACTACAAAGCCAGCCAGTATACGCCCATAGACGTGGACGAGGAAAAGTTCATGCTCAAACCAATGAACTGCCCGCACCACATTGAAATTTACCGCAGCGAAGCGCGTAGTTACCGCGACCTGCCGCTGCGTCTGGCCGAATTTGGCACCGTCTACCGCTATGAACAGAGCGGCGAACTGACGGGACTGACGCGAGTGCGCGGCTTTACGGTGGACGACTCGCACTTGTTCGTGACGCCCGACCAACTGGAAGAGGAGTTCATCGGCGTGGTAGACCTGATTCAGTTTGTCTTCCAGACGATGGGTTTCCACGACTTCCGCGCCCGGCTAGGCACAAATGATCCCAACAGCGACAAATACGCGGGCGCGCCGGAAATGTGGGCAAAAGGGATTAACGCCATTCGCCAGGCGGCTGATAAAGCGGGTATGAATTACACGATTGAAGAAGGCGAAGCGGCGTTCTATGGGCCTAAGCTGGACTTCATTTTCCGCGATGTATTGAAGCGGGAATGGCAGTTGGGCACGGTGCAGGTAGATTTCCTGCTGCCGGAGCGGTTTGACCTGGAATATACGGGCGAAGACGGCCAAAAGCACCGCCCGGTGATGATTCACCGCGCCCCGTTTGGCAGTATGGAGCGGTTTGTGGGTATTCTGATTGAGCATTTCAATGGCGCATTTCCGCTGTGGCTGGCCCCGGTACAGGTGATGGTGGTGCCCATTGCTGACCGGCATAATGAGTATGCCCACGCGGTCAGCCGGCAATTGCGGGCGGTGGGAATGCGCACGGCCGTAGATGATAGCAGTGACCGCATGAACAAAAAAATCCGCAACGCCCAACTGCAAAAAATCCCCTACATGCTGGTGGTGGGTGACAAGGAAATGGAAAACAATGCCGTCGCCGTCCGCACCCGCGACGAGGAAGATCGGGGTGCGCTGCCTGTGGCCGAGTTCATCAGCCACGCCACTACCCTGATTACAACTAAGAGTATGGATTTATGAGCGGCTTGAATCGGTAAGCAGTTAGCAGTGAACAGTAAGTAGAAAAAGAGGCCGCTCCCACGAGCGGTCTTTTTATTTTCGTAACACGAATTGGCAATTCGCGTTACAAGGAGAATCTCATGTCTAAATTAAACCAACCCTATGAACAGTCTGATCTGTATCGTATCCGGCACACGGCCGCGCATGTGCTGGCGCAGGCAGTGTTGGCGCTGTACCCGGCGGCCAGGCTGGCCATTGGGCCGCCCATTGACAATGGCTTTTATTATGACTTTGACCTGGGCGTGGATGGCGATGGAAGACATCGCTCCTTCAAACCTGATGATCTACCCTGGCTGGAAAAACGGATGCGCCAGATCATCGCCGGGAAACATCCACTGGTCTACCGCGAAATCAGCGCGGCTGAAGCCCGCCGGTTATTCCACGACCAGCCCTATAAGTTGGAACTGATTGACGAACTGGCCCAGGCCGGTCAACCCATCAGCACGTACCGGCAAGACAGCTTTGAGGATTTGTGCCGGGGGCCGCACGTGGCCCACACGGGGCACATTGCGCCGGACGCTTTCCAGTTGATGAGTACGGCCGGCGCTTACTGGCGCGGCGACGAAAACCGGCCCATGTTGCAGCGCATCTACGGCACGGCCTGGCCCAATAAACAAGAACTCAAAGTGTATTTGCAAATGCTGGAAGAAGCCCGGCAGCGCGACCATCGCAAATTGGGCCGGGAACTGGAAATTTTTATCCTCGATGACGAGATTGGGCCGGGGCTGCCGCTGTGGCTGCCCAACGGCAACATTTTGCGCGAAGAGTTGGAAAAGCTGGCGCGGGAAATGGAAGACGCCGCCGGGTACGTTCACGTCAGCACACCCCATATTGCCAAAGAAGCGCTCTATCTGCGCAGCGGCCATCTGCCCTATTACGAGGATGAGATGTACGCCGGCATGGAGCGGGAAGGCGCGACGTATTACCTGAAGCCGATGAACTGCCCCTTCCACCACAAAATTTTCGGCAGCAAACCGCGCAGTTACCGTGACCTGCCGCTGCGCCTGTCCGAATATGGCACGGTGTACCGCTATGAGCAGAGTGGCACGCTGATGGGGCTGCTGCGGGTGCGTGGGCAGACGCAAAATGACGCCCACATTTACTGCGCCGAATCACAGTTGGCGGCCGAATTTAGCGCGGTCCTGGCGTTGTACCGCCATTATTTTGACCTGTTTGGCATTGAGAAATATGTGATGCGCCTGAGCAAACACAGCAAAGCCGGGCTGGGCAAAAAGTACGTGGACGACGAAACAATGTGGCTGAAAATGGAGGATCTCATTCGCCAGGTCATGATCAGCGAAAACGTGCCCTTTGTGGAGGCGGATGATGAGGCGGCGTTTTATGGGCCAAAGATTGATGTGCAAATCTGGAGCGCCATTGGCCGGGAGTTTTCCATTGCCACGAACCAGGTGGATTTTGCGCAGCCGGCCCGGTTTGATCTGACGTTTACAAATGAACAGGGGGCCTCGGAAATGCCCTTTTGCATCCACCGCGCGCCGTTAGGCAGCCATGAGCGGTTTATTGGCTTTTTGATTGAGCATTACGCCGGCAATTTCCCGGTCTGGCTGTCGCCGGAGCAGGTGCGGGTGATTCCGATTACGGATGCGCACCAGACGTATGCGGCAGAACTGGCGGCGCAGTTACGGGCGGGGGGCATCCGGGCGCAAGCGATGCTGGGCAGCGAGCGCATGAACGCCAAAGTGCGGCAGGCGCAGCAGATGAAACTGCCGTACATGCTGATTGTGGGCGACCAGGAAGTAGCAACGGATTCAGTATCAGTCCGGGAACGGAGCGGTGTGCAGCAGCAGGGCGTGGCCGTAGCCGCATTTATCCAGCATGTGAAAGGGGTGATTAACGGCCGTAGCCCGCACTTGTAGAGATTGGAGATGAGGAAATTCTACAATTTCCTCATCTCCATCCTCTATCAATATAAAGTTGTTCATTGTTTAATGGAGGCAATTATGATCAGGCACCTCGCTAGAAAATATGAATGTGTTAGCAAACCTTTTGCTTAACAAGTGGAACAACCATTTTTCATTTTGCCAACATTAATCTATCCCCTATATTTCATTTAGCTTATCTATATCGTCAAGATAATAGGTTCCATTTTGAATATAACCAACTACTTGCACCTCTTCTTCATAGTGCGGTTGCACTGTATCTTTCATATATGTCATTGGAACTCTTATGGTAATCGTTTTCCGAGTTTCAAAATCATCGAGTTTCACAGTTCCATACTCACCTGTTTTTGGAGTATGTGCATGACGCAGAAATCCCCTTAGGATAAATCTGGTACTCGTTGTATCTATATCTGTTGGTGGCAATAGCCCCTTTCTCATGAGTTCACTCCAAATTTTTTTGCTTTTTCTGAGAAACACCGGTCTGTCTTTGATATCGGGGCTTGAAGATATTGCAACCGTTTTAATTGATCTTCCATCGGGTGCCATTTTTTTCGCGACAGCAACAAAATTCTCGAAATATTTCCTATCATCAATTCTTTCCCTAAGTTCATCCACGTCAGCTCTTTCCCAGAGTTCTAAACAGTCCAATATTTCCTTAATCAAGTCAGGAACTACAATTGGCTTTGCCGATTCTTGCAGCTCAGGAAAGTCTGGAAATAATGAGAGTTGGTTTTTTGGTTTCCCGATCTTTACTAAGACACCATAACTACCCGCAAATTGGGCTTCCAGGTACATTGAGTACTCATCTTTAATTGCTGCCGTTAGTTTTTCTTGACCGAACTCTAGACCAATCATTCTTGCAATAGTGTGATAAAAAATGGCCTGTAAATCTTTTAATCGATCAGTTACTTGATTTATTAATACCCCACCAAAAAATGTGTCTTCACCTTCTATTGCGAAGAAAAAACCATCATCGGCAAGTTCTTTATTTGCATTCTCTAGATTTCGCATGAAGTTAATATTTTCATATAGATTCTTTAATTCTGTTTCTACATCTGGAGGTGGGAAACCAGATAGTCCTGCTGCCACTAGCCTATCTGCAAGCCTGTATTCTTCTGCTTCATAGGCCATATTCGCAGCACTTCTAAATAGAATAGACCTTGAAGGTTCATACTCATTATCTATCGGTATAAGTTCAGCAGCTTCAATCTCTCTACTGATAGCACGGGTAAGCAGGTCTAAATAAGCTGCAAGATCGTTTCTGGTTTTTGCCAAGAAAGCATCATCAGCTAATTCCATAGCCTCATTGTGATATGTTTCTGCTTGGATCAGAATTTGTTCATCCATTTGCCCAAATCACTTTTGCTAAAAACCCGCTAAATTCAATGACTATTACGCATGCTGATGTTGACTCCACATATTGACTGACCTGGTCAAGCTTTTCTCTCTCCCTCGCTGTTACCCTCCTATTACTTCCTCTCAGTATGCCACTGATTTCTAATCTAGCAGATTGTTGAAAGAGTAGAGAATCTCTTCTTACCAGTCTGTAATCATATCCTTTTCCCTTCTTTGATCTTTTTACCGCATCGAATTCAGTTTTCAAAATTGCGAGTATAAGAGCAATAGCTTCTGCACCATATTCGATGCCCTCATCGTCGTGAATGCTGTTGTTGATCTTTTCCATATCAAGAGCAGTTTCATCCCAAACAACGCTATAAAATTCTCGGAGGCTGTTGTCTAAAACTCTCAGAATTTCTCCGTTGCGCTTATTGGTTTCTAGCATGCACCATACACAACACTCGATTTGGAACAGTGCTTTTCCAGGTGACATTCCTTGAACAATATCAGCCAAGTTGTTTAGATTTATCTCTGCTGTGATACTAACTGACATGAAACCCTCATTTGTGAACTTCTTACATCGAGGGGTATTCTATGTCACCTTTACATAAAATGGTCAATGAAACAGATGTGCTGTATTATAGCTTTTCTGCATCAATCCTACTTGACGGGAGACCTACACTTTTGCTTATTGCAGGGAATTATTTTCTTGCTTGGTTTGCCAGTTTAGTCTTCAATTTCAAATATAAAAACCCCATCCGCCGCATACAACAATTGCAAGCCGGGGTTGTGGTTGAGAGCGGCGGGGTCGAGGAACCCCCCCCGTTGGCCGACAAAGAGGTGGGTAATGCCTTGCTCACGCAGCCACACGGCCGTGTCCATTGCTGCCCAATCGGTCACGGCCGTAGCTGCCTCATTAAATGCCCGTACCTCCTGCACCAGCGCCGGACTGTAGATGTAATCGGCCGGAGGAGTGGTGGTGGTGCGTGGCGGTTGGTTCAGGGGGACGATCCACGCTCCCCCATCGCCACCGGCCCACGTTTCGCCCAACCATTTCCAACTGTTGACGGCGATCTTGGCGTCGGCGGGCACGTGGGCGTCCAGCCAGGCCAGCGCCGGCAGATCGGCGGGGCGCACGAGAATGGTGTCCGGGTTAAGGATGCTGATTTGCTGGCGCAAACCAAAGAGGGTCACGGCCGTGAGCAACACCCCCGCCGCCACATACGCCCACACCAACAACACCCAATGCGACCGCCGCAGCCAGCGCCACACCTGATCCAGCATGACGCCTAGAAAAAGTGCCATCGGTAAAAAGAGGGTGATGTACATGCTGTTCAGATTAACCAGGGAGGTGCTGGGTAGTCCCAGATACTCCCCCGCCAGCAGCAAAAAGAGCAGCCCCACCCATAACAGCAGCACCACCGGCAGCGCCGCCCACCGCCGTCGCCGTACCAGGCCAATCAGTAACGGCAAGAGCAGCAGCCCCGCCAGCCCGATAAACCAGCGATCCCAACCAGAGTTGACATAAGACCAGGGGAATTCATTGTAGTTGGGCAGGTTATGGCCGATAGCCTGCACCGGCTCGGTGATGGTGGTGAGGGTAAACAGACGAGGCAGGGTAAGCAGCAATCCCGCCACGCCGCCAAGCAGCAGCCAACGGCCGTGCCGCCCCCAACTCCACAGCCACAACACGGCCACAAAGGGCACATAAAACAAAAAGACACGAAAGTGGATATAAAAGATACCCGCCGCTAACAGTGCCACTACCCACCAGCTTTGTTTCCAGCGTGCCCCCCCGCGCACTAGCAGCCAGGTGAAGGCCAGCAGAACGGCCATGACCAGTATGGCGGACAGTTGGGTAAAACGGCCCCAGGTGGCGTAATAGGCGGGGAAGAAAAAGGGAATAGCGACCAGGAAAGCCGCCAGGATGGCAGCGCTGCGGCGGCGGGTCATCAACCACACGGCCGTGTACACTGTCAGCGGTACCAGCGCATTCAACAACTGCCCCAACACCAGCAGCAGCCGTTCCAACGGCCAGCCGGTCATCAGCGCCAAACTGGCAGCAATGGTGTGAAAGCCAAAGTGGTAGGGGAAACGGTCTACGGGCAGATAAGGGGCATAATCGGAAATGGGCTGGCCGTTGGCAACCATCACGGCCGTGATCAACGCATGGCGACCGGCATCCACCCAGGGCGGCGCGGCCAGGTCACGCACTGCCAGCAGCCGCACTGCCAGCCCGGCTGTTAAGATGAGCAGGAGGAGCAGGTGAGGGCGGCGGGGACGCCGGGATGAGGCGGTGGCACGGTGACAGGATGACAGGGTGCGTGATGCGTGACGCGTGATGCGTGATGCGTGAAAAAGCGAATACGTGAATACGTAAACACCTGAACAGACCCCCACCAACAGCCAGAGCAGCCAGCCGGTGAAATGGCCGCCGAGCAGGGTGAAGGCGTACCAGATGAGGGGCCAGACGGCCGTGCCCAATGCCAGCGCCGCACCCCACCAGGCCATGCCGTCCCAACCCCGCCAACGTAAGGGGGGCAACTGCATCAACACCACGCCGGGCAAAGGGATGAACAGTAGCGCCAGCAAGATAATGACGCCATCGCGCCATACCTGGCTGGCTAAGGTGGAAAAGGCTTCTGTGGGCAGGAGTTGGTAGCGGGTGATGAAGCGGAGGTCTTGCACGGCCGTGCCCGGCCCATCCCCCTCTCCTTCTGCCACTATCACCGCCTGCCCGCTGCCTATCACATCCAGGTCATACCCCCACACCGTTAGCGGATTGGTTTCGTTGCCGCTCAATTCCAACACATAGCGCCGCCCGGCGGAAGCGGGCTGGGCTGGGAAAGAAAATGTGTAGGTGTGGTTGTGCCGGAAATTGCGCGTGAACAAGGCGCGCTGGCTGATGGCATTGCCGGCATCATCAAAGAGGGTGAGGGTGAAACGGCCGTCCTCGTCCGCGTCCGGTTCGCCATTACGGGCCAGGATCAGCTCAATTTCGCGTAGGCCATCATGCCCGGCCACAAAATCTTGCCGGATATGCCAGCCGTTTTCGCCACTGCGCGGCGAAGGGGGCACGGCGTTCAGCCGCCCCTGGTTGATGTCCACAGCGGTGATGGGGGTGGAGAATGACGAAAGGGCGGACGGCCGTGCCGGTTCCCCCGCCCACAACCACAGCAGCGCCGCCAATACACCCACCAGGGCAAACAGCCAGCCTTGTTTTTGTATGTGTGCCAGTGCCGTCATGCGTGATGCGTGATGCGTGATGTGTGAATCACGCATCACGCAATAAAAAAGCCACCCCTCACGGAGCGGCTTCTGGTTCCTGATGACGCCAACTGGACTTGAACCAGTGACCTAGGGCTTATGAGTCCCTCGCTCTAACCAACTGAGCTATGGCGCCTTCTTAAGTGACAGAAATTATAACGAACAAGACGGGCAGCGACAAATGAGGATTGCATCAATCCTCATTTGTCGCTGCCCCCTTCAAACCCCCATAATTGATCAATCAGGTACAACGGCCGTCCCTTTACCTCATCATAAATCCGCCCCAAATACTCGCCAATAATCCCCAGGCAAATGAGCTGCACCCCGCCCAAAAATAGGACGGCAACCAGGGTGGTGGCCTGCCCCAGCAAAGGTGCAGATGGGCCGAACAACCGCACCAGCACCACCGCCACAATCGCCAATGCCGCCAGACCGGCCATAAAAAAACCCAGATACGTCGCCAGTTGCAGCGGCAGATAAGAAAAGCTGGTAATGGCATCCAGGGCAAAAGGTAGCATTTGTCGGATGCTGCTAAATTTCGACTCCCCGGCATAGCGGCTGGCCCGTTCATACGGCACACCCGTTTGCCGGAAGCCAACCCAGGGCACCATGCCGCGCAAAAAACGGTTACGCTCCGGCATACTGCGGATGGCCTTCACCACCCGCCGATCCATCAACCGAAAGTCGCCCGTATCCAGGGGAATATCAATTTTGGTGATACGCCGAATCAAGCGATAAAACAGCTTCGCCGTCCACAGCTTAAAGCGGGTTTCACCCACCCGGCTGACGCGCACGCCATACACTACATCAAAACCCTCACGCCATTTGGCAATCATGTCCGGGTACAGTTCCGGTGGGTCCTGCAAATCCGCATCGGTCAAAATAACCGCGTCCCCATTGGCAAAATCCAGCCCGGCGGTGACGGCAATCTGGAAACCAAAATTGCGCGAAAAGCTGATACCTTTCACACGTGCATCTTGTTGGTTCAGTTCAGCAATCACAGTGGCCGAACGGTCACGGCTGCCATCATTCACCAGCACCAATTCCCAGGGCTCACCCAGCGCGTCCAGCACGCCGGTTACACGGCGATGCAATTCCGGTAAGGCCTGTTCTTCATTAAAAACGGGAGCCACAATTGAGATCATAATCGTGCGTATGTTATCAGCTATTTTGATAAGCTCTAAGTGGGTGCAAAGCTAAAAAAAACGACCGTCTGTGAAGACGGCCGTTCCGGGTTTTGACCAACACAAGGAGGGGGTGTCGCTACCCTCTTCTTGCCCAACCAGTTGTTCCAGTCGCGTTTCTTTTGTGCCAGTTTTAGGGGAGGGACGATGGTTACCCATCGTATTTTTCCTTGTGTTGTAGATTGGACAAGCGTGCCAGTATGATACCGAATTATGCTCAAATTGCAACCTGTACTAATGTCTGGTGTATTTTATGGCTGCTTGGAGCTGACGGCCGTCAACAAACGCTAACAAAAATATAGATTGTTCACCTTTGTCTTGACAGGTTGGCCCCTCCCTTATACAATGTGACCGGGTAGTCATGTGACTACCCGGTCACATTTTTGATGGGTGAATATCATGCCAAAAGAAACCTTTTTTAATTTGCCGGAAGAGAAGCGGCAGCATTTTCTGGATTTGGCTATTGCGGAGTTTGCGGACCATGATTACGCCAACGCCTCCATCTCTCGCCTGGTGGCCGAGGCCGGTATTGCCAAAGGCAGTTTTTACCAATACTTCGCCGATAAAGAAGACCTGTACCGCTACCTGCTGGAACTGGGGGCGCAGCAAAAAGCGCAGTTTTTAACCACGCCATCACCGGCAGCAAACATGGATATTTTTATGTACCTGGCCTGGATGGCGCAGGCAGGAATTCAGTTTGAACTGGCGCACCCCCGGCTCAGTCAAATTGGCTACCGGGCCATCAAAAACCACACCATGCCCGCCGAATTTATGCAGCAAGCCAGAGCGGGGGCGCACGCTTTTTTTGTCCAGTTGGTGGCCCAGGGCAAAGCTCAGGGCAACATTGATCCCCAGCTAGACGACGAACTGGCGGCGTTTTTCTTCCATACTATTTTTACCGAGTTGGGTGGCTATCTGTTGAGCCGGTTGCCTGAGGATGTGGTGAATGGACAGGCCGACGGCCGTTCCCTTTTTGATTCACTCGCAGTCACCACCCTCTTTAACCAGACCATTCACATCTTACAATTCGGGATGGATGCGCGACAGTCGCCACATCCCTGAAAGGAAAATCATGAAAATCCTCATTCTCACCATTGGTTCACGCGGCGATGTGCAGCCGTATGTGGCGTTGGGCAAAGGGCTGCAAACGGCCGGGCACAACGTCACCTTTTGCACTGGTGCATTGTTTCAAGAAATGGTGACCGCCCATCACCTGCCCTTCCTGCCCGTGGATGATGAGATGATCCGCCTGACGGAAACGCCCGAAGGCAAGGCCATGATCGAAGGCGGTGGATCAGCTTTCAAGGCGGTGAGCCTGGTCAAACCGATGATCGCCCGGATGATGCGAGACGCCTGGGCCGCGGCGCAAAGCACGATGCCAGACGTCGTCATCTATCACCCCAAAACGCTCAGCGGCTACCATATTGGTGAAAAGTTGGGCAAACCGATCATCCTGACGATGGCGCTGCCGCTGTATAGCCCCACCCGCGCTTTCCCGCTGCCCATTACCAACTTCACGCTGGGCGGCTGGTTTAACCGGCTGACGTACTGGATGGTGCCGCTGATCTCCGCGCCGTATGGCGACGTGATCGGCGCGTTCCGGCAAGAGTTAGGACTGCCCAAACGGGGACGCTTTTTGAACGAAACGCGGCTGCCAGACGGCCGTCCCACCCCCACTCTCTACGGCATCAGCCCCCACCTCATCCCTCGACCGGATGATTGGCCGACGGCCGTGCAAGCCGGTGGCTATTGGTTTCTGGAACAGGACGCCGGCTGGCAGCCCCCGTCTGACCTGACCGCTTTTTTGCAGGCCGGGCCGCCGCCCGTCTACATCGGTTTTGGCAGCATGGCCGGGAAACACCCTGATAAACTGGCAGCCATCGCCGTAGAAGCCCTGCAAAAAGCCGGGCAGCGGGGCATGTTGGCCACGGGTTGGGGTGGTTTGCAACCGGGTGATTTGCCGGACACCATCTTCCAGCTAAAAGAAGCGCCGCACGACTGGCTCTTCCCGCAAATGGCTGCCGTAGTGCATCATGGCGGTGCAGGCACGACGGCCGCCGGGCTGCGCGCGGGCAAACCGACGCTCATCTGCCCCTTTCTGGGCGACCAGCCGTTTTGGGGCGAACGGGTCTTCCGGTTGGGCGTGGGGCCAAAGCCAATCCCGCAAAAGAAGCTGACGGCCGATAATCTGGCAGCGGCGCTGACCATGTTGGCCAACGACCCGGCCATGCAGCCAAAAGCGGCCACTCTCGGCCAGAAATTGCGTGCCGAAGATGGGATTGGCACGGCCGTACAATTTGTGGAAAAGGTGGCTCTTGGTTTGTAGTAGGCGCTGAAGCGCCGTTGGCGATAAATCGCCTACTACAAACACGAACGAGGGTTAGAGTTCTAGCAGCGTTCCCAGCCCCATTTGCGCTGCGTTGGCCAGGGCCATGCGCCCGGCGATAGCATCCTGCACGGCCGTGCCCACCGACTTGAACAGTGTGATTTGTTGGGGGTGGGTACGGCCGTCCTTCACCCCGGCCACAATTTCCCCCAACTCTGCCTGAATATGGTCGGCCGTGATCAATCCTTGCTGGATGGGAATGATCAGGTCGCCTGTTTCCGCCAGCACCCCTTCCCGTGAATCCACCACCAGCAACGCCCGCTGCACGGTGATGGCGTCAATTTCCTGCACCGTGGGCTGGTAAGAGCCAATGGCGTTGATATGCGCCCCTGGTTTCAGGTCACGGCCGTTAAAAACCGGCGTGGGTGAAGTGGTGACGGTGCAAATAATATCAGCATCGCGCACGGCCGTGGCCGCATCGGCTACGGCCTGTACATCGGGGGGAATTGGCCCCACGCCGGCCATCTCAGTAGCAAACGTCGCCGCATGTGTCTGATCGGGGCTGAACACGCGCACCTCGGTGACGGCCCGCACGGTGCAGACCGCTTCAAGCTGGGTACGCGCCTGGACGCCGCTGCCCAAAATAGCCACGATATGCGCGTCTGGCCGGGCCAGCAGGTCGGTGGCGGCCCCGGAACCGGCCCCTGTGCGAATGGCGGTGAGGGCGCTGCCTTCCAGGATGGCCGACGGGCGTCCCGTTTCTGCATCAAGCACCAGCACCAGGCCATTGATCACCCGCTCACCGCGTGCCGCATTGTGGGGAAAGACAGAGACCACCTTCACCGCCAGCGCCCCATCCTGCGGCAAAAAGGCGGGCATAACCAGCGTTGTGCCCTGGTGCGGGGTAATGTCCATATGGGTGCGCAAAGGAGCTATGGCCAGCCCGGCCGACAGTTGGGCATAGGCCGACTTCATCCCGGCAATGGCGGCGGCCATGGGGAAAGCCTGTTTCACTTCGGTGGCGGTCAGGATGCGGAGTTTCATATTCTCGTGGGGCAGTGCCGGGCACACCTGTTATTGGATACCTAAATAGAGATTACGCACTTCCGCGTTATTTTGTAGGGCAACGGCCGTGTCACTCAACCGAATCTCCCCCGTTTGCAGCACATAACCCCGGCTGGCCACTTGCAGCGCCTTATGCGCATTTTGCTCCACCAGCAATATCGTCGTTCCCTCGTGGTTAATGTTCCGGATCGTCTCAAAAATTAGATCCACCAGCACAGGCGCCAGCCCCATGGAAGGCTCATCCATCAGCAGCAAACGCGGCCGTGACATCATCGCCCGACCCATCGCCAGCATTTGCTGCTCGCCGCCGCTGAGGGTACCCGCCACCTGCGTCCGCCGTTCCGCCAGGCGCGGGAAAAGATGAAATACTTTCTCCAAATCCTCACTGATGCCGCCCTTGTCATTGCGGACGTATGCCCCCATTTCCAGATTTGCCTGCACTGAAAGTTTAGAAAATATGCCACGTCCTTCGGGCACCATGGCAATGCCTTTGCTCACCAGTTGGTGGGCGGCATAACGGCTCAAATCTTCGCCCTCAAATTGAATGTTGCCGCCACGTGGGCGCAGCAGCCCACAGATGGTGCGCAGCGTGGTCGTCTTGCCGGCGCCATTCCCGCCAATGAGGGAAACGATTTCTCCTTTTTCCACCATGAGCGAAACCCCTTTCAGGGCGTGGATATTGCCATAGTAGGCGTGAATTTCTTTGACTTCCAAGAGCGCCATATTACGCCTCCACCTTTTTACTGAAATCTTCCAGGGCGCTGCTGCCCAAATATGCTTCAATAACGCGCGGATTCCTTTGAATTTCCACCGGCAACCCTTCGGCGATCTTTTTACCAAAATCCATGACAATGATCCGTTCCGAGATACCCATCACCACCCGCATGTCGTGTTCAATGAGCATAATGGTGATGCCCAATTCATCACGTAACCTTTGAATGAATTCAGTGGTTTCGGCCGTTTCCTTGGGATTCATACCGGCGGTGGGTTCGTCCAGCAGCAGCAGTTTGGGTTGGCTGGCCAGGGCGCGACCAATTTCCAGGCGGCGCTGGTCGCCATAGGGCAGGTTTTTGGCCAGCAGATCGCCTTTGCCGCGCAACCCCACAAAACGGAGCAGGCGGGTGGCTTCGGTGGCGGCGTCTGCTTCATCTTTGCGCGTGTGGGGTGTGCCAAAAATAGCGCCCAACCAACGTGATTTGAGATGCCGCTCCTGGCCGACGAGCAGATTTTCGATGACGGTCATGTTGTTGAAGAGGCGGATGTTTTGAAAGGTGCGGGCGATGCCCAGGCGGGTAATCTGGACGGAGGTACGGCCGTTCAACCGCTTGCCATCAAATATCAACTCACCATCATCAATCTGGTAAAAGCCGGTAATCAGGTTAAAAAATGTCGTCTTGCCCGCCCCATTAGGGCCAATGATACTGACGATGGAGCCGGTCTGGATATGAAAATCCAACGAATCCACCGCCACCAGACCGCCAAAGCGTTTGGTCATTTTGTTGGCAACCAGAATCTCGTTACTCATGGGTGCAATCCTTTCTAATTCGTAATCCGAAGCGCGATTACCGATTACGGATGACGGCCGTCAGTCCATCTTGGGTGGTTCCACTGTTTGATGATGACTGATTATTTCTGAATGGGGTACACCCATATCGCCGGTATCCATGGCGTCTTGTAGTTCCCGACGGCGGGTGGCAGAGGGCCACAACCCTTCGGGCCGCCGCAGCATCACCACGATGAGCAGCGCACCGTAGATGAGCAGGCGGTACTCCTGAAATTCGCGCAGCAGTTCCGGCGCGCCAATGAGCAAAAATGCACCCAGGACAATGCCGGGAATGCTGCCCATGCCACCAATGATAATGATGCTCAGCACATTGATGGAGACGAACAGGTTAAAACTTTGGGGGAAGACGGTGCCCAATTTGGCGGCGAAGATGGCCCCGGCCACACCACCAGCGGCGGCGCTGAGGGTAAAGGCCAGCAGTTTAGTGAGGATGGTGTCAATACCCATCGCGGCGGCCACGTCTTCATCTTCGCGCAGCGCCATCCACTGCCGCCCGGTACGGGAATTGTTCAGCCGCACGGAGACAAAAAGCATGGCCAGACAGGCGACCAGGATGATGTAGTAGAAATGTTCGGGTCGGGAGAAAGCAAAACTGCCGATAGCCGGGTTTTGTATCTCCAAAATACCTTGTGGCCCGCCAATACGACCGGCCAGCCAGTCAGACAGCACCAGCACGCGGATGATCTCGCCAAACCCCAGGGTAGCGATTGCCAGATAGTCACCGCGCATCCGCAGCACGGGCAGGGCCAGCATGAAGCCGGTAAACATGGCGGCCAGCAGGGCAATGGGGATGACCAGCCAGAAGGGAATCGGTCCGACGCCATATTGACTGGTGGAGGTGAGCACGGCCGTGACATACGCTCCCACCGCAAAGTTAGTCACATAGCCCAGGTCAAGCAGCCCGGCCAACCCCACGGCAATGTTCAATCCCAGCCCCATCAGGATATATAGCCCCACATTGTCCAACACTTCGCTGAGAAAGGTGCCCAGCACCCAGGGCAGGATGAGCAGAATAACGCCGCCAATCCCGGCGCCGCTCCAGCGTACCTGTTTTTGCCGGGGGGCGGTAAATTGTTGCCAGCGACCGCGCATCTGCGCGCCGCGCCGCTGCCAGAAAATGGTCGCCCCCACCGTGATGAGGAAAATGCCCACGGCCGTGTACCAGCGCATCACACCACTTTGGAAAAAGAGGCGTACAAAGTTGTTGCCGAACCGCTCGCGTAATATAACCACAAACAACTCGCTCATCAGGGCGATGCCCAACGTGGTAGCCAACCCAATGACCAACGTTTGCCGCCAGTGCGCGGGCAACAAGGTTAACCCGGCGCCAGCCACCCCCGCCAGCATCAAAACAACCAGCAAAATCAAAACACCTACAAAAACGCTGTCTTGTCCGAACGTCAAAATGTTGACCAGTTGGGGCGAGATGTTCACAAACATGGTCCGTATGTTTGTGTTCATGGCCAGAATGATCAGGCCAATTAGCGGCAGCGCCGTCATAAGACCAATGACCGCCCCGGCGGACAAAATTTTGCCACTTGATTCCCCGGCCATTTTGCGGGCGGTCAGGTAAGCTATGCCCAATGGCGGCGAAATCAGCAGCACTTGCCCCAGAGTAACGACGCCGGCGATAAGTTCACGTCTGCTGAACGTTGCCACCATACCGATGGTAGCGACATACGTGACGACCAGACCGGCCAGCAAGCCAAATTTCAGCAGGGCACGGCCGTCAAACCGTTTCTCATCTGTTCTGTGCGACATTGCCATTTGTGCCATTATTTCACCTGCCTCATGCCTTTTTCTCGCTGAGCCGTTCGCCTAAAATACCCTGCGGACGGAAGATAAGGACCAGCACCAGCATCGTAAACGCAATCGCATCTTTGAGTTGGTTGGCGCCATCAATGCCCAGCCCTTCCAATACCAGGTTTGGCCCAATAGATTCAATGACGCCTAAAAACAGCCCGCCCAACATGGCGCCAGGCACACTGCCAATCCCGCCTAACACGGCCGCCGTAAATGCTTTGATGCCCGGAATAAAACCCATAAAAAAGTAGACCCCTTGGGGCCGGTACAGTCCGTTGATAACCCCGGCCGCCCCCGCCAACATCCCGCCAATAGCAAAGGTAAAGACAATGACCCGGTTAATATCAATACCCATCAGCGCCGCCACTTCTTTATCTTCAGACACCGCCCGCATGGATTTACCCATCTTGGTACGTTCCACCAGCCAGTACAGGCCAGACATTAAAACTAAGGCTGCAAAAAAAACGACCAACTGCACCACAGGGATGGTAATGTTCCCCATGGTGATGGTGCCGCTCAAGGCAGTCACGGCCGGGTAGGTCTGAAAGCCGGAACCATAAAAACCGCGGAAGCTATATTGCAGAAAGAAAGAAGCGCCAATCGCAGTAATCAGGGGCACCAGACGCGGTGCGCCACGCAGTGGCCGGTAGGCAATTCGCTCCAGCAGCACCGCCACCGACATGGAAACCAATGCGGCAAACGCCATTAAAATTAAAATGGCCGGTACCGGATAGTTATTCAAGAAACCCACTTGGTTAAAGTAATTGGCCAGAAAAACAGTGGTAAACGCCCCCGCCATAAACACTTCCCCATGCGCAAAATTGATCATGAGCAAAATGCCATAAACCAGGGTGTACCCCAGGGCGATGAGTGCATAAATACTGCCCTGGGCCAGCCCCGAAATGCTCAAGCTAATCCAGGTAGAGATGGTATATTTGCCGGAAGTGAGCGTATTAAAAGCCCCGACAACAATTAACAAAATAATAACAATGCGCAGCCCCCACAAAAACAGATCTACCCACGAAACCCCATCTAGCCAGCGCTGCAAATCTTCCCTCATACAACCACCTCTTCCTCGATGTACACAAAAAGACCCTAAGGATTTCAGAAAACCCTTAGGGTCTTTTATCAAAACAAGACTATGGTGTCCAAACTGCTGCCGGAGGCCAATTGCCGCCACTTACTTCCGCATCGGTTATTTCATAAATACCCAACGCTTCACCGGTGGCACAGTCACCGGTTTCATTGCAGGTCAGCGTACCCGTGACCCCGCTAAAGCCGGCGGTAGCGGTGATCGCATCGCGGAGCGCCTGGCGTGGTACCAGAATTGTGCCATCATCACCCACCACGGCGACTTCTTCGATGGCGTCTAACAAGATGTTGGTGGCATCATACGCATGAGCATGGAAACCACTGGGGGGCGCGCCACCAAATTTGGCGTCCCACTTCGCCAATAATTGTTGATAGGCATCGCCTTCCACATAAGGGCCGGACAGATACATGCCCACAGCCGCCGGGCCGGTGCCGGACGGAAAGCTTTCCGACAGCAAACCATCAGCACCAAACAGCGCCGTGTTTTCTAAACCGGCAATTTCCGTGGACTGGGCGGCGATGAAGTTACCTTCTGGCTCAAAGATGGGGAAATAGAGTACATCCGGCGAATCCGCGCCGACGTTGGTGAGGATGGGGCGCATGTCGGTGTCGCCGACATTAACCGCACCCTGGAAAGTAATGGTGCCACCCAATTCCTGGAAGCGGCTGGCAAATACGCCTTGCAGCCCATCGGCATAGGGGCTGCCATCATGGATGGTGGCCGCGGTACGGGCACCCAGTTCGTTGTAGGCATAATCGGCAGCCACACGACCCTGGAAGAGGTCATTGTGGGCGGTGCGGTAATAGCCGGGGTGCCAGGTCCCATTGGCATCTGTGAGCGCTGGAGCGGTATTCGACGGAGAAATCATTACCATGCCGGCTTCGCTGATGGCAGGTAGCCCGGCGGTGGCTTCGCTGGAGCAGCTGGTGCCAATGATGCCCACAATCTGGGTATCGGCGGCTATTTTTTGGGCGGCGGTTTGCCCACCTTCGGCGCTACAGCCGGTGTCTTCACCAGTCAGTTGAATGGGGTGATCCAGCAGGGTGCCGCCCCGGTCATCAATGGCGATTTCAATGCCACCACGGGAATCCTCACCCAGGAAGGCGGTGGCGCCGGAGATGGTGAGCATGTAGGCGATACGAATGGGTTCATCGGGGGCAATGGTCACACAGCCGATTTCATCTTCACATTCAGGTGCGCCGCCGCCACAGGCAGACAGGGCCAGCGTAAAAAGCAAAGCGACTAACAATAACAAGGCAATTCGTTTCATGGGGTTCTCCTCCTAAAGAGTATGGAAATTTGAAAAATGGTTATTGATTTATTGTGGACACTGTTTCCGTTGTTCTTACAGATTGGGCGTTGGTTATACGTTGTCTGCATCACCTCCTTCTAAGGGTCTGAAAACGGATTGAGGTGTTTTAAGATGAGGATTCTATTAAATTATTGCGGGTTGTCAACTTTGGGCACGGCCGTGTCCGCACTTTCCTCTACTTTTTCCGGGATCGCATCCTCAACCGTCTCCACAAATTCTCCCGTACTCATAAAAATTACCCGCTCCGCAATGTTGGTGCAGCGGTCGCCAATACGCTCCAGATTGTGCCCTACCCACAACAAATACATGGCCCGGCGAATATAGGCACTGTCCTGCATCGCCAGGACGCTTTCTTGATACAGTTTGCGATATTGTTTATCTAGCTTGTCATCCCGCCTGACCATATCACGCGCTTCTACCGGATTGTTATTGACATAGGCGTCAATGCTCGTTTGCAGCATCTTGCGCGCCTGCTTCTCCATTTTGGGGAGCTTGTGCAGTGATTCAATTTCGCTTTCTCCTTCCAGACGCGCCACCAGCCGGGCAATACCAGCAGCATGATCCCCCATGCGCTCCAGTTCCACGGCAATGTGAATGGCGGCAATGACGGTGCGCAAATCTCTGGCGGCCGGCGCCTGGGTGGCCAGAATCTTCAGGCACTCTTCTTCAATGTTGTAGCGCAGGCGGTTCACCTCATCATCACCAATAATAACCTGCTGGGCTAAGGGGATATTGCGCTGGTTAAGGGCCAACATGGCATCACCAATAGCCGTATCTACCAGGCTGGCCATGCGCAAAACATTTGTTTTGACATTGTTCAGTTCTTTATCTAAGAGGGAACGGCTGGTTGAGAAGGTCATATTTGTCTCCTTATGCAGGGCGATTTTCCAAATCACCTCACAGGACGAACGTCGGGTAATTGTCAATGGTCAACAACCAATTGTCAATTATGAACCAACAAATTCTACCCCCTCAGCCAGCGAGCCGGCCTTTTGGTCAAAGGCGGCGCGGATGGCTTCGTAGTCGGCAGCGGGCAGTTTGGCCCGGCTTTGCTGTTTGAGGAAGCCTTTGACTTTGGTGTAGTGCATGGCCGGAATGGAGGAGCCTTTCAAGTCTAGCTCTTTCATGCCTTTGGTGGTGAACACAATCAGTGCGCCAATGGGCACTTCTTCCACCTGCGGCGCGTTTTTTTGCAAGAAATGGGCGATAGCAGCGACGCTGTTTTCGGCTTCTCTGGTGGGGTTGCCCAGACCTTCTTGCCCAAAGAAGCGACGCAGCCCCATGCCTGTTTGCCGCCACTTGTCATCCTGCACGCTGATTTGCCCACCCTGGTATTTGCCAATGATGACGATGATGCCGGAGGGCAGCAGCAGCACATGGGGCGCGGGCAGGATGTAATGGTAGATACGGCCGTCCTTACCCGCCTTCTCCAACGCCTCATCCAACACCTGATCCGGACGCGGTTGGCGCACATACCGCTGCGCAAAATAAATGCCCACCTGGGACAACATCCAGCCCACCAACAGCGCCGCCAACTGCCAATAAAACACCGTTTGGGGGTCGCCCACAAAAATTAAAATCATGCCGCCAATCAGGGCAGCCATACCGGCAAAACTGGCTACCTGGCCGATGGTGCGGTAACGAGCTATTTTTTTATCGTCGCGGATGATAATCATAATTTGTTACTCATCTCCCATTTTGATATTTGCCAACAACCAGGCAGGCATTTTGCCCGCCCAGGCCAAAGGAGTTAGAGAGAACGGCCTGCACCGCTGCCGGGCGGGGCGCATTGGGTACATAGTCCAGGTCACATTCCGGGTCGGGTGTTTCATAGTTCCAGGTGGGCGGAATGAGGTCGTGCATCAGGGTACAAATACTCATAATGGCTTCAATCGCGCCCGCGCCGCCCATCAGATGCCCTAAGGCGGATTTGTTGCTGCTGACGGGGATTTCATAGGCGCGTTCGCCAAAGAGCCGTTTGATGGCCAGGGTTTCGGTGCTGTCATTCATGGGCGTGCCGGTGCCGTGGGCGTTGATGTAGCTGACATCTTGGGGCGTCAAGCCGCCGTCTTCGATGGACCAGCGCATGGCGCGGACGGCCCCGGCAGCGTCCGGGTCCTGGGCGGCCACGTGGAAAGCGTCGGAGGAGGAGGCGTGGCCGAGCAGTTCGGCGTAAATGCGCGGGGCGCGCCGCGCCACGGCGTGATCCAGCCGTTCCACCACCAACACGGCCGCACCCTCGCTGAGGATGAAACCGTCACGGTCTTTGTCAAACGGCCGTGACGCCCGCTCCGGCGTCTCGTTAAAGGCGCTAGACAACGCCTGCATCCGGCCAAACCCCACAACGGCCGCTTCAATAATCAACCCTTCCGCACCGCCACAGACGACCACATCAGCCCGGCCACTGCGGATAAACTCCATCGCTTCGCCGATGGCCTGGGTGCCGGTGGCGCAGGCAGCGTTGACGGTGGCAATCGGCCCCTGCGTTTGGGCCAGCAGGCTGACATGATAGGAGGGCATGTTGGGCAGGAAGCCGGTCATGGCAAAGGGGTTAACGCGGGTGTACCCCTTTGCCTTCAACACCTCCCACTGTTCAAAAGCGACATCAATGCCCCCCACACCCACACCAATGGCCGTGCCACCCCGTTCCGGGTCGGGCACTTTGCCATCTGGTAAACCAGCGTCGGCCACCGCTTGCTGCGCCGCCGCCACCGTTAGTTGGGAGACACGCGACATGCGCCGTGCCTCTTTGAAATCAATATAAGCCTTGGGGTCAAAATCTTTCACTTCCCCGGCCAGTTTCCAGGGGTAAGGGGAAGCGTCAAACTGGGTGATGGGGCCAATGCCGGAACGGCCGTGAACCAATCCTTCCCACGTCTCTGCCACCGAATGTCCCAGCGGCGTGATCGCCCCCATCCCCGTCACCACAATACGCGGCCGCCCTTTGGCGTCGTAATAGTTGATCTCCATTCTCTTCTCCGCTTCTTTGATTAAAAAGTAAGCAGTTAGCAGTGGGCGGTAAGCAGTGTTCTGGCTACTGCTAACTGCTTACTACTCACTTCTCACTGCTGCCCGCTCACTCATCACGTTCCTCATTTCACTCACCACCCCACTCTGCACCACCAGCCGGGCCTGGCCGACGGCGTGTTTGATGGCCAGCGCACCGGAACGGCCGTGACCGATAATCACAACCCCTTGCACGCCCAACAGTGGCGCACCACCCACCTCTTCCGGGTCTAGCTGCTGCCGCACGCGGGTAAAGGCTGGCCGCGCCAGCAGCCCACCCAGGATGGTGCGCGGCCCGGCCATCATCTGCTCGCGGATGGCTTCGGACATATAGCTGGCGATGGCTTCCGACGTTTTCATGATCAGATTGCCGGAAAAACCGTCGGTCACGGCCACATCGGCCGCGCCGTTCATAAACTCTTTGGGTTCAATGTTGCCCACGTAATTCAAGCCGCTGGCTTTCAGCAGCGCCGCCGCCTCTTTCACCAGTTCGGTGCCCTTGCCTTCTTCCTCGCCATTGGAAATGAGGCCCACACGCGGATTTTCCACGCCATGCACCCGCGCCATGTAGATGCTGCCCATGATGCCAAATTGCAGCAGGAACTCCGCTTTACAGTCCGCATTCGCACCACTGTCAATGAGGAACGGCCGTTCCTTAATGGGAAAGACCACACCCAGCCCCGGCCGTTTGACACCGGGGATGCGCCCCAGCCCCACGCCGCGCAGGGTGGCAATCGCCAGCACCGCCCCGGTATTCCCGGCGGTGACAAAGGCGTCGGCTGCGCCATCGCGCACCAGCCCCAGCCCTACGTGCAGGGAAGAGCCGGGCAGCCCTTTGACCACTTCGGATGGTTTGGCGTCCATGGGCACGGCCGTAGCCGCAGGGCACACTTCAAGGGGCAGATCGGCCGTATCCTCTTTAGCCAGTTCCGCCTCAATTTGGGCCTGATCGCCGACCAGGATGATGGTTTCGCCAAATTCGCGGGCCGCCCAAACCGCCCCGGCCACATCTGGCCCCGGCCGATTATCGCTGCCCATCGCGTCTACCACAATTCGCATAAATTACACCTAGACCTGACAGGTTTCAGAAAACCTGTCAGGTCTGCCAATTGGGCGGATTCTATCGGCGGGGATTAGTTGACGCAACCTTAGCCAAAAACAATTATGGGGCCTGTCATTCCCGCGAATGCGGGAATCCAACATGCCGTAGAATGGATGCCCGCGCAGGCGGGCATGACAAGAAAGCGTCTCTTTTACTGCCTGCCGAATACAGAACTAACCATTGACATCGGTCACTAAATCGGCAAAGACGACAATGCGATGGGTGTTGATGCGGTAGGGGTAACAGGAGATGAGGGTGGCGCTGGCGTGGTTGGTGGCGGCCAGCACGTCTACGTCGGTGGGGTCTACGATCTCAATTTTGGTGACGACGTATGTGTAGGCACGTTGATTGGTTTGCACCACAAATTCGTCGCCGGGGGAAAGCTGATCCAGGTGTTGGAAGATGGCGCCGTAGACATCGTTGTGGGCGGCCATGACCATATTGCCCACCTGCCCCGGCTGCGCCGAGCCGACGTGATGGGCCACGCCGCGTTTGAGCTGCTCCCAATCATATGCCCCTTCGACGACGGGGTGGTTGACACCGATGGCCGGAATTTGGATGACCCGCGCCTGTTCGGGGCCGGGGGTGGGCAGGGGGGGCGGCTGGTATGCCTGCATGACGGGCAGCAGGTGGGCGGGAATGTCGCCGGATTCAATCGGTTCGGGGGATTGGCCTTCGACGTAGCGGTGGCCGGTGGGTAGCACCACCAGGTCTATGACGGGGGTGGGGGCGGCGGTGGGCAGGGCCAGCCCGGCGGCTTCGGCCTGTTGGGCCACGGCCAGTTCCTGGTTGAGTTCGCGTTGGGTCGTCCACAGGTTGAACAAGATGTAGAGCAGGCCGATGACGGCCGTAACCTCCACCAGCAGCAGCCCCTTATTAGCCAGGCGGCGGGCCAGGCCGGGCGGTGATGGGGGTGTGTGGGGAAAATCGGCCTGGAGCGCGGGCAAAATTGCCGTGCCTTGATGGTCGGGTGCGGGCAGATGGGCCACGTCTACCACCCGGCCCATTTCGCGCAGCCGCCGCAGCCGCAGGCGGCGTTCTGTGCGCTTTTTGCGATAGAGTAGATGCTCTAACTCCCGTACCGATAGCTCTTCTGTGGGCGGTTGTCCGTTTCTTGCCATGCCCCCAATAATAATTCGCTTTGCATAATATGTAAAGTTGAATAGGACAACCGGGCGATCCTTTTTGTCCTGGGAATGGAATTCCCAGGCTGATATAAAAAGTACGCTAAAGCGCATTAAGCGCATTAAAGGCAAGGTCTCCAATACACTTTCAGTGCGTTTCTTGTATCAGACGCCGGATGGAATCCGGCGGTGTTACAAGCGTGTAAGAATCTCCTGCCCTTACCTGTCTATACAGGTGATTGGATTAGGCAAAATGTTGGGGAGAGATAAAATCCCATACACTTGAAAAACCATGAAATAAACTTCAACCAACCTCCCGGAGCTTCCAAAGCTCCGGGAGGTTGGCGACAACGAGGACAGTATGCAAAAAGAACGAGTGATTATTATTGGTTCAGGGCCGGCCGGGTTGACGGCGGCGCTGTATGCGGGGCGGGCCATGCTCAACCCGCTGGTCATTGCCGGAATGCAGTTGGGCGGGCAGATCAGCCTGACGGGCGAGGTGGAAAATTACCCTGGCTTTTGGAGTCCCGACCACACCCCCACCGGCCCGGAACTGGTGGAGGTGATGCACAAACAGGCGGAACATTTTGGGGCGCGTTTTGTGTATGATGAGGTGGTAGAGGTGGATTTTGGGTCACGGCCCGAAGCCGCTTCGGGTTCGCCGTTTCGCATCAAAACCTACAGCGATGAATACCAGGCCGACAGCGTCATCGTCACCGTGGGCGCGTCGCCCACCAAACTGGGTGTACCCGGCGAAGCCGAATACGTGGGGCGCGGCGTTAGCTACTGCGGCACCTGCGACGGCTTCTTCTTTCGCGGCAAAGACGTGGTCGTCGTCGGCGGCGGCGACAGCGCCCTGGAAGAAGGCATCTTCCTGACCAAATTCGCCAACAAAGTGGAAGTCATCCACCGCCGCGACCAGTTACGCGCCGGGGCCATCCTGCAAAAACGGGCCTTCGCCAACGAAAAAATCTCTTTCATCTGGGATACCGTGGTGGAAGAGATTGTGGGCAACGGCGTGGTACAGGGTGTACAGGTGAAAAACGTGAAGACCAATGAAACCCGCCAGGTGGAAACGGACGGCGTTTTCGTCTTCATCGGCCATGACCCCAACAACCAGTTCCTGGTGGGGCAGTTGGCGCTGGACGCGGAAGGATACGTCATTACCGACGAACATTACCGCACCAGCGTACCCGGCATCTATGCCGCCGGGGAAATTCAAGACCCGCACTTCCGCCAGATTTCCACCTCCGTCGGCCAGGGCGCCGGCGCGGCCATTGAGCTGGAGAAGTGGCTGGCGGGGCAAGAGTAACCGGTAATCGGTGAACGGTAATCGGTGAACGGTAAGCCGATTACCGATTACCGATTACCGATTACCGATTACCATGAGCAGATGGCGCTACATCAAATCCTACTGCCTCTACACCTGGGGGGGGCTGCATCGCTATTTTGGTAATCAGAATACGATGCCGTCAGAGCATGAGCGGGCGGTGCATTACTTCTCGCGGGCGTATGCGGTGGACCCCACGTTTCGCCTGGCCCGGTTGAGCCGGGCCATCCTGCTGGGGCGGGAATTGGGGCGGACGCGGGAGGCACTGGCCGATCTGGATGCGCTGTTGGCCGAAGACCCGGAATTTGCCCCGGCGTGGCTGAATCGGGGGTTGATCTTGCAGGGGGACGGCCGTTACCGCGAAGCTCTGTCCGACCTGGAACAATACCTGGCCCAACCCCACTGGCGCGAACACCGCCAGGAAGCTCAACGCATCGTCCTCCTTCTTCAAGCAGTTATTGAAGATCTAGATGCAAGCGATACAAACAACAATTCTTAAAAATCAGGCTCAGATTGTTTGATTTTTTCTCCGGCATCCATTTCCGCTAAAAGCTTGTAAAGCTCATCAATAAATTCTGATCTAAATCGCCTTAACGATTGATGTTTCCCTTTTTTGTGATAAGCAAGCCAAACATTGGCGATTTCTATAATAGCGGCCTGTTCATCTTTATTGGATAGATCAAAATTCATGTACAAGTCGTGAATTGCCGGATTGATTCTTTCGTTAGTTGAGGTTTTTGTGATGCTAATCAGAGCTAGCAGAGCCAGTCTATTTCTTTTTACTAGATTTTCCTTAGAATCTTCAAGTTTGTAACTCTCTTTATGTACTGAGCGTTCGGCGGCCAGAGCCAGGGCTTTCAACCAAATTTTTATGCGATAATCTTTTTCTAACCTGCCTGAGAGTCTGACCAATTCAACAAACTTGACACAACTAGACACCCTATGTAATTTGCCTAATTGTTGTAGGAAGAGATTAGTTGGTAATAATGCCTCTTTTCTCAGTTGTAATCTAGTGTGCTTCAATAAGCGTTTATCTTGAAAAATATGATAGATGTCATTGAGGAAAAAGGCCGTTATCACAGGAAACAATACAGGGGAAAGTACGATAACAACTACGAAGAAAGGCACTAGAACAAGAATAAGTAAATTAAGCACGAGGATATTCTTCCAATTTATTCGTGTTCGTAAATATTTAGACAAGTCCCATACATTGCCTTTCGTTTTCGCAATGATGTATAAGAAAGGCCAGACCGATAATAATGGCCACCACATTGTTGGCCTGATAAACGTAGCTGTACGAATAGCAGCGATCGTCATAGGTGCCCAAGACATAAGTAAAATAAGTACAACAAATCCTAGGAAGAAGGGATTCTCGGTATTCTTTATGGCATCTAGAATTATAAAGGTCACACCTGATCGTAGGATCATTACAAGGATAAAATCCATTAAATCGGGTGGTGAACTGAAAAACAGACCAGAACCACACCACCTCAAGCTTTGATGCGATAAAAGAAACGAACCAAATATCACTAGACTAAATAATAGGAATGCAATAGACATTTCTGTAAATGATAATGACAAACCTAATGTGATTGTTGAATTTCTCAAAGTTTTAGTAAGTAAACCCAAGTTGCTACCTTAACATTGCGATGTCCATGAGAAATCCTTAAAGTTGAA
>JAHDWK010000026.1 GCA_023382655.1 Anaerolineae bacterium | reverse complement strand
GGGACGCTGGCGGAGAATTTGCAGGAGGCGCTGGCTACGGCCGTGGCCGCCGCCCACCAATTCGCGCAAGATACCGGCCTGTCGCTGCACCCGGACGAAATCGAAATCACCTTCCCCGACCGACTGCACGCCCCCAATACCGAGGAAACATTCGCCCAATTCCAGGAGGAAACGCTGGCCGTTTTGCAACAACAGTACGGTCAGGTGGAATTAAAGAATGGCGCGGTGGATGGGCGACGGCCGTTGACGATAGCAGGGGTAATTGGGTAATTGGGTAATTACTCAATTACCCGATTACTTAATTACTCCATCACGGAGTAATGAATGGCGACGACAGGTAAAGTATTCATTGTGGGCGCAGGGCCGGGTGACCCGGATTTGATGACGGTGCGAGGGCTGCGGGCTTTGCAGCAGGCGGACGTGGTGTTGTATGACCGGCTGGCGAACCCGGCGCTGCTGCGCGAGATTCCGGCCCACGCCAAGACCATTTATGTGGGCAAGGGGCCGGGCCACAAGGCATTCAGCCAGGCGCAGATTGAGTACATGCTCATCTGTGAGGCGCGGCTGGGGCAGACGGTGGTGCGCTTGAAGGGGGGCGACCCGTTTGTGTTTGGGCGCGGCGGTGAGGAGTGCCAGTCATTGGCCGAAAACGGCATCCCCTTTGCAGTGGTGCCGGGGATCAGCAGCGCCCTGGCGGTGCCCGCCTATGCCGGGATTCCGGTGACGCACCGGCAGACGGCGACTTCGTTTACGGTGGTGACGGGGCATACCGCCGGACAAGATGAGTACGCCATTGAGTGGGCGCGTATTCCGGCGCAGGGTACGCTAGTCATCTTGATGGGGGTGAAGCAGTTAGGGAGAATAGCGGTAGATTTGGTGGCACACGGCCGTGACCCCCACACCCCCGTGGCCATCATTGAACAGGGCACCACGGCCGACCAGCGCACGATTACCGGCACGTTGGCCGATATTGCCGCCATTGCCCAGGCGCAGGGGGTACGGCCGCCGGCGGTCATCGTGGTGGGCGAAGTGGCGGCGCTGCACCATCAACTGCGCTGGTTTGACCCGGCGGCTTATTATCAGACTCAACCGGCTGAACTATTTGCGGAACAGCCGACATTTGTGGGGGACTAGGAACAGTCGTGCCAGGCACACCGCAAACGGCTCTGGGCAGACCAAAACCTGAAGCGGTATGCCTGGCACGGCGCAGCGAGACATCATGATCAACCATATATCTATCAAGATGATTGACACGCCGGTGCGGAATTGGAAACCGGCGAACCTGGAAAACATGAACCAGCGCTTTGAAGATCGTCCGCCGGAGGAGCTGCTGCACTGGGCGCTGGCGACGTATGGCGATTCGCTGGTGGTGGCCACCGGCTTTGGCGGGTCGGGCATTGTGCAGATGCACATGATCGCCCAATTCCGCCCCAAGACGACCTTTTTTTATCTGCAAACGGATTTGCTGTTCCCGGAGACGCTGGCGCTGCGGGATGAACTGTCGGCGCGGTTGGGCATCCAGTTTACGGAAGTACATTCGGGGCTGTCGTTGGGGGAGCAGGCGTACCAATACGGCCGTGACCTGTGGGCGCGTAACCCGGACCTCTGCTGCCTGCTGCGCAAGGTGGAGCCGATGAAACAATTCCTGGCCGATAAACGCGCCTGGATAACGGCCATTCGCCGCGACCAGTCGCCCGGCCGGGCGCAGACGCCGTTGGTAGATTGGGATTTCGCCAACGGGCTGATTAAACTGGCCCCGCTGGCGGCGTGGACGAAGGAGCAGGTGTGGGATTACATTGACCACCATGACCTGCCGTATAACAAGCTGCGTGACGCAGGGTATGGCTCGATTGGCTGTGTGCCCTGCACACGGCCGTTGCTGGCAGGCGAAACGGACGAACGCGCCGGGCGTTGGGCCGGCACGGACAAGATTGAGTGCGGCATACACATTCAACCGGACGGGAAGATTGTGCGTCTAGGTCAGGTGGCAGGCACTTCCAAAATGCCTGTCACCTTGTAATACCGATGAAACCCTACCCCCTCTTTCTCATTGGTTTGCAAGACCGCCTCTGCGTGGTGATTGGTGGCGGGCATGAGGCGGAACATAAGGTGGCCGGGCTGTTGGAGGTGGCGGCGGCGGTGACGGTGATTACGCCGGAACTGACGCCGACGCTGCAACAATGGGCGGACGACGGCCGTTTCGTCTGGCTGGATCGGGATTATGAACCGGGCGACCTCAAGGGGGCGTTCCTGGTCATTGCCGAACGCGCCGATGCCGGGCGCAATGCGGTTATTTATGAAGAAGCGGAAACGGAGCGGGCGCTGGTGAACGTGATGGACGATGTGGCCCACTGCAATGTGGTGGCGGGGTCGGTGGTGCGGCAGGGGCCGCTGGTGATTTCTATTTCTACCAGCGGGGCCGCCCCGGCGTTGGCGGTACGGCTGCGCGAGGAGTTTGAGCGGCGTTTTGACCCGGCGTATGGCACGTTTTTGGCATGGATGGCGGCGTTACGGCCGTCCATAGCCGCCACGCACCCCCAATTTGGCGAACGCAAACGACGCTGGTATGAACTGGTAGATTCGGAGGTGCTGGCGTTGATTCGGGACGGCCGTGAGGCCGAAGCGCAGCAGTTGATTGCGGATATTATGGGGGTTGAGGTGTGAGGGGGTACGGCCGTGACCCTTCCCTTTTGCCAACGGCCGTCAATCTGTCATTGGCAACGGCCGTTGAGCAAAACCCGGCGCGACACCGTCTAGAAGACCCCGATCACACCGACAGGGATTGTTCCACAACACTGAAAAGATTTCAGAAAAATAAATCTGGCCTATTTTTCCTTAGTACATTCATTAGTTTGTCATAGTTCTCAATAGAGGGGGTTAACATGAATCCCCTCATGCCTAGCCCAAAAACCAGCCCTGTGAAGAGATAAAATATACCCAAACGTTGTGCTCCAATAAACCAGGACTTTCGTTTAGTAATAGAACCAGGACGGGCTTTCTTGATGTCCTCCCAACTAAGCCAGTCACTGGTAGCAATAAACGTATGAAGCCTGAATCCATTCTCGCTAACGCTAATTGCCGGATAAGCACTAAGTACCATTAGTAATAATAGCGGCATGGAAATTAACGGGCAGCTAAGAGCCAACCCAAAAAAACAGATTAGTGTCATGTCAGTTTGATAAGTAATCACTTCTTCAAGTAGAGCCGCCCCCACTGCGTAGCAAAACAGCAAGATGAATATGACCCATGCGAGAGAAAACCCTGCATAAAACAATCGAAATCCAAGTTTATAGTGATAGCGCTGAACGGCCATTTATCATTTGCCCACACCACTTTTACCTACCGAAACCTGCCTGTTTACCACATCACCACCGTCAATACCGGCTTGCCGTGGCGCGGCGTCCCCACCGCGCCACACCTGGTTTGCTCAACGCACACACTGGAATTATACGCCGTACCCCCACCCCAACCAATCTGGTCACGGCCGTGCCGCCCATGACCATCCCCCCATCAACTAGCCTAAACAGCTTCCAACTCTGTTTTCCAGGCCGGTTCCAGGTTGTAGTACAACACATCAGGGTCAATATCCGCGCCATTGGCCCAGGCGATAGTGCCGCCCTCAATGCGCACATCTTGAAAAACGGCCCGATCCTGGCGAATCGGTTCAAAAATTGGCCCATGCAGAAATGGTTCCAGATTAACTTCCCTCTCAGTACCATCTTCAAATTCCAGGAGCATGTAATATCCCTTTTGGGGCGTTGCCTTTTGTACCCTTACGCGCTTGCCAGGCATTGTCATGTCAAATCACTCTCCTTATTCCAGTGGCTCAAAGTGACAAATTTGCGGCATGGCAACATTATAGGCCAACATTCAGAAGAGGAGCAATACACCCATCACGGCCGTGCCGTGTTGTGCTAAAATGAACCGCAGCTATGGAAGCGGTCAACCTGTCCTGGGAATGGCATATGCGTTGGGGGTCGGCGGCGGTGCTGCTGCTGCTTGTGTTCTGGTATGGGCGCGGCTGGCGGCACGGCGAACGGCGTGGCAGCCATGCAGCGGCTGCGGGCCGTGACAGCGGCCATGCCGCCATCGCCCATAGCCGGCAGCCCGTTCGCCCCGTGTTGTTTGGTATTGGCTTGTTTTTGCTGGCGCTGGTCTGGCTCTCGCCGCTCTATTTTCTGGCGACACAGTTATTTGCCGCCCGCGCCATGCAGCGCATTTTGCTGATAGGGCTGATCCCCTTCTTTTTGCTGCTGAGCAACCCCGCACCCGTGTTATTTGCCGGGCTGCCGGTGCAGTGGCAAAACGCGATGCAGGGGTGGGAATACGGCCGTCCCCGTTTCTGGCAATTCCTTCTCTATGTCACCAAACCCAGCGTCATCTGGATCCTGTTCGTCTGCACCGTCTGGCTGTGGTATGACCCGCAATTGCACAACCTGACCCTGCGTTACCACTGGCTGCATACGGTGGAAACGGCCGTGCTGTTGGCCGCCGCCCTCCTCTACTGGTGGCACATCCTGGCCGTCGCCCCCCATCTGCATGCCTCCATGCACCCCGTCATCCGCATTTTATACGCCGTCATCGGCTCCGGGCCGGTCAAGTTTGTCGGCTTTGTTTTGCTCTTTTCCACCGTTCCCGTTTACAATTACCCGGCAGCCATCCAGTTTGATGGCCTGACGATGGGCGATCAGGGATTGGCCGGTATTCTCATCTGGACGGTGGGCGGCGTGGTGTATACCTGGACGGCCGTGTACCTGACCCGCCAATGGATTGGATTGGACGATGACAAACCCTATTTGCCGCACACTTACTGGTCAAACGAAGAAGCAATGTTGGCGCCTGGGTTTAACAAACGAGGAACAGGGGAATCGTAACGGCCGTTTACCCCAAGATCTGCCAGCCCTTCAGGAGCATTTACCCCATGACTAAATATGATGAATTGACCCAAATCTACCGGCAGTCACGCCAGACATTCCAAAAATATGAAGAGGAATGCTCTGCCTTCGCCCGTGAACTGGTCAATGGCCTGTTGGAATATATTGAGTGGCCCCGCAACCAGGAAATTACCTACCTGGCTGTTGGCCAGGAGTTTGATTCCAGCAACAAGTTTTATGCCCTGGCCGGGGCGATGCAGATGGACGCCCAATCGTTTTGGCACTTTGGCGTGGAACTGCGCCTGCAAGAACCCAATGGTAGTTACCCCCTACCCCTGGTACTCAGCTTCTTCATCAAGAAAGTGGATGATTATTTCATCGTCAAATTGGGGCCAGAGGGGCGAGAACTGAAGATTCCGGAGAGCAAACGCGGCCAGCTAGAACCATTTTACGAAGCGGTGTACACGCAGATCAAAGAGTTCTTCGCCAAACGCTACGTGCAGGCCATTACCGGCAACGAAAAGCAGTTTGGCTTCATCACCTTGATATGACCCCCGCCAAAATCAGCCCCACCATTGCCACCAGCGCCTGGGTTGCGGACACGGCCGTTGTGCGCGGCCATGTCACCCTGGCTGAAAACGTCAGCGTCTGGTTTGGCGCCGTACTGCGCGGTGACGAAGAACCCATCACCGTCGGTGAAAACAGCAACATACAAGATGGCGCAGTGCTGCACGTGTCCGCCGGGTTTCCCTGCGTGGTCGGCCGCAACGTCACCATCGGCCACCGCGCCATCGTGCATGGCTGCACGGTAGAAGACGGTGCGCTCGTTGGCATGGGGGCCATCGTGCTGGACGGCGCGCACATTGGCGCGGGCGCAATGGTGGCGGCCGGCGCCGTCGTCTCGCCGGGCATGCAAGTGCCACCCGGCAAACTGGTTTTGGGCGTGCCCGCCCGCATCTTCGGTCCCCTCTCCGCCAGCCAACGAGAACTAGGCCCCCGCGCCGTGCAAAACTATGTAGCCCGCAAAGAGGCGTATCGAACAGGACAATATTGAGATTGGGAGATTGAGAGATTGAATCTCCCAATCTCCTCTCTCCACTCTCCCCATGCCCACCCCCATCTCCAGCCCCCAAAACGGCCGTATCAAAAACCTGGTCAAGCTGCAAAACCGGCGGCAGCGGGACGCACAGCGGCTGATGTTGGTAGAAGGTGTGCGCGAAGCGGCGCTGGCGCTGGCCAATGGGTTTGTGCCGGAGGAGGCGTATGTCTGCCCGGAACTGGCGCGGGGGGCGGCGGCCACGGCCGTGACCGACCAACTTCTGCACCTGGATAAAACCGGCCATTGTATGCTCTTTACCATCACGCCAGAGGCATTTGACAAGGTGGCTTATCGGGGGGAAAGTGGCGGGGTGCTGCTGCTGATTCCATATTGGACACGGCCGTTATCCTCCCTCTTGCTCCCTCCCAACCCCTTCCTGGTCATCATCGAAGGCAGCGAAAAACCGGGCAACCTGGGGGGCATCCTGCGCACGGCCGACGCGGCCGGTGTGGATGCCGTCATCATCAGTGAAACAGAGACAGGCGAGGGCGCTGTGAGCGAGGGTACGGACATCTTTAATCCCAACGTCGCGCGCGCCAGTTTGGGGGCATTGTTCACCGTGCCGGTCACGGCCGTGCCCACCGACCAACTGATCACCTGGCTGCGCGAACAGCATATTCACATTGCCGCGGCTACGCCAGAGGGGGAGAAATTGTACACGGCCGTGAACCTGCAAAACCCCGTCGCCCTCGTCATGGGCAGCGAAGCCAACGGCCTCAGCCAGACCTGGCTAGACGCCGCCGATACCCGGCTGCTCATTCCCATGTACGGCCAGGTTGACAGCCTAAACCTCTCCGTCTCCACCGCCCTCCTGCTCTACGAAGTGGTACGCCAACGTGGGCTACAAAAATAAGGATGTAATAGATGTCGTACCATATACATGACAGTCGGTATTGGCGAAAACCCGGCCGACAGCGATAATTGCGGTGGTATCGGCAAGACATGCCGGTCGTCAATCACTATCCGCACATAAACAAATCACACAAGTTTCAAAACAGGAGAACAAAAAATGAAACGAGAATCCGTTAAGGTCGCTGTGACCGGCGCTGCCGGGCAGATTGGTTATGCCATTTTATTCCGGC
The DNA here is from genome assembly GCA_023382655.1 of Anaerolineae bacterium. Lineage (GTDB taxonomy): Bacteria > Chloroflexota > Anaerolineae > Promineifilales > Promineifilaceae > CAADGU01. The sequence continues at coordinate 92,522 of JAHDWK010000026.1, read as the reverse complement.
TGGCCTCCGGCGAAATCTTCGGCCACGACACCAAAATATCTTTGCATCTGTTGGAAATCACCCCCGCCCTCAAAGCATTGGAAGGGGTGGTCATGGAATTACACGACTGTGCCTTTCCGCTCTTAGACAACATTATTGTGACAGACAACGCGGAAACGGCTTTTGATGGCGTGAACTGGGCGCTGCTGATTGGCTCCAAGCCACGCACGAAGGGGATGGAACGGGGCGAGTTGATCCGGGAGAATGGTCCCATTTTCACCGGGCAGGGTAACGCCCTCAACAAAGCTGCCGCCGATGCCCGTGTGCTGGTGGTAGGCAACCCGGCCAATACCAACTGCCTGATCGCCACCAAAAATTCAGACCTGCCCGCCGAACGGTTTGCCGCCATGACCCGGCTGGACCAAAACCGGGCCTATGCGCAACTGGCGCAGAAAGCAGGCGTGCCGGTCACGGCCGTGTCCAACGTCACCATCTGGGGCAACCACAGCGCCACCCAATATCCAGATGCGGAAAATGCGAACATCAACGGCCGTCCCGCCATGGAAGTCATCACCGACCACAACTGGCTGCGCGGTGAGTTCATCTCCGTGGTACAAAAACGGGGCGCGGCTATTATCGAAGCGCGTGGCCTTTCCTCGGCCGCCAGCGCCGCCAGCGCCGCCCTAGACCACGTCAAAAGCATGGAAAGCGCCACCCCCGCCGGCCATTGGTTCTCCGCCGGCGTCCTCTCCGATGGCAGCTACGGTGTTGCCAAAGGGTTAAACTTTTCCTTCCCCCTCGCCAGCGACGGGCAGGGTGGGTATGAAATTGTGCAGGGTTTATCCCTCAGCGATTTCGCCCGCGAGAAAATCAAACTGACGGAAGCCGAACTGGAAGAAGAAAAAGCGGTCGTCGCCGATCTGCTCTAGTAGTGCCAGGCGCAGAGCGCCAAACCTGGGAATTACCAGGCCGTTCTGCCCTGTGCCTGGCACTTTCGTTTTCATCGTTTTCATACCCAGAAACACAAAAAGCCTCGCGAGGCGAGGCTTTTTGCGGGAAGAGGAGAAGAAGGAGAAAAGGAGGAAAATTGGATTTTTTGGGTTCATCGTTCTTGTTTTTGAACGATGACCATATCTTACAGTGAAGATAAAAAACACGATATGTTGCATGACTACATCAGCCATGTAAACTGCTTTACAATGCGGGATTTATTGACAAATTACACCCCAAATCATTGACTTCCGTTGTTATCGCCGTGATCCCTAACTGACGTATAATCTCCCCTATGAAACCACTAACTGAGCGCAAAACCGAATGGGAAAAGCAAGTACTCAACCCGACCCTTATTCGCTTTCCCGAACGAAAAAATCCCTTCAACACCTCCTCCGGCATTGAAATTGAGCCAATCTATTTGCCGCCGTACCCGGACCCTGATTATGAGGACAAACTGGGCTTTCCGGGCGAATACCCGTTTACGCGCGGGGTACAGCCTACCATGTACCGGGGGCGGTTCTGGACAATGCGCCAGTATGCGGGGTTTGGCACGGCCGTTGAGTCCAATCAACGCTATAAATTCCTATTGGCGCAGGGGCAAACCGGCCTGTCTGTAGCTTTTGACCTACCTACGCAGATTGGTTATGACGCCGATGACCTGATGGCGTTGGGTGAAGTGGGCAAAGTGGGCGTCAGCATCCCCAGTTTGCGCGATATGCAGATTTTGCTGGATGACATCCCACTGGACAAAGTCAGCATCAGCATGACCATCAATGCCCCCGCCGCCATTTTGCTGGCGATGGTGATTGCCGTCGGTAAACAGCAGGGCGTACCGATGAGTAAGCTGCGGGGCACCATTCAAAACGACATTCTCAAAGAGTACATTGCGCGGGGCACCTATATTTTCCCGCCACGGCCGTCTATGCGGCTGATTACCGACATTTTTGGCTTTTGCGCCCGCGAAGTCCCCCACTGGAATACTATTTCCGTATCGGGGTATCACATTCGGGAAGCGGGCAGCACGGCCGTGCAAGAAATCGCCTTTACCCTGGCTGACGGCATTACCTACGTGCAAGCGGCTATTGACGCCGGGCTGGACGTAGACCAGTTTGCCGATCAGATTTCCTTCTTCTTCAACGCTCACAACAATTTCCTGGAAGAGATTGCCAAATTCCGTGCTGCCCGCCGCTTGTGGGCCAAAATCATGCGCGAGCGATTTGGCGCGAAGAATCCCAAAAGCTGGCAGCTACGCTTCCACACGCAGACAGCGGGCAGTACCCTGACCGCCCAGCAGCCGGAAAACAATGTGGTGCGCGTGGCCTTGCAGGCGTTAGCAGCAGTTTTAGGAGGTACACAGAGTTTGCACACCAACGGCCGTGACGAAGCCCTGGCCCTGCCCACCGCCGAAGCCGCCCAAATTGCCCTGCGCACCCAACAAATCATCGCCTACGAAAGCGGCGTTGGCGACACCATAGACCCTTTGGCCGGCTCTTTTTATATTGAGCATCTCACCCATGAACTGGAAAACCGTGCCGCCGCCTACATCAAAATCATTGATGACATGGGCGGCATGTTGACGGCCATTGAAACCGGCTATGTACAGCGCGAAATTCAGGAAGCAGCCTACCAATTCCAGCGCGCCCTGGAAGGAAAACAAGAAATTGTAGTGGGCGTGAACAAATTTGAGCAGGAAAATGAAAAATTGAGCATTGAAATGATGAAGCTCGACCCGACCATGGAAGAGGCGCAGCGAGCACATCTGGCCGAACTACGCGCCGCCAGGGATAACGGCAAAGTGGCCGAACTACGCACCCGACTGGCGCAAACGGCCGTGTCCCGCGAAAACCTGATGCCGCTCATCATCGCTTGCGTCGAACACGACGTAACACTGGGTGAAATATGCCACACCCTGCGTGAGGTGTGGGGTGAGTATCAGCCCAATATAGATTTATAGGGCAGGACGATTTTGCAAAATCGCCCTACAGCAGGAACAAACCTATGATCAAAAAAATCAGCCATATTGCCATTGTGGTACCTAAACTAGAGCAGGCTACGTCATTTTGGGCAGAGGCGTTGGAGCTGAATGTCAGCCATCAGGAGCTTGTGTCCGATCAAGGGGTAAGTGTAGCTTTTATTCCGGTGGGGGAGAGTGATATTGAACTATTGGAACCGATTGACCCCACCAGTGGCGTAGCCCGTTACCTGGAAAAACGTGGGCCGGGGATGCACCACATTTGTTTTGAAGTGGATGATATGGACGCGACGTTGGCCCGCTTAAAAGCGGCCAATGTGCCCCTGATCAACGAAGAACCTACAATGAGCGCTGATGGCAAAAAGATCGCGTTTGTTCATCCTAAAGGGACGAATGGGGTACTGGTGGAGCTTTATGAATTGCCAGTGACGGTCCAATCAACCGAGTCAGGCGAGGATGTGCGGCAACGCTTACGCGAGGGGCTACGCGACGGCCGTAACATTTACACCGCCGGCGCCAAAGCGTTTCTGTCCGGCATCCGGCACGGCCGTCAACCAGAAAACACCTGATGGATAAATGTCACATTTTCGCCATGACATCTGACACTATGATTTATGGCCTTATAGCATATTATTAGGGGTAGAAGCCGCCGTAACAAAGCAGGCGCGACGAGTCAAACATTCAAAATAAGTGGTTTGTCCTGGTGACGACTCTGAGGAGCAGTCCCGGCAGCCAAAGTTTACTGGTAGAGTTGTACTCTCCGACGGCACTTTTAGACGGCTTCACTTAATAAATTTTTTATCGGGGTGGCGCTAATATCCTGCCAGGGGTATTGGGCCTAAACCATGTCCACGGTGGCGGCCCTGGCGAGTTGTTGAATCGGGTTGTTGTAAACGGGCGCCCTGCCTGGTTTACTTCACAGGTTATACGTTTACTTCCATAGCAAGAGGTCGAGTCAAAAGCTCGACCTCTTACCTTTTTTAGGGATTTAGCGGCGCTAATTCCTCAGTCACTATCTGGACAATCAGATCATCTAGATCGGCCACACTGTAATTCGTCACCACGAAGGTTGGTTCATCAGCAGCCGTAATCCCCGTGTCGGCGGTAAGGAAGATGAAACGGCCGTTTGTCACCTGCGCCAACTGCCGGAAAATATACTCTCCTTGAGTGTCCAGACCGCTGCTGGCAATGGGATAAATCTTGATACCTTGTGTGGCTGCCTGCCGCAGGTGCGTAGTGTAATCATCTTGACCAGGGTAATCCAGATGTGGCGGCGCGTCGGCTATCAAAAAGATGAGGCTTACACCATTTTCCTGTCGCCAATCTGCACCATGCAAAGCAATGGCCAGCCCTGCGTGCAAATCCTCCGGATAGTCGCCCCCGCCCCTGGCTTCAATGGCTGCCAGAGCCGCCACAAACGGTTCTAAATTGGCCGTAAACGGGAATAGATTTACCGGGAAGTCATCGGTGCGGTCGCGGTAAGTGACAAACGAAAAACGGACATCCGGTTGGGAGGGCAAGGTGTTGATCTGCATGGCAATTGCCACCATATTGTCTTTGAGTTGGCGAATTTCGTCGGCCATGCTGCCGGTAGCGTCTATCAGAAAAAGAATATCCAGCGGTACGGCCGTGCCCCGCTCACCCTCCCCGGTAAACATCAACTGTCGGTTTTGCCCGGCCCCACCCACCGCCAACAACATAGAAACGGTTTGTGCCCCGTTCACGGCAGTCACTTCATAGGAACCTGTTTGACTGCTATACAGACCAGGAAAGAAGAGAACTGTGCCATCGCTGTGGGTACGCAATTCGGTGACCAATTCGCCATTTACCTCTATCCGTATCGGGACACCGGACATGGGTCTACTCAGCGCATCCACCACCTGAATCGTATGCCGTTCGCTTACAGCCAGGGGAATGACGTTTTCGGCCGTGTATGATTGCAAATAGGCCAGATATTCTGCCCAATTTTCGTTATCATCCACTTCACCAGCACGCAGGCGGCTGCTTTCAGCCAGAGGGATATCTACAGCCGTGCCTGCACGGACACCATCCCCCCCACTGCCCGCCGCCAATGGCGCAAAACCACCATCCACCTTTGGCCCGGTGGCCGGCGTCGGCAAGGGTACAGCGTCCCCCTCGCTGCCCCGGGAAAACGGGGAATCGCCGGGCAGCGTTTGTTGACCTTCGTCCAGCGGTTCGATTTCTGGCATAATTGTCACCGTTTCCACCACTACCGTTTCCACCACCATAGGGGTCACTTCAATCGCCTGCTCTTCTACCTCAACTGTCTCTACCACCGTCTCCGTCACCACACGAGTCACTTCTACCACCTGTGGTTCGTCCGGCTGACAGGCGGCAAGCACGACGATTGTCATTAGCCAGAAGCTACCCTGGATTATTTTCCTACGGTGCATGGTCTACCTCCTGATTACAGCCTGTGATCACATCAAGGGGCTGTCTCCATCAACGCTTCGGCAACCAAACTGGCAAGAGAATTGCCCAATATACCCGGCGTCTGGTTATCTGGCAGCAACAATACACGGCCGTTCCCCACCTCTGCCACTTCTGCCCAATCGGCCGACGCTTCCCGTTGCCAGATGTACAGGCGCATGTATTGGGCGACGGCCGTTGTCGCCAGCGCCATCATCTCCTCAGCGACAGGCGCTTCCTCATCCACTACCACCAAAATGAGGCGCGGCAGGCTATCCGGTCGCCAACCGGGTAACTGCAACCCGGCAGCCAAAGCCTCAGGTAATGTCAGCGGGAGTTGATCGGGGGCGTTAGTGGTATCGAGAACGGCCGTCAACTCCCCCATGTCCGTCATAAAATCAAAAATCCCGATTGGAGCCGTATCTCCATACAAAGCCAGGGCATAACGGGCATTAGGGAGCGCCGCTTGATTGGGCAGTCCATTCAGGTCAACGGCCGTTAACATCGAGGATGGGACAATAATCAATATGTCTGGCGTCAGGCTGGCGGCATTGGCCCGCGTGGGCCATACCTTCGCCCCGGTGATAGGCGTGGGCAGAATGTCGCCAACGGATTCACTGCCCGTCGCTTCCACATCACCAGCCCCTTCTCCTCCACCACAAGCCGCCAACACGAGGAGCAGAAGTAGGGTCACGGCCGTGCGCCACCTGTTTTGTAATCTCATCATACCCTCCATTAGCAAGATATTGTACAAACGTTGACCGCTGCTGATTAGTTCCTTTTCGTTGACAAAGCGGGGCAGCTTTTGTATCTTTAGGCCACCATGAACAAGTTTACCATTTCCGCTCCCGTCCCTAGCGGCCCCGTTGTCTACACAACGGGGCGTTGGCGCGTGATATAGTTGTCATCCACACATCCGATTTTTGAGAAAAATCGGATGTCTCTAAACGACAAGTCGCGCCCCGTGTTGAAATTCAACACGGGGCGTTTTTATATCGAGGAGATTATAAAGATGCGAATGAGTCAATTGATGAACCAGACCTTGCGCGAAGCGCCGGCCGGGACCGAAGTGGAAGGCCACCGGTTGTTGCTGCGCGCCGGTTTTGTGCGGCAGCAAGCCGCCGGTATTTTCAGCTACCTGCACCTGGGATACTGCACCCTGCAAAAGTTGGAAGCCATCATGCGGCAAGAGATTGACGCGCTGGGTGGACAGGAAATGTTGATGCCGTTGGTGCATCCCGCCGCCGTCTGGCAGGAAAGCAAACGATGGTACGAAATTGATGACGAGATGGGGCGCTTTCAGGACAAAAACGGCCGTGACATGGTGCTTGCCCTCAGCCATGAAGAGATTGTCACCGACCTGGCCCGCCGTGAAATCCAGAGTTACCGGCAGCTACCCCGCCTGGTTTATCACATCCAGTTGAAATGGCGCGATGATCCCCGGCCCCGCGCCGGTCTCATCCGCGCCCGTGAATTTACCATGCTGGACAGCTATACCCTGGATGCTGACGACGCCGGGCTGGATAAACAGTATTGGGCGCACTATGAAGCGTATTTCCGCATTTACGGCCGTTGCGCTCTGCCCGTTATCGCCGTGGAATCGGATGTAGGCATGATGGGCGGCACATTGGCGCACGAATTTATGTATCTGACCCCCATTGGCGAAGATACACTGCTGCTGTGTAACGCCTGCGACTACAAAGCCAACCGCCAGATCGCCGCTTTCCGCAAAACGGCGGTGCCCGCCGAAACACCGCTGCCCCTGGAAAAAGTCCCTACACCAGATGCCAAAACGATTGAAGCGCTGGCTCAATTCCTGGGTGTGCCCAAGTCCAAGACGGCCAAAGCAGTCTTTATGACTGCCACCATCAAAGAAGGTCAGAGCAAAAGCGACAAGCTGATCTTTGCCGTGTTGCGCGGTGACATGGAGTTGAACGAAACAAAACTGGCAAACGCCGTCAAGGCGCAGGTGTTACGGCCGTCCACAGAAGAAGAAATCCGCGCTGTCGGCGCTGTGCCAGGTTACGCCTCGCCCATTGGTTTGACCGGGATCACAGTGGTTGTGGATGATGTCATTGCCCACGCGCCCAATCTGGTGGCCGGGGCCAACGAAGTGGGGCATCACTTGAAAAATGTGAATCACGGCCGTGACTATACCGCCGACATCATCACCGATATTGCTGTCGCTGCCGATGGCGACGCCTGCCCGCATTGTGGTGAACCGCTAACGGCCGTGCGTGGCGTGGAAGTGGGCAACATTTTCAAGTTGGGCACACGGTACACAGGGACGATGGACGCCACTTACCTGGATGAAAATGGCGTCGCCCGCCCCATTATCATGGGCAGTTATGGCGTGGGCGTCAGCCGGCTGCTGGCCTGCATCGCCGAACATTACCACGACGAGCAAGGGTTAATCTGGCCGGTGACAGTGGCCCCCTACCAGGTGCATCTGGTATCGCTACGAGGAGGGGAGGAGACGGCCGTTACCCTCTACCACCAATTGCAACAGGCCGGCGTGGAAGTGCTGTATGATGACCGCGACGAATCACCCGGCGTCAAATTTAACGACGCCGACCTCATTGGCCTGCCCATTCGCCTGACGGTGAGCGGCCGTTCCCTGCAAAATGGTGGTGTAGAGGTAAAGCTCCGCCATCAACCCGAACGTGCCATTACGTCTCTGGCAGACATCATGCCTTATGTGCAAACATTACTTAAAAATCTGCACTCTCAATTTACTACCTGACAAAAGCAAAGGGTGGCCGCTGAACCAGCGGCCACCCTCCTTCCTAATTCAATTTGTTGCTCCGTCCAGGTTAATTGAGATCACCCCAAAATTCATTCTCAGGTTAATAAATTACTCCCCACCCAGGCTTTGAATGGCGGGTTGAATGGTGTCTACGGCCGTGTTCACTTGCTGCCGTGCCAATCCCCATTGCTGGCTGCCAATCGTACCAGGCTGGGGGTTCGCCAAGAAATTCCGGCAATTGTCGGTCATATCACGTGCCCCGGCCGTAAATATATCTATAGCTGCCCGATATACCCCATAGGCATTTTTCACCAGATCACTCTCTGCGGTTGTATCAAAAGTGGGGGCAAAAGCCACCCGATCATGTGTGTTTACCACATCCTGGCAATCAATTCCTCCACCTCGCAGCGCCCCATCAATCAAGCCTCCGTAACGCAGCATATCATTACGGGCATTGGTCATAGCCAGCAATAAAGCCTGCTGGGTATCAATGGACGGGGTGCTGGTAGATTGAGGATTTGTATTGCCACTGGATGAACTGGGCGCCGGTGTATTAGTGGGGGTGGGCGTGGGGGTTTCGGTGGGCACGGCCGTAACCTCTACCTCCACCAATCGTGTGACCTCCACTTCTACCTCTACTTCTCGCGTCACTTCCAGTTCCCGTGTTACTTCCAACTCCTGAATCATCTCAACTACTCGGGTAACTTCTATTTCCACCTGGCGCGTTACTTCTACCTCTCGCTCCATTTCTACCACGCGGGTAACTTCGACAGGCTCCTGCGCGCAGGCAGCAAAAAACCATAAACCTAAAAGTATGAAGGTAACTTTACTCAGTTTCATTTTGTAATCACTCCCTATTTGGGCTTTGTCAACTGGCCCGGATTTTGCATCAAACCGGAGTATATGAGAGAAAAGAGAACGCTGCAAAAATAGCCAGACGGCTAGAAAGCAGATTGGGTAACATTAACAACCAGCCTAAAAGAGAGGTTTGCGCTCACTTTTTCGCTTGACTATAATCTCAACTATCATTATTAGGAGAAACAGAGACATGGCTCTTTCAGAGTCCAACACCCAGCTATCCCCCACCATGCCAGACATCTCCACAAGCAGTGAAATCCGGCAACCTGCGGGCGTGGTAGTGCGGGAAATTATCGAGACGCTGTTACTCACTTTTTTCATTTTCTGGCTGGTGAACAGTCTGGTGGGCCGTTACCGGATTGATGGCAGTAGCATGAATCCCACCTTACAACATGGCGAATACTTGCTCATCAATAACCTGGCTTACTATCTGAATGAGCCAGAGCGGGGGGACATCATTGTATTTCACCATCCCAACAGCGATCTGAACCTGATCAAGCGGGTGATTGGTTTGCCGGGTGATCAGATTGAAATTTCCAACCAGCATGTGAAAGTGAACGGGGTGACATTGGACGAACCGTACATTCAGGCGGAACCGACGTACAGTGGCAACTGGACGGTGCCGGAAGGGGAGTATTTTGTCCTGGGCGATAACCGGAACAGTTCCAGCGACTCGCATAGTTGGCAATATCTACCGAAAGCAAACATTATCGGCAAGGCTATTTTTATTTATTACCCTTTTAACGATTGGGGTCGTGTGGCGCATTACCAGCACCCCATCGAATGAGAATGTGATGTGATGGGTTACCGGCGCGAGGAGGTCGAGCGGATGGTACGGCAGGTGGTCGCCCGTACCGTGGGCATTTTGCCATCTGCACCGGAAAATGAACAGGTGAACGGCCGTCCCTCTTCAACTCACCCCATTGTAGATGCCGAAACCATACGCCAGCTTCCCGCCCATTCCACCTATGCAGTCCCCGCGGGTAGCCTCATCACCCCCCTGGCCCGCGAAGCCGCTCTGGAACGAAGCATTCAACTGACAACAGATAATTCTGAAATCCGAAACCCGATTACCGATCACCAATCCCCGATAACCGATAACCGCACCATTGCCCTGGGCGCAGATCACGGCGGCTACCAATTAAAAGAGCAACTCAAAGGGATGCTGGCCAGGGCCGGTTTTACAGTAATGGATTGTGGCGCACACAGCAGCGAAGCGGTAGATTATCCCGACTATGCGTATGCGGTGGCACAGTTGGTGGCCAACGGCCGTGCCTGGCGCGGCATTATGATTGACGGCGCGGGCATTGGCAGCTGCATGGCCGCCAACAAGGTTCCCGGCGTGCGGGCCGCTATGTGTTATGATCAGGCAACGGCCGTGAACAGCCGCGAACACAACGACGCCAACGTGCTGACGTTGGGCGCCGGCCTCATTGGTCCCGCCCTCGCCAACCAGATCGTCACCACCTGGCTCAACACCGACTTTGGCGGCGGTCGTCACGCCCGCCGTGTAGACAAGATTGACGCGATTGGTAATCGCTTTTCTCGTAACCCGTAATCCATTATCCGTGATCCGGCATCGGGTTACGGATAACGGATTACGAATAACGGCATGGTAAACCAGGCGACTTTGGAACGACTCATCGAGGAGGTCACCCATGAGGTATGGCTGCGGCTGAACCAGATGGAGGGCAGTACGGCCGTGCCTGCCACCGGTTGTAACTGCCAGGATGGCTCCTGCGCCCAACACTGCACCGACAAAGTCAGACAGGTGATACAGGCTGGGGCTACCCGTCTCACCGCCAGCCTGGGCACCCACCCCACCGACCAGGCCATCAGCCGCACCATTGACCATACCCTGCTCAAAGCTGACGCTTCGCAAGAGCAAATCGCCCAACTTTGTTACGAAGCCCGCAAATACCAGTTTGCTTCCGTTTGCATAAACCCCACAAATGTGAAATTATCAGCCCAACTGCTCAAGAACAGCGACGTCAAGGTTTGTACCGTTGTCGGATTTCCGCTGGGGGCCACCCCCAGCACCGTGAAAGCATATGAAACCCAACAAGCCATCCGTGACGGCGCCACCGAAATTGATATGGTCATCAATGTGGGCGCACTCAAATCACAAGACTACCGGCTGGTGCTGGAAGACATTGGCGCGGTCGTTCGCGTCGCCCACGCCGGTAACGCCCTTGTCAAAGTGATCATTGAAGCTGCCCTGCTCACCGACGAAGAAAAAGTAGGGGCCTGCCAGCTTGCCAAAACAGCCGGGGCCGATTTTGTCAAAACCTCCACCGGCTTTGGCCCCGGTGGAGCTACTGTGCCCGATGTGTCGCTCATGCGGCGGGTAGTGGGCACCGGCATGGGCGTTAAAGCAGCCGGGGGTGTTGGTTCCTACCAGGATGCCCAGGCGATGATTGTGGCCGGAGCCACGCGGATTGGCGCCAGCGCCGGGGTGCGCATCGTGCGCGAAGCGGCCGGTGAAAATGTAACTACCGCCAAAACAAACTATTGAACCAAACCTGACAGATCTCCAAAGACCTATCAGGTTTTACAGACAAGGAAAAAGCATGAAATGTAATCACTGCCGCATTGGTCGTCTCACCAGCGTCAAAATGCCATACATCACTTTTCTGGACGATCAGATGATGGTTGTCCCGAATGTATCCGCTTATCGCTGTGATATGTGCGGCGAGGTGTTGTTTAACGAGGGCTTCCTGGAAGCCCTCCAATACGTGCTGGATCGCCTGACCGAAACGGAATATCCGCCAGAAACGGCCGAATGGCTGGCATTGAATGAGCAGTTGGGCCACTGGCAGCCTAGCGGCCGGATGAGTTAACTATGACCGTAGATTTACGCAGTTATGTTTTTTTGGATAGTTTGCAACCGCAGCACGCGGCTTTCCTGGGCACCGTAGCGCGGGGGTTTTTGCCCCTGCCGGGTGACGCTTCGTTATGGATCGAGATTTCGCCGGGCATTGAGATTAACCGCATTACCGATATTGCCTTGAAAGCAGTAGGAGTCCGGCCAGGGATGCAAATTGTAGAACGGCTGTATGGCTTGCTGGAAGTTCACTCAGCCAGCCAGGCTGATGTGCGCGCCGCCGGAGCGGCTATTTTGGATGCACTGGGGCTGAAAGAAGAAGATCGCTTAAAGCCAAAGGTGGTTTCCAGCCAGATCATCCGTCATATTGATGCGCACCAGGTACAGTTGATTAACCGGATGCGGCATGGGCACATGATTCTGGCCGGGCAAACGCTCTATGTGATGGAAGTAGCCCCGGCAGCTTACGCCGCATTGGCCGCGAATGAAGCGGAAAAACGCGCCGATTTGAACATCTTGGAAGTACAGGCTTTTGGCAGTTTTGGCCGGGTCTACCTGGGCGGCGAAGAACGAGATATTATGGCCGGGTATCAGGCGGCGATTACGGCCGTAGAAAGCGTCTCTGGCCGGGCGCAAGAAGAAGGTAAACGGGAATAATGGCTGGTACAGCCATTATTCCTTAAGGAGATTTCTATGACAGAAGCACTAGGCATGATCGAGTGTCGCGGATTTGCGGCCATGGTGGAAGCATCTGACGCCATGGTGAAAGCAGCCCGCGTGGAATTGGTTGGTTACGAGAAGACCGGCGGCGGCTACGTCACCGCCATTGTGCGCGGTGATGTAGCCGCCGTAAAAGCGGCCGTGGAGGCCGGCGCACGCGGCGCGGAAAAGGTGGGCGAAGTGGTCGCCATCCATGTCATTCCTCGGCCACACCCCAATGTAGACCTGACATTGCCGTTGGGCCGCCAGGAAGCCAATGAACAGTAAGCGGTGAGCAGTAAGCAGTAAGCGGGAAACTTTTTACTACTTACTGCTTACTGCCCACTGCTTGCTTTACAGAACCATGTATCTCGGCAAAGTCATAGGCACGCTGGTGGCTACGCGCAAGGAAAGTTCGCTGGATGGGCTGAAGTTCCTGGTGGTGCGCCGCCTGAATGTGGAAAACGAAGAAGAGAGCGGCTATGTGGTGGCAGCCGACGCCGTCGGCGCGGGCATCGGCGAAGTGGTGATGGTAGCTACCGGCAGTTCCGCCCGACAAACGGTGATGACCGACAAACGGCCGTGTGACGCGGTCATCATGGCTATTGTGGACACCTGGGAAGTGGATGGTACAGAGAAATACCGGAAAGATTGATGAAAGACGAGGAAATCCAGGCAATTGTTGACCGGGTGATGCGTGAAGTGGGCGCAACGGCGCCGGTAGCGGCACGGCCGTCTCCCCCACCACCAGCCACCAATCACCAGCCACCAGCTACCGGGCAGGATGGCATCTTTCCCACCCTGGATGAAGCCGTCGCCGCCGCCAAAATCGCCTTTCAACAGCTAAACCAGTTGCCCCTGGAAATCCGCAAACATATGGTGGCGCACATGCGCCAGGCAGGGCGGGAACATGCCCAGGTGTTGGCCGAACTGGCCCACAGCGAATCGGGCATGGGGCGAGTGGAGGACAAAGTCCTCAAAAACACCCTCAATGCAGACAAAACACAGGGCACGGAAGCGCTGGAACCCGCTGCCTGGAGCGGCGATGGTGGGCTGACGCTGACGGAGTGGGCGCCTTATGGGCTGATTGGGGCGCTGACGCCCAGCACCAACCCCACCAGCACTGTTATTTGTAACGCCATTGCCATGGTGGCTGCCGGCAATGCGGTGGTGTTTAACGCGCACCCCAGTACCCAAAACGCTTCCAACCGGACGGTACAGGTGTTAAACCAGGCAATCCGGAAGGCGGGCGGGCCAGGGAATTTGCTCACGGCCGTGGCCCAACCTACTCTGGAGACCGCTACCGCCCTTATGCACCATAAAGATATCCGGCTGCTCACCGTGACCGGGGGCACGCCCGTCGTCCGCGCCGCCATGCAAAGCGGCAAACGTGCCGTTTGCGCCGGACCGGGCAACCCGCCGGTGGTGGTGGACGAAACAGCCGATATTGAACAGGCGGGACGAGATATTGTCATTGGCGGCTCATTTGACAATAATATCGTCTGTACCACTGAAAAAGAGACATTTGCCGTAGCCGCCATTTGTGATGACCTGATCAACGCCATGACCCGTTATGGCGCGGTTAAACTCAATAGCTGGCAGTTTAACCGGCTGTGGCAAGCGGTGACGGTGAAAGATCGCGGCCCCCGCCAACCGGCGGACATGAACAAAAACTTCATCGGCAAAAACGCCTGCGTCTTACTGGCCGAAATTGGAATTTCCGCCGGACCGGAAGTCAGGCAGATTGTCGTGGAAGTGGCGCCAGATCATCCGGCCGTCTGGTCAGAGCAGATGATGCCCATTATGCCGGTGGTACGGGTGGCACATGCGGACGAAGGCATTGACCTGGCAGTGGCGGCGGAACATGGTTTCCGGCACACGGCCGTGATGCACTCCAAAAACCTGGATAACCTCAGCCGCATGGCCCGCGAGATGGATTGTAGTATTTTTGTGAAAAATGGACCGTGTCTGGCCGGGTTAGGCTACGGTGGCGAAGGTTTTTGCTCGTTTACCATTGCCAGCCCTACCGGCGAAGGGTTGACCGGCCCACGCAGTTTCAGCCGTTTGCGCCGCTGCACCCTGGTAGATTCATTTCGGATCGTATAAAGTTTCTCCTGGCAGTAACGGGAGATTGCATCAGAGCAAGGAGAACTAATTTCAAATGAGTATTGGTGCACGCAATCTGATCAATCTTGACCTCTTTACAGATGCTTACCGGGTGACAGGTCGGGCACTGGTAGGCACCGGTGGTATTCACGCCGAATTGGGCAATCCCAATTCTAAATTCCTGGAACTGCAAGACGCCTATATTTCCCGCATCCACGAACCGGGCGTTATCATTGCCAATTACAAATTGGCCTCTTTCCGCAAAGACAACATCAACTTCATTGTTTTGAATGATCGGCGCGATGGTATACCGGTGGGCACACAGCACGGCCGTAGCGTTTTTACTCGTGGTCGGCACATCCCCGCCTTCCTCACTGTGCCCTCTTTTGAAATTCAGGGTGATGTCATTCACGAGGGTAAACCCTCGGCGCGAGAAATTTTGGTACAATCTATGGGACGCTTTCAACTGATATTCGATGCCAAAGCCTCCGCTTCCAGTGCGCCAGAAATTTTTTATAGCGGCGACCTGATTTTGGTGCAAAAAGAGCGTATTGGTATCTTCTGTCTGGACTTGAGTCAGACCCCGTGAGCCGAGGAGAGGATTAAGTGGCCCGTATCTACGTAATTGACGACGACGAACAACTGCTGCGCATGGTTGGCCTCATGCTGGAACGAGGCGGCCATACGGTCACGCTTATTAGTAACCCGGTTGATGGTCTGGAGCAGGTGCGCACAGATAAACCTGACCTGCTGGTACTGGATGTGATGATGCCCAATTTAAGTGGGCATGATATTTCGCGTGAGATTCGGGGTAATAAACACCTGGAAGACTTGCCTATTCTCGTCCTGACGGCCCGTTCCCAAGAAATTGACCGCACCACTGCCTTAAAAAGTGGCGCGGATGATTACCTGAGCAAACCCGTTACCTCGCAGGAATTGATTGAACGAGTGGATGGGCTGCTGGCCAAGAAAGGGGGTCAGAAAAAACAGGAAGAAGGGGTGATCGTCACCTTGTTTGGTTTTCGAGGCGGCGCCGGGCGCACCACGTTGGCGGTGAATCTGGCAGCGGCGCTGCGCCGGGTGAGCCAGCAAGAAGTGTGCCTGGTAGATTTATCCCCTACCGGCAGTCAGAGTGTGATGCACATGCGGTTACAGGCCCGCTCCTCGTGGACCGATCTGCCGGACAACCTGGACTGGTCGGCGTTAAAGGAGCGGTTGGTTATCCATCCCTCTGGTCTACGGGTTTTGGCAGCACCGGCCAAGCCGGTTTCGCCCATGGCCCCCTCGGAAGACATTTGCCGCGCCATGTTGGACATTTTGCGCCATCAAGTGGCGTTTACGGTGATTGACGCGCCGAATGTTTTTTCACCGGCTTTTGTCACGGCCGTATCCGCCGCCGATATGGCGCTGCATGTGGTAACGCCAGAGGTGGTGTCGGTGCAAACGGCCGTACAACTCAACCGCCTCATTGCCAAAACCAATATCACCGTCAAGCGTAAGTCACACATTTTGAACCAACCCACCGCTGAAGCGCAACTGCCTCAGGCAGCCGTCGAACGTGGCCTCAACACAAAGGTGTCGTTTCTCATTGGCTATGACACGAACCAATCCCGTGCCATGTCACAAGGTGTGCCGCTCACCCTGACATCGGCCAAAAGCCCGCTGCCCACCGTTATGAAACGGATGGCCGAAGCTATCTGGCAGCGGGTGGCTACCCAGGGGTGATGAACTGTTTGTGTGTTCACGTGAGCACACAAACACGTGAACACATTCATGGATTTTCCTGCACTGGCCTTACTGGAATTTAACAGCATTGCTACGGGCATTATGGCCGGTGATGCCATGGTTAAGCGCGCGCCGGTCAGCCGCATTCAAGCAGGCACGGTGCAGCCAGGCCATTACCTGGTATTGGTGATTGGCGATGTAGCCTCGGTGCAGGAGGCTGTGCAGGCGGGCAAAGAGATTGGGCAAACGGCTTTGCGGGACATGGTGTTTTTGCCCAATGCGCATCCTGAGGTAGGCAGGGCGCTTAGTGGCGAACGGCAGGTGCAAGAGACAGACGCGCTGGGCGTGGTGGAAACACAAACGGCAGCAGCGGCCATTCACGCCGCGGACGCCGGGGTAAAGGGGGCCGAAGTGCTGCTGCTGCAACTGCGACTGGCCGATGGTCTGGGTGGCAAGGGCCTGGTCTTGTTTACCGGGCTGGTAGCTGATGTGGAAACGGCCGTGGCCCTGGGCACGGCCGTGGCCCCGACCCAGCTTGTACGCCAGGCTATCATCCCCCAACTACACACAGATATGTGGGAAAATGTGAACCGGCACGGCCGTTTTGGCGGCCATTTCACCTGGGAACCTGCTTAGGTTCGTAGTCACGGCTTTAGCCGATTCATTGCCCGCTAAAGCGGTCACTACGAACTAACTTTGTTATTATGCAACTGGCAAAAGTGATTGGCACCGTGGTGGCGACCCAAAAATACGAAGGGCTGGAAGGAATCAAGTTCCTGATTGTGCAGCCGCTGAGCAAACACCAGCAACCCAAAGGGGAACCGGTGGTCGCGGCCGACGCCACTGCCCAGGCCGGCCCGGACACCCTGGTTTTTATCGTCGGCAGCCGGGAAGCAGCGCAAGCGCTGCCCAACACCTTTGTGCCCGTTGATCATGCGATTGTGGGCATTGTGGATGATGTCCATACAGATGATTGAGCCATAACTCAATCACTTGAGCACCAGCTATGTACATCGGCTTAGTCAGCGGCACAGTGGTTGCCACCATTAAACACCAGGCGTTTCACGGCCGTAAACTACTCATCGTAGACCAGCTAGACCTGCACGGGGAGCCAACCGGCGCCTATGACATTTGTGTGGACGTGGTGCAGGCCGGGGTGGGCGACCGGGTGTTGGTGATGGACGAAGGCAATGGCGCTCGTCAGATACTACAACGCGCCGTCGCCCCCGTCCGCGCGGTCATTGTGGGCATCGTGGATGAGGTGGAGCTATACGGGGCCATACTCAAGTAGACACTTGAACCCCTGACCCTTACAATACCTGCCATGTTAGTTGCCACCTGTGTCATTAAATTAGAGTTGGACGGTGTTTTATCCTTGAAGGAAAAGCGCCAGATCGTTAAATCTATCCTGGCCCGGCTGCCACACCATTTTAATGTAGCCGTGGCGGAGGTGGAGGCGCAGGATGTCTGGCAAACGGCCGTTATCGGCATAGCCACCGTAGGCACCGATGCCGCCTATTTACATGGGTTATTGGAAAAAGCAGTGGCCTGGATTGAACAGGCGCGCCCCGATGCCCCCATTCGTGATTATGAAATTGAACTACTCTAAAATAGAACAAACTGCCGCGAGGATGCGTATACCAGGCATGCTCAAGCGGTTCACCCCTTTCCCCCTTCTGTGCCTTTTATTCCTGCTCCCTCTTTTGATTGTTTCGCCCACCCAGGCCCAGAATGAACCGCCCGGCCTGACATTGACGGCCAAAGCGGGGTTTGATGACCTGTACAAAGGCGAATACTGGCTGCCGGTAGTAGTGAACGTAGCCAACAGCGGCCCATCCATTGAAGGCGAAGTCCGGGTTTTTCCCGGCACAGATAGTGACAACGAATTGATGTATCGCGCCCCCATTAGTCTGCCCACCCAATCAGACAAACGAGTCACGGTCTACATCCGTATGCCCGGCCCGGCGACTATCGTGCAGGTGCAACTGGTGGATGCGGACGGTGAGATCATCGCTACCACGCGCACCGGACAACTGGCGCGGGTGCGGGCAGATGGTCTGCTTTATGGCGTGGTCAGTCCGGATCCGGGTGAATTTGATTTTCTGGGTAATGTGCCGGGCAGCCGCACCGATGCGGCGGTGGCCTATTTGACTCTGGCCGACCTGCCGGACGTTCCGGTGGCCTGGAATGCGCTGGATGTGTTGGTGTTGAATGATACAGATACCACCCAGTTTACGGCCGTACAGCGCGAGGCGCTGGAATCATGGGTGAGTACCGGCGGGCAGTTGGTGGTGACAGGCGGGGCGAGCTGGCAAAAAACGGCCGTGCCCCTGGCCGACTGGCTGCCCGTTACCCTCTCCGGTAGTGAAACGGTGGCGGACTTGCCCGGTTTGGTGGCAGAAGTAGGCACACCCTTCCGCGACCCTGGTCCGTATGTGGTTACTACCAGCAGTCTGGCACGGGGCGAACTACTTTTCCATGAGAACGGGTTGCCGTTGCTGGCCACAGCGCCCTACGGCCGTGGCGCCGTCTACTTTCTGGCACTCGACCCCCGTTTTGCCCCGCTACTGGATTGGAATGGAGTGGAAACGCTATTTGCCGCCGCCGCACAGCGGGTATCTCCCCTCTCGCTGTGGGGTGCGGCCCCTGCCGAAGGTTACACAGCCACCAACGCCATCTCGCGCCTGCCAGACCTGAACCTGCCATCGGTCTGGCAGTTAGCCCTGTTTTTATTGCTCTACATTGCCACCGTTGGCCCCATCAATTATCTCGTTTTGAAGCGATACAATCGGCTGGAACTGGCCTGGGTGACGCTGCCCACGCTCATTTTGGCTTTTACGGCCGTCACCTACTTCACCGGCTTCCAACTGCGCGGCAGTGACGCCATCATCAACCAGATATCGGTGGCCTACGGCCGTACCGATGCTCCTCAGGCACAGGTGTACAGTTTAGTGGGTCTCTACTCGCCGCGCCGCAGCACCTATGATGTCATTTTCCCGGCGGATGCATTGGCACGGCCGTTTACGGAATTTATGGGTAGCTTTAATAACAACTCAAACGCCGAGGCTGTCACGTTTAGCCTGCAAAATTCCATTGATGGTGTGCGGGTGGATGTGAGTGACGTGGAAACATTCAGCGCCCAAACAAACCGGCCCGCTATAGATGTGTCCGGAGAGGGGGCGCTGGTTCGGCAGGGCGCTTCGGCCGTGCGCCTGGAAGCAACCGTACAGAACAACAGCGCCGAAACATTGGCAAGCGCGGTAATTTTGTTTGAAGACACGGCCGTGCCCCTGGGTGATCTGGCGCCGGGCGAAATAGAAAGCATCAATGAGATCGTCAGCACCGTGGCATCCTCCACCAGTTTTGGCTATGGCGGGGCGTTAACCAGACACGCCAATACGTTGTTGGGCTATGATTACTACAGCAGCGCCACACTCTACCCGCGTTATGATTTTATGCAGGCTTTGGAAGGGGAAAGTTTTGGCAGCGGCCCGTTGCTCAGTTTGCCCCGAAACAGCGCCGTGCTGGTGGGCTGGACGGAAACCGCGTCCATTGAGATTGGTTTGAGCCAGGGAACGCCCAAACAAACGGCCGTCACGCTGCATTTCATCGAAATTCCCCTCAGCCAAAACCTGACCAGCAGTGCCGCCGGAAATGAGGAACTACTGCTGCCTGCCTTCCTGTTGGATTGGAAATTGTTGCCTGACAGCGCCGCTACAGGCAGCGCCGTCACCCCTGCCCGTGTAGAACTTAACACAACGGGCAGCGCGGTTGGCTTTGAATTCACTCCGTCTCTGGAATTTCAGCAGATGCCGGTAACCGGGCTGACTGTGTTACTGGAAAAGGAAAGTTATTCCAGTTCCACCTTGCCAGATGTGCGTCTATGGAATTGGGAGACCGAGGCATGGGATATACAGGAGAACATGAACTGGGGACGCACGGCCGTGCCCGACCCCGTTCCTTACATTGGCGCGGCCAATGCCGTCCGGTTGCAGGTGGTCAGCAAAGATTCGGGGTATCAAAATTTGACGGCCGTGTATCCCTTGCTCACCGTCAAATCAGATAACTAACCCGCTCGTAGTAGGCGATTCATCGCCTTCTTCTCTGTGGACGGCGATAAATCGCCTGCTACAAACAGATCAGATTATGGCTTCAATCATCGAAATTCAAGGACTCACCAAAAAATACGGCGGCCTGACCGCTCTTAACGACTTGACGCTGAACATTGAAGAGGGCGCCGTGTTTGGTTTCATTGGCCCCAACGGCGCCGGTAAGACCACCACCATGCGCATCCTCACCACTCTGCTGAAACCCACCGGCGGCAAAGCGTGGGTGGCCGGTCATTCGGTAGCGGATGACCCACGTGGCGTGCGCCGGGCCATTGGCTATATGCCCGATTTCTTCGGTGTATATGACGATATGAAAGTGTGGGAATATCTGGACTTCTTCGCCGCCTGTTATGATGTGCCCCAAACGGCTCGCGTAGGCATGATTGATGATCTGCTCACCCTGGTTGACCTGAACCACAAAAAAGACGCCTATGTGGAAACTCTCAGCCGGGGCATGAAACAGCGTTTATGCCTGGCGCGTACCCTGGCGCATGACCCGCAAGTACTCATTCTGGACGAACCCGCCAGTGGCCTGGATCCTCGTGCCCGCATTGAAATCCGGGAACTGCTGCGCGAGCTGAAAAATATGGGCAAGACCATCTTCTTCTCCTCGCACATCCTGTCCGAAGTGGCCGATATTTGCACCGAAATCGCCATTTTGGAAGCGGGCAACCTGATCGCGCATGGCGACATGGAGGAGATGAAAAAACAACTGCGCGCCCACCGTCTTATTCAAGTGAAAGTATTGGGCGATATGGGGTCGCTGCAAGACCTCCTGCTCCAGCATGAGTCCGTGCATGGCATCACGCCGCCCGGCGAAGCCGATATACCTGCGGATGCCGTTCGGTTTGACTTTGGCGGCAATGATCAGAACTTAAGCGATCTGCTGGTGCAGATGATCAGCCAGGGCATTCGCGTCGTCTCTTTCCATGAGGAAACGGGCGACCTGGAAGATGTCTTTTTGCAGGTGACACAGGGAATAGTGAATTAGGAGATTGAGAGACTGAGAGATCAGGAGAGCAGCCAATCCCTTTATCTCCTGATCTCCTAATCTTATTTTCCCAAAGAGCGGAATTTTGAGAACCTGGTGGCGTTGGTACCGTGACTTATCAGACAATCCCGTCTATTTGCGGGAAAAGGGTCAGTGGGGCAAACCGAATCCTTTCTATGATAACTTGCTCCGCTTTTCCCCTTTTGTGATCCTGGGTGGTATCAGCCTGGGGTTTTGCACCGGCTTTAGCAACCCGGCCTTTTTCGGGAATAATGACGATTTGTTTGCCGTCTGGTGTTTGTTATGCCTGCCAGGAATGCTGCTTTCCATGTTGACTATTTTTGGTTCGCTGCTGGCGCCGGCTTTAACCGCACCGATGATCAGCCTGGAACGGGATAAGGGCACATGGGATATTTTGTTGGTGACACCCCAACCGATGATGTCCATTTTGATGGCCAAGCTGTTGGGAGCGTTGTCCCGGCTGCGCATCTGGCCGCTGCTGTTTGTACTGAGTCTGTTTCAGGGCTTGATCATGTTCTGTTCGTTAAGTCTGATGGATGGGCAACTGGTGGGCTGGGACTGGCTGTTGAGCATCGCTACGATGGCGCGGCCCTGGCTGGAAATTTTGTTTGCGGCGTTCATGGGGCTGTTTTTGTCTACGGCCGTGCACTCTGCAACTGTGGCCGTGGCCGGCGCTTACAGTCTGGTAGTCATCTTCAAATTGTTCAACAGCAGCCTGGTCTGGATGGGGCTGCTCAGCAGCCAGATGGAAGGTGGGCTGGCGGTGTTGGCCATGGGGATGGTGGGGCCAACGGCCGTGTATGCCCTGGCGATTGTTGGCCTGTGGGTCGGAATTTTTTATCAGGCAAGGAAAATGATTGGAGATTAGAGATTGGGCAATCACCCATCTCTGCAAGAGTATGACCGAACTAACAACCGAGAAACCACTCAAGAAAAGACGATTCCGTAACCTGCGCGAAAATCCGGTGACGGTAAAAGAACTGCGCAGCCGGATGCGTGGCCGCCGCGCTTTTGTGGTGCTGACCATTTACCTGTTGGTAATGAGCGCCTTTATCACTCTGGTTTATGCCGCTTATGCTTCTGCCGCCAGCGGCCCTTTTGGGCCAGACCCCAGAGAAGTAGGCAAGGTGGTGTTTGCCTGTGTGGTTGGCGTGCAGGTCTTTCTGGTCATCTTTGTCGGGCCGGCCTTCACGTCGGGCACAATCACCGGCGAAAAAGAGCGGCAAACGTATGATCTGCTGCGCACCACCCTGCTCACGGCCGAATCATTTGTCACCGGTAAACTGTTATCGGCGTTAAGCTATGTGTTGCTGCTGGTACTGGCCGCCATCCCCCTGCAAAGCATTGCCTTTCTGCTCGGCGGCGTGGTTCTGGAAGAACTCATCATCTCGCAGTTGGTCATCTTTACGGCCGCGCTCACCTTTGCCTTGTGGGGATTGTTTTGCTCCAGCGCCATGCGTTCCACCCTGGGGGCCAGCGTGATGACCTTTGCCGGGGCGCTGTTTGTCACCATTGGCACGCCGATGCTGGTGGGGTTATTTGCGGCCATCCTGGCGCCCTTTATCGCCACATTGGGCACATCGTTTACACGAACAATGGAGATCGTGTTGCAATATATTCTCATTTTCCTGGCCGGTACAAATTTACCGGCGACGCTAATCGTCAGCGAGGTCTTTTTATTGCAAGAAGATGCGATCTTTTATTTCCGGAGTTCGGCTGGCGCTTCCAGCGTCTATTTACCTACCCCCTGGCCTATTTTTATCCTGCTATACTTACTGCTGGCCTGGGTTTTATACTGGCTGAGTGTGCGTAATGTGCGTAAGATAGCGAATAGATGAAAGAAGCAATTACCTATGAACGTAGACCATCCCTTTGACCAACTGGTTCACCAACTGCACGCCTGGAACGGCCGTCGCCGTTTCCGGGATGCGTTGATCTGGCTGCCACGCGGGTTACTGGTTGGTTTATTAGCCGCGGTACTCGTGGCGGCGGCGGCGCGCTTACGGCCGTTACTGACCAACCAGGAAGTGGCGACTGTGGCGCTGGCGCTGGCTGGCGTAGGGCTGCTGGTGACGTTGGCCTGGCTGCTGTGGCAGCGCTATTCGCTGCCGGCACAGGCCCGGTTTGCCGACCGGCAGTTTGCCCTCAAGGAGCGGGCGAGTACGGCCGTGGAAATCCACAACGGTCTCATCACCACCAGCCCCATTATCGCCGAACAGCAATTAAATGATACGTTGACGGCCGTGCAGCAAGTGGATACGCACACCCTGCTCCCCTTCCGGCTGAACCGGCAGGATTGGCTGGTGATTTTGGCGGCGGTGGTGTTGTTGGTGACGGCCGTGTGGCTGCCCAATCTACAAGAAGCCGAACTGCTGCGCCAGCGTGGTATTGACAAAGCCATTACCGAACAGATCAATCAGTTAGAAGCGCTCAGCGAAGAAATCCGCCAGAATCAGGCCTTGACAGACGAACAAAAAGAGGAAATCCTGGAACCCATCGCCCAAGCCATTGAAGGGTTGGGCGCGGGCGACATCAGCCAGGAACAGGCCATCGCTACCCTGTCCGAAGCGGAGGCGGAAATGCGCAGCCTGGCGGCCAACAGCAGCGCCGAACAACTACGCCAACAATTGCAAGAGGCAGGCGAGCCATTAGCCAACAACCCCAACAGCCAGACATTGGGCGAATCACTACAAAACGGCAATCTGGCGCAGGCCGGGGCGGCGGCCACCCAACTGGCCGATCAACTACCGGAACTTAGCCGCGAGGAGCAGTTGGCGCTGGCCGAAGATTTGATGGCAACGGCCCAATCGCTGGTGAGCACAGATGACCAGTTGGCGCAGCAGTTAGCTGAAGCCGCCCAGGCCTTACAAAATGGCGACATCGCGGCCGCGCAGCAGGCATTACGCGAAGCGGGGGCTACCTTGCAGCAGCGTGCCCAAGAAGCAGCCGCCGCCGATCAAGCCAATCAAGCCGCCAATGCGTTGAGCGAAGGGCGGCAGTCTGTCGCCCAGGCCGGCGGGCAAAACCAGAGCGGACAACCGGCTAACCCAGATAATTTGCTGCCGGAGAATGACGGCCGTGCCGGTCCCAACGACAGCCTCGGCCAATCTCCCCCACCCGGCCCCGGACAGGGCAACGGCCAGGGACAAGGGCAAGGCGAGGGGCAAGGTCAGGGACAGGGGCAAAATGGCGGGCAGCAAGGGGGGCAGTTGGGCGGGCCTGGGCCGGGCGGTGGTCATGTGGAAAACGTCTACGTGCCGGAACTGCGCGATCTGAGCGGTTTTGAAGGGGTAGATGTAGAACTTCCGGCCGAATGTGCCGCCAACCCGGCCGACTGCGGCGCCCTGCTCAACGAAACCCCCACCGAATTCGGCGATGAAACCAGCATCGTCCCCTACACCCAGGTCTTCGGCGACTACCGCAACGCCGCGAATGAAGCGTTGCAAGACGACTACATCCCTCTCGGTCTCAAAGGCTACATCCGCGACTATTTTTCTTCTTTAGAACCATAAATCATGGAAGCATCTGCGCACTCTGACGATCTTTGGCAGTCATCGTATTGGAAGTTGATCATTAGCTTGGTATTGATTGGATTGGTCGCCTTAGTAGGCGATGGGCAGCCGAACGTGGTGCGGAGTTCAGAAAATGATCTTATATGCTAAAATTGAATAAATTGATGGATGCGGAGAGAAAAAATGGAATCAATAACTATTACGGTTAAAAACGAGGAAAAGGCCAGAATGTTGTCAGAGTTGTTGCAGGCTTTGGATTTTGTAACAGAAGTCAAATTGAACCGGATAGGCCAACCACAAGCGAGTGAAGAAAATGGGGAAAAGGCTGTTTTTTTGCTCTGGCTGGAATCTGGCAGGGTCGTCAAATTGAACTAGAAGATATTCGGCGTCAAGCATGGCCCAGACAACAATGATATTACTTGATACAAACATCCTCATTGAGTTCTACAAAAACAACACACGCATTACGAAAGAATTGCGGCAAATAGGGCAGCCACAACTGGCTATCAGTGTCAGTACACAAGCGGAATTGTATTACGGCGCGTTTAACAAAGCTGAACTCAATCAAATTAAAAAACATCTTTCCCTTATTCATGTACTTCCCCTTGACCCAACAATATCCAGTCAATTTGTGCAGCTAATGGAGCTGTTTAGTCTCAGCCATAAACTGGCAGTTCCTGATGCGCTTATTGCCGCGACAACCGTTGTACATGGCGTTGAATTGTACACGCTCAACTTAAAAGATTTTCGGTTTATCCCCCATATACGTCTCTATACACCTGTAACCAACTGAAGAATTGATATGCAAAATAGTGCTATTGATCCAAACGAACTTTCCGTAGCAGAATTTCGGGAAACGGCCGCAAACATCGAGAATGAAGTCGGCAAAGTGATTGTCGGGCAGGCGAATGTGGTGCGGCATGTGCTGATTGGTATTCTCAGCGGCGGCCATGTGCTGCTGGAAGGGGTGCCGGGGCTGGGCAAAACGATGCTCATCCGCACGTTGGGGCAGGCGCTGCACTTGCAATTCAGCCGCATCCAGTTTACGCCCGACCTGATGCCGGCCGATATTACGGGCACAGAGATTATGGAGGAGATGGGCGACGGCCGTCGCGAATTCCGCTTCCAACATGGCCCCGTGTTTGCCAACCTCATCCTGGCCGATGAAATCAACCGGGCCACGCCCAAAACCCAATCCGCTCTGTTGGAATCCATGCAGGAACACACGGTAACGGTGGCCAACCACACCTACACCCTGCCCGAACCGTTCTTCGTGCTGGCCACGCAAAACCCGATTGAACAGGAAGGTACGTATCCCCTGCCGGAAGCGCAGCTAGACCGCTTTCTCTTCAAAATCAATGTCCCCTTCCCCTCGGCCGATGAACTGACAGAAATTATTGCGCGGACGACGGGAAAGGAAACGGCCGTGGCCCAAACCACCGCCGACGGCCCCCGTCTGATCGCCATGCAACAGTTGGCGCGGCAGGTGCCCATTCCCAGCCACGTCAGCCAGACCATCAGCCGCCTCATTGTGGCTTCCCATCCGGGCAGTAGCCCCGCGCCGTTGGTGAACCAGTATGTGCGCTACGGCGCCAGCCCACGTGGGGCGCAGGCGTTGGTGCTGGGGGCCAAGATCACGGCGCTGCTGGCGGGGCGATACAATGTGAGTTTTGATGACGTCACGGCCGTAGCCCCTGCCGCCCTGCGCCACCGCCTGCTGCTCAACTTTGAGGGCCAGGCCGAAGGCGTCAAGCCGGATGATATAATTGTGAATCTGATAGAAAGTGTGGCTAGAGATTGAGAGATTGGGAGAGTGAAGAAAATGTCGTCGCCGTTTCCGGGAAAGGTAGTGCTTATGCCGGTAACCAGGATCATCAATCAAGGGGATATTTTCTGGATTCAGCCCGAACATATTCAGGAGGCCGAACCGGGCGATTATCCCCATCCCTACGTCGTCATTCAAGACAACATCTTTAACCACAGTCGTATTCACACCGTCATCGTCTGCGCCCTCACCACCAACCTGAAACAGGCACACGCGCCGGGTAATGTCTTGCTTGAGGCCGGCGAAGCCAACCTGCCCCGGCAGAGCGCCGTTGTAGTTTCCAAAGTTTCTACCGTGCCTAAATCACAACTGGGGGAATACATCGGCTCCCTCAACGAGCAGCGGATCAAACAAATAGTGGCCGGTATGCGGTTCTTGCACTCTTCATTTTTCGCTTCATAAAACTCACCCCCACCCACTCTCTCACGGCCGTAAAAACAGGTGCTTTTGTTTGACGGCCGTGCCCCACTTCATGACACTGGCGGGCCACATACAGATTGCGGTAAACTTGCGGCTATTGAAGGGTTGCCAGTAGGTGAGTTTACGACGATTCATTGTGTAATGAGTTGGTCCATTATACAGTTGGGCCGTTGAAATTCAGGCTACACGGCAAATCATTCTGAGAACATCTTGAAGATGAAATATATTGATCCGATGCCAGTCAAATGTCCACATTGCGGCGAGACTCGTAAGTATTCAGTAGAGGATTTACGTTGTTTTCGAGTATCCTGCCTTGTATGTAATTATGACCTTGCCTCAATTGGCAAAGAAATGAGGGAGAACGAAGCTTATTGGGCATTTGTATTAATTGATCTAGTCGGTTTTGTTCTGAGGTTGGAAGATAAACTCCATATTCATTATGAAGACAAAGAACTTGAAAGTTTGGAAACACTTGAAGAGGTATTTAACCTCACGCGAACTAAACTACCTTCCAACTACAGCATCAAGCAATTAAAACGGCTAATCTTTGAGACAGCTTCAGAAGTGGGTAACTATTCAGTAGATCAACTTGGCATGGAAATGAGCTTGAGGGGAATTCTTGAAAAGAGCCGGGATTCCTAAAGCGGCCTAACACTGCATGCACCCGACCGCCCATGCGCCGCAAGTTCCAGAGCTGCTTTCGCGTGGTCATCATCTTTCGGGGCGCGAGCGTTCTTCGTCTCAGCCTGGTCGGCGGGTGATGCTTCCGTTGGGTGACCACACTCAGTCCCTAACCATACCGAACAGAGATACAGTTGAGAAAACAAGGAGATTACAATGATTGAAGTGCAACTTTCCAAGAAAAATTCTTCAAAGACCATCGTCACACTCTACGGGAATATCATCGAATATTTCTCGGCGCTGAATTATGATGGCGGCCGGAGTATACACGTCGGTCATCTTACATCCATTGGGATTGCGACTAATAAAAAAGGGAAACATGAACTTTCCATTACAGACGAACGTAATCGTGCGTTCTTGCATAACCCGGTTAATGAAGTTGATGATGAGGCGCTTGACAAAGTAATTGAACTGGTTGCCGCCATACAACGGGCCAGGCAATCCATCACTTTATAAGTGACATCCTGGCAACTGACGCAAATCGTTGGGTGAGTCATTGATGGCGGCACGGCCGTAGCCCCCTTCCATGACATGGGTGGGCAACACGCAGGTTGCGGTAAACTTGCGGCTATTAAAGGGTCATCATTGGGTGGGTTATGACGATTCGCCCCATTAAAAGAGAGAATCTTTATGCATGAGCTTCAATTGACTGTAGAGACCAATCCTTTCCCCCCTATGCTTCAATTCCTCGAAGACCAGATCAATCAGTACAACATCAGCGAAACCGGTTTTGACGATTACCAGCCTCTTGCCATATTCGTGCCCGATTCGCAAAACCAGCTCATTGCCGGCATCTCCGGCTATACCTGGGGTGGTTGTTGTGAAATTGCCTTTTTGTGGGTTCACCCCGATTATCAACACCGGGGTTACGGCCGTCACCTGCTGCAAACCGCGGAAAGGGAGGCGGTCAGTCGAGGCTGTCAAGTGATCGTTTTGAATAGCTACAGTTTTCAAGCGCCAGGTTTCTATCAACAGTCAGGGTATAGTATTAGCGGGATTGATGAAGATTGCCCCCCTGGTCATCGCCGCTATCATCTGCAGAAATGGCTGGACAGTAACCGGGAGATTAGCGGCAATAGACGAGGACAGCAAAGTTAACAGAACCCGGTAATGTCTTGCTTGAGGCCAGTGAAGCCAATCTGCGCCGGCAAAGCGTCGTCGTTGTTTCCAAGTTCCTAAATCACAACTGGGGGAATATATTAGCTCCCTCACCGAGCAGCGGATCAAACAAATAGTGGCCGGTATGCGATTTTTGCACTCTTCATTTTTCGCTTGATGAAGCGTACCCCCACCCACCCTCTCACGGCCGTAAACAAACAGGTGCTTGGGTTGACGGCCGTGCCCCCTTCACCACATTGGCAAACAACAGGCAAACTGCGGTAAAATTTGCTGCCACTGAATGGTTATTAGTGGGTAGATTATGACGATTCGTTGTGTAATGAGTCAGCATACTACATAGTTAGGTGCGCATGTCACGTCTTCGCAAATGGGCTAGAGAGTTAAAGCAACAGACTCTCGTCGTCTACTTTGCTGCTCGTGATCCACGCACGCCTTGGTTCACCCGCCTGCTAGGGCTTGGTGTAGCGGCGTATGCACTTAGCCCCATCGACCTGATCCCCGATTTCATCCCGGTGCTGGGCTACTTAGACGATCTGGTGATCGTCCCGCTGGGAGTGCTGCTCGTCATTCGCCTCACCCCAGCCGATGTTCTGACCAGCTCTCGGGCTAAGGCCAGTGAGATGGCGGGCAAGCCAACCAGCCCTGCCATGGCAGTGGCCACTGTGGCAATCTGGGTTATCACAATTGGTGCGCTGGGCCTTTGGATGTGGCGGGCAT
The DNA here is from genome assembly GCA_023382655.1 of Anaerolineae bacterium. Taxonomy (GTDB): domain Bacteria; phylum Chloroflexota; class Anaerolineae; order Promineifilales; family Promineifilaceae; genus CAADGU01. Next base: position 62,795 of record JAHDWK010000026.1, on the reverse strand, counting down.
TGCGCACCTAACAATTCATTCAAGCTGAAGCCGCTTCGCGGCTCGGCTTAATTCAGGCGTTAGCCTGTCCAGAACATCTAGTCACAGCTCTACTTTAGGTGTTTAATCGGTATACGAGGAGATTGATAATGGACAACTTGAAAGGAAAGACCTTCGTAGTGACTGGAGCGACCGGACGCCAAGGTTCCGCAATTGTTCACCACCTAATCCAAGGGGGAGCCCAAGTCAAGGGTCTGACTCGGAGCCCTCAATCCAAGAAGGCAAAACGGATTGCCGCATTCGGCGCTGAATTGGTGACTGGAGATATGAACGATCTGAATAGGCTCAAAACAGTCTTTCAGGGTGCGTCCGGTGTTTATTCGGTGCAGAATCCCTATACATCCTCATTTGCGGCTGAAGTACGACAAGGAAAAAATGTGGCGGATGCCGCCAGAGCCACTGGTATTGCGCATATTGTTCAAGGTTCGGCAGGCTTTGGCGAGAAAACTGGCATCCCCTCTTGGGATTCAAAACTGGAAATTAAAGAGTATATGCAGTCACTTGGGTTGCCCTTGACGGTATTGCGTCCGACGGCTTTTATGGAACTTATTAGCGATCCCGGCTTCTATCCAATGGCATCGACATTTCATCATATGCCTAAACTCATGGGCGCCGATAAAAAAGTAACGTGGCTCGCAATAGACGACCTTGGCGCAATTGCAGCCAAAGTGTTTAATGATCCCCAAAAGTATATTGGACAGGACATAAAGCTCGCCTCTGACTTGCAGACGGTTAATGAGGTACGAGAGTTATACCAGGAAGTTCTAGGAAGGAAGGCACCCCATTTTCCCATGCCTGAGTTTATGTTCCGCTTATTCACAGGCGATGACTTGATAATCATGTGGAAATATCTGCGCACAGCAAACTACGACTGGCTCACCACGGATGCCACCTTGGCAATCTTGCCCGAAGCGCAGACTGTCCGCACCTGGCTTGCAAAGCAAAAGGGTTGATAAGCTAGTAACTAGATGGGTATCACGTGAGCGACAGTCCCTACAAACTTGATCTTATAGATCTGCTAACCGCCAAATATCACAGAGAATCGAAGTGCAGTTATTTCCGTGGTGTTTCTAATAATTCAATAATTCTCTTTGTAGGTGCGCTTATATCGTTTGGAATTGGTCTGCTCTAAAATGGGCGGCAGGCTAACACAGCGTGTACCCGACTGGTGGGACTCGCCGCGTTTTCAAGCAGTTTGCGTGGCTTGAAGTTGGTTCCGGTAAAATGGCATTGTCTCGTCCCACTCACCAGCGGGTAACGCGAGCAGTTGGTGAAGGAACGGCCGTACCCCTACCCACCCCTCACGGCCGTAAACCAACAGGTGCTTGGGTTGACGGCCGTGACCTCTACACAACACTGGCAAACCAGAAGCAGGCTGCGGTAAACTTGCTGCTATTGAAGGACCAAAAAGTAGATGGATGATGACGATTCGTTGTGTAATGAGTCAGCATACTACATAGTTAGACCACCAAAAGGATTTCCTTTAACAATGATAAGGTTGGTTCTTGTATTTTTCGTTGGTTTGTTGCTGATAAGCTGTGGTACACAGACAACTGTACCCGCACCAACAAACGAATCTATACCAGTGCCAACAGCGCGGACGGTTTCAGTTGCAACGACTACCGAAAATATCATTTCTTCTGAAACCCCAACCTTTTCCAGAACGATTCATCCAACATCAACACCAGTTACTTCCTCGCAAATAGGGGGTTGTCCAAAATCGATAAATCATAATCCATTCCAAGTCAGTGAAGAAGTTAAAGTGGTACTACAAGACAGCTGGTTTTTACCTTTCAATGAAGCTGCTGAAGGGGAATTAGCCAATCAAATTCTTGATTACATCAACGAGGGTGGAAATATAAATAATGTTACGAATGTCCTTGAATCATGTGATCAAGAAACCTTTAGCTTGTCGCCCAAAGCAATCTGGGTTGACCTAAATGATTCTGGTTTTGACGATTTGGTTCTTGTCACCAGCCGCGGGTTTTGGATTTTCAATTGTGTTTCTGGTGTTTATCATCTAGGTTTGATATATGGTTTTGTTTATCATTTTGACCTTGAAATAGTGAAGGTTGAAGATATGAATGGCGATGGACTGGTAGACTTGTTTATCAGCGGACATTGGATTGGGTCCTCTTGCGAATTGTTATTGGTTATTCTTACCTGGAATGGAGAGCAATTTATTGACCTTTTTAACCCGGATGAAAGATTACTACCAGCCAACAGCTGTCCTGCTGATTTTGAGCTCACGGATCTCAACGATGACAATTTGTATGAAATAATCGTCATGGCAAGGACATCAAGATTTGACTCAGACTCTATAAGAAATTTCAAAAGGGTATATGAGCTTGATGAGAATGGTTATTATCGTCACGCTTATACAGAGTATCCGTGAGTTTGTCTAACAATTATTGCAGCGGACGGGCAAGCACCAGGTTGATCCACGACTTGAGTTGGTGGTGGTTGAAGGTAGCGCGCCCGTGGAGAAGTTGGGTTTTGCTTGCCCGCTGCTGAACACAACGTTGGTGAAGGAACGGCCGTACCCTTCCCCCTCTTTCCTCCTCCCACCCATTGCCCATTAACCATTCCCCATTCCCCTGTTATAATCCCCACAAACCACTGAAGGAGATTGATCTTGCCCGCGCCAAACTTGATTACCGCTGAAGACCTCTACCAGTTTGAACTGATTACCGACGCCCGCATATCGCCCAACGGCCGTACCACCATCTGCACCATCCAACATGTAGACCGCAAAACGGAAAAGAAACACAGCAACCTGTGGCTGGCCGATACCCAAACCGGCAAACTGCGCCAGTTCACCTACGGCGACTGGTCAGACAGTTCACCGCGCTGGTCGCCCGACGGCCGTGCCATCGCCTTCCTCTCCAACCGCGCCGACGAAAAACAGGCCCAACTCTACCTGCTCCCTCTGGACGGCGGCGAAGCCCGCGCCCTCACCAGCCTCAAAGACATGTCCATCGCCAGCCTGGAATGGTCGCCCGACGGCAAACAGTTCCTCTGTGCCATCCGCCGCAAAGACCAGGAAGCGATTGAGCGCGAAAAAGATGAGCAAAAGAAAAAGCTAGGCATCGTCGCCCGGCACATCACCACCACCCGCTACAAAGGCGACGGCCGTGGCTACCTGCCCGCCGAAAAATGGCACCTCTGGCTGGTCAACGCCCGCACCGGCAAAACCAAACAACTCACCAACGGCCGTAACCACGAAGACGAATACACCTGGTCACCCGACGGCCAATGGGTCGCCTACGCCAGCAACATCCACCCAAACCCCGATCTGACGCCAGAAATGGACGACCTGTTCATCATCCCCGCCAGCGGCGGCGAATCTCGCCAACTGGAAACACCAGCCGGTTATAAATTTGCGCTGTCGTGGTCGCCCGACGGCCGTTGGCTGGCCTACCTCGGTTCCGACAAACCGGGCGAATGGTGGCGCAATACGAATGTGTGGGTGACGGCCGTAGACGGCAGCACCCCGCCCCGCAACCTCACCGCCGCCGCCGACCTGAACGCCATCGGCGGCAGTGGCAGCGATACTGGCGGCGGGCAAATGAATCCGCCCACCTGGTCGCCCGATTCCCAGAAACTCTATTTCCAGGCCGAACACAAAGCCGACATCTGCCTGATGTCGGTAACGCTCGATAGTGAGCCGGTCGTCGAACGGGTTATCGCCGCCAGCGGACTGGTTGGCTTATTCACCTTCGACACCGCCCACCAAAAACTGGCCTACACCCAGGCCACACAGCAGCACCCCGCTCACCTTTTTGTCCGCGACCTCACCAACGGCAAAGAAAAGCAGCTCACCCGCTTCAACGGCTGGCTCAAGCGCAAAAGCCTGGGCCAGCTTGAAGAAGTCTGGTTCAAAGCCCGCGACGGCTACCCCCTGCACGGCTGGATACTCACCCCGCCCGATTTTGACCCCAGGCAACAATACCCCTCCATCCTGGAAATTCATGGCGGGCCACAAACGCAGTATGACCGGGGCTTCATGCACGAATTCTACTACCTGGCCGCCCAAGGCTACGTGGTCTATTGGAGCAATCCACGCGGCGGGCAAGGCTATGGCGAAGCCCACTCCGGCGCCATCTGGAACAATTGGGGCAGCGTGGATTTGACAGATGTGTTGGATTGGGTGGCGTTTGTGCGGCAACGGCCGACCATCAACCCGCAGCGCATGGGCGTTACCGGCGGCAGCTATGGTGGTTACATGACCAACCTGCTCATCGGCCGCGAACCAGACCTGTTCCAGGCCGCCGTCACCCAACGCTGCGTCAGCAACCTGATCAGCATGTGGGGCAGCAGCGACGGCAACTGGCAGTTCCAGCAAACCATCGGCGAAAACAAACCCCCTTACGCCAACCTGGACAAGTATTGGGACCAATCCCCCATGAAATACATCGGCAATGCCCAAACCCCCACCCTGGTCATCCACAGCGAACAAGATTTACGCGCCGACCAGGAACAAGGCGAGCAAATCTTTGTGGCCCTGCGCCAAAAAGGGGTAGACACCGAACTGGTGCTCTTCCCGGATGAACCACACGGGTTATCGCGTGACGGCCGTACCGACCGCCGCGTCGCCCGCCTGCAACACATCCGGCGCTGGTTTGATACATACCTGAAGTAGTGAAGGTAATTGGCGCCTGATGGTCGCCCCTTGCCACTGGCAACCAGCAAGCAGCCACCATTTTTGGAAGGAGAACATAAGCCCTATGAATCTGATTGTCCAGGAAATATTGATCGGCATAGCGATTGTTTTAGTGGCCTGGCTCGCCAGTTGGCTGGTCTGGTACCTGTTGGGCTGGCTGCGCCAGCGGCGGGTCCGTAAGGCAAAAACGCCGCTAGACGCAGCCATCATTGATGCGATCCGGTCGCCTTTACGATTTATCATTATCGTATGGGGGATACAGTTGGCGCTGAAACAAATTAATGCTGTACCGGCAGCATGGGCCGACACGCTTGATCGTGTCGTTTTTGTTCTCTATGCCCTCTTTGTCTATCTGGCTTTATACCGATTCATTAGCACCCTGATTAACTGGTATGCCATAGAAGTTGCCCATCGGACGGCAACGGACTGGGATGATCGCTTCCTGGCCTTATTTCACCGGATTGTGCTGGTGGTGATAACGGCCGTGTTCATCATTATGGTGTTGGGCCGCTACGGCATCGAAGTCAGCGGTCTGGTTGCCACGTTGGGCATCGGCTCGCTGGCCCTCGCCCTCGCGGCTCAAGAAACACTTGGTGACATGATTTCCGGCTTCACCATTATGGCAGACCAACCCTTCAAAGTGGGTGATCGTGTCGAGATTCGTGAAATTGGCACGTGGGGTGACGTGATAGAAATTGGCCTGCGCAGTACACGCATTCGCACCCGCGACAACCGCATGGTCACTGTGCCTAACTCCATCATCGGCAAAGGTCTTGTCGTCAATTATTCCAACCCCAGCACCAAATACCGCGTCGAAACCCAGGTAGGTATTGCCTATGGTTCTGACGTGGAAAAAGCTCGCCAGGTGATGATTGAAGCTATCCAGGCTGAAGAGTGGGTGATGCAAGATGAACCAGTTGAAGCCTTATTTTTAGCATTTGAAGACTTTTCCCTCGCCTTCCGGGTGCGCTGTTGGATCGAGCATTATGTGGAAACCCGCCGCGTCATTGACAAGATGAACACCGCTCTCTACCTGGCCTTGAACCGTGAAGGCATTGAGATACCGTTTCCGCAACGTGTCGTTCATCTGGTGGGGGCGGATACGCCGGAGAATAATACCCGGCAACCATCACATAAGCTGCCGGACAACCTGCCTGCTCTCTAGCTGCGGTCGGTCTTCAGCCCGCGCCGCTACTTCGTTCGGAAGGACAGGTTCCGCAATAGTCGCCAACTCGCCAACAAACCAAGTACGGCCGTTGCCCCTGCCACCACCGCCCACTTCCCCCGCCCCGAACGGGACGAGCGCACCCCCTTCGCCTGCACCGGCATTTTTGCCAGCTTCTCCCCGCTCTCCTGCTGCACCCGCACCAATGCCGCCGGGTCGCGGCGTAGCTGGTCGGCCAGCGCCCGCTTTTGCGCCGCCAACTCCTCCGTCACGTGTTCGTCAAACGAACGCAGCCCGGCAATCTGGAAGTTGTGCTTTTTGAAGAGGCGGTAAATCTCCTTCACCCGCTCCATGCTGATGTTCCGACCCAGTGTGTAATCCTCGAAACGGCCGTCCATGGCCAGCAGCGCCGTCTCCGCCAGACAGGCATATGCCGTCTTCGGCGGCAGGCCAATGTCATAACCAAAATCAATATCCCCCGGAATCAACACCTCGCCGCTCTCAATCACCAGCACATCCGGCCGTAGCGCCGCCTCCTCCTTGCTGATGTCTGGCGGGCGGGCCACGTCACAAATCACCGCCCCCGGTTTGCACTTGCTGATGTCCACAATGCGCTGCCCAAACGCCGACGTGGCCGTCACAATCAGGTCACACGACCCCACAAACTCATCCGGCCGCGTAGCAATCGTCACCGTCGCCCCCGGCGTTTCCGCCTGAATGGTGCGCTTCAAATCAATCAGCTTTTCCGGCTCAATGGAAACCAGCACCACGTCATAAATTGCCTGCGCCAGCAACCGCGAACAAACCGCGCCAATCGAACCGGTCGCGCCAATAATCATCACCTTGCCTTTCGTCAGGTCGGTGGCTCCCATTTTGACGACCGCCTGTTTGGCCGCTTCCAATGTGGCCGCCACCGTCAGGCTGTTGCCACTGGTAATGGCAATGTCCGCTTCATGGGCCACGGTGATACCCGCATCCCCCACCACACTGGTAAACGCGCCCAACCCCATAATCCGCGCCCCTTTGCGCTCGGCCATCAGCGCCGCCCGGTGAAGCTGCTTGTAGGTAAAACGCTCATCGTGGCGCATCATCTGGCGCGGCGTGGCCCCCAGGCTGATGAGAATGCCCTCCACGCGCTGCCCGGTGGCAGGCGATTGGCCGCCGGTAATACGCGAGAGGTAGAGCGGTGGCAGGTAAGCAGCCACGGCTTCCACCAGACTATCCGGCAGGTAGCGCGTCCAACGAAAATACTTGTGCTTGTGGACAAAACCCACATGCAGCGGGTGAATGACAAAGGCAAAGCGATTAATGCCCGTCTCCTCCGGCTGTAAAGTGTGAATGGCCGGCGTCCATTCAATGTCAGCCATCAGGTCAAGGAAAGCGTCTTCATTGAGGGCGGCTTCGGGGTCTGGTTGGAGAGTAGTGAGGATGGCTTCCAGGGTGGCAGCTGAGGCAGGAATACGGCCGTACTCTCCCACCAGCCCCGGCATCAATTCCACCACCAATGACACACCCCGCATCTGCAAATCGGCCAGGTCTTCGGCACTGGCCCATTCCACGGCCACCGTTTTGTGCTTGAGCTGCGCCGGGGCAAAATGACGAATGACAGCAATGTCCCCGGCAATCACATCCGCCCAGGCGAAGGGAGCAGGGCTATTTTCCGGGGCTGCGCCATTGACCGGGGGATAGAGACGGCCGTACTCCATCTCCTTAAGCCGATCTAATTCCACCGGCGCGGCCTGGTTGCGGCTGCGGCGGCCACCAATTCCGGGAGCGCCGGGCAAATGGAAATAAACAAATGGGTCGGCATAGCGTAAATCGCAGCCCCGTTTTTCCAATGCCTGCGCCAGCCCATTGTGGTTCAAACCGGGCGTCATCAACACATGTTTGCGACTAAAGATGCCCGGTTGGGCGTGGTCGGCCAGGATGACGGCCCACCGTTCCAGCCCGGCGCGAATGATACGGCCGTCCACCACCGGTGTGCTTTGCACGGCCGTGACGACCTGCTGCCCCCAGGCATGTTCCCGCCGCGCCGGCCCCAATTCCAGTGTCAGGGGCATATTTTCCAGAGCAATGGCCGCGGCACGGCCGTCATATTCGGCCACCAACGCCTGCGCCCGCGCCATATCTCCCGCACAACTTTTATGCTGCAAAGTAAAGGACTCCCCTAAAAATGAACCCGTCTCGGCCCGCTCCTCCGCCTGCCAGTGTAAAACCAAAATTTCCTTCATACCACCTCTCTTCTCTTGTTCGTAGTAGGCGATTTATCGCCTTTTGACGGCGATAAATCGCCTACTACAAACGAAAACAACAAACATCACCAGCATAGGCGAAAACGGGCGGGCAGCGGTAGGAGGATTGGCACGTTTCGCAGGTGAGGGGTGTCACCACATCGCTTGCAGAGACGTGGCAATGCAACGTCTCTACAGGCAATGCAACGTCTCTACGGTTGCCCCACCTCTCAAACTGCGCCACAATAACGGCCATGCCCGCCACCCAAATGCCATCTACCCCACCCCCCGCCACCACTCGTCGTCGCGCCTGGCTGGGGCTGCTGCTAGTGTTGATATTGGACACGGCCGTCCTCCTCTTCCTCATTCACCACATCCTGGCCTTCCAGCACTACCCCTTTGACTCTGACGAGGCCAACCACGCCCTGGCGGCGCAGCAGATGGCGCTGGCCTTACGCGGCGGCGACCTGGGTGGTTTCGCCCAACTCTTTGCCGCGCAAAACTTTTATCCACCGGGCGTTACCTGGCTCAAGGCGCTGGTTTTCCTGCTGGTGGGCAGCACGGCCGTGACTGCCCGCCTCTTTAGCGCCCTTTCCCTCTTCCTGGCTGTACCCGTCCTCTACGCCATCTGCCTGGAAATTGACAAAAAGTACGGCTGGCTGAGTGGTCTCATCACCGCCATTCTCACGCTGACTGTGTTTTCCCTGCTGGTCAATGCCGCCCTGGTGATGCTGGAAACGCCGGGACTGCTCATCAGTATGCTGGCGTTGTGGGCCTATTTGCGCGTTCTCAAACGGCCGTCCCCCGCCCACCTCCTCCTCACCAGCCTGCTGCTCACCCTCACCGTCCTCACCAAATACACCTACGGTGCCGTCACACTCACGGCCGTCGCCCTCAACGAGGCCCTCACCGAACTCTCTCTGGCCTATAGTTCATTCCGTCACGGATCACCCATCACGCATCACGCATCACGGATTACGGATCACGGATTACGTACATGGCAACGCTGGCTCTACCTCTTTGGCCCACTGACGCTGGCCCTGCTGCTCTGGCTGGCCCGTCCCGGCAACCTGAGCGGTGCTGTTGATTATGCGCAACCATTGGCCGCCGATGAAGCCTGGCTCTCCTGGCGCGGCCTGGCTTATTATCCGCTCAGTCTGGCGCGGTTTGAGACGCCCGCACCCCTGTTTGCCCTGGTCAATCTGGCCGGGCTGGTCTGGGCCATTGCCAACTGGCACGCGCCGGGCATCCGGCTGCTGCTGATCTATTTCCTGGGTGGCATGGGGCTGATCATGTTCATCAATCACCCCTTCAACCCCCGTTTTATTGTCACCTTTGTGCCCGCGCTGCATGTGCTCACGGCCGTGATGCTCACCCATGCCCTGCACATCGCCCGCCACCAGTGGCCGCAAACGCCCACCTGGCAGCGCGCCGCCATCTTCCTTATGGCCGGACTGCTGCTGCTGGCAAGCTGGCAGAGCGTCCGCGTCCTGTCCGACCGTTTCCAACAGTTTGGGGCGATCATGGCAGTGGAATACGAAACACATCCCGCCCTGAATGATCTGGCGGACTGGCTGCAAAACGAAATCCCGCCTGACGCCCGCTTTTTCCTGGTCAACCCCTGGGATCAATTCAGCGCCGAAGCCATGTCCTGGCGGCTGGCAACCACTAACCAGACTATCTGGACAGCGCCCTCGGCCGTACTCCCTTCCCCCACGCCGGACAATCTGGCCCAGTTCCAACAAACATTAGCTGCCAGTCAGGTGGAGTACGTGGTCGTGCTGGAAGGTGGCCCCTGGGGTGTGCCGGCCTGGCCGGAGTACACGGCCGTCATCGAAAACGGCTTCGACGAAATGAGCCGCCGCCAGTTCACCATTCCCTTCCACACCCAAGATGAATGGGGCCAGGCCAGCGGCCGTCACGAATGGCAAATCCAGGTAATCATTTACGAAAAAGAGGAGTAGAGATCAGGTCACTGCTCCCTGCTTACTGCTCACTGCTCACCTCCACCTCCCCCACCCGCTGCCCATCCACCCAGTTATACACGCCCACTTGCAGCGCCAGACCCTCTTGCGCCGGGCGGGGCAAGGTGCGCTGCTCGACGATAAGGACGCCGGGCGGCCAGTTTGCCAGGGGCAATGCACCCCGCCAGGTATCCCCGTCTGCCTGGGCCACGGGCGGCTGACCGGGCACACCCAGGTGGGCAAAGATGGTCAGGTGTGGCGGCAGGGGCACGGCCGTAGACCACACCAACGTCACCTCATATCCCTCAGTCGTCTCCACCATTTGGGCATCATGCAGGCAAATATCTTCACCAATCAGGGCGAATGGGCAACCATCAGCCGTGCCCGGCTGTAACCGGCCCGCGTATGGCAACTGCCAACGGCCGTCCACCCCGTAACGCGATACATATACCCCATCCACCTCTGCCGCCAGCGCCGCCAGTTCATCCGGCTGGATAATCACGCCACGCATATCCACCATGTAACCGCCACTGTCCCGTTCCGCCTGATCCAGCCAGGGCATGGCGTGAGACAGCGATTGGGCCTGTCCACCCGTCCACACGCGCTGAAAATCGGCCAGTTCCACCACCACCGGGGCCAGCGTCGGCCCCCAATAGCCCACCGGGTATGGTGGCCGTGTGGGCGCGTAGCGGTCGGGAAAGTTGAGGAAAAGGAAACGGCCGTCACCTCCTTCATCCAGCGCCGCCACCGCTGCCCGCAAATGGTCGGTTCCTTGCCGCCACACCCCTTCAAACTGGCGCAGCAGCCAGACGCTTTGCAGCAAAATCAGACCAATCGCCAGCACACTGCCCACCTGTACCCAACGCCGTTCCCCCGCGCGCGGCCACAAGGCGCAGCCCCACAGCAGGCAAATGCCCAATGCGGGTGCATAGAGCAGCCGCGCTGCCAGCGCCACATAGGCAAAACCCAGCCCCACCAACATCGGCAGCACCGCCGCCAACGCCCAGGTCAGGCCAAACAGCGCCACCCGGCCCCGCCCGCGCCAGGCCGCCAGCGCCAGCAATACCGCCACCGCCGCGATGCCCACCATCGCCACCACCCACTCATTCCACATCACATCTGGCGCATATCCCTGCGGCCGTCCAAACAGGGGAAAGGCCATCCCTTGTAGCACATAGGCCAGGTTACGGCCGTCAAAAAATGCGCCGGTAATACCTGCCTTGCGCGGCACAACCAGCCACACCAGCACATACCCGGCCGCCAGCACCGGATAAACCAGCGCCCAACCATACGGCCGTAACCAACCAACCAATGACCGCCCCCCCGCCCAGGTACGGCGCAGGAGCAGTTCATACAGCAAGGGTACAATGGCAACGGTGACGCTGCTCTCCTGCGTGGTCAGCGCCAGGGCAAAAAAGACAAGACTGGCAACCAACCCCCAACGGGTATGACGTGGTGGGGGGATGGCAGGCAACGCCGGCCCTGAGTGGCGACTGCCGGTCGCCTGCCGAAGTGGCCGTGCCCAGATGTAACCCAACCAGGCAGCATTTTGCCACACGGCCGTGAGTGGCTGCTGTGGCGCGGCCCAGGCCACCGCCTGGTACGCCATCGGGTAAAAGGCAAACAGCGCCGCCACCGCCACCGCCACGCCGCGCCCCAATCCCAACCGGCGGCTGAGGGCAAAGGCCAGGGCCACATTCAGCAAATGGAAGCCCAACTGCCAACCGTGCGCCGCTTCAATGGCAAACGTACCGTCCGGCCGCATGAACAGCCAGAAATAGAGCATGGTCAACGGCCGGTAAAACTGGAAATCGGCATTGGGCAACAGCGTTTGCCACCACGCCTTGCCCAGAGCGTGCCCAAACCAGAGCGGGTCATCCCAGATGAAACCAAACGCCAGCGAGGCAGCATACACCAGCACCGTCGCCAGCAGCACGGCCGTCAGCACCAGATAAACCCACCTGTTTTGCTCGTAAAAAGCTACCTTCAAAATGCCTCAGAAATAGGATCACGGATGAAACGCATAGGACGGATTTTCACGGATTTCTTTACTATACCAGGAAACCTTCGCGCTTCTTCGCGCCCTTCGCGGATCATCCCATCCCGCTCACTGCTCACTGTTTACTGCTCACTACTTACTGTCCACCGCTCACTTCCACAACCCCCGGCAACACCACCATATCCCCGCCCCCCACCAATGGCAGGCGTATGCCGGTCGCCGGATCATACAGGCCAACGGCGATTTGCGCCGGGCCGGTGTAATCGGGTTCGCGGAAGGTGATAGCGTGGGGGTCGGTGATGTATTCGCCGGTTATCCAGCCGGTCGTGAGGCGTGCGCCGTTGGTCGGGGGCGCATCATGTTGGCCGATAAGACGGCCGTCCGCCGCCAACAAATGCGCAAACACCGTGTAGGCCACCGGCACATTTTCGCCCACCCCCTGCCAATACAGAGTGAGGGAGATCGCTTCGCCGGCCATCACCTGAGTTGGCGCGTCAAACCCCACCAGCCGCGCCACATCGCCAAACATGGCATCCAACGGCACCTGCGGCGTGGGTGGCATGAAATTATGGTCAGACGCGATGATTTCTACCTGTCCGATGGGAATTTGTTGTCCCTCCAGAGTTAAAAGCAACACGGCCGTGCCACTCTCCACCTCCGCCGGAATTGCCAGCGCATGATGCGCCAACACCACTTCACCCACCCGCCATTGGTCGGTCGGGAATTGGGTCACAACAGGGATTTCCGCTAAAACCTGCCCATTTTGCGCCAACTGCAACTGTGGCTGTAAGCCGGGCAATGGCGCCGTGGCCTGCCATTCCAGGCTCACCCGTAAGACCTGCCCACCGCTGATCTGCCCACGATCCTGGCCCACGGCCGTCAGCCGCAGTCCATCCATCAGCTCAATCGGCGCTGCCAGACGGGGCATTCCCGGCGGCAGGTTGTAGGGATTGCCACCGGGCCGGTGGGCGGGCTGCACCGCCATAACGGGCGCCAGTTCCATGGAAATGCCTCCCGGTTGACCGGCGGCATTGCGAACCTCTACGGGACTGGTCCTGCCCTCCGGCTGACGGCCGTTTACAGCCAGGCGCAGCGTCACCGGCTGCGGCTGCGTGCCCCAGGGTAGAGGCAAAACGTGCGTGGTCGTCACCACTTCGCCACGTGACCACAAGTCGGTAGGCCGACCGTCCGCAGCCACCACTATCTCATCCCACTGCGCCAGCAGCAGGCCGTCGGCATTCAGCAGTGACAACACGGCCGTGTGGCGATCCGGTGAGGGTTGGCTCAGTTGCCAGCGCAGGGCCAGGGTCACGGCCGTGTCTGCGGTCGTTTGTGGTTCCACCCAAAAGCCGGTCAATTGCAATGGCCCAAACCAGGCATCCAGGGGCATCCAGTCCGGCGGTGTGGCCGGTTGGTCTACTTCGTAAATTTGCACGATCAGGCCATCAAACGGCCGTGTCTCCACCAGTGATCCCACCTGTTCCAGAGCAAAACGCACAACGGCTGGCCCCTGCGCCAGCCCGCTTGCCGCCGACACCAGGGCAATGCGGCGGTGGGGTACGGCCGTCCATTCACCCAACCGCGCCCATAAGCCGTCGGGGTCAGAGAGTTCAGGCATGACAACGGCCGTGTCACCATCATATTCAAAGGGAAAAGCCCAGCCAGCATCGGGCACAATGATCAGGTCTTCGGGAGTTAGTGCCGACCCCAAATAGCCTGCCGCCCCACGCATATCATCCTTCGCCACTTGTGGATCAAGAAAATACAGAGCCAGACCGACGCCGGACAAAATGAGCAGCGTCAGCAAAAGGGTAAACGCCAGCAGCCGTTCCAGAAAGCGAATTACCCGGTTGCTGGCAGCCACGCCGGGCGCAATTAAATAAGCCGCCAGAGGGATAAAACTGATGGCGGCAAAGGCGATATAACGCGGGTGGGAAAAGGAGCGCACCGTCCAGACCAGCAGCGCACCGCTGAGGGGGAGGAACCATTGGAGGAGGAGGCGGGGGAGGCGGTAATCCGTAATTCGTAATCCGTGATGCGTGATCCGTGATGCGTGATGCGTGATCGGTTCACGGACTTCGGGCTTCGGGCTTCGGGCTTCGGGCTTCGGATTACGGTTTACAGAATACGGAATACGGGCAACGGTGAGACGGAGGAAGATGAGCACGGCCGTGACCAGCAGCAGCAGCGCAGACAATTCCCACACGCCAGGGCGGGCCAGCGCCCCGGTCAGGCCGGTATGGTGAAAGACCCACACCTGTTTGAGCAAAAAATCAAGGGGGGTCGGTTCGGCCAGGTAGGTACCAGCGTTGGCTTCGGCTTGTACGGCCGTCCAGTTGCGCAGGACGGCCATAAACCAGGGCAAACAGGCCAGCCCCACCAATATCTGCGTGACCGCAAAACGGCGCAAATCGCGCCAGCGCTGCTCTTGCACCAACGCCAGCAGCAGCCAGCTACTCACATACACCGCCATAAAAACCATCACATAATGCAGATGCAGGGCAAACCATTCGATCAGGGCAAAGAGCAGGAAATAGAGATACGAGATAAAGGTTTTATCTCGTATCTCCCAGGCAACCGCCAACAACGCCAGCGTCGCCAGCGGCAGCAGCGCATACACCCGCGCCTCCTGGGCGTAGATGACGGAGAGCGGGGAGACGGTGACGAGGAAGGCGGCGAGGAGGGGGGCGAAGTCCAAAGTCCGAAGTCGGACATCCGATTTCGAGCTTCGGACTTCGGGCTTCGGATTACGGAGCCAGCGGCGGCAAACGGCGTACACGGCCGCTACTTGCAGCAGGCTGGCGAGGGTGGAGAGGTAACGGGCGCTGAAGGCATTCAGGCCGGTCAGCGCCACCCAGCCTTTGAGGATAATAAAGTAGAGCGGCGGATGGATATTGTTCAGCCGGTCGGCCAGAATGGTAGGGAGGGGCGAACGCGCCAGATTGAGGCTGATCCCCTCATCCCACCAGATACTTTGGCTTTCCAGAGTGTGCAGGCGTAGGGCAAAGGCGATGAGGAGAAGGGTGAGGAGCGTGATGCGTGATGCGTGATGCGTGATGCATAATCGGTAATCCGTAATCGGTAATCGGTAATCGGACTTCGGCTCACGGTTTACGGTATACGGATTACGGGTCACGGGATACGGGTTACGGCTCACGGCGCGGTCTCCAGGGGGAGGGTGATCTGGTTGTTGGGGTGGGCACGGCCGTTGGCGTCAAACGCGGGCAGGCGCAGACCGTTAGCCGGATAGTAAAGACCGAAAGCGAGATGATAGGGGCCGAGTGGGGCGTCGGTGGGCAGGGTCAGTGTGTGGGTATCAGTAATTACCTGCCCGGCGGCCCACAGGTGGGCAGGCAGGCCGCCCGGCCACTGGTCAGATTGGGCCACCAGTTGCCCGTTTTCAGCGAGCAGGTGCACAAAAGTGGAGATGAGTTGCTGTGACCTTTGCTCCACCTGCCAGTAGAGTGTCAGGTTCATGGTTTCACCGGCAGTGAATGACCCGGCGGGTACATCCATGCCCTTTAAGACCATCTGCTCGCCAAAGCGGTCATCCCGCAGCTGGGGTATGTGTGGCGGCAGCGCAAACTGCCTGTCCAGGGCTATGACCTCTACCTGCCCGACCGGGTGCGCTTCGCCTAAGGGTCCGCCGTCAGCGGTTAACGGCCGTAGCCGCAATTCATACACATCACCGGGCATATCAGCGGGAATGGGGACGGCCGTTTTCTCGTGGATGATCTCGCCAGGCCGCCAGTTAGCCGTGTCAAAACGGCTGAGCGGCTGGCGCACCGTCAGATCACCTAAAGTCACCTCCACCTGCAAACCGGGCGGCAAGGCATCGTCGGCCCGCCAATACAAATCCAGCAGCAGATTGTCGCCATTCACCACCGATGCAGGTGGAAAGTCACGCCCGGCCAACAGGCGCAGACTGCCCCAATCCTTCATAAGGGCGATGGGCGGATCAAATTGGGTGGCGGAAACTGGTTCCGGTTTTAAGCGCGTTTGCACCTGCCCCACCGGTTGCGCCATACCTACAAATGCGCCATCGGCGGCAAACAGCGGCAACTGTGCCTGCGTATCGGCATCAAACAACGCCAGTTCCACCCGGTAGGCAGACGGCGGCAGGCCGGGCGGCAGCGGCAGCCGATACGGGACAACCGGTTTATCAGTCGTCTGCCAGTGTTCGGGGTAAAAATAAACATCGTTGAGTAAGGGCGTTTCCAGGCCGGCCCACCACTGCCCGGTTTCATCCAGCAGGCTGAGTTTGACGGTATAACGGCCGTCCGTCGGCTGCACCAACTGCCATTGCAAAGCGATATTGACGGCCGTTGGCGTGGCTTCGGCCTGGGTGGCCTGGAGAGAAATGGCGTCGCCAAAACGAATCGGTTCCGGCAATGGTGTGGGCGGGGTGGTCACGGCCGTGGACGTCGCCCGAAAAATGACCGCCCGATCTTGCCCGTTGAAGCGGATGGTGTGCATGGGCACAGCGCCAGCGACGGGTGGCTCTGTTTGAACATTACCACTGTCTAGTGTAGTGACAATGTATTCGGCCTGGGGCAGATTGTCCGGCGTCCAGGCCAGGGCGCGACCGGGGAAAAAAGGGGCCAGAGCGGGGGACATGCCGGCAACGGCCGTGCTGTCGGCAACGTCGGGTTGAGTGGCTAACCAATGGGCAGCGGCGCTGGTGCCCTCGCCCCAATCCAGTTCCATGACCTGCCGGGCAACGGCCGTGCCGCCGAGAAGTGGGTTCACGGCCGTCAGCGGGTAGGGCATGGCCCACAGGAGCAAAAGCGCCTGGATGCCTGCCAACACGGAGACGGCTTGGGATTGCCGCGTCTTAAGCGGTGGCAGATACGTCCAGCCTAAAGCCGCCACAATAATCAGAGCGGGTACAACCGGCAGGGCATAGCGGTCATATTTTTGGGCAGCCTGGGTCACGGCCGTGACAAATAAGAGCGGCCATAAAATAAAAATCCCGGTGGGCAGTTTGAGCCAGGGGTCGCGTTCAGGTTGTCGCCACAGGGCGCGCGTGATAAGAAAAACGGCAAGGATGAGGCCACACAATACAACCGGGCTGAGACGGAAGGAGAGGGTTAACGGGTAAAAGAGTAGGCCGGGGTCATGGGTGATCTCGCCAAGAAAGTAGGACGGCCGTAACGCCTCGCCGGCATGTTCACCAAACGTCCCGGTCAATTGTTGCACTACCGACAGTGGTGACAGCCACAGAGCCGGGAATAGGGTGAAGAACAGTAGCACACAAGCTGCTAACCAGGACAAGCCCTGTCCCACCATCCGCTTCAAACGAGCTGATAAGGGGTTTTCTCGACCCGTGAACATTGACAAGAAAATAAAGAGTGCCGCAAACGGCGGCAGCAGCAGCGCCGGAATTTTGCTGAGGATGGCGAAACCGGCCAACCCGCCGGACAGGGCTGCCCAGGTGTAGGGCCGGTTTTGTGGCGACCTTATTGCCAGTGCAAGCGTTAGCAGCGATAGGGTGGTAAAAGTGGTTAACAAGCCGTCTACATGCAGCAGGCCAGACAGGCCCACCAGAAAGGGGTCGAAGGCGAGCAACAAGGCGGTGAGCAGGGCGGGGACACGGCCGTACAGCCGCCCCGCCAGCCAGAACGCCACGACAATCCCCAGACTGTTCACCACCGCCACCAGCAATCGCGCCCCGGTCAAAAAGGTGTAAAGCCGGGACAACATGGCCACATTTTCCGGCGCGTACCAGGCCAGATGGGTAATCCATTGGTAGGTGGAAAGGTCAGACGGCCGTAGCGCTAACTGCCCGCTCACCGCCAGCGCCCCCAGCCAGGTCGTCGTCACGCCCGGATGCCCGGCTGTCAACGTGCTTGCCCATTGCCCGTCCAGGAGCGCCTGCCGGAACTGCACAGAGCGGAACACCCAGATCAGCTCATCGGGCGTAACATAGCGATCAATGGCGGCCAGACGGGGCAAAAACGCGGCTAAAAAAAGGACGCTTCCCCAAAGGCAAGCGCGTAGATGCGGGTGATGTTCAAACCATTTCCGGCGTGACATGAAGGTCAATATAACATTGCGTAATCAAGAAGATTCCTGGTTTGTGGTAACTGCTTCAGGGGGCAAACCAACTGAAGTCCTTCCTACGAACCAAAATCATTATTTGAAGGTCAATAATAACCCATCGTTTGCGGGGGCGCACATGGCGTATGAACTTCATTAGCGGGCCAATTGTGTTATTGCCAACATGCTTGAACCCAGTATAATCGAGACAAAAGTGCAATGTTATAAAGGATGGGAAGAAAGAATTTGGTTAATGAATTAACCTACACAGACAGTGAATCAAGCCACCCCATGGATTTTTTGCTGGGTGAAGATTTTAACCTGCCGGCAGCCGGGGAAACCCGGAAGGGATGGGTGGTGGCGCACCGGAACAACGAGATTTTGGTGGACATCGGCGCCAAATCCGAAGGGATTATTCCCATGGCGGAAGTGCAGACATTGGATGTTAACACCCGCAACCAGTTGGCCGTAGGCAATGAAGTGCAAATCTATGTTGTGTCTCTGGAAGACGAGCAGGGCAACTTGATTGTGTCGTTTACCAAAGCGGTGGAATACCAGGACTGGGCCAACATGGAGCACTGCTTACGCGCCAAAGAGGCCACGGAAGGGCAGATTGCCGGGCACAACAAAGGGGGGCTGCTGGTGCAAATTGGGCAGCTACGCGGCTTTGTGCCCAAATCGCAATTTAGCCGGGAGCGGCAGCAGGCGGTGCAGCAGAGTCAGGGCGCCCTACAAAAATCGGTGGGCCAGCCAATAACGGTGAAGGTAGTGGAAGTGGATGCAGAGCGCAACCGCCTCATTCTGTCCGAAAAGGACGCTGCCACCGAAATACGCCAGGGCAAACGAACCAAATTGCTATCGGAAATAAAAGAAGGGGATGTGTTTGACGGCCGTGTCATCAACCTGGCGAACTTTGGCGCTTTTGTGGACATTGGCGGGCTGGAAGGGCTGATCCATCTTTCTGAAATTAGTTGGAAACGCATCAATAACCCCAACGAAGTTTTGAAAACGGGCCAGGAAGTTAAAGTCCAGGTTCTCTCTATTGACCAGGATAAAGAACGGCTGGCGCTGAGTCTGAAACGATTACAACCTGATCCCTGGACGACCATTGATGAACATTACCAGGTGGGACAGCTTTTTGACGCCACCCTGACCAAACTGGCTCCCTATGGTGCATTTGCCCGTCTCCATGATGATTATCAGTTAGAAGGGTTAATTCATATTTCCGAAATTTCCGAAACGCATGTCACTCATCCCCGCGACATTGTGAAAGTAGGTCAGGTAGTATCGGTTCGTATTATTCGTATTGACGCGGAGCAGCGACAGCTTGGTCTGAGCATCAGGCAGGTCGCTTCTGCAAAATTCGTCGAGTCTGATTTGGCGTTACTCAGTGAACAATAGTCAGGTAATCGCTTCACCGATTACCGACTGCCTTCACCGATTACCGGGCAAAGACCGGCGAGCCAAACCGAGGTAAACACCGGTGAACTCAAAAAACTGGGAACGATTTACACAGCGTGCGCGCCGCGTATTAAGTCTGGCGCAAGAAGAAGCTGAACGCTTAAACCATAGCTATATTGGCAGTGAGCATGTACTTATTGGCTTACTGCGGGAAGAAGGGGGCGTGGCCGGGCGGGTGCTGCGCGAATTAGGGCTGGATGCGGCCCGTGTGCAAGCCATGGTAGAACGCCTGTCTGGGGGACCAGGCACCCGTACTCCTTTTACCAAAATTGAACTTTCGCCCAGCACCAAACGGCTGCTGGAATTAGCGGTGGAAGAAGCCCGACGTATGGGCCAGCATTACATCAGCACGGAGCATCTGTTGCTGGGCCTGGCGCGGCAAAATGAAGGACTGGCGATTGATGTACTACGCAAATTTGGCATCAGTCCGGAGCAAATTCGCCGCCAGACACGGCGGATGTTGAAAGAAAGCCCGGTGGCAGCCACAGAAACGGCCGCGCCTGCTAAACGAGGCGGCTCTCCGACAAAGAAGGAAAAAAGCAAGACGCCCATGGTGGATCAATTAGCCACCGATCTGACGGCGATGGCCGAAGAAAATAAGCTGGACCCGGTGATCGGTCGTAACATGGAGATTGAGCGCGTCATCCAGATTTTGGCACGGCGCACTAAGAATAATCCCGCCTTGATTGGCGAACCGGGGGTGGGCAAGACAGCCATCATTGAAGGATTGGCGCAACGGATTGTAGACGGCCGTGTGCCTGATGTCCTGCACAACAAGCGCGTGCTGCAACTGGATGTAGGCAGCCTGGTAGCCGGGACAATGTACCGGGGGCAGTTTGAAGAACGGCTCAAGCGCGTCATTGAAGAGTTAAAATCCAGCGACTCCATCCTTTTTATTGACGAAGTGCATATGCTAGTGGGGGCCGGTTCGGCCGGTAGTTCTGTAGATGCGGCCAACATCCTCAAACCGGCGCTGGCGCGGGGTGAGCTACAAACTATCGGCGCCACGACGCTGGAAGAGTACCGCAAGTACATTGAAAGCGATGCCGCCCTGGAACGCCGCTTCCAGCCAATATATGTGGATGAGCCGTCGCCCGAAGAAAGCATCCAGATTTTGCAGGGGATCAAAGGGGCCTACGAACAGCATCATAATCTGTTCATCACCCAGGAAGCGATTGAAGCGGCCGTTAACCTGTCCACCCGGTACGTCACCGACCGCTTTTTGCCGGACAAGGCGATTGACCTGATTGACGAGAGCGCCTCCCGCGTGCGCATGTACCGTGTGCCCCATGTGGCGGACATCCGCGAAGCCTACGACGAACTGCGCGAAATTCGTGATGAACGGACACAGTCAATTGAAGACGGCCGTTACGAATACGCTGAAGATTTGCGCACTCGTGAAGAAGAGTTGCAGCGCCGGCTTGACAGTATGCGCGCCAGCAACGAGGGCGAATACTCCGTCAGCGTCACGGCCGAAGATATTGCCGAAGTGCTGGCGATGTGGACGGGCATTCCCGTCTACCAGTTCACCCATGAAGAATCCGAACGTCTGTTGCATATGGAAGACGAATTGCGCAAAGCAATCGTGGGGCAACAAGAAGCGATTGAGGCCATTTCCAAAGCCGTGCGCCGCGCGCGCGCCGGATTGAAAGACCCTAACCGCCCCATTGGGTCGTTTATCTTCCTCGGGCCGACCGGTGTGGGCAAAACCGAATTGACCAAAGCGCTGGCAATGTTCTTGTTTGGCAGCGAAGATGCCCTGGTGCAGTTGGACATGTCTGAATTCATGGAACGGCATAACGTGGCCCGGCTGGTTGGTTCCCCACCAGGGTATGTGGGCTATGAAGATGCCGGGCAGTTAACGGAAGCAGTGCGACGACGGCCGTACTCTATTGTCGTCTTTGATGAAATTGAAAAAGCGCACCCGGAAGCGTTCAATCTGCTGCTGCAAATCATGGAAGAAGGTCATTTGTCTGACGCCAAAGGGCAGAAGGTCAATTTCCGCAATGCCATGATCATTATGACCTCCAACGTGGGGGCCGATACCATCAAGCGCGGGCCAAATCTGGGCTTCTCCTTCCGCCGGGACGATGTGACCGAAGCGAATCAACAATATGCGGTCATGCAAAAGACACTGCTGGAGGAACTGAAAAAGCAGTTCCGACCCGAATTTATCAACCGTGTAGACAGCATTGTGGTTTTCCGGCAGTTAAGCAAAGAAAACATTCGTCGCATTGTGGATATTATCCTGAATGAGGTGAATGACCGGCTGATAGACCACGAATTAACGATTGAAGCAACGGACGCCGCCCGTGACTGGTTAGCGGAACATGGGTATGATGCGGAATTTGGGGCACGGCCGTTGCGCCGCCTCATCCAAATGGAAGTAGAAGATCGCCTGTCTGATGCTGTTTTGGCTGGTGGATTTGTCGCTGGGGAAACGGTCTTTCTAGATATTCAAGATGATAACATTGTCTTGCGGCACAAAGAAGAACCCGCACCCGAAGTGGAAACTTTACCCATACCCGCCATGTAATTCCACAAGTCCATTTTTCACGAATTAAAGTAAAAAGCCCACAGCAAACTGTGGGCTTTTTTTATGACTCTAGCCGACCGGTCGGTCATTCACAGGGCGGGATATACAACACCTGCCCAACTTCAATTAGATTGTAGTTGGAAATGCGATTGGCTCTGGCAATCGCATCCACCGTGATGCCATATTGTTTGGCCAGGATACCCAACGTGTCTCCCGGCTGCACAATATGCACAGACCTGGTACCACCAATTACATACAGACTGCCACCGAAACTTGCCGCAACGGGCGTAAAGGTAGCCGGTAAAGTTGGCGTCGGCGTGGCTGTGTTTGTCGGCGTGGGGGGGATAACTTCGGCGGTTTCAGGACTCTCGACCTCGCTGCCGCCACCTAATTGTCCACACGCCGCCATCAACAAAGCCATCACTAACAGGGAAATTATAACTATTGCAGGTGTTCGCATCATACCTCCTCGATTTGTTCTACACACCCCTTTCTCTGCAATTCAACATAAATAACGCAGACATTATAACAGAGCATGTCTCTTTTTTGAAGCGTGGCAAATGGGTTATCGGTCATATCGCGCCAACCCCCTGAAAGTTGCGTTTTGTGGCTGGCAGATACCCCGTACTTCTGTACTGACTGAGCCTGATAACGTGAATAAGCCGCTAATTTTACATTGTTCCCCTTAAACCACTTCCTATAATTTTTGATTGATGGTACCTGAAACGATCGGCCGTTATCGAATTCAAGCAGAACTCGGTCGTGGCGGGATGTCAACGGTTTTTCTCGCTCATGATCCCCATTTCGAGCGGGAAGTGGCTATTAAATTGCTGCCGGTGGAATTGTCTCATCATCCCACGTTTAGGCGGCGATTTGAACGGGAAGCCAAAGTTGTCGCCGCGCTCGCCGACCCTGCGATTGTCCCTGTCTATGATTTTGGCGAAGAAAAGGGACAGCCTTACCTGGTCATGCGCTTTATGACGGGGGGGTCTTTGGCTGAGCGGCTGCATCAGGGGCCATTAAGTCTGGCGGATGCCGCCTTTATCATGGGGCGGCTGGCGCCGGCGTTGGATGAAGTTCATGCCCATAAGGTCGTTCACCGTGACCTCAAACCCAGTAATATCTTGTTCGACCAGCGCGGTGAACCGTACATTTCTGACTTTGGCACGGTGAAAATGACAAAGGCGACCACGCAGCTAACCGATACAGGTGGCGCAGTGGGTACACCTGCGTACATGAGTCCCGAACAAATTCAAGGGGAGACAGAGTTGGACGGCCGTTCCGACATTTACACCCTGGGCATCATCCTCTACGAGATGCTCTCCGGTAAACACCCCTACCAATCCAACACGCCCATAGCTGTGGCCGTCAAACATATGTTTGAGCCAACGCCCCGTATTCTGGATGCCCGGCCAGACCTGCCCCCAGAAATTCAGACCATCATCAACAAAGCCATGGCTAAGCAGCCGGCCGATCGGTATGAAACGGCCGTCGCCTTCGCCCAGGCCATTTGCACGCTGACGCCTGATGTGGAATTGCCGACCGCGGCGGTGGTGGTGGAACCACCCCATCCCCGCGTGGGGCGGCGACTGGCGCTCATCATCAGCAACAGCGAATACCATGACCCCACCCTGGCCCATCTGACCCGGCCCACGGCTAATGTCCATCGCCTGGTGGATGTGCTGCGTGATCCCCATGTGGGCCGGTTTGACCAGGTAGCTACGCTGGTGGATGAATCCGCCGATGCCATCCGGCGGGCTGTCGCTCACTTTTTTGCCGATGGCGCTAAAGAGGATTTGTTGCTGCTCTATTTCATGGGACATGCGGCCATCGGCACAGAGGAAAAGCTGTACCTGACGGCTCAAGACACAGAACACAATCTGCTGCGCGCCACTGCCATTCCCGCGTCTTATCTGGCCGAAGTGATGGACGACAGCCAGGCGTGGCAGCAAGTGGTGGTATTTGACTGTACCTTTAGTAATGCCAGCAACCGGGATAGTCAGGAATTGATCGGGCGGGTGGCGACAACAGATGATGCGTTTAACCGCAATGGGCACGAACGGGTGATCCTGTCGTCCGCAGACCGGGTACATTATGAATGGCATCAGGATGCCGTCACCGGGTCAGCCATGCCTTCACTCTTCACCCATTTTTTCATTGAAGGGTTGAAAACGGGGGCAGCCGACCATGACCACAACGGCCGTGTCACCATTGACGAGGTTTTTGCCTATATTCATGAGCATTTGCAGCGCAAAACATCGCAGAATGGGGTACGGCCGTACAAATGGGCCTCCTTTGCTTACCAAAACACCAGCCGCATTGTGCTGGCGCAAAATCCGCAAACGCCGCCACCCACCCCGCTGCTGTCGCTGCGATCACACCCATCCACCTCACCTCGCCCATTCGCCCGCTATAAAAAGCCGGTATTATGGCTCATGGCCCTTGCGTTTGTGATCTTTATCTTCATCGGCGGGTGGGCCAGGCAGCAACAATTATCGCCACCGCCGGCCAGCGCCGCCGAAATCCTTGTTTCCCCCTCCGCCACACCGACAACCACGGCGACCACCACACCCACGACCACGCTGGAACCGACCCAAACGGCTACGCCCGTGCCCAGCCGCACCCCTGCACCCACTCATACCGCCACGGCCACACTGTCGCCAACTGCCTCCACGACCCAAACCATGACCACCACCCTGGCCGTAGCTCAGGTGGCGTCCAGCCTCTTCACCGCACCAGACACCGCCGCGCCGGAAATAACCTACATCGGCGTCGGCGAAACAGTGTCGGTCCTGGGCCGTTCGGTAAACAGCGAGTGGCTTTTTGTGGAAAATGGCGAGGGGATACAAGGGTTTGTCCATGCGCCGCGCCTGGATTGGGGCGGGGAGATCGATAATTTGCCGGTGATGGACACGGCCGTGACCACTGCCCCTATTACCCCACCTTCCAATTGCCAGACCGGAAGCTGCCCTCTTTTAACGCTGGACATTTACCCCGTTAATAGGCCACGCTGTGAAAACAACGTCTACTACCGCACTGTTTTTATGCTGGGTCACGGCGGCGACGGCCGTTACACCTATTATTGGAATGGGCAAAAAATGGCCGGCCCGCTTGCTAATGACGGGTTTGGCTTTGAAGTCAGCAGTCTAAACCAGGGCGCCGTCATCGGCATCGGCAAGATCATCTCCGGGGATGGCCAAATTGTGGAAAAAGAGCTTTTTGTGTCAGACTTCGGCTGCCAGTAAAATCCGTAATCGGTGATCCGCATTCCGTCATGGGATTATAGACTTTAGCTTACGAACTTCGGGAAGAAGGTAGAATATCAACATGGTAGCTTTTCATTATCACGACAACCAGCTTTGGTGTGAAGATGTGCCGCTGGCGGAGATCGCCACGGCCGTAGGTACACCCGTTTACGTTTATAGCCAGGCTGAATTGCAACAGCGTGCGGCCGCTTTTGTCACGGCTGAGTCCAGCGCCTTTACCCTCGCCTGTTACGCCGTCAAAGCCAACAATAACCCGGCCATTCTGCGCCTGCTGGGGGAAGCCGGTCTAGGGGCTGATGTCACCAGTGGGGGTGAACTGTTCCTGGCACTGCACGCCGGTATCCCGCCTCACAAAATCATCTTTTCCGGCGTCGGCAAACGGCGTGACGAAATCGAAATGGCCTTGGAAAATGGTATTCGCGCCCTGCATGTAGAATCGGCGATGGAATTGGAAGCCATTGCCGCCGTTGCCGCGGAACGGCAACAAATAGCACGCATTGGCGTGCGCGTCAACCCGGACATTCACGCCGAAACCCACCCCTACATGACTACTGGTGAGAAGTGGCACAAATTTGGCGTGGCCCCGGAAACGGCCGTCACCCTCCTGCACACCGCCCGCGAACACCCCTGGCTGCACCCGGTTGGTCTGGCGGCGCATATCGGTTCACAGATTACGGCCGTGTCCCCGTTCGTACAATCCGCCCACTTCCTGGTACACATGGCCGAAGAATTGACCAGCAGCGGCATTCGGTTGGAGTATGTGGATGTAGGCGGAGGATTGGGCATTGATTATGGCGACCCAAGAAATCCGATTTCGGCGACCACAGGCGGCTTGAGAAATCAGATTTCTATTGAGGGCTGGGTCACGGCCGTGACGCAACCCATTCTCGCTGCCGGTTACGGCGTGGTCATGGAGCCAGGCCGTTCCATTGTGGGGCCAACGGGCTGCCTGCTCACCCGTGTCACCTACACCAAGAGCCAGGGTGGCACACAATTTGCCATCGTAGATGCGGGCATGAGTGACCTGATTCGCCCCACCCTGTATGACGCTTATCATCCTGTTGTGCCCGTCATGCCAGTGGCCGATGAAATGGCAACCAGTCCTTACACCATCGTCGGCCCTATTTGTGAAACGGGCGATTGGTTGGCCAAAGACCGCAACTTGCCCCCGTTACAACCCGGCGATTTACTGGCAATTATGCAGGCGGGTGCGTATGGTTATGCGATGGCATCGAACTACAACGGCCGTCTTAAACCCGCCGAAATACTGGTAAACGGTCATCATTATGCGGTCATCCGCAAACGGCAGGATTACACCCACCTGCTCGACGGCTGTCAAGCACCTGAGTAACCCCTGATTTGCAAATAAATCATTGTCGAACATACGTTCCAAAAACGACTTTTAACCATTGACGGATTAGAACATTCGTGCTAAACTCCTGCCATTCTTACCGCAATTACACAGCCAATAAGGAGACAATCTCATGGCAAAAACAAATGGGTCTGGGGACGGCCGTGGCGCTACCCTGGAAAAAACACTGGATGCACTCACCAAACGGTTTGGTGAAGGCACTATCATGCGTTTGGGTGAGGCGCAGCACATGCATGTTGAATCCATTCCCACCGGCTCGCTGGCGCTAGATATTGCCCTGGGCGTGGGTGGCGTACCGCGTGGTCGTGTGGTGGAAATTTATGGGCCGGAATCTTCTGGCAAGACCACCCTCTGCCAGCACATCATTGCCGAAGCCCAAAAGCGCGGCGGCGTCTGCGCTTTTGTGGATATGGAACACGCTCTCGACCCCAACTATGCCGAACGTTGTGGCGTGGATGTGAACGACCTCTACGTTTCCCAGCCGGACACCGGCGAGCAGGCGTTGGAGATTGCCGAAGCGCTCATTCGTTCCGGCACAATGGATGTCGTGGTAGTGGACTCGGTGGCAGCGCTGGTACCCCGCGCCGAAATTGAGGGCGAAATGGGCGACGCCCATGTTGGTTTGCAAGCCCGGCTCATGTCGCAGGCGCTGCGCAAACTATCTGGGGCCATCAAACAGACCAACACCGTCGTCATTTTCACCAACCAGCTTCGCTCCAAAATTGGGGTGATGTTTGGCAACCCGGAGACCACCAGTGGCGGCAATGCGCTCAAATTCTACGCCTCGGTGCGCATTGACGTCCGGCGCACGGAAGCCATTAAGGCCGGCGCGGAAGTGGTAGGCAACCGCACAAAGGTCAAAATCAAGAAAAATAAGGTAGCCGCCCCCTTTGCCGAATGTGAATTTGACATCATGTATAACCAGGGAATTTCGTTTGTGGGGGATGTGGTTGACCTGGGTGTACAGTATGGCCTGATTGACAAACGGGGCGCTTATTTTCGTTATGGCGATACGCTGTTGGGTCAGGGGCGGGAAAATGCTAAGGTGTTTTTGGTGGAGAATTCTGGCATCTTGGATGAATTAGAATATCTGATCCGCCGCGAAGCTGGCCTGCCGTTGGGAGAATTTGAAGGGGAAGCACCGCCGGTAAACGGCCGTGTCACCAACGGTCATGTCCTGGCAGAGGATGCGGTATTTTGAGATTTTGAGATTGGGAGATTGGGTAATCTCTCAATCTCTCACTTCCTTCTTCTCACCACCGGCCGTCTATTCAAATCGGCACGGTGGGAGATGATGAGTACGGCCGTCATCCCCACCCATGTGCCTGACCAGGCAAGCGGCGCATCGAGCAGCAGCAAACCGGGCAGTAAACAGAGGCAGCCCAGCAGCACCGCCCACCCTTCCGGCCGCAAGGCATAGAGCCACACTGCAAACAACAGTCCTAACAGTATAGGCACCACAAACAGCGACAACCCCGTCCAGACGCCAAACGTTACGGCCAATGCCTTGCCGCCTCGCCAGCCCAAAAACGGCGAAAAGGCATGCCCGGCGATGGGTGCAGTGGCAATGGCCGCCAGCGCCCACCCCTCCATATACCCGCCAAAGTTAGCCAGCGCCACCGGCAACAAGCCCTTCAAACAATCTAACAACAGTGCCACGATCCCCCATCCCTTGCCCCCGGCACGGAAAACATTCGTCGCGCCTGGATTGCCGTCACCAAACTGGCGAATGTCCACCCCCAACGCCAGCTTGCCCACCCACACCGATAGGGGCAGTGCCCCGCAAAGAAACGAGAGAGGAATCCAGAGAAGGAGTGACATGGGGTAATCCGTTATCTGTTATCCGATTTTCGATTCACGGATTACGGTTCACGTATGGCGGAAACATAGTGGCGGTAAGAACGCAGGCGCTCGTGGCTTTCCTGGGCCAGTAGCAGCGTGACGCCAAAGGCGATCAGAACGTTGGTCAGCAAAAAGAAAACCAGTTCTTCCACCGGCAGTACACCGCCGAGCAAAAGCCCGGTGGATTGCGCCGGATCAATCGTCCAGGTGCCCCAACCAATGGCCAGGGCATCGGCAGCGCTGAGGTAAAGCACGAGGGGCACGATGGTCCAAAAAACGAGGCGGCGATAACGCCACAGAATATCGGCGCCAAAGCCCACTTGCAGCATGATGGGTAGTAGCGCCCAGGCCAGCTCCAACCCCAGGTATGTTCCCGGCTGCCAGCGCACGGCCAAGATGATCACGGCCGTCACCCACAACACCGCCAGCACGGCCACCGACCACCAGCGCAGGAACGGCCGTAATGGTTCCCGCCCGGCCACAACTTTCAACCGCCGCCCCAGAAACAGCAGCCACAGCCCCCCCAAAATCGGCTGCAACACAAAAAAGGTATACTCCTCAATCGGCACCCAGCCAATAACAAAACCGGTCACCAGCGTCGGGTCATACCACCAGACGCGGGTGGCAACCAGGTAGTTGTCCCAGGGTGTGGTGTAAACCAACGCCACCAGCACATGCAGGGCAATAGCCGCATACGGCGGCCAGGATTGCAGCACAGAGGGTAGGGTACGGCCGTGCCGCCGGTCCCACACCTCGATCCCCACCAGAATCAAAATTGGTATCACCAGAAAAATTGCCAAAAAACCAAAATAGGTCATTATTTCAATTCCTCAGACATCCGATTTCTCAAGCAACCTTTGGTTGTCGAAATCGGATGGCTAAACCACCCTCGTTTACCTGACTAACCGGTTTTTCCACCGAATACCCCGCCCCAACAGGCGGGTGAGCAGCCCCCAACAGGCAGCCGCCTGCACAATGATCGCGCCCACGGGGGCCACCAGCGCGCCCGCGCCATTGCCAAAACGCCGTCCCCAGGAAATAAAACCAGGCACTGTCAACAACCAGGTCAATGCCAGCCAACGCCGGTTAACCAGCCGCAGCAGAATGAACAAGGGAGCCAGCAACGGCATCATCGCCCCGGTCACAAAAAAAGCAGTGCCGATAGCGCCCGCGCCGGAGTACTTGAGCGAACCAGACCCCAACCGCGAAAACCCGCGCCACATATGGGGCAGGCTTTCATACATATATACCGTCACCAACTCTTCGCCGCGCAGCATGGGCACACGGTAGCCCTGCTGCCACAGATGGACACCCAGCGCCAGGTCTTCGAGCATTTCATGGCGCACGGCCGTCATCCCTCCACTCGCTTCATACACTTCTCGTCGTAACAAAATATATTGCCCATTCAGCGTGGCACTGTGGTGATGCTGCCCGGCAAACAAACCGGCAAAACCCACCATCAACGCCGCCCAGTCAATCATCCCCAGGGTAGCTTGCCGGGGGAAAATGCTCAGACCATCCAGGCCATGTGTCAGGGCATAGTTGACGGCCGTAACCACACTGTTCGGGTGGTGCTCTGTGTCCGCGTCGGTGAATAGCAGCCATTCGCCCCGTGACGCCAACACCCCCTGATGCACAGCGTTCGGTTTGCCCAACCAGCCCGCCGGTAGGCTATTCAATCGCTGCACACACGCGCCATAATAGTCAGCGACAACGGCCGTGTTGTCCTCGGAATTATCATCCACCACCAGGATTTCCAATTCGCCGGGGTACTGCTGCGCCTGTAAGGTGGGCAGCAGCCGGTGCAAATTGACCGCTTCGTTGCGGGCCGGGACGATGATGGAGAGAGAGGGGTACGGCCGTTTGCTGCCAGCCGCTTCCAGGCAAGGTGAAAGCACCGGCATCTTCCGGTACAGCCACTCTGCCCGCAGCGCCAGCGGGATGGTAGCAAAGGTGAAGAGCGCCATGATGAAGTCGTGGTAGGTCATTTTCCGA
Organism: Anaerolineae bacterium; assembly: GCA_023382655.1. GTDB lineage: Bacteria > Chloroflexota > Anaerolineae > Promineifilales > Promineifilaceae > CAADGU01. Next base: position 32,223 of record JAHDWK010000026.1, on the reverse strand, counting down.
AGTTCGTAACCCGTGAGCCGTAATCCGTGAACCGACAGTCGGATTACGGATTACCGCTTACGGATTACCATCTTCACGCCCGGTTTTGGTTCCAGCGTCGCGCCCATGTAGGGTTTGATTTTTTGGCCGGGAACCAACGTCAGGGTGAATTTTTGTAAGATGCGGGCCAGCACAATTTTGGCCTCAATTTGGGCAAAGGTGGCGCCAATACAGTTGCGTGGGCCGCCACCAAAAGGGACATACGTCAACGGCGGGCGCTGGCCACGCGCGTTTTTGTCAAAGCGGTGTGGGCAAAATTGCTCCGGGTTCTCCCAATGTTTTTTGTCCCGGTGCGCCAGGTAGATGGAGTACATCACCCGTGTGCCCGCCTGCACTTCGTACCCGGTCACGTCCAGGTCAGTGGCGGCCATACGGTTGCCCACATGGATGGGTGGATAGAGCCGCAGTGCCTCCTTGAAGGCCATGTCCAGAAATTCCAACCTGTTTAAGTGAGCCTCGCCGGGGTCATCCTGGCCCACGACGGCGTCAACTTCGGCAACGGCCGGGGCCATCTGTTCCGGGTGCTGTGCCAGCAGATAAAGCGTCCAGGTTAGCGAAGCCGTGCTGGTATCGTGCCCGGCAATGAGCATGGTCAACAGTTGGTCACGGATCAGGCCATCGTCCAGCCCAGCCTGGATGAGGGCGGTGAGGAGGTCCGGTGACAAGGTGACAGGGTGAAGGGGTGAAGGGGTGAGGGGGTGAGCAGGTGAGGGGATGTCTTGTAAACTCTCAATCTCCAACCTCCCAATCTCCTGATCTCTAATCTCCAATCTCCGCTTTGCAATCAACCCGTACAAATAATCATCCATCGCCTGTAACGCCTTCTTGAAGCCGGGGCGGGGCATATCGGGCCAGATGATCCAGAGGCCGGGGGAGATGTATTTGATCGTTTTAAGGATAGGCGTCCACATGCGCTCCAGGTCAGGCCACATATCTACGTTGAAGGTAGCGCCCAGGAGGATGAGCAGGGCCAGGCGACGCATTTCCACCAGCATATCCACCGTGCCGCCGTCGCGCCACTGGGCCGTGAGTTCGTCGGTGTAGCGTAGGATGGTGGGGATGTGGGGGAGGATGGACGGCCGTTGCAGCACCGGTTCCATGATGTGGCGGAGACGGCCGTGAGCCTCCCCATCCTGCACCAGAATCCCCTGTCGCAGCAATTTGGCGACCGGGTCTTTCTCATTGCGCCACAAAAACTGCTCTCGATCCGAGACCAGCACAAACCGGTTCGCCTCTGGCCCCACCAGCACCGCCGGCTGGAAACCGGGCAGCGTAATCTGGAAAGCATCGCCCACATGTTCGTGCATCATTTCCAACGCCACCAGCAGCGAACGCTCCCGCGCCAGCCGTTTCAGCACTTCCAACCCTAATTTTTCATCCGCTACCGGGAGAGGTTTTGTATCCATGAAAAAGGATCAACGCAGAGGCGCGGAGACGCAGAGGGGATTTTTCTCTGCGCCTCCGCGTCTCCGCGTTAAGAATTCAATATCAACTCTTCGGCGATCTTAGACGAAGAGAGAACACCCGGCAAGCCGGCCCCCGGATGTGTGCCCGCCCCCACAAAGTAGAGGTTGGCAAAATCCTCCGAACGGTTATGGGGCCGGAACCAGGCCGACTGCGTCAGGATTGGCTCCACCGAAAAGGCTGACCCCAGGTAACTGTTCAGGTTATTTTGAAAGTGCAGCGGGTCAATGTGATGCTCCACTACGATGTTTTCTTGCAAATCGGGCAGGTAGTTGTCTTCCAGGAATTGCATGATGGCGTCGCGGTACGGTTTGGCCGTTTTGGTCCAGTCCACATCCGCGCCCAGATGGGGAACGGGCGAGAGGACATAAAACGCTTCACATCCTTCGGGGGCCATCGAGGGATCGGTGAGGGTGGGCATGTGCAAATAGAGCGAGAAATCGTCCGATAGCACTTTGTTGTGGAAAATGTCACGCAGCAGTTCGCGGTAACGCTCGCCCAGGATAATGTTGTGATGCACCAGTTTACCGTTGTTGTAACGCCGCTTCGTGCCAAAATAGATAACAAAAAGGGAATTACTGTATCGGGTGAGCTTTTTCCAGCGCGTGTCGCTGTTGCGCAGGCTGCGATGTTTGGCGGGAATCAGATTCATATTGGTGAAAGCAACGTCGGCATTGGAGATGATGTGGTCGGCGTGGTGAACCGAGCCGTCCATCAGCCGAATACCGGTGACACGCTTGCCTTCGACAAGAATTTCTTGCACCGGGGCGTTGTAATGGAAACGGCCGCCTAACTCTTCGGTCAGTTTCACCAGGGCATTTACCACTGACCCCGTGCCACCCAGGGCGTAATGGATGCCCCACTCCCGCTCCAGATAATGGATCATGGCGTAAATCGAGGTGGTGTCAAACGGGTTGCCACCTACCAGCAAAGGGTGGAAGGAGAAGCAGCGGCGGAGAAACTCGTTTTCCACAAATTGAGCCGCATAGTTATAAACGGTTTTGTAGGACTGTAACTTCACCAGATCGGGAATGACCCGCAGCATATCGGTAATATGCAGGAATGGTTTGTCGGCCAGTTCAATAAACCCTTTTTCAAAGATGGCTTTGGTGGTGGCCATAAACCGTTCGTAGCCGATTTTGTCGGCCGGATTCCACTGCTCAATCTCCGAGAGAATGAATTGGTGATCGTCGTTGTAGTCAAAGCAGCGCCCTTCATGGTTGAAAATGCGGTAGAAGGGGTCACATGGCACAAACTGGACGTAATCTTCGCGGCGGCGGCCGGCCAGGGCGAAGATGTCATCAAACATGAAGGGAGCAGTGATCACGGTGGGGCCGGCGTCGAATTTGAATCCTTCTTTTTCAAAGACGTAGCCACGGCCACCGGGTTTATCCAGCTTTTCAAATACATCCACCTGGTAGCCGCGCGCCGCCAGGCGCGCCGCCGCGCCCAGCCCACCAAAGCCGCTGCCGATGATGATTACTTTGTTGTTTTGATTCATATGTGTGAAATGGCTCTTTTGAATTTAATCCACAGATTACACAAATTCCGCAGATTCAAAAATCTGTGCCATCGGTGTAATCTGGGGATTCCCGTTCTATTAACTGGCATACCCTTGCCAGCGGGCGCGCCACCAGATGCCGGGCAGTTTTTGCAGTTTGGCCCGGCCGTTCACATGAGCGCGCCGGGTGAAGACATCATAGTTGTGGGCTTCAATGTCATCCAGGATGGCGCGGTACAGCTCGGCGGCGGCGGCGACGGCAAAACGGCCGTTGGCGCTGAGCATATTGATGCCGGGCATGGCCTGGGTATACAGGTCACGGGTGCGGGCGATTTGGAAGCGCATAAATTCTTGCCAGCGACGGCCGTTATGCTTTTGGGCAATGTCTGCTTCCGTCAGACCAAAGGCGATCAATTCGTCCTGGGGCAGATAACAACGGCCGTTGGCCTCATCTTCGGCCACATCGCGCAGAATATTGGTCAGTTGCAGCGCCACGCCCAGTTTAACGGCATAGGGGATGGCTTCGTGGCTGCTGAAACCGGTAATGTGCATGGACATAAGGCCAACGGTGGAAGCCACCCCGTAACAGTAATCGGCCAGGTCGGCAAAGGTTTCATAACGGGCAAAGCTGAGGTCACGGGCCACACCATCCAGCAATTGCTCGGCGTAAAGTCGGGGGATGGCATAACGAGCGCGGGCATCGGCCCAGGCCACGGCCGTGAGATCATCTTCCGGCGGGGTACTGCTGAGCGCACGTTGTCGCCATTGCCGGAATTGCTGGGGGCGATTGTCTTGTTGGCGGTCAATCAAATCATCACTGACCCGGCAAAAAGCATAGAGGGCGCGGATAGCGCGCCGTTCGGTGGCTGGCAGCAAAGCGGAGGAGGTGTAAAAGGTGCGGCTGTGTTCGGCGGTGACGGCCGTGGCGTGGGCATAGGCTTTGTCTAACAAAGATTCATGGACGGCCACAGTTTCACTGGTCACAAGGTTTTCCAGCGGCGCATACGCTTGCGCCAGAAGACGGCTTTCCCAGGTGGCGGATATTGTCATCACTTTCCCTCCTCAAATAGGTAAAACAGATATTTACTCGTTTGCCCAATCAATAACAGTTTTTTGGCTGGCCTGGCCAGATGTCAGGTGAATAATAGCGGGTTAGTCTGCATTCGGGATCAAGGACACACCATGATTTTAACCTTAACACCCTGATTAACCAACGTGCCAGTCAACTACACAAAGAAACTATACAGCGTGTCAAGGGTATTGTCAAGTATATGTATATATTTTGTGCATTATCGGGCAAACAACAAGGCAACATCACGACAGCAAACATGAAGAATATCGCCAACATTTGTCTGTCGTCGGATCGAAAATATCGTCACTATTTAGCTGGAAGAAATGGCACTTACCATGCGCTTTAGCGCATACCCCTGGATCTGTTCCCCTTCATCTGCGCTGCCTGCTGCAAGATGGATTCCGCGCCGCCGGTAGCGTGTTCGCCGCGGGTGCCCAGCATAGCGGCCAGTTCGCGGACACGGCCGTCCCTATCCAAACTCTCGACGTTGGTAGTGGTACGGCCGTCATGCACCTGTTTGCTCACATGAAAATGCACATCCCCATACCCGGCCAACTGCGGCAAATGGGTAACGACGATGACTTGATGGTCAGCTACGGCCGTCAGCCCCCACAACTTGCGCCCCACCACATCGCCAATACGGCCGCCAATCCCCTGGTCAATCTCATCAAAAATAAGGGTGGGTGTGGCGTCCACCTGGGCCAGCGCCGTTTTCAGCGCCAGCATCAGCCGCGCCGTCTCGCCACCGGAAGCCACCCTGGCCATCGGCTTGAGCGGTTCGCCGGGATTGGTGGAGATGAGAAACTCCGCCCGGTCAATACCCGTCTGGTCAAAGGCCAGCCGCTGCTCACCCACATACACCCCATCCGCCTGCGGCTCGGTGGCAAAGTGGACGCTAAATTGTGCCCCTTCCATGTTCAGGTCGGCCAGTTGGGTGATCACGGCCGTGGCCAACTTCGCCGCCGCCACCTGCCGTTTCTGCGATAGTTTTGCCGCCATCTCCCCCACCCGCCGCAGATATTTTTCCTGCTCCATTTCCAGTTCAGCGATGCGCGTTTCACTGTTACCGATGTAGGTCAACTCGGTGACCGCCTTTTCCCGCAAGGCCAGAATATCCTCAATGCTCTCACCATATTTACGTTTCAGACTGGCGATCAGTTCCAGCCGTTCCTCCAAAAAATCGAGGCGCTTCGGGTTAAATTCCAGCCCATCCAGGTAACTCTGCAAGTCAGATGACAGCTCGCTAAGTTGGAAAAGTAAGCCTTGCAATGTTTCCAGCCGGGGCGATTGGGTATCATCGTAGCGCGTCAGCTGCACCAGGGCGCGTTCTGCCTGCCCCAGCAAATCGGCCGCCGAGCGCATTTCATCATCCATACCGGTGAGCAGCGCTACCGCTTCGGTTGCCGCCCGCATCAATTGTTCGGCGTTCGCCAGACGGGTGCGTTCGGCGCGTAATTCGTCCTCTTCGCCGGAAACCAGGCTGGCCGCCCCAATCTCCTCAATCTGGTATTGCAACATGTCGGCGCGTTGGGCCAGGGCTTTTTCATTCTGGCGCAAATCGGCCAGTTCACCCCGGATTTTTTGTAGGGCAATCACTTCGCGGCCCAATGCTTTGCGCTCGTCTTCCAGGCGGGCGTAATTATCCAACAAGGGCAGATGGGATTTTGGCCGCAGCAGGGAGAGGTGTTCACCTTGACCGTGAATGTCAATGAGCGGTTCGGCAATGTCACGCAGAATCGCCAGATTGACGGTACGGCCGTTCACCCGGCAAATGTTACGGCCGTTGCTGCGAATCTCTCGCGCCAGCACCAACGTATCACCGTATTCATCGTCTAAACCTTCGGCTTCTAGAATGGGGGTCACGGCCGTGTGTAACGGCGGCGTCAGCGTAAACGCGGCTTCCACATACGCCTCCGGTGCGCCGGCGCGCACCATCATCGTGTCGGCACGACCGCCCAACACCAGCATCACCGCATCCAGGATGATGGATTTACCGGCCCCGGTTTCCCCCGTCAGCACATGAAAACCATTTTTGAAGGAGATGGTAAGTTCGTCAATAATGGCAAAATTGCGAATGGAAAGTTCAGTTAACATAATCGTCTAAGCAGTGCCAGGCACGGGGCAAAAGGTCCTGGTCATTTGGAGACTTGGCACCCCGTGCCGGGCACTACCCGTCATTTCATCCAATAAAAGGCCGAGCCACAAGCGACAAACAGATAGACGCCAGGGGTAATAAAAGCAAAAAGCGGGACGCCACCGGCGGCTACCGAAAGCAGCAAAGGCAGGCCAGGCACAATGACCCCCAATATCATCATCACGACTACCAGATGGGGCAGGTAACGGCCGCGCCGCCCACCAATCGCCTTTTTGGTCAAACGACCAATCAACCCACCAACCGCGCCACCGACAAAAATCATAATGAAAATAAAGAAGAAACCGCCACCCAGGCGCCAGACCAGATAACCGGCCATAAGGCTCAAAGGCAGGGAGACCAGAGTGGCAATGAGGTAATCGGCAGCCGAGGCGTTGAAGAATTTGTCTTCTAATTCGCGTTTACAGTCCGGGCAAATGTAACCCACGGAGGTTTTGTTGGTGCAACTGGCACAAATGGGCTTGTGGCAATTATAACAGCGCAGCGAGGTACCCCGGTCTGGATGGCGGTAACAGGTAAATTCATACACTTCCTCGTGACCATCAGCCGCAGGCACGGCCGTTTCCACTTCCTTTTTCATCACCGGCGCCGCTTCCGTTTCTGGCTCTGGCGCTTTGGCGGCTTCTACCTGTTTGCGCCAGGCTTCCGGCACCGGCTCACCGCGCATATCGGCCAACCCGACTTTGGCCTCTTTATTTTCCGGGTTCAATTCCAGCGCTCGTTCGTAAGCGTCCTCTTGTGCGGCCGGGTCGGCGGCCATACGCGCCAGACCTAACCAGGCTTCTTCTGTCTCTGGCGCTTCATCCAAAATTTGCCGGTATAGCTGCTCGGCAGCAGCCCGTTTGCCCGCTTCTTCTACCCGGCTTGCCTGCCGCATCAACGAGCGAATTCTCGGTTGGCTGATCTCCATAAACACTTCCTGTAGAAGCCGGGTTTCTGCACAGAAACCCGGCTTCTCACTCACTCCTGCCGCATATGCCCCAACCGGGCCATCAGGCGGCGGTAAAAATAGCCGGTGCTTTCCACACGGGCAAACGTGCAAAAATTGGCGTCTCGTTTGATAATGACCACATCATCATTTTGGGCCACAATGCCATGCTGCCCATCGGGCGTAATGTACGCCTCATGATCCATGTTGATTTTAATGGCGATCACGGCCGTTTCGTGCAAAATCAGCGCGCGATTAAAACTGAGATGAGCGGCCACCGGCAGCACTACAAAGTTTGGCAACTGCGGCGGCAGCAAGGGGCCACCCGCCGCCATGGCATAGGCCGTGGAACCGGTAGGGGTAGCCACAATCATGGCATCAGCGGCATAGGTTGTCACCAGGTCGCCATCCACCGACAGTTGAAATTGTACCACCCGCGCCTGGGCGCCACGCCCCACCACCACATCATTCAAGGCGGTAAAGGTATGCGTGACACGGCCGTCCCGCTCCAACGCCGCATTCAGCATCAAGCGTTTTTCGATCCAAAACTCTCCAGCCAACACCCGCGACAATTTGTGCTGCCACTCCTCCGGCTGCGCTTCACTCAGAAAGCCCACTTTGCCCAGATTGATGCCAAACAGGGGCACATTACAGGCGATAGAGATACGCGACGCCTGCAACAGAGAACCGTCGCCGCCCAATACCACCAGCAGTTGGCTTTCCTTTACCTCTGGCCGTATCTCGGTCATATCCCAGGTGGAGGAAATCCAGGCACTCACACCGTGGCTGGCCAGCCAGCTATATACTTCATCAGCCAACGGCCGTGACGCCGGAATACGTGGGTGGTGGAGAATGCCGATGGTGTGCATAAGGAGGAGATTGAGTAATGGGGTAATTACGTAATTACCCCATTACTCAATTACTTCTTTAACAAAGAAACCACCTCATCCTGGGGAATGGATTGCTGTTCGCCGCCGTCTAACGGCCGTAACACCACCAGCCCTTGCGCCACTTCTTCTTCGCCCAGGATGAGAACGGTCTTGATGTTGTGTTTGTTGGCTTCGCGCATCTGGCTCTTCAGGCTGCGCCGTTCACGGGCAAAAGCCAGCCGGGCGCCAATACCGGCCGAACGCAAACGAAATGCCAGTTGCACAGCGGCCGCCTTCGTCACCCCGCCAAAATGGGCCACCAGGATTTCCGGTTCCGGTGTGGCTGGCGGTTCAATGCCCGCCTCCTGCAAACCGAGGATGATGCGCTCAATGCCGCTGCCAAAACCCACGCCGGGTGTGGCCGCGCCGCCAATGCTTTCCGCCAGCCCGTCATACCGCCCACCGCCACACACCGCCGCCTGCGCCCCAATGCCTTCCGCCCACACCTCAAACACCGTCTTGGTGTAATAATCAATCCCCCGCACCAGGCGGAAGTTGATGATGTAGCTTTGATCCAGATCATCCAGTAGACCGCGCAGTTCGTTGAAGTGGTCTTCACATTCGTCGCATAAGTAGTCAATGATGTGCGGCGCGTCCGCCAGCAATTCATCCATGCCCGGCTCTTTGCTGTCCAGAATGCGCAGCGGATTACGGCGTAAGCGCTCCTGGTCAATGGGGGCTAATTTGGGTAAATAGTCGGTCAGGTATGATTTGAGAGCCTCCACATAGACAGGTTTGCAGGTGGGGCAGCCGGTACTGTTCAACTGAAAGGTCAACCCTTTATAGCCCAGTTCGCGGTACAGGTGCATGGCCAGCAACATCACTTCCAGGTCGGCCGCCGGGTCTATTTCGCCCAAAATTTCGCAGTTGAACTGGCTGTGCTGGCGGTAACGGCCGGCCTGCTGCCGCTCGCGGCGAAAGGCAGGGCCGATGGTGTACACTTTCACCGGCTGCGGCCAACTGGACATACCATTTTGAATGTAGGCGCGCATAAATCCGGCCGTAAATTCGGGCCGCAAGGTCAGGTTGACGCCTTCGGACTCTTCCACCTCATAGGTCTCTTTTTTGACGAAAAAGTCTGAGGCGTCACCCACCCCCCGGTGATACAGTTCGGTGTATTCCAGAATGGGTAAATCTATGCGTTGGAAGCCGTACCGATTTGCCAGGGTCACGGCCGTGTCAATCACTAAATCCCAGTAGCGGCGATCAGCGGGGAGAACGTCTTGCATCCCCTTCGCCCGTTGTATGGTGGTCACACTACCCTCCGAAGGTTTAAGGATGCGGGTAATTATACTTCGTAATCCGTAAATCGTAAGCCGTAATCCGTTCATCTTCGGATTACGGCTCACGGTTTACCCAAGCCGCTGCACACACGCGCCGCGCACGCCGCAGCGGGTGCAGCGTATCCAGTCGTTGTGGTCGCGGGTTACGTCGGGGGCGAACAAGTCGGCGCGCATATCGGCCAGCAGGTCAAGCAAATCTTCCTCTAGCTCTGGTGTGTAATCCACTGCAAACGACTTATCGTTGTATTGGATAATGCCGTAGGTGGGCCGGATGCCATAGTTTTCTTCTACCAGGAGACAGTAAGCGGCCAGTTGCAGGATGTGGCCTTCATGGGGTTCGGCAGGGGCGGCGCTGGACTTTAGTTCCACCGGCACAATCATACCGTCTGCTTCTTCCACCAGATAATCTGGCTTTCCCGTCAGGCGCAAATGGGAAGAAACCAGGGCATCGTTGTTGCTAAACCAGGCGCTCCCGGCGTCGGTGTAAATGACGTTACCATCCGGCAGTCCGGCTTCCTCCTCCAGGTTGCGCGACCAGAGCCACAGCCCTAAGGCCAGGGCCAGGAGAAGTAGACAAATAGCGAGGGAGAAAGTGCCGAATACCATGTCGTGGGCCGTTATTCGTAATCCGTAAGCCGTGAGCCGTAAACGGATGACGAATTACGGGTTACGGACTACCGATTAAGAGTTGATAGACAAAAAAGGCCACTGTCATAAACAGCAGCATATACGCCACCCGCCGCGCCCAAATGGACTGCCAGACAGTACGGCCGTGCTGCTGATGATGCGCTGTCCCTTTTTGTAACTCGTGGACGTTTTGCGGCTTTGCGCCCTGTCTGCGTTTCAGCCACCAGGCGCGGCGGCAGTATAGATAGGTGGAAATTTCACTTGCCCGAATCCAGTTATCGCTCATATGTTCTAATTTTATGCAATTGGACGGCCGTGTCAAGGAGGAAGAAGAAGAGGAGATTGAGAGATTAGGAGATTGAGAGATTGGTCAATCTCCTAATCTCCCAATCTCAAAACAAGAGGAGAGCAGGGTAATCGGCTAACGGCCGTACCCATTCGGGTGCGCCACATGCCAGTTCCAGGCGGTTTCGATGATGGTGCGCAGTTGCGGGTAACGGGTTTGCCAGTTCAGATCATGGTTAATGCTTTCGCTGCTGGCAATCAGCACATCGGGGTCGCCGGGGCGGCGGGCGCCGACGACGGCGGGAATAGGATGGCCGGTTACGTCGCGGGCGGTCTGGATGACCTCTTTGACGCTGTAACCACGGCCGTTGCCCAGGTTATATTTGCCGCTCGGTCCCCCATCGAGCAAGGCGCGCATGGCTAAAATGTGCGCTTCGGCCAGATCAACCACATGGATATAGTCGCGCACACAAGAGCCGTCCGGTGTGCTGTAATCATCACCAAAAATGGTGATCTTGTCCCGTTTGCCCAATGCCACTTCCAACACCAGCGGGATGAGATGTGTTTCCGGGTCATGGTCTTCGCCACGTTCTTCGGTTGCGCCGCAGGCATTAAAGTAGCGCAGGCAGGTGTAGCGCATCTCATACAGTCGATCCATCCAATACAGATAGCGTTCGATGATATTTTTCGATTCCCCGTAGGGGCTGCCGGGTACAATACGCTCGTTTTCGTCAATGGGCATCCGCTCCGGGTCGTCAAACAGGTTGGCGGTGGAAGAAAGAATGAATCCCTTCACGCCATGCTGCACGGCGCTTTCTAGCAGGTTCAGGCCGTTGACGATGTTGTCACGCAGGTAGAGGAACGGTTTTTCCATAGATTCGCCCACCAGCGTATATGAAGCAAAGTGCATAATGCCGTCCGGTTTGTGGGTAGCGATAGTGTTTTCGACGGCCGTTTTGTCCGCCAGATCACCCTGCACAAACACCGCATCCGGGTGTACGGCATCCCGATGCCCCTGGTAAAGATTGTCAAAGACAATGACCTCTTCGCCTGCTTTGATCAAACATTCCACCGCAATGCTGCCGATATATCCGGCGCCGCCTGTTACCAGAATCTTCATAGATGTATACCTCTTTTTAGAATGAATTTACCGGTCAGGAGTGTAGCTGCCACCAGTTAAGATGTAACTAAAGCCAACACAAGTCATGATGGCTCAGGGCTGCACACCTAAAACTACTTCTACACGGATTTCCCGATTTTCCCGCACCAGGGTAAGGGTGACGGGATCACCGGCCTGGGCATGTAGTTCCAGGTATTCGACTAAACGCATCCAACCGGTAACAGGTACATCGTTCACGGCCGCCAACACATCCCCACCCACCAAAAACCATAAACCCATAAAAACTGCTATTTTTCTAAACATTCCCACCAAGTTTATAATCCCCATCTGGCAATAAGCAAATCTCAAAATCAGGAAGGGAAACTTGAACACATTATCACGCATACAACATACAGTTGGTCTTGGCCCGGTTCTTCTGCTGCTCAGTTTAGGCATTCCTATTGCTGTTTTTCTGGAATTAACCCACGGCAATGCTATTGCCATCTTTCTGGCAGCCGCCATCGGCATTATTCCATTGGCCGGTATGATCGGGCACGGTACCGAAGCCCTGGCCGAAAAAGTGGGGCAACGCGCCGGTGGGCTGCTTAACGCCACCCTGGGTAACGCCGCCGAACTTATCATCTCCTTTTCCGCCTTGCGCGCCGGACTGATCGGTCTGGTATTGGCTTCCATTACCGGCTCCATTCTAGGCAATATCTTGCTGGTATTGGGCGCTTCCCTGCTGGTAGGGGGCCTGAAAAACGGCCCGCAGAAATTCAACCGGCGCAGTGCCAACATTGACGCCACCATGCTCATCCTGGCCGTCGTCGCCATCGGCATCCCCTCGCTTTTCAACTGGTCGCTTGAGCCGGACTTCTACGCAGTGGAAGGATTGAGCATTGGCGCGGCAATTGCCATGCTGGTAGTTTATGCGCTTTCCGTCATTTACTCTTTCACCACCCCCAGCGAAGAAGGCGACCCCCTGACTCGTGAGGCCCACGCCCCGGAAGGGTGGAGCATACGCCATGCCCTCATCATCCTGCTCATCGCCGTCGGTTTGATCGTCTATCTCAGTGAAGTGCTGGTAGGGGCCGTAGAGCCGGTTACGGAAGAGCTGGGGTTGAGTGAGTTTTTCCTGGGCATCATCCTCATCCCCCTGGTAGGTAACGTGGCCGAACATCTGGTAGCAGTACAGGTCGCCATCAAAAACAAGATGGATTTGAGCCTGAGCATTGCCATTGGCTCCAGTTTGCAAATTGCGTTGTTTGTGGCGCCGCTGCTGGTTTTCATCAGCCTGCTGGTGGGCAACCCCATGCCGTTGGAATTTAACCAGTTTGAGGTGGCGGCGATGATGGCGGCGGCATTTGTGGCCGCGCTGGTGTCACTGGATGGCGAAAGCAACTGGCTGGAAGGAGCCATGCTGCTGACGGTGTATGTGATTTTAGGCATAGGCTTTTTCTTCCTCTAACGCACAGACATCCGATTTCTTCGAGAAATCGGATGTCTGCCTTGTTATCTATCCAAAATAATGTAAAAACGGCGGGAGACTTCGGTAAAACCGAGCCGCACGGCCGTGCGCAAAGATGCCTGGTTGTGTGCGCCGCAGCTCCACACGGGAGTCAGCCCCAATGACTCGATATACCGGGCGATGGCAGCGGCAACGGCCGTGGCATACCCTTGTTGCCGGTAGGCGGGCAGGGTGTGCACCCCAATTTCGCCGTACCGGTCGGTGCGGGCATAGTTTTGGGCAATGGCCACCAACTGCCCATCCACAATAGCACCAGCGGCGACCATTTCCAGCAGGGTACGGCGCGGCTGCGCCCCTTGCAATTCAAACGGGGCTGCTCCTAAAAGCGACAGGTCGGCCGGGGTCAACAGGCGCACGTGGGGATGAGTGATGGCGGGCGCGGGTTGGGTGAGCGTGTGATACACATCTTCCAACAACCGCACCGGGCAGCCCATCATTTGCTCGATTAAGGGGGCCAAACCTGGGGCACAATCACGGTTGACATTCACGCAAAACCAGTCGGGAATTTGCCGCAGCAGGTCGGCCATTTGGGTCACATCATGCCCAAAAACCAATGGTTCACCCGGTTGGCCGGTGTCCTCGACGACGGCCGTTTGCCACCGCTCCACCTCACCCCCCACCCACGCCCGCGCCAACCCCCGCCGCAACTGCGAAATAGCGATGACCGTCTCCGGTGTATCCGGTAAGGTTTCGGCTAATTGCTGGCATTGGGTGGGAGAGAGCATGGAGATTGGAGATTGGAGATTGGGAGATTGAAGAGCCCCAATCTCCCAATCTCCAATCTCTACGCATGTTTCACAAAACGCGGCGGCCAACGGCGCAGCCCCAGCGCCGCCCGCACGTCAATGGCGTGTTCCATTTCGTGCCCCGGCCAGATGAGCAGCCAGACGTAACCGGGCAATTCACCACCCCAGGGCACGGCAAACGTACGCTGCAAGTGGGTGGTTGACGTTTGCGCCAACAGGTCGAGCAAGGTAGCGCGGGTCGTTTCATAATCGGCCCATACCTCATCCCAACTCTGGCCGACGCGGGCGGCAGCGTTCCGGTTGTTAAAGGTATCAAAGTTGTCCAGGATGTAATCAAATTCGGGGGTTTGGCCGGCGGCCAACGGCCGTAACCCGTCCACCGCCACTTTCTCCCAATCCGTCAGATGGCCAAGCAGGTCTTTCATCGTCCACACGCCACACACCGGGCGAGTAGCCCATTCCGTTTGGGGGATGAGGGGCAGCAACGCCTGGAACGCTTTGCGGCTGCTGTGCAGCAGCGCCCGCAGCACGTAAATAGGGGTGGCGCTACGCAGGGTTTCGCGGGGTAGGCTGGCGCGCCAGGCTGCCAGTTGACGGCCGTGATCGGCGTCATGTCTAGTGCGCCAGTTGGCCCACACCTGGATGCTGGTACGCCTGCCCCAGGGCATCTTCAGGCGGCGGACCAACAGGTCATCCGGCACGCGATTCAGAGCCGCCAGGAAGCCACTGCGCTCCTTGAGCAGCATGGCGATCACCTGTTCGTAGGGGATGTCCCGGTTTTGTTCGTGCAGCATTTTATTGCGATTTGCCAGGCCACTGTCATCGTTCAGGGGGGTGAGGGCGGTGATGCCACCGGCGGCGGTACGGCCGTCCAGCACCATCTGGATGCGCCCGGCAAAAGCGGCGTCGTAATAGGGGATGTGCGCCAGAATGTCCTTCACCGTCCAGCCGGGCATGACTTCAGCGGTGCTGATCGTTTGGGCGCTCAGACCACGTAACTGCCACAGCAGGTCGGCGCGTTCAGCGTGCAGCCGCGCCAGATAATGCGCCTGCCAGTCATCAGTAGTCTCACCTGACATCTCTTGTTCCGGCGTCATCCAGACCTCCTGAGGTGTATGTATGTTTGTGTACTTGTGCGGCCGTAGCTTGGGCAATGTAAGGAATGGCTGACTCAGGGAAAGGAGAGACACTGCTGACGTTAATTTCGCAAAGGACGTAGGTGTCTGCCCCTGTTTGTTCTTTTGGGCCAAGCAGAAAGTCACAGTCCCACAGGATGGGCAGGCTTCTGGTGTCAATCTGCAAAAGTTCCTGCATGGCCGGTACCCACTCCCGTTCCAATTTGTGCTTAAGTGCTTGAAATTCGGGCATCGTCGGTGGATGGTATAGACGCGGCCCAGGCGGCGGCGCTTCAGAGGGAGGTGCACCGGGGGGCGCCGGAAAGAGAGCATTGACCGCCTGATGCCCAAACCCGGCCACTTTGTCATGTACCAGATAACAGCGAATCATGCCCTCCGCAAGACGCTCCTGATATTCCTGGTCAATCATACGGCCGTCACCGGCAAAGTATTCCTGGCACCGGTTCAGGAACGCCGCTAATGTCATTTCTTCTTCTACAGACCCGCGCATGGCGTGGCGCACTCGAATGAGCGTTTCCGCGTTCGGTAGCGGGGAGTCGTTACTCTGGTTGTCATTTCCCAATCTGTCAATTGGTAGTTGCACTTTCCAGACACCCATCCCACCGTTGCCCCGATACTGTTTTAGTACCCGTGCTTGCCCGGAAGCCAGTCGCAACGCAAGCTCCTGCCTCATCTGCGCCATACTGAGATAGAGATGGGTGTCACAACCCCAGCCAACATCACGAGTTCGATACAAGACTTCCTTCGTCCCCATCTTCAAAATGATGTCAGGGTGTGTACTCACAAAGACACCGGTCGCCACGATTTCACGCAGCATGGCATCCAGCAGCGATCTATCATGCCCACCTTCAATGGGGTTGACCCACACCAGAACAGCATCCACTTTCAAGAGTTTTCGGCGAACGTCTTCACAAAAATCATCGTGGTACGCCGTCGGCTCAACTTGTAAGCCCTTGTCAGTTAGAGCGCGAAACAAGCTCAAAAACAGCGGGGTTTCAACTTTGGCGCTTTGCGCGGCGGTTCGGTTTTCAGGATAAAGAATTGCTACCCGTCCGTTGATGTCGTCCATCATGCCCTTTCCTCTTTAACAAACACCACCACACATCTCAAACACCAAAACAGCTACTCACCTGATAACCTTTATCCGCCAGAGGTGGAAGTTTTCATTATCGAAGCCTTTGAGCATTTCGTCAAACGCTTCCACAATCAGTGTATCTTCGGCGTCTTGCAAAAATTTCTGCACTTCCGGGTCGTGATACAGGTAATCGGAAATGATGATTTCGTTGGGAAAGGCAAATTTTTCCAGGCGCGAGGCCACATTGATGGTGGTGCCAAAGTAATCGAGACGCTCATTAAGGGTAACGGCAATGGAGGGGCCGGTGTGGGCGGCGGCTTTTAGCTGCAACGGCCGTAAGCCCACCGGTGGATTGGCTAACTGCTCTTGCGCTTTTTGCATGGCCCGCAGCGCCGCAATCGGCCGCCGGAACACCGCCATCACCGCATCGCCAATTGTCTTCACAATAGCCCCCTGCTCTTCATCAATGGCTGCCCGCAGCACGTCAAAATGGTTCATCACCAGGCCAAAGGCTGGCGCGTCGCCAATTTCGCGGTACATACGGGTGGAATCCACCAGGTCGGTGAACAGCACTGTCAGGCTGCCCACGCCAATCTGCTCGCCGGGGCGCAGCGCCTCATTAGCAAACAGGTCGCGGAAGCGCTGCAAGGCAAACACTTCGGCGGCGGTGGTCGCCTGGTCGCTCCAGGCGGTGCGTTCCAAAATCACCATTTGCGCCTCCGGCGTCTGGTTTACCAGTTCAAGCCGGGGGATAGGGGTGAGGGGCAGTTCCTCAGCGGGCCAGTCACGGCCGTTAAGGGGAATGTGTAACTCGTCACGGCCGTCGGCTATCACCCGCAGGTATTGGCCGCCAGACAGGGCCATCGTGCGCAGGCGATACCGCCCCGGTTCCAACACCGGCATCACCAGCCGTTGGGATGCCGGTGGCAACGTCTGTTGCACCACGATGTGCGGCGTCACCTCTGGCCCGGCCACACAAAAATCCAACCGGGGCACATCGCGGATGGCCGGGTTGGGCGCAAAGGTTAATTCCACCGCGTTTTCAAAATTGGCGCGAAAATCAATGTTGCAAGTGAAACAGTGCGCCTCGGTATGCACATCAGACAGATGGGTACTGACGCGGTCTTCGGCCCCCCGGCACATGGGGCACAACACTTCCCATTGCAGATTGAGCAGGCCCATGCGCGTAGCTTCCAGGAACAGTTCGAGTACCTGTTTGCGGTCTACGCTCCAGAGATCGGCAAACTGGTACGGCCGTAGCCGGGACAGCGTAAACTCATCCCCCCGCTGGATCAACTCCGCCAGCCGCGCCACCAACGCCGGGTCAATGCCCCGTCCCGTGAGTGCTGTTTGCAGTTGCGCCAGCCGCTCAGAGCCACCGGCAGCAAGCTGCGCCACCTCAGCGAACACGGGCAATGCCGCCGCCGCTGCCAGCCGGTCATAAGCGCGAATCGCTTTGTCAAACCGGCGCGGCGCCACTTGTCCAATGGCCACGGCCACTGCCCACGCGCCCAGCACATTACGTGGCTGAATCCACGACTCGTAAATGAGATGGGTGCCACCGTCTGGCAGCGGATTCAGCTCGGCGCTCGCGCGAAATGTGGACACCAGCTTATTGTGAAAATGGCGCACCACGCCATAGCGGTGCGGGAAAATCCATTCAAACGGCTCTTCCTCGTAGTCCAGATAAAGGTAGGGCACGGGCAGATGGTAACGCAAACGCCGCTGCCCGCCGGGCAACCGTTCGCCTTCTTGCCGGTCTATCTGGGCCAGGGGAAAGAGTCCCGTATCCCGGTTGACCCGGTTAGTATCGGCAAAAAAGGGCCAAATAGCCTGCGGTTCTGCCTGTAATTTCCATTCCCATTGGTAGTGAAGCTCTTTGGTGGTCATTTGTTCCGTAATCCGTAAACCGTAAACCGACGTCCGATTACGGGTCACGGATTACGGCTTACAGTTTGTTTGGTCGGTAATGATTGGCTATTATAATCCCGCCGTCGGGAAAGATCGTGAATTTTGCATGTAGACGTATGGAAATTCCCGGACTATTATCATTTTGGGCAGGTTGTAATCTTTTTGTAAGGACAGGTGATATGTTTCGATCGGTTATTTTGCTAGTGACCATGCTCCATGTGATAGGTTGCACGCCCCAAACGCCGCCGCCGCCCTCATTGATGGTCATTACCACTGAGGGCGACCAGACGAAGGTGGTGATGCAGTTGGCGGGGGACACGGCCGTGTTCGACATCACCAGTCCCAGCGGCATTGGCGGGGCGAACATCCAGTTGTCTTCTGGTGAGTGGCGGCCCACAGTGATACTGCGTTTCCACCTGAGCGGGTTGGAAGAGATGGCGCTGACGTATGGGGAGGCGGCCACTTCGGCTGCGCCCAATGCCAGCGTGACCCTCAACATCTCCAGCACCGACAGCCAGGTGTACCAGAGCGCTAATGGTGAACCGATAACCAGCGACAGTCCCTATTGGTTAAAGGTCTCGCTGCAAAATGAAGATGGCAGCGCCGGCCAAATCCCGCTGGCAAACGGCGCCATTGAAGTCACCCTGCCCCGTGATTTCCATACCCAAGACCCAGACAGCTTTCACATCAGTTGGATTGATTTTTACCGTTGACCCAGATCATGACCGCTTATGGCAAACTTACAGGATAAATACACCGGTTGCTTATTGGGATTGGCCTGTGGTGATGCCGTGGGCACGACAGTGGAATTCAGCCCGCGGGGTAGCTTTACGCTCCTGACGGATATGGTGGGCGGTGGGCCATTTGGGCTGGAAGCGGGCCAATGGACGGATGACACTTCGATGGCGCTGTGTCTGGCGCACAGTCTGGTGCAATGCCAGGGTTTTGACGCCGCCGACCAGATGCAGCGGTATTGTGACTGGATGAATCATGGTTATATGAGCAGCAACGGCCGTTGCTTCGACATCGGCATCACCGTCCGCAACGCGCTGCACACCTTTGAACGCAGCGGCAATCCCTACAGCGGCTCCACTGATCCGTACAGCGCCGGGAACGGTTCGATTATGCGGCTGGCCCCTGTGCCTATGGCTTACAGCCCGGATGTCACGGCCGTGCTCCACTACGCCGCTGAAAGTTCCCGCACCACACACGGCGCCGCCGAATGTATCGAAGCGTGCCGTTTGTTTGGCGTCATGCTCCATCTGGCCCTTACCGGCAGCGGCAAAGAAAACATTCTGCGCCAGACGCTATATCAACCCACCCTACCCAAAATCCAGGCCATTGCCAATGGTGACTACATCCACAAAACGACGGCGGACATTCGTGGCTCCGGGTATGTGGTGGATTCTTTGGAAGCAGCCCTATTTTGTTTTGTCCAGACCGATTCGTTTGACACGGTCGTACTCATGGCCGCGAATCTAGGCGACGACGCCGACACCACCGCCGCTGTCTGCGGCCAACTGGCAGGGGCATATTACGGCCAATCGGGGATTCCGGCTGGCTGGCTAGATAAATTGGCTATGCGCAGTGAGATAGAGATGTTGGCTTTGCAATTGCTGGACGTGATGCGTGATGCGTGACCCGTGACCCTCACGCATCACGTTTGAGGTGACGAAACGGCCGTCTTCCCCTATACTTCTCCCCCATGATCGGGTCTGCACTGCAAGAAGTTCCCACCACCAGCCAGCAGCGCCGCCAGTTACAGGCGGAAAGACAAATCGCCCAGGCAGAATTATTGGCCGCCGAAGCCGAATTGGCCCAGGTGCAGGCCGCGGTCAATGCTTTTCGGATGCAGTGCCGCCTAAAAATCGGCCATCTGGTGGATGATTACCTGGAACTGCGCGCCCACAAACAGGCCTTGTGGACGCGGCTGCAACTACTACAACAGGCGCAGGAATTTGGCATTCCCTATGACCCGGATGATCCTTTCTGGCACGGCCGTGACGAAGCCACCCTGCACGACGACCTGCCCGCCGACGCCGACCTACCCGAATTGGGCAGCCAGCGTGACCGCACCGCCGAAAAACGGCTCTACCGCGAATTGGCGCGCCGCTTTCACCCCGACCGCGCCGAAAACAATGTGGAGCGCGCTTACATGACGGCGATGATGGCGGCCGTGAATGTGGCTTACCAGAGCCAGGACGTGGCTGCGCTGCGTGATCTAGCCGATGAGTTGGACCCCACGGCCGTTAGCGAACTGGCGGCCCTGGATAGCAGCGAACTACGCCGCCTGCGTGAGCAAATCTTGAAGCTGCAACGGCGCAAACGGCGCACCCGGCAGCAGTTAGCCGCCTTGCAACAGGAAAATACCACCCGGTTGTGGCACAAAGCCGAACGGCTGGAAGCGGACGGCCGTATCTGGTGGGAGGAAGTACGCGATGACCTGACCGCCCTTATCCAGCGCCGCCGTACGGAAATTGTGGAATTGGAAACGGCCGTGGCCCGGTTTGGCGAGGTGATCGGTAATCCGTGACCCGTAATCCGTGATGCGTGATCCGTTGGTGGCAATGCTGCTGACTCATAAGAACAAGCGCCCTTAACGTAAAACAAACAACATCACTTGACACCTGAATACTTGAACACCTGACACTTAAACACACAAACACCCGAAAACCCTATGATTTCTGAAATTGCCACCCGCTTACGCCAAAACATTCAAAAAGTAATTGTCGGTAAAGACGAAGTGATTGACCTGGCCCTGATTGCCATGCTCACCAACGGCCATTTGCTGTTGGAAGATGTGCCCGGCACAGGCAAAACCACGCTGGCTAAAACCATTGCCGCCTCACTGGGCTGCACGTTTCACCGCGTCCAATTCACCCCCGATCTGCTGCCCTCCGATGTCACCGGCATCTACTTTTACAACCAGAAAGAGCAGATATTTGAGTTCCGGCCCGGCCCCATTTTTGCCCAGATATTATTGGCGGATGAGATCAACCGGGCCACGCCGCGTACCCAATCGGCCCTGCTGGAAGCAATGCAGGAACGGCAGGTGACAGTGGATGTTGCCACTCATGCGCTGCCACGGCCGTTCCTCGTCCTGGCCACGCAAAACCCCATCGAACTGGAAGGCACCTTCCCCCTGCCCGAAGCGCAGCTTGACCGCTTCTTGATGAAAATTGCCATCGGCTACCCCTCGGCCAGCGAGGAAAATGACTTACTGCTCCGTTTTGAGCAACAAGACCCGTTGGACACATTAGAAAAAGTGGTAGAGCCGGAAGAAATCATGGCGATGCAAACAGACGTGCGGGCGGTGCGGGTGGAAGAGAGCGTGCGGCATTATGTGGTCAACATCTGCCGGGCCACGCGCAGCCATGAAGATATTGACCTGGGCGCCAGCCCCCGCGCCACCATGGCTCTGTACCATACCAGTAAAGCGCGGGCGGCCATTCACGGCCGTGACTTTGTCATTCCCGACGATGTCAAACAGTTAGCCCCCTATGTGCTTACCCATCGCCTGGTGGTTAACCCGCAAACCCGGCTGCGTGGCCGCCAACCCACCGACATTATCCGCGATATTGTCAACACGGTGCCTGTCCCGGTGGAAAACCGATAATCTTTCGCAAAGAACTGCGCGCTCTTCGCGTTTTTAGCGGATCTATCTCTTATGAGCGAAAACATCTACCACATCCAACTTTTGGCAAGGGAAACCCAGAAAGATATCCAGAAAGAAGCGCGGCGCAACGTGTGGCGCACCGGCGGCATGGATATGGCTTCCGTAGCCCAGGCGCGGGGTCTGGTTTTCCGCGAACGGGAGCACAGCATTTTCAGCGACGCCTGGATACCTCTGGCCGTCTTTTTTGTCATCGTAGGGCTGATCGCCGGGCGCTCCGCGCCAATGATCGCCCTGGGGATGGCGCTTTTGTTCATTGCCGGCGTCAGCCGCTTGTGGAAAAACGTGGCGCTCCTGGGCGTGGCCTACGAGCGCAGTTTTGACCGCACCCGCGTTTTCCCCGGTGAACCGGTGCAAATGAAGATGCACATCATCAATGACAAAGCACTGCCGCTGACCTGGGTACAAATCCGGGACATCCTGCCGGTGGCTATCGAACAAGAAAGCCTGCTGGCGCACACTACCAGCCAGATTATCGGGCAATACACCTGGCAAATCACGCTCTCGATGGCCGGTTATGAAACCATTGACCGGCAGGTAACGCTGCGTTTTCCCAAACGGGGTTTTTATAAACTTGGCCCTGTTTCTTATGCCTCTGGGGATATTTTTACGCTATTTACGCTGACCCGCGACCATGACTATCGGGATCAACTGGTAGTCTATCCCCACATCTACCCACTGGCGGAACTAGGGCTGCCGCCTAAAGAGCCGTTTGGCGAAGTGAAGGTTTGGCGCAGTCTGTTTACTGACCCCATCAAGACACAGGGGATTCGGGATTACCAGCCAGGCGACCGTTTTCGGGATGTACATTGGAAGGCTACGGCCGTGCGCGGCCATCTGCAAACCAAAGTGCATGACCCCTCTACGGGCATGACCATTGCCGTCTTTTTGAATGTCGCCACGTATGCCAAACATTGGCTGGGGTTTGACCCGGAGCAACTGGAACGGGCTGTCAGCGTCGCCGGCTCCATTGCCAATTACGGCATCCAACAGGGCTGGGGTGTGGGCGTCTATGCCAATGGCTCCGTCCCCAATTCCGACCAGCCAATCCGGGTAGCGCCCAGTCGTTCCCCCGATCAACTAGGGCATGTACTGGAAGCGTTAGCGGCCGTTACCGAATTTGGCACCGCCTCCATTGAAAAGATGATGCTGCGCGAAAGCACCCGGCTGCCCTGGGCCAGCACGATGGTGTTGGTCACGGCCTTTGTCAGCGAAGAAATCATGATCACGCTGATCCGGCTTAAAGAAGCCGGGCGACGGGTGACGCTGATCTCGCTGGCGGCCGACCCACCGCCCAAAGGCTTGGGCAACATCCCCACCTACCACATTCCCGCCAATGCCCCTGCCTTCCAAAAAGAAGTCAAACACGCCACCGCCACCGAAGCCGCTCTGAGCCAGATTTCCACGCCGGAGCCGGTGGAGATATCGTTTGAAAGAGATTCAGTAGATCGAGGTCAGACATCCGATTTCTCCAAGAAATCGGATGTCTGACCGCAGGACGTTTCGATCTACTGAGATTGAGAAATGGTAGACTAAATCTCCTAATCTCCAAAAAAGATGCGTCTAAATATCCTAAATCCCACACGACCCTCTTCAGAACGGCAGGAGAAACTCCTGAAAATCTGGGCATTTTGCCAGCATGAGCTGTTGTATTTGTGTTGGGCGATCATGGATGTGGCGCTGTTAACCCCTTTTGCGCTGGCAATTATGGAGCGGACACAGTCATGGCCGCCGGGGCTCTTTTTTCTGTGGTTGCTGCTGATCACACTGCTGGCGTTTAATCTGGCGCGGTTGATGGGCGCTCTGTTTGTGCCTACCCAATACCAGCAAGTGGTGATGGCGGTGGGGCTGGCGCTGTTGCTGTTCATGTCACTGCGGACGCTGGTGTATGAACCGCAATCGCTGTGGGATATTAGCTGGATGGGACTTTTTTTTCGCTATATCAATGAAGCGGGCAATTTACTCTGGATGCGGGATGTGGTCATCTTTTTCCTGGTGGTGCTGATGTGGGCGCGGGGCATTCAATTGGTGGGCCGGGAAATGACCGTTAACCGCATTGGGTTACGCCTGCGCGTGGGTGGTCTGATCATTGCTCCCCTGGTAGTGTGGGTGGGTAGTTTCAATTCATTTTCCTATGGGACACCTTTTATCTTGCTATTTTTTCTGGCAGGGTTAACGGCCGTAGCCCTCACCCGTGCCGAAGAAATTGCCCGGGACGAATCCGGGCACAGCGCCTCGCTCACGCCGCGCTGGTTGCTGCTAATTGTTTCTGCCGGATTGCTGATCG
This sequence comes from Anaerolineae bacterium, assembly GCA_023382655.1. Taxonomy (GTDB): domain Bacteria; phylum Chloroflexota; class Anaerolineae; order Promineifilales; family Promineifilaceae; genus CAADGU01. Next base: position 8,488 of record JAHDWK010000026.1, on the reverse strand, counting down.
TTTCTATGGCCGGGTTGGTTGCCATTTTGATCAGTGGGGAATCAGTGTCGGCGGTGATGGGCTTACTGGCGCCATTGTGGCTGGCACTGGGCATGACAGTGATCACGGCCGTGGCCGCCATTGGCTACCTGCTGCAACCCGTTATCCTCGCCTGGCAGTGGTTGGCTGCCAGAATAGAATGGCAGTGGTTGACCAATTTGATGATGGCCCTCCGGCAAATGGCCAGCCAGATCACGCAGCCTGAAGAACTCGACTTCATGATTGAAGAGGAAGTGGTCATCGAAGGGGGGCTAAGCCTGAGTGCGCAGATTATCATCGTGCTCCTGGCTTTGGCCGTCATCCTGGCGGTAGCATTGTTACTGCACCGGTTATACCAACAACCGACAGTCGTTGGCCGTGCCGCCACGCTTGGCCACGGATTGGCAACGGCCACGGAAGAAACAGGATTATTGCAAAAGGTATTGGGGCGATTGGGGTTATGGCGGGGGTGGCGTACGGCCGTGTCCATTCGCCGCATTTACCAGCAGATGATGGACCTGGCCGAAGCCCACGGCTACCCCAAACTAGACACCGAAACCCCCTATGAATATTTGCCCACATTGGACCAGGCCTGGCCGCAAAACCGGGCTGATACCCGCCTCATCACCAACGCCTATGTCAAAGTGCGTTACGGTGAACTCCCCGAAAACGAAGCCGAACTGGAAGCCATCCGCCAGGCGTGGCGCCAGTTACAGCAGGCCACGCCCGTGAGCGGTAATCCGTAAACCGTTATCCGTTATCGGCGTTATCGGGTCACGGATTACGCATCACGCATCACGGATCACGTCCCTCATTCCCCCTATTTTCCTACCCTTTTACCACCTTACCATTGTTTGACAGCCCCATACCCTTATGGTATTATCCCCTCGTTCTTTCCTAACATAACATGTGTAAAGTTACTACCCAATTCACAAAAGTTATCTCTAACAGGTGTTTAGGAAAATTGTCCCCAACTAGGTAGTGGTGACATTCCCATAGGAAAAACCATAGTTCCCCAAGAAAATGTCAACACGTCCTAATCACAGAGAAGGAGAGTCTGGATGAGATCGCGCACAGAGATGATGGTTGACCGTTTGCGAGACCTGCAAGCTGGCACGCCAGATATTGAAGCATCCGCCGTCGTCAGTGTAGACGGCCTCATTATGGCCTCATCGCTGCCCGCCGGGGTGGACGAAGACCGTATCTCCGCCATGTCCGCCGCCATGCTCTCTCTTGGTGACCGGATTGCCAGCGAACTGGCGCGCGGCGACCTGGAACAGGTACACATCAAAGGTAGCGCCGGCATCATTGTCCTGCGCGCTATTGGTGAAGATGCCGTGCTCACCGTGTTAGCACGGGCGCAGGCCAAGTTGGGCCTCATTTTCCTGGATATGCAGCGAGCCGCCGATGATCTGGAAAGATTGCTTTAGGCAAAAACAAAAGCGAATCATTCATTCGCCCTCGGAAGTTTAATCAAGGGAGGGGCATGTCGCCCAAAGTGACATGCCCCTCTTTATTTTTTAGTGAGCAGTAAGCAGTCCCATATGCTGCTCACTGCTAACTGCTTACTTTCTTCACAAGAGGATACCATGACAAAGTATATCTTTTTTACAGGTGGTGTTGTCAGTTCAGTAGGCAAAGGAGTGACGGCTGCGGCGCTCGGCCGTTTGCTCAAAGCGCGGGGCCTGAAAGTGGCCGTGCAAAAATTGGACCCCTACATCAACGTAGACCCCGGCACCATGTCCCCTTACCAACATGGTGAAGTATTTGTGACCGAAGACGGCGCGGAGACCGACCTCGATTTGGGGCATTATGAACGTTTTATTGACATCAACTTGAGCCAGGCGTCTAATGTCACCACCGGGCGCGTTTACGCTGAAGTGATTGCTCGTGAACGGCGCGGCGATTACCTGGGTGGCACCATTCAGGTCATTCCCCACATCACCGATGAAATCAAACGGTACATCCACCTGATTGCCCGGCAGAGCGAGGCAGACGTGGTGCTGGTGGAAGTGGGTGGTACAGTGGGCGATATTGAAAGCCTGCCCTTTATGGAGGCGCTGCGCCAGATGCGCTCCGATGTGGGGCAAGACAACACGTTGTATGTGCATGTCACCTTCTTGCCGCATGTGGGGGCGAGCGGTGAATTAAAAACCAAGCCAACGCAGCACAGTGTCCGCGAGCTGCGCGGCATTGGTATTCAGCCTGATGTCATTATCGCCCGCGCCGATCACCCGATTCCCCATGAGCATATGCAAAAGATTGCCTTGTTTTGCAATGTAGAAGAGCGGGCGGTTATTCCCGCGCCTACCAGTGACATTCTGTACAGCATCCCTCTGCTGCTGCATGAAGCCGGGCTAGACGGTTTTGTAGTGGAAAGGCTCAAGCTGGAGACGGTGACACGCCCGGATATGCTGGAATGGCAGCAGATGATTGAAGAAATCCGGCAGCCCAAACCGACCATTCGCCTGGGCATTGTGGGCAAATATGTGGAACTGCACGATGCCTACATGAGTGTGCGCGAGGCGTTGTACCATGCGGGCGTGGCCAATAATCGCCAGGTGGAAATTGAATGGATTCATTCCGGTGACCTGGAAAAAGGAAAGGGTTGGGAGCAGTTTGCCAAGCTGGATGGGGTGGTGGTGCCCGGCGGTTTTGGCGAGCGGGGCATTGAGGGCAAGATAAAAACGGCGCGCTGGGCGCGGGAAAATCAGGTGCCCTATCTGGGCCTGTGCCTGGGGATGCAGGTAATGTGCATTGATCTGGCGCGCCATATTTTGGGCAGTGACGAGGCCAACAGCACAGAGTTTGACAGCCAGACGGAAATGCCCATTATCAGCCTGATGGCTGACCAACATGATTTGTCGAATATGGGGGGAACGATGCGGTTGGGGGCGTACCCGTGTGTATTGAGGCCAGGCACGAAGGCGTATGAGGCATACCGGGTGGAACGGGTGGATGAACGGCACCGCCACCGTTGGGAGTTTAATAACAAGTTTCGGGAGTTAATGGGGGAGCATGGGTTGGTGTTTAGCGGGATATCGCCCGACGGCCGTCTCGTTGAAATTGCCGAACTAAGCGACCACCCCTTCATGCTGGGCAGCCAGTTCCACCCCGAATTTAAGAGCCGCCCTAACCGGCCTCATCCATTATTCAAAGCATTTGTGGCTGCCGCTGTCAAACGACAGGAAGAGACCCAGGGCGTGCGGCAAAGAGCCGGTAAGAATGGCAAGGCATCTGGGGTAAAGGTGGTGGTGGAAGGCTAAATGAAACGTTCCTGGAAAATAGGGATTATTGGTGATTTTAATCCGAAAAACCGTACCCATGTAGCCACTAATGAATCACTGGCCCATGCTTCAGAAAAAGCGGGTATAACCATTGATGTCCAATGGACGCCGACAGTTTCTCTGGAAGTAGAGGAAAAGTTACGGCCGTATGATGCTCTTTGGTGCTCTCCTGGCAGTCCCTACCAAAGCATGGCCGGCGCTCTGAATGCCATCCGTTTTGCCCGCGAAAGAAACATACCGTTTTTGGGCACTTGAGGGGGTTTTCAACATACTCTGGTAGAGTATGCCCGAAATGTTCTCGACATTCAGGACGCCGAACACGAAGAGTCAAACCCTACCGCTTCCACGCTGCTCATCAGTCTGCTTTCCTGCTCCCTTGTCGGCCAGACACAAAGTATCCAGATTATGCCAGATTCTCTGGCCTACCGGGCCTACCAGCGGGCGGAAGTTATAGAAGCATTCCATTGTAATTATGGTTTGAACCCGGCCTTTCGCCGGCGGATGGAAGAGGGGGCACTCAAAGTAACCGGCGTTGATCTGGACAATGACGTGCGGATTGTGGAACTACCTGGACATCCATTTTTTCTGGCAACTCTTTTTCTACCCCAACTATCCTCCCAACCTGAAAATCCCCATCCCCTCATCCTGGCATATATTCAAAGTTTGATGACCTAAAACGGCTGGCAACTGTTTTGGTAGGTGACAGACGGATAACGTTTTTTACACTTCTTTTGGCCGCCACAGGTGTAGTAGTGTGCCTGTGGTATCTTCGTTTAATTGTGACCAACTGGTAATGGGCAGTTCCACATGAGCGATGTTGGCGGTGGTGAAATGTTCTGCCTGCCCCGTCAGGTCGGTTACCAACTCCTCCATGCCCGGATTGTGCCCCACAATCATCACCCGGTTGTACTGGTCATCCACCCCTTGTAACAGTTCCAGATAGGTAGCGGGGTCGGCATGGTAAAAGTGGCGAGTGGTCACTAACTCACCTTCAAAGTCGCAGGCCAGGGCGACCAGTTCGGCCGTGGTCAGGGCGCGTTCGGCCGTTGATGTGATGATGAGATCAGGTGTCAGATCTTCATCTTTCAGCAGTTTGCCCATGTGGGGGGCGTCTTGTTTGCCACGTTTGTTTAACGGCCGTGCATGATCACTCAGCCGCGTATTGTCCCAGTCTGATTTGGCGTGTCGCATGATGAGAAGTGTTTTGGTCATTGGTCATTGGTCCTTTGTCATTGAACTATACTCCCTTTTACCGTCTTGACAAGGTGTGCATTTGACACTAATATAGTTCGTGTGCATTTCACACTTAATGTTTGAGAAGTTTAACTTTTCTCAAAAAGTTGAACTTCTTCGGGAACAGATGAACACGACAATTTTTCTGAACCAGCAGCCCATCAAACTAGATGCCGCGCAGCTTATCCAGTCAGGCGGAGAAGGTATGGTGTTTCGGTGGCAGGACACGGCCGTCAAGCTCTACCACCACCCCACACCCCAACACCAGGCCAAGTTGGCCTACCTGTTAGGGTCAGGATTGGTGCAGCAGTTCCCCACGGCCGTATTCGCCCCCTGCGCCCCGGTGACGGACAGCAATGGCAGCCTGATTGGTTTCCAAATGCCGCTGCTGCCCCCCGGCAGCCAACCGCTCAAAGCCCTGAGCAACCCGCTATTTCGCCAAAAGAACAACATCCCCCTACCCACCATCATCGCCTTGCTGGCCAAAATCCACGCCACCCTCACCCACCTGCACCAGCACCACATCATCATCGGCGACCTGAATGATACGAACATCTTTTTCACCCCGGCGTCCCCGCCGCCTTCACCTGGTCACCCCGGCGTCCCCGCCGGCCTCACCCCTTCTCTTATTGACACCGACAGTTACCAGTTTGCCAACTTCCCCTGCCCGGTGGCCATGTCCGCCTTTTTAGACCCGGACTTGTATGGCGTGGCCGATTTGGGGGCACGGCCGTACTTCACTCCCCGCACCGACTGGTATGCCTTTGCCGTGCTGCTGGTGAAAAGTCTGTTGGGTGTGCATCCTTACGGCGGCGCACACCCACAGCACAAAACGGTCATGGCCCGCGCCCAGGCGCGCCTCAGCATCTGGCAGCCAGCCGTCACCCGGCCCGCCAACAGCCTGCCGCTAGACACGCTCAGCGACGAGTGCCAGCATTTTTTGCAGCGCATCTTTGAACATGGCGAACGGCCGTCCTTCCCCGCCACTCTCCTCACCAATGCCCTGCGCACGGCCGTACCCAAACACCTCCCCACGCACCAACCCGCCCCCGCCGGTTCCTGGCGCACCTTGCTGGCCAATGAAGGTTTCATTGAACACCTGGCCCTGCTGCCCAACGGCCGTATCGTTGTCATCTTGCATACCGGCCAATCATACAAACTGGTGCGGTTGGGCATTGGCGGTAAGTGGGAGGAGATGGCCTTGTTTGATGGCTCTGCCGGGTATCAATTTGCTCACTTTGGCGGCCAATTTTTGGCCGTCAACCCACCGCAGCGCCCCCACCTGCTGCTGCTGGATGTGGGTGGCAGCGCCCCCCAAAAAGTGGGCCTGATTGAAACGGCCGTGTTCCGGGACACGGCCGTATTCGCCGCCACACCCCAACATTTGTACCGCATTGCCGGGAACTGGATCATGCGCGGGCAGGTACAAAACGGCCAATATGTCGAGGACGCCATCGCCACTGCCCACAAACAGCAGACCTGGTTCCAGGCATCGCCGTATAACGATGCCATTGCCGGATACCACCGCGTGTTTGCCGAATACCGCTTTTTTGTGCAGACAGGTGCGGGGAGTTATGACCTGATATTGCCGCCGCTGCTGGTCGGTGAGCATATTGCCAGGGCGGGTGTGGCTTTTGGCGCGGACACGGTGGCGGTGATTGTGCAGTTGGCGGGGGGCGGTGCGATGCACACGGTCACGCATGTTTTCTCGTTTAACGGCCGTTACCAACACAGCCAGGATGACGCCAATGATGTCTGGGAAACGGCTCCTTCATCGGCATTCAGGACAGGCGTAAACACCTACCCCATCACCCCCCTGCCCGCCGATTACACCCCGCCCGCCCGCCTGTTACGCCTGGGCCGCCATTTGCTCATGCAAGAACCCACCCGCTGCTCCGTTACCCCATTCCAAACCTCTCCGTTATAATCTTTTGGTGCCGTACAAGATATTGGTTAGGGTGGTTTAATCTTGGAGAAATTCCTGTGAAAGCAATTGTTTGGACAAAATACGGATCCGCCGATGGTCTGCAACTCAGAGAAGTGGCGAAACCTTCGCCTAAAGACAATGAGGTGCTGATAAAAGTCTATGCGACTACAGTCACCACAGCCGATTGTGAACTGCGAAGCTTTAAGGGATCGAGCGTGTTCTGGCTCCCCATGCGGCTCTATATCGGTTTTCTAAAGCCAACGCGAATGACGATATTAGGGCAAGAGCTGGCTGGAGACATTGAGGCGACTGGCAAAGATGTAACCCACTATAAAAAAGGCGATGCGGTGTTTGCCTGGACCGGGCTTCGTTTGGGTGGGAATGCGGAATATGCCTGCCTGAGCGAAACAGCGACGATGGCGATCAAACCTGCCAATATGACCTACGCGGAAGCTGCCGCCATCCCGCTGGGAGGACTTGAAGCCTGGCAGTATCTGAATGGGACTGTCCAGGCAGGACAACAAGTCTTGATTATCGGCGCGGGCGGCAGTATTGGCACTTTTGCCGTACAGCTTGCCAAACATTTTGGGGCTGAGGTAACGGCCGTAGATCACACCGAGAAGTTGGATATGTTGCGTTCGATTGGGGCAGATCAGGTGATTGATTACACTAAAGAAGATTTCACCAAGAACGGTCAAACATATGATGTCATCTTCGATGCGCCAGGCAAGAGTTCATTATCCCGGTGTGAACGCTCATTGAAGCCCAATGGGCAATACCTTTCCGCCAACCCTGGCACATCCCAACAACTGCGGACGATATGGAATGTCATTACACGCCGCCGGAAAGCGACAACGCAGTACACCAATCGAAGGACTGAAAACCTGGCTGCCCTTAAGCAGCTGATCGAGGCCGGAAAAGTGAAATCCGTCATTGACAGACAGTATCCGTTAGAACAGACTGCTGAGGCTCACCGGTATGTCGAAACGGGGATGAAAAGGGGAAATGTGGTCATAACGATTGTGCATGAGAGCCATACCTGACACGGCGTACAGCCAACTCGCCTGCTGGTAACAGGAAATTTACGGATAAGTGGATGAAGCGTCTATACGCTATTATCCGCTGGCTGACCAATCAACTATCTGTAGTTTTGGAATTGGCACAAAGTCCTGGACGTTTCTGGTCACCAGGATGGCGTTTTGCCTGAGGGCGATGGCGGCAATGCGCAAATCTTGCGTGCCTGTGCGTAATTTTTGCCCGCGCAGGTCTGCAAATATAGCATCGGAAACAGGATCATAAGGCAAAAGGGCGAATTCGGAGAGGAAGGAAAGCGTTTCTTGAAACCAGTAATAAGCAGAGACCCGTTGCCCGGCCGTTTTAGCACGGCTAACTTGAGCTAAACGCCCTCGGAGCATTTCCTCGGCGCTAACAACAGTGATGGCGATTTGTTCAGAGGGAATAACGGCAATATGTTGCAGCAGAGGGGGATGCCCTCGTTGCAGTAAGCTCAATTGATCGGTATCAAGAATGTAGGTCACGATGATCGCAATTCGTTCTTGTCTATCTGGCGGCGGTAGGCTTCCACTTCAGCCAGGAAATCGTCATAGGTGGGATCATCCTGAAAACGACCGAAGTTCTTTAACCAGGGATTGTCTACATTGGCCGGTGGCTGTACTTCAATTTGCACCACCTCAACTTGATGAGTCAGATAATCCACCAGCTTCTCGCGCACCTGGGAAAGCGCTTCCTCGCGTGTTCCTTCTTCCACGACCACGTCCGGCCATTCCTTTATGCGGGCCACGTATTTGTTATTCCGGCGACTCAATATGACATCGTAAACCATAACAACCTCATGTAATCAATAGTGCGGGCATCATACCACTTTTGGCTGGTATTTCACAACGCTTCACGGCCGTTACCCCATCCCCCATCTCTCCGTTATAATCCCCCTCATGTCTGTCCAGCTCATGGGTAACCATCCCCTAAAATAGGACCAGTCAAAAGTGGAATTTTCCCCGATAAT
>JAHDWK010000025.1 GCA_023382655.1 Anaerolineae bacterium | reverse complement strand
CGATTGTCCCGATATTGCAGTGAGGTTTTCCCCGTACAAATTTTTCTTTTGCCATCGTTTACAAATCCTTATCTTTGAAAATATTGAGATGACTCGGTGTATTTAAGGGGCGTATGCTCCTGTAAGATACACGACCAACTTACTTAATCTGTTACCAAAACAATGCCCGATTACCTGGTGACAATGTTCAGGTAAACAGGACAAAAGCCCACGATGGGATTTGAACCCATGACCTCATTCTTACCAAGAATGTGCTCTGCCTGCTGAGCTACGTGGGCAATTAGACTTGATGGGCAACTCAATGGTGCTGTTGTTAATTGTATTGAGTTAGTGGGCCAGGTAGGACTCGAACCTACGAAGGCTACTGCCAGCGGATTTACAGTCCGCCCCCTTTGCCACTCGGGACACTGACCCTTGCAATGATCTAATCAGGAGCCGACGATGGGACTTGAACCCATAACCTATGCTTTACAAGAGCATTGCTCTACCAATTGAGCTACGTCGGCAATAGAAGCCTGATTGTTGTTAAAGATAGACAACTTAAATTATGAGCAAGCCCAGGCGAGGGGTAAGTATAACATCTGCGATTTTTTCGTCAAATAATAGCTGGCTAAATTTTAGGGTATAATCGGCGGTCATATATGTTCGTTGCTGACAGCCTCGTGGAGTAAGAACTTATGGACATATCAGTCAGTCAGTTGAATCATCGGTTAGCATTGCAACTACCGGCCGAACTGCCATTAGGGTTGGTGTTTGTGATGGGCGTGGTTAGAAACCTGGAAAGCGGGGGAGAGATCGTGAACGGCCGTCCCCCCTTCACTACCTTCGATTTAGAACAAAAAGGTCATCGTCTGCGGTGCAAATTGGTACAGCGTGAAGCGGAGAAAATCGCGCTGCGTGAGCAGATGGAGGTGCGTTTGGGTGGTCATTTGACCTTTGACCCACGCCGGGCGGAGTATTATCTGCTGGCGCGTGATGCCGAAGTCCTCAGCACGGGTGTGGCGGAGAGAAAAACTGATCCGTTAGCCGTTGATTTGAGTGAATTGGTGGAAGATCAGGCCGCTTTTTCAGCGGCATTGGCCGGTATCAAGCGCCGGGCCGATGTATCCAGACAGGCGTCTACCGACATGCCGATCTGGGTACAAAAGATCGCGCCGCCGGAGTTACAAGCCAGTGAAAAGGCTGAGGAGCCAGATGAGGAAGTGCCGGTATTAGCGGCGCAATCGGCAACGGCCGTGCCCCTAAATGACGAACTTGTGTCGTATTTGTCGGCACTGATGGAGAGTGAGGAAGAGGTGGAATTGACGCCGGATATACTGGCGCAATGGACATCTGCCCCAGAGATTGATATTCCCGATGACGAAGATGAACTGGTCACGGCCGTACCCCAGCCACACGCAGCCACTATACAGCCAGAAAACGAAGAGGAAGAAGGGGGCGTGGTGACGGCCGTTTCTCCTTATGACCTCGTTGGTGATGCGGCCTCCCGGCCCAAACCGGCGCGCGCCAGGCCCCCTCAGCCACAACCACGCCAGCAACCCGATTGGTTGGTGATTATTCTACTGATCGCCATGATCTTGTTTACTATGGCTATTTGTTTTGCCGCCGTCTACTTGCGCTAATGAATACACCATCGCCCATCTCTACTTCCTCATCTTTTTAAGGGAACCACATGGATCAACAAATAACCATCTTATGCCTGGCCAGCTATTGCAAGGGCGCAACTTTTTTAACGGCGGCCAAACAGTTAGGCTGCCGGGTGTTGTTGGTGACGCGCGAAAAGCTGCGGGATGACCCCTGGCCACGCCAGGACATAGATGAGATTTTTTACATGCCGCTGCTTTCCACCCAGCCAGACATTATTTATGCCATCGGCTACCTGATGCGTTCGGAGGCGATTGACCGCATTGTGCCGCTAGATGATTATGACGTGCCCACAGCCGCTTTGCTGCGCGAACATTTCCGCGTAGCGGGCCTGGGCGAAACAGTGACACGCCATTTTCGGGATAAACTGGCGATGCGGCTCAAAGCGCGTGCCGAAGGGTTCCGTGTGCCGGAATTTACATCTGTTTTTAACTATACCCGGCTGTCGGAGTGGATGAACCGGGTGTCACCGCCCTGGTTGCTGAAACCGCGCCAGGAAGCAGGCGCCATGGGTATTAAGCGGGTTAACCATGCGGATGAAGTGTGGCGCTGGCTGAATGAGTTGGGTGACCAGCAATCTTACTTCTTGCTGGAGCAGTTCGTGGTGGGGGATGTGTTTCATGTGGACGCCATCATGTGGCAGGGGAAGGTGGAATTTGCCCTGGCGCATGTTTACGGCCGTCCGCCTATCCATGTAGCCCACGATGGCGGCGTATTTGTCACCCGCACCATGTCCCGTCGTGACAAAGATGCCAAAGAGCTGCTGTTCTTTAACGCTAAACTACTGAAGGCGTTGGGCATGGTGAGCGGCGTCTCCCACACCGAATTTATTAAAGGGGCGGATGGCGAATTTTACTTCCTGGAAACGGCCGCGCGCGTGGGCGGGGCCAATATCGAACAGATGGTGGAAGCGGCCGGCGGTGTGAATTTATGGGCTGAGTGGGCCAAAATGGAAGTGGCGCAGGTAAGGGGCGAAGCGTATGCCGCGCCGCCGGATGCCGGTAATTACGCCGGTGTGCTTATTTGCCTGGCGCAACAGGAATGGCCGGATCTCTCCGGGTATCAGGCTACAGAGGTTGTGTACCGGGTGCATAAACAACAACACGCCGGGCTGATTGTGGCCTCCGCAAGTCAGGCGCGGGTAGAGGCGCTGATTGCGGAATATAGCCAGCGATTTGCCTACGATTTTCTGGCTTATGCGCCGCCACTCGATACAGCGCCCACCTAAGCTGATCACGCCAATTGGACAACACATTACTGGTAGCCAGTTAGTGAGTCACCACACTGCAACGCAGAGATAACACAGTAATTTCTGGAGTAGAGGCTTCAGCCCCTATGCGCTGACTAAAGCCTCTACTCTCCTAACTTGTTTCGGGCCGCTCACTTGCTATCAAGTAACTCCTGAATTATTTGGCCTGTTTAGGCATAAGCATCCCTTCTCTTAGAGAAATCGAAATGTCTTGAGCGAGCCCCATCGTATGACCAGGAACGGCCGTTACTGCATTCCCACACCCGTTGGCGTATCCCAAAAAGCGGGCTGAGATGCTGTTCTGACCGGGTAAATGGTAGTCAGTCAGATGAACAATTGCAAAGTCTACCACGCGGTAAACAGTGTTAGCGCCATTGTTACTGACCTCATCCCACACCGGTACGATAATGTTCAGGCCTTCCGTTTTCACAAGAACATCCAGCGCATCCACTATTTGGCGAGATTTGGCCACACCGGGCCGACCCTGCACCCAATCGCCCACAGAAATCAGGTGATCGTTGGGATCATTCGGGTTGATGTAGAGATAACTGTTACCAGGTGGGGTTAAGCTGGCTACCAGGGCAGGTACACTATTATTACCGTCCCAGGTCAGCCACCCGAAATTGCCCGGTTGAGAGCCGTTGTAGATATCTTCGATCACGTCACCTACGGCCACCCCTTCCAATGAAGAGGTGTGCAACGCAATTGGGTAAAGGTCGCAAGCAACCGGTGTATCTGTTAGCGTGACTGTTGTATCTGCCGTGCTTACATTTCCGGCTTCATCCACCGCAGCCAGGGAAACGGTATACGGGCCTGTGCCACCCGGCCACGAGAAGGAAACGGGATCCCCATCATCATACTGACCGTCGCCGTCTGTGTCCCAGGCTGTGCTTTGCAAACCGGAGAGGGTATCAACCGAGGCCGTGCCATCAAGAGTAATTGTCTCATTAGACGCCATTGTGAATGGGCCGTTGTGTACCACCGTTGGCGGCGTTTTATCTATCTTGAAGTCAATTGTCTGCGCTGTTTCCACGTTACCTGCCAGATCAATCGAGCGGAAGTAGAGGGTGAACTCCCCTTCGCTTGAGAAGACAATGGGCGCACCGTATCCGCTCCAACTGAGACCATCAGGGCTGACTTCTGTTTCTATGACGCCCACACCCACGTCGGTGGCTGACAGGGTGATGGTGATGTCGGAGGTATACCAGTCGTTGCTGCCATTGGGCAAAGGCGGGTCTAGCGCCACGGCCGTTTGCGGCGGCACGGTGTCTACGATGATGGCTCGTTCCACAGCCGGGCCTACCTGAATGCCGTCCCGCTGGGGTTGGGCACGGACCAGCCGTTCACCTTCGCTGCCAGGGAACGGTACGCCATATAGGAGCAATGGCTCATTATCCCACTGGTAGTAGATAGCGGCTGCATCTGACGCCGCCAACGAGATGGTTGGTGTCTGGTTATAGAACGGGTAGTGACTGTGTAACTCTGGTTCGACGGATATAGTAACCAGAATGGGCGCTACACTGGCGGCCAGCGTCTGGATTGGTTGGGCATTAGTTGCGATCGCCACACGTTGTTGCACCAGGAAGGACATATCATAGTCAGCCACGTCGGGGGCAATAACCCAGTTGACCACTTCCTGACGTACCTGCCCAGGGGCCAGATCAAGCAAGGATTGAGTATGGGTAAACAGCAGTGTCTCGGTCATGGTACCGTTCAGGCGGTACACGGCCGTTTCCAATACCAGGTTTGTCAATGTAGCCGTCGCATCCAGATTTTTCAGTTCAGCGGTGAAGACGGCCGTGTCACTGCGATAGTACACGCTTTGATCACTGGTAAGTACGTGACTCAATGGCCCAACTTCAACAGCACCGGTAGCTTCATTGTTGGTTTCATTCGTCTCATCCACCACATCATGCACATCAACAACCAACGCCAACAAGTTGCTGCCGGCCCGACCAGCAATAACCCAGGGGACGGTCACTTCATATGATGCCCCACTGGACAGTGCGGGAACGGCAAAGGTAGCGATGGCCACCCCGGCAGCCGGGTCGCCATCATACAGGACGGCCGTGCTGGCCCCAGCTATTTCACTACCACGATTCCCCACAATGGTCTGGATATAAGCTGTCTGCCCCTGCACGCTGGTTAATGTCGGCACACGGGCGATCAGGTCTGGCCCATGCGTGGCATAGCGGAACTCGGTTTCCCGCCAGCTATCCAGGTTGTTTTCTGTCAACGTTGCGCGCAAGATATGTGTATCACGGCCGTAACCGCCGGGCAATGTAAACGTCATCTCCTGGAAACCGGCAGCCAGGGTGACGCCTTGCTGATGAACAGCAACGCCATCCACATGCAGGGCCAGATCTCCACTGAGGGGCACAGTCGCAAAAAACATCACGGTAGCTATCACAGGCTCAGTGGCAGCCTCATATTCTGTTTTGTCTGTGCGTACCGCCACCACAAGCGCCCGGCCCACATCAAACCGTTCCGCACCCTGGCCATGGGTCACGGCCGTGTCCGCCGCATCCGCCAGACGGTAAATGACCTGGTGCATCCCGGCCTGGTCACTATCCAGAGTTAACAATGTAGTCGCCAGATTAGCCGGTGAAGCGGCCAGATCAAGAGTCTGTTCTGGCCCGGCAGTCATAACCCCGTCTGGTCGTTGAATCCATGTTTGCAGGCGCGTTGTTACCGCCTGGTCAGAGGCAATAACCAGGTCAAGCTGAATGGTTTCGCCCGGTTCATAGTGTGCTTTATCCAGGTAAGCATCGGTAATACGCACCTCCGGCGCAGCCACATCAAACGGAGTCCGCAGCGTTTGATCTTCATTGACACACTGGCAGTTGCGCGGTATGGAGTCAATGGTATAAGTGCCTCGCGCCATGCTGGTCGGTAAGGTGAAAGTAAAGACAGTATTTACCCCAGGTAAGGGCACAATGCCGGCAAAGTTGGGCGCTACGGCATCAAGTTGGCCGGTAGCCGTAGTGACAACCGTAGCCACGACCGTTTCGCCGGGCAGGTAAACCTGCTTGTCTGTCAACACGGTCACGTCTGGATAGAGCTGAGGCAGGTAGATAGTATTCAAGTGAATACTGCGGTCGGTGGCCAGATTGTAGATGCCGTAGAAAACCTTCTCATCACCCAGGAAGGAGACAGGTACATCAAAAGCGACGTCGGCGCTACCGGAGGGAGTCAGGTTGAAGGGTTGCACGGCCGTGTACTCATTGAAGCGCACCAGGGCATACAGAGGCGGCGTGAAGCGGTCGGCTCGTTCTTGTATGTGTAGTGTGAGGACGGCCGTTTCACCTTCATAATAACCGGGGCGGTCTAGTGATGGCGTGACGCCAATATCAATACCCTCAACCGTGAGCAGTAATATGCCAGGTTGTCCATTGAAGGTGTACGATGCCGGGTAAGTTTTGGCCTCCAGGTCTGGTGGCACAAAGAAGGAGAAATCAACCGTGCCTGCATCTCCCGGCGGCAGCCAGATCAATTGCTCCTCATCCACCACGTCGCTAAAGGCCAGACCGAGCAAACCATCTCCGGCCGCACCACCCTGGTTCTGGACGCCAAAGGTCATGGTCACGGTCGTGCTAACCGGCAACGTTAGATTTTCTGGCAAGCTGACCAACACCAGATCGGGAGCCACCACTGTCAGCGTCACAACATCGCTGTCTACCAGAGTACCGGCCAGATTGAACAGGGTCAAAGTGGCGGGATAATCTCCGGCTGCTGCCGCTGCTGTGTCCACTGGCATGGGCAGGTTCACCTGCTGTCCCACTGCCAGGTTCGCCACAGGCACATTCGCCTCAAAGAAGCTGGTCGCCAACTGTACCTGGCCGCTAAACGAGGTGTAACCGGTATTGGTAACTGTGGCCGTCACGGGGACGGTTGGCCCCTGAGCTATGCCGGCAGCGGCGCTCAAGTCGGCATCCTCTTTCGCCACAACACTAAATGGCTCTGTGCCTGAGGCGAAGAAAGTATTGTATTCCAGCACATAATCGCCAGCAGGCAGGCTGCCAAAGGGAAGGACATCGGCCACATTTTCACCCACCGGTAAATCTACCGGCAGGGTCAACATTTGCACCACATTCTCGGCAGCGTCTCGCAGGGTAATATCTACATCGAAACTGACAGCCAACAAGCCGGTGTTGGTGATCAGGTAGGGCACATCCACCGGGCCAACGGGATAGACCGGTTCTGGTGTAAAGGCCAGGGCTGCTGCTTCACCAAAGATAACTTGTTTGCTCAATATCTGGTTCAGGTCGCCTTGAATGGGGGCTGTCACGGCCGTGTCTTGGGCAATACTCAGGAACCCTTCCAGACGAATAACTTTACCAGGCAACAATGTCACTGTGTCGCTGACAACTCCGGTAATGGCTGCATCTATGGTGGCCGGAATAGAGCCGGTGTTGGTTATGGTCAGGCTGGTTTGGAAAGGCGCACGGCCCACCACATCCGGGGCATCCAGGCTGGCTGCCAGTTGTGGATCGTCCACAATAACCAGTTTGTAAACGGAGATGCCATTGAACCCGGCGATAAAGTTCAGATTGGGATCGTCGAGGTTGGCGGTATCGGTGAAGGTGGTCATATAGGTATAGCCCTGACCAGGCCCAAGCGTAAGCGGTGTATTCAGCAACAGGGCATCTTCCGCCCATACGCGCAGGTCTGAAGTCACGGTCAAGAGAGAAGTGTTTGTTACCTGGCCGGTGACGTGTATGGCCTCGTCGGGGTGGTAGAATTTACGATCCGTTTCTAGCGTCAGGGCTGTGTTCCGATCATGCAGGTAGAAGGGGTAAACGTCCTGAGACAATGGCTGGCCGGTTTGGGCAAAGACACGGCCGTCCAGATTCAGGCGGCCACTAACATTCAACGGCTCAACTAACTCTGTGACACTAAGTGTGGTGGTCACGGTTACAGGCAGGGTTGTCTCCCACAGCACAAAACCACCACAACTGGCATCATAAGGCAGGGGCGAACGGCAGATGGAATTGGCAATGGAAGCAAAGATGTCCTGCAAGTCGGAAGAGGCCGGCGCAAAGTGATAATCATCCTCTGTTGAAGCCATCGCCCGCATCAAGGGGGCATCAGCGCCAGAGCCGAGGCCAATGGTGACGATCTTGATGCCATCGGCTTTGGCTGCATTAGCCGCTGTAAAGGGATCACGCCCGGCGTTATTTTGGCCGTCTGAAAGCAACACAATAACCGGCGTAACACCTGGTGTGGCATTGTTCATCAGTTGGGTATGTGCGACCGCCACCCCTTCGCCAATGGCCGTTGAGCCGCTGGCTACCAGGCTGTTGACAGCCGACTGAACGGCCGCGCCGTCCTGAGTCAGCGGATGGTTGAGCGAAGCACTGGTAGCAAAGGAGGCCAGGCCAACACGGTCTACTCCTAGGTCCAGAAAATCTACAAAGGCATTGGCGGCGGCTTTGGCATCAACAATTGGTTGACCGGCCATGGAGCCAGAGCGGTCAATAACCAGCATTAAATCAATTGGTTGGGGAATAGTAGGATCACAAATGGGGGGTGGTGGAATTTCTTCTTCTTCTGGCGTCAGTTGCAACGCCAATCCATCTATGATTACCCCAGACTGGTTAAAGGCCAACTGAAGACCACGTGTACCGAACTCATTTTCCACACCCACGCTGGCGCTGTTGGTCAGGCTTACGTCTTCATATTGCAGCGTAATCGTGTCGTCTGCCCCATCCAGAATGATTTGGAAAGTTTCGGGGCTGGTGCCACTGCAACAGTGGGTCACACGCTCCCACTGCAAGACGTACTGCGTACTACTTACTTGTCTGGCGTAGATTTGCCCGTTTGTGCCGCCGGACGGGTTGAGGTAATCCCATAGGCCAAAAATGGCATTATTGGGGACCAGGTAATGCGGGACGGCCGTGTTAGCATTGCTCGTAGCGCCACCGCCAAAAGTTACATAACCGTTCGAGCCTACATAAATGTCTGTGTAGACATTGCCATAGAACCGGAAAGGAAAGCCTAAAGAAAGCTGACTAAAGGTATTGGTTCCCACAGCCACCACTTCCGTGCCGACCTCCGGGGCGATATTTTCCCAAGTGAGCGGTACTGTGGCCGTAATGTACGAGGTTTGTGACACCGTCTGGGTTAGCGGTGTCAGGCGGAAAGCCGTACCATCATTAATCACACCTGACTGGTTATAAGCCAGTTGCGTGGCCCGGATGCCAAACTTTTCTTCCACGCCCACAGTGGCGCTGTTAGTCAGCGTAACGTCCTCATATTGCAAGGTGACGCTATGGTCAACCCCATCCAGGATGATCTGGAAGGTTTCTGGATAAAGGGTGCTGCAACAGTGCATGGCGCCTTCCCATTGCACCACGTATTGTGTCGGGCTGATCTGCCGCGTGTAAATCTGGCCGTAAGCACCGCCAATGGGGTAGAGAGAGTCCCACAAGGCGTAGATGGCGTTGTTAGGCGTGCTGGTGTTGGGCAGGGCATGGTTGGCGGAGTTGGTGTAGCCATCCTCAAAGCTGACAAAGCCGTTGGAGCCGATGTACATGTGGGTGTAGGTGATGCCATAGAACTGGAACGGAAAGCCCAGGTCTACCTCGGTGTATGTGTTGCTCCCAATCAGGATACCGGTTCCAGCTTCTGGGGCGACATCTTCCCAACTGAGTGGTATGGCCGTGGCAAGATAAGAAGAAATTTGTACGTATTGGGTATCAGGCGTCAAACGGAAAGCAGTATTGTCGTTGATAATCCCCGATTGATTATAGGCTATCTGTGTGGCGCGTGTACCCAAGCGATTTTCCACGCCCGCAGTGGCGCTGTTAGTCAGCGTAACGTCCTCATATTGCAAGGTGACGCTATGGTCAACCCCATCCAGGATGATCTGGAAGGTTTCTGGATAAAGGGTGCTGCAACAGTGCATGGCGCCTTCCCATTGCACCACGTATTGTGTCGGGCTGATCTGCCGCGTGTAAATCTGGCCGTAAGCACCGCCAATGGGGTAGAGAGAGTCCCACAAGGCGTAGATGGCGTTGTTAGGCGTGCTGGTGTTGGGCAGGGCATGGTTGGCGGAGTTGGTGTAGCCATCCTCAAAGCTGACAAAGCCGTTGGAGCCGATGTACATGTGGGTGTAGGTGATGCCATAGAACTGGAACGGAAAGCCCAGGTCTACCTCGGTGTATGTGTTGCTACCCTGGAATATACCGGTTCCCGGCTCTGGTCCTGCGTTTTGCCAGTCAAAGGGGACAGTCGAGGTGAGATAAGAGGCCACTTCAACCATCGCGGCAATCGGTGAGAACTTGTAGGCCATGGTGTTTGTGATGATAGTGGGATCGCCATAGGCTAAGAATGTGGCGGTTGTGCCGCTGGCGTTTTCGGTACCCACAACGGCATTGTAGGGATTGGATATCTCCAGGTATTGTAAGGTGACGGTGTTATCTGAACCATCCAGGATTATCTGGAATGTTTCTGGTTGGCCGGTACTACAACAATGGCTGACTTCCTGCCATTGAATCACATGTAGCGTGGGGCTGATCTGTTCGGTGTAAACATTGCCGTACATGCCACCATTGGGGTACATGTCATCCCAGAAAGCATAGATGGCATTGTTGGGTGGGGCAGTGTCGGGAATGGGGTGACTGCTGTATTGGGTATAACCATCCCCAAACGTGACATAACCATGGCCACCAACGTACATTTGAGTATAGGTGATGCCGTAAAACTGGAAGGGGAAACCTATATCCACAACGGAATATACGTCGAGGCCCTCAGCAACGATGGTCCCGGTGGCTGACACATCGTGCCAATCAAAAGCGACGGCCGTATTGGTATAGACCACTTGCGGTTCCAACACAACTGCCGGCGCCAGACGTAAAGCCAGGTTATCGGTAATAATACCGGTCTGAAATACTGAAATTGGAATGGCATGTGTACCAGCCCCATTTTCCACGCCAATAGTCGCGTCGCTGGTATCGGTGACATTTTGATATTGCAGGGTAACGCTGTGGTCCGCGCCATCCAGAATGATCTGGAAGGTCTCCGGCTGGCCTTGATCGCAACAATGGGTAACTCCCTGCCACTGGACGATGTAGCGAGTGGGGGAAATGTATTGCGTATAAATCGCCCCATAATCGCCACCAACCGGGTAGAGATCATCCCAAAAAGCGTAAATCGCATTGTTCGGGTAATTGGGGTCGGGAATGGCGGTGTTGAATGGATCAGTGAAAGCCCCGTCAAAGGTGACGTAACCATTGGAGCCTACATACATTTGCGTGTAAGTGATGCCATAGAACTGGAAGGGGAAGCCCAGGTCTACCTGGGTATAGGTGTTATCACCGAGGGCGACGACGGTGCCGCCGGAAGCGATGTCTTGCCAGTTATAGGCGACGGCCGTAGAGCTATAGTTGACATCTGGCACGGTCAATATAGCCGGCGTCAACTTAAACGCCATATCATCATCAATGACCCCGGCCTGGTTATAGAGAATTTGTACCGCCTCTGTGCCGTTGCTGTTTTCAACACCCACGGTGGCACTACCGGTACTGCTCATGTCCAGATATTGCAGTGTGACGCTATAGTCGGAACCGTCCAGGATAACCTGGAAGGTTTCTGGGTTTACGGTACTGCAACAGCGGCCCACATTCTGCCATTGCACGGCCGTTCGGGTGGCATCAACCTGGGCAACGTAAACATTGCCATAAGCGCCACCAACCGGGTAAAGGTCATCCCAAAAAGCATAGATGGCGTTGTTGGGGGTGCTGGGGCTGGGCACGGCCGTGTTTGCAGAGTGGCTGTACCCGGCGCCAAAACTAATCAACCCGTTGGAGCCAACATACATCTGCGTATACGTGATACCATAAAATTGGAAGGGGAAGCCAATATCCACCAGGGTAGAAGTGTTGTCTCCCTGGGCAACTACGCTGCCGCCAGAAGCGATGTCCACCCAGTTGATGGGCACGGCCGTAGACTGATAATTGACTTCCTCAACAGCAATTTGCGTGGTGGCAAAACGTAAGGCCAGGCCATCATAAATAACATCGGACTGATTGTAAGCTACCTGCACACCGGCTGAACCATAGAAGTTTTCCACGCCGACAGTAGCACTACCGGTGCTGCTCACATCCAAATATTGCATCGTGATGCTGTCGTCAGAGCCATCGAGAATGACCTGGAACGTCTCCGGTGAACTGGTGCTGCAACAATGAGCAACCTGCTGCCACTGAATAACAAAACGAGAGGCATCAATTTGTTGGGCGTAAATGGAGCCATAGCTGCCGCCGATGGGGTAGAGATCATCCCATAAGGCATAAATGGCATTGTTGGGGGTGCTGACGCTGGGGATCGCCCCATTAGTAGAAGTGCTGGATCCGCTACCAAAACTGACATAACCCTCTGAACTGACATAGACCTGGCTATAACTATTGCCGTAAAATTCAAAGGTAAAACCCAGGTTAACCAGTGTAGAGGTGTTGCTGCCCCGCGCCACCAGTGCGCCGCCAGAGGCAATGTCAATCCAGTTGAAAGGCACGGTCTGGCTGGTGTAATTCAGCCGCGAGGTAGGCAGCGTATCACCACCGCCGTCCAGATTGGCTGAACAAATGCGCAGATTCAAGTCGCCATCCGTCAGAGCGCCGGAAGACATGAAGAGATCGGCCAGGGTGGTTATTTCCTCATCGCTGAAATAAGCAGGCTGCGCCGTATGAACCTGGATCGAAGCAGCCACGCCGCTTACATCCAGGCTGCGCTGGAAGTTTACCCCCGCGGCGGTATCGGTGTTTTGTCCCTTGAAGGTGAGCAAATAGGGGCCGCTGATAGCGCCGCTGGGGATAGTCAGGCTGATGGGTGTGGTCTGACCAGCCAGGACGTTCACATCTACCAGGTGTTGGGTCAGGCTAATGCCGTACTGGTCAATGAGTTGCAATGTACCGGTTACAGGCCCATCAACACCGCCTGAATTATTCAGCGTGACAACAGGTGATTCGCCAACGGCATAAACGAGTTGGTCCATAGTGGCTATTACACGAGACGGCGGCACAAAAAAGCTGCCGGTCTGGCTGATAACCGTACCTGCTTCAACGGCCAAATTCACGGCATGAAAGTTTGGCGAAAAAGTGGCTGGTAAGGGAAAGGTGTAGGTGAGTACGGCCGTTTGCCCCGCAGCCAGCGGTATAGCCTGTGCTTCGCTAAAACTGAGGTCGGGTACGGCCAGCGTCACCTGCGGTGTGACGCCAAACGCACCATCATTGCGCAAGGTAACACTAATGCCCAACGTATCCCGTACACGATAAGTCCGTTGATTAAAGACGATGCCGGGCGCCAGCGCCACATCGGCCGTGTGTTCCCAGGTTTTGCCGCTGTATTGATCTTGGGACACAAAAGCAAAAGTATAGGCGCCAAAAGAGGCAGGCAGCCCGGTGAGATCGTAATCCAGAGTAGCCGACTGCCCGGCAGCCAGGGCATAGGGTTGAGTTCCCAGGGTCATCGTCAGACCATCAGGGGCGGACACAGCCACCGCTAACGTACCCGTAATGGGCAGGTAAGGATGGGGATTGTTGACCGTGATTTGTAATGGATCGCTGCCGGAAGCCGGTAAGGCGTCAGGCAAGGAAACAGTAAAACGGGCGGGTGTAGTGGGCAGGGCAAACCCACTGATACTGCCATTTACCTGCGCATTACCCTGAAAGAGGTCTGCCTTCACGCGGAATGTGCCATTGGGCACGTGGGTAGGCAGGATAAAAGCAAACGGTTCAGTAGCTGTGGCCCCTGGAGCCACAGACAGACTGCGGGTATCTGTAAAGACGGTGGTATTGTCTGGCGCTGTGACTTTCAGGTTTAGGGTATAATTGGCATGGCCTCCAGCCTGGTTGGTGACATTGGCGTTAATGGCGACGGATTGGTCACGGCCGTATTCTGCCTGCCCCATCGTGAGTGTTGTGGTGGCCACAGCTACTGCCTTTCGCGTTTGGAACCATGTCTGATCTTTAAGAGAACCACCTTCATAGAGATAAGCAAAGAGGCGATCATTGGTGCGCATGGGGAAGACGTGGATAAATTGGGCGCTGCTGTTGGGGGCCACGACTACTGTCTGCGATAGATCACTGAAGTTGCCATAAGTAGCCCGGTCACCGGTTTCCCAGGTGTGATGGGGCAAACCATAACGCACCTGCAAAGTGCGACTGACCGTGCTGTGGTTAAATACCGTAAAAGTGAACTCGCCAGCGGAGCCGCTAATGAAATCCTCGGTGGGCGCGTTAACAGAGAAAGCAACTTCTTTGACCGGGGCGGAGAGGGGATGGGGGTCTTTGACCACAAAACGTTCACCCGGTTGCCGCTCCTGAATAACCCGGTCATTATCGGCCAACAATGTGTAATCCACGCGCCAGATACCCAATGGCTGGGCAGCTGTCGCATTGAACGTCACACTCACAGTTAAACCGCCATCCAACGATAAGGGCTGAATTTCTTCGCTGATGATCTGTTTGCCGGGAGCGAGCAGGGTTAGTTTTACGGCCGTAGCCGCCACCGCGCTGTTATTTGTTATCTGCACCGGCAAAGCGAGCGGCGCGCCAGGGTCAAACTCTGGCAGCAGGGCCGGGTCTACCGCCCAGGCCAGCAAATCGCGGTTTAAGATATAGGCGTCGGCCGTGGTCTGCCAGTTTGTCACGCCCCAATCATCGTAAGCGGTGGTAGCGATAACCGTACCGGCGCCGTAGGTGTAACGCACCATCGCCGGCTGGCCGTTTTTGCTGCGGTGCAGCAGAACATCACTGTTTTCCGGCAGGCTGGTGAAATAACCATCTACGTTAGAATTAAGAATGGCGTCATTAAAACCAGAGACAATCTGGTCATAGTTGCGGATATACAGGGAGGAAAGCGTACAGGAATTGTCCTCGGCCCAACCATAACCTTCAAGGCCACCACCGGGCAAGACACCATAATCATCACCGTGCTGCTGGTCAAAGACAATGATTGTGCCGCCCCTGTTAGCATACTCCTCCAGGGTCGCCCGGAAGAAGGCCGAGTTTTCCAGGCCATAGAGACCCCCGGTAGGAATAACCAGCAGCGGGTACTCTTCAACAATGTCCGGCGAGAAGTCCGGTTCAACCAGGATATTTGGTTCACGCAAGGCATTGATGAAGCCGGAAGAGTCAGGAGCAAAACCATTGGAAAGAACAGCCACACGTGGTGATTCGTCATCAATTGTCAAGACGGATCCTACCTGTGCCTGCGGACTGGCGGCCGAGTAATTATCATCGGAATGGTCACAACCGGGGGGCCGGGATGGGCCAGGCTGGTTAGCAGCTTTTGATTCAATATTGCCAGCCTTGTCTTCGGCTTCAACCTGCCATTCCATAGATTGGCCCACGCCGATGCTGCCCATTTGCACCGTCTGGGGATCGCTGGCCGGGTTAAATGTGCCCCCAGGAGAAGCCGTCACCCGCAACAAACCGGAACGGCCGTCGCCAGAACCTTGATCTTGTACCTCGGCCCGGATTTCATAACGTGGTTCACAGCGCGAACCAACGGTACGGTAACGCACCCGAATTTCCGGCCCCTGCGTGTCTATCTTTATTTTGTGATTTTCATCAGGGCCGGGCGTGTACCCTTGCCAGGCATAAGGTTCCGCGCTGCCGGCGCGGGCCGGGCTGTCCGGGTTGGCGTCCAACTCATCACCGGGATCACGCCCCTGGCTGTAATGATTGTGCTGGTCACTGGCGGTAATCTCAATGGTTTGCTCGCCATCTATAGAGCCATCGGTTGGTGGCGTAAAAGTGCCAATCCATTTGGCTTCAGTTTCATCAAAAGATTGTTGGGTAACCGGTTGTCCACCGATATTGACCTGAATGCTTTGTTCGTCAATCGGCTCGTGTACCTCACCAGAGTCAGGCAGATTTAGCGTGGGCCCAAAGGTGATCTCGACCTGCACTTCGCCATCTTCAGCGTTAACCCAGCGTTCCTCCTCCGGCGTATTGCAGTCATCTTCCAATGTGCGATTGTTCAGCCGGTTATTGCTGGTATGGTCTTCCCAATGCTGCTCATAAATACAGCGGCCAGCCTGGGTGACCTTGACGCTGGCTACGTAGGGTGGATGGTTGACAATATCAAAGTAATGCTGGTAAAGACCGGCGATGTGGTCAACAGCCAACGGGAGTAGCTCCGTTGCATAGAAAAATCCCAATGGTTCCTGGTTTGGGTTCGGCCGTACCACTCCTGTACGTGGTGCATACACCACCGGAATCCCCCGCACAATGTCCTCCACGTAATAAAAACCGGCATCTCCTGCTCCCGTTTCGGCCCTTGTTTCCCAGAAATTGTCCTCGTGGCCGTAGTCATTGTCCCAGTTGCCCAGATGCGTTCCCCGCGATCCGTCGGCGTTACGATTGTATAATTCCCACTGGTTAATTCCCCATGTACTATACCGGGCAATAAACATCTGGTGGAAGGGGAGGGCCGGGTTAACAGGCAAAGGATCACCAGCAGCGTCATACAGTGCCCCACCTTCAAAAGAGCTGCTGTTGTATGTGATTCCGGCCATGTGTTCCAGAAACTCTTCCATGCGGTTGGCCTGGAAGGGAGTCCGATTGGCGATATTCGGAGCCAATCTGGGCCAGTTAGTCACGACCCAGGGTTCGTAACGGCCGCTTTCATTTGGCCCATGCGGCTCCAGGTGAACATGGTCAGGCTGGGCCATATCCCCCACAAAATGGGCCACATGCCCCAGGCGCAAGTATGCCTGGAGTTTGGCGGCATTGGTGTAATCATAAGAGTCAATGGCCCCAGTCCAGGTCAGATTATTATTGCTGTTACGTGCCCAGGTGACGGCATCTGTGTGATTGCCGCTGCCAAAAATTTCCGGCAGCCCCAGGCGTGAGGCTGGCTGGAAAAAGTGGTTAAAAAAGCGAGGAAAGTCATCTTCATCCACCGCCCCCTGGCGGAGTTGCGTGATATAGGCGTCCTCGTAAATCTCTCGATACAACATCTCCCCGTCAGTTGCCCGGACAAGCTGAGCGCCCAAATCATTCAGCTCCTGGTGTGTCCCTGTTTCATAAGCGGCCACCGGAGGCGCGCTCTGACTTAAAAAGAGGCTCAAGAACACAGCAAAAAAGAACAGACGCAAAAAGTGGGAACGAAACAGGCGCGTGACCATAAAACTCCTCCTGATTCTCCAGCCACTACCAAGAGAAACTGGAGCTACTTTGTAAGATGACATTTGAGACTACATTTTGGAAGTCACTGCAAGGAGGCAGTATATAACAACTAACAAAAAACGCGCAATACGGGAAACTGAGAGAAACGCCTTGTTAAGCGATAAAATCCTTCCACCTACACCGGGGGGCTGGCAAACTCATCACGGCAGGAGGGCAATGGCAATCACCCAAGCCAGACCAGGCGCGAATACCGGACAAAAAACCAACCCTAATGCGAGTAGAAGTCAAACCTGATGCTGTTGGCGGTAGTCGGTGATGAGCGAGCGGAGGGTTTGTTGGCGGGCCACGGCCGTACCCACCGGCTCTTTCAAATTGGCGGCATACACTGTCTCTACCCCTTTGACTTTGCTCAAGGCCTCGGTCGTTTTTACCATCAGGACATCGCGCAGCGGTTTCACCAGCTTATTGTTCAGCACAATCTCGTTTTGCTCGTCGCGCGCCAGCCAGACATCCAACGGCTGGGCCAGATTGGCGTTCAGGCCGGTGATGGTAGCGGGTGTTTCCAACAGCAAGGTGGTGATGGATTGCATAATGGTGGTCGCTTTTTCGCCAATGCCAAAGGGCAGCCATTTTTTAATCCCGGCAAACCAATCATTGACCATTTGCACAAAGGCGCCGGCCGCTTCCACCGCGTCCATGAGCAGGTTCTCAATCTGGTGGAAGTAAAGGTCTAATTTGCTCAGGTGGGCATCCAACCAGGCACGGCCGTTGGCCAGCACCGGCAAATGGTTCTCCACTTCCGCTAATGCCAGCGTACCCACTGCCATGCTTTCTTCCAGAGACGGCACATCGTTCAGCAGATTGGTAAGGGCGCCGGACACGGCCGTCAGCCCATTATCCCATGCCGTACCCAGGTCTACTTCGTCTAGTTGTTCGTACAAGGCCACCAACCCGGCCAACACGCTCACCCGATCATTGGCCGAAGCCAGTTCGGTGCGCAGCGTTTCTTGGGCGGCGATGGCGCTGCCGTCTGGTTGGGACAAGGCCACTAGCTGCCGGTTAGCGGCATCCAGCGCGGCCTGTAAGCGAATGATTTCGGCCTGGGCGGCTGCCAGTTGGCTGAACGATTCGGCGCTGGCATTGGCCGCCAGGGGTGGCAGGGAGATGGCCGGCGCGGCCGGGGGGGAGGTGGTAATCGTGGTGGTAGCAACCTGCTGCGACCCTTTGAGTAAGGCCGCGCCCGCGCCAACGGTGGTGGCGGCCACGGCCGTGACCCCCATACCCAGTAAAAATCCTCTCCGACTCAATTCTGATTCCTGATACTCTGCCATAATAGACTCCTCCGGTTTGTTTTTGACGCAAATTTGCGCCCCTTCGCGTCCTTTGCGAAGCCCTTCGTGTTCTTCGCGGATTATATGATACGGAAACACAGTACGGCCGTGAACCGTTTCTGGCAAAACACTTATTTCATTGTGTTCTCATATGTCAATGGTTGATGGTGGCTTGTACCCACAACTATTACTCGTGTTTCACATAACCCAATCGCTTGAGCCACTTTTCGTTTTGCCGCCATTTGGGTTCTACTTTGACCCATAGCTCCAGGAATACTTTGCCGCCCACCAGCTCTTCCAGTTGGGCGCGGGCAGCGGCGCCAATTTCCTTGAGCTGCTGCCCTTTTTTGCCGATGATGATGCGCTTGTGCGTGTCCCGGTCTACAAAGATGTTGGCGCTGATGTACACGTCGCCACTGTCCCGCTCTTTGAATTCCAGGATTTGCACGGCCGTGCCATACGGTACCTCGTCGCGCAGTTGCAGCATAATCTGTTCGCGGATGAATTCGGCAGCCATGTCCCGCACGTAGCTGTCTGTCACCTGATCTTCGGGGTAGTAGCGCGGCCCTTCGGGTAGGGCAGCCACAATCATCGTCAGTAGTTCGTCACGGCCGTGCCCCTTCTGCGCCGAAAACAATATCCATGCCGCTTCTGGTAGCAAGGCGCGATACGCTTCCACACGAGGGAGTACATCGGCGGCGGGCAGCAGGTCAGCCTTGTTCAGCGCCAGGATGGTGGGGGTAGGAATGGTTTGCAACCGTTCGGCAATGGCCCGGTCGCCAGCCCCCACCGGTTCACTGGCATCCACCAGCCACAGGATCACATCGGCGTCGGTGAGGGTGTCTACGGCCGTCTTCACCATAAACTCATCCAGCTTGTGCTGCGGCAGCATGATACCGGGCGTGTCCATAAACACCATCTGGTACGCATCGGTCGTCAGAATGCCCAACTGCCGCTGCCGCGTCGTCTGTGGCTTGGGGCTGACAATGGCTACCTTCTCCCCCAAAAACGCATTCATCAAGGTGCTTTTGCCCACATTCGGCCGGCCCACGACCGCCACAAAACCAGATTTGAAACCGGTCGGTACTTCGTATTCTTCAATCATAAAAAAACCTTTTAGTGAGGGATATTGGAGTATTAGGATATTGGGATATTGACTCTACTATAGCTCCCAATATCTCAATATCTCAATTACCCTGGTTAGAGATAATGTCTTGCAGCGGGTCGTCTTCTTCGCTGACGGTGGTTTTGCGGGTTTTGCCGCCTTCTTTGGGGTCTTCCACCAGCCCCATTTCGTACAGATGCTCCATGATGCGGGCGGCGCGGGGGTAGCCAATGCGCAGCCGCCGCTGCAAGAAGGAGCTAGAGAGGGTGTCATACTTTTGCGCCAGTTCGATGGCCTGTTCCAGCAAGCTGTCCGTTTCGTCCAACAAGGCATATTTGGCGATCAGGCTTTCCCAGGGGGCGGCCATCGGTTTGTAATCGGCGGGCAGGTTTTGCCGCCAATGGTTGACAATGGCTTCCACCTCGTTATCGCTCATAAAAACGCCCTGCACCCGCACCGGCCCGGCGGCGTCCGGTGCCAGAAAGAGCATGTCCCCTTTGCCCAACAGTTGTTCTGCGCCCACTGTGTCCAGGATAACCCGCGAGTCTATGCTGGAAGCGACGGCAAAGGAGAGACGAGCCGGGAAGTTGGCTTTGATGAGGCCGGTAATGACGTCGGTTGACGGCCGTTGCGTGGCCACCACCAGATGTATGCCCGTCGCCCGCGCCATTTGCGCCAACCGGCACAATGTCCGCTCCACATCCCCCGGATAGGTGTGCATCAAGTCGGCCAGTTCATCAATAAACACGGCGATGTGCGGCAATTTGGGGCGCTCTGGCTGGCGACCCGCTTTACGGTTATAGCCATTCAGGTTGCGGGCATTCACCTGGGCAAACAGTTCGTAGCGCCGGTCCATCTCCGCCGTCAGCCAGCGCAGTACGCCTACGGCCCGGTCGGCTTCCACTTCTACTTTGCCAATCAGGTGCGGCAGCCCATTAAAGCGGATCAATTCCACCTTTTTGGGATCAATCATAATCAGGTGCAACTCTTCGGGCGTGTTATTGAAAACCAGGCAGGCGATCAGGGCGTTCATACACACCGACTTGCCGGAGCCGGTGGTGCCTGCCACCAATAAATGGGGCATCTTCGCCAGGTCTATGGCAATGGGCGCGCCGGAAACGTCCCGCCCCATAGCCACCGCCAGCGGCGTCTTGAGCGCCTGGAATACCTCTGATTCCACAATAGAGCGCAGCCGCACCATGCTGATTTCGGCATTAGGGACTTCAATGCCGACCACACCCTGACCGGGCACAGGGGCCTGGATGCGCAGTCGCTGCGCCGCCAGCGCCAGCGCCAAATCTTTTTGCAGGGCGGCAATTTGCCCGATGCGTACTTTGTGCTGTTTTATTTCGCCATCTGGCCCCGGTTTTTCCACATAGCCGGGTTCCACGCCAAATTGGGTAATGGCCGGGCCACGCTGCACCTGAATCACTTTGGCGGGCAGACCAAAGTGAGCCAGCGTTTCTTCGATGACGTGCTTTTTCTCTTCGATTTCCTCGTCACTGAGGGGGGAGAGGTGGCTTTCTTCCAACAACGTGATGAGAGGCAGGCGTTTACTGCGGTGGAAGGGCACGGCCGTTTCCGTGTCCATCTGGCTGGATGCTTCTTCGATAACGACGGGGCGTAGGTTGACCTGGGGTGGGGGGACGGCCGTGTCCGCCGGTTTGGGTCTGGTCGTAACAATGTGTGGGTGAGCCGGCGGTGATAGCTCTTGCGAAAGTCGCCATAACCGGTTGGAAAGGTTGTTTAGTGCCTGCAAAACATCAGTCCAACTGACCTGGGTAAGCAAACACACGCTCCAAATGAGTAGACATAAATAAAAAATGCCGGTCAAAACAGGGCCGAAAAAATCGAGTAGGGGCGCGGACAAGGCCCAGCCCAACAAGCCACCCCCCTGCCCACGATAAGCAGTCGGCAGGGTAGATTGGGTGATGATGAACGAGAGGGGGAGCAGCGTCAGCAAAATGAGTTCAAAACCAATGACCTGACTGGAACGAATGTGATACGGCCGTCCTACCTTGCGCAATGCCAGATGAAGACCGGCGGCCATTACGGACAGTAACAGCGGGTAAATGCCCCAGCCAAACGTTTGCCGAAAGGCACAAATGGGCACACCGGGACAACCTTCATCGGGCAGACTCAGCAGCGCCAGAAAAAGCAGGGCTGCCGCCATGAACAACGCCCCACCGGCCAGTTCTAACCGGTAAGGCGTGAGGTTATTGATGAGACGTTCGTCCCAGGTGGGCGGTGGCGGTGGTGGTTCTGGTTTGCGCGGAGTACGGGTGGGTGCAGGTTTTGGGCGAGCCATAAGTTTTTATTAGTGCCCGAACAAGGTACTGCCCCTTATTTTAGCCGGAAATACCACGTAAACTCAAGGCCAATCGTTTAGCCGCGCCATCTACATACAGGACCCGCGCCCGCACCATCTGCCCACATCGCACGACGTTACGTGGGTGTAAAAAAGCGCCTTCGGCCAGTTCCGAAATGTGGATCAGGCCTTCTAATTCATCTTCAATTTGCACAAAAGCGCCAAAATTGACCACTTTGCTGACGACCCCTTCCACGATTT
This sequence comes from Anaerolineae bacterium, assembly GCA_023382655.1. Taxonomy (GTDB): domain Bacteria; phylum Chloroflexota; class Anaerolineae; order Promineifilales; family Promineifilaceae; genus CAADGU01. The sequence goes on along the minus strand of JAHDWK010000025.1, from coordinate 81,070 downwards.
GCCCTGGTTGGAAACGTTCATCTACTGTTTGCCAGGGGTCTGATTTGAGGCGTTTCAGGCTGAGGGCGATACGGCCGTTCCCCGGATCCACGCTTAGTACCCGCACCGTTACTTTTTGTCCCGGCTGCACAACATCGGTAGGGTGGGTCACCCGGCTCCAGGAAAGTTCTGAGATATGGATCAACCCTTCCGCGCCGCCCAAATCTACAAATGCCCCAAAATCGGTGAGGTTAGTGATTTCTCCCTGAACCCTTTTGCCTGGCACTATATTTCTGAATAACTCATCACGTTCATCCGCTTTAACCAGCGCGGCGCGTTCCGAAAGAATCAAACGGTTTTGTTCGTCATTGATTTCAATAATCTTGAGTCGCAATACCTTTTTTTGCCACTGTTGCAGCGCGCGGGTGCGCTCGGCCTCCTGGCGGTGTGGTGGAAAATCAATGAGTTGGGAGGCAGGCACAAAGCCTTGTAAGCCGTGCCAGTTGATCAACAACCCACCTTTATTAAAGCCGGCCACGGCCGTCTCAATCGTTTCATCTGCATCAAATAGTTCCCAGGCCATCTGCCAGGCATCTTCACGCGAAGGTTCTACGGCCGTCGGCAAAGACAAGTCACTGTCCATTGTTTCCAGTTCAGTTACACACTGGTCATCCGTCGGGGGAGTTGCCAGCGCATTGGCTGACTCTTGGGTAAACAAGGCTGCCCAAAATGATTCATCGGCGACCAGTTGGGGGGGGCTTATGGGTGTTGGCTCTTTATGCATTTTTTGTACTCTCGATCCTTGCAGGCTTTAACATCATCCCCGGCTTGTGTGATAATGTTGTAAGCACTGTTTTGGCTGATATGGACGACTCCGAGTTCATATTATAGGGTTTGCCTGGTTCATGTCAAACCTTGATTTTGACGAAAATTGAAAGAGTATATATGGAACATTTTGATGTCACGGCATTAAGGACGATGTTACAGACGCGCTGGTTAGGGCGGCATTCGTTTTATCAGGCCGAGGTTGGCTCTACCAATGATGAGCTGAAAAGATTAAGCCAGGACACGGCCGTACCATCCGGCGCTTTGTTTATTACCGATTATCAGAACCAGGGACGGGGCCGTTTTGACCGGCACTGGGAAGCATCACCCGGCACGTCACTCCTGTTTTCGCTGTTGCTGCACCCCAATTGGCCAGGTGAGCAAAATGGTTGGTTAACGATGGTGGCCAGCCTGGCTGTCGCCGAAGCGATTACCACCCAAACCGGGTTGGCGGCGCGCATCAAGTGGCCGAATGACGTGGTGCTGCCGGTAGCAGGTGAGTGGCGCAAAGTGAGCGGTATTTTATTGGAAGGAGAGATGACGGCAGACGGCCGTTGCCACCAGGCCGTTCTGGGTATTGGCATCAATGTCAACATCCCCACGGCCACTCTGCCCACGGCCACTCTGCCCACGGGCATGACGCCGGCTACCAGCCTGCTGGCCGTTTTAGGCCAGCCTGTTTCCCGCTTGGTATTACTCATAAATGTGTTGGCACGTCTGGAAGATTTGTTTGAGGCGGCGCAGCACGGCCGTTCACCCCAACGCGCCTGGCAAAATCAGTTGATGATGTTAGGGGGGCCGGTCACGGTGACATATACTACCGGGGAACAGGTGGTGGGCACGGCCGTTGGCGTGGATGAATGGGGACATCTGCTGGTGCAAACGGCGGACGGCCGTCAACACACTATTCTCGCCGCTGATGTGACCTTGCGCAGCCAGTAGCCTAATTTTTGGTTTTATGTTATGTTATGTTGTAGAGAATTTGTTTACCAGTGTGGCTTCCCTGTTATGCAGGGAAAAGAGCCGCGGAGGATAGGCTAAATGGATGACTTCGATGATCTGCGTGATGACGACTTTGGTTTTGATAATGATTTTTCATCCGCCCCTGACGCAGCGGAATCTTCAGATGAATTTGACCAACTGCGCCGTTCCAGCGCCCGCAGTGAGACGATGTTTAATGACCTGAATGATGAAAACCGGCCAAGCGCCAGCAGCAGTTCCGGCTTTTCCATGAGCAACTTCACCGCCGGGCAGCGACTGGTGTTGGCTCTGCTGGTGGTGCTGGACATCATCGTCATTGGCATTTGTCTGGTGGTGTTGTGGGGCATTGTCAGTAGTTGATAGGGGGTTTGCCATGCAGTGGGAACGGTTAACTTCGCTTGATTTTGCGGCTGCTACCGCCCAGTGCCAGGGGGTGGGCATTATTCCCATTGGCGTGCTGGAAGCGCACGCTTCGCACCTGCCGTTAGGCACCGATATGTATACCGCCCATTTTGTGGCCTGCCGCGCCGCCGAGCAAGAAACGGCCGTCGTCTTTCCCCCCTACCCTTTCAGCATCAACCACGAAACGGCCCACCTGCCCGGCGGCCTGGTAATCAAACGGGAACTGGCCTTTGCCCTGCTGGAAAACATCTGTGATGAAATGCATCGCAATGGCTTGAGTAAAATCATTTTGATCAGCGGTCACGGCGGCAACCGCTTCTTTTTGCCCCTGTTTGTACAAACTCTGCCGGAAAAGTCCAGGCCCTATGTGGTCTATTACGCTGACCTGCCGGTGGTACCTATGGATGAAACCATTTTGGAACACCCCGAAAACGGCCATGCCTGCGAAGCGGAAACGAGCATGATCCGCCATATTGATGATTCGCTGGTGAAGATGGAGCAGATTCCGGCACGGCCGTTTACCAATCTGCATCGCAATCAACCCATTGCCGACGCGGACGGGTACTCGCCTATGGACTGGTACGCCATGTATCCCCACATGTACGTGGGTGACGCCCACAAAGCCACTGCGGCCAAAGGTGAAAAGCTGCTCAATTTCCGCGTCAAGCGTCTGGTAGATCTCATCCGGGCTGTAAAGGCTGATAGTCTGACGCCAACATTACTGGCTGAGTTTAACACCCGGCAATCCAAACCCACTGTACCCGATTTTTGGCTGGAAGGGTTATAACCGCCCCAATTGCCGCCGGTTTCATCACATTGCGGTCGGCTTTTCCCCATCGGGTAATGACCCCATTACCCAATCACGTAATTGCCCCATGACAGGCATACCCATTGACGAGGCGCTGTTTTACGGCCGTACCCTCCTCTCCTCCTCTCCCACTCCTCATGTGGATGCACGCCTATTGCTGCAACATGTGCTGCAACGTCCTCATAGCTACCTGATTACCCACAACAACACGCACCTGACCAGTGGACAGGAGACTCGCTATCGGGAGTATCTGGCACGTGCTCATCGAGGTGAACCCATCCCATATATCATCGGCACGGCCCCCTTTTTTGATTTTGAACTAGAGGTGAACCCGGCCGTTTTAATTCCCCGCCCGGAGACAGAACAGTTAGTGGAAACGGCCGTGAAGTGGGCCAATACCCATCACGCCACCCGCCTGGCCGACATTGGCACCGGCAGTGGCGCCATCGCCATTGCCCTGGCCCGGCAGCTGTCCACCGCGGCCATTGCTGCCGTAGATGTTTCGCCGGCGGCGTTAGCCATTGCCCGGCGCAATGCAGCCCGGTTAGCCCCCGGTCGCATCCAGTTCCACCAGGGTGACCTGCTCACATCGCTGGCGCCCGGCCTGGATGGCATTGTGGCGAACCTGCCCTACGTGACTGATGGTGAGTGGACGGCGCTTGCCGATGGGGTAAAATGGTACGAACCTGCCCTGGCCCTGAAAGCTGGGCCGGATGGGTTAGATTTGATCCAGCGGTTATTAGCCCAGGCTGGCCGCGTATTAACCCCAGACGGAGCTGTTTTTCTGGAAATTGGCTGGCAGCAGGGAACGGCCGTTACCCACCTGGCACACACATTTTTCCCAGAAGCGCAGGTAACGATACAGGCTGATTTTGCCGGGCATGACCGGATTGTGGTGGTGAGCAGGTGAGAAGTGATGGGGTGATGAGGTGAAGGGGTGAAAAGGTGATCAATCTCCTAATCTCCTAATCTCTCAATTACCCAATTACCCAATTACCCGGCTTGGAGAGTAAAAATTGCAGAGTAGTGAGCAGCAGTATACCCAACGTTTATATGCGGATAGACTGGCCGATGTGGCCCAAACGGCCGTTTATGTCTGTTCCGGCAAACTGGTGGTTATTCCCACCGATACCGTCTATGGGGTAGGCTGCCATGCGCTTGATGATGCCGCCATCCGCCGCCTTTTCCAGATAAAACAGCGGCCGCTATATAAAGCAATTCCCGTTTTACTGGCTGATGCGCCCGATTTGGAGAAAGTAACATTCCCGGTGTCGCCGGCTGTCCAACGTTATATGGCTCAATACTGGCCGGGGGCGTTGACCATTGTGCTGCCCAAACGGCCAGGTTTGCCGGCGGCGCTGTCGCCAGATGATACCATCGCCGTGCGGATTCCCGACCACGAAGCCGCGCGCGCTGTCATTCGCGCGGCGGGTGGTGTGATGGCTGTCACCAGCGCCAATTTATCCGGACAACCCCCGGCAGAGACGGCTGAGCAGGCAATGGCGCAATTGGGGGGGCTGGTCACGGCCGTGCTGGATGACGGCCCGGCGCCCATGGGACTGGCCTCTACGGTGATTGATTGTACGCGGACAAAACCTGTGGTCTTACGCCAGGGGCCGGTCGTCATTGATGAAAATTGATATTGAGATATGTTGATTCCTATCGCCCTCACCCTCGCTGGCCTATTTGCGGCCATTGCTACCTATCGCGGCATCCGGCGCGGTGGGGCACGTTTTTATACATTAGAACGAGAAGCCATTTTACGCCGCGCCGCTTTTAGCCTGGCTGGTTCTGTTTTGCTGTTTCTGGCAGCCATTGGCCTGTTGTTTACGCAGTTGCAACAGACAACAGAGCAGGAAGCGGCCGAAGCAGGGGTTGTCATCGAAGGCGTAGAAACAGCTACCCCCACGCCGGAGGTAGAAGTTTTACCACCACCGCTCTCACCCACACCAACTGAAGACACGTCGTTGCCGACCGCAACACCTACCCCCATTGTTTGCCGGGCCATCGTGCAGGGCACGCAGGGTAATGGCTTGCTGCTGCGTAGTACGCCGGGTGGCGAGGAAATCACGACGCTGCCCGAAGCAACCCTGATCACGCTGGTGGCAGATGAACCACCCCAAGAGGTGAATGGGTTGGTGTGGCGCAAGGTCAGTTCGGTCGTTTCCGGGGAGGAAGGTTGGGTGGCACAGGATTACCTGGAAATTGAACCGGGCTGCCAATAAGGAGAAAGGGGAATTAACACCTCAATTCCCCTTTCTCAATTACCTGCTATGTTAATTGGTATTGATGCTAGCCGGGCTGTCACCGGGCAACGTACAGGGACGGAAGCGTATGCCTGGTTTTTGCTGCGGGCGTTACTCCCCCTGGCGGGCGCTCATGGACATACTGTCCGTCTTTATTTTAATGCGGCCCCATCACCTGACTTGTTTCCCCCAGCCAGCCATATAGAAGAAGTGGTCATCCCCTTTGCCCGGTTGTGGACCCATGTGCGGCTGGCGGCGGAGTTACAGCACCATCCGCCGGACGTTTTTTTTACGCCGGCGCATGTTATTCCGCTGAGTTATCACGGCCGTGCCGTTGCCACTGTTCACGATTTGGGCTACCACTACTTCCCGGAGGCGCACCCGCAGCGTCAGTTAGCTTACCTGAAGTGGAGTACCCGACACAACGGCCGTCGTGCCACCCGCATTTTTGCCGATTCCCAGACGACTAAGGATGACCTGATGCGGTTTGATGGCATCCCTGCCGACAAAATTGAGGTGGTATACCCTGGCGTGGACCCGGATTTGCAGCGGGTGGAGGGGGAAGCGGTAACGGCCGTGTGTCAAAAATATCAGATCACGCCCCCTTATTTGCTTTACATAAGCACCCTTCATCCCCGTAAAAACCTGGAACGGCTGGCCCAGGCGTATGCCCAAAGCGGTTTGCCCCACCAACTGATATTGGCCGGAAAAAAGGGGTGGCTGGCTCAGCCCATCCTGGAACAAATCGTTCATCTGCAATCCTTCGGCTCCGCTCAGGACAGGTCTTCAATCTCCTCAAAAATCAGCCTGCCCGGCTTTATAGCCGATGAAGACAAAGCGACATTAATTTCGGGGGCAACGGCCGTGCTCTATCCCTCGTTGTATGAAGGGTTTGGCTTTCCCATTTTGGAGGCGCAGGCATGTGGTGTGCCGGTACTGACCGCCAACACCAGTTCTTGCCCGGAAGTGGCCGGGGACGCCGCTCTACTGGTAGACCCCTCCGATGTCAATGCTATCAGCGACGGCATGCGCCAACTGGCCGAAGATAATGCCCTGCGGCAGGGATTGGTGGAAAAAGGGTATACCAATGTGCAACGCTTTTCCTGGGAGAAAACGGCCAGACAAATCCTGCAAGGTTTGGTAGAGATGGAGGAAGAGGGCGAATCAGAAATTAGAGATTAGAGATTGGAAGATTGGGAGATTGATCACCTCATCACCCTTTCACCTTGTCATCTTGTCACCCCTTCGCCGGCTCACTCCCTCACTCCATCATCCCCGCCAGACACTCCGCCAACCACATATTCGGTTGGCTGTTGGTGTCCACATAATCCCACCATTGGCTTAAAATTTCTTGGGCAAAACTCCAGGCCAGGAGCCGTTGGTGGTCTAGCCCCAGTTCTTCCGCCAGGATGTCCAGACGGCGGGCCGTTACAACCTCTCGATCCGGCCATTCGTGTAAATTGAGCGGATTGCGCATGAGCGCACCTACTTCATACGCCGGTTCACCGGCGACGCCTTTGGGGTCAATGGCCAGCCAGGGTTCACGCTCGGCTGCCAGGATGTTGTAGTGGTGCAGGTCGCCGTGCAGCAGCAGGGGCGGGGCGCTGGAAGCGACCAGGTCGGCAAAGAGGGATTCGGCCATGTCTACCAGCCGCGCCGGAAATGGCCCGGTACCGCCATCAAATTGGGTGCGCAGTTCGGCCAGGTCAGCCGTCCAGTCAGCTACGGAGGGGAAGATGTGGTGTTCGGGCAGCGGTCGCCACAGACGGCGCATCACGTCGGCGGCAATGCGGGTGGCGGTTTCATCATCGCTCACGGCCGTGAGCATATGCCCTGGTTGCAGACGTTCCAGCAGCAGCACCCCCCTATCGGCGTCGGCGTCGAGCAGGTGGCACATGGCACGGCCGTTGTACAATTTCAACGCCTCAATCTCTGTCGTCAGTTCGTGGCGGGGCACACCCAACTTCAGCACAATCTCCGTGCCATCCGGCAGTGTAGCCGGGGCCGCATAATTGTACGAGAGGCCAGGAAAATGCGGCTGCGCCGTCAACCCCCACCGCGCCTCACACGCCGCAATCAATTCCGGCAGCCGGGCCAGCCACGCCGCCCCCTCATCAAAAGTAAGACTGACTATCTGAATAAATGAATCCGGTAAGTTGAGCATAAATTCCTTGTCAATCAGATCAGGTAGACCTCTCAAAATGCAGGTCATTTTTATGGCGTACCTGGTAGATTTTCTTCGCCAAGCAAATAAACCAGCAGATCCGCCAAATCTTGGGGGTTACGAACCATGAAGCTTGAGCCAAAAGTCCCCGGCATCAGACTTGGTCGTGTGCACGATCCAAAAGGACAATCAGGGACAATGAAAGCGTTGGGATCAAGAATGGATTCATAGACATATTGAGCAGCAGAGATCCCTTCAACTCGTGTCCCGCTAATCTCCTTGAGATTGCCCAACCACGGCCCCACCGTACTAGAGCCAATCTCATCAAGTGAGCCATGACAGGCATTGCAGCCATATGTCGAATAAACTTGCTGCCCACTATGAGCATCCCCTGGCACAATCTTCAAATATTCTGTCTCCAAAGCAAGAAAGTCTTCTACAGTTACAGGTGCAAATAACACTTCAACAGGTCTCTCACAATCGGCCCAGTTTAAGGCAAACATGGTCATATCTTGTACCTGTTTCTTGTCCAAAGGGCCGCCTAATTCTCTGGAAAAGGCGGGCATCTCTAATGTTGAATTGCCAGATACCGTTATTTGGGCAATATATTGGGCGGTTGTGCCGATGAAGCCCTGTTCCGCCAGTCTGCGTGGGGGTTCACCACATAACAAAAAATATGAGTTCAAGGGAAGACCCAAACACTCAATCCTATTACCGTTGGCGTCTGAGCATGTTGTGGCAGTACCATTCTCGCCATGACACTGGGCGCAATAAGTATCGTAGAGCAAAGCGCCACGCTCCAGAGCACGGCCGTCAATCGCTGCCGCAAACGCCTTCATCCGCCCCGTCTCCGCCAAGATCACAAACCCCAATAACAGCATAACCAGCACCACTCCCCCCGTGCCAATCAATACTTTCACCTGCATCATCTACCTCCCATCACACAAAAATCCGTGCCAATCCGCCAAATCCGTCTGATCCGTGGTTCATTACCGCAAAATGAACCCATCCCGCAGTGGGTCGGTGGGGTCAATGAGCAGTTCGTTCCGGCCACAAATATGGGCCGTACCGGTGATTTGGGGGATCACGGCCGTATACCCCCCAAACACCGTCACCCCCACCACCTCGCCCGTAAACGTGGTGCCCAAAATGCTCTCCACCACAAACGGCTGGTGCAGCCCAATTTCTCCCCTGGCAAAGTGCAGAGCCGCGCGGGCACTAACGCCCGTGCCCGTTGGGCAGCGATCTACCTCGCCCTCGGCAAAAATACAGACGTTGCGGCTGTGGTGCGTCGGGTCATGCGCCGCGCCGACGAAGATGACGCCGTACAGAAAGCCCAGGTCCGGCTCAAAGGGGTGGTGAATGGGCAGCGAGTGCATGACGGCCGTTTTAATCGCCCGCCCCTTCGCAATCAACTTTGCCACATCGGCTGCCGCCAACCCCGCGTCCACAGCTTCCACCTGGACAAAGGCATAAAACGCGCCGCCAAAGGCGACATCATAGGGCACAAGGCCCAGACCAGGCACGTCCACCACCTGATCCAGGGCATAGACAAAAGAGGGTACATTGTGAAAGGACACCGCCGTGACCACCCCATTTTTGCGTTGGGCATATGCTGTTATCCGGCCGGCCGGGCTGTCAATTTTAAGCACGGCCGTATCACCTGGTTGCTCAATCAGGCCCGTGTCCAATGCCACTTTGGTCAGGCCGATGATGCCATGCCCACACATGGTGCTGAACCCTTCATTGTGCAGGAACAATACACCCACGTCTCCATCCGGCGTCACCGGTTCGGTCAGCAGGCAGCCGTACATATCGGCGTGACCACGTGGCTCCCACATGGTGGCACGGCGCAAATGGTCATGGTGGGTCTGGGCGTAACGGCGCTTTTCCAGGATGGTAGCGCCAGGTATTTTCGGCCAACCACCGGTGAAAATGCGTAAGGGTTCACCGGCGGTATGGGCGTCTACGGCCGTCAGGCGAATCCAATCAGAGGGCGGCGTCCAATTGATAACCATGTTTTTCTCCGTGACTTTCAGACGTTTACGAAATTGTAGCACAGGGACGTAGAGCAGTTGGAAAACGGCCGTGTCGCCGTTATAATACTGGTGTTTATGTCAATTATTTCCCTATGGATAAAGGAGGAAACAAATCATGACCATGAGTCAAGCTGAAATGGCCCAAACAAAACAGGCCGCTGCCGCCACCTGGTGGGTATTCTTTCTGCAAGGCAGTGCCGCCCTGATTATTGGCGTCCTGTTGCTGACGGCTACCGAGCAAACATTAACGGTACTGATCGCCCTGTTAGGCATTTATTGGATGATTACCGGCATTTTCAACATTGTAGCTGCGTTGGCCGGACATGTAGAAGAGCATAAATGGTGGGTGGTAGTGGCCGGGGTTATTTCTATCATTGCCGGTCTGGCAGTGCTGCGGAATATGGCCTGGTCAACGGTGGTTGTGCCCAGTCTGGCAGTGATGATTTTGGGTATCGCTGCGCTCATCAACGGCCTGGTGACGATATTTGCCGGACGCCAAAGAGGCGGGCAACGGGAACGCTCCTGGGCCGGATTTTTCCTCGGTGTTCTTTATATCGTTTTTGGCTTTTTGGTATTGGGGAATCTGTTTGGGGCGGCCGTAGCCCTAATATACGCGGTAGCTATTTGGGGTATCGTGGGCGGCATTGTGCTGATTGTGCTGTCCTTTCAGGTGAAAAAAATGGCGTCCCCGTAATTTGTAACCCGTAATCCGATTACCGATTACGAGTTATGGTCTTTAAGCAGGTACACCCACCTGTTCCAAGACCGTGCGGATATTTGCCACCAACTCCACTGTTTTCATCGGCTTCCACATGTAATAGTTGGCTCCGGCGGCCAAACCTTCGGCTTCTGCGCCAAATTGCGTCTTGCCGCTGAGCATGATGACCGGTAAAGGGGTTGTTTCAGGGTGGGCGCGCAGTTTTTGGCAGAGGGTAATGCCATCCATTACCGGCATCATCACATCCAAAATGATGACATCTGGGGGGCACTGAGTGATTTTTTCCCAGGCATCTGCTCCGTCTATAGCTGTAGAAACGGCAAAACCATGCATTTCTAGCAGCAATGTTAACATGTCACGAATATGGGGTTCATCGTCTACAACCATTATGGTGGGTTTCACAGCTAACTCCTCAGTGAAAAATTGATACAGCTTCAGGTTGAGAGAAGTATAGCGGTTACGGCCGTGAAATTCAGCGGCATAATGGTACTAATGCGGTGATAGGGGAGTAGTACTTAAGTGAGAAGAAGGGGCACGGCCGTCAGATCACACACAATCCCGGCAGCTAAATCATGGTCAGCGCGTTGCCGGTCTACCAGATAAGCGGCCATGCCCACCTGCCGTGCTCCGTCTACACAGAGCGGCTCATCATCAAAAAAGAGGCATTGTTCCGGGCGTACATTTAAAGCGTCACAGATAGCTAGATAGGCCGCAGGATCGGGTTTCGCCACCCCAATAACGGGAGCGGCGCAGGCTGCGTCTATCAGATCGGCCAACCCCACGGCCGTTAATGAATCGGCCAGAGTTGCCAGGGCAAAATTAGACAGAACACCCGTTTGTAGCCCCTGTTGCCGCACCGCCAGAAGTGCAGCGCGAGCTTCAGGAAAGGGGCGCATAAAACGGGTATACACCACCTGTTGTAGTTGCGTTTGCACCCCGGGTGGCAGGTTTATCTCATCCGCCAACCCTTGCCAAAACCCCTGCCAGAACACGGCTTCTGCGGCCGTACTGTCCGGAAAGCCAACTTGCGCCCCCCATTGCTGCCAGCGCGTGACCAAATCCGGCACGGACAGCGGCAGCAGCGATTCAAAGTAAGCAGCAGCCCCCCGTAAATCAAAATCGGTCAAAACGCCATCGCGGTCAAAGATAACGGCCGTGTACTTCATCATGGGTAATTCGTGATTCGTAATCCGTAATCCGAACTCGGACTTCGGATTACGGATTACGGGCTTCGGCTCATAGTTTACGGCGTCACCGTTTCCGCCGGTGGGATGGTTTCACTGGTGGGTGTGGGTGATGGTTCTTCAGTTGGTGGCGGTGGGCTGGGTGTTTCGGTGGGCGGTACGGCCGTGCCCGTGGACGTCGGTGAAGGCGTTTCCGTGGGTGTGCTTGTCATGGTCGGCGTTTCCGTCGGCGTGGGTGTGTTGGTCGGCGTTGCTGTGTCGGTGGGTGTCGCCGTTGGTGTACCTGTTGGCTCCAAGATCGTCACCACCACCCGCTTTTCAATGACCGTTGGTCCCACCTCCGGGTTATACGGATTATCCGGCCCAAAGAGCAACACGCGGATCGTCACCGGGCCGATGGCGTTGGTGTTGGCCGTATCCCAGGTTGCCAGTACACCATTTTCCACCGGGTCTGGCCGCCGCTCCTGAATCAGGCCCCAACCGCCCGGATTTTCACCCAGACCATATTCCACTTGATACCCATTAAAATTGGGCGCTTTCACTGTACCCACGATGTCAAAGATAGCGGAGACTTCAGCGCGTTCAGTTGGCTGGGCGATGGTGATTTCCGGGCGGGGCGTGTTTTCGTCGCAGGCCTGGTTGGGCGGCAGCGTCAGGGGAATGGCAATGTTGCGCGCCTGCGCCCATGCCTGCCCCGGCCCCGTTGTCTCCAACCATTGTTGGGCTACAAATCGCTCGCGCTCCCACACAGACGGTTGACCGCTGACCAGAATGTCAAAGAATGTGGCTTCTTGCACCGATTCGGGGCATCGTTCGTTGGCCTGCAAACCAGTCCACAAATCAATGAGGATGACCTGGGAAAAGTCGGCATCGCTGTTCAGCGGTGGTTGATCTTGGGCAAAACGCTCCACGATACGGTTACCACAACCGGCCCCGGGGCGCGCGCCGGAATCGGCACAAATTTCCACATCAATGACGTCGCCCGGACGGGGGAAATCCACCGGCGTCCGGTTAGCCAGGTATTGGCTCATAAAACGATTCCAGATAGGCGCGGCCACCTCTACGCCAGAGGCGTTTTGGCCCATGGGGGTGTTGTCGGTGTTGCCCACCCACACGGCCGTGACCACCTCCGGCGTATAGCCAATCGTCCAGTTATCACGCACATCAAAACGGCTGCTGCCCGACGTACCTGTCTTGGCCGCTACCCGATGTCCAGGGATCACCAGGGCGTTGTTTGTGCCAAACTCTGGCTGCCGGGCATTATTGTCAGACAAAATGTCACTGAGCAAATAGGCATGTTCCGGGCGCACCACCTGGGCTTCCGGCCCTGGCGGTGTCTGTTGGAATTGGATTTCACCCAGTCGGTTTTCAATGCGGCTGATGGCAAAGGGTTGGATGAAACGCCCCTGGTTAGCCAGGGCGCCAAACGCCCCAGCCATCTCTAAAGGGCTAATCTCGCCGCCGCCTAAGGCCAGCGCCAGACCATAATTTTGCGGTTGACCGACGGTGGCGCAGCCTTCATCGCGCAAAGAGGCCATCCCCACTTTTTGCACATTGGTGATGAAGTTACACACGCCCACAAATTCCAATGCTTTGACCGCCGGGACGTTGTATGAATTGCCCAGCGATGGCCGTACCCGCAATGGCCCATGAAAAGCATCATCATAATTCTTGGGCTGGTAGGGTGGGTTAGCCCCATCAGGGAAAGAAGTAGGCACATCCCAAATCAAGGTGGCGGGCGTCCAGCCCTGTTCAAAAGCGGACAGGTAAACCAACGGTTTGATGCTGGAACCGGGCTGGCGTGGGGCCAAGGCCATGTTCACTTGCCCGCTAATCGCCTCATTGTTGAAGTCGGCGCTGCCCACCAGCGCCAGAATTTCGCCGGTGGCGGGCTGCACCACGACCATCGCGGCGTTGTTAGCCCCGGCGTTGTTGATGGCGGTGCGGGCATCGTTGACGGCCGTTTCCGCCAACCGTTGCGCTTCCGGGTCCAGCGTGGTGTAAATGCGCAGCCCGCCGCGATAGATGGACTGCGCCCCCAATAATGCTTCGGCTTGTTGCAAGACCGTGTAGACAAAGTGAGGATACCGGACTTGAGGTGCGGCAGGTGGGGTCAAGTTGTAGATGGAGACGGCCGTTTCATTCTGTGCCGCCTGCGCCTCTTCATAGGTGATATACCCCTCGGCAATCATCTGATTGAGCACCTGCGTCTGGCGGATGAGCGCTCCTTCGGGATTGGTGTAAGGGTCCCAGAAAGCGGGCGCTTGCGGCAGCCCGGCCAGCAGCGAGGCTTCGGCCAGCGTCAGATCTTTGGCCGACTTATTGAAATAGGTCTGGGCGGCTGCTTCAATGCCATAAGCCAGATTGCCGTAGTAAATCTCGTTCAGGTACAGCTCCAAAATTGTCTCTTTCTCATACTTCTGCCACATCTCGGCGGCCAGGATGATTTCCCGAATTTTGCGGCGCAAGGTGCGTTCCGAACGTTCCTCTTCGCTCAACACCAGAGCGCGCACAAGCTGCTGCGTAATGGTGCTGGCGCCGGAGACTGCCTCCCCTTCCCGCGCCGCCTGCACAATGGCGCGGGTAATGCCAATGGGGTCGAAGCCGGGATTTTCATAAAAGCGGGCGTCTTCAATAGCAATAGTGGCGTCAATCAGCTCTTGCGAAATTTCGGCCAGAGGCACCCGGATACGGTTGCCGGTTTCCGGGTCTACCAGGGTAGAGAGTTCAACGCCATTGCGGTCGTAAATGCGAGCCGTTTCAAAGCTACTGGCTTTGGCCTCCAGGTCGCCGATTTCGGGCAGGTCGGCAGCGATGGCGCGGTAGGCAAAGGCGGAACCGGCAATGAGGAGCATAAAGCCCACCACAAACGCGGCCAGCATCACCACCAGTCCCCGCACGAGGCAGCCACCCCAATTGCGCTTTGCCCGGCGCATGGGGCGGGCGACAACTTCTTGCTGGGGCATGGCGACCCGCGCTGCGGGCGTGGCCTGCCGGGCAGGGGGGGGCTGTCGGACAGGGGCAGGCTGACGCACAGGTTGTTGAGGTGGCGGTTGTTGGCGTGCCGGTTGGGGCTGTGGCTGCGGCCGCCCCGATTGTTGAGGTGGTGGTGGCTGCCGGGTGGGTGGCTGTCCCGGAGGCGCGGCTTGTGTAGCCGGTGGTTGGGTTGTCCGCGTTGTCTGGCGGTTGCCGGGTATGGCCCGGTTGCCGGGTATGGCCAGATCGGGCCGGACCTGCGTGGCGTCCATGTCAACCATGGGCGGCCGTTCACGGGGCGTTAGTTCAGGGGCGGTGAGTGGCGGCGGTGCGGTTGGTGTGGCTGGCGCGGCCTCATCCACCATGCCGCTGAGAGTGATGGTGGGGTCGTCAGTCGCATCCATCAGGTCAAAAAGGGAGACCGTTTCTGCTTCTTGAGAAGGGGGCGGAGGAGGGGGTGATGGGGGTTGCGGCGACGGCCGTTGCGCCGACGGCCGTTGCGCCGACGGCCGTTTGCCGGTAGGTATCTCGTCTTCTGGGTTGATCGTCGGTTCTTGCGTATCTTGTTCGTCGTTCATTGTTTTGTAATTGAGTAACTGCGTAATGGGGTAATTGAGCCACTACGCAGTTACGCAATTACCCCATTACATTTTGCTTTTAATCAGCATGATCCAGTCGCCACGCTGTACCGTTTTACCTTCATGGTTTATAACGCCGTACTTGATGGTAACGTTTCCGCCGCCCAGCCGCCGAAATTCCTTCGTTTCCACGACGCTGGCCTGCACGTGAATGGTATCGCCAATGAAGACGGGCAGACTGAATTTGGCCGACAGTTCACGGAAAGCTAATACGGTCCCTTCAATCACGCCTGACTGTACCATCAGCCCGGTAGCAATGGATTGTACCAGCAATCCATGGGCCACCCGCTGCCCAAAAGTGTCCTGGGCGGCATAAACAGCATCAGTGTGAATGGCGTTGAAGTCACCGGACAGCCCGGCAAAATTGACAATATCAGCTTCGGTAATAGTGCGCGCGGCCGTGACTAACTCCTGCCCGATTTCAAATTCCTCAAAGTGTAAGCCTCGTGGTTTGTATTTCAGTTCGTTCATGTCTCTCTGTAATCGGTTATCGGTTATCGGTTATCGGTTATCGGCGTGACCGTTCACCGATTACCGTTTACCGATTACCTTTCAACAGCCGCCAACTTCTCCGCTTCGTCGGCAACGGTGAGGGCGTCAATAAAGGGGTCAAGGTCGCCATCCATGACGACGGGCAAGTTGTAGCTGGTAAAACCAACGCGGTGGTCGGTGACGCGAGATTGCGGGTAGTTGTAGGTGCGGATTTTCTCACTGCGATCGCCGGAGCCTACTTGTGATTTACGGTCGGCGGCTACGGCCGTGTGCTGCTTCTCCTCCTCCATCTCCTGCAATCGCGCCTGAATAATGGCCATACCCAACTGTTTGTTTTGGGTCAGGCTGCGTTCGGACTGAATCTTAACCATCATGCCGGTGGGTTTATGCACAATGCGGGCGGCCGTCTGGTTCTTTTGCATGTGCTGCCCCCCCGGTCCGGCGGAGAAGGTAGCCGTAATCTCCAGGTCACGTTCATCCAGGGTGATGTCTACCGCTTCCAGTTCGGGCATGACAGCCACGGTGGCGGCGCTGGTGTGGATGCGCCCCTGCGATTCGGTGACGGGCACACGCTGCACCCGGTGTACGCCGCTTTCAAATTTGAGGCGGGAATAAGCTCCTTTGCCCTTGACGGAGAGGATCACTTCTTTGTAACCGCCCACACCAATGCGGTTTTCATCTACAATTTGGGTTTTCCAGCTCTGGTTTTCGGCATAGCGGGTATACATGCGCAGCAAGTCGGCGGCGAAGATGGCGGCTTCGTCACCGCCGGTGCCGGCGCGAATTTCGATAAAGACGTTTTTGTCATCACGGGGGTCTTTGGGGATGAGTAACTTAAGCATGGCCGCTTCTAGCTCTTCATGCCGGGCTGTCAACTGCTCAATCTCTTCTTCGGCCATGACGCGCATTTCCGGATCTTCGGCCAATTCGACCATTTCTCTGGCTTCGGCCAATTCTTGGGTGACCTGTTCATGGGTGTGGTACACATTGACCAGCGTCTCCATTTCGGCGCGTTCTTGCGCTAATTCGGTTAATTTGACGTGGTCGCCCAGGATGAGAGGGTCGGTCATTTGCCGGTCAATCTCTTCATACCGGGCGACTACCTTTTTGATTTTGTCTAACATATAGTTGAGATTGAGAGATCAAGAGATTAAGAGATTGAGAGATTGCTCAATCTCCTAATCTCTCATTTTAATTTTCTGTGTAATAGACCACCGCCACCGCGCCGGGGCCGGTATGGGTGCCGATGACCGGGCTGATTTCCGTCAGGTAGAGGGATTCGGGGGCGATTTGGCCCTGGACGCGGGCGTAAATCTGGTCGGCTTCGGCTTCGGCAGCGGCATGGATGACGGCGGCATGGGTTTTTTTGCCGGCCGTCTCGTTGCTCATAATTTGCAGCATATGGGCAACGGCTTTGGTTTTAGTCCGTACCCGGTCGAGCGGCTCAATTTTGCCATCTTCCAGATGCAGAATCGGTTTGATGGAGAGCATGGTGCCGATATAGCGGGAAGCGCCGCCAATACGGCCGCCACGATGCAAAAATTCCAACGTATCCACCACAAACACCACCCGCATTTTAGGAATGAGGGCACGGGCAGCATCCGCAGCCTCTTTGTAGTCTGCACCATTTTCTACGGCGCGGGCGGCGGCCAGGGCCATAAAACCCAGCCCCATGGTGGTGGAACGGGAATCTACCACTTCAATGGGAATGCCTTCGACCATCGGTCGAGCGGCCATGGCGGAGGCATACGTACCGCTGAGGGGTTGGGAAATAGTGAGGCAGAGGATGGCTTCGGCCGTTTCCGCTGCCTTTTCAAACGCCACCTTAAAATCCCCGGGTGAAGGTTGGGAAGTGGTGGGCATTTCTTTGGCTGTCTTGAGCCGGGCATAAAAATCGGTCGGTTTAATATCTACGTTGTCGCGCAGGCTTTGCCCTTCCCAGTTGACCAACAAGGGGACAACATGCAGGTTATATTGGTCAACCACTTCCTGGGGTAAATAGGCGGTGCTGTCTACAACAATGGCAACTTTTGCTTTAGCCATGAGCTTCTCCTGTTTTTATTTCAACGCAAAGGCGCAAAGATGCAAAGAGGGCAAAGATGTAAGATAAAGAAAAAGAGTGTGCTATTTTGGGTAGGTTCAGGACGGAATTTGCCCTTTGCGGATTTTGATTTTCAAAGATAGGTCAGGGTATGGTTTTGGGTATAAAAACCCGCTGAATGATAATCCGTTTTGGGTAAAGTGGCGAATTGGGGTGGAGGGAAATGAAAACGACCGTCTCCAGGAAACGGCCGTGCTTGGGGCATCCTTATTGGTAACGAACTAGGAGATTGATTTGATTTGCAGTCGCAACACCCCACTGGGGGTGCTGGCGGAGACAACATGTCCCCTTTTAGCGCCCAAGAGAGCCTGCCCAATGGGTGATTCGTTGGAGATACGGCCGTTGCTGGGATCTGCTTCGTGTGCGCCGACGATAAAGTAGGTCTCCTCATCGTCATAGCCATCTTCCACCACCGTAACCACGCTGCCCACCCGCACCACATCCGATGGGCCAACATCGGCAATCACCTTTCCCCGGCGCAATGTATCTTCCAGGTCTTTGATGCGGGCCTCCACAAAAGCCTGCTCCTCTTTGGCAGCGTGATAATCGGCATTTTCCTTCAAATCTCCCTGGGAAATAGCCGCTTCCAATTTAGCCGCCAGTTCATGTTTCTTTTCACCTTTCAAATAGCCCAGTTCTTCCTTGATTTTTTGCAGACCTTCTTCAGTTACATAAACCACATCTTGTTCGACCATGACAAACTCTCCGACAGATGATGCTATGCCATCATCCTTTCCACTATGGTTCTACTAAATTGAGAAACAATCTATTCTGATGGATTTGTCTAAGATTCTAGTGCTATCGCCAGAATATGCTGCCCCACGAATGATAAAAACAATACCCTGCTGGCTGCCGGGTTATTTCCTGATATTTTGCTGATGATTACTTTTCGTTCGGCTGACGCAAAGTATAACCCAGCCCTTTTTTTCTGTCTAGAACGCCACGTTTGCCGATTTACCGGAAGGTATTCACGCTTCGGTTTATCGTAACGGCCGTAGCCGATCCCTCTCGCTCACGTTCTTACGACAAGCTCTGGACTACTGCCTGTGTTTCCTGTCTGATGCTACTAACGAAACTTTAATTGTAACTTTAGTTTGGCAAACTCATTGTCCAGAGTAGCCCTGTACTGTAAGTAAGGCAAGGTAGGTAAAACAAAATGACAGAGGGAGTAACTGACCAGGCCAGTTTGAAAGGATTTGCCGCAACCATAGATGTGCCCAAGCCATTCGTAACCGACACGGTGGACGCAGTTCCATTGTCAGACTTTGAAAATGCACGGTCACCGCAACCTAAGTGTGCGAGCGATTATGTCAACGCGCTTATCCTAAACGAAGCAAAAGAAGTCCTCATTTTGCCGACGCCTAATCTTTATTCAGGCCGTATTTGCTGGCAGTTGATCGGCGGTGGGATCGAGCAGGACGAAAACCCCCTCACGGCCGTGCAGCGCATCTTGCATGCCCACACCGGCTATGTGACCAATGATTGGACGTACCTCAGCAGTTATCTCAGCGATTCATGCGGTTATGTGGGGGCAGGTCACTTCTTCTGCGCCCAAAAAGTCAAACAAACCGCCGCACTCATTCCCCAGACTGCATCGTCAGCAGCCCAATGGATTCCCCTTAAAGAGTTGCGTTATGCTTTGTTAGACGGCCGTATCGCCAGCATCAGTCACGCCACCACCATTTCTCTGGCTCTATTGACCATCCTCAAATAGTCTATTTTTGTGTTTGCCGCCGGTATCCCTTCTTTATATACTTTTACCTGTTATAGATTGCTTCAATCTTGGAGATTAAACCAATCTGGATGACGGAACGTTGAGTCCATCCTGGCAGGAAAAAGTGATATGCCTTTTCAACCTGATTATCCCGTTCCCGAAGATCGTCTGCCTTATACCGAAATCGCCCAAAGCAGCAGCGCCAACGGCCGTGTCGGTATTCTCATGTTGCACGGTTTTATGGGTAGCCCCCTCAGTTCGCACCCCATGGCGCGCTATCTGGCCCAACATGGCATTACCGTACATTGCCCTTTATTGCCGGGGCATGGGCATTGGCCAGACAAATTGAAGGGATACACCCGGCAAGACTGGATCGCCGCTGCCGAAGAGAGTCTGATCCATATCCGCACGTTATGTGATGAAGTTTTCCTGATGGGGCACTCGATGGGGACCGTATTGGGGGCGCATCTGGCGCTGCAAAATCAGGATGTACGCGGTCTGGTTATGCTGACTCCCCTCTATGATTCACCGGATAACCGGTTGGCGGTGATGAAACTGCTGCGTCCCTTTATGACCTGGTTTTACCCGGCCAAAATGCCCAGCAGAAGCATGAGGCGGCTGGTGCGGGAACGGGTACAGGATTTTTACCCCGATTTAGACCTGGACGACCCAGACGTGCAAAAACGCATCCCGGAAATGACCCGTTTACCGGTGGCGGCGGTAGTGGAAATGTTAAAGATGGCGGAATACGGCCGTACCCTCTTCCCCCAACTTGCCATCCCCACCATCACCTTTCATGGCGGCCATGACCCGGCCGTCAAGCCCGGCAGCGTCGAACAGCTGCACGCAGTGCTGCCAGGGACGGACAAAAAGATTAAATTCTTCCCCGAATCCGGCCATGAATTGATGCGGCCGTTTGATCCCGTGCATGAAATTGTGTGGAAAATGGCCTTCGATTTTGTCTATGAACGCTCTGCGCTGCGCCAACCCACTGCTTGATTGCCGCAAAAGTAACGACAGGCGGCTCTCATTTTGGGCGATTGTGCGCATGTCAGGCAAAACCGATCACGATACAATTGCAGAGGCGAAGAGGGGTATTTACCCTAAAAAACCAACAACTTACCAAACCCAAACTCCCATCACACACAGTTGAAGGGAGTTTTTTATTTTGTTGCCGTAGCGGCTGAGGGCGCATCTTCAGATGCGCGTCTGAGGATGTGCACTCAGCTTGTTGAGGAATTTGCATGTCTGGAAACAGTGATACAACGGCCGTCTACCGCCTGGAAGTCCACCCCCGCACCAAACGCAGCAGCGACAAACTGGTCAAAACGGCGCACCAACTGGGGCTGGGCGGCTTAACCGCCTGTTATCCCAGCCGCCTCTACTTCATTCAAGGCCATCTTACGACTGAAGAAGTGGAGCGGATTGGGCGCGAGGTTTTGGCTGATCCGGTGACGGAACGAGTGACTGTCAGTGAGCAGTGGGCAGTGGGCAGTGAGCGGTTAGCAGTGGGCAGTGAGCAGTTGCCATTGACCATTGAAGTGAGGCTGCATCCCGGCGTGACGGACCCGCCGGCCGATAATCTGGTGCGGGCGGCGCGGCTCATTGGCATTGAAGGTATTCAGCGGGCGGCTACGGGGCAGCGGTATGAAGTGGCGGGGGCATTGGATGACACGGCCGTGCACACCCTCGCTGCCGAACTGTTAGCCAACCCCGTCATCCAGCACTTTGCCATCGGCCGGCCCATTCAGCCCCCCTTTGTCGCTGCCCAAATGGCCGACGACACGGTGGAGTTAATTGACCTGCGTGAAGCGGACGACAGCGAACTGCTAACCATCAGCCGCGAACGACGGCTCTCCATGGACCTGGCTGAAATGCAGGCCATCCAATCGTATTACCGCAGCGAAGGGCGGGCCGCCACCGATGTGGAACTGGAAATGTTGGCGCAGACGTGGAGCGAACACTGCGTCCACAAAACGTTCAAAGCCATCATTGAGTATGAGGGGCCAGACGGCAAAGAGACGATCAACGGCCTGCTCAACACCTATATCCGCGCCGCCACCGAGAAAGTAGACAAACCCTGGGTTTTGTCTGCCTTTGTAGACAATGCGGGCATCATCGCCTTTGACGAACAGTTTGATCTGGCGTTTAAGGTGGAGACGCACAACCACCCCTCCGCGCTGGAGCCGTTTGGCGGGGCCAACACGGGCGTGGGCGGCGTGGTACGGGATGTATTGGGCGTCAGCGCCCGCCCCATTGCCAATACCGATGTCCTCTGTTTTGGCCTGCCGGACATGGCGCATGACGATTTGCCCGCCGGGGTATTGCATCCCCGCCGCATTGCCGATGGCGTGATTCACGGCATTGAGGATTATGGCAACAAAATGGGCATCCCCACGGTGAACGGTTCGATTCATTATCATCCCGGCTATACGGCCAACCCGCTGGTGTATTGTGGCTGCGTGGGGATTTTGCCGCACGGGGCGCATGTCACGGCCGTGCAACGCGGTGATCTTGTCGTCGCCATTGGCGGGCGCACCGGGCGAGATGGATTACGCGGCGCGACTTTTTCCAGCATGGAAATGGACACGGCGACCAGCGAGATTGCGGGTACGGCCGTGCAAATTGGCAACCCCATCATGGAAAAACAGGTGCAGGAAGTGATCCTGCGCGCCCGTGATGAAAAGCTGTATTCGGCCATCACCGACTGCGGCGCGGGCGGCTTTTCCTCGGCCGTCGGCGAGATGGCCAAGGAGACGGGCGCGGCCATCCAGCTACAAGCCATCACCTTGAAGTATCCCGGCCTGCGCCCCTGGGAGATGTGGCTGAGCGAAGCGCAGGAGCGTATGGTGTTGGCCGTGCCGCCCGCCCATCTGCCCCGTCTGCAAGCCATTTGCGCCGGGCAGGATGTGGAGGCGATTGTGTTGGGCACATTTACGGGCGACGGCCGTCTCACCATTCGTTATGGCGACCGCATTGTGGCCGACCTGACGGCCGATTTTTTGCACGACGGCATTCCCACGCGGCACCTGACGGCCGTTTGGCCTGGTGACAAGGTGACAGGGTGGCAAGGTGACAGGATGACGAGCAATGTCACCGTGTCACCCCTTCACCATGTCACCTTGTCACAAACGCTCTTGCTGCTGTTGGCTCATCCAACGATTCGCTCCAAAGAAGAGGTGATTCGCCGGTATGACCATGAGGTGCAGGGGGGCACGGCCGTGAAGCCGCTCACCGGCACACACAATCATGGCCCGTCTGACGCCACCGTCCTCGTCCCCCAAAATTCCCAATTCATAATTCCTAATTCACAATCCCTAATTCAAAAAGGCGTCGCCTTATCCAACGGCATCAACCCCCACTATGCAGACCCGTACCACATGGCCTGGGCGGTGGTGGATGAGGCCATGCGGAATGTGACGGCCGTTGGCGCTGACCCCGACCAGGTGGCGATTTTGGACAACTTCTGTTGGGGCAACCCCAATTTGCCGGACCGGTTGGGGGCGTTGGTGCGCTGCGCGCAGGGCTGTTACGACGCGGCGGTGGCTTTTGGCGCGCCCTTTGTCTCCGGTAAGGATAGCCTGAACAACGAATACACCGGCGCGGACGGCGAAAAACACGCCATTCCTGGTACCCTGCTCATCTCCGCCCTGGGCATTGTGCCCGATGTGAGCAAGACGGTGACGATGGATTTGAAGCAGGCGGGCAACTTCCTCCTTGTAGTGGGCGACACCCGCGCTGAGATGGGTGGCAGCCATTTCAATCTGGTGGGCGGCCCTGCCAGCGAGGGCAATAATAGCCCGCCAGCACCGGTGAAAGAGAGCCTGGAACGGATGCGACGTTTACATCGGGCTATACAGGCTGGACTGGTGCAGGCATGTCACGACTGCGCCGAAGGGGGCGTGGTGGTGGCACTGGCGGAAATGTGCATTGCTGGCGGTCTGGGTCTGGAAGCCCAATTGATGCGGATTCCCCGCGATTATCATGCGAACTATGCCAGTGACGAGGTCATTCTATTCTCGGAATCGCTGAGCCGTTTCCTGGTGGAAATCCGGCCGGAGGACGAGGCCGCTTTCCGCGCCATCATGGACGACGAACCGGCCGAGTGTATTGGTGTGGTAGGGGGAGATGCGTTGGTGGTGAACGGCCGTACCGGTGAACCGCTCTTCTCGTTATCCATTGCCGAAATGGAGGAGGCATGGCGTGGCGTGGCGAATGACAAGGTGACGCCGATTGCAACAATCGGACGGTGGCAAGGTGACAAGGTGATAAATGCTGCCCAATCACTGCGTCACCGTGTCACCCTGTCACCCCTTCACCCTGTCAGGGTCTTGATCTTGCACGCCAACGGCAGCAACCGCGACCACGACGCGGCGTTGGCCTGCCAGTTGGCGGGCGGCGAACCGGAAATTGTGCATATGAACCAGTTGTTGGCCGGGGAGCGGCGGCTGGCCGGGGAGCGGCGGCTGGCCGATTACCATATGCTGGTGATTCCGGGGGGGTTTTCCTATGGCGACGATTTGGGGGCGGGCGTGTTGTGGGCGCTGGATTTGCGGTATGAGTTTGGGGAAGCGTTGGCGCGATTTGTGGCCGACGGCCGTCCGGTTTTGGGCATCTGCAACGGCTTTCAAACACTGGTCAAAGCGGGTTTGTTGCCGGGGGTTTTGGCGCAAAGGGCGCAAAGTTTGGAAAGGGGTAAAGAAGAAGAAAGAGAAGTCACACTGACCTTCAACCGCTCCGGGCAATTCGAGTGCCGCTGGGTGTACTTGCAGCCCAATCCAGCCAGCCCCAGCCTGTTTACACAAGGGCTGGATGAACCTATCTATTGCCCGGTAGCGCACGGCGAAGGCCGCCTGGCGGCGCAGGACGAAGCGACGGCGATGATGCTGCAAGCGCAAAATCTTGTCCCCCTGACGTATACCGTAATCCGTGAGCCGTATGCTGTAAACGCATCACGCATCACGCATTACGCATCACGCATCACAGATTACCCCCACAACCCCAACGGTTCCATCCTAGCCATCGCCGCCTTGTGCAACCCGGCGGGTAATGTGCTGGGACTGATGCCGCACCCGGAAAACCACATTTTCCCCTGGCAGCACCCCCGCGTCCATCGCGGTGAGCGGGGCATGTTGGGGCTGCGATTGTTTGAGAATGGGATCAAAAGGGCGTAATTATGTTAACTCACGATGAACTTTTAGCGGCCATCCCCCACTGCCTGACGGGGACGGATTTTCCAGAGTTAGGGGCGAAGTATGAGGGGAAGGTGCGGGATGTGTATGTGGGGCACGGCCGTCGCACCCTCATCACGACCGACCGTATTTCGGCCTTTGACATGGTCTTGGGGCTGATTCCCTACAAAGGACAGGTACTCAACCAGTTGAGCGCCTGGTGGTTTGCCCAAACGGGGCACATTGCCCGCAACCACGTCATCAGTGTGCCCGACCCCAATGTGACCATTGCCCACGAAGCGGAACCGCTGCCGGTGGAGATTGTGGTGCGGGGGTATATCACCGGCGTCACTAAGACTTCGTTGTGGTATTTGTATGAACAGGGAGAGCGACGGCCGTATGGTTTTGTTTTACCCGATGGCCTGCAAAAGAATGACCCCCTGCCCGAACCGCTCATCACCCCTACCACCAAAGCGGCCAAAGGCGGCCACGACGCGCCCCTGACCCGCGCTGAGATTTTGGAGCAGAAGATTTTGCCGCGAGAATTGTGGATGGAGATTGAGGAAACGGCCGTGGCCCTCTTCCAATTCGGCCAGCAAATCGCCGCCCAGGCCGGCCTCATCCTGGTAGACACCAAATACGAAATGGGGCTGGTGGAGGGCAAATTGACCCTCATTGATGAAATCCACACACCTGATTCCAGCCGTTATTGGGTGGCCGACACCTATAGACCTGGCAGGTTTTTGAAACCTGTCAGGTCTAAGCCTGACGCTGAGCCGGAAAACTTCGACAAGGAGTTCATGCGCAAATGGTACGCCGCCCAGGGCTACCGCGGCGACGGCACGCCGCCCGCCATGCCGCCCGACTTCATCGCCCAAATCGCCGCCCGCTACATCGCCGCCTACGAGAAGCTAACCGGCAACTCGTTTGTCCCCGGTGAACAACCGGCCATAGAGCGCATTAGACGTAATTTATATGGAGAGTGAGCGGTGGGCAGTAAGCAGTAAGCAGTATTCCTGAGCTGCTCACTGCTTATTGCCCACTGCTTACTGAAACAGGAGGAACCCACATGCACCGCCATTTAGACGGCTGGCACAGCCCCAGTCTGAACAAACACATGGAAATTGTCACCTACGGGCACTACGGCTTTCCCCTGCTGCTCTTCCCCACCGCCGCCGCCGATTACCTGGAATATGAACGGTTCCTGGTGATTGACGTGCTGGCCGAGGTCATTGACAGCGGCAAGGTCAAGGTCTTTTCCATCAATAGCATCAACCGCGAGGCGTGGCTGAACCCGTACCTGCACGCCAACCACATGGCCCGCCGCCAGCAGCAGTTCAACGCTTATGTGTGCAACGAAGTTGTGCCCTACATCTGGAATAGCTGCCAGGGACAAATTGGCATCATCACCAGTGGGGCCAGTCTGGGTGCCTTCCACGCCGCCAATCAGCTATTCCGTCGCCCCGACCTGTTTGACGGTATGATCGCTATGAGCGGCTCTTATGATATTCGTGGTTATTATAAACAGGATTATTATGACGAGAATATCTACTACAACAATCCGGTAGATTATGTGCCTGCCCTGAATGATGACCAATACCTGCCGCTGCTGCGCCAGAAATCCCACATTCACATTGTCACCGGGCAGGGGAACTATGAAAACCCGGATGCCTCCCGGCGGCTGGCGGGTATTCTGGCAGCCAAAGGCATCCCCCACGAACTCGACCTGTGGGGCTACGACATGCCCCATGACTGGCCCACCTGGCGCGCCATGTTGAAATACTATTTGGAGGCGAAATTTTAAGGGGGAGATTGAGAGATTAGGAGATTGGAAGATTGGAAAGTTAGCTAATCTCCCAATCTCTCAATCTCTTGATCTCAGTTAGGAATTAGAATGGAAGAACCAACAATTCCTTCGGTTGGGGTGATTATGGGGAGTACGTCGGATTGGGAGACGATGCAGGAGGCTACGGCCGTGCTCGACCAGTTTGGCGTACCGTATGAAGCAAAAGTGGTGTCGGCGCACCGCACACCGCAGTGGATGGCCGAGTATGCGGGTACGGCCGAAGCGCGCGGCTTGCAGGTGATTATTGCTGGGGCGGGGGGGGCGGCCCATTTGCCGGGCATGGTGGCGGCGCAAACCGTGCTGCCGGTGTTGGGTGTACCCGTGCAAAGCCGGACGCTCAACGGGCTGGATTCGTTGCTCTCCATTGTGCAGATGCCGGGGGGGGTGCCGGTGGGCACGCTGGCCATTGGCAAGGCCGGGGCTAAAAACGCGGCGCTCTTGGCCATTGCCATTTTGGGTAATCAGGACCCGGCGCTGCGCCAGAAGCTGCATCAATTCCGGCAGGAACAGACGGAGAAGGTGTTAGGGGATACACTGCCGCCGGAGGAGGAGGAGAAATAAGATGAAATGTCTGCGGTATTATGTGACGGAAGTAGAAACAGGCAGGTCTCTTAGAAAAATTCGTGTGCCTTTGGCGGTCATCCGCATTGTGGCCCAGCTGCTACCTCCGCGAGTTTTTGAACTCATCAAAATGGATGGAGAAGTAGGCATAGATGGAGAGGTAGGCAAGGAAACTGTTAATGCTATTTACAAAATGCTTCTGGAAGTGGACAAAAAGAGGGACGATGAGATTGAAAATGGCCTCATTGTAGAGATGGAGGAGTACAACGAAGAATTCAAACGCATGGAATATTCAGTGATTTTTGTTGAATAACATGTTGTTTACCTGTTCCATTTTATCAACCCCTATTTTTAAGAAGAGGATTATGATATTACTCAACATCGCGATCATCATTATTTGTGTCGTTGTGCTGGCTTACGGCGCTAATTTGCTAGTGGAATCGGCCGCTCGTATTGCCCGCCACGTTGGGCTTTCCGAACTGGTCATTGGCCTGACGATTGTGGCTATCGGTACGTCAGCGCCAGAATTTGCTGTCACCATTGCCGCCGCGTTGCAAGGCGAGTCGGATATTTCTGTGGGCAACGTGGTCGGTTCCAATATCTTTAACCTGGGTTTCATTTTGGGCACAGTGGTAGCTATTCGCGCCATTGCCACTTCACCTAAACTGGTATATCGGGATGGCATGATGCTGATCGGCGCTACGCTGTTGTTGCTGTTTTTTATGCGTGACCTGTATTTACAGCCCTATGAAGGCGCTCTATTACTGCTAGGTCTGATTATTTATCTGGCATATCTGTTTCGCCAGCGCGAGATACCTACCGACGAAATTCCAGATGGTGAATTTCAAAAGCGCGATCCCTTCTTGTTTTTAGTTGGACTGGCGTTAATTCTGGCCGGTGGACGATTTTTGGTGGAGTCGTCGGTGGCAGTTGCGGAGTTTTTTGGCCTGTCAGAATGGGCGATTGGCGTTACCATCATTGCCGCCGGGACATCAGCGCCAGAGTTTGCCACCTCGCTAGTGGCCGTGTTACGCGGCCATTCAGATATTTCTATAGGCAACCTGATTGGCAGTGATTTGTTTAATCTGTTGGGTGTGTTAGGGCTGGCGGGCATTATTCAACAGGAACCGATGGTGATAGACCCGGCCGGCTTAAACAGTATTGTTTTGTTGAGCGGGATGGTGATTTTTGTCGTCATCCTGATGCGCAGCGGTTGGCGATTGGTGCGCTGGGAAGGGGCGCTGCTGTTGGTGATTAATCTGTTCCGCTGGTATTTTGACCTGACTTCGCATTGAGGCAGAGGCAAGGATGATGTATCCCGGTTCCACAATTGGCGTTCTGGGCAGTGGGCAGTTAGGGCGGATGTTGGCGCTGGCGGCACGGCCGTTAGGCTATCACATCCACATCTTTTCCCCCGAACGAGACACGCCCGCCGGTCAGGTGGCTGACCTGGAAATTTGTGCGGCGTATGATGATCTGGACGCGGTGCGGGCCTTCGCCCGGGGGGTGGATGTGGTGACATATGAGTTTGAGAATGTGCCGGCGGCTACGGCCGTGGCCTGCCAGGAATTTGCCCCCCTTCGCCCCGGCCCCCAAGCCTTGCACATGGCCCAAAACCGGCTGCGCGAGAAAACCTTTTTTGTGGAGAATGGGCTGCCGACGGCCCCGTTTACGGCCGTACACTCCCTGACCGACCTACAAAATGGATTGGTGCAAATTGGCTGCCCGGCGGTGTTGAAAACGGCCGTGTCCGGCTATGACGGCAAAGGGCAAATCAAACTCATGCACCCTGATGAGGCAGAAGCCGCCTGGCAGGCAGTGGGGCAGGTGGATTGCATTTTGGAGGGGTGGGTAGAGTTTGAACGCGAGGTTTCGGTGGTGGCAGCGCGAGGGCTGGACGGCCGTTTTGCCCATTATGGCGTCATCGAAAACAGCCATGCGAACCATATTTTGGATGTCTCCAAAGCCCCGGCGGATGTGCCGCCAGATACGGCAAAAGAGGCAGTGGCCATGGCGCAGTGCGTGTTGGAAGCATTGGATGTGGTGGGTGTGTTGTGTGTGGAGTTCTTTTTGACGGGCGACGGCCGTCTGCTGCTCAACGAAATGGCCCCCCGCCCGCATAACTCCGGCCACCTGACCATTGAAGCCTGTGTCACCAGCCAGTTTGAACAGCAATGCCGGGCGGTTTGTGGCCTGCCATTGGGGGATACCTGCTACCGCCAACCGGCGGCGATGGCCAATTTGTTGGGGGATTTGTGGGATATTCGACGCAAAGGCGCGAAGGAGCAAAGAGGTGAAGAAAGAGAGGGAGAAGTGGATTGGACGGCCGTGCTGCGGCTGCCCCACATTAAGGTACATTTGTATGGCAAGCGTGAACCGCGCCCCGGACGTAAAATGGGGCACCTGACGGCTTTAGCAGATAGTGTGGGCGAAGCGGAGAGAATAGTAAGAGAGGCAAGAGCGTTATTGGGGTATTGAGATATTAGGATATTAAGGTATTGGCAAATATCCCAATATCTCAATATCCCAATATCATCTGAGGTATTGGCAATGGACAGACTAGATTTTCACGACCGCGACAAATTCCACGACGAATGTGGCATTTTGGGTATTTATGCGCCGGAGCGGGATGTGGCCCGGCTGGCATTTTTTGGCTTGTATTCCTTGCAGCATCGTGGGCAAGAGAGCGCTGGGATTGCCACCTGCGATGGCCGTATGGCTTACAGTCACAAAGGCATGGGGTTGGTCTCGCAGGTATTCAATGAGGAAAATTTACGGCCGTTGCAAGGGCACATGGGCATCGGCCAAAATCGTTACTCCACCACCGGTGGTTCCTATTTACGCAATGCCCAGCCTTATTTGATTGAAACCATCTACGGCCCGCTCGGTGTGGCCCACAATGGCAACCTGACCAACGCGCTGCATTTGCGCTATCAGTTGCTCAAGCGCGGCGTCGGCCTCTCCTCCACCAGCGACAGCGAAATCATCACCCAAATGCTAGCGGCCCCGGCCGACGTATGGGCTACAGAGCGCAATAACCTGAACGGGCAGGAGCAAGACCGCTGGGTGGCCCGGCTGAGGGCGCTGATGCAAGTAGCTGAGGGCGCCTATTCGCTGGCGCTGCTCACCCGTGAAGCGGTCTATGCCGTGCGCGATCCGTTGGGGTTACGGCCGTTGTGCCTGGGCCAACTACAAGGTGGTGGTTATGTCGTCGCTTCCGAATCATGCGCCCTGGGCACCATTGGCGCCGAATACCTGCGTGAAGTGATGCCCGGCGAAATCCTGCGCCTGGACAAAGAAGGCGTCACCTCCTTCACCGGCTACCAATCCCAAACGCGTGCCCTGTGTGTCTTTGAATACGTCTACTTCGCCCGGCCCGATTCCGTCTTTGAAGGCCAGGTCATCCACGAAGTGCGGCAGCGGTTGGGGCGGATGCTGGCTCGTGAAGCCCCCGTTGCGGCCGATGTCGTCGTGGGCGTACCTGATTCGGCCACCCCCGCCGCCATCGGTTACAGCCTGGAATCGGGCATCCCCTTCACCGAAGGGTTGACCAAAAACCGGTATATCGGCCGTACCTTCATTCAACCCGACGACCAGTTGCGCAAAGAGGGGGTGCGCATCAAATATAACCCCCTGGAAGCCAATCTGAAGGGCAAGCGCGTGGTGCTGATTGACGACTCGATTGTGCGCGGTAATACGGCCGGGCCGCTGGTGCAGCTTATCCGCGATGGCGGCGCGAAGGAAGTGCATGTGCGCGTCTCCTCGCCGCCCGTCACCAACCCCTGCTTCATGGGTATTGACATGGCCACCAAAAAGGAGTTGATCGGCGCGAATGCCGACATCGAACAGATTCGCCAGCGTATTGGCGCGGATAGTCTGGCTTATCTGAGTCTGGAAGGGATGATGGATGCGGTTACGGCCGGTATTCGCCAACAAACCGGCCACTGCGCCGCCTGCTTCTCCGGCGACTACCCCATCCCCATCCCCGAATGGCTCTTCCGTGACGAACGCGAGCAGGAAAAGCTGATCTTTGAAGAAATGTGGGGCTGATGTTGGGAATTAGGAATGATGAAGGATGAATTATGAATGATGAAATGTCATTCCGAGCGAAGTCTGCGGAGCGAGGAATCTTTTGGCAGAGTGAGTGGGGGTGGAATGATTGAAAAAATTTCTGTGCTTGTTATTGGCAGCGGCGGCCGTGAACATGCGTTGGCATGGAAGTTAGGGCAGTCGCCGCTGGTGGGGCGGGTGTTTGTCGCGCCGGGGAATGCGGGCACATCTTTGGTGGCCGAAAATGTACCCATTGCGGAGGATGATTTTGCCGGGTTGATTGCTTTTGTTCAGGAGAACGGGATTGGATTGGCTGTTGTTGGCCCCGAAGTTCCCCTGGCTCAGGGTATTGTTGACCAATTTCAAGCTGCCGGGTTGCCGATCTTTGGCCCCACGCAGACCGCCGCCCAGTTGGAAGCGTCGAAGGCGTTTGCCAAAACGTTCATGCAGGAGATGGGGATTCCCACCGCCCGCGCTGCCATCTTCACCGATTACGAAGAGGCGCGGGATTATCTGGCGCAGAATCTCGGCCCGGCGGTGATTAAGGCCAGTGGGTTGGCGGCGGGCAAAGGGGTGATTGTGTGTGATGACACGGCGCAGGCGGAAAGCGCCTTGCAGGAAATCATGCTGGATCGGGCATTTGGGATGGCCGGGGATGAGGTGTTGATTGAAGAGCGCATGGCCGGGCCGGAGTTGTCCCTGTTGGTGCTAACGGATGGGGTCACGGCCGTACCCCTGCTGCCCGCCCGTGACCATAAACGTATCTACGATGGTGATCAAGGCCCCAACACCGGCGGCATGGGTGCATACGCGCCACCGCCGGATGTGACGCCAGAGTTGATTGACGAAATCATGACGACTGTTGTCCACCCTATCATTCGGGGCATGGCCGAACGGGGGATGCCATATGTGGGGGTGTTGTATGCGGGATTAATGCTGACGGCCGTAGGCCCTAAAGTCGTCGAATTCAACTGCCGTTTTGGCGACCCGGAAACCCAGGTGGTTTTACCCATGTTGGATGGAGACCTGGCGGAAATCATGCTGGCTTGCATCGAAGGGCGTTTGTCGCCGGAAATGGTAAGCTTTCACAGTGGTGCGTGTGTCACTGTGGTGTTAGCCTCTCCTGGGTACCCCGGTAATTACCCCAAAGGGCTGCCCATCACCGGATTAGACAGTATATCAGAGGATATATTGGCGTTTCATGCAGGCACAAAAATGAGCGAGGGACAGATTGTCACCAACGGGGGTCGGGTGCTGGCGGTGAGTGGAAGGGGGGAGGATTTGGGTACGGCCGTAAGTCGTGTGTATACGGCCGTGCAAAAAATCCACTTCGAGGGCATCCTCTATCGCCGCGATATTGGCCGTTAACGATTGTTTGATGTCAGGAGCGATTGCACCCAACCGGCCATTTCTGGCCGTAATTCGGGCGGAGGTACGGGCAGGGAATGGCAGCCAAGGTGTACGGCCGTGCCCCCGGCGACATCCCCCAACAAATTGCCCACTACTTGCAGGCGCAAACCATCTCCAAAGAGATCAGTCTACTCTGGCAAATTCTCGATCTCTACGGGCTTCACCGGCTCCGCCAGGGCAAAGCCAAACACCCGGCTGTAAAAATAGAGTTCACCATCCAACGCTCGTTTAATGTTATCGGCGC
Organism: Anaerolineae bacterium; assembly: GCA_023382655.1. GTDB lineage: Bacteria > Chloroflexota > Anaerolineae > Promineifilales > Promineifilaceae > CAADGU01. The sequence continues at coordinate 48,521 of JAHDWK010000025.1, read as the reverse complement.
GGCGGAAACCATGCTGCTCCCCGGCAAAAGGCACATAGGCCACCGGCAGCCCCTTGGCTTTGAGCGCCTCAAACATCATCTCTGCCTGGTTGGGCGGCACTATTTTATCTTCCAAACCCTGGAACAGAATCAGGGCGCAGTTGATCTGGTCAATGAAGTGAATGGGGGAACGTTGCACATAAACTTCCTTGCCTTCCGGGTAGGAAGCAATGAGTGTATCCAGATAACGGGACTCAAATTTGTGCGTTTCAATGGTCATCGCTTCCAGGTCGCTGATACCAAAATGACTGGCGCCGGCCGTGAAGGTATCATCAAAGGTGATAGCGCATAGGGTGGTATAGCCGCCGGCGCTGCCCCCGCGAATGGCTAAACGGCGTTCGTCGGCCAGCCCTTGCGCCACCAGATAGTGGGCGGCGTTGGCGCAATCTTGCGTATCCACAATGCCCCAGGTGCCGTTCAGACGTTGGCGATAGTCACGGCCGTAACCCGTGCTGCCCCCATAATTCACATCCACCACGGCAAAACCCCGGCTGGTGAAGTATTGGATGCCCAGGTTAAGCGTCGCTTTGGCGGCGCTGGTGGGGCCGCCATGGCTCAGGGTTAGCAGCGGTGGCTTTTCGTCAACCGGGGCCGTGAAATCCCGGTTTTGCGGCGGGTAATAAATGGCGTGCGCCGTCAGACCGTTGGCGGTGGGGAATACAATGGCCTGCGGCGAGGAAAGGTACGCAGCGTCTACCGTAAGTTGGGTTGATTGGCGTAACACCTGCCATTGTGCGGTTTGCAAATCCAGCCGGATGACGGACGACGGCCGTATGGCCGAACCACCCACAAAAGCCACAAACCCCGCCCCCACCTGCACCGAACCAATGTCGGTAAAAGGCAGATCGAAATCCTCCAATTGACCGCTGGTCACATCCAGGCGGGCCAGTCGCCACACCCCATCCTGGGTGTAGGCGCAAATAATGGTGTGCGCGTCGGCAAAACCATAGGTGGACATGCGGAAAACCCACTGCGGCAGGCCAAATTCGGCGGGCATAGGGCACACTGCCTCTACCTGCCCACCCTGCCAGCGGTACAAATTCCACCAATTGCTGCGGTCAGAGACAAAGTACAACGTGCCATCGGGCGACCATTTCGGTTGGAAGATGGATTCGTCTTTACCACCGGCGACGAGGGTGAGATGGTGCACGGCTGTGCCCGTTTCATCTAGCTCCCCCACCCACAGTTCTGTGCCATCCCAGGGCATGTTGGGGTGCCGCCAGGTCAGCCAGGCCAGCTTTTGGCCGTCCGGACTGAGGCAGGGTGAAGCATAAAAATCATTACCCGCTGCCAGCGTCTCGCCAATTTCATCATTGCCATCCAGATTCAGGCTGACCAGTGAGTTGACTGCTTCTTCCCCTGGCGTCAGGTGCGCCTCGCGGATGCAGATCATCCGGCCGCGGCGGGCATCCACCACACCGTCGGCAAAACACAGTTTTTCACTGGCCGTCAGCGGTTCTGGTTCGGCATAGGGGTATTGCACATAGACACGCTGGTCAATGAAGTTGCTGAAATAAAGGGCCTCGTTATGGACGGCGTAAGAGCCACCGCCATATTCATGCACCAGGGTACGGGCGTTGAACCCGGCGGCGCTCATCTCTTCGATGCGTCCGGCACGGCCACCGTCAGGTGTCCACTTCACCAGGGCGCTACGGCCGTTTTCTGACGGCCGCATTTCTAACCAATAAATCGCTTCCCCATCTAATTGAATTTCACCCAGTCCAATTGAACCGGCCACAATCAAATCGGAAGTAATAGGAGATTTCCAGGAACCATAAGGAGCAATTTCACCATTCATGAGGCTGAATGATAATCGCCAACAGGAAAATCGCCAACCACAAGGGCGAGGCAGTTGGGCAAAACCTTGCCTCGCCAGACCAACAATCACCCAACTGCCTCGCCCCTACAATGGTGATACCTGTCACTTGCACACTTGCCCACTTTCTTTTTATACTCCCATAACGCCGTCACAGGAGGAATGGATGAGCGACTTCACTTTAAGCCCCCCACCGGGACCATCACCCGTACCATCTCAGGGCACAACCGCCTATGTGGTGTTGGAACGCGGGCCAGCGCCAGACAAGCGATATGACATCACGGCCGTCACCAACACCATCGGCCGTTCCCCCCAAAATGAAATTGTGATCAATGACCCGGAGATGTCACGACGGCACGCCCAGATTGTGCAGCAGGGCAACAGCTTTACCGTGTCTGACCTGGGCAGCACCAATGGCACCTTTGTCAACGGCCAGCGCTGCACCGGGGTCACCCCGTTACGCCACGGCGACCGGATTGAGTTTGGCGATACGGTTAGCCTGCTTTTTTACCAGACGGCCGTGCCCCACCAGACGATGCCCTCGCCCCCCATTCACCTGGAGGACGAAGATACGGCCGATCTGCCCCCGGTCATACCACCTCCCCGATCACCGCTTGTCGCGCCTCACTCTCAAGACCAATACCTGCTCGCCGATGACGCCCAACCAGGCCGCCGGAGTAACCGGCTGGCGCTTGGCTGTGTGCTGGCGTTGGTGCTGCTCACCTGCTGTTGTGGTCTGTTGCTCGTCGTCCTGGACAGCTACCAGCAGGGGCAGCTTCTGTACTGTGGTGGGTTACGGCCGTTGTGGGAACTGGTTTTGGGGCCACTGGGATTTAATCCACTTTGTCCGTGATCGGTAATTTGTAATCAGTAATTGGACTTCGGTCTGTTAAGGTGAATAAGGAGAATAAAATGGACAGATTTCAAGATTTTCTCGTGAACACGTTGGGTAACAACCTGGTTAACCTGTTGGCCGCGTTGGTTATCCTCATCGTCGGTTACGTGGTGGCCCGGCTGATAGCGGGGTTGCTGCGCCGTTTGTTGCAGCGCGTCAGGCTGAATGAGCGGGTGGCTACCCGTTTCAGCCGGGACTTTGGTCTACCAGAAGTCAATCTGGAGAACCTGATCGCCACCGTCGTATTTTGGATATTGCTCATCTTTGTCTTTGTGGCTGTGGTGGAACGGTTGAATTTGGTGATTGTGGCCGCAGCCATTAACCCCTTGTTGATTCGTATTACCAGCGATTTCCTGCCAGGTCTCATTTCGGCCCTGCTGCTGCTCTTGTTGGCCTGGGTGCTGGCCGTCATTTTCAAGGCGATTGTGATAAGAGTTAGCGCTATGGCGAAGCTGGATGAGCGCATGACCCAACACGGGGCGCTGCGCGAAGGGGAACAGGTCTCCATCAGCGAATCATTAGGCGTGACTGTGTTCTGGCTTATCATCCTGCTGTTTATCCCGGCGATATTGGAGGCGTTGGGGGTTACGGCCGTGTCGGAACCATTCCAACAGGCGACTGCTGCCTTCTTCACTTACCTGCCTAACATCGTCTCGGCCATCGTCATCTTTGTGGTGGGCTGGCTGCTGGCGCGGGTGCTGCGCCAGCTTGTCACCAGCCTGCTGGCGGCCATCCGCGTGGTAGACAGCCTGGGTGAACGGGTAGGGTTGCGCGGCGAACAATCGCTTTCCCGGCTGCTGGGCACCATAACCTATGCCATCGTTATGCTCATCATCCTCATTGCCGCTCTGGATGCGCTGGATATTGCCGCTATTTCGGTGCCGGCTATCTCCATGCTCACCATCATCCTGACGGCCATCCCCTCCTTCGTCGGCGCTGTGCTGGTGTTGGTTATTGCCTACTTCATTGCCCGGCTGGTGATGGGGTTGGTGGTGGATGTCCTCAGCGGTATTGGTTTTGATCGCTGGCCCGCCTCTCTGGGCATCATTTACACCGGAACGCGCACCCCCTCGCAACTGGTGGGTTATCTGCTGCTGGTGGGCATTATGCTGTTTGCGGCCGTGGCCGCTGCCGATCTGCTCAATTCTGCGGCGCTTTCGCTCATTTTGACCACGATGGTAGATTTCTTCTTCCGCGTGGTGCTGGCGCTGGTGATCATTGCCTTTGGCCTCTACTTCGCCAATCTGGCGCAAAGTGTAGTCGCTGGCGCCGGTGGGGCCAACGGCCGTGTCTGGGGTATAGCCGCCCGCATCGCCATCCTCATTCTGGCTATTGCCATGGCCCTACGCCAGTTAGGGCTGGCCGACGATATTGTCAATCTGGCCTTTGGGCTGGTTCTGGGGGCCATTGCCCTGGCCGCTGCTCTGGCCTTTGGCCTGGGTGGGCGTGAAGTCGCCGGGCGGGAACTCAACCGTATGGTTGGCCGGATGCGGGCGGAGGAAGTGCAGACAATCCTCACCCCACCCTCTACCTGGCAGGAAGAAGGCATGGATACCTCCTCCCTCGAAAGGTGAGAGGCAGGGTTGGCGTTCATTACTCTCCCTCCAACCACCGGCTGAAAAAGGCAGCCAGCGATTTGCTGGCTGCCGCTTCCATTACCGCGATAAATTCTTCATCGCTGGCTGTGCCGTGGGCGTATTGCTGGAAATAATTTTTCAGACCGGCAAAAAAAGCATCGTCTCCCATTTCCTGGCGCAGTTCATGGATCATGAGCGCCCCGCCGACGTAGGTGTAGGCGCTGAATAGTTCAGCCGGGGGTGGGTTGCGCAGTGGTTTGCCCAGCTCGTTGTTGTCTTCCAAAAAGGCGCGGATACCTTCCATGTACAGTTCCAACCCATCCGGGTCGTCACGGTATTCCCAAAGGAAAGAGAGGTAGGTGGCAAAGCCTTCATTGCGCCACATTTCGCCCCAGGAATCCAGGCTGACCCAATCGCCAAACCACATGTGCGCCAGTTCGTGTACGGCCGTCTGCTCGTCAAACATCCCCGTAGACAACAGCACCATCGTCTGGGTTTCCAGAGAGACGCCGGGCGCGTGAACGGACACAAAACCAAATTCTTCGTAAGGGTAGTCGCCAAATAAATCGCTCATCCAGTCAATGGCTTCGCGGCTGGAAGCGGTGGCGCGTTCAAATTGGGATTGGCTGGCGGGGAAAATATAGTCGCGTAGCGGGATGCCCGCCGGGGATTGCCCTTCCAGCCGTTCGTAATCGCCCACCACAATGGTCGCCAGGTAAGAGGCCATGGGGTAGTTGTGTTCCCAGATGAAAGTGTTGTTTTCGGCGCTGACGAGACGGCCGTTGGCCACAGCCGTGTTTCCTTCCGGTACGGTAATCTCAAAACGATAGGTTGCCTTGTCGCGCGGGTGATCATTATTGGGGAACCAATAACGCGAACCGTCCGGCTCCGACAGGATATAAATCGTATCGTCCTGCGCATAAAAAAGTCCCAACCAACTGGCAAAACCTACATAAGGCGATGGCTCTTGTTCAGCCTCGCCCTGGTAGCGAATGGTTAGCTGGAACGGTTCCTCAGAAGCCAGTGGTTCGGGCAAGGTGATGATGAGTTTACCTTCTTCGCGGCGGAAATCGGCCGGCTGGCCGTTTGCCAACAGTTCATCAATCTCAAAGCCGATGAAGTCCAGCGACATCTCGCCCAGGTCATCCAGAGCGGCTACGGCGTCTATGATAACCGCGCCGTCCAATTCATATTCTAAGGCAGGGTCCAGATTGAGCTGGATGGTGTAGCGCAACACATCATAGCCGGTGTTGCCCAATTCCGGCGCGTAGGAGTCGCCAATGGAGCGTTCACCGGCGACTATATCGGCGACTACGGCCGTGTCGGGCGATGTGGTGGTGTTAGCGGGTACGGCCGTGTTCACCGCTGTCGGCAGTGAAGTAGGCGTAATCGTCACCCGCGGCGCCGGATCACCCTCCACAATCGGCCCCTCACCAAAGCCACATCCTACCAGTAGCCCGACCATCACCACCAACCCCAGCAGTTTAATGTTTGCCATAAGAGCCTCTATTCTTGCTTGCATTTTTATATTCCTCTCTCCATACTCATCCCAGTTTGAACCGTTTTACGCAATTAGACAAATAAAAAATGAGATTGGAGATTGGAGATTAGAAATTGCCCATCTCTCATCTCTACGGAGAGCGCAAACTTGACCGAAAAGCCCAAACTCCGCCTGCTGGACTACCAACCGGTGTACCATATGGGGCAGCAAATGTGGTATTTGCATGACCCGTTGCAGTTAACCCCATACCAGTTAGTGATGCCGCCGGCGTTGGCCCAAATGCTGCTGTTTATGGATGGGTCACGGGACACCGCGGAGATTCATCAGGCATTGTGCCAACATTTGGGCGTGGAGTTGGAACTGACTGTGGTGCTGGATGCTCTGGCGCAATTGGATGAAGCATGTCTGCTGGATAACACCCGCTCACAACAGCGACTGGCGACCGCACGGGACGAATACCGCGCCCAGCCCTGCCGCCCACCGGCTCTGGCGAAGACCAGCTACCCGGAGCAACCCACCCGCCTGAGCCAGTTGTTTGCGGAGTATGCCCGTACTGATGACCTGAACGGCTGGCAGCCCTGGCACGGCCGTGGCCTCATCTCGCCCCACATTGACTACCCGCGCGGCGGCCCCGTCTACGCCAAAGTGTGGCAGCGTGCCCGCCAGGCGGTGTTGGACGCCGACCTGGTCATCATCTTTGGCACCGACCACAAAGGTGGCCTGGGCACGTTCACCCTCACTCGCCAGCATTACGCCACCCCCTACGGCATCATCCCCACCGATCTGGAACTGGTAGACCGGCTGGCCGAGGCCATCGGCCCGGACAACGCTTTTGCCGAGGAACTGCACCATCGCCACGAACATTCAATTGAATTATCGGCCGTGTGGCTGCACCACATTTACCAGCAAGCCGGGCAAACGCCCAAACCGCTGCTGCCGGTGTTGGTTGGCTCGTTCCACCACTTCATGATGAACGGCCACCATCCAGCGCAAGATGAATTGCTGCTGACGGCATTAGAAACGCTGAAAAAGGAAACGGTCGGACGCAAAGTGTTGGCCATCGCTTCGGTAGATTTTGCCCACGTCGGCCCCGCTTTTGGCGATGAATACACGATGGATGACGGCCGTCGCGCCGCCCTGCGCCAGGCGGATGACCGTCTGGTGCAGGCGATCATTCGTGGGGATGCGGCCAATTTTTATGAGCAGATCACGGCCGTGCAAGACCAAAACCGCATCTGTGGCTTTTCGCCCATCTACCTGCTGCTGCAATACCTGGGCAGCACCGAAGGCGTGCAGGTCGCCTACGACCACTGCCCCGCCGACGAGCAAAATCACTCACTCGTATCCATCGCTGGAGTATTACTAGAATAGGAGTCACGCAGGACACGAAGATTGCCAGCAAAAATTCGTGTAATTCGTTTAATTCGTGGCCTTTTTCAGGAAGCTCACGCGCCATTACATTTTCTTTTGACAGGCTTTAGCCAGTGGTTATAATTGGCGTCACTCAGGTCATAAGCCCAGGTGGCGGAATTGGCATACGCGGCAGGTTGAGGGCCTGTGTCCTTACGGACGTGGAGGTTCGAGTCCTCTCCTGGGCATAGTAGAAAGGCCAGGGATAAAATCCCTGGCTTTTTTATTTGGGTGACGGCCGTAACAAAAAAAGACTATGCCAGAGCAATGGTGACCATACGAACTGGGGAAGAACGTGCCGCAATCATTTGTTATGGTCCAGGCCACAGTTCCGTTGGCGTTTCCAGACATACCGATTCTTCGGTGTCTTTGAAAATTTCATAAAAAGTGGCTACGCTCATTCCCGCAGCTTCTTCTAATGAACGCTCATATTCAGTCGTTCCAAAGCTAGTAGTGCGATTGACAGCTTCTTCATAAGTCATCTCTTCAAGGGGAGACCAAGTGGCTAGCACCATCTCATCAAAGGTTGTGGCCGGTAAACAGCTTTTTACTTTCCCCTCCTCGATGGCGCCTTGGCTGCCATAGGTCATCATAAAACCTTGTTGCCCGTAGAAAAGCGTCAGGGTGAATCCCAAAAAGCCTTCTCTTGGAGCTTTGGCGGTCAGTAACCACACTTCATCTGGTTGGCCATAAGTATCCAAGATAGTGGGCAGCGCGTAGCTTGGTGTAGGCAATATATGAGCCTCAATCATGGTTATGATTCCATCCTGGACAGTAAAAACATAGCTAATAGGCACTGGAGATATTTCTGGGAAATACAAATACACCCATGCAGTGAATGAGTCACCATCTGGGGTATCTGAAAAAGTCCCATCTGAGGATCCATAATGGATTTGATAGGCAAATGTAGCCAGTAAAGGCTCGGCCGTTTGCCAATCGGTTTTACCTGGCATAAAACCCCAAAAACAGGGTAACAGACAGTCTCCATTATTTTGAGTTAGCTCCAAAACGAATGTTTTAGCTTCATCGGATGACAGGGTTGGTAAAACGGTTGGTGCTTCTTGAGGTAAGGGTGTGGATATGGTAATGGGAGTTGGGGTAGAGGTAGGCAATATAGTAGCTGTAAGTGGGGCATATGTAGGCTGCAAATCCGAAACAACTGATGTGGCAGGAACTATTGGGGTGGCCGATTGACTAAAAGGCGTTGTTGAAACAGAAGTGCTGCAACTCACCACAAACCATGCTAAACAACCTATAAGTAAATTTGTTCGTAAAAAAGAGATAAACGCTTTCATTGGGAATGCTCTGTTTGGGATTGACTACTCATTAATAGTTGTGTTTCTGCATCAGATCACTCGTTCATCGTCACGCAAATTCTTTGAGAGCGGCGATGATTTTTTGATCGGTGACGGCAAAGGCGTACTGTTCCAAATCGGACAGCGTTACCCAGGCATGGTTAGCCACGCCCATGTTTTGCGGCGACCCGGCTACGTGGCGGGCATGAAAAGCGTGCAGGGTAATGCGGAAATGGGTGTACGCATGTTTAACCGCCGTCAGAAAATCCTCCACCACAATCTCAATGCCTAATTCTTCGGCAATCTCGCGCTGCAAGGCAGCGGGCAATGTTTCGCCTGCTTCTTGTTTGCCGCCGGGGAATTCCCACAAACCACCAAGTAGGCCGTCCAACGGCCGTTGCGCAATCAAAAATCGCCCCGCCTCCTCCCGGTGCCAGATGACGCCCGCCACCACATCATAATGGGGTGTATGGGGACGCGGTGGGCGAACCGGGCGCTCCCACTGCGTACCTCGCTGCCGTGCCTGGCACAACGTGGCCAATGGGCAGAGCAGGCACAACGGCCGTGCCGGGAGGCAAACCTGCTGCCCCAACTCCATCAACGCCTGGTTATAGTCCCCCGGACGCTGCGCGGGAACCAGTTCCGCCGCTAACCGCCACAGATGATTTTTCGTGGCCGTTTTGCTCACATCATCCGGCAGGTCGGTCAGGCGACTGAGGATGCGAATGACGTTGCCATCCAGCACCGGCGCCGGCTCGTCATAAGCAATGGAGGCGATGGCTCCGGCGGTGTAGCGACCCACCCCTTTCAGTTTCATCCAGTCGGCGGCCGTCGTGGGGAAACGGCCGTGCCGCTCTGCCACCGCCTGCGCCGCCGCATGTAAATTGCGCGCCCGGCTGTAATAACCCAGTCCCTCCCACAACTTCAACACCTCGTCCAACGAAGCCGCCGCCAAGGCCTGCACCGTCGGGAATCGGGCCATCCAGCGCGTGTAGTAGGGCAGCACGGCCGTGACCTGCGTCTGCTGCAACATAATCTCCGACACCCAAATGGCATAGGGATCGCGCGTCTCGCGCCAGGGCAGGTGGCTGTGCCCAACATCCCACCAGGCCAAAAGTAGTTCGGCCATCCGCTCCTTCTCATCCATGCGCCCAAGTTTACCTTAAACTACCTTATCCTTCAGATCGGTGGTTCGCTGTTCCGTAATCGGTAAGCTGTCTTTTACGCTAGAATTTGACCATTTGCTCTCGCTGGTTATACTAGAAAAAAGAAACCCCTGTTGCGGAAGAGACGTTGGGGTTTTAGCTTTCTCGGATTTACCGAACACAGCAAAACGCTCATCATCAACCCAATATGTATCAAACTAAACTTTGCCGGCAATCATTGTTATTGGTTTATTCTCATTGAGGATGAACACGGCCGTACCCATTACCGGAGATTGAAGACCTACCCTGGTTCTCTTCAATCTAACAAAAAGGAGGTGAAGAATTCCTATTCTGGCATAGACACAACAGTATCCACATGTGATTCAACCATAAAAACGAGGCCGGACACGGCCGTTTAACCGATTTTTGTTTTGGAGGAGAAAACATGAACAAAAAACCCTTTGTCCTGATCATAAGTTTATTACTGTTTACCCTGGCGTTCTCCGCCTGCGGTGGTGAAACGCAAACAGTGGAAGTAACCCGCGAAGTGCAGGTGGAAGTAACCCGTATTGTGGAAGTAGCCGCTGAGGGCGAAGCCGCCCAACCGGCAGCCGTGACCTTTGCCGAAGGCGGCGAGACACTGGCCCAGGTGCAAGAACGGGGCACACTCAAGTGCGGTGGCAACCAGAATGTCCCCGGCTTTGGTTATCTGGACCCGGACAGTGGCGACTTTACCGGCTTTGACATTGATTTTTGCAAAGCGATTGCCGCCGCCACGTTGGGTGACGCGGAAGCCGTTGAAGTGACCCCCACCACGGGTGATAGCCGCTTCCCCACGCTGCAATCTGGCGAAGTGGATGTTCTCATCCGCAACACTACCTGGACATTCAGCCGTGACACCGCCTTGGGCTTCGATTTTGGCCCTACCACTTTCTATGACGGGCAAGGTATGATGATACGCCGAGATAGCGGCATTGAAACGCTGGCAGACCTGGAAGGTGGTACCGTTTGTGTGCAGTCTGGCACGACCACAGAATTGAATCTGGCGCAATACTTTGATGCTATTGGCGTGAGTATTGAAATTCTGGTGTATGAAGATGCGGTGGCTACCCGTGAGGCGTATGATAGTGGCGCTTGCGATGGCTTCACCACCGACAAATCAGGTCTGGTTTCGCAGCAAATTTTGCTGGCTGACCCCAATGCACACCAGATTCTAGTGGAAGATATGTCCCGCGAGCCGTTAGGCCCGCTGACCCGGCATGGTGATAACAACTGGAATGACATTATGTCTTGGGTAACTTACTGCACCATCAACGCTGAATTCCTGGGTGTGAACCAGGAAAATGTAGACAGCATGTTGGGCGGGGATGACCCGGTTGTCTCTGACCTGTTAGGTGAGACGGGTGACCTGGGCCAGAATATGGGTCTGTCTAATGATTGGTGCTACCAGGTCATTAAGCAGGTGGGTAACTATGAGGATATTTACATGCGTAATCTAGGCCCAGACACACCCTTTAATTTGCCGCGCGGGTTGAATGCGCTCTATACGGATGGTGGTATTCTGTATCCGATTCCGTACCGGTAGTCCTAAAACCTGAGAGGTCTCGGAAGACCTGTCAGGTTTGACCATGGTTTTGAGAACACAGCTCGGCGATACTTGTCGGGCTGTGTTTGCAATATGACCGGAAGGCAGTGGCTATGTCGGAATCAAGCAACCACCGGACCCCATCAACTTACACTACCCATGAGCGGATACCCTTTTGGCGAGACGGCCGTGTCCTCGGCGTCCTGGCGCAAATCCTCTTTGTATTGGTGGTAGGCACCGCCATTTACTGGTTCATCAGCAACGTGGCGGCCAACCTGGGCCGTTTGGGCAACCAGCAATTTGTTTGCCTCTATGGTACCAATGAATCGTGGTCATACCGCTGCGCCTTTGATTATCTCTCCTCCGAAGCCCAGTTTGACATCTCCGAATCCATCATTCCCTATACCACCAGCGATTCCTACTGGCGGGTCATCCTGGTAGGCTTGTTAAACACCGTCAAAGTCTCTGTCGTTGGCATTATTTTTGCCACTTTCCTGGGCACTGTGACCGGAATTGCCCGCCTTTCCCGCAACTGGCTTGTGCGCAACATCGCCAAAACCTATATTGACATCATCCGCAACACGCCGCTGCTGCTGCAATTATTCTTCCTCTACTTCGTCGTTTTGTTGCTGGAATTGCCCGCCGTCGGGTCGGCGCTGCAACCCTTTGGTTTGCCCATTTACATTAGCCAACGGGGCGTCAACTTTCCCAATGTCGTCACGCTCAGTGCATTTGCCGTCTGGTTTGCCTTTGTCATCCTGGGCTTGATTCAGGCGCAGTTCTTGTGGATGTATCTGGGCACGCGCGAAGAAAAAACGGGCAAAACCAGCAACCGGACGCTGTGGTGTGTGCTTTCCTTTCTGATGGTGGCGACCATTGGCTGGCTAGTTGCCAGTAGTACCGCCCATAACGAAGGTTTTTTAGTCGCCAGAGCCGAACGTGTGCGCGAATTTGCCGACCTCAAGCCGATGATGGAACGCCGCCTGGGTGTAGAGAATCTCGATTTGTTGCCTGAGTATCTGGATAATGAACAGATTAGCGCCGAAGATGTGGCAGCTGGGGCGCTGGTGGTGTGCAGCCTGGAAGGTTCTGCCTCTGAAACAAATCTAACGGTGCAACTGCGCACTGCCGGTATTCCCTATGAAGTTAACCGCTTTGAACGACCGGATCAGGCCATTGAAGCGTATGGCAGTGAGGAAACAGCGTGTGATATTTTTGTAGCGCCCAAGGCTACATTGGCGGCCGAACGCGATGTGCTGGAAAATGGCGCTAACCATTTGATCGTCTCGGTGCGGGAGACGCCGGCGCGTTGGGCCATGCCCGCCTTGGAAGGGTTCAACTTTGTGGGTGGGGGGCGCATGTCGTTGGAGTTTACGGCGCTGTTGGTGGGGTTGGTGGTGTATACGGCCGCATTCATTGCCGAGATTGTGCGCGCCGGTATCCTCTCCGTGAGTAAAGGACAAAGTGAAGCCGCACGAGCCTTAGGTTTATCGGAAGGGCAGCGGCTGCGGCTGATTGTGTTGCCCCAGGCGCTGCGGGTGATAATTCCGCCCCTCACCAGCCAATATCTGAATCTGACTAAAAACTCCAGCCTGGCTTTAGCTGTCGCCTACCCCGATTTGTGGCGGGTGATGAGTATTATTGGCAACCAGTCTGGCCGTTCCATTCAGCCCATTATTTTGACGGCGTTGACTTACCTGACGTTTAGCATCGTCATCTCCTTGTTCTTGAACTGGTATAACAAGCGGATTCAGTTGGTGGAACGGTGATCCGTGACCCGTAATCCGTATCGGTGACGGGCTTCGGATAACGGTTTACGGGTCACGATTTACGAATAGTATGGCGACGATAACAAAACCTAAAACAGAAACGCGCATCCCCCACATCCATTTTAATCGGAAGGAGTGGGTGAGCGATCACATTACCCGAAGTTGGCTGCTGGCGTTATGGCTGCTGATTCTCACCATAATTACCATCCGGTTTACGCTCTCCCGGCTGGAAACGACCCCGGCGACGACGATTGTGGTGTTGGTGGCGTGGGCGGTCAGTGTGGCAATTACGGTGTATGCCGAGCTAATTCATCGGCACACGGCCGTCACCCTCTGGCTGCGTAACAACCTCTACAACTCCATCACCAACGTTCAGCTTACCCTCATCATTATGTTGGGCATTTTGGCCGCAATCTTTGGCCTGTTTAACTACGCCGTCACCACCGCCAGTTTCCTGACCACCCCGGCCACCAATCTGCGGGCGGAAGTGGTTTCCACCACAAATGACAACTTTTGCTTCCGCATTGGTACGCCGGACGCAGAAAGTGGGGGTATAGCCAGCACAGAGCCAACCTGTTTCCCCCGTTGGGCGTTTGTGCCGGAACTGTCGGAAACAGTGATTACCGAAGTGACATTAGGGTCAGAACCGGCCGCTTTTTGTTTTGACACACTGCGAGATGATGCGGAGAACGGCCGTACCTGTTTCACCAGCACCGCCGATAATCCCGCCCTGTACACCGTTACCGTCCAGTTTAGCGGCGCCAACTGGGGCGCCGTCTGGGCCAATCTCGTCAATTTGATGGTCTTCCGCTACAACCGCGCCGAATTGTGGCGGGTATGGCTCACCGGTATCTTTGGCCTCATCCTGGCACTGGCCAGCTTTGTCGTCTACCGCGACAGCTTCCCCAACAAACGCATCCGTCGTGCCCTCACCTACATCTGGCTCGCTTCCCCCGTTATCTTCTATGTCTTTTTGGCCGGGGTGCGGCCCGTGACCCCCAATGAATTTTTCACTGAGGCCATCCCCTATGCAGGCATGATCGGGATAGCGGCGCTGCTCTGGTGGGCAAACAAATATGTCAATCGCGCCTACCCACCCCGTATCGGGGAATCGGAGTGGATTCGGCTCGGCCGTACTTTGCTCACCTTATTTGCCGGCATTTTCGCTTTCCTGGCCTTTTTCAGCGCCATCAATATCGTTTTTCTCTTTTTTGGCTTGTTCAAAACAGGGGAAAAGCCGGTCTTTATGCCCGTAAACCCGGATGTGGACTGGGGCGGGTTCATGCTGACGTTGATCATCACCGTTTTTGCCATTGTGGTCTCTTTCCCCCTGGGTGTTATGCTGGCGTTGGGCCGACGCAGTACCATTCGTGGTATCCCCAACTGGATAACGTATCCGGTAGCCTTTGCCATTATGATTTGGGGCCTGCTCAACAGCACCCCGGAACTGGCGGCGACTGCGCGCAATAACTTTGAACTGCTGCTGGCTTATTGGCCACTGGCTTTGCCCCTCATCGCTTATGTTTTCCAGGCTGTCTGGAAAGGCAACGTGGTTGCTGGCTTTTGTACCCTCTACATCGAGTTTATACGCGGCATCCCCCTCATCACCGTCTTGTTTCTCTCCATCATTCTGTTCCCCATCTTCCTGCCACCGGGCATGGAATTTTTGAAAACGTGGCGGGTGATGTGGGCTTTTGCCTTCTTCTCGGCCGCTTACCTGGCAGAGAATGTGCGCGGTGGCCTGCAAGCCATTCCCAGAGGGCAGTACGAGGCCGCTGATTCGCTCGGCCTGAGTACGGTGAACAAATACCGGCTGATTATTCTGCCCCAGGCGCTGCGTACCGTCATCCCGGCCATTACCGGGCAATACATCGGCCTGTTTAAGGATACAACGCTGGTAGCCATTGTGGGCTTGTTGGATATTTTGGGCGTTGCCAACTCCATCGCTTCTCAGCCCCAGTGGTTGGGCGTGCGCCGCGAAGCGTATCTGTTTATCGCCTTGTTGTACTTTGTCGTCTCGGCGTTTATTGTTGGCTATTCCAACCGGCTGGAGCGGCAGTCGGGATTGGGGGAACGGTGATCCATAATCGGTAATCCGTAATCGGTGATCCGTAATAAGTTATCGGACTTCGGATAACGGTTTACGGAATACGATAAATAGGAGAAACTATGACCACAGCGGAACCTATCATAACCACACCTCGCCTGGTAGGGGAATACATCATTGAATGTGAGAATGTGCATAAGTGGTATGGCGATTTCCATGCGCTAAAGGGCATTGACTTGCACGTGAAACCGGGCGAAGTCATTGTGATCATTGGGCCGTCTGGCAGTGGTAAATCCACCTTTATCCGTTGCCTGAACCGGCTGGAAGAACATCAGGAAGGGGAGATTGTGGTGGATGGCATTACGCTGAGCTACGATGTGCGCAATATCGCCGAAATCCGGCGCGAAGTGGGCATGGTGTTCCAGCAATTCAACCTGTTTCCTCACCTGACGGTATTAGAGAATGTGACGCTGGCGCCGATGCATGTGCGTAAGTGGTCACGGGATAAGGCGGAGGAGACGGCGATGAAGTGGCTGATGCGGGTAGGCATTCCTGAGCAGGCACACAAATATCCGGGGCAGCTTTCCGGCGGGCAGCAGCAGCGAGTGGCCATTGCCCGCACCCTGACGATGGAGCCGAAGATTTTGTTATTTGATGAGCCAACCAGCGCCCTGGACCCGGAGATGATTAAAGAGGTGCTGGATGTGATGCGTGACCTGGCCGGCGGCGGTTATACCATTCTGGCGGTGACGCATGAGATGGGTTTTGCCCGCGAGGTGGCGGATCGGGTTATTTTTATGGATGCCGGGCAGATTGTGGAAGAGAATATCCCGGATAATTTCTTCAATAATCCTAAAAACGAGCGAACGAAATTGTTCCTGTCACAAATCTTGCACCACTAAACCCATGGTTCCCTTAGCGCCGGATCAACTGGATAAGGCACGGCCGTTACTGGCCCCATTAGCCGATCATTTACTGGTGATCCCCTCCATTCTGGCGGGGTCAACGCCGGCAACCATTTATGTGGATGATAGGCGCGCCCCAGAGACGGCCGTCACCTGGTTTCACGGCCGTGTCATGTTAGCCGGGCAAGCGAATGCCGCCACCGTCACGGCCGTGCGCCACCTGCTGCTCACCCAATACAAAAGCGAAGCCCAGGCCGCCAACCTGGCAGCCTTTGTCCTGCACACAACGGCTGCCTGGCAGGCAGAGGCCGCCACCTTGTTGCCCGGTCTGAAAATGATACCGGCAGCCCGTTGTTATTACCGATTGGAGGCACGCCATCGCCAGTGGGAAACGGCCGTGCCCGCTACACTGCAACTGCGCCGGGTAGACGCCACCTTATTGGCCGACGCCACTCTGAAGAATCTGGATTGGGTAACAGAAGAAATGGTGTCGGAACGGCCGTCGGTTGCCGACTTCCTGGACAAGAGTTTCGGTTACTGCCTGGTTCACCAGGACGAAATTGTGGCCTGGTGCATGAGCGAATATAACACCGGCAATCGGTGTGAGTTAGGCATTGCTACGGCTGAAGCATGGCAGCGCCAGGGGTTGGCCAGGGTGACGGCCACGGCCGTGATTGCCGAAGCCCGGCAACGAGGTATCCACGACATTGGCTGGATTTGCTGGGCCAACAACCTGCCCTCCGTGCATACGGCCGAAGCCCTGGGTTTTACGCGCATCCAGGAAAAGCTGGTTCACCTGTTCTTTTGGACAGATGAACCAGCCTGATTCGCTATTATGGATTCGGCTGCCACCCGGCAAGCTGGGCCATCAACACCCAAAACGCCTTGGCCACCCGAATCTTCCCGGCCGAAACACTACCTAAATGCCCCCCATCCGTCTCCGTTGTGTAATGCTGGCAAATTGCCAATAAATTTTGCCCATCATCTGGAAAATTCTCGGAATTATTACCATTATCATAGGGGATGCCATCCCGGTTGTCGTAACAGGGGTTCCCATCCGGGTCGTGCGAGAGAATGGCTGCGACATCAAACAGCACTTTTTCATTGGCCACTGCGTAATTTCGCATTTGCTGGTTAAACGATTCCGACACCGGCGAACCGATGCCTCGTGACAAACTACTGGTCCAATAAATGATCACCTTGCCGGAGTGCTGTGCTTCAAATGCCTCCAATTCGTGGACATCATATCCTGGCGTATTAGCAAAAAAGCCCTCAGCCGGGTCGGCAATGGTACCATCGCCGACTTCCAGGTAGCTAAATTGGAAGGAAAGCACTTCGTAGTTGTTAACCACACCGGCGGCATGTTCCAGAAAACATTCCACCTTACCGTCCCACTCATCCGTCGGCACAGAACAGTTCACCCGTTGATTGGGGTCGCCCACACCAGGCCAAAAAAGATAATCCCAGTTAGCACGACTAAAAGTGCCTTCCCAGTGAACCTCGCTGGGGTCAACCGAAAACTCGGGCACGACATGGGCGTGCCGTACACAATGATTCGGGGCATTCGCCCAGGGCCCGCTCAAACAGGTAAGGCCATCGCTGATATTCCCACCCACCGAACGATTAACAAACAGCATATCAATGCCCGCCGCCGCATTCAGATATTGTGTGGGTATCTGGTCAAAGAGGGCGACAGAGTTGTGATCCACATAGATCATGCCGTCAGGCGGTTCTATAGTCGGTGGAGTCGTCGGCGTAGGTGTGGGTGTGGGCATGGGGGCTGATGGGTTGAGAATCGCCGGGAGATAAGAAAATTCGTCAAACGTTTGTGCTTGTGACGATGGCGAAAAAAGACCGCTGCTGAAGATAACCACGCTCATAATCGCCATGAACAAGACAAACAAAACAAAACTATGGGCTTTTTTTTGCATTGTTTTCACCTCGTTGGAAATTTCAATGGATAATATAACGCTATAGAGGGTACGCAAGTAATAAAAACAGATCAAGCAACAAAAAGAATTCTCACGATTTTCCAAAATGTCCACGGTGGGCAGCCGGAGCGCGCCTGGCGACTTTTACGCCAGGCACAATACGCAATACAATCCCCACCATGATTTTGGTAACGGGTGCAACGGGGTTTATTGGCCAGTCATTGATGGCGCGGCTGGCGCGAGAAGGGGTAGAAGCACGGCCGTATGACGGCCGTCTCATCACCCATCTCAAACTACGCGAACAACTACAGGGTGTGCATAGCGTCATTCATTTGGCCGGGGCGGAAACACGCGGCCGCAACCGACTCTTGCAGCATGTAGACGTAGAGGGCACAACCCAACTCATTGATGAATGTCGTCGCGCCGGTGTACAGCACCTCATTGTGCCCGGTCATTTGGGCGCCAATACAGCCGCCATGCACTCCCTGTTACGCGCCAAAGGTGAAATGGAACAACTGGTGCGGCGCAGCGGCATCCCCTATACCATCCTGCAAACAAGCCCACTTTACGGCCGTAACGACCGTTTTACCGAGATATTCCTGGCGCTGGCTATCTGGAGCTGGCCGTTTGTCTGGCTGCCCGGCGGCGGCCATATGCCCGTGCAACCACTGTGGGTAGAAGATTATACACGCTGTCTGCACCTTATCCTGCAACAACCTGACCGTTATGTTAACCAAACCATCGCCATTGCCGGGGAAGAACGCATGGCTTACCGGGAAATGATGCAGCGTCTTCTGGCTGTCAACGGCCGTAAACGGTGGCCCGCCCCCCTGCCCATGGTGCTGGTACGACCGGTATCTCGTCTGCTTCTGCAATGGTGGTATTGGCCCCCCATCACCGCCTATACCATAGACCGCTTCTTTGTGCCCGCCATCGCCGAACCGGGCACGGTACTGCGTCATTTTGGTTTTCGCCCCGCCCTTTTTACCGGACAAATCGTCTACTTGCGCCGCCCTGGTCTGGCCTGGCGGCTCTTCCGCCACTGAACACGTCATTTGGTAATTGAGTAAGGGAGCAATTATTCAATCACCTGCTGCTACCCCAATCTGCACATACCCCAAAATCACCCGATCCCCCCCTTCAGAATGTGGCCCGGATACTGGCAGCCGTTCCCCAGAATCAAATTGATACAAACCAACTTCCAGTTGATAAATTCCTGGCAGCAGATTGGGCAACCACTGACGCACATCGGTTATTTGTTCGCCGGGCGACCAATAAGAGGTGGGGTAACGGCCGTCGAGCGGCTGCCCATCATTTCCGGCGGCGAGCATCCCGTCCAGGTTTAGCAAATGCACAAAAACGGTGTAATCCGCCGCCGCCGGTGTTAACGATTCCCACACCAGCGTCATTTCCAGCGGTTCACCCACTGCCAGTTGTTCCGGCGCAACTGCCTGCCGCAGCCGGATCGCTTCGCCAAAAATCGTTCCCTGTGTCTCTGGGGCAACCAGCGGCAGTGGGGCGGTTTTGAGACGGCCAACAGGCACGGCCGTTACCCCCGGCGCATCAACCAGCGGGATAACCTCGCCACTGACCACATCTTGCAACCCCACCCAGATGGTATATCCAGCCGGCGCCGGTTGCCTATCAAGCGGTAATTGATACACATCCCGCGTCAATTGGCTTGCTTCCCAATGAGCGGTGCTCATATAACCCGGCGCGTCATTCACCACCGTATGCAGCGGTACGCCTTGGGCATCGGCCACCGTCACCACCACCGCGTAACGACGTGACAGATCAGCCAGCGCCTGCCAATATAAAACCAGCGTGTCTGGCGACCGGGTTTCCGCGGCCATTAACCGAATTTCGTTATTGAAATTACCAAAGCCGGGCGTGACCTGTCCCGGAATACGGCCGTCCACCGGATGCACCACCAAGGGCGAAGAAACACGATCAAACCAGGCTAGCTTGCTCCCCAGGAGTAGACATAAAATAACCAGCAGCAAGATATTCCATTTCACAGCGGGTGGTTGGTCAACCGGCCTATCGGCTTCAGGTAATCGTCCCCTATGGGAACGCCGCCAACTCACGGCGAACAGCACACTCCCTACCACCAATCCTATCACCGTCAGGAAATCGGCCAGCCAGCGCACGGGCGTCCGCCCAAAAGCCAATTCAACCTGGTGGCTGCCGGGAGGAATGGTGAGTTGCACACGGCCGTCTCCAGCCACGCCCACCGCCACCCTTTCCCCATCCACCCATGCCTGCCAGCCGGGAAAATCGTGTACTGCCAGTGTCAGCGTTTCTGTCTGCGGCAGATTAGCCTGCCACACAGCCCGCCAGGGATCGCCGCCAACGGCCGTCAGCCCCGCCGGCGTGTTTAGTGCCTTGGCGTAAAGCGGGATCATTGCATCTGCGCCAGGAAACGGCAGTGTCGCGGGCCAGTCCGTCACCGTAGCCGCACTGTATTCGCCCCAGGCTGTCAGGCCATAGATGCCAAATTGCTGCTGCACGGCCGTCGCGTCAGACAATAAAGGCTGTATCGGCAGCGAATGAATGCGTGGCGGGTACAGATAAGGCAACACCTGGGCAAAAGCCACCGCCCAGCCAACGGCAGCCACGACCGACCATCCAGCAGTTGCCTGGCGAGAGCGGTTCTGCAAAAACGGGGTATACAGGACATACCCCCCGGCCAACGCCAGGCAAAACGTGGGAATATCCAACAGCCGCCAGGGAAATTGCAGACTTTGTAGCGGCGGCAGCATCGTCCACAATGGCGCTGACCACGACAGGGCCAACGCCAATGTCACCAAACCCATCAGACCAGAGACAACAACTACAGCCGCTGTCCACCTATCCCTGTCACCCCGGCTACGCCACCAGGTGAGAACCGCCAACACCGTCCCTACTGCACCCAGAGCAATTTGGGCTAATCCGGGCGTCTTGGGCAGGCCAGGATTGTGCGCTCCGGCTAACGTTGGTTCCGGCCAACGAAAAGCGTCCGCAAAATAGTCCTGATAGGCGACTTTGCCCGCTTCCAGCGCGTAGCGGGTATCGCCAATCTCCACCAGGGCGGGCAGCCAGGAAAAGGCGGAAAGCGCCAGCCCCAACGCCACCACCAGTAAGACGGCCCCCAGACGAGACAGGCGAGGCGATGGGGCCATCAGCACGGCCGTACCTGCCACCACCAGCAACGGCCCCAAAAACAGCAGGCTGGCGGCTGTGTGCGCCAACATGAGCAGGGCCAGGGGAATGGCCGCCAGCAAGATAGACAGGGGAGACGGCCGTGCCGCCACCGCCAGCAATCCCCAAACCGCCCAGGGGAATAACGCCATCGCCAGGGCATTGGAACTGCTGCCCCGCGCATAACTCTGGTAAACCAGATGGGGCGACCAGGTATACAGCGCCGCGGCGAACAGACCGCCCGCCGTGCCATATAACCAGCGTCCCAACAAAAACATGCCCACACAGCCACCCACCAACGCCAACGCCAGCAGCCCATTCCAGGCAACGGCCGCTTGCTGGTTCACCAGCAAGTAAAACAAGGTCAGCAGGTAGGCGCTCAGCGGTGGATAAAAATTGAACAACGGTGAGCCGTACCCCAGATTCAAAGTGGGCAGCCAGCGGGCAAAGGGAATCCCATTCGCCCACAGGGCCTGCACCACCGGGATGCGGTAGATGTGCAAGCGTATATCATCGCCATAGGGTGGCGCGCCCCCAAGAGGCAGGATGACCACCAGGGCAATGCCCACCACGGCGACCCAGGGAGCGAAATTGGCAACTTTGTTCCGTTTGCGCATGGTGGGGATGTTACCTGAATTTGCTCATAATGTTTATGCAACACTAACGCCGCCGGACATACAACCCATTATCATATGGGCATTATTTGTCACGGCCGTCTGCACCAACGGCCGTACCACTCGGAGTTATTAAATGGAATTGTTATCAGAAGGATTGTTGCTTTTTATTGTGTTTTTTCTCATGCTTTTGGGGCTAATAGGCATCATTATCCCCCTGTTGCCGGGCGTGTTTTTAATCTGGTTAGGGGTAGCCGTTTACGTCTGGCAGACCGGCTTTGCAGTGATTACCATCCCCCATTTTTTGCTCATTTCTGTACTCATTCTGTTTGCCGGCACCAGCGACGTGTGGCTGCCTTATTTTGGGGCACAACGCAGCGGCGCGGCCAAACGCTCCTACCTGCTCAGTACCGTGGGTGCGATTATCGGCTCATTTCTGCTGCCGGTTATCGGCACGATAATTGGTTTTGTGTTGGGGCTGTTTTTGGGGGAGTATTGGAAACATCAAGATGCGAATACGGCCGTGCGTGTCAGTTGGGGCGGCCTCAAAGGTTGGGGCATCGCCACCATCATCCAGCTTGTGGCTGGCGTTGTGGTTATCGGACTCTTTGCCTGGCAGGTAATGAACGGTTGATCAATCTTCGCGTTCGCGCAGATAAAAATAGACCGCCGCCACAATGGCCGCCACCATCATCCCACCGCCACAAAGAAGCAAAATCATGAGTACCATACTGCTTAAGCCCATCGTCATCATTCGAGATTGGTGATCAGAGATGGGTTAATCTCTAATCGCCACCACCACACCCTCTTCCGCCCACTCATAGAGCGCCTGGGCATTTTCATTGCTAATGAGGATGCACCCATACGTCACTGGCGCACCCAGATTATTTGTCCACAACAGATTGTACCCATCACGGGTGGGAAAGCCATGAAAGCCATTCATAAAATCCGAGTTGGGCACAGGCCGGTAAATACCCAGGAAGTTGGGCATCCACAAATTCCAGTTGGCGGCGTAGGCATTGGATTCGTGTGATTGCACCTGGAAAATACCAGGCGCGGTAGGGCTGGAGGTTATGCCAGTGCTGGCCGGCCAATCCCATTTCAACTGCCCATTTTCCCACGCCTGCACTCGCTGCTGCCCAATGCTAACGACGATGCGTTTGTGCGGCACGACCGGCAGCGGCAACATCTCATCCACCGACGGAATAGTAATAACCTGCCCCGGCGACAAACCACCCAGGCCAGGGTTGGCTTGCTGAATCCAGGGGTATGGTATCCCCACCACACGGCCGATGCTGGCTAATGTATCCCCCGCTTGCACGGTATAGCTGGTGGGATGATGATACACGCGAGTGATAAGCGTCGTCTGCCCGTCTCGTATCGCCAATGCTAACTGTCTGAGCGTTTCCTCAGTCTGAATAAATCGGGCCGCGCCTAATTGGGTAGCCTGCTCATCGAGAAAGACACGGGCCGGTGGGGAATCAAAATTCCAACGAAGTTGGCCGGGATTGTCCGGGTCAATAGTCACAGCGACCCAGTTTCCCCACACCTCTGGCGGCAAATTCCAGGTGAAGGTCTCATCACTGACGGGGTCATAGGCCTGCAAGACGATGGTACGGCCGAGCAGTTGGCTTAACTGCTGCAACACGGCCGTGACATCCGTAATCACCGGGGGAATGAGGGTGTAGCTGAGGGGTAAACGGCCGTGCGCCAACACCGCCTCCTGGTACATCTGCAAATAGGCTACCGTTGCCGCCACATTGAGCGATTGACCGGTGATGGCCGGGGTGGCCTGCGCCTGCCCATCCACAACTAACACACCAGCATCCACCGGGGCGCGTTCTAGTTGCGGGGCCAATGTTTCCAAATAGGCAGCGGTCACGGCCGTATCCAACGTATAAACCGGCGTCACGCGCAATCGCCCGGTGGTGGCCCATTCAAACAGACCATCTAGGGTACGGCCGTGGGCATGTGCCCACTCCGCCGTTGCCAGCGCATCCAGCTTCAGCCCCAACGCCGCCGGGTCTACCGCCCAGGAATCTGTGTCACTCTCCAGCGTGAAGCCTGCCTGCTGCCATTGAATGCCCAAAGTCACGGCCGTTTCGTTCACCGACAGGCCGCCCACATCCACCCCCATCACCTGCGTACCTGGTAGCAACAGCGGGCTGGCATAAAAGAGGGCGGCGAGTCCGGCTACGGCCGTGACTACCATCAGCCAAAACAGCGCCAACAGCAGCAGCAATCGTCGCCCGGCGCGGCGTGGCCGGGCCGCCGTTGGTGGGTAATGCAAATCAGCCGCCGGGTGGCCGCCCGCCGGAAAATAAAGTGTAGGTTGTTCGTCTACCATTTGTCGTTTACTCATGTCTGTTTTGAAATTGAACCAATCTGAACTTCAGCATACCACCATACTGATGCATTGTAAGTAAAGTGGGAGTGAGTTTGCCCTACGGCCGTAACACGTTCACCCCACCGCTCATCACCTTTGGAATTAGGAATTAGGAATTGTGAATTAGGAAAAGAATCATCCCTTCACCTTGTCACCCCTTCACCTTGCCACCCTGTCACCCTGTCACTATACTTCCGCCCGATGAAACCAAGAAATATCCTGCATGTAGAGAGCGGTCAGGTTCTCATTCCGGCGGCCAGGTGGTGTGATAGTTTTTTCAGCAACCTGCGTGGCTTTACCTTGCGACGGCGTCTTGGCCAGACCGATGGGCTGGTGTTGGCGTACAAAGCCGATAGCAAAGTGAACACTGCCATCCACATGTTTTTTGTCTTTTTTGACCTGGGCGTCATCTGGGTAAATGACGCCGGGGAGGTGGTGGGTACGGTGCTGGCCAAACCCTGGCGGCCATCGTATGTGCCGCCTGCTCCGGCTCGCTATGTCATCGAAGGTCATCCAACCATCTTGTCCCAGGTGCAAATCGGGGACCATATCCAATTTCGATTATGCGACGAATAAGCGACAGACCTGTCAGGTCTTTAATGATACTGGCTCTGCTCCTGGTTTTGTTGCCGTTTACGGTCTGGGCACAGGAGGCAACGCCGACGCCACCGGCGCCGTCGTCTGGGGGGCCAATCATTCCTCTGGTGCATACCGTTCAAGAAGGCGAAAATCTGACCATCATTGCCAACACGTATGGCGTATCAGTCGAGAATTTGCTGGCGGTCAATAATTTGAGCAACGCCGATGCGTTGTCTATTGGGCAGCAACTACTCATTCCCGGCGGTGAAGGGGAGGCAGTAGTCACAGCCCATATCGTGCAGGCAGGGGATACGCTGGCGCATATTGCCGCCCTTTTTAATACCACGCCGGATGAGTTAATGGCGGCCAACCGGCTGCTCAACCGGATGTCCCCGCTGCTCATGGGGCAGACGTTGACGGTGGTCAGCCGCACCGGATCGGCGCAGCCACAGCCGGTGACGGGTACGCCCCATGTGGTGGCAACCGGGGAATCGCTGCTGGTTATTGCGGCGCAGTACCAGCTTTCGCCGGCGGAAATCGCCGCCGCCAATGGGCTGGTTTATCCCTATTACCTTTTCCCCGGCCAACGGTTACGCATTCCGGGCACGGCCGTTTACCATGATCTGCCCGGTGAATGGGTGCAGGTGCAGGTACGGCCGTTGTCCTGGCAACAAGGCAGCACCGTCTCCATTTATGTGCAAAACCTGCTAGAGGGCGCGCCCAATGGCAGTCTGGCCGGGCAGCCGCTGCGCTTTTTCCCCTATGACGAAGGCTTCGTGGCGCTGGTGGGCATAGACGCTTTCACCGAACCAGGGCGGTATTTGTTACAATTGGCCGGTTCCGGCAGCCGTCCCTGGACGCCCTTCCAGCAGGAGATACCGATTACTTCCTCCGGTTTTGGCACACAGCAAATCCCGGTACCCGAAGAGCTTGGTTGGCTGCTGGAACCACAGGTGCGCCAACAAGAAGATGAATTTCTGGCCTCCATTTACAACCAGACGGCGGCTGCTCCGGCGTGGGATGGGCTGTTTCAATTTCCGGTAACGACAACGGTGGTGACGGCGGGCTATGGCGACGGCCGTTCCTACAACGGTGGCCCCATCGAGATTTACCATACCGGCGTGGATTTTGCCGGGGGCATCGGCACGCAGATTCTGGCCCCAGCCGCCGGGGTGGTGGTGTTTGCCGCGCCGTTAAAACTACGCGGCAACACTGTCATTATTGATCACGGGTTGGGGGTGATGACGGCCTATTTTCACCTGTCAGAAATGTCTGTGGCGCCGGGCACGGCCGTGACCACCGGGCAGCTTATCGGGGCGGGCGGCTCCACCGGCCTTTCCACCGGCCCCCACCTGCATTGGGATGTGCGCGTCAATGGCGTACCGGTGAATCCGGTGCCGTGGGTGGAGATGGAGTTTCCGTGAGCCGTAAGCCGTGATGCGTGACCCGTAATCCGTGAACCGAAGTCCGATGTCGGCTGTCGGATTACGCGCAACGGGCACTGGCAGCGAACCGGCGGCGTTGGTATAATTCTCCCTCGTGATAGCGATTCCATCTCAGCGTGTGAAGAGTAATTCTAAAGGGAATGGCATCCCGCACAAAAGCACTACCCCTGTTGAGAGGAGATTTTTGTGATTCAACCCCGCATACAAACAGCCGAGTACTGGGGTGCAACTTTTGCCCTGACCGAAGCTGATATTGAGCAAATTTATAACCATTTTCTGGAAGTAGAGCGGCCGCAAACGGCCGTTGACCTTGCCGAAGTGATTATCCGTTTTCGGGTTGCTAATGAGCATAGTCGTATCAAAAAGCTGCTTTCCGGCCGCGCCATTTATCAGCCCCAGAACAGTTATGCCATTGGTGATGAGTTGGTCTTTCCGGCGTTGCAATTTGCTAATGGCGCCGTTACAGCCGTGCGTGACGGCCGTAACCCCCAGATTGGCCCCTTTCGCGTGATCACGGTTGCCATTGAAGGTAAAGAGCGCGAATTTGCCACCGACCTCAAAACCGATCACCCCTTGAACGCCACGGATGGCGATGCCCTGACCAATCTGGTAGATGTGAATGTAGAGCAGGTCATTGCCCGGCATGGCGCCGATATTGCCGCCAAAGTGGGCGCTGAATTGAGCAAACGGGCTGAATTTGTGCGGTTGGGTGAGCAATGGTTTGTGAAGGGGCTGATGGCCGAAGTGAACATTGGGCATTTGCATCTGGCCGAAGCCGTGTTAGAAATGTTTGAAGGTGGCCCGCTGGGTACAGAACAAATTGTGCCCCATCTGGATATGGACACCGGGGTAGGGCCGGAAGTCCTCATTTTTTCGCTGAACTATGCTCTGCTGCAAGACGGCCGTTTTGACGAAGTAGCCCCACGGGGCAAAGTAGCGTGGTTCCTGCGTCGCCTGGAACCGGAAGGGGTGCAGCAAATCCCTGACCGTCTACACTACTCCCCCATCCCTTATGACCGCGCCCTTCTCAGCCCGCAGCTTATTTTGCTGGAACGGGAATTGGATGACGAATGGTCTGAGGTGGAGTCGCCCCGGGTGCAACAGTTGGTAGTGTTTACGCTGCTCTTTCCCCACCGGCTCATGGGGGTCATTCCGCTGAGTTCGCGTATACGGCCGTTATTCCCCCCCAGTAATTCCGCCCGCCAGCGTATTCTGTTGGTAGACGATGAAACGAACCAGGAAATTGAAGCCTGGGTTGTGCGTGATGGCCGTTATCTGTTTGGTCTGGCGGAATGGTATGCACAAAATGAAATTCCCATTGGTGGCTTTGTGCATTTACAGCCCGGCCCAGAACCAGGCATCCTCAGCCTGGGTTATGACCGGCGCCGGCCACAACGGGAATGGGTGCGTCTGGCCACGGCCGTAGACCACCGCATCCAGTTTGAACTCAAACGCCGCTCCGTTAGCTGCGGTTATGATGATCTGATGATTGTCGGTACCGACACCATCGCCGCCATTGACGCCCTGTGGCGGCGCGCCGAAAGCCAACAACGTACCATCGCTTCTTTGTTGGCGGAGCTATTTCCTCAGTTGGCCCAACTGAATCCGCAAAACACCGTCCACGCCAAAACATTATACAGCGCCCTCAACATGATTCGCCGCGTCCCGCCCGGCCCTCTGTTTGCCGAGTTGGTACGCCATCCCGCTTTCCAACCCGTCGGCGACCATTACTGGCAGTTTGACAAAAACCGCTGGCAGGAGTCATAAACCTTGAGCAACAATCCGCGCCCACAGATCAAAGGTTTGTCCTTAAAACGGGTAACTGCCGATACCCTGTTCACGATTGACTATGAATGGTGGCAAAAATCGGAACTGGACCTGAAAACCTATCTCTTCTCCCGGCTATCGCTTGACGCCGAGGTGGAAATGGACAGCGACAGCCAACAGGTTGATCTGGTGGATGCGGAAACGGGGGAAGTGGTGACGGTGGATGGCTTTGAATTTATGGTGCAAACCTATTTCAACCAACTGCCGGAAGATTTTGCCGAACGCATGTCGCTGGTAGACGCTGTTTTTTGTGTGTTACTGGCCAACGCCAACCAGCCCATGACTGCTCGTGAAGTGGCCGATAGAGTCAAACGCCCGGTGGACACCATTTTACGCACTGTCGGCGGCCCCAAAATTTACCTGGGTATTCGGCCAGTGGCGGAAGAAGATTAAGAAAATGGGACGCGGATTTACACGATAACCGTTCAGACCGGACAGGTTTTTACCAGTTCAATTTGAAACTTCCCTAGTCAAAAACCTGTCAGGTCTCTTGAGGGACTGAACGCTTGCGGATTTTATCAATCTGCGCTCACCCGCGTCCTGTTTCAGGACATCCCCTTGATGGAAATTGAGGTAAAACTATATGGACAGCTACGCCGGTATCGGCCAGAGGGGGTAGCAGGTGCGCCACACCAGCCGTTTGCCTGGCAGTCAGCCGAAGGCGACACGGCCGTCGCCCTGGCGCACGAACTGGGCATCCCCGATGGGTTGGTGAATGCAGTGGCGGTGAACGGCACGGCCGTAGACCTTACGGCCCCCCTCCATCCCGGTGATAAGGTCAGCCTGTTTCCACCCTCTGCTGGCGGTGATATATAAGGTGAGATGCACCTTTGAGGTGCGTCTCACCTGGGACAACACCATGGTTGAAAATTGGGAGAAGTTAAACAGCGAAATCCTGGGCGACTACCGCATTTTCCGTTCCCGCAAAGATACGCGCCGCTCGCCACGTACCGGCAACATCCACCAATTTTATGTGCTGGAAGCGGCCGATTGGGTGAATGTCATCCCCCTGACACCGGATGACAAAGTGGTGATGGTGCATCAGTTCCGGCACGGCCGTGAATCCATCACCCTGGAAATCCCCGGCGGCATTGTGGACCCGGAAGACGATTCACCCGGCGACGCCGCCCGCCGTGAACTGCTAGAGGAAACCGGCTACATCGCCGACCACATCATCCATATCGGCAGCGTAGAACCCAATCCCGCCTTTCTGGACAACCAACTGCATACCTTCCTGGCCCTGGGCGCGCGCCAGATACAAAAACCGGAATTTGACGGCGCCGAAGACATTGCCATCGAAGAAATCCCTCTCACCGACATCCCCAACCTCATCCGGCACGCCCGTATTTCCCATGCCCTCGTTGTCGCCGCGTTTTATCATTACGAGAACTTCGTTTCCGGTAATCAGTAAACCGTCATCCGTGACCCGTCATCCGTGACCCGTCATCCGCAGCCGATTCGGATTACGGAATACGGGTTACGGTTCACGAAAGAGGCCGCATGTCCACAACCGATACCCGCAAACAATTCAGCGAAGACATTCACCTGTTGGGGGATATTTTGGGGCGGGTGATTCGCCATCAGGCCGGTATTGAAATTTTTGAACTGGAGGAGCGTATCCGGGCGTTAACCAAAGCGCGACGGATCGATCCCCAGATGGATATTGACGGCCGTCTGGAAACCATTGTTGCCGGCCTCACCATCAGCCAAACCGAACTGGTCGCCCGCGCTTACGCCACCTATTTTGAGCTGGTCAACCTGGCCGAAGAGATCAACCGCGTCCGTGTGCTGCGTGAGCGGGAACGCGCCGCCCATCCCCAACCGCTCCAAGAATCTATCGCCGCCGCCATCACCCAACTGCGCCAGCTAGGCGTAGACGAGTACGAGATGGGCAAACTGCTGGACAAGCTACGCCTGGAACTGGTTTTCACCGCCCACCCCACCCAGGCCAAACGGCGCACGGTGCTATCCAAACTGCGCCGCATCAGCCACGCCCTGACGGAACTGCACGTGCGCGAACTGCTGCCGGTGGAGGAAGAAAAGCTGCTGGCGCACATCCGCGCCGAGGTCACGTCTCTCTGGCTAACGAACCGCACCCGCACGGCCGTCATCACCGTCAGTGATGAAGTGAAAACCGGCCTGTATTATGTAGATGCTACCATTTGGGACATTATCCCCGACGTGTACGCAGCTATGGTCACGGCCGTCAGCGAAAATTACCCCACCCTCAAGCCACCCCGGCAATTCCTCACCTTTGGCTCCTGGATTGGCGGCGACCGGGACGGCAATCCCAACGTCACCGCCGATGTCTCCGCCGAAACGCTGCGGCTGCATCGTGGGTTGGCGGTGGAAAAACATCGGGCGACGGCCGTACACCTCAACCGCTCCCTCTCCGTATCTGACACCCTCACCCCTATCCCGCCAGAATTTATGGCCGCCCTCACCGAAGTGAAAAACCAGACAGAGCATCTGGCTTTCCTGGCTAACCGTTACCCCAATGAACCCTACCGGCTGTGGGCGGCCACGCTGGCTGAAGACCTGGCCCACGCTTCACGGGGAGACATGGTGTCGCGGCTGAAGGGGTTGAGCAACCGCCCCCTGCGCATGAAAAGCAAGGATGATTTGTTACGGCCGCTTGACCTGATGAACCAAAGTTTGCACCAGGCAGGGCTGGAGGATATTGCCCACGATGACCTGGCCCATTTCCGGCGGCAGGCGCAGGTGTTTGGCCTGCACGTGGCCGCGCTGGACATCCGCCAATACAGCGATTACAACACGGCCGTGCTGGGTGAACTGCTGCAAAAGTTGGGGCTGCATAACGATTTTGGCGCGCTGGATGGCGACGGCCGTGCTGCCACCCTCTCTGACTTGCTGGCGCAGCCCAACCCCGACCTGACCACCCTCACCGACCTCTCCGCCGAAGCCGAGGAGACGTTGCAACTGTTCCAGATTCTCAAACGCGGTGTGGATTTTTACGGCCGTGAAATCCTCGGCCAATACATCGTCAGTATGACACACGGCCCGGAGGACATCTTGGCCCCGCTGCTTTTAGCCAAATGGCATGGCCTTTGCCTGCAACCGGACAACGACCAGGAAGGTTTGACCTTTGTGCCCCTCTTTGAAACCCGCGATGATTTGCGCCGCGCCCCGGAAGTGATGACCCACCTCTTTACCCACCCCGCCTATGCCCCCCACCTGGCCCGCGCTGGCCGCCGCCAAACCATCATGATCGGCTACTCCGACAGCAACAAAGACGCCGGTTACATGGCGGCCAACTGGGAACTATACCAGGCTCAGGAGACGCTGGCGGAAACGTGCCGGGCACATGAAGTGGAGATTATGCTCTTTCATGGCCGGGGCGGCACCATTGCGCGCGGCGGTGGCCCGGCCAACCGGGCCATACTGGCGCAGCCGCCGGGCAGTGTAAACGGCCGTATTCGCATTACCGAACAGGGTGAAGTGATAGACGAACGGTACGGCCACCCGGCCATCGCCCGCCGCCACCTGGAGCAGGTCGTCCACGCCACCCTGCTGGCCAGCGCCGACCCCCGGCACGGCGCACTGCCGCGTGTACAACCGGCATGGCGGGCAGCTATGGATGAACTGGCCGCCATCTCCTACCGCGCTTATCGCCAGTTGATTTACGAAACACCGGCCCTGTTGGAATACTGGCAGCAGGCCACGCCCATTGCCGAAATTAGCCAGATGCGGATTGGTTCACGGCCGTCGCGCCGCACCGCCAAAGCCACCTTTGACAGCCTACGCGCCATCCCCTGGGGTTTTAGCTGGATGCAGAGCCGCCATGTACTGCCCGGCTGGTATGGCGTGGGCGCGGCCCTGGAAACCTTTGGCAAACCCCCCGCCAACGGTCAACTGCTGGCCGATATGTACCGCGACTGGCCCTTTTTCCAGGTGGTGCTGGACAATGCCCAGGTCTCCCTGGCCAAGGCGGATATGGACATTGCCCGCCTCTATGCCAGCCTGGTCAGCGACAAAACGGTGCGCGAACAGATTTACGGGGAGATCAAAGCCGAATTTGACCGCACGGTCGCCTGGATTTTGCGCATCACCGGGCAGCGCGAACTGCTGGACAATGACCTCACTTTGCAGCGTTCGGTGCGCCAGCGCAATCCGTATGTTGACCCACTGAACTTCATCCAGGTGGGGCTGCTGCGCAAACTGCGCTATCTCAGTGAACAGGAAAGCCAGACCGCCCAGGAACTGCTGCACACCATCTTCCTCACCATCAATGGCATTGCCTCCGGGTTGAAGAATACGGGGTGACGGCCGTGAGGCGTGAGGCGTAATCCGTGAGCCGTGAGCCGTAATCCGAGGGCCGAAGGCAATCACCGACTACCCATTGCGCCATGTAACGATGCGGGGAACCATGCGTATAGGGGGGCGTCACGGCCGTAGCCACCATCACACCTGCGTCCGGCAAACAAGGAAACCCTGATGCTCAATCGCTTTCGGAACAGAGACAAGACGCATGGTCAATCTGACGGCCGTATCGCCTCATCCCCTCTCATACACCTGCAACAGGTGGTCAAAACGTACCCGACGCCAACCGGCGACTTTTACGCCCTCAAGACGCTGGACTTACAGGTCAACCAGGGCGAATTTGTGGCCGTCATTGGCAAGTCTGGCAGCGGCAAAACCACGCTCATCAACATGCTCACCGGCATAGACAAACCCACCGCCGGCGAAATTGTGATCGGTGGCAAACCGATCCATCACCTGGGCGAGGGGGCCGTCGCCGCCTGGCGCGGTTTGAACGTGGGCGTCGTTTTCCAATTCTTCCAACTGCTGCCCACCCTCACCAACGTGGAAAACGTGATGCTGCCGATGGATTTCTGCAATACCTTCCGCAGCAACCGCGAACGGCAGGAACGCGCCCTGCACCTGCTTGACCTGGTGGAGATCAAAGAACACGCCTTCAAAAAACCGTCGGAAATTTCCGGCGGGCAGCAGCAGCGGGTGGCCATCGCCCGCGCCCTGGCTAATGATCCCCCCATCCTGGTGGCCGACGAACCCACCGGCAACCTGGACTCCAAAACGGCTAACGCCATCTTTGACCTGTTTGGAAAGCTGGTGGCGCAGGGTAAAACGATCTTCATGGTGACACATGACAAAGACCTGGCGCAGCGGGTGACGCGCACCATCATCCTCTCCGATGGGGAGATTATTGACGAGTACCTGGCCGCCGCTTTCCCCATGATGGACGAGGCGCATTTGCGCGAAGCGACGCGCCAGTTGCAGCCGCAGTTATTCAAACCGGGTGAGGTCATCCTGCATGAAGGGGAACCGCCGGAGAAGTTCTACATTGTCAGCCAGGGGGCGGTGGAAGTGCTGCTGCGGGAGCCAGACGGGTCGCAGATCGTGATGGCGCGGTTGAGGCCGGGACAGTATTTTGGCGAGATCGCCTTGCTGCGCGGCGGGGCGCGCATTGCCACCGTCATTGCCGACCCCGGCCATGAACATACGGAAGTGCTGACACTGGATAAGGCAGCGTTCCTCAAGTTGATGGATTTGTCGCCGGAAAGCCGAGAGGAAACGGACCGTGTTGCCGGGGAGAGAGCCAGGGAGACGGAGGGGAAACGGCCGTCCGTTTCCTAAAATTCCAACGGGACAGTCACCGGCAAAGCAACTGTCCCGTTGGGGCACACCCTCTCAAGATTCGGGAATGATCAATGTTTGCCCGGTGCGGATCACATTGGGATTATCAATATCCTTGCCATTGGCTGCCAGGATAGCTTCCGGCGTAGTGTTATAGCGGGCGGCAATCGCCAGTAAATTTTCTCCCAGGGCAACGGTGTGGGTGGTGAACTCAGCCAGTGAGTCTTCGGCACGGACAGAGCCTTGACAGACAGGAGAATCTGGCGGGTAGGCGCTGGCAGCGCTGTTGGTGGGGGATGCGGTGGTGAGTAACGGCCGTACCGTCAACGAATCAAAATGCACATGGGCATAGGTCTCATCCAACGTCTGCACCAAAAAGCCTACATTACCGGCGGTATAATCGGGATCATTCACCCGGCTAACCAATTCCCCATTCACAAAAAACGCCATGTCCGGCCCATTGCCGGTCACATACAGACGGTCACGGTTAGGCTGGTCAACCCCATTGATCGTACTGCTTTGGCCTTCGGCCATCAGCATGAGGCCACCCGGTGTGCTTTTTAGCACCTTCCAGATTTGGGTACGTGGGGAAACGGTGAAGGCATAGAAATTGTTACCATCTTCACGGGCAATCAAACCATAACGAAAATCACCTGTTTCCGACCCGCTGTCAGCCACGAAAATTTCGGCGGCGGCCGTGAAGTTAGCCACCGGCAGATCGCGGTAGACAGTGAGGCAGCCGACTGCTTCACTGACCTGCACATGGTAAAAATCGGTAGGGTGATACCCATAAAAGTAGGGGCCAACCGGGGCGCGGGCATTAAACCAACCGCTGAGGTAATCGCTGAAATCTTCCTCGATCAACAGGCCGGTGTCGGCTTCCGGGTCAACGGTATCGGCCGCACAGCGGATGCCGGTCTCGCCGATCATCAAGGCGTTGGTGGGATCGCCGGCAATGAACTCCACCAGATTGTTTTGGAAACTGTTGGCCCCGCCGCGAATGATTTGTTCCCCAGCAGCGGTCGGGTTGAACGGGTCGGCCACCCATTCCCACACATTACCGGCCATGTCATAGGCACCAAAGTAGCTGCGGTTTTCGGCCAATGTGCCTACGGCATAGGCGCCGCTGGTGGGCAGTTCCACGGCGCGGGCATCATTGCCCCAGGGATAGAGCGTGCCATGTGGCCCCCGCGCTGCCACTTCCCATTCTGCTTCGGTGGGCAGGCGCTTGTTGGCCCATTGGCAGTAGGCCACGGCCGTGTCCCAGTCAATGCCCTGTACCGGGAGCGTTTCTGCACCGGCGGGTAGCGTGCCGTCAGGCCAGCTTGCCGGGGGGGGTTGCCCCGTCGCGGCGATATAGGCAGCGAATTGGGTGTTGCTCACTTCGGTTGTGTCAATCCAGAAGCGGCTCAGGGTCACGGCCGTACCTTCACCCACCACATATTCACCTCCATCCACCGGAACCATGCCCAGGGAAGAGGGTAAGGGGCCGGTGGGCGTCGGTTCGGTTGTTGGTTCGGGCACGGTCTCCGCTACGGCCGTGGGGGCGGTGGTTGGCGCGGCTTCTATTACCTGTACCTGTTCTTCGGGTACGGCCGTGGGGTTGGCAGTCTGGTTGGGTGGGGTCACGGCCGTTTCTGCGCCAGCTTCAATAGCCTGCGCCAGCACCAGATCATAATGAATGTGGGCACGTTCTTCATCGAATGTTTCCACATAAAAACCAATATCGCCATTAGCATAACCGGCATCATTCAGAACCGACAGCAGTTCACCATTTACAAAAAATAGAAATGTGCTGTCTACCGCATCCACGCGCAATCTGTCTGGCTGTCCGGCGCTGTTACGCAAACCGGTTAATGTCCCTTCGGCCATTGTTTCCAGCCCATTGGCCGCGGTTTTAAGGACACTCCATGTACCGCTGCGTGGTGAGACGGTGAAAGCATAAAATTCGTCACCATTGCGGCGGGTGATCAATCCGTAGCGGAAATTGCCGGTTTCTGTATTGGTGCTGTCCACAAAAACATCGGTTTCCAGGCCGATATTGCTGAAATTGCCGCCAAAAAATGCGGTGGCAATCTGGTTGGGCTGACCGGCCTGCAAGTGGTAATAGTCTGGGGGATGGTAGCCAGAGAGGACGGAGGCTTCGGTGACGATGGGCCAGCCGCTGTTCTCATCGGTGAAATCATCTTGCACCAGGGCTATGGCATCAGGAACCAGTTCCACCTGGCTGGCGGCACAGCGAACGCCAGTCGTTTTAACCATGGTCGGTACGTTGGGGTCGCCTTGCAGCCGGTAGGTCAGCTCTTTGAGGAAGTCATAAGCGCCGCCGCGGGCAATCTGCTGACCTTCGGCTACGGCCGTGTACGGCTGCGCCACCCATTCCCACACATTCCCGCTCATGTCATACAGGCCAAACGGGGAACGGTTGGTGGCGATGGAGCCAACCGGATAGGCGCTGCCGGGCAGCGTCACCGTATCAGGGGTACTGCCCCACGGGTATAACAGACCCAATTCACCACGCGCCGCCACTTCCCATTCAGCTTCAGTGGGCAGGCGTTTGCCCTGCCAGGCGCAGTAGTCGGCGGCCATTTGCCAGGTGAGACCCTGGACGGGCAGTTGGTCTGCGCCTGCGGGTGGAGCGCCATCTGTCCAGTTGGCGGGTGGTTCTGCTTCGCTGGCGGCCAGATAGGCAGCGTATTGGGCATTGGTAGTTTCCTGGCGATCCAGCCAGTATTCGGCCAGGTTCACCTGCTGTTCGGCAGCCGTATTGCCGTCACCGCTGCCCAGGCCAACGGTATAAAGACCGGCAGGGATGTGGGCCATGCCGTTGGAGGTGGGCACGGCCGTTTCCCCCTCGCCTCGGTTTTGGCTGATAACGACGGCGGCGGCCGCCAGGATGAGCAGCAGCAAGACGACAGCACCGGCGTACCACAGGGTTTTGCTGCGTTTCGGCGTGGCCGGAAGCGGCGTGACGGCCGTATCGGGTGATGGTGTTTTAATTTGGGTGGCAGTGGATGGAGTGGGCACGGCCGTTTGTGACGGTGTTGGCGCTACCCTGACGGTCGCTGTGGGAGGATTGGGCGCGGTGGCAAATGCGCCTACAAACGATTGCGTGGCCGATGTGGACGTCAACTGTTGTTCTACTTCACGCAAAGCCTGGGCCATTTCCGAAGCGGAGCCAAAACGGTCGGCCGGATTTTTGGCCAGTGCACGATCCAGGATATTGGTGAAGTTAACCGGTAAATTACCGTTGAAGAAGGTGATGTCCGGTAATGGCTCGTTGACGTGTTTCATCATCACCGTGAGAGGGGAACTGCCTTTGTAGGGTGGTTCACCGGCTACCATCTCATACAGCATAATGCCCAGCGAGTAGATGTCGGCGCGGCGATCAATTTCTGCGCCTAACACTTGTTCCGGGGCCATGTAGGAGGCGGTGCCTACCGTAGCGCCGGTCGCCGTATGCACATGGTCGCCGCCCACAATTTTGGCAATGCCAAAGTCCAGCAGAATGGGTTGATTGAGCAGGTCAATGACCACATTGGAGGGTTTGAGGTCGCGGTGGATCATGTTACGGCCGTGGGCATAGGCCACTGCCTCACATAAAGGAACCATGATCGCCACAGCATCTTTTAAGGGCATCCGAATATGCGCCTCATTCAAGGCGCGCAGTTTTTCATTGAGCGGCTGCCCGGCAATATATTCAAAAATGATGTAATAGACGCCGCTGTCGTGATTAAAGTCATGCACCTGCATAATGTTTGGATGGCGCAGCTTAGCCACAGCGGCCGCTTCTTGTTCAAAACGTTTGACAAATTCCGGGTCTTCAGAAAGGTGCGGATGGATGATTTTGACCGCGACGGTACGCTGCAAGTTCGGGTCTTGTGCTTTATAGACGGTAGACATGCCGCCATGACCCAGACGCGCTTCAATTGTATAACGGCCACTGAGGGTGCGGCCTACCCAGGAAGGGGGTGATTCATTCATAACGATCCTCGCTTACAGACAACTTGAGATAAGCTGCAAAATGACATGATGGTGATTTGAGTTATGGGCGATTTTGTTGAACCGCTTTATTTACCACAGGTACGCACCACAGGTGTGCATACCCGTATGATAATGATCCAGCCTGTCCTTTAGTCTTGCAGTGTCGCGCGCAATTGTCCATAAAGTAACATCTTGGACAAACGTTACCCATTTATCACCAGTTTGCTGATTAGGGGTCGGCAGGTCACAATTTCAGCCATGGTACAACAATTAGCCGGAATTTTCTTCAGTGTCATCGCCCCAGTTTTTGGTTTAGTGCTGATCGGGTTTGTGGCCGGGCCACGGCTGCAACTAGACGCGCGTACACTGTCCCGCGTGGCCTATTTCCTTTTTGTACCGGCGTATGTGTTTCATGTGGTCGGCACGGCCGTGCTGGACATCAATCTGTTATCGCGCATGATTGTTTATACGACGGCCGTGCATATCGCCATTGCCATTGTCGCTTATCTGGTCGCCCGCAGTTTAGGCCGACCACGCACCATGGTGGGCGCTTACATCATCATCGCCGTTTTTGGCAATGTGGGTAACTTTGGCCTGCCCCTCATAGAATTTCGCCTGGGGCCAGACGCCGTATTGTTCGCCACCTTTTACTTTCTGATCATCGTGGTATTGGCCTTTGTCATCAGCGTGACGGCGGCGGGGTGGGCGAAAGGTGGGGGCCGGGGGGCAGCGCTCGGGGTTTTTAAGACGCCAGCCTTACTGGCGCTGGTTCCGGCCCTGCTGTTTAATAACCTGGACATCACACCCCCTCTTTTCCTCTCGCGGGTCGTCGGTCTCTTGGCAG
This sequence comes from Anaerolineae bacterium, assembly GCA_023382655.1. Taxonomy (GTDB): domain Bacteria; phylum Chloroflexota; class Anaerolineae; order Promineifilales; family Promineifilaceae; genus CAADGU01. The sequence continues at coordinate 10,131 of JAHDWK010000025.1, read as the reverse complement.
CAGCCATGGTGCCCACGATGCTGTTGACGCTGGGCGTGCAACTGGCCGGTACGTCTCAGATTCGCTTCAATCGGGATGTGGTACTGGCGACGAGTCTGCGGTTGATAGGGGCGGCACTCCTGGCTTATCTGCTGGCTGCCCCCTTGGGGCTGGCGGGCCTGGCGCGGGCGGCCGGCATCTTGCAGGCGAGTATGCCCACGGCCGTACTCGCCGCCATCATCGCTCTGGAAAACGATCTGCTGCCCGATTTTGTCACTATGGCGGTGCTCTTTTCCACTCTGGCCAGCGTTATCACCCTGCCCCTCATTATGCTCCTCATTTAGCAGCAGCGGCGTGTTGGCCATTGGGTAAAGTAGCCAAACGCTCTTGTTTTTTTATACAGCTTCTTTCTATCATAAATTCATTGACTGTTGTTTTTGATGGTGCAATTACACAAAGGAGATGATATGCACATGAAAAGATTGATGATGTTAGCAGTTGGCATGTTGTTCTTGTTGGGTGGTATTTCCGCCACCCGCGCTTATGAACCGAACGCCCCTGAGGATACACCCGACCCGGTAATGGTCGGCGCTGAAGCCACCGATTTTGTGATCCAGTCACCCAAAATTTATTACCTGAACAACCCACTTTGCGCCCCCATCCAGTCTCCAACCAGCCCGGATGCGGCGCAAGGCAACCTGATACAAACGGTGGGACGCACGGCCGTGTCCGGCATGGCTCCCCGCGAAATGTATAACTTCACCTATGACCTGTTCTGTGAGCCCCCAGACGAACCGGACATCATCTCCGACATCGCCAGCGACGATGAATACGTCTATTGGGTGAGCCGGGAGCAAAACGCCCTGGTTCGTCTATTTGAAGATCACATGGTCTGGGATCTCACCCCCCCAGAAGTGGTCTACCCCCATACGGTGCATTCATCTGAATTGGTGATGGTCGGCGACTTTATCTACATGATCCAGACCGATGTCACCTCCACCGGGCTTTACCGGATCAACAAAAGCACCGGCGCCGCCACACAGCTTCTCACCGGCGCTCAGGTCGGTAGCTTCCCCTACAACTTCCAGACAGACGGGCAATACCTTTACTGGCAGTTTGCCCAGGGCAGCACCCGCAGTCTGGTGCGATACCGATTAAGTACCGGCGTTTTCAACACCATTACCAGCGGCGTTTATGGTTATCATCCGGTGGGCGGAAACACCGTTTACATCGGCTTTTTTAACGAGATACGCAGTTACGACCATGCGACGGGTTCACTCTCTACACCCATTTACACCAGCGCCGGCCCGGCGTATATCACCAGTCTGGCAGCGGATGGCAGCGCTCTGTATTTTGTGGAGCAGCCACAGGCCGGTGGTGGTACGACGTTGTATCGCCAGCCATTTTTCAACACGGCCGTACCCCTGCATGTCTCGCTCAGTTATATGAACCGCCTGCAACGGGACGGCAGCTACCTCTTTTTCCTGGAAGGTGATGCCCTCATGCGCATCCGCACCAATGCCGATCCCGCCTTGCTGACCAACATACGGATTGATGGGCTGGAAATTACCCAGGCGATCCAGAATGACAGCAACAGTGTGCCCTTAGTGCGGGGTAAGCGCACGGCCGTGCGCCTTTTTGCCAGTTCTGATGGCGCCGCCATACCTGGTGTTTTTGCCCAACTTTACCGCATAGATGGCAGTGGTACGGTCATCGCCGGGCCTCTCTCGCCCGTCAATCTGGATCGTGTCAGCGGTTACCTGCGCGTGCAGTCCAGCCCCGACCGCGACAATCTGGGCGACAGCTTCACCTTTTTCCTGCCGCCCGACTGGACGGATGACCCCACCCTACGCCTGCGCGCCGAACTCAATCCCTATCGTTTCCCCCCAGAACCCACCTACGCCGACAACATCCTGACCACGTCCACCTTCACCCTGGATACCTCCCGCCGCCTGGAAACGCACTTTGTCCTTTTTGAATATGACTCCGGCGGCGACCGCTACCGGCCCCGGTATGAACAGGATTTCCTGCAAACCGTCTCCTGGGTGCGCCGCGCCTTCCCCCTGGCCAGCACACCTGGCTGGTCAGGCAACCCCAGCCCCGGTTTCCGGCCCGCCGTCCGCTACCTGTACGACGAAAACCTGGGCGGCAACGTGGATGGCACCAACCGCCACCCCGACTGCCAGCGGCGCATCGAACTGCCAGAAGACGCCGATGGTTATCTGGATGATCCTTCCTTGTGTGCCGCCTGGTATGTGGTCTGCCCGGCGCTGGATGCCATTCGCGCTGCCGAAGGGTTGGACGACAGCATTTTCCAGGTGGGCATGGTGGCCGATGATCGTGGTTTCCCGCGTGGCTGGGCCTGTGGCCGGGGCGTCAGCACCCCTTCCGGTTCTGGTGATTGGGGATGGGATTTGGACGGTTCTTATGCCGACTGGTATGGCGGCCACGAAATTGGGCACAGCCAGGGGCGCGGCCATACCTTTGGCGACCCATCGTACCCCTACCCCGACCAGGAAATTGGCACGAGCGACTTTCGTGGTTTTGACTTTGGCGATACCGGGCTGAACAGCCTGCTCATTCCCCGTGTGTACCCCCATGATTGGCACGATGTGATGAGCTACAGCAACAACCAGTGGATCAGCGACTACACCTATGTCGGCATCAAAAACTTCGGGACGTTGTTAACAACACCAGCCGCAAACATGGGTGGTGGCCCTTATCTGCAACTGAGCGGCGTCTTGCTGCCCGATGCCCACGAGGCTGATATGACACAGGTGCGGTATTGGGATGCGTTGGGCTTCACCCCCACGCCGCCCACACCCGGTGTTTACCGCATCCGGTTGCTGGATGGTGGCGGCGAATTGGCGCACTATGACTTTACGCCGGTGGAAGGCGAAAATGACAGCGCCTTGCTCATCAGCGAGTTCGTGCCTTTTGCCCTGGGGACAACGCGGGTGGAAATCACCCATCCTGGTTCTGGCAGCCTGGCCTGGAGTTATGACCTCAGCGCCAACACCCCGACCGTCAACAATGTGCATCTGGTCAGCCCGCCTTCGCCGGTGAGTGGGGTGGTGACGCTGGATTGGGATGCCAGCGACGCCGATGGTGATGCGTTGACCTATGATGTGCTGTACAGTGACGATGGCGGCATTTCCTGGCAGATGATTGGGTTGGGGTTGACGACGGCTACGGCCGAAATTGACACAGCCGTACTCGCGGGCAGTCTGCAAGGGCGCTTCAAAGTGATTGCCAATGATGGTCTGAACCAGGGCGAGGCGCTGAGCGCGACCTATAACGTGCAAATGAAAGCGCCCCTCGTCACCGTCATCAGCCCGGCCGATGGGCAAACCTTTATCTTTGGCGAAGAGGTGTACTTTGCGGCCGAGGTGTATGATTTGCAGGATGGAGACGTAGCTTCTATTCAATGGCGTGACCAGACTAACTTTCTGTTGGGTACAGGCACAGAATTTTCACAAGATGATTTGATCATTGGTGCAAATGAGATTACGGTCACGGCCGTGAACAGTGAAGGTCTGTCTACAGCCGTGACGTTCACCATTTACGTGGATGACGAACTGCTGCCACCTGCGCCCACCTTGACTGTTGGCCCCGACCAGGTTAGCTTCCACGTAGACGACGGCGTCACCGCCTTGCAATCGCGGACGGTGGCGGTGAACAACCTGGGCGAGGGTGAATTTACAGTGACGGTGGCGGAGGATGCACCCTGGCTCAGCGTCAGTCAATCTGGCGGCAGTACGCCGCTGCAATTAACGTTGACGGCCGATCCCGCTTATCTTTCACCGGGCCAGGTACTCAGCGCCAATCTGCTGGTAACAGGCACTCTGGATGGCAGCAGCCAGACGGTCACGGTGCCCGTTTCTTTTGGCATGGGGCATATTATTCGCCCTGATGTGGGTACGTTTAACATTTACTTACCGGCTGTTGTGAAGCCGTGATGCGTAAGGTTTTGCTGGTCAGGCGCCGCGCATAAAAAAAGCCCTTCGCAAACAAGTTGCGAAGGGCTGTCCCTTGAGCCTCCCAGCAAAACCTGGCACAGCGACAATAATGATGGGGAATCTTCACTCAGGTGGAGATTCCCCCGTTTCCCATTATCCGCGCATACTGGGGCGGGTGAGTGAGACCCCGGCCACCATTCCTATGATGAAGAAGATTAAGGCAATGATTATGAGTGTTTGCAGATCAACTTCCATCCTGTACCCTCTCTTTTGCCCGTTTATTAAATCGTCCCCTCTTGCTGCGCATTAAAACACAGCCGCAACAAATTGTCAACTTAACGACAATTAAAAAGACATTCTGACAGAATGTTGCCAGATTTTTGTGAGGAGAGTGCGGGGAATGGCACGGCCGTCGCCCTCCCCCATGCTCAACACAAACAAAAAGACATCCGATTTCTCAAGCGACCTTTGGTTGCCGAAATCGGATGTCTGGTATCGTTCAAACGAAATTGCTACATCACGTTTTCTGAGTCTACGGTCTCCGACTTGAGCGGTTCGGCCGCCCGTTCCAGTTTGGTAAAGGTCAGTTCCTCATTGGCCACGTCAATGCCCACCACATCGCCGCTAGCAAATTCGCCGCGCAGCAGTTTCACCGAGAGCGGGCTTTCCACATAGCGCTGTAAGGTGCGGCGCAACGGCCGTGCCCCAAAGTCCTTGTCATACCCATGCAGTGCCAGCCATCGTTGGGCCGTTTCCGTCAGCACAATGGTCAGGCCGCCATGCTCCGCCAGCCGCTCCTGCACCTCTTGCATCTGCAACTGCACAATCTTGACCACATCCTCTTCGCTCAACGGCTCAAAGATGATGATCTCGTCAATGCGGTTGATGAATTCCGGGCGGAAGGTGCGCTTCAATTCCTCCTCAATACGCTTGTGGTCATTGTCTTCATTTTGACCGCGCATCCCGGAGAAACCCAACGCCCCCGCCGTCTTCACAAACGACGTGCCCACGTTACTGGTCATGACAATGACCGTATTGCGGAAATTGACCATGCGCCCCTGCCCATCGGTCAGACGGCCGTCGTCCAACAGTTGCAGCAGCGCATTCCATACGTCTGGGTGCGCCTTCTCAATTTCATCGAACAGGACGAGGGAGTACGGCCGTCGGCGCACCTGCTCCGTGAGCTGCCCACCCTGCTCGTAACCAATATATCCCGGCGGCGCACCAAACAGGCGGCTCACCGTATGCTGCTCGCGGAACTCGCTCATATCCACCCGGATCAGCGCGTCCTCGTCGTCAAACAAGAATTGCGCCAACGCCTTGGCCAATTCCGTCTTACCCACACCGGAACTGCCCAGGAAAATGAACGTGCCAATCGGCCGGCGTGGGTCGCTCATCCCCGACCGGCTGCGGCGAATGGCATCCGCCAGGGCCACAATGGCCCGTTCCTGGCCCACGATGCGCTCGTGCAGCCGCTCTTCCATATTGAGCAGCTTCGCCGCTTCCGTCTCCATCATCTGCGTCACCGGAATACCTGTCCACGAGGCCACCACTTCAGCAATATCCTCCTCCGTGACCACCTCATCCAATTCATGTTCCGCCTTCCACACATCCCGCTGGGCGGCAAACTCCCCTTCCAGCCGCAGCCGGTCGGCGCGCACCGTGGCCGCCCGTTCATAATCGCGCACCGTATGCGCTTCTTCTTCCTGCTCGGCCAGCTTGTCCAACTGCATCTTCAGCGCCTTCAAGTCAGGCGGCAGGGTGTACAAGGCCACGCGCAGCTTGGCGGCGGCTTCATCCATCAAATCTATCGCCTTGTCCGGCAGCCGCCGGTCGGTCACATACCGGTATGAGAGCTTCACAGCCGCTACCAGCGACTCTTCCGAATAATTGACTTTATGATGTGTTTCATATTGCGGGCGCAAGCCACGCAGCATTTCAATGGTATCTTCCACCGACGGCTCATCCACAAAAACGGGCGCAAAACGGCGTTCCAGGGCGCTGTCTCGCTCCACATATTGGCGGTATTCGTCCAGTGTGGTGGCCCCCACGCAGCGCAGTTCGCCGCGCGCCAGCGCCGGCTTGAGCATGTTGCTGGCGTCCATGGCCCCCTGCGCCGACCCGGCGCCGACGACGGTATGCAGTTCGTCAATAAACAAGATGATCTCCCCCTGGGCTTTTTGAATCTCCTCCATGGCTGCCTTGAGCCGCTCTTCAAACTCGCCCCGGAAGCGGCTGCCGGCGATCATCGCGCCCAAATCCAGCGACAAAACGCGCTTGTTCAGTAAATTTTCGGGCACGTCGCTGACCACAATTTTCTGGGCCAGCCCTTCGACAATGGCCGTCTTGCCTACGCCCGCCTCGCCAATGAGGACGGGGTTGTTCTTGGTGCGGCGGCTGAGAACCTGGATGACGCGCAAAATTTCCTCGTCACGGCCGATCACCGGGTCAAGTTTGCCTTCTCGTGCCATTTGGGTCAGGTCGCGGCTGTATTTGTCCAGGGTACGGTAGCGTCCCTCTGCCTGAGCATCCGTCACCCGTTTGCCACCGCGCAAATCTTTAATGGCTGTCACCACCCGATCGCGGTTGACGCCAAATTCCTGCAAGATGCGGGCGGAGGGAGTATTCCGCTCGCTCAAAATGGCCAGGAAGATGTGTTCGGTGGAGATGAACTCGTCTTTCAGCCGGTTGGCTTCGCCCTGGGAAAGCTCCAAGACGGTGCGGATGCGCGGGGTATAAAAGACCTGCCCCACGCCGCCACCATAGACCGAAACTTTGGGGCTGCTGCGTAGCTCCTGATCCAGACGGTCTTGCATGGCGACAATATCAATGCTGAGGCTGGAAAGTATTTGGGGGATAGCGCCATCTCCCTGCCGCAGCAGTGCCAGGAAGAGGTGTTCGGTGTCTACCTGGGTATGGCCGTACTGCTGCACCAGTTCATAAGCCATGGCCGCCGCGTTTTGCGCTCGTTCGGTGAATTTATCAAATCGCATGTTTATATCCTCATGGTTGTGAAGCGTATTGCGTATTGTGTATTGTATAGATAACGGTCAATACGTCATACCCAATAGGCAACAATCAATGTGTGGGCACAACTTTAGCCTCGCAAAGTTTGATTCTTGTTAGATATTCTACAACACCCTTGTGCCTTCGGCATCGTACCCGTCGCCCCAAGCCAGGATTTTGTGGGGGGTAACTTCAATCAACCGGAAGCCAGCATCGTCGTAACGGAAATCCCATTCGTATTTGTGGTAGAAGTAGTCGGCGACGGTATCAATGATTTGCCGGTCGGCAACGTGGGCTTCGCCTTCAATGAGCAGGACGTTTTGCGGGTCGGGCAGAGACAGGGAAACCATCTGGTTGTGGATGAGGTTTTGGTATTTTTGGGTGTCGGGAGTGGTGCAGAGATAAAGACGGCCGTCCAACCACACAAACCAGAGCGGCGCCAGGTGGGGACGGCCGTCGCGCCGCACCGTTGCCAGCCAGATGACATGCTCACGACCGAGTCGGCTTTCGATGGCCCGCCAGCGGGCCGGGTTGCGTCGTCTCACGCGGGGATTATACCGTAATCCGTAATCCGAAGTCCGTAATCGGATTACGGACTTCGGATTACAAAATCTTGCCACACGGCCGTACTCACCTCCCCCTCATACCCCATAAGCCGCTGCGCTAATTGGGCGAATGGCGCTGCCAGGCCGGTGGTTATAAGCCTGGTCTGGCCGTTGTTGGTGGCGGTTGATAACAGATTGGCCTGCTGCAAAACGCGCTGGGTTTGTTGGGCGACGGCGGGGGCGGGGTCTATGATGGTCAGGTGGGGGGCGATGTGGTGGAGCAACGGCCGTATAAAGGGATAATGTGTACAGCCCAACACCAGTGTATCCACGCCATTTGCCAGCATGGGGGCTAACGTGCGCCGCAAAAATTGTTCCGTTTCCGGCGTATCCGTTTGCCCGGCTTCAATCAATTCCACCAGTCCCACGCAAGGGTCTTCCCAGACGGTCACATCCCCGGCAAAACGGGCCATCAGGCTGGCGTACCGTTCACTTTCTAGCGTGCCCACCGTCGCCAACACGCCTACCTTGCCCGATTTTGTCTGCTGCGCCGCCGGTTTGACGGCCGGTTCCATGCCCACAAATGGCACACCGGGAAATCGTTGTCGCAGTGGCGATAGGGCCGCCGCTGAAGCCCGATTGCAGGCCACCACCACCGCCTTCGCCTCTTGCGCCAGGAAAAAACGGGTAATACCTTCGCTGAATTGGATAATTTCCGCATGGGAACGCGGGCCATAGGGCACATGCGTCTGGTCGGCCAGGTAAAGCAGGTTTTCCCCCGGCAGCCGCTCGCGGATGTGGGTGAGAACGGAAAGACCGCCGATGCCGGAGTCGAAGAGGGCGATGGGGTTCATGCAGTGAGCGGTAAACACAGTAAGCAGTGAGCAGTGAGCGGTGAGCAGCTTGCCGCTTATTGCTCACTGTTCACTGCTCACTATTTGCTGGCGGCAGCCACCAACCCGGCGAACAGCGCCAGCATATCGGGATCATCGTGGATCAGCATTTCGGGGTGCCACTGCACGCCGATGGCATAGGGGTGACCGGGGACTTCCACGGCTTCGATGAGGCCATCGGGGGCGGTGGCCACGGCCGTTAGTTCCGCCGCCAGCCGGTTGATGCCTTGATGGTGCAGGGAGTTCACGGCCGTGTCCGTTTTGCCCAACTGCCGCGCTACCAGCGAATCAGGCTGGATGGCCACGTGATGCGCCAGGTAATTACGCGGCTTTTTGCCAAAATTGTCGTGGCGCAGGGCATCGGGCATATAGGAAAAGACATCTTCATACAGGTTGCCGCCCAGGGCGACATTGAGTACCTGAATGCCGCGACAAATGGCTAACATCGGTTTGTGATGGGTGACGGCCGTGCGCGCCAGCAGCAGTTCCACCCGGTCCCGGTCATGGTCAATGCCAAATAGCGTTTCGTGATCCTGCCCCTGATACACGGCCGGGTCAATATCACCGCCGCCGGGCAGCAGCAGGCCATCAATGCGGGCAAAAATTGCCAGCAAATTCTCTTGGCTCAGATCAAGGGGGATGAGGATGGGGATGCCACCGGCGGCGGCCACCGCCTCAATGTACGAAGGCATCAGGCCAATGATGTCAATCGGTGGATTCTGGTCGGCCGTTTTACGGTACGTGGTGCAACCAATCAGTGGGGGATGGGAATGGGGGGAGAAGGTCATAGTTCCTCAATTGGGGCTGGTGGTTAGTGGTTGGTAGCGGGTACAAGCCAGCAACCACCATAAAGCCTGAAAACAAAAAAAGGTGAAAGCCATGAGACTTTCACCTGGTATCTGTGATGATGGGTACGGCCGTCACCCGACGGCCGTTAAAAGAACCGTTTTTCGCGCAGGCGGGCCGATTTGCCGGTGCGTTCGCGCATGAAGTACAAATTCGCCTGGCGCACATGGGCATGGCGATGCACTTCAATTTTTTCAATGCGCGGCGAGTGGAACAAAAAAGTCCGTTCCACGCCGATGCCATTGGTGGCGATACGGCGGATGGTAAAGTTACGGTTATTGCCACTGTTACGCAGGCGGATGATCATACCGCGCACCAATTGGGTCCGTTCGTTCCGCTCGCCCACATTAATGCGAAAATGCAGGGTGACATCATCGCCAATGCGCAACTCCGGCAGTCCGGTGATGGGTTCGTTATCAAATGCTTTCAGTAATAAGTCAGACATGGCAGCCTTCTCCATTCTCTACCGGCTATAGCCGCGGCCTAAGCCGGTTGGGTCATTCAAAATCTATTGGCTGTGGCCGGTCTCCGACCGCGCCACCTCTTATCAATACATAAAAGTAGCCCGCGTGGCGGGCCAGGACTGGAACTATATCACGGGCAGGCGTGGCGGGCAAATTAAATTGCCGCCACTTTGGTATGGGATACAATCATCCGTATTGCGTGACACGTGAGGCGTGATGCGTGACCAGAGGACCTCACACCTCGCGCGCAAAGGGTAAAGGGCCTACAAAATGCCTGATGGGGTTGCGTGCTATTGCAGGGAGACAACCATGAAACTCAGCCGATTGATCATTATGAGCCTGACCGGACTGCTGCTGGCGGGGTGTGTGGCGGAAATGGAGACTGTCACGGCCGTGCCCACCCGCATACCAGTGACGAATACGCCGGTTGTTGTGGTGG
>JAHDWK010000024.1 GCA_023382655.1 Anaerolineae bacterium | reverse complement strand
CTATTGTATGGTGAATCTGAGTTATTCTCATGTCCACTTTTTCGGTGTCACGTCATTTATAAGTTTAGTCAGTCAATCAGGGTATGAGGTTTTATTGAAATCACTCATACAGCTACGGCAGTGTTTTTGTCTCGTACCCAGAAGTCTATTGCTAAAAGCAAACTCATCCAGAGATTTAAATTCTTTACAGTGAGCACATTGCTTCATTTAAAGCTCTCCGTAACTGCTACGGTATTTGCTACGGTGTCCTGAAAAGAAAACCACCATATCACAGGATATGGTGGCTCTTAAAGAGGGAAGTCCTCTTTTTTTGTGGTGCGCCCTGAGGAATTCGAATCCCCGACCTTCTGGTTCGTAGCCAGACGCTCTAATCCACTGAGCTAAGGGCGCAGATAATCTGAAGTGGCTTGGTCGGAGACCGGCCACAGCGAAAGAAATATGTAAAGGCGGGGAGGAAGGGATTCGAACCCTTGAACGGCTTTTAAAGACCGTTAACCGCTTAGCAGGCGGCCCCATTCGACCACTCTGGCACCTCCCCTAAAGAATAGAGAAGAACATATGTTGGTCCGGTCAGAAACCGGCCACTAACAGCATATATTGTAAGGTTCATACTGGCGGAGGGAGAGGGATTCGAACCCCCGGTGAGCCTAAACCCACTACGGTTTTCAAGACCGTCGCAATCGTCCACTCTGCCATCCCTCCATTGGAGGATTTATGCCTTGTTAAAAACCAGTTTTATACCAGTTTATCAGGTGTAAACCCGGAGAATGAGTATAACACGGGCATCTGGCAGTGTCAAAAAGCATGGTAGCTTACTCTTGGCGGCTGGCGTACAATTTCGTTAATTTTGGCGTGCATAAAAGATGGACGTTAGCGGCTGGTAGTGGTGGTTAGTATTGGCTGCAAAACTACAGGATGGAAAAAGAGATGAATGCAGATGTATTGGCTGTATTGACAAATCTTTTGGGCGATGAACGGGTATCAGAAAAAGAAGCAGACCGGGTGTTACACGGCCGTGACCAATCCTCTCACCCTCTCCACCTGCCAGACGCCGTCGTCTGGCCACAAAACACCGCCGAGGTGAGCGCCATCCTGAGGCTGGCGCATGAACACCGCGTACCCATCGTCGGCTGGGGCGCCGGCAGCAGCCTGGAAGGAAATCCCATCCCCGTCCAGGGCGGGATTGTGGTGGATTTTCAACAGATGAACCAGATTCTGGCTGTTCATGCTGCCGATTTTCAAACAGTCGTACAACCCGGTATTTTCTACAAAGATATGAACAAAATCCTGGGGCAGCACGGCCTCTTTTTTGCCCCAGACCCTGGCGCAAATGCCAGCATCGGTGGCATGATCGCCAATAATGCGGCCGGTACGCGCACAGTGAAATATGGCGCGACCCGTGATAATGTGTTGGCATTGGAGGTAGTATTAGCGAATGGCGAGGTAATTCGCACCGGCTCCCGTTCGGTGAAACAGTCAGCCGGGTATGATCTCACCCACTTGATCATCGGTTCTGAAGGCACATTGGGGCTGGTAACGGAAGCCACACTCAAGTTAGCCCCCCTGCCGGAGCATTTTAGCGCCGTATTGGCTACTTTTGGCAGCACGGCCGTGGCCGCTGCCGTCGTTTACCAGATCATAGGCTCCGGCCTGGGGCCGGCCGCATTGGAATTATTAGACGCGGCCGCCATCACCTATATGAACCAGGATGAAAGCATCAACCTGCCTGTCGCGCCTACCTTGCTCATGGAGTTTCATGGGCCAACGACCGAAACGCTGCAAAGTGAACTGCAATTGGTGCGCGAGATTTGTGTGGATGGCGGCGCCACCTATTTTAGCGCCGGGGTCGGGCGTGATGAACGGGACCGGCTGTGGCACGGCCGTCACCAACTGGGCGAGACCCTTTTTCGCGCTCACCCTGGCGAGAAATACCTCATCACTGACGTGGCCGTGCCCATCTCCCATTACCCGGAAGTGGCGGCGTATACGGCCGATCTAATAAGCAGCATGGGTCTAAAAGGTGCTCTGTTTGGGCATGCCGGCGATGGTAACTTGCATACCGTCATCTTTGCCCCAGAAACGAGTAAAGATGCTGATTTGCAATGGTTCAACGATCAGGTCGTACAAAAAGCGCTCCATCTGGAAGGCACCTGTACCGGCGAACACGGTGTGGGCATTGGTAAACAAAAATATATGGTTCACGAACATGGGGAAGCCGCCATTGAAGTGATGCGCCAGATCAAACAGGTGCTAGACCCACACAACATTCTAAATCCAGGGAAGGTTTTGGGGTAGCTCCTGATTTGAAGAATCACCACAGCCATGAGACCCTTTTACCGTCGGCTAACATTCAAAATAGGCGTTACCATCATCGTGGTAGAACTCCTGGTTTTAGTCATCGTTGGTTACCTGCTGCTACGGCAATTTTCGCGTCATTTTCAAGCGGATATAGAAGACCGCCTCCTTATACCGGCAGCTATTGTGGAAACGAACCGGGGCAACCTGAATATGTTCGATGACGAGGCTACCATTGAGCAACTGGTCGGCGCGCCTGTCGCTAACGCCTTTGTGAGTTCCAGCAACAACATCATCATCAATGCGATTGATAGCGATTTAATTGGCAAACGTATTACCCAGGTAGCAGAGTTGAACATTAACTGGTTTACGGCCGATAGCCCCCACGGCATTGTGTTGCGTGATAGGGATAATGTGAGCACCATCGTGCCTATCTTCACCAGTGATGGGTCACGGCCGCTCTTTTTTGTCTACGTGCAGGCTTCCACCGCCCAATACCAGGCGGAAGAAGCCCGGCTCATTTTGGTCTTTGTAGCCAGTGCGTGGCTGGTGGTGGGGCTGACCTCTCTAATTTTGTACCTGGCCATTGATCGGCTGGCGCTGCGGCGGGTTACGGCCGTGCAGCAAGTTTTGCATACTGCGCAGACCGGTCGCCTGTCCGTGCGCATCCCCCTGCCCATTCAAGACGATGAAATTGGCGACTTACAGCACAGTGCCAATAATTTAATTGACCAGCTTCAGGAAATGGTCGCCGATCTCACCCAACGTATCGCCGAACAGCGCCTTACCGAAGCGGCCCTGCGCCAGAGTGAAGAAAAATACCGCGACTTCGTCGAAGGCAGCCATGATCTCATTGTACAGATAGACAAAAGCGGCGAATTCATCTACGTCAACCATGCGGCCGAACGGATATACGGTCTACCGCAAGAAGCATTGATAGGTCAGTCCGCCTTCAGTTTTTTACACCCCGACGACCAGGACCGTACCGAGATGGGTTTGTTGGAATGGATACGCGGGAATGTGTCCCACGCCACGTTTGAAAACCGGCAGGTGAGCCAGACCGGCCTCATCTTTGATACGCTCTGGTCTATCAACGTCCATTATGATTCATATGGCAATGTGAACTATATCAACGCCATTGGCCGGGACATTACCAGCCGCAAAACGGCCGAAAAGCAATTACAACTACAATCCAGTGCCCTGGCTGCTGCCCCCACCGGCATTCTCATCGCTGACCAGGATGGTTTGATCGAGTGGATAAACCCGGCTTATACCCGGCTCACCGGTTACATACTGGCTGACATCGCAGGCCAACACATCGGGCAGGTTTATAACGAGGATATGGCAGAACCATTACAAGAGGCCATTTGGCAAACGATTCAACACGGTGAAATCTGGCAAGGTGAATTTACCAACCAGCGCAAAGACGGCTCTTTTTATGCTGAGGAAATGACCGTGACCCCGGTTTCGGATGGGGAGGGAAACATCACCCATTTCATCGCCATTAAACAAGATTTCAGCCAGCGCCAGCAAGCGGAAGCTGAATTGCGGGCGCGGGCTTCCAGTCTGGAATTGATTGTGCGCGTCGGTCGTCGGGCGACAGCTATCCTTTCCTTGGATGACCTGCTGCATGAATCAGTAAACCTGATCAGCAGCACTTTTGCTTATTACAATGTGGTGATTCGGCTGGTGGAGGGGCAATATGTGGTGCTAAAAGCGACCTCGCTGGCGTCACTGAAGGAAATGGAAGGAGTGGCACGTTTGAAATTGGGGCAGGGCATTACCGGTTGGGTGGCACAGCATGGCGAAGCATTGTTAGCCCCTGACGTCCTGCTGGAACCTCGTTACCATGCGGAACTGAGCAAAATGGAGACGCGCTCAGAGGTGGCTGTGCCGATTGAGTTGAAGGGGATAGTGATGGGTGTGTTGGATGCCCAGAGTGTGCAGCCTCATGCTTTTGATGATGATGACCTCTTTACCATGCAAGCGATAGCCGCCCAATTAGCTGTGGCCATTGAGAATGCTCGTTTATACGAAGCGGCGCGCCAGGAGATTTTGGAACGTCGTAATGCAGAAGAACGGCTGCAAATTTATACGGCCGAACTGGAACGCAGCAACCGAGAATTGCAAAATTTTGCTTATGTCTCTTCACACGATTTACAGGAGCCGTTACGTAAGATTCAGATGTTTAGCGACCGGTTGGCGGCCAATTATGCGGATGTACTGGATGAACGGGGCCAGGATTATCTGGCGCGGATGCACAATGCGGCGATGCGGATGCAGACATTGATTGTAGATTTGTTGGCGTTTTCACGGGTACTCACACAGGCCGACCCATTTGTAGGAGTGAATTTGACCCGCACAGTGCAGCAAGTGCTGGAAGATTTATCGGTACGCATTGAAGAGGCAAACGGCCGTATCCATCTCACCCCCTTGCCTACCGTTCAAGCAGATCCCACACAAATGCAGCAGTTATTCCAAAACCTGCTCGGCAATGCCTTAAAATACCACAAACCAGATGAACCGCCTGTGGTCCATATCTTTGCCGAGAAGCTGACCGAAAATCGCTGCCAGATCGTGGTGCAAGATAATGGCATTGGTTTTGATGAAAAGTATCTGGATCGCATTTTTACCGTGTTCCAACGCCTGCACGGCCGTACCGAATACGAAGGCACCGGCATCGGTCTGGCTATTTGCCGTCTCATTGTGGAGCGGCACGGCGGCGACATTATCGCCACCAGCCAACCGGGGCAGGGCGCCACTTTTATTGTCACCTTACCGATTAAACAGAATAACAACGGCCAATTGACAATTGACAATTGACAATTGATCGTTGCCTATTGACAATTCTGCCCATGATAATCCTACAAGCAAAAGGATTGGCGCAATCATTTGGCGCTGACGATATTTTTGAAGAGATTGAACTGCGGCTACAAGCCAAAGAGCGGGTGGGATTGGTTGGCCCCAATGGTTGCGGCAAAACGACGCTGCTGCAAATTTTGGCCGGACAGCAAGAGGCCAGGGACGGACAGATCAGCCGTACTCCCGACTTGACGTTGGGCTATTTGCAGCAAGAAGCGGTTCTCGCGTTTGCCGGGCAAGACAACACCATTTACGAAGAGATGCGGACGGTTTTTGCCGCGCTGACGACGCAGGAAGCCCAACTACAGGCGCTGGAAACGCGCATGGCGGTGGGGGAAATGGCGGCGGAGCTTCTGGAGGAGTACGGCCGTATCCAGGCAGCATACGACGTTGGCGGCGGCTACCACTACCAACAGGAGATCAAGCGGGTGCTGCTGGGCCTGGGATTCCCGCCGGAAAGCTGGCAAACGCCGCTGGCCCACCTCAGCGGTGGCCAGAAGACGCGCGTGCTGTTGGGGCGCTTGCTGCTGGAACAACCCGACCTGCTAATTTTGGATGAACCAACGAACCATCTGGATGTGACGGCCGTAGAATGGCTGGAAAACACACTGCGCCAATGGCCGGGGGCGCTGCTCATCGTCAGCCATGACCGCTACTTTTTGGATCGGGTGGTCACGCACATCTGGGAATTGACACCCACGCAATTGCACAGTTACAAAGGCAGTTACAGCCAGTACAGCGAACAGCGGGAGCGCAATTGGGCTTATGCTACTGAACAGTTCCAGGCCGAAAAAGAACGGCTGGAAATGGAACTTGATTTTGTGCGCAAAAATATCGCCGGGGGCAAGAGTGATATTGCCAAAGGTAAACTCAAGCGGTTGACACGGGATATTGTGTTGCTGGAGACATATGGGGCTACGGCCGTGCCCGGCCAAAGCTGGCTGCAAATTGGTGAACGGGTGCGCACCCTCAACGTCAACGAAGCGGCGCAGCGGCTGCGCGACCTGCCGCCACCCACGCCGCGCCAACCACAACTACACATTCGCCTGAAACCAGAACAGCGCAGCGGCCGTTTTGTGCTGCGCAGCAAACGGTTGGAGATTGGCTATCCGGGCGCACCCCTTTTTACCAGCGACGACCTGCACCTGGAACGGCACGAATGTGCGGCGCTGATCGGGCCGAATGGCAGCGGCAAAAGCACCTTTTTGCGCACCCTCATGGGGGAACTATCACCATTGCGCGGCAAATTGCGCTATGGGGATGGGCTGATTCGCGGCTATTTTGCCCAGGGGCACGAACAGCTTAACCTGAACCGGCGGGTGATTGACGAGGTGATGGCTCACCAGCCAATGCCCGTGGACAAGGCACGCAATTTTCTAGCACCCTACCTGTTTCGCGGTGACGATGTGTTTAAGCAGGTGAGCGACCTGAGCGGGGGTGAACGGGGACGCTTGGCGCTGGCGCTGCTGGCGTTAGCCGGAGCCAACTTTTTGCTGCTGGATGAGCCGACCAATCATCTGGATATTCCCTCTCAAGAAGTGCTGCAAACGGTATTGGAACAGTTTGACGGAGCCATTATTCTGGTTTCACATGACCGGTATCTGGTGGACAGGCTGGCGACACAAATTTGGGAATTGCGGGACGGTCATCTGCATGTGTTCGATGGCCCTTACCAGGCATTCCTGGCCGGGCGCGTGGGGAGTGCGGCCACGGCCGTGGCCACCAAAGTGGCCCTGCCTACCGCCGCAAAGACGACCCCTTCATTGGATTGGATAGAGGAGGTGAAAGCAAACCAACCCCCACACCGCAACAAACAAGAACGCCGCCAATGGGGGCGGCATGTGCGCCAGGTGCAGGAGCAGATTGAAGAAACGGAGGCGTGGCTGGCACAATTGGCACACGATGTGGAACAGGCAGCGGCGGCCGGCAAAGAGGTGGAAAGTTTGCGCCAGGAGCAGGCAGCGGCTCAGGCAGAATTAGAAAGGTTGACGGCCGTGCTGGATGAGTTGTTGGTGTAGGACATTTAGCTCGCTGGCACAATAGTCCCGTTGACCTGATCATGGCCCTGTTTGATAATGGGCAGGGTGAAAAACTGTAATAGAAATTCTGCAAATTAGAGCAAGTGCCATGAGTAGTCAGGGTTTTGTCAATCCACAGCAAGCGCCATTGGCCGAAGCAAATATCGAATTGCTTTTAGAGCAGCGGCAGGTGGTGCGGATTTTACAGCCTTCCTTACGCTATCAAGTGGAAGAGGCTGTCCAGGTAAATCCATCTTTACATCGTTACGTTTTGCCTTATCAAGGGGAGCTTTATTTGCTGCTCACCGGTATCAGCGACGCACAGCGGCGCGGACAAATCTATGACCTGGTGCAACGTTACCAGATTGACCCAACCACTGAGTTAGACAAAGTACCAAATGGACTGCGGGCCTGTTTGCAGGCGCAAAAACACCGTCAGGCGCGCTTGATGGGGGCGTTTGCTTTGGGAGCGCTGGTGGGGGTTTTGTTGGGGCTAATTGGCATGGCGCTGAGCGTGTTGGTGACGGCCGTCTTGGGTGTGGCAGACGGCGCAGACGGCACATGGGAAATGGTCACGGCCGTGACCTTTGTTGTTTGTTCGGCGTTAGGTTGGGCTGCGGCTACCTATTACCTCTGGCATAAATACCCGCTTGGTTTCTGGCGCAATTAGCCATCAATTCATCCTCCCCATTCCATACCTGCTTTGCCACAGTTGAGGTACACTAGGGGAAAGATTCATGTTGTTCACAAAAGAATAACAACAAACAATCTCGTATCATGTTTATATTGGCACTTCCTGAGGAATCAAGCAACCTGTACCCAAACATCCCCTCAGGCTACTTTTTATAATGGTTTCATGACTTCCCCTTATTGTGTTGTTAGCGTAGAGGATGATTTAGGAATCTTCCGCATTATAGAGGCTTCGCTACGGCCGTTGCCCATTGAGCTGCATCATGCGGCTACCGGTCGTGATGCTATAGCCCTCATCGGGCAGTGCCGGCCCACATTGGTGATTCTCGATATTTCTTTACCAGACATGAATGGTTGGGATGTGTTACAGGGCATCAGTAAGATGGAAATTCAACGCCCCAAAGTGCTGGTGCTAACAGCATTTACCAACCCCACGCATCGCTTAATTGGACATTTACAAAATGTCACCTTTATGAGCAAGCCATTTTTACCCAAAGAACTGTCCACAGCGGTAAAAGATGTCCTGAACATTCAGTAGACGGCCCACCTCCCCTACTCTCCGCTTTATTTCGTGTTACAATTCCCGCCTTGTATTGTTTATTGTATTGTCCTTGCTAATCCGGTTGGAGGAAATTGGAATATGGGGTCACTATACCACGTCGTGAGCGTCGAGGACGATGGCGGTATTTTTGCACTCATTGAGGCGACCTTACGGCCGTTGCCCGTTCAGTGCCATCATGCCCGCAATGGAGAAGAAGCGTTAAGGCTCGTTCCCGAATTGAAACCAGATGTTGTTGTGTTAGACCTGGGTTTACCGGATATGGGCGGTTGGGATTTGTTAGATCAACTAGATGCCCTGGATGACTGTCATCCTGATGTAGTGGTGCTTTCTGCTCTGGTAGAAGGCGGTCGCCCGGTAAGATCAACTCGGGGCACGCTTAACCGGGTGATTGATCGGGTAATCACCAAGCCATTTGTTCCCGCCGAACTGCGACACAACGTTTCTGAACTGTTGGGGCTGGCCTGATGATATTGGAAGCGGCCGTACTCACCGTCATCCCCGCGCAAACAACCGCCTTTGAAGCCGCCTTTGCCCAGGCGCAATCTATTATTGCCACTATGCCTGGCTACCTGTCACATGAATTGCACGGCTGTCTGGAAGTGTAAAATCAATACCTGCTGCTGGTGCGCTGGCAGACGCTCGAAGATCACACGATTGGCTTTCGGCAGTCGCCCCAGTACCAGGAATGGAAACGGCTGCTGCACCACTTTTATGACCCCTTCCCCACGGTAGAACATTACGCGCGTGTTTTTTTAATACTATAGGTTTAGAAGCGGCTGATCTGGTTCAGGATGTCATGTACCAGCTTGAGCAATGTCTGCGTGCTGGTTTCGCCAATAGCAACGGCCGTGTCCGGTTTACTTGCCCGAAAATATAAACTGCGCAAAAACATCTTCACATTGATCGCCTGGCGGTAAACGTCTGGAAATGGCTCTTTTTCTTGCGCCAGAGGAATAAAACTGTTCAACCAGGTTTTCACCTCGGCTTCTTTCAACAGCTTACGTTCCAAACAGGCAATCACCGGAATGGCTAATCGTTCGTCTTCTTCAAAGTTGTAGACGAGGTGGGGGTTAGCAACCTTTTCCCGGATGACCTGCAAAATGTCCAGCAAGTCGGTCACATTTAGCTCTTTGCACCGCGCCAGGTCATCCAGAGCATCGGCGGCGTGCGCAATGGCGTGCGCCCACCCCTTATCATCCTCCGCCACGTACCCGCGAAAATCTTCCTCGCCAACCAGGTAGATCAGCACTTGTTCCTTCACATGCAGCAGTTCATCACGGCTCAGAAACGGCCGTCGCCGGTGGGCAATCAACAGCAGTGGCAGCAGCAACAGGGAAAAGGTGCGCGTGAAAACGGAATCCGTCTCCCTCTCCCCCAGGCGATAAAACAGGTGCATATCGTCTAACGCCACCGCCAAAATCTCTTTGTACTGCTCCTCCGTGAACAGTTCTCCCTCATCCAGCATCCAGGTTGCCAGTCCGGTATAAATCAAATCATCACGCAGTTCACTGTCCACCGACCCCACATGGGGCAGCATTTCCAACACACGTTGGTACACGTCCACCCCTTCCGGCAGCTTGAATTCATCTGCGGCCAGGGGTAAAAGTCGTTCTTTCAAAGCCTGTTCGCTCAGTTGCATAGTTTTTCTTCAGGGAGTATTTTGCCTGTCATGCCCGCGCAGGCGGGCACCCATCCGTTTCCTAATATGGATTCCCGCTTTCGCGGGAATGACACAACGATAAGGTCATCTTCAAGCCGCCAATGCAATATCCTGCGCCGCCCGCGCCATGAGCGGCGTCATCATTTCAAAGGCGGCGAAGCGCTGATCTTGGGTCTGGCCTCGTTTGTAGCGAATAAAAATCTGGGCAATGATAACGGTCAGACGAAACAGTCCCAATACATGATAAAAGCGAATATCATGCACATCGCGCCCTGACTGTTGGGCATATCGTTCCACCAGTTCGGCGCGGCTGGGAAAGCCCAGATCACCCAGAGGCATCATGGAGGCGGCTTGCATATAGGGCGGATCGTCCGGCTGCGTCCAGTAACAGAGCAGTGCCCCCAAATCACACAGCGGATCGCCTAAGGTACACATATCCCAATCGAATATGGCGATCATCCGACCGGGGTCATCAGCCGCCAGCATCACATTGTCCAGTTTGTAATCATTATGCACCAGGGAAACATGGGTAGAAGTGGGCAGATTGTCCCGCAGCCAACGGTAGACGGTATCCATTTCCGGCAGGTCTTCCACTTTGGCAGCGTGCCAGCGTTTGTACCATCCCTCAATTTGCCGCTCGACAAAACCTTGCGGTTTGCCCAATTCGGCCAGGCCGACGGCCGTATAATCCACCGCATGAAACTGGGCCAGCGCGTCTACCAATGCCAGGCTCATCCGGCGGGTGGCGTCAGGAAATCCTCGATATTCCGGCGGAATGGCGCGGCGCACCACCACGCCGCGCCGCCGTTCCATAATGAAAAAGTCCGCGCCGATCACGGCCGTATCCGCACAATACAGAAACGCACGGGGGGCATAGGGAAACGCCTGGTGCAGCACCGACAGCACCCGGTATTCGCGGTTCATATCGTGGGCGGCATGGGCCACCGGGCCAAGCGGCGGGCGGCGCAGCACATAGTCATGTGTGCCATAGTCCAGCAAATAGGTAAGATTGGCCGCCCCCCCGCCAAATTGGCGGATGATGAGCGGGTTTTCGGCGCCGGGTAGACGGCCGTGTAAGTAAGCCGCCAGCGCCCTCTCATCCAGTTGTTCGTCGGGGCGTACCGCTATGGTGTCGTCCATCTTTCCCTCGGTGGTCAGGTGCTCGGCGAGATTGGTTCAATCTTTGAGATTGAACCAATCTGCAAGCTCGTAAGAGATTTTAGCATGAGGGTCGGGCGCTGCCCATGATGGTAACTATGTGGCACGGTGTGTAATGAATAGGAAACAGGGGAACCCATTATTTTGTTAGCAAGTCATCTACACTTGTGATAAATAATTCCAACAAATGATTATCCGCCTGGAATGGGCTTAACAAGATTTGGGTATAATGTAGTTTCTCTTGGTTTGTCCAGTGTACCCAGTTTCCCGCTTCCTGTGCTCTTGTTAATGCAACTCCCCATTCCCGCCGAGAGGGATCAATTTGACGCCACTTATTCCACGCTTCTGCTTCTTCAGCATTTCCTTGTTCAATTTGCAATTGGATGAGATTGTCTACTACTTGGTGGGCCATCTCCGCTATAAATGGACTTCCTGCAATATCTTGATCATTGGGCAGAGGCGTAAATTTTGCTTCCATAAAGGCTCTATGTAATGCTAACAACTTGTAATAGTCCGCTACCTGAAATGTCATATGTCAATATCCTTGTCGGAATTATTCTGCTATAGCTGATCTTTCAAGCGATGTTACTTGCCTGTTAACAAAGCCGAAAAAGCACTCTGTTTTTGGCTTTTCAGCACCTATGGTGTGAAATGTCAAGAGGTTTCATCCAAAACTTCCTGACATTTTGGGCAAAATGTCAGGAAGTTTTTAGAAAAAGTCGTGAAGTTTTTGAAAAATCTCAGGAAGTTTTTGGAAAAAGTCAGGACATTTTGGGGCTGTGCTTGGGAGATTGGTTCAATCTTGCAGATTGAACCAATCTATTACTCAACTCACCTTTTCAAACCGCACGTCGGCCAACATCTGCTTGAAGGCCGGGCCAGGGGTAAAGCGCACACCCACTTTCGTGATATTGCACACCGTCACCTCTTCGGCCGCACTCTGGCCGGCGGTGCTAATGGTCAGCAAAAATTTGCCAAATTCACCCAGGTCTACAATGCGCCCTTCGGCCAGGTGTTTGGGAATGAGCGCCAGCAAATTGGTAAGCGCCGCGTCCATGTCAGCGTCACTCATCGTGGAGCGGTCGGCCGCTTCTAAGGCCAATTTGCGCTGGGTGGTACGGCCGTCTGTCTGCAACGACGGGTAATACTTACGCGGCCCTTCTCTATCTTGGGGATTTATTCTGGCAACAACTTTATATTTTGCAGGCATCACTTACCTCCTTAAAATTGGGTTGATATAAATTTGCACGGATGGGCGCTCCCTATGCTGAGACCACTCTCCGGCGACCAATAACTGGGCATACTGTAACAAGGAAGGGAACTGTTTGTCAACGCAAAAATAAAGGAGATTTGTGCTTGCAGATCAGGCGCTGCCCATATGGGCCACAGCGTTAATGCTGGTGACATCCGCCAGGATGGGCTGCCAGTTCTGTTCAGCCAGATGAGCCGCCCATAAATCCCCATTCGCCATCACTGCCAGCAGTGATTCACCGGCTTGGTAAAACCGTTCTACCATATTATAAGGCTGCGGTTGGGTCAGCCGCCGCCAGCTTTTGCCGCCGTCGTGGGATTGTTCAATACGGCCGTGCCGCCCATCCGGCCCCTCTGATGGCCCCAAAATCAGGTGGTTGGCATCCGCCGGGTCAGCCCACACCGCCCGCACATAACAGTTATCATAGCGACATTCCCAGGTCATACCCCCATCCACCGAGGCATAAAACCCGCCGCCCGTCGGCGCAAAAACCAGGTCGGGTGAGGAGGGATGGCTTTCTACGGAATGCACATCCGGGTGAATGTGCTGGGGTTTCGGTCGGCCAAACTTCGGACGGCCGTCGCTGCCCGCTGCCAGCGCCCACGTTTCCCCGGCATCATCGGAGCGTAACAAGCCGCCCACTTCTACAGCCGCATAGAGGCGATAGCCGTTTACGGCAAAACCCCGTACACAACCCGCGCCGGGTGAATAGGGCAGCCACCAGCCAAATTGATCACGCAGGTCTTCGATGTGGGTACGGGCGTGCCAGTTTGCGCCCCCATCCCGCGAGATAAAAATTGCCGCCGGTTCCGTGCCCGCCAGTTCAAAATCAGACACCTCCGGGTGGTAAGCCAGCCAGCGCACATGCCGGTGCGCCAGCCCCTGGCTGCGCTCCTGCCACGTCTCGCCGCCATCTTCGGACATCCACACCCCATCCGTGCTGCCCAGCAAAATCACCCCCTCGCGGGCCATGATGCTGGTGGCGTTCACGCCCGGCAGACTGCGCCGCGTCACCTGCCACTCGTTGTTTTGGGCTACGGCCGTGACAAACCCCTCACTCGTCGCCAGATACAATTCCATGCCGTCTTTCTGGTAAGTCATCTTTTCAAATGCCATTTTTCGCACCTCCATAAGATTTAACTTGCTGCGGCAGATAAATCTGCACCAACAAAAGGCAAAGTCGGCCTTCGCCGACTATCTCCAGCCGACGCAGGTCGGCTTTGCTCTGTATAGGTGCGATTTTAATCGCCGGCTGCATAAAAAAACGGCCGTGTCGGGGACACGGCCGTTCTCTACTTATCCATGTGCCACCGGCGGCACGTCCAACGGCCAACCAAACTTGGCCAGCGCCTCGCGGGCCATATCCCGCACCTGACGCCATTCCAAACTCTGTCGCAGCGCCGCATCTGACCAGGCTGGCTTAAACCGGGAGCCGCTGAGCATCAATAATTTCCTGTCCAACCGGTTCAACGCTTCCGCCTGTTCACCGGTCAGACTTTCTTTCAACTCGCCACGCGCCCTCGCCTGCCAGCGGTCAAAGGCTAACGCCAGCTCCTCCACCCTGCACCCATCACACGGATGTAACCGGAGCTGCGCGGTGACGGGCAGGGCCAACGTCTGTAAAGCATATTGTAATTGTTGCACACTCCTGTTCATGATAAATCTCCAGATAGTGGGCTATTGACTCGTCAATAACCCACTATCTTAATCAGCCGCAGCCAATTCACGTTCACCCAACTCCTCTTCCAACCGATGTTCCATCTCTTCGCGGAACTGTCGAGTGTAGAGGTTGTAATAATGACCGCCCAGGCGAATCAGTTCCGCATGGGAACCCATTTCCGAGACGCCACCGTTCTCGATGACCATGATGCGGTCGGCGTTCTTGATGGTACTCAGGCGGTGGGCGATGATGAAACTGGTACGGCCGTGCATCAATTTGTCCATACCCTGCTGAATCAACGCCTCGGTCAGCGTGTCTACCGAACTGGTCGCCTCGTCCATAATGAAGATGTCCGGGTCCGCCAGAATGGCCCGCGCCAGGCTGATCAACTGCTTCTGCCCGGTGGAGAGCAGCACGCCGCCCTCACCCACCTGCGTCTCATACCCTTCGTCCAGGTCAACGATGAACTCGTGCGCCCCGGCCATTTTGGCCGCTTCCACCACTTCGTCATCGGTGGCATTCAGACGGCCGTAGCGCAAATTGTCATATACCGTGCCCGAAAACAGATGCGGCGTCTGCAAGACCATGCCGATGCGCGATTGGATGGCATGTTGGGTCATGGTGCGGTAGTCACGGCCGTTGAAGCGAATTGTCCCTTCTGTCGGCTCATAGAACCGGCAAATCAGGTTCACAATCGTAGACTTACCCGCGCCCGTCGGCCCGACCAATGCCACCGTTTCACCTTGCGGAATCGTCAGGTTAAAGTTCGTCAACACCGGCTTGCCTGCTTCATATTGGAAAGAGACGTTGTCAAACGTAATGTCGCCACGAATCGTACCGGGGTCAATCGCCTCCGGCGCATCTACAATTTCCGCATCCATATCCAGCAGCGAGAACATCCGCTCACCGGAAGCCACCGCCTGCTGCATACTGGCATACACCGCTGCCAACTGCTGAATCGGCCACAACATGAAGGTAATGTACGCGACAAAGGCATGAATGCTGCCCGCCGTCATACTGCCCGCCGAAAAGGCCGTACCGCTGTACCAGACCACCAGCGCCACCCCGGCTGTACTCACCAACTGCACCGCCGGTAAGAACAACGCTGACAGCCAGGCCGCCTTGTAGCCAGATTCATACATCTGATCCGTCAACTCCTGGAAATTGCTCAGGTTCTTCTCTTCGCGCCGCAACGACTTGACCACACGCACGCCGGTAATGTTTTCGCTGGCTGCGGCCGTAATCTGCGAATTCACCTTCCGCACAATCCGGTACTCGACCAGGATGCGTTGCTTGAAGTAAATCGCCACTTTATACAGTACCGGCAGCAAGATAATGACAATGATTGTCATTTTCCAGTTGATAATGAACATAAACACCAGGGAAGTGGTAATGCTCGTCACCGTCCAGGTAATGTCCAGGAAACCCCAGGAAACCAGGTCACCTACGCGGCCTACGTCCGACGTGACGCGAGACATCAACCAGCCGGTGGGCGTCTTGTCATAGTACGACAGCGACAGGTTTTGCAGATGATTGAACATCGCTTTGCGCAAATCGTACTGCACCAGATGGCCTAACACACCGGCGCAGTAGATGAAACCAAAGACTAAGACGGCAAAGATGGGCCAGGTTGCCAGATACAACCCCATGTAATAACGCAGGGCGCTGACATCTTGGGCCACAATACCCAGGTCAATGATCTGTTTGCTGAGATAGGTATGCCACGATTCAATGAGCGATACCAGGGCAATGAACACCAGGAAACCAACCATCAGCGGCCAATGCGCCAGCCCTAGCCGGGCAATGCGCCACATCGTGCTTTTATTTACTTGCGAGGTGTATTCCTCTTCTTCAAATTCCATGTAATCTTCAGACATGATGTTTCTCTTGTGGGGCGATTTTGAAAATCGCCCTACTAATCTCCGGCTTGCGGTAATTCATGTAAATGCACTTTGCCATTTTTCGGCACGGCCGTGACCTTTGCCAAATCTGCTTCCAATTCTTCTTCAATGCGAGATTGCAGGTCGTAGATACGGCGGTAAACGCCACCGGTCTGTTTGAGCAGTTCCGTATGCGTGCCCATCTGGGTGATACGGCCGTGTTCCAGCACCAATATCAAATCTGCATCCATCACACTCTGCACCCGGTGTGCAATCTGGAAGGTCGTCCGCCCTTTTAGCAGTTGACGCAGCGCCCGGCGAATACTCTCATCCGTCTCCGTATCCACTGCTGACATGGCGTCATCCAGAATCAACAGGCTGGGGTCGCGCATAATCGTGCGCGCCAGTGTCACCCGCTGCTTCTGCCCACCGGAAAGCGTCACACCGCGCTCCCCCACCAGGGTGTTGTACCCCTCCGGGAAGCTCATGATCACGTCATGGACGTCGGCGGCGCGGGCGGCGGCATACACTTCTTCATCTGTCACTTCACGCCCCAGACCATAGGTGATGTTCTCCCGAATCGTCGTCGAAAACAAAAACGGCTCTTGCATCACAAACCCCATTTGCTGCCGCAGCAGGTCACGTGGGTAGTCGTGCAGTTCCACGCCATCCACCTGGATGCTGCCCTGCGTATATTCGTAAAAACGCGGCAGCAAATTGACCAGTGTCGTCTTTCCCGAACCGGCGCCACCCATCAGGGCGATCTTCTGCCCCGGCTTCACGCTGAAGCTGATGTTGTGCAGCACGTCTTCATCTTCGCCTTCGTAACGGAAGCTCATATTGTTAAAGGAGAGTGCACCTTTGATGCGCCCTGTGGGCCGGTAACTGCCCGTATCCAGATTCTCTTGATCCACCTTGATCAACTCCTGGATACGTCCAAAGGAGACCGAACCGGTAGAAATGTCGGCGATCAAGCGACCCAGGTTACGAATCGGCCAGATGATCTGCACCAGAAAGCCCACATAAGCAATGTACATACCCACCGTCAACGTGCCGTCCAGCACCATCAGCGCCGCCACATAAAAACCGGCTACCATCTGGATACCCAGAATGAAGTCAGTAGACGGCCAGTAAAAGGAGTGCATGATGGTCAGCTTGCGCCCTTTCTGGAACTTATCCATATTCTCTTTTTCAAAGGCGTCTATCTCATACTCCTGACGGGCAAAAGCCTTGACCACGCGCACCCCGGTCAGGTTTTCCTGAAGCTGGTTTGACAGGCGCGATTCCTGCTCCTGAAACGCTTCGTATGCCTTGCCCACTTTCACAAAGAAGTAGACCGAGATAATCATAATCACCGGGATGACGGCTACAGAAAAGAGCGCCAGGGGCACATTCAGCAGCAGCAGGGCAATGAAGTTCACCACAAAGAGCAGCCCAATACGGCCGATACCGATCAACTGCTCGGCAAACATACGCCGCACCGCGTCCACATCCGAGGTAGAGCGGGCTAACAAATCACCCGTCTGTGCCCGGTCATGGTAGCTGAAGGTGAACCGTTGTAAATGGTCATACAGGTAGTTGCGCAGCCGCCGGGCAATGCCTTCAGAGGATTTGGCTGCCAGCCGCCCACCGGCATAGGAGAAGTAACCCTGCATCAATGCCAGCGCCAGCAGCACCAACACTACCCATATCAACTGTTGGTTCAGGTTCTCACTGGGCAAAATCTCATCTACAAACTTCCCCAGCACATAATACAAACCGGAACGAGCAATAGCCGACAGGCCAACACAAACAATGGCTACGAAATAGATCAGCCGATAGCCGGCCATCAAGCGCCAGAATCCGGTTACTTTTCTTTTGGTGACAGTTTCTTTCAGATCAATCATTGAGGGTTCCATGGTGGTCTTCCTCTTGGGTTAATTTCAAAATGGTTTTCTTCCTTATCCATCACTTACTTGCGGAACATCGTGTGGGAACACGGCCGTTGAACATCTCTCACCTGCTCATCTGTACTCTACTTTTCATTCCTGACATCCTTTGTCACATTCGTTTTATTCAGTTCTGTTAGACAAAAAAAGCCACGGGACGCTGCTTTCCCGTGGCATGGAACACAAATAAAAAACGGCCACGGGCTTTTTTAAGTATGCGCCGTGACCGTTGAAGCTTCGTTAAAAGCGTGAGATTTTAGATAGGTCTAAAACCTCCAGAGTCACAAGCGCAAGGCGCAACACTACTCCCAGCGAAGGGGGCGGTGGTCATGTGCGTCCAGTTTCGGTTGATGAAGATGTTGGGATTCATTTGTGCGCCTTACTCCTTTTGTAGATTTGCAGTGTTAGATGTTTGTCTCACACGCAGCAAGCAATATAACATAGCCTGCCCGATGCGTCAACCCCCAAAATTGGAATTTCGGGGGTTTTGTCAGAATTCCGACAAGGTAAACGACAAAACAGAGGGCCGGAGTAGAGGCTTTAGCCGTAAGTGCAACGGCTAAAACCTCTACTCCGCCGTGATCATTTCCAAAGTGGTTGAATCAAACGGCTTCAGGAACAGCCACTTTGCCATTAACCGGCGCCGTCTCCTCACCCGCAATATACTCTTCCACCAGGCGGCGGGCCGCATCGTCAGTGAACTGCTGCGGCGGTGATTTCATAAAGTAGGATGAAGGGGCAATGATGGGGCCGCTCAGGCCGCGATCCAGGGCCAGTTTGGCGCAGCGCACCGCATCAATAATCACCCCGGCCGAATTGGGCGAATCCCACACTTCCAGTTTCAGTTCCATTTGCAGCGGCACATCGCCAAAGGCGCGCCCTTCCATGCGGATGTGGCACCATTTGCGGTCGGTGAGCCACGGCACGTAGTCGCTGGGGCCAACATGCACGTTTTCCGCGCCCAGGTCATACGGTAGCTGGCTGGTAACGGCGTTGGTCTTGGAGATTTTCTTCGATTCTAGCCGTTCCCGTTCCAGCATGTTGTAAAAGTCCATATTGCCACCAAAATTCAACTGGTAAGTGCGGTCCAGATGCACACCACGATCTTTGAAGAGGTTGGTCAAGACACGGTGGGTGATGGTGGCCCCAACCTGGCTTTTCACATCGTCGCCGATGATGGGTAGCCCGGCTTCAATGAAACGTTTGCTCCAATAGGGAGAGCTGGCAATGAACACCGGAATGCCATTAACAAAAGCACAGCGGGCTTCGATAGCCTGCTCCACATACCATTTGGTGGCCATTTCGGAGCCGACGGGCATAAAGTTCACGACGACATCCGTTTTGGTTTTTTTGAGGATGCCGATGATGTCATCGGTGGGGCCCGGCGCTTTTTCGACGACAGTGCTGACGTATTTGCCCAGGCCGTCGTGGGTCATGCCCCGGTGGACTTCGACGCCCAGATGGGACACATCGGTGAATTTGATGGTGTTGTTGGGGTGCGCCCACATCGCTTCGCTGAGGTCTTTGCCCACTTTGCCCTTGACTACATCAAAGGCGGCCACAATTTCGATGTCCCGCACATGATAACCGCCTACGGTGGCATGCATGAGGCCGGGGATTTCGGCGTCATCGGCCGCGTCCCGATAGTAATGAACGCCTTGTATGAGTGAGTTAGCACAGTTGCCAACACCAATGATGGCAACCCGTACCTTTTTTCTTTCTGCCATTTTAATTTTCTCCTTAAAGTGATTTAATAATGAGTTGGCGGGAAAGAGGCCACGATTTTCACGCATCGCACGAATTTTTCTATTGGTAATCCTTCGCGGTCTTTGTGTTCTTCGCGGATTTTCCGGGAACTCTTAACTGGCTTTTGGTAGCCATTGTGCAATCATGGATTCTACCATGCCTGCTGTGATTAACACAGTACCAACCAGGGTAATCGCATATTAAGCCATCAGCACCTTAAGGAGATAATCATGGTTCCAGGCAGTTTGCAGCCTTTTCGCCTGAATGCCTCCTTTCCCCGTTTTTTCTTGCTTGAGCAAATTCAAGGCCATGTGGCGCATAATGGCCATGTTCTCAGCCGCATGACCCTGACGAAGGCGACAATCATCTTCCCGAAACGCCACATCGAGTACCCCATGCAATGAATTCTCGATACCCCAATGGCTGCGTTTGGCGGCCAAGATGTGTTGGGCGTTTTCACTTGTCCCAACACCAAATGATTGCTGGTCGCTCAGGCGGTGGCCATCTGAATCGCCTTTTTGGCTAATGTCTTATCTTGGCAGCGTCGTAGTTGTTTACCATCAAGGGCGATCACTTGCCCATGGGTGACTTCAAAAACGGCTTGCACCCAACCCAGAAAGCCCTTGCGAAACTGCTCTGAGTCTAGAAGGTGACTGGTGCGGGGTCCTCTAGTTCGCTGAAATGTGCCTCAATGGTGCTGATTATCTTGTTGGTCATGGCTTTCCTTTGTGTTTTTCACGGAGGATATGTCTTGTTGGCCATATTGAAAAGTTTTATATGCGATTACCCTGATGACTAAAGCAGGTAATTTCATATGTCTACCAAATGAGTCACTCCCCAATGGGTTAAAGGAGTTGCAGCACGGCCGTATCCCCACTCCCATCCGCCTGCTCCACAGTCACGCTCAAGTAGGTGCCGTCGTAAGACCACTGCGGGTCGGAGAGCCGTTCGCCGCCGGAGATTGCCAGCGGGTAGGTGGTGTTGGTGCGCATGGCGAAGATGGAGAGGCCGTCGGTGGGGTGCTGGTAGATAAAACGACTGCTGTCCAGCGACCAGAGGGGGGTGAAGGGCACGGCCGTGAGCGGCGACCAAAACTCACCCGTTTCCAGGTCATACAGCATCAGTTCTGGGGTAGGGGAGTAGAAGGTGAGGGTACGGCCGTTTGCCCAAAACAATCTCGTTTATCCGCCGCGCCGGTACGCGAATATCTAGCGCCAGCCGATTTTGGCTCAGGTTCATCGGTATGAAAAATTCTTCCAGCAACACTTCCCCCGGATGGACAGGATGTAATTTTTCATCAGTCATAACCTGCTCCTTTTCAGCTTCTCTATCTTTGAAGCTCTGTATCATCCATGAAGTGTATAACGCGACACGTTAAACGCCAACAGGCTACTCCCGGTAATGGCAACCCATACTCTGTTTGTTGGCCAGCGCGGCCTGGGTGACGATCACGGCCGTCCTGACCGCATTCCGCAGTCCCACCAGCCCATCCGTCAATTTGGTCACGCGGTAAAACTGCTCAATCTCCGTTTCCAGGTGGCGCAGTTCGCGCAGCGCCCGCTGCAAGCGATAATCGGCCCGCACCACGCCCACATAATTCCACATGATGTGCTGAATGGTGCTCATGTCCTGGGCAATCAGCAGCGGATCGGCCGTGTAGCGGCTGGTATCTTGCCAGGGCGGGATGTCGTCCGCGTTGTGCAGAGGGGCATCGGCCAGGCCGGCCAGAATGTGCTGCGCCGCCCGATTGCCCCACACCAGCCCTTCCAGCAGCGACGTACTTGCCAGCCGGTTGGCCCCGTGCAGGCCCGTGCAGGAGACTTCACCGACGGCATAGAGATCGTGGATGGTGGTACGGCCGTGTTCATCCACCCACACCCCGCCACAGGAATAATGCGCCCCCGGCACCACCGGAATCAAGTCGGCCGTAATGTCCACGCCAAACTCGGCGCAGCGGGCGGCAATGGTGGGAAAGCGTTCGTAGATTTTGGCTTTGGGCAGGTAAGAACGTAAATCCAGATAGACGTTATCCAGGTCATGGGCCACCATCTCCTGACGGATGGAGCGGGCCACCACGTCACGTGGGGCCAAATCTTTCCATTCAGCGTCATACTTGTGCATGAACGGTTCGCCATTTTCATGCACCAGCCGCCCGCCCGCGCCGCGCACCGCTTCGCTGATGAGGAAGTAGGGTGCGCCTTTTTTATAAAAGGTAGTGGGGTGAAACTGGATAAACTCGGCATTGATGACCCGCGCCCCGGCGCGATTGGCCATCGCCAATCCGTCCCCCCGCGACCCGGCGGGATTGGTGGTGCGCAAATAAATTTGCCCCAGGCCGCCCGTTGCCAAAATGGTCTTTTTTGCCAGGATACGGCTGATTTCGCCGCTGTCCTGGTTTAGGACATACGCGCCGACACAGTGGCGGGGTTCGTAGACGGCCAGCCGGTTACGGCCGTGATGGGCGGGGGTGAGCAGGTCTACGGCCGTGTGCCCCGTCAGCAACCGCACATGGGGATGCGTTTTCAACACATTCAGCAAGGCAATTTCCACCGCCCGCCCGGTGGCGTCGGCGGCGTGGGCAATGCGCGGCTGCGAATGGGCGGCCTCAAATACCGTGTCCAGTTCACCCGCCGCATTGCGATCCAGCGGCACGCCTACTCGTTCCAGCAGGATTTTTTCCACCAGTCCCGGCCCTTCATCGGCCAGGATTTGCGCCGCCTGGGGATAACTGTGCCCCGCGCCTGCGTGCAAAATGTCGGCCACCAACTGTTCTGGCGAATCGGCCGGGCTGCGGTAAATGATGCCCCCCTGGGCGTATTTGGTGTTCGACTCTTCCGGCTCTCGCGCCCGCGTGACCAGTGTCACCGGGATACCCGCGTCGGCCAGTTGCAGCGCGGCCGTGCCCCCGGCAATGCCGCTGCCAATGATAAGGACTTCTGTTTGAATCATGTCATTGTGGGAGATTACGAGATTGGGAGATTAAGAGATTGGCTATGCACCCAATCTCCTGATCTCTCAATCTCCCAATCTCAATTACCCAATTGCCAACATCCGCTCTACCGACCGCAATGCCCGTACCCGGATTTCTTCAGATACGTGGATTTCGTATTGGGTGTAACGCAGGGCATCGCGGGTGTCTTCCAGGCGAATCTGGTTCATATGCGGGCAGCGCACGGAGCAGAGACGCAGCATCTCTTTGTCCGGATGGGCGGCCGTGATATTGTCGCCCATGGAACATTCGGTGAGCAGCAAGTAGCTGGGCGCGTTGGTCTGCTCCACGAAGCGGATGAGGGCGGTGGTGCTGCCGGAAAAGTCGCTGGCGGAAACCACTTCCGGGCTGCATTCGGGGTGGGCCAGGATGAGGGTGTCAGGATGGTCGTGGCGCACCGCTTCAATGTCGGCGACGGTAAATTTTTCATGCACTTCGCAACGGCCGTGCCAGCCAATCATCTGCACATCCAGCGTTGTCTCCCCGTTGGTTTTGCCGTTCTTGCTGGGGAAGATGATATGTTTGCCCGTCTCCAGCGCTACGTTCCGCGCCAGGTATTCATCGGGCAGGAAGATGATGGTGTCCGCGTGCAGCGATTCCACCACCGCTTTGGCGTTGCCGGAGGTGCAGCAAATGTCCGTCTCCGCTTTCACATCGGCGTAGGTGTTGATGTAGGTGACGACGGGCACGCCGGGAAAACGTGCTTTCAAATCACGCACGTCCTGGGCAGTGATGCTGGCGGCCAATGAGCAGCCCGCTTTTTGCGAGGGGATCAGCACCGTTTTGGTCGGGTTCAGGATTTTGGCCGTTTCGGCCATAAATTCCACGCCGCAAAAGACGATGATGTCGGCGTCTGTCTGCGCGGCGCGGCGGCTTAGTTCCAGCGAATCACCGGTGAAGTCGGGCACGGAATGGAACAGCGCCGGTTCCATGTAGTTGTGCCCCAGGATGACGGCGTTGCGCTCCTTTTTTAACTGGTTGATCTCGTAAGCGATTTTGGCTTTGTATTCAATCTCAAAGTCCGGGGCAATGCGCTGCAATTTGGTGCGCATGTGGGTGAGGAGTTGTTCGTAATTCATTGATTTTCCCCCATTATTCCAGTTCCAAACTAATATCCAACGCCCGCACGGAATGGGTGAGGGCGCCGATGGAAATAAAGTCCACGCCGGTTGCGGCGATGGCGCGGATGGTTTCTAAATTGACGTTGCCAGAGGCTTCCAAAGGGATGCGCCCGGCTGTGAAATTCACTGCCTCGCGCATTTCATCCAGACTCATGTTGTCCAGCATGATGCGGTCTACGGGCAGGGTCACGGCCGTAGCCAACTGCGCCAGTGTCGTCACCTCAATTTCGACAGGCACGTCTGGGGCGTAGGTTTTGACGCGCTGCACGGCTTCCACCAGATCGCCCCGCACCGCCGCAATGTGGTTGTCTTTGATCAGCGCCATGTCAAACAGGCCAAAGCGGTGGTTTTGGCCGCCGCCAATTTGTACGGCAAGTTTGTCGGCGGCGCGCAGACCAGGGGCGGTTTTGCGTGTGTCCAGGATGACGGCTTTGGTTCCGGCGACGGCGTCTACGAATTGGCGCGTCAGCGTGGCAATGCCGGACATACGCTGCAAGAAGTTGAGCGCCGTCCGCTCGCCGCTGAGCAAGGCGCGGGCGGGACCGTCAATGGTGGAAATGAGTTGGCCGGGGGTGACGGGATCTCCGTCCTGCAAGTGGGGCGTGAACATTGTTCGTTCATCTACCAGGCAAAATACCTGCCGCGCCACGTCCAGCCCGGCAATGATGCCGTGTGCTTTGGCAATGAAACGGCCGTGCATCACCCCATCTTCGGCCACAATCGCCCATGTGGTCACATCGCCGCTGTCCATATCTTCGGCCAGGGCCGTACGAATCGCTTGTTCAATCTGTGAATGTAGTTTCAAATGGTTACCTCTCTGAGATTGGTTCAATCTTGAAGAGTGAACCAATCTGCATTAAGTGTATCTATTACACTAAAAGTTGCGGCAAACTTTAACACAAAGCCGACTTATCGTCAATAATACACTTACTCTCTATTCACGTAGCATGGGGGTAAACTGCCACCTCCTTTTTTGTCTGGACTGGCGTATAATCCCGGTAATCATGCAGGTGTGCCTGCACTTAACCTTAAAAAGAAGAAATAGAAGGAGGAAACCATGTTTCGTCGAATCATAGGCATCGTGATGTTGGTCTTGGGGTTGGTGGGGCTGGTCATTAGTTTTGCCGGGGTATACTTTGGCCGTCAATTGGTAGATGACTTCTTTGGTGGGATTGATGAGACGTTAACGCTGACACTGGAGAGTCTGGACACGGCTGTAGACAGTCTGGAACTGACAAAGGCCACGATTGGCGATGTCAATAGTGGTCTGGAGACGGTGGAAGGCGCGGCGCTGAACATTGGCAAGACGATTACGGACACACGGCCGTTGCTTGATCAGGTCAGTGTGGTGGTCTCACAAAATGCGCCGCAAACAGTTGAAGCAATGCAATTAGCCATCCCCAATATCGCGGAAGTTGCCGGGGCTATTGACCAGACCTTGATCACCTTGAATGATTTCCGCATCGAAGAAGAAATTTTGGGCTTTGAACTCAACTATGATCTAGGTATTAATTACGCACCTACAGTCCCCTTTGACCAGACGTTTGATGATTTGGGGGCCAGTCTGGACGGGCTGCCGGAAGAGCTGCGCTCTGTGGGACCTAATCTGACTATCGCTAATGAAAATATGGCGGCCATCAGTACCAGTATCACCACAATTTCCAGCGATATTGCCACGATTAACGGCCGTGTGGCCGAAATGCCCGCCCTCATTGATCAATACATTGATATTGTGAACCAGATTTCTGATGCTATCGAACAGATTCAGACCCAGGTGATTCAACAGCAAGAGATGGTCAAAAATGTGGTGACATTTGTGTTGGTTTGGTGGGGGCTGCCGCAACTGGCGCTGGTGATGATCGGCTGGGATTTCCTCTTTGGGCGGCGTGGCGCGACGGCCGCCGAAATCAAAGAAGATGTCATGGAAGATTTGCAGGACGAAATTGAGGAAATCAAAGAAGAGATGACTGATGGGTCGGACAAGAACGAGGCGTGATGCGTGATGCGTGAATCCTCTCTGGTCATGCATCACGTATCACCCAATAACCCAATAACCCCATCCCTCCATGCGCATCTTCCGCTACGACCAGTACACCTACCCGCTGCCGGAGGGACACCGTTTCCCGGCGAGCAAATATCAACTGCTGCGGCAGGCGGTGGAAGAGGCGGGCATTGTGCCACCGCAAAATCTCATCCAGCCCACACCGGCTACCTTTGAGCAGCTCACGCTGGCGCATGACCCGGACTATATCGAGCGAGTCATACGAGGCACATTGAGCGCGGCCGAGCAGCGCCAAATTGGGCTGCCCTGGTCGGCGGAATTGGCGCAGCGTGTGCAATACTCCGTTGGGGCCACCATTGGGGCCAGCCGGGCGGCGTTGAAGGATGGTATTGGCGTTTCGTTAGGTGAGGGCACCCACCATGCGCGGCGGGCCGAGGGGCAGGGATATTGTCTGTTTAATGACACGGCCGTTGCCGCCCGCGTCTTGCAAACAGAAGGATTAGTCAAACAGGTAGCCGTCATTGATTGTGATGTGCATCAGGGCAACGGCACGGCCGACATCACCAACGGCGACGACACCATTTTCACCTTCTCCATTCACGGCGAAAACAACTTCCCCTTCCGCAAAATTCCCGGCGACCTGGATATTGGCCTGCCCGATGGTACAGGTGACGAAGCCTATCTCTCTGCCTTGCAAGGCGGTCTGGAAACCACCCTGGCGACAAAACCAGACATTGCCTACTTTTTAGCCGGGGCCGATGTGCATGTGAATGACCGGCTGGGCAAACTGGCGTTGAGTACGGCGGGCATCGCCGCCCGCGACCGGCTGGTTTTACAAAGCTGCCGGTCGCGGGGTATTCCGGTGGTGGTGACCATGGCGGGCGGCTACGGCCGTGACATTCACGAAACAGTCGCCATTCAATTGCAGACGGTCTGGCTCTGCCGAGATTGGGAAATTAACCCGGGATAGAAGTAATCAAACCACCACCAACGGCCGGGCGTGAGCAATTTCACGTTGACCAATCGGTCGTATTTGATGGGCAAAGAGAGAGGTAACAGCTACTGTTTCCCCATCGAGGCTCACAAATTCCACTTCAAAGCCTTTTCTACTATCGTGAACCAGGACAACAGTGCCCATATCACCTGCTCTCAGGCCATATACCGGCAAATCAACAGTCAAGATAACGCGGTCAAGTTCTTCAATCATACTCGTCTCCGTAAAGGGTAAGCCGTCACCAGATGCGGCGCGCCTATTCCATCTTCAATGAACCAGACCACCCGAATGAAGGGCGTTCGTCCATCTGGCGCATTCAGAATCCCCTCTATCACATAACGTTTACCAAATGGTGAATCTTCAACTTTCGTAACATCGTGTTGTTGGGCATGTTCTCGTAAAGCCTCTGCCAGCTTTTCCCATTCAGTGATTGTAAATCCAAAACGGGTAAAAAACTGTACTTTTGGACGGCCGTCTTCGTGGGTGAATGACAGAAGATACTCCGTTATTTTCGCCTGGGGTATCTGTGCCTGATCACCATTTGGTAACTTCATGCTGCATTATACCATCGAATAATGCCGAGATTGGGAGCTTGGGGGATTAGGAGATTGATGGTACGTAATCTCTCAATCTCCTAATCTCTCATTTCACCTGTGTAGACAGAAAATCCAAAATATCAATCTTCGTCAAAATGCCCTGTACCTGCTCGCCGGTGGCGATGATGGCGGCGTTGTGGTGGCTGAAGATGCCCATGAGCGTTTCCAGGGGGGTATTCGGCCGTACCACCGGCACATTCTGGTCAATGATGGACTCTATCGTCTCGTCCGGTTCGTGGCCGCTGTGACTGGTGACAAGCATATGGTTGAGCAGGTCAATCTCGGTGACAGCGCCCAGCAAACGGCCGTCACCATCCAACACCGGCAACTGCGACACATTGTACTGCTTCATCTTGCCTACCACCGCGGTAATCGGTTCTTGTGGGTGGGCGGTGATGAGCGTCTGATCCGGTTTGGCCGCCTGCACATCCAGCGCTCGGTAATCAATCCAGGCCCGTTCCAGGAAACCATTTTCGCGCATCCACTCATCGTCAAACACCTTGCTCAGGTAGCGCGAACCGGAATCGGGCAAGATAACCACCAGCACATCGTCCGGCCCCAGGTTGTGTTCGCGGGTGTATTTGATGGCCCCAACTACAGCCGAGCCGCTGGAGCCGCCGCAGAAGATACCCTCTTCCCGCACCAGCCGCCGCGCCATCAGCAGACTTTCTTTATCATTCACCTGCACAATATGGTCAATGACGCTCAGGTCGGTGGTGCTGGGTAGAAAATCCTCACCGATGCCTTCCACTTTGTACCCTTCGGCTTTGGTGTATTGGCCGCTGCGGTGCAGTTCGTACAGGATGGAGCCGACGGGGTCCACGCCAACGATTTTGACCTGGGGGTTTTGCTCTTTCAGGTAACGCCCCATGCCGCTGATGGTGCCGCCCGTGCCCATGCCCACCACCAGGTGGCCGATTTTTCCTCTAGTTTGCCGCCACACTTCGGGGCCGGTGGATTCATAATGGGCTTGGGGGTTTTCGGGGTTGTGGTATTGGTTCGCCAGGATGGCGTTGGGGGTTTCGGCAGCCAGCCGTTCGGAGACTTTGTAGTAGCTGCGCGGGTCTTCGGGTTCAACGGCCGTGGGCGTCATCACCACCCGCGCCCCAAATGCCCGCAGCAGCAATATCTTCTCCTGCGACATCTTGTCCGGCATGACAAAAATGGTGCGGTAGCCTTTGATGGCGGCGGCAATGGCCAGCCCGACGCCGGTATTGCCGGACGTGGCTTCGACAATGGTGCCGCCCGGCTGCAAACGGCCGCTGCGCTCCGCCTCGGCAATAATGGCCGGGCCAATCCGGTCTTTTACGGAACCGCCGGGATTAAAAAACTCTACCTTTACCAGCAGTTGGCACGGCAAATCGCTGCCGATGGCGTGCAGCCGCACCAGCGGCGTATCGCCGATGGTATCCAGGATGCTGTCATACACCTCCATCTCTTCGTCAATCAATTCAGTTGTTGTTTCACTCATCATCATTTTACCGTTCACCTGTGGGATATGGGTGATGCGTGATACGTGAATTGTTTGTCACGCATCACGTATCACGCATCACTACAACGGGCATTCATGCCTCGGCATTCATGCCTCGGCATTCATGCCGCGCTCACATCATTTTTACGGTTAGTATACCCGAACCAGGGGCGGCTGGCTTGAGTTTATTGGCGGTATGTCTATAATCCAGGCATAAAATTTGTCGTGTCCTGTATAGTCTCAAGGAAGGAAAGCATGAAAAAATCACGTTTACTTGCCGGGTTTGTCGCCTTGTTGCTGTTAGCGGTAGTGGTCACGGCCGTGTCCGCCTTTGCTTACACCGTACAATATGGCGATACCCTCTTTAGCATTGCCAGACGGTATAACACTACCGTCAGCGCCATTGTCGCCGCCAACAACATCCCCAACCCCAATCTCATTTATGTGGGGCAGGTGTTGGAAATTCCTACAGACGGCGGCCCGCCGCCGCAGCCGACCGCGCCGCCGCCGGGGCCACAGCCGACACCGCCGACACCGCCACCCGGCGGTTCCACCACTTACGTGGTGCAGCGGGGTGATACCCTTTCCTCCATTGCCCGGCGTTTTAATACCACCGTCAGCGCCATTGTCGCCGCCAACAACATTGCCAACCCCAATCTCATCTACGTAGGTCAGGTGCTGGTTATTCCTACCGGTTCGACGACGCCACCGCCGCCGGGAAGTACACCACCGCCGCCACCACCGCCACCGCCCTCAAGCGGCTTTGAATTGGGTGGGCAGAGTTTGAATCTGGGCAACCGCGCCCGGATGCAGGAAGCGGGCATGAACTGGATCAAGATTCAGCAAAAGTGGTCGCCGGGACAGTCGCCCGATGCTTTGGCCGGGGTGATTCAGGATGCACACAACAATGGGTTTAAGATTTTGCTCTCCATTACCGGGGCGCAGACATATCCACCGGCTAATGGCATTGATTTTAATGCGTATGTGAATTATGTGCGCGGCGTAGCGGCGTTGGGGCCGGATGCCATTGAAATCTGGAATGAGCAGAACATTGATTTTGAATGGCCGGCCGGACAAATCAGTCCCACTTCCTATGTGAACAATATGCTGGCGCCGGCCTATAACGCCATTAAGTCGGCGAATGCCAATGTGATGGTCATCTCTGGCGCGCCCGCACCGACGGGGTTTGACAATGGCACGAATGCCTGGTCGGATGCGCGGTATATTCAGGGGATGGCGGCCGCGGGGGCGGTGAATTATATGGATTGTATTGGCGTCCATCACAATGCCGGGGCGACTTCGCCCAGCGCCACGTCCGGCCATCCGGCGGACCCTGGCGACCGCCACTATAGCTGGTATTTTGGGCCGACGTTTGATCTGTATTACAACACGTTTGGCGGGGCGCGCCGGGTTTGCTTCACGGAGTTGGGTTATCTGTCGCCGCAGGGTTTCCCCTTCCTGCCGGCTAATTTTGCCTGGGCAGCCAATACGACTGTTAGCCAACATGCGCAATGGTTGGGCGAGGCGGTGACGTTGGCGCGTGGTAGTGGCCGGGCGCGTATGGTGATTGTGTTTAATGTGGACTTTACGACGTATACGCAAACGGACCCGCAGGCGGGTTATGCCATCATTCGCCCGGATGGTTCTTGCCCGGCGTGCGGAACGCTGAACGCGGCGATGCGGTAATTGTTGGAGATTGGGAGATCAGGAGATTGCTCAATCTCCTGATCTCCCAATCTCTCAATCTCATTCTCTTCTATGCGGAAACTGGAAATTGGCGGCGGGCAGGTGTTGGGGTCGCCGTCATCTGTTTCCCCACTTCGGTTGCAAATTCCCCCGACGACTCAAGGTTATACGGATGCGCAGGTGGATGATTATGGGCTGCCGGGCGTGAAGCGCCGCGCGGATTATCCCTGGCGGCCGGGTGTGGCGCTGCGGGTGGTGGCGCGGTTTTCGCATGGGGAGGGGGGGTTGTTGGGGACGGCGGGTTTTGGTTTTTGGAATGCGCCTTTTGGCGACCCGACGGTACGGGGAGTGGCACGGCCGTCTGCCTGTTGGTTCTTCTACGGTTCTGCCCCCAATGATTTGCCGTTGGCGGCGGATGGGCCGGGGCGGGGTTGGTTTGCGGCGACGTTGGATGCCGCACGGCCGTCCGCCATTCCCCTGATCCCGCTGGCCCCGTTTGTGCTGTTGGCAAACCGGGTGGGCCGGGTGCGCCGTCGCTTATGGCCCTGGGTGCAGGCGCGGTTGGGCATTGCGTTTGCGCCGCTGGCAGTGGATATGACGGCGTGGCATGAGTACCGGTTAGCCTGGCAGCCGGAGGGGTGTACGTTTATGGTGGACGGCCGTACCCTGCTGCACACGCCCTATTCCCCGCGTGGTCCGCTCGGTTTTGTGTGTTGGATTGATAACCAGTATATGGTGGCGACGGGGGACGGCCGTTTTGGGTGGGGCACGCTGGTGACGCCGGAATGGCAATGGTTGGAAGTGCGGGAGTTGTCCGTAGTCCGTAATCCATGAGCCGTGAGCCGTAATCGGTCAGGGTTCGTGTTCAATGACGGTGACAACGGCTGCTGTGATACTGTCTATAATCTCAGCCGAGACATTACCCAATTTGCGGACGAATCGCTGTGTATCCACTCCCCTTAATTGCAATGTATCTATAGACGATGGTTTTGACAGGCCGTTCATTGTGTCTGGGACAATCTTCACATGCCAGACATTTGCAGCCAGGTAATCTTTCCATTCGGTTAATGGGGCAACCAATTTGACCGGCAGTTTGCCTAATGCGTCTGAACTGAGAACGACAACCGGACGTGTTTTACGTATTTCAGCGCCTACAGTGGGATCAAGATTAACCAGCCAAATTTCTCCCCGCTTAATAGTCATCAAAGTCGCCTCCCTGCCATTCCTCGCGTTCGGTGGCGGTTTCTTCGTAATGGATTTGGGTGAGCATATTCTCGGCCTGTTTGGCCAATAATCGGCGACGTTCGGGCAATGGCAAGGTCAGGAATGTGACCTGCAAGGATGGTGATGACTCTTCTTCGTCGGTGAGTTTTGACAAAATGGCATAGGCGGCCGGTAGTTTCCTGGCTGGCAATCGGGTCACTAATTCCTGGAGTTGAGTGTGGGTTACATTATTCATCGGGCTTACCTCTCTGGTTCAATATGTGGTTTGATTTTACACACGCCAGTATACGCCATTTGGGATGAACAAAAAAGCAAGTAAAGCGTAGGCCGTAATCCGTAATCCGTAGTCCGATTACGGATTATGGATTACGGTTCACGAATCACGAACCCGGTTCTTCAACCGGTGGCTCTATCGGTGGCGGGGGTGGGGAGTGACCCCATATGTAAGCGTTGTTAGTCCACCTTCCGATTCCAAATTGGTAAAGTGAATTTGAACACTAAATTCTCTTGAATATTCTGAATCTGCAACTCTCCCCCATGCCGTACGATGATCAGTTGGGCAACAGATATAGATCCTCCAGGGTGGAGGAGCCTTTGTGGATTCAAATCAGCATCTGGCTTAATGATCCCCTCGAGTTCAATCTGGACTTGAATTTTGGCACCGTCTTGGGGGCGGGCAGTTATAGTAGCCGACTTGTTGTAGTGTCGCAGAAAATCTGAGTCAAGTATGTAAACAAAGACTGCCTGAAGAGGCCAGCGTTCTTCAATCAACGGCAAATCTAGAGGGACGTCTGTGCTTATGTAGCTAAATGTTTTCAGCTTATTCAGGTGGGACGTGGCTTCGTCAACGACATCTCTCAACCTAACTGAGCTATACTTGTGTATATCTGTCCCATACTGGAGACGAAGATACGTGTTGGCTATGTTCCAACATGCAGTCGCCTGTATCCCAGCTTTGAACACTATCTCTATTGTTCGACGTTGCTCCTCATTTAACTCTCCTAACTCCCCATCTAAAAGCAGATGGGAAAAACCCACGATGTGAGACAAGGGCGTTAAGCCCTCATTGCGCCACAAAGCCATTAAATCCAGGAGTTCAGTTTTTTCTTCTGGAGTCACCCGGTAATTCTCTCTTACGCACGGCCGTTTCCTTCCGGCTGCCACCATAGCGGATAATGTATTCAACTTTATGGTGATATTGTTGGATGAGCTGGACAGACATGGGGAGATTATAGCCAGAGATTGGGGCAATCTCCAAGATTGAACCAATCTAATCCCCCCGTTGGCGTGGGTTGTCAGGTGCGCTCATGTTTGACGAACGGCCGTAAGGCGATGAGCGGAATGGCAAACATAAGCGCAAACCCTACATTGAGAACAGCGTTTTGCCAGAAGCCCGAAAGCAATGAAAATGCGGTGTCGGGGATGAACCAGGCAACCAGTGAGACAGCGAACATGCGCCATGCGTCTAGGGAACCCCTACGGATGGGGCCAAGCGCCAGAAACATAAACAAGACACCCCAACCGAACATGACAGCCCCCAAAACGGCATGGACGAGACTGATATAGGCCACAGCCTCCGGGCCAAATGTACTGAGATGTGCGGTAGATCCATAAACGAGCAGGCTGAAACCTTGCAACGTGAAGCCGGGCATGACCACAAGAATTAGCCCGAACAGCACGAGGCCCGCCGTGACGGCCACGAGTAAACGCCACCAGAAAAGTTGACTACTGTTCAAAGGATTCTCCAGGTACCTGACGGCGTGCGCTGACGGCCCGTCAGCAGTCGAACACCGACCAGCAAATGTCGTTTCTAAGCCGCTGGTCGTCCAGAACAAGCCCGCGAATCGCCTCCGGCAGTTGTTCGCGCTGCCACTGACACTCAAGCCGGCCAGCCCTCTCCCCCTCACCTTTAGAGGCAGCCGCACGCGCGGCCTTGATCGCGTAGGCCGCAGCACCGAGCTCGTGTGCGGCGACATGCGCCACCGCTGCCGCCTGGCCGGCAGCATATGCGGCGTGCCGAGCGGCTCCGTTCAACTCTCTTGCCGCAGCCATGGCATGGCCACCCGCCGTGCGGGACTGAGACATTCTGATCTCGCCGCGCGCCCAGGCCCGAGT
This sequence comes from Anaerolineae bacterium, assembly GCA_023382655.1. Taxonomy (GTDB): domain Bacteria; phylum Chloroflexota; class Anaerolineae; order Promineifilales; family Promineifilaceae; genus CAADGU01. The sequence goes on along the minus strand of JAHDWK010000024.1, from coordinate 69,247 downwards.
TTGCTCGATCGCCTGGCGGGGCCGCGGGTCCGAGGGCTGCACCGACTCGAAGAGAGGCAGAACGTGCTCTGCGCACGCGGCCGCCCACAAGGCGAGAAGCTGATGGTCCAAATCCGTGAGCGTCCCGCCGCGGCGGATAGTAATGAAGCGAGGGTCGCGGTCCTTGGGGAGAATCATGGCTGCACCTGTCCTTCTTGCATCTGCCCAACAAAGTAAGGATTCATGCGGCGCGGAGGCTGCGGAGCCGCCGCATAATCCTGAGTTGAACTAAGCCGGATCAGGCGGGAACCCTACAACCTGGAATTTAAGCCCTGTGTCTGCACGATAACCGCCAACTCAATTCCTTACAACAGGAATCATTGTAGCAGTCCGGCGTGGAGCAGGTCAATCATCCCTGGCATTTAGAGTATAGCAACGATTCTTGGCAAGAATCGTTTGAGCCATTCCGCGTATGGCGATTGAGCGAGCACAGAAATTGATCCCCGGCCTGGTATCCGCAGAGATAGTGACGAATGCCGGGCATCTGATGATGGTTGATCAACCCGAATGGTTGAAACAGCGGATACTCCAATTCATTCAAGATGGAGTATAACTCTTGTCGCAGGGCGAGCGGAATGTTAGGCAAGTCGTTGAGGGATCACGGCCGTACCTCCCTCCTACTCCTCTCCCCTCCAATAAAACCGCAAGATCCGCAGGGTTTTGGAAACCCTGCGGGTCTTGTCGTCTACAGCTTGGGTTAATTGCTGCTCCCCACACAACTTATCTTATTGCCCTTGACCAATCTCTCTTGCTCAAATTACAATTACTCAAACTCATAATCCAAACCAGAATCAGGGGATTGCCCTGACAAGGACGGTAATCATGCAAGCGGTAAACATTGTTTATTGGCAAGAAGGTGATGATTGGCTGGGTTATCTTCAGGACTACCCTGATTATTGGACACAGGGTGAAACTCTGGATGAACTCAAAGAGCTTTTGAAAGAGTTATACCATGATATAACCGATGGTCACATTCCCGGCATCCGTAAAGTTGAGGAGTTAGTCGTCGCGTGAAGCGTACCGCCTTGATCAAAAAGATTGAAAGTTTCGGCTGCGTTCTCATACGGCACGGAGCAAACCACGATTGGTACACCAATCCCCAAACAGGCGTCTCCCAGCCAGTTCCACGCCATCGGGAAATCAATGAACATCTGGCCCGGCACATCATCAAAATGCTGCAAAATGACGAAGAGTGACAAACATACCCATTGTAGGTCTCAATGTTTCAGACCTTCCCTCTCTTTCCACACCTTGATGCACCACGCCGCGTAGCTGGTGTATATTGGATCCGGTTTTACCGTTGTGAGGGGGACGACCGTACAGGAATAACCGGATTGATGCTAAAGTCACCGACTATACTGCATATTGAGCTTCCGAATTCATATGATAGACAGAGTTACACCACACCTGATCACCTTAGTCTATGATGCTGCACTAAAATCATTTTGGCGCAAAAGTGCGCTCAGAAAATTCTTGGGCGAATGCCGGATTTCATCGAACTTTCTTGCAACTTGGGGTCAAGATGAAAGTAAACGCGAGTTCTTAGATCGAGTCTTTGCAACGCTTCAAAAAACAGATAATGGTCGAAAGATCATTCTTCAAATGGCTGTATTTCTTGCAGAACAAGAAAGTTTTCCTGATCTACAGAATTGGGAAGATTCGGCACAAAAGGTTAAAGAGGCTACGAATTCGGTTAGGAGTCTTAGACTGTATGTTGAAAAGCAAGAGGAAGAGCTACAGCAGCGTAGGGACAAGGAGGAAGCACAGCAACGATTTCGAGAACGGCAATCAGAGGTCAGACGTTCTCAAACAGATCTTCAAATATTAAACTCAAGGATTGATGAACTAGCTAAAAAAGTGGGGTCTCAGCAGGCAGGATATGATTTTCAAGATTGGTTCTTTGATTTACTGGATTTCAGTGAAATTGTAAATCGGCGACCCTACTGGCACGACGGGCGTCAAATAGACGGTACTACATATCTTATCGAACTGAAATTTACTGAAAAGCAAGCAGATGCGCCTGATGTCGACACATTTTTGTCGAAAGTGAATGATAAGGCTGACAATACAATGGGTGTCATGGTTTCGATGGCAGGATATTCCTCGGTTGCGAAGAAAACTGCATCTAAACCAAAGACACCTTTGTTGCTCTTAGATCACAGTCACATCTACTTGATACTTTCCGGCGTCATGTCGTTGGCAGATGTAATAGATCGTATTAGGAGGCACTCATCCCAAACTAGCGAAGCATATTTGAGTGCGTCAGACTTTGGGGGTAAGTAAGGCAAGTCACCGTTAGGCCTATAGCTATAGCCTATCTTCAAACCATATTTTGGAACACAAAAAGACCCGAAGGGTTTCCAAAACCCTTCGGGTCTTTTTGTTTTACGGCTTGACGACAATAGGCAGGTAAAGCACCAGGTTATCCGGTGGCGGCGGCGGGCCGCCGGGGATGATGAGGGTGGCGGTGGCGCTGGCGGTAGTGTTATTGGCGGACACGGCCGTACCCGTCACCTCATACGTCCCCCCACCCGGCGCGGTCACCGTCACCAGAATGGCAGCGGTGTTGTGGGCGGGCAGTTGGATGGCGTCCTGGCTGACGCTGCTGGACGCGCCCGGTACGCTGCTGCTGAATTCGTACAGCGTATTCACATTGCCCGTGTTCGTCACTACCAGCATAAAGGCGGCGGTCAGCGTACCTGTCACCGTTTGTGAGAGCGGGATGAAGGTGGCGATGACGCCTTCGTAGGCCAGCAGGGTCACGGCCGTTTCGTCCTGGCTGATGATGTTGCCGTTCGCCTGTGATTGGGCAGCTACGACGAGATCATACACGCCGGGCAAGATGTGTTCCATGTTGTCGGCCGTGAACTGTACCGTTTCCGACTGCCCAGGTGAAAGGGTGACAGCATTGGTGGAGAAGGCGCCTACCAGAGCAAACAGCCCCGCCACCTGTAAATCAAAGGTGTCAGCTAGCTGCCCGGTATTGCTGACGCGCACCTGCCAGACGGCCGTATCCCGCGGATCCACCGTCGTCGGGCCGGAAAGGATGCTGATTTGTACACCCCGGTTAATGACCTGTACTATGCCTGATGTACTGGCGGTGATAGCCGGGTCACTCTGGGAAACGGCCGTTGCCGTCACCGGGTAATCTCCCGGAGACGCGGCCACATTAGGCGTCACCAGCAGCGTCAGCTCTTGTGAATTGTAGATGTGCGGCGGCAGGGTGACACTGTTCACCGGCTGGCCGTTCATCAACAGTTCCACGCTCCAACTGGCTGGCGCATCCACGTCCAGATCGAAGCTGTCTGGCTGGTTGCCGGTGTTGGTGACGGTGAGGGTGAGGACGGCCGTACTGCCGGGCCCGGCCACTGCCGGATCAGGCGTCAGCGCCAACGCCACCCCCGAACCCGCTGCCACATCCAGCACCGCATCCGCGCTGTCGGTGGCCCCGCTGGAAACGGCAATGACCAGCAATGTGAACGGCTGCGGCCCGGCGGCCGTGGCGCTGGCAGTGAAGGCAAAGTCGGCTACCTGCCCCGCCGGGACGAAGAAGTTGCCGGGAAGGGTCACGTCGGCCAGCCCGGACGGAGCGACTGTGTAATTCTGGTCGGTGGTTTCCAGGTTGGCGATGGTCAGGGTGTAGACGGCCGTTTCACCCACCGCCGCCGTTTGTGACGCCGGATTGATGGACACATCCACACCATCGGTGATGGTCAATTCGGCGGCCACATCTTCATCGCCGCTGCCGTTGTCCACATTCACCAGCAGCGGCAGGGTGTCCGGCACGGCCGTGGCCGGAATCGTCACCGTCAGAGGCACAACAATCATGCTGTTAGCCGGGATGGGCACAGTGGCGGGCGCGGTTGTCCAATCGGCCAGCGGCCCGCTGACGGTGATGGTGTAATTGTCCGGCGTGGCGGTCAGATTGGTGAGGCTGAGTTCGTACACGGCTGTGCCGCCCGCCGGTCTGGTGTGCAAGGGTGGTTCCAAAGCCGCCAGCCGGGCCGCGGTGACGTAGAGCGGGGGCAGGGTCAGGTAGTTGGAGCCGCCCGACAGAGTGTAGGCCACCTGCGTGCCCTCGGCCACTTGGCGCACTTCGCCTGGCTGCAACCCCGTCACCAGGCTTTGGAAGGTGCGCGTGACGGCAGGCGTCGTCCAGTTCTGACTGTACTCCCAGCCATATACCGGGTCAGCCGATGAGGTAGGCGGCACGTTGAAGCTGCCCGGCAGCACGGTAACACCGGTAATGGCGGCCGTGTGCGTCAGGTTGACGCTGTAGTTGGGCAGTGGGTGTACCAGTTCGGTCTGAGCGCGATAGGTGTTGTGGGTGTCCCAACTGTTCACTTCGCTGAAGGGTGCGGTCAGGTCATCTTCGATGTTGGTGATGTGGTAGTTGAGTTGATTCCACAACGGCCGTGCCGGCCCCCACACACCGTCAAAACCAAAGACGCGGATACCGCCAAAGGCAGGCACGATAACTTCGGCATAACCATCGCCGTCCACATCAGCAGCGACGGGGATGTCGGTGCCGGTGGCGGAGTAGGCCAGCGGTTCGTTGAAGAGGATGGCTCCGGTACGGCCGTCGTAAATGGTGAAGCCCTGCCCATCCCCATTCCACAAGATTTCAAACGCACCATCTCCGTCCAGGTCGGCGGCCGAGGTGTTGAGCGGAGAGGAGTCCGGGGCGAGCGCCGTCCAGATGAGTGTGCCGTCGGCTTCAAAGGCATAGAGTGTGCCACCGTTAAAGAGGGAGGAGGCGATGATCTCCACTGCGCCATCGCCGTCAATGTCGGCGATGTTCACGCCACCCGTGCGGCCAGGGTCGAGCGGGGCCGTCCATTGCACGGAACCGTCTGCGCCGTTGAAGGCAAAGAGCAGCGTTTCAGAGGCCATCACCGCTTCGGGCAGGCCGTCGCCGTCCAGGTCAGCGACAGCGGGTGCGCCATAAGCGTGGAGGGGGTTGGTGAACACGGCCGTCCACACCAACTGTGGATTGCCCAGGTTGTAATCATACAGGTAGAGCGTATCGTCATAATCGTGTACCAGGATGTCCAGCAAGCCGTCGCCGGTCAGGTCGGCCAACACGGGGATGCCCCAACTGTCGGTGTCGGCCGTTTGCCAGGCAATGGCACCGTCCGGTTCAAACACCACCAGATTGGTATTGAGGTTGATGACAATCTCCGGTTCGGTGTCTAAGTCCAGATTACCCACGCTCGGTGTGCCGTAGAAGCGGTTGGAGGCGACGGCGTTGGTTGACCAGTAGGGTGTACCGTCGTGGTGGTAGGCATAGACACCTAATGTGTTGGCGGTGACGATTTCCGCGCCAGGCTGCCCGTCCAGGTCGGCCAGAGCTACGCCGCCGACATGTTCAAAGCCGTTGAAGATGTTGTAGGCCACGCTCCAGATGATGGGGTCGCCGTTGCCCGCGTCTTGCCCATCGCCGCGCAGCAGGAACAGTTCGCCGTTTGGCCCCAGGTGGCTGGCGGTGAGGGCAATTTCTACGCTGCCGTCACCGTCCACGTCGCCGGTTGCCAGGGAGGAATGGACGCCGCCCCACCAGGACGCGCCGCCTGTGCGGTCACTCTCCCACCATTCGGCGAGGGGCTGGTAGGCGATGGGCGGCTGGTTACTGGCGAAGGCGTCTACGCGGATGCCGATGTTGTTGCTGATGTGGGCAACATGCGCCCCTTCGCCAAAGCCTCTGAAGTGGTGGGCGATGGGCTGCTGGGAGAAGGGGTAGAACTGGTCAATGGCTTGCACAAATTGGCCGTCAACGTAGAGGTCTACCAGATTTGTGCCAAAGCTGGCGCTAAAGCCGTAGAAGGTGAGACTGTCGCCAGTGAAGGCATACCAGACGTTGCCGGGATAGTTGCCAGCGCCGTTGACGACGTAGTCGCTGTTGATGCCGTTGGGGTGGCTGACGGTGTTGAGCAGGTCGCTGATGTGAATACGGCCGTTCATCTCCACCTGGCTGGCATTGCTTATCTCGTCGGGCATGGGTTGGCCGTCCCACACGTCAATGTAGTCGAGATAGATGCGGCTTTGGGTACTGGGCGGGTCGGGGATACCCAACACGGTAACGCTAATGGTATGCGTGCCGGTGAGCAGGCCGGTGACAGGGAAGCTTTTCACGTCGGCGGCAGCACTGTAGGTGCCGACGGTGCCGTAGCTGACGCCGTCTACGAAGATTTCGGCCTGGCCGCCATATTGGTTGGTGAAGAAGCCGACGCTGGCCCAACGGCCGTCGAACGTCAGACTCACGGTATCATTGGCGGTGGTAGAAAGGACGGAATAGCCACTGCTAGAATCCCATTGATATTCCTCATCCCACGTTTGCGGCCGTTGGTTGTAAGCGGCCGTGCCGTTGTACACTAGCATGGGGTCGTCTTCTTCGTAGCGGACAACGCCGGTGTAGACGGGGGTCTGGTAGAAGGGAGGGTTGCCGGGCGTGGTGAAGGCATCTATCATCAGTTCGCCATGATACCGTTCCAGTTGCAGGACGTGCAGGCCGGGGCCAAGGTTGTTGAAGGAGTAGGTGCGGCTGACGGCCGTGTTGTTGTACAGGTTGATCTCCGCCAAGGGTTGACCATCTAAGCTCACCTTTGTCCACTGGCTGCCCTGATTGTTGGCGATGGTGCGGAAGGTGACGGAGTCGCCGGTGAAGGGGAACCAGGCGTTGGCGTAGCCGGTGATGGCGTCTTCCAGGAATTGGCCGCCGCTGGCCTGGGTATTGTTTTCCAATGACCAACGATAACTGCGATGGAGACGCGCATCTACTTCTTCAAATGTACCATCCGGCAACGACGTCCCGTCCCACACATCAATGTAATCCAGGTGAACAACATCGTTGCTGGCAAAGGGATTTTTCTGCCCCAGCACGTTGATGGTCAGCGTGTGGCTGGTGTTGGGCAGGTTGTGGAAATAGACGGGCAAGATAGTCGGCTCGCGGCGGTAGGTATCTACAATGCCCTGGCTGACGCCGTCTATCAAGATTTCAGCGTAGCCGCTTTGCGTCGAGGCGTAAAAGCCAACGCCGACACTGACGCCGCTGAAGGTGAAACTGATGGTATCCCCGGCTGTGCCCGAATCAACCATGTAATGATCGCTGACAACATCATTGAGGTCACTGCTCCATGTTGTATCCGTTTGCGGGAACGAGAAGCCATTATAAAGGATGGACAGATCGTTTTCTTCGTGGCGGTGGAAGCTGCCGATGGTGGGCGGCGGGGTGGCCGGTTCGGTGGCGGGCACGGTGAACAGATCTATGGTCGCCTGCCCTCGGTAGGCGCGCACGGTAAGGACATGCGGCCCGGCGGGCAGCCCATCAAAGGTGAGCGTTTCAGTATGCACGGTGAAGTCTTGCAAATTCAGGTAACGCTGGAATGTGTCATCCAGGTAGATGGCAACTTTTTCGGAATTGCCGTAGGTCATGGCCTGGAAGGTGATGGAGTCAGAGACGCCGTCGCTGGTGAAGGGGAACCAGGCAGTATGACCACTGCGATAATAACTGCCACCGCTGGCGTTGGCGTCGTTCTGGTTCGCCCAACCGTCACTGAGCCAGACGCGCACATGATCTTGTTCATACGCACCGTCGGGCATGGTGGTGCCGTCCCAGGTGTCAAAGTAATCTATGTTGACCCGGTCGTTGGAGCTGAAGGGGTTTTGGATGCCGGTGACGGTGACGGTGATGACATGGCTGGTGTCAGACAGGCCATCTATGGTCACCCGTTTCACATCGGTGCTGCGGCTGTACAGATCTACCAACCCCTGGCTGGCCCCATCTACAAAAACTTCGGCGTAGCCGCTGGCGGTGCTGGAAGCAAAACCGACACCAATCCATGTGCCGCTGAAGTTGAAGCTGGCAAAGTCACCGGTGGTCTGGGAATAGTGGTAATCACCGTTGCTGGCAAAGTCGGCGGTGGAGTTGGTAACGGCCGTCCAGGAGCCGGTGTAGGTCACGGCCGCATCGCTGTTCTCTGTGCGGGTGATGGCCCAGGTGGTTTGGGGGGAGTGGTTAACGGTGATCGGTGATCGGTGATCGGCGATCGGTTGGATGTTGTCCTGGTTGTCGGTTATCGGTAATCGGCTATCCGGGATTGGTTCGGTATTGTCAATGACGCCAAAGGCAAATTGCCTGCCCAAAAGTGATTGCTCGCCACTGACCGGTTCCTCTTCACCGATTACCGTTAACCGATTACCGATTACCGGCCGTTCCGGCCAATCATAGAGCGTCTGCGTACTGGTGGGGGGCAAGATAGTTTCGCCGAGGAGTTCGGTGGTGATGGTGGTGGTGACGGTAATGTCACCGATGGGCACGATGAGGGGGCTGACGCTGTGGGAAACGCCTAAACCTTGCCCGACGCCGAGGTAGCCGACGCCGGAGCCATCGGCTACGGCGAGATCAACGGTGAGAGTGTAGACGCCGGCCGCCCAGCCGGAGGTGTTGACGGTAGCCAGGTCGTAGGCGCGGGGGTTGCCGATGAGCAGGGTCACGGGAATGTCATCGCTCCATTGTATGCTGCCGCCAGGGGCCAGGATTTGGGTGTGGGCGGTGAGGTCCTGGCGGATACCGGCGACGTTGGCGACGGTGACGCTGAGGTCGGTGCTGCTGGTGCCGGTTTCCACGAAGGGGGGATTGGCGGCCACGGCCGTGACCTGCACGAATTTGTCTACCACATTGAGGCGGGCAACGGCCGTGTCGGTGGCGAGGATGGAATCCTCGGCTACGACGTTGGCGATGAGATCATAACTACCTAAGGCGGCGGGGCTGGTGTTGATGGGCAAGACGGCCGTGTCGCCGGGATCGAGGCTGGGGCTGAAGGTCTGATCGCCGGTGGGGGTGGTGACGGTGACGGCGTAGGTGGTGGCCAGGTTGCCCAGGTTTTGCACAGTGAGGGTCAACGTGGCCGTATCACCCAACAAGACCGCATCCAGGTAAGGGCTAAAGCGAGCGTCCGGCAGGTGCGCTTCAATAGCACACAGTTCCAGGCCAAGCTGGTTGGCAACGGCCGCCAGATTATCCAGATCAGCCAGCACGTCGGCCGGGTCGGTGTGAGCGGTCAAATCGGCGCCAATCGCTTCCAGGTCAGGTACGACGGTGATGAGCGGCGAGGCGACTTCGGCGTAATGGGCCACGCTGCCCAAAGCGGCTATCGTCTGGTCTTTAGCGTAGACGGAGCAGCTACCGGCCTCGCAGCTTACCTCCAATTCGTCGGCAGCCAGGGCCAGGCTTTGTAGAGCAGCAGGCAGCGCGGTTTCGCCCAGGTCGCAGGTGGCGGCTTCGGCAATCGCGCCCGCGTTTGGCGTCAGCACGAAGATTTCGCCCAGGGCGTACTGGCTGTAGCTGGCTGGCGCAGGGCTGGAAAAGGTGAGGGGGTAACGGCCGTGTGGGGCATCAGCGTCAATCGAAAGTGTTGGCGTTTGGATGTGGGATGCGCCGGGAGATAGAGAGATTGGAGATTGGAGATTGGAGATGGAGCTATCGGTTAGTGGTGTATCGGCGGTAATGGGGAAGTTGCCAGAGGCGTTACCGACGTTGCTCATTGCCAGAGTGAAATCCGCGCTCTGGCCGGGGCTGAGATAAAGCGTTTCCGGCGAGAGTTGCAGGTAGTTGTGTGCCTGGCCGGGCATGGCCCAGGGGATGGAGACGGATTCGGACTGTACGCCATCACTGACTTCGACAATCATGTCGAAAGCGGTACCGGGGGCGGGCAGCGTGGGCGGAACGACGTACAGGCCAGGCTGGCTGCGTTCGTTGGGGCCGAGTTCAAAACTGGTGGATGTCTGTTGACGGCCGTCCAGCACCACCCATCCCGCAGGTGCGCCCGTTACCGTCACATCCAGGGTTTTGCTTTGCCCGGAGAAGTTGACCACACCCAGGCGGAAGGCAGAATTGGGGATTTCGGCTTCGGCGTCGTTGGTTTGATTGGACACATCGTCCAGCGTGGCGTCACCGATGGGCACGGTGATATTGGGTTCAGCTTCCCAACCGAGCAGGAGTGAATCGTCGTCAGGGATGGTGATGGTGTGTTCGGCCATCACCAGCACATCCGGGTAATCCTGCGGTTGACCGACAATTTGCACGGTGTAAGTGCCGGGCAACGTGCCCGGTTTGGCGACGACGTTCGCCTGCAAATTATCGTCAAAACGTACCTGCCAGCCATCGGGCACATAAGCCCAGACGTTGACCAGACCATCGAAATTGGCGACGGCCGTGACATCAAACCAATACTCCCGCCCCGGCAGCACCGTGCCAGAAGTCGGGTTGCTTCCCAGGGTGAGGGTCGGGCCGCCGCTGCCGCCATTGTCCGTAACGGTCAGGACACGGCCAGCCTGAATTGCGCCGCCAAAGCTGTCATTGTAGCCAAACATCATCTCCGGTAAGGGGATGGCTGCCTGGTCAGTATAAGGCAGCGCGAACTGTTCCAGGCCGCAGTTGGCGATGGGGCATTGGTGGGCAGGCAAATAACGCCAAGAGGTATCACCGCCCATCTGCCTCTGTGGTGGCTCGGTCTGAACACCAGCCACTGCGGAGGTGCGATTTGGCGGAAACCAGGTGAGCGGCGGTACCCAGGGCGGCGTGGGGCTAAACCAGGTGGGGACACAATCTTCAGTTGGTATAGGGTTGCCTTGTAAGGCCGGAACCACGTTGCGGGCGATGCAACTCCACATGTCGGCTACTACCTTTTGATATCCGGCCGCTTCATTCAACGTCACGGCAAAGCCGAAGATTTCCACCAGCATGGCATATTCGATAAATGCGCCGTGCAGCCCGTTTTGCAACACACCCGTTACCACTCCCGTTTGCGGATCGATTTCCCACCAACCAAGCAGTGGTTCACTATCCACCAGCACCGGTGATTGGGGAATCAAAACATTTTTCCCTTCCAACAATGCGGCAACGGCGTGGGCATAAGCGGCCGAATCGGGCAAATAAACGGCTAACAAATCCATGTCGGCCGGGGTGATGAGGACGGGCTGAATCCCTTGCGCCTGCATTTCATCAAAGAGGCGGGCGGTGGTGAGGGGCAGTTCGCCGCTTAATTGCTCAATGACGTTGCCTTCAAAATAGGATTCGGCAGTTGCTTTCAGCCATTGAGCGGAGTCGAGGGCGTCAACGGATTGGTCGGGATAAACAATCGCCTCCGCCTCTGTAGAACGTAAATCCATCGTTTTTTGGATGGTGTCGTCCGGCTGCACCGCGCTGCTGGCGATGATGATGCGCGGCTGGTCGTAGAACAGTTTAACCCGTAGATATTGTTCAATGTCTTGCGTGGTCGGGTCAGCCAATTCGACAAAAGCCAGCCCACCCAACGCATATTGCTCATTACGCGCCAGGAAGTATTCGACTTTGGCCTCGTTCATGGCTGCGGTTTCTTCCGGGGTTTCAATGGGGTCAGGCAGGTTGACGGCCGTGACTGCACTGTCCAAAACGTCATAGAAATTAGTGGCGCGGCTGCGGGCGGCGTATTCAGGGTTGGCAAGCTGGTTGGGCAGAAACCAGAGGGCAAAGGCGTCGTCAAAGCTGGTAAAGGCGGCATTGTCGGCCGGTAATTCGATGTTCAGATTGCCGCCGTTGAGCCGCAAATCAAGCCCAATCAGGTCTTTAACTTCACGGGTGAAGGTTGTCGTCTGACCATCTACATCTTCCGTTTCCACAGTGATCCATTCGGCCGTTGTAAACACAGTCGCCAGGGGGAAATTGGTGAGCAAATCCTGGAATTCGTCTCCGGCCGTCAGGAAATCGTCGCCATCAACGGCAAAGTAGGGGGTGTAGGTGTGCTGCACAGTGCTGTAAACGCCACCGTCCGTTTCCGTAGTGACGAAGTGGCCGATGCTGACCGATCTGGCGGCAATCTGAGCGGTGGCGTAGGTGGCAGTGAGCGGCCGGAAGGTGGTTAGATTCGTGCCGCCGACGGGGAAGGTGTTGTATTGCTCCACCTCCAGGCTAAGGGTGACTTTGTGACGCAGACTATCTGGCAATTCGGCAATGCGGTCATTGCTGCCAGGCGTGGCAAAAATGTCGCCCGGTTCGGCGTCGGGAAAGGAGGGGTCGAGGTTCGTCCAGCCACTACCGGGCAGATACGCTTCTACCCACCAATGATCCTGAATGAGGGTGATGAGGGCGGGGTCGTTGACGGGATCGGCCGTGACCACATCATCGGGCACATAACCGGCCACGCCCTGGGCAGCGGGAAACATAGAGGCGAGGATGGTTTGGGCTTCGGCTGTGTCCAGCGAGCCGTGACGATAGCGAGCCGGGATGCCCGCGCTGCGCAGCATGGCGATGAGCAGGCTGGATTTGTCTGTGCTGTTGCCCGCCTCACCCCAGAGGGTACCCCGCGTACCGCGCAATGAGCCTTCATAGGGGTCGTGGGTGAAGCCGCGCACCGTTTCAAAGGCGGCGATGGGGTCCTGGGTGGAAACGGCCGTGATCGCCAACATATCCTTATCAAGCGGGTCTGCGTCAACCGTGCCTTCGGTGTAAGAGGCGCTGACACTATCAGGCGTAAGAACGGCCGGGCGCGCCGAATCATTCACGCTACTATCCCACAAATCGGCGGTAGCGGTTGCACCAGTGTCCAGGTTGGTGAAGTCAGGGGCGGTGTTGGCTGTTTGCACAGTGAGGGTGAGGGTGGTACGGCCGTAAGGCAGCACATCGCCCAGTTCCCAAGTGTAGGTATTACCACTTTGCACAGGCGGCAGGGAACTATCTATATAGGTGGCGGCGGCCGTAAGTGTGGTTGCCAGAGAAACTTCGTGCAGGGTGTTGGCGTCTGTGGCCGGCTCAAAGGCAGCCAGGGCGTCTATGGTATCGGTGTAGGTGGCGCCGGGGGCAACATTTGGTTGCCCGGTAGGCGGCAGGTTATTATGGACGATGTAGGTGATGGTGATCTCGTCGCCAGAATGGTAACTAGATTGGACGCGGCTGACGGAGATGGGAGCCGAGGGGCCGAGGAGCAGGGAGGCGGAGGTGTGCGGGGGTGTGACGGCGAACCTTAAGCGGCTTCGGGTTGTGTCCTTAATTTGAGCGGCGTGAAGGGGGGGAATGATGGGAACGATAAATTGGAGCAGTAGGGATATGCTCACGATAAGGGAGATAAATGCGTGCAGCCATTTTGGGGTTTTCATTACTTAATCCTCCAGACAATTGGTAACTAACGGTAAATCATCGGTATAGATCACGGCTGGTGGCGGGAAGCCGTTGAAGTGCCCGGCGATGGCGGTGGTGTACGCGCCGGCGTTGCGCACGTAGAGCCGCTCGCCTACTTGCAGGTCGGGGATGGGGTGGGCAGTGAAAGGTGAGGCCAAAGGGATGCAGCCCTCTGGCGGCAGCATACCGCAGCAGGTCAGGCGCTTCGGCGGCATCTACGCCAAATTTGTCGGAAAGGGGCCACTCAGAGCCGGTGTTGTCCGTTTTCAGGCGCAGATAGACGTGGCTGCCGGGGGCGTGTTGGGCGATTTTGTCTACTTCAACGGGGGAATCGAAGGCCATGCGGTGGACACCGTGTGTGTGCAGGGCATGCAAGAATGACGGCGCTTTAACGGGATTGGAGGTGATGATGTGTGACGGCCGTACGCCCAATGACAACACCTGGCACATCTCCGCCTGGGAAGCCACTTCCACGCCGCAGCCCTCGTCCAGCAAAGCGGCGATGATGCGCGATTCGGGGTTGGGCTTTATGGCGTAGAAGATGTCGGCGTCGGGCAATGCCGCCCGCAGCAAACGGTATTTCTGCCGGACTTTATCCAGGTCTACCAGCAGAAAGGGGGTGGGGTAGTTGAGGTGATTGAGGTTCATATTCTTGTCAGAGACCTGACAGGTTGGCAACCAAAGGTTGCTGAAACCTGTCAGGTCTGGTTTACTTGACGTTGATCAGGATGACACCGGCGAGCGCTAACAAGACGCCGGTCAGTTGCAGTTTGCTCAGGGATTCCTGAAAGAGGAAGATGCCCGCGCCCAGGATGACCAGGGTGTAGAGGATGGTCTGGATGTTGCCCACAACGCTTAACTGTTGGCCGCTGCGAAACAGGTGGGTGAAGAAGATGATTTGAAAGAGATAAAGCAGGATTGCGCCGGCCATCCAGGGGCTTTTCAGGGTTAAGAACCAACTGCCGTCGGCGGCGGCTTTTTTCAGGCAAACGTCAGCAATGGCTACGGCCGTGACCGCCGCCACAATGAACAACAAGTGCAACAGTTTGGGCATCACGTTTTGTAATTCGGGTAGGGTGGTCATGGTATTCTCCAGAGGTGCGCTCAGGTGCGCCGCACTTTTGAAGTGCGGCGCACCTGAGGCTGACATTTACGGCCGTTCCACTGCATGGGCATCCAGATAACAGCTAAATTCAGAAGGGCGGCGCACGGGGCCGGTAATTTTGACTCTGGTGGAAGCATCACCCGGCGCGCCATCGGCCAGGACAAAACTGAGATCGGCGGCGCTGTATTGGTTGGGCGGCAGTTTAAGGTTATTGGTGCCAGGGTTTTCCGTTGTGACCAATTCAACCAGGACACTGCCGGTATCGTCATAGAAGTTGATTTTGCACTGGCCGCCTTCGCAGATGAGGGCGCCAGGCAGCGACAGTTGGCCTTCGGCGACTATTCTTGTGCCGGATTCTTGCTGGCAAATTTCGCCTATGCTAACGGCAACGGGTGGGGTATCGTCGCCACAAGCGGCGAGTACGGCCGTGAAAATCAATAAAATGAAGGCAAATAGATGTTTTTTCATGCTTTGGTTCTCCTGTTGAGTAACTGAGTGATTGGGTAATTGGGTAATTGGGTAATTAAGTGATTACCCAATTACCTTCTTTATCAGAGGCCATAAAAGGCGTATTGTGCCGGAGCAACGGCTACATCCAGTAAAAAGTGCATCTGTAAACCGGCGGCTTGCAGAGCATGAACGGCCGTGACATCTGCCGGGTGAACACGAAAGAGATGCTCATCCAGTTCCCAATCGTGGGCCAGCCAGTGGTGCAGCGCCTGGATGATCTGGTAGACAAAGGACTGCTCACGGTGTGCCCGGCCCAGCCAGAACAAGATCATGGCGCTGTTTTCGCCGAGGGTGGTGAGCAGGTGGTCGGGCGCCTGGTAACGGGTGAGGAACGGCCGTAACGGCGTCAGGTGGATACAACCCAGGCATTTATTTTGGGTAGCGGTGAGGACGGCAAAGGAAAATTGTTTATGGTTGTGGTGTTCTTGTTCTGCTTTTTCCACCCGTTCCATGTGGTCACGCCAGGTGTAGGGGGCATCGGTCTGGCAACGGCCGTGCCGGTGAATGGGCGCGTCCGGGTTAGTCAGGTAAGCCTCATAGGTCAACGCGGCATTGCCTTTTTGCAGCGGTTGTAGCACCCAATCACCACCCTTAAGGCCAGATGGTACCGCACGCTGAAAGGCAAACCGGGTGCTGCCAGCCGCCGAACCTGATGATGTGGGCGAGGGATAATCCATAGGACCTTGCCCCGCATGACGGTGTTGTAGTTGCGTTAACATTGGATTATGTGCGCCTAAATACGGTAACTTCATCTTCGGCCTCTTTTCTCGTTCCTCAAAGACCCAAAGGGTTTTCCGAACCCTCAGGGTCTACTATAAAAGAGGCAACTATTTGTTTTGTCCTGGTAATAGGCGGATTTGTCCTGTATTTATGTGGTGTACCATTGCGGCGGTGCCATCAACAGCTACGACAGCCCTCAGTACAGCTACGGCAGCCCTCAGTACAGCTACGGCAGTACTCGGTACAGCTACGGCAGTACTCGGTACAGCTACGACAGTGCTCGGTACAGCTACGGCAGTGCTCGGTACAGCTACGACAGCCCTCGGTACAGCTACGGCAGTGCTCATCCCCACCGGAAATAAAAGACCCGAAGGGTTTGGGAAACCCTTCGGGTCTGTAGGCCAGCAGATCGGTTGTTCAATCCGATCAATAAAGTTTGGTAATGAGGGGCAGCAGGAAGAGAGGCCAGTGGAAACGGCCGTTGCGTCGGCGAACGTTTTCCTGTCTGCGGCTTGTGCCCCAGTCGTCTTCGGCATCAGCCAGGCGGGCTGGGGTGGGATTGATGCTTAATCCGTGCATCAAGGCCAGATGGTTGGCGTTGAAAAGGGTTGTTCTGTTTTTCATCAGTCGGTCTCCTGTTTTAAGGCTAATAGGGACAGGATAACGCACGGCCGTTGCCAATCTGTCCTGTTATTGGCCCATTTTGTCCTGATAAGCGTGATGCGTGACCTGTGAAATGTCACGCATCACGTATCACGTATCACGCATCACGTCAACTCCCTCTAACGCACGATAAAGGGCAAGTAGATGAAAAAGTCATCGGGCACAGGGGTGGGGTCAATGACCGGCGTGCCGGTGGGTGTGGGTGACGGCCCCGGCGTGGGTGAAGGGCCAGGTGTAGCTGTGTTTGTAGGCGTAGGTGATGGCCCCGGCGTAGCCGTTTGGGTGGGCGTCGGTGTCGGTGTGGGTGAGGGCATGACGGTGACGCAGGCGGAAAATTCGGAACTATTGCCGTTGGGGTCGGTGGCAACGGCCGTGATGCTATCACCTTCTGACACCAACCCGGTCAGGTTAGCCATGGCCTCGCCATAACCAGAAGCATCGGTGGTGAGCAGACCGCCGCCCAGATACTCTTGCCCTTCGCCATAACCGGAGGGATCACAACTGTCGCTGCGATAAATATCTACAGTGTATTGTGTATTGGGTTGGCTATCCAACCCCCCTGTCAAGATCAGGCTGCCCGGTGGCAAGGAGAGGACGGGGTAATTCTGACGGCCGTTAGCATCCCCATCACCATCACCAGGATCGTTAACGTCCACACCGTCATTTCCGAGGTCAATACCCAGACCGATGTTGTCATAGATAGCATTACCACGTATGGCATTTTGCAGCGGGATACCCACCACATTGGTATGCACGTCCACCCCATGACCCAGGTTATTAACGATCAAGTTAGCTTCACCGGCCCCAATACCCCCCACCATATTGTTGATGGCTGGCCCCACTAACTCAACCCCGGTAGATAGATTGGGCACGGCCGTGACCCCATCCCGCGCCGTGCCAATTAGATTCCCTTGAATAACCGCATTCTCAACACTGTTTACCCGAATTCCATACCCGGTATTGCCACTGATAACGTTGCGGGCAATAGCCGCCGGGCCACCGATGGTATTGTTATTACTGCCCACATAAACGCCATTGCTATTGCCTAAGGCACTCATGCCATCGGCCGTCACGCCAATGAAGTTGTTGGCAATGACATTGTTTTCCGCGCCTGTGAGGGTGCGAACACCATCACCCTCGTTGGTGGAGATAACATTACGCTGCGCATGGAGCGGGCCACCCACCACATTATCATCCCCACCGACGCCAATCCCATAAGAGCCATTACCCATGGCGCTCACACCATCTGCGCCCAGGCCAATATGGGTGCAACGCACCCGATTATCATTACTGAGAATGCGTATCCCGTCGCTATCAAAGTTGCCAATAACCAGGCCGCGAATAATGCTGCCATCGCTGCCAGCCTCAAATACCAGGCCATCCACCGTCACCCCTGTGCCCGCATTGCTGCCATCCAGCACAATGAGCAGGACGGCCGGGGTAGTGCCATTCGTTGGGCAGGCTGCGCCGGGCTGTGTGGCCCCGTCAATTTCCACCGGCACGGTAATGGGCGGCAAGGGAGAAGCGGGGGTAAAGGTGAAAGGGCCGGTTCCAGATATATCAAATTCAATGTGGTGCAGCGTGGCATCCGGGCCTAAAGCGTTGAGTTCTTCAATTGCCGCGCGCCAGGTACACTGGTCGCCAGCATTGACGGACACGTCACAAATGCCATCCCCTGGATTCATATCGCTGACATCGGATGTCTGGTTTACCGTTACGGTGATGCCGGTGGGGATCATCGCCCGCGTCACCGTCCAGCCGCCAATCAGCAGCAGGAACGCCATTGGAATTATCATTAATTGTCTCATACTCGTTTTCATGCCTCCATCGTCAAAGATTGGTTTACGGCCGTAGCATAACGACCCACCCGTGTTATCTTGTCCTGTTATTTGGTGAATCTGTCCTGATTGGGGAGCGGGGGATTACGAGAAAGAGGCACAAAAAAAGCCGGATGCGCTTCGGGCATCCGGCTTTGTCAATTATTCGCCAGGCAATAGCGATGTGTTACCCAGTGCCGACACAGACCGGGTCAACCAACAGGGAGGTAAGTGTGCCTTCAAAGTATTTGCCGGTGGCCGGAGAGTAGCCGATATAAATGGTACTTGCCAGATTGGAGAGCATAAACGGGCCGTTGACGGTGGGTGGCGTGGAGACCAGGCTCAGGCTGTCTACCGTAAAGGTGGGGGCGAAGGTGTTGGGGTTGGTTCTGACGTACACGGCCGTCACCGTCTGATCTCCCGCCGTGATTGCAAAGCTATCACTGCTTGCCGCCACTCCATCAAAACTTGTCACCAATCTCGCGTTTTGGTTGGAGACTTTCAGCGGCAGGCTGAATTGAATGTCGTCCCGGTAAAAGAGGGGATTATCACCCACCAGATTGTTAGGCGTACCATCAATGGTCAGACTGCCGGTCAGCGCCGGCCGTTTGGCCGCACATTCATCCCCAATCTGGAGCGTGCCATTCGACATCCAGGCTACCAAATCCCGAATGTTGGGCAAAGCACAGGAGTAGTAGCTGCTGCCATTAAAGGTCGCTTTGCCGCCTTGAATCACCGGATTACCAACGGCCGTGCAGCTCACATAAAAACTCTGCTGCTGTGTAATCACATTCTGGCCGTTTTGCGTGGTGTATCCCAGTTGAATCACCAGATCGGTATCCATCCCATTATTGGGGAAAGAGGTGTCCGTCCACCATCTCGCCCAGCGTGTTGGTGTTGCTCCCGCTGCCTGAACCCCCAAGACCAAAGTCAAGCCTGCTAAAACTACGATGAGAAGAACTAAGCGTATACCAAACCATTTGCCATTCATACAAAATCTCTCCTTATCAGAATAAATACATGGTATCATGCAGCGAACAGCGCACATTATAAGGAATATGCTGACAAAACTGTCCTGATTTTTGCGGATTTTGTCCGCGTTTGCAGTCAATGAGCATACAAACAGATTCAACCGGTTTGTTTTTTGAGCAGTTGCGGCTGGCGCTCAACAATTTTCACGACGCGCAATGGCTGGGTGAAAACTCACCCCTGGCCGCGCCTTACTTTTTGGGGGCAGCGTTGCATGGCGCGTCTGGGGCAGACACGGCCGTTGGCCGGGGCCAGGTAATGCAGCAGGTCATTCACGCTGCCGCTGATAGTTTGTGGGACGGCCCGCTGCCACAAACACGCGATGAACTGGAAACGGCCGTACAGACCGCCCGCCAGGAACAGGGAAACAAAGGCAATCCATACCACTTCTTGCTCTTAGAATTACGCTACCTGCGCCGCTTTTTCCGTTCGCGGGCATACCCTTCCGCCGACAGTGAACAGGCCATTCGTGATTACCTGGGCGTGGGGCGCGGCCCCTATTTCAACCACCTCAAAGCCGCCCGCGAAGCGCTAGGCGAGGCGATCATTCGCCGGCTGCAACCCACGCTGCGCCTGGAACAACCGCCCCAAATCAGCGGTCATCTGATCGGCCGTGACCATCTCATTGCCCGCTGCCTGCCCCGCTTACAGGCAAACCAGACCATCGCCATCACCGGCATGGGCGGTGTGGGCAAAACCGCCCTGGCGGCAGCGCTCACAAATCAGTGGCAAACTCAGCCCATCTTCTGGTTTACTCTGCGCCCCACCCTGAATGATCAATTGAGCAGTTTGCTCTTTTCGTTGGGCTACTTTTTACACCAGCAGGGCGCTTCCGGGTTATGGCTGCAACTGGTAGCCGATGGCGGCAAACTGAGCAGCCTGCCGCTGGCATTGGAACAGGTACGGGGCGATTTGCTGGTGATGAATCCGCAACCGCTGCTCTGTCTGGATGAATGTGATCACCTGGCTGCCAACCCGGAGAAAGTAACGGTAGCCCAACAGCAGTTGCTTTCCTTTATAGATGGCCTGCGTGGCCTGACGCCGCTGCTGTTGATTGGCCAGCGGGTCAACCTGTTGGCCGATGACCACCTGGCGCTGACCGGGCTAACACCGGCGCAAACACAAAAGCTGCTCAGCCAAAGCGGCATCGTCTACCGGCCAGAGGAGGCGGAACGGCTGCACACGTACACCGAGGGCAATGCCCGGATGATGTGGTTGTGTGCGGCACTGTGCCAGCATGAACAGGCCACGCTCACCAGCGTATTGGACAGTTTGCCGGGCACGGCCGTCTTTCAGACCCTTTTTGCCCGGTTGTGGCAGGCGCTTTCCGGGGCTGAGAGGGGCATAGTGCAACGGCTGGCCGTTTTCCGCAGCCCGGCCCCGGAAGATGCCTTTGCGGAGGCGACGGCCGTGCTGGACAGCCTCACCACCCGCCACCTGCTGCAACGCGATGGCCAGGGGGCGGTGGCGCTGCTGCCCATCATTCGTGACTTGCTGCTGGCCGACCATACCCATTTGCCCGCCGCCACCCGCGAACAGGCGCACCTGGCCGCCGCTGCTATTCGCGCCGAACGTGGCGAGTATACGGCCGCCGCTTACCATTTTGCCCAGGGGGGTGAACCGGCAACGGCCGTGCAGGTGTGGTATCCCGTTCGCCAGCAAGAGATCAAACGCGGGCAGGCCGGGGCCGCTCTCGCCATTTTTGAACAGCTTTCGCCGCGCCGCCTGCCGGAAGCGGAAGCGCAGGCATTGGCTTTGCTTCAGGCGGAACTGCACCAATTGACCGGTGATGCGGGGCAAGGTCTGGCCGTGTTGGATATGGTGAAATGGGCACGGGATAGTGAAACGGCCGGGCAAGCTCAACTTTTGCGTGGTAGTTTCCTGAACGCCCTGGGGCAGCCAGAGACCGCTTTGGAAAAGTTAGAAGATGGGCTGGCTATGCTGGCGCGCCTGATGGAACAGATGGTGCGCTTCCGCCAGCAGCGGGCGCTCATCTACATTCAGCAGTGGCAAATGCCGGCAGCCATTCAAGAGGTGCGGCAGGCGCAGTACATAGCCGAACATTTGCAAGGGCTGATTCAGGAACAGCAAGGCAACTTTGATGAGGCCTATCTGGCTTATCACAAAGCATTAGCCCTGGCGCGCAGCATCAATTATGAGGCCGGTATGGCCCAGACAAACCGTGACCTGGCAAATGTGTTAATGCGCCAGACGAAGTTGGAAGAAGCCCGGCTCCATTTGCAGGCCGCCCTTGATTATTACGAACGGATAGGCGACCGGCTTAGTTGGGAGAAAGCCAGCAGTTCATTGGCGGGTATTCATTTCCAGGCCGGTGACTATGAACAGATGATTGCCATTGGGGAAAAATCATTGCCCTTTTTTGAGCGGGCCAATATCCCCTACTATGCCAGTGTGACCACGGCGAATCTGGCGGAATCTTATTTTGCTACCGGCAATCTGGAGCGGGCGGAACTGTATGCCCACAAGACGCTGGCGATGGAGGAGCCAAACAGTTACCCGTATGCGTTGTACACGTTGGGGCTGGTGCGCCGGGCGCAGCACAATCTGGCGGATGCTGAAGTGTATTTGCAGCAGGCGCAACAAGTGGCGGCGAACAATTTAGACAGTTTTATGGAGGCATATGCGCTGCGCTTGTGGGGTGAGGTGTTGGCGGAAAAGGGGGAACGGGAAACGGCCGTGCAAACCATCACCCAGGCCCTCCGCCAATTTGAACGGCTGAACATTCCCCCGGAAATTGAGACCACGCGACAATTACTGGAAAAGCTATAGGGGGGTGTGGTCTGGGCTTTGTAAACAGCCACGAATGAGGCGAATTTCACGAATTTGGGTGGGCCTGTCCCCTGATTGTCCAATGCTTGATGGGTCGCTCTATAAGTAAGGGTAGGTGAGGAACAGATTTTCCAAGACGAGACGGCCGTTGGCATTATGCTCCAGTTGCCACAGGGCTAAGGTGGTTTGTTTGAGGCTGGCGAGGACGGCCGTGTCTGGCACCTGGTTGGCGGTCTGGTGGATCGTTTCAAGCTGGTCAATGTTGGTCAGAGCGGCCGTGCCCGCTCCCCTACTTTGGGCCAGCAAATTCACATCCCGCCACCAGCTAACCCATGTTTGCAACACAGCGGGGGCGGCTTCCGGTTTGTTTGCCAGTTTGTCCGCCAATTGAAAACGGCGCACGCGATTGCCCGCTAACGCTTCTTGTAACTGTGCCAGATGGGCCGCCCGCTCCTGCAAAATGGCCGGCTCTTGCGCCGCCCGCACCGCCCAACCGAGACGGCCGTCGGCCAGATGAGCCAGCAGTTCGGCCTGGTTGTCGTCCACCCGCCAGCGCGTGGTCAGGCTTTGTTCGATGCGTTCGGTGGGTAACGGCCGTAGATTCAACGTGCGGCAGCGCGAGGAGATGGTCGGCAGCAGGGTATCGGCGTCTGTGGCCGTGAGAATCAGCACCACGCGGGGGGGTGGCTCTTCCAATGTTTTGAGGAAAGCGTTGGACGCGCCAATGGTGGCGGCGTCAAACCGCTTGAGGATAGCCACTTTGTAACGGGCTTCATACGCCGACAGGTTCAACTCTTGCTGCAACTGGCGGATGGTTTCAATTTTCAGAGTCAATTTGCCCCGCCCGCTCACTTCCGGCTCTACCAGGCGCACATCGGGATGACGGCCGTTGCCGATGAGGGTGCAGGCGCGGCACAGATGGCCGGGGCCACAGGAACCATCCGCCTCGCCGGTACAGTTGAGCGCCTGGGCAAAGGCGCGGGCCAGCGTGGTTTTGCCAATCTGGTCGGGGCCGGTAATGAGGTAGGCGTGCCCGTTACGGCCGTGTGCCAGACTCTCGCGCAGCATTTGCACCGCCCACTCATGCCCCATCACATTTTGCCAATCAGTCATGGGGGTATTTTATTGGGTAATGGGGGAATTGGGTAATTGCTCAATTATCCAATTACGCAATTACCTCTTCCCCCATCAACCAGCGCAGCAGGGCGAAAAAGAGGATGGCGGCGCTGAGGGCAAAGAGCGCCGGGCGGATTTGTGCCCAGGCGTATACCCAGTGGGGGAGCGGCACGACAGGTTTGTTTTGGGCCGCACGGTCAACCAGGGCGTTATAAACCGGCAGGGGGGTGAAATCTGGCTCCAGCAGGCGGAAGTAATACCAGGCGTCGTTTCGTTCGCTATCCGACGGCCGTTTCAAAAACCAATAGGCGCTCACCCCCACCCAGGGCCACTCGGCCTGGATGCGGTCATAGGCTTCAACGGCATACCGCGCCTGCTGCGCTTCCGTCACCCGGCCAAAGTGGGCCTCCATCCCTTCTGGGGCCACATTCCAGCCCATCTCGCTAATCCAGATCGGTTTGGCGGCATCGCCATTGCGCACCATCAGGTCGCGGATGAGCAAATGGTGCGGGAAGTTGATGACGGTTGGCCGCAGCCGCTGGTCGGTGGCCCCCGACCACAGACCGTAACCCTGCGCAGACATCACGTCAAAACAGGCAGCGGCGCCGGCATTGTACATGCGCTGCAAAAATACCAGGTCGTTTACATTGGCCGGGCTGAGTTCAACCGTTGGCGTGAGCGCGCCGGCCAGAATAACGGCCGTGGGGTCCACAGCCTTCACGGCCTCATAAGCGCGGCACAGCAAGTCGGTGTACTGCTCCGGGTTGACCGGCTGGTGGTGGCCCCATTCGCCATTGCCGTTGGGTTCGTTCCATATCTGGTAGTAGTGGATGCGTCCCTGGTAGCGGCTGGCCACGGCCGTGACAAAATCCACAAAATCCTGGTAATCGTCCGGGGGGGCCAGGGAACCGGTTTGTTCTTCCGGCAGCGCCCGTGACCAGGCCGGGGGGTTACTCAGCCGGGCAATCATTTCAATGTCGTATTCTTCCGCCAGTTGCACGATGTGGTCATATTTTAACCAGGCGTCTACGCCATTGGGATCATTGCGCCGGTCCACAAAATCCCCTTTGGCATGAATCTCAATATCTTCCCAGGTGAACTCCTGGCGCATAAAGGTGAACCCGGCCTGCTGTGCCAGTTCCAGGCTGCGGGCGCGTTTGGTCTCTTCTGCTTCGATCTGCAAAAAGGTGTTGACGCCCAGAGGGGAAACCTCAGCATTTTGCATGGGGGTTTCTGAGGCAAGCTGTGGTTGGGGGCGCACGGCCGTGTTCAGCCAATGCAGCGCCCCCCGCAGTTGCCCGGCCCATGTTTCCTCACCGGTCAGGTCATAAAGCGATGTGGCCGCCGGCAACAATGACACAACCAGTCCCACCACGGCCAGCGCCAGCACCAACCGCCAGATAGTTTGTTTTGTTTGCTGCATGGATGTGGATTATAGTAGGCCTGTCAGGTTTGGAAAACCTGACAGGTCTATCTATAATCTAGCGTATCATGCCCGAAATTGAATCCTTGCCGGAAGGCACTTCCTTACAACGTCATAATCTCAATCACCAGGCAGTCGAGGATTACCTGAAAACCATCTATACGCTGGCGCAGGAAGAATCGCCGGTCTCTACTTCGCGCATTGCCGAGGCACGCGGCGTCAAACCGGCCTCGGCCACCAGCATGATTCAACGGCTGGCTAAATTTAAGCTGGTCAACTATGAAAAGCATTATGGCGTCACGCTCACCGATGCCGGTGAGAAAGTGGCCCTAGAAGTCATTCGCCATCACCGGCTGATTGAGCTTTATCTGATTGAGGCGTTAGGCTTCACCTGGGATGAGGTTCATGAACAGGCGGATATTTTGGAGCATTTCATCAGCGAAAAGCTGGAGGAACGCATTGCTGCCGCCTTAAACCATCCCAAATTTGACCCACACGGTGACCCCATTCCCAACAAAGAGGGGGCGATGACATGGGTGGATGCACGGCCGTTGACCTACATCCCTACCGGCGCTCAGGCCACCATCACCCGCATTCTCGATGACAGCAACGCCGAACTCCTCCGGTACCTGGCGGAATTGGGCCTGATCCCCGGCGCGCAAATTCGCCTGGTAGCCGTGGCCCCTTTTGAAGGGCCAATTACCATCGAAATAGACGGCGTTACCAAAGTCATTGGGCCAAACGTAGCCAGGGGCATTCTGGCAAAAGTAGAGGAGTAGAAGGGAGGAAGATACCAGGAGTTAACGGTTTAGGTTGCTGCCAGCCAGACAAAGGGGTTAACTGCTTCGGCCAGAGAGGGCAACTGTTTGTCCCTCACCGAAAGAATGGGGTCAAATACCGGCCAATTGATACCGATGGTGGGGTCATTCCACATGATACCCTGTTCATATTCCGGCACATAAACCTCGGTCACTTTGTAAGTCAGCGTGGCCGTGTCGCTGATAACACAAAAGCCATGCGCAAAACCGGAGGGAATGTAAAGCATACGGCCGTTACGCGCCGACAGTACCGCCCCCGCCCACTGCCCATAAGTAGGCGAACCCTGCCGGATATCCACCGCTACATCAAAAATCTCACCCTGCACAGCTACCAACAACTTGCCTTGCGCAAAAGGCGGAATCTGGTAATGCAAACCACGCACTACCCCCTGTGCGGAGTGAGAACAGTTGTCCTGCACAAAAGGACCGGGAATGCCATTGGCCGCAAATTCGGCCTGCCGGAAAGTCTCCATAAAAAAACCGCGATCATCTCCATACCGCCTGGTTTCGATAAGGATCACATCCGGAATCTCTAATGACGTAAACTGAAATGGCATAACAAGCTCCTTAGGAATGCAAATCAAATAACTTACGAAGACAAATCGAAAACGAACGGGTACCCATTACCTGGTTCCGTAAATTATTCCGTTTTCGATCCTTACCGTTAATGACGCTCCCCATTTCCGTTGACCAG
The DNA here is from genome assembly GCA_023382655.1 of Anaerolineae bacterium. Classification (GTDB taxonomy): domain Bacteria; phylum Chloroflexota; class Anaerolineae; order Promineifilales; family Promineifilaceae; genus CAADGU01. The sequence goes on along the minus strand of JAHDWK010000024.1, from coordinate 43,370 downwards.
AAACTCCATTGAAGATTTCTCCCGGCCCGCGCCGCGGCTGGTATGATACAAAACTACACCCACGACGATCATCCCTATCGCCAGCAGCAAACCACCAAACTGAAATGGCCCCACAAACGGCCGTTCAAAGCGGGGATTCACATGCGTGCCAATACCGATTAAGTCAGCCAGCCCCACCACATAGGCAAAAACCAGCCCCGTCGCCGCCAGCCGTACCCCAATGTCTGCCTGTAGCGAACGCGGCGCGCCAGTCGGCCGCAGGGAACGAGCATATAAAAATATGGCTAACGTCAGACAGGTCAGCCCCACCAGCAGTTGGAACATCTGCGCAATGCCAAAACCAGGCGTCAGGTCTATCCCCAATGCATCCGCGCCTAATGACAACACAATAAGCAATGCCCCCAGAATGAGCAAAAGCAGGGTCAAAACCATCTGCACTTTGTGAAGTTTGTTATCGCCGTTTGTCCTCATTCCCTATTTCCTGGCGTCCTTTGCGCCATGATGATCCCCCTAAAGAAAAACGCCACGTAGAATGCCACGCGGCGTCTCTTTTTTTACCCAGTCGGGGCAGCGGGATTCGAACCCACGACCTCTTCAACCCCATTGAAGCGCGCTACCAAGCTGCGCCATGCCCCGAACGGTCGGCATTATAACAAAACGCCTGAGGGGGAGCAACAACCGGTCAGGTCACGGCCGTGGCCAGCAACGCCAGCATCCCCAACACAAAGTTGTAACCGGCATGAACAAAAATCGCCAACGAGGTACTGTAACGCTGCCGCAGGATGCCCAGGACCAGGCCGATGATCAGCAGGGCCAACGTAGCCGGCGTGAGCAGACCATACTGCACATGTACCAGAGCAAAGAGCACGGCCGTGACTCCCAACCCCAATACCGGCTGCAACGCGCCGCGGAACAAAATCTCCTCACCAATACCCGTCGCCAGCGCCAGGATCAACCACGCCCCCACCGAATCCAAACCGCCCAGCATTTCCAGATTCAGCGTTTCAACCAGTTCTGACTGCTCCGGGTCTAACATCTGCCACAACAGACCGGCCATCGCCTGCACCAGCACCAGAATGAAAATCCAGGCCAGCCCAATCACCACCTGATGCAGCGGCAGCCGCTCCAGGCCCAGCCGGGAGAGCACCTGCCCCGGCGACCGGCGCAAGAACAACCCCACCCCGATCACCGCCACTACCACAAAAAAGAGTTGTTCGGCCACCACGTTACCGAGTTGCAGCGAGCCAATGGCCTGCACAATTTCGGCCACGCTGCTTTGTGTAAGCTGGATGAAGGAAACGGCCGTCAACCAGCCCGCACACACCAGCGCCAGCGTATGCACGGCCGAAGCGGGATCGAGCGGCAAGAAACGGGCCAGAATCAGGCGGGTGGACCGCAAGCTGACGGTAATTTGCCACACGGCCGTGACCTGCAACACCACTCCCAGCGCCACCGCATTCGTCACAAACGGAAACAGCAATTCTCCGTTGGGGGCGCGCAACGTGGCAACCTGTTCATCCCCCACCAGCACAAAAAAGATGCCCACCAGCAGCACCGGGATACCGATGAGCAACAAACCCAGGTCAAACAATTGGCGTAATCGCTCATCCCCCAGGCGCACAATCACATTTGCCAGCACAATGAAAAACAAAACAAGAACCAGATTAACAATGACATCTACCATGCAATAATCCCATTAACAATTGACCATTCCCGGAGTATATGCCAAACCCCCACCCCTGACACCTGCTCCTGCGAAAATGGTTTGTAGCAGGCACTTTAGTGCCGTCAATTGGCGATAAATCGCCTGCTACAAACCTGGTGAAATCTCCTACTAAAGTCCCCTCAAAAAAACACGGCCGTACCCGTATAATGAGGTAGATATGAACCAGCTCATCGGCCAACGCTACCAGATCGCCGCCCCCACCGCCGACCGCATCGGTCGGGGCGGCATGGGCGACGTTTACCGCGCCACCGACCAACAAACCGGCAAAACCGTCGCCATCAAACATTTACGCGCCGACGTGATGACGCTGGACGCCACCAGTGTGCAGCGGTTTGCCCGTGAAGGTGAGGCGCTGCGCCGCCTGAATCACCCCAACATCGTGGCCGTGTTGGACACCATCGAAGAAGCCGGCGAACATTACATCGTCATGGAATATGTGCCCGGTGGCTCGCTACGCGAACTGCTGGGGGAAGCCGGGCAACTGCCACTGGAGCGGGTGCTGCAAATTGGTCTGGAACTGGCCGACGCCCTCACCCGCGCCCATCATTTGCACATCATTCACCGGGACATCAAACCGGCCAACGTGTTGTTGGCGGCCGATGGCACACCGCGCCTGACGGATTTTGGCGTGGCGCACATGGGCGACCTGGATCGCATCACAGAAACGGGGCTGCTGACGGGAACCTACGCCTATGTCAGCCCGGAGGCGTGCCAGGGAGTGGTCATTGACGGCCGTGCCGACATCTGGTCATTTGGTGTGGTGCTGTATGAAATGTTGGCCGGGCGACGGCCGTTTGAAGAAGCCCAACTCGCCGCCACCATCACCGCCATCCTCACCCGCCCCACGCCTGATCTGGCCCAATTCCGCCCCGACGTGCCCGAATCCTTAGCCTCCCTGGTGTACCGCATGTTGGAAAAAGAACGCAGCCGGCGGGTGAGCAGCGTGCGGCTGGTGGGGGCGCAGTTAGAAGCCATCATCGCCGGCAGCGACGAACTGGCGCTGGCCGTCGGCCCCCGCTTTGAAACCACGCCGGGCAGCAGCCCTACCCCCGTGCTTGGCCCCCGCCACAACTTGCCCGCGCAGTCCACCCCCTTCATTGGCCGCGCTCCGGAAGTGGCCGAGATTGTCAATCTTCTCTGCGAACCGGAGTGCCGTCTGCTGACACTGGTGGGGCCGGGTGGCATGGGCAAGACCCGCCTGGCGTTGGAAGCGGCGCGGCAGGTAGTGGATGAATTTCGGCACGGCGTCCGGTTTGTGCCCCTGGCCCCTATTGACAGCCCGGAGTTGATTGTCACGGCCGTCGCCGACGCCCTCAACTTCACCTTCCCCAACCAGGACGACCAGATAGGGCAGCTTGTGGCCTACCTGCGTGAAAAAGAGATGCTGCTGGTGCTGGACAACTTTGAACACGTCATTGCCGGGGCCGATCTTTGCTCCACCCTGCTGGCGGAAGCGCCCGGTTTACAACTGTTGATTACATCCCGTGAAACGCTGAACCTGTGGGAAGAGTGGACGCGCCCCATCCAGGGGATGCGCTACCCCACCCAGGTCAATCTGGACACCGACATTGAACCGTACAGCGCCATCAAACTGTTTGCCGACCGCGCCCACCGGATGCGCAGCGGCTTTTCATTGGCGACCGAACTGCCCCACGTCATCCGCATTTGCCAGTTGGTGGAGGGGATGCCGCTGGGCATTGAACTGGCCGCCACCTGGCTGCGCGTGTTGTCGCCAGAGCAGATCATCAGCGAAATTGAGAAGAATTACGATTTTCTCGCCACCAACATGCGCAATATCCCGGAACGGCACCGCAGTTTGCGGGCGGTGTTCGATTACTCCTGGCAGTTGCTTACGGAAGTGGAGCGGCAGGTATTCCGGCGGTTGGCCGTGTTCCGGGGTGGGTTTACACGGCAGGCGGCGGAGATGGTTGTTGGCGCTTCGCTGCTGACCCTGACGGGGTTGGTAAACAAATCGCTCCTGGCCGAAGAAAGCCCCGACGGAAATACACCCCTGTCGGACACGACCAGCAGTGGGGTTCAGCGACGCTATACCTTGCACGAACTGCTGCGGCAATATGCAGCGGAAAAGCTGGCAGCAGATGCGGCGGAAACGGCCGTCACCACTGCCGCCCACGCCGATTATTACAGCCACCTGCTGGGCCAACACACCGCTAATTTGCAGGGGCGCAACCAGAAGGTGGCGTTGGATGTGATTGGCGCGGACCTGGAAAACGGCCGTGCCGCCTGGGGCTGGTCGGTGAGCCATTTACCCGAGGGACTGGAAAATTTGCAGGTCGCCGCCCATAGTTTGTTTATCTATTTCGACAATCGCGGGCGGGTGCATGAGGGGATTGACCTGTTTGTGCAGGCGGCCACGGCCGTAGCCGCCCTGCCAGAAACACCGGAAACCCAGGTGCTACTGGCTCACCTGCTCACCCGCCAGGCCATCTTCCAATGGCGGGCCAGCCAGAACGAAGCCAGCCAGTCGGCCTTTGACACGGCCGTGGCCCGGCTGCGTCCGCTCATGGAGACGAATGTGGGCCATCTGGTGCGGCGCGATCTGGCGTTGGCGCTGGCTTATGGTTCGGTTCACCACATTCGCACCGGGAACTGGCAGGTAGTGAAGCAACAACTGGCCGAAGCAGCCGACATGTGCCGCGCTATGCAAGAGCATTGGGCGCTGCTGCGGGTGCTCAACATTCAGGCCAACACCACTTTTGACTATGACGAACGCCGCCGCCTGTACCAGGAAGGCATTGCTCTGGCTCAGGAGATTGGCGACGAAATTTACCAGGCGTTGATCATTCATAATGTGGTGAATTACGCGGCCGATTCGGATGAATTGGAGCCGCTGGTGGCTGACTGTGTGGCTATCCACGAACGGCTGGGCAATGTAGTGGGGCTGGCAATGACCTATGGGTTGATGAGTGCGGCGGCAGCGCGGCACGGCCGTTACCTGGACGCCAAAATCCACATCCAAAAAGGCATCACCATTTACCAGGACATCGCCTCCACCTATTACCTCGCCGGGGCGCTGCAAGACTATGCCACCATCTGCTGGGCGTTGGGTGAACTGGATGAAGTTGAGGCTATTTTGAAACAACGGCTGACGTTGGAGCAGCAAAGCGGCGACCGGGAGGCGATGATTAAGACGATGACTGACTTGGGTGTCTTTTTGCTGGAAGCATACCCCACGCCGGAGGAAGCCCGCCGCTATTACAAAATGAGCCTGGCACTGCTGCCCCAACTGCATAACCCGCGCCAGAAAGCAGAGGCGCTGGACAGCCTGGGCAACTTTGCCCTGGCCCTGGGGGAATATGGCGAGGCCAAAAAACATTTTGAAGCGGCCATCCCCTGCTTTGAGGCTACGGAAAACAGCAACGGCGTGGCCTGGGCGCTGCGTAACTTTGGCCTGATTGCCCTGGCGTTGGGCGATTATGAGACGGCCACGGCCCGGTTTGAAGAAAGCCTGAAAATGCACCGGGCTAATAACCACGTCTATGGCATGATGGATTTGTATAACGACCTGGGGCGGGTGGCCTTTGCCTGCCACAATGACAGCGGCGCGGCGCTCTGTTACGGCCAGGCGTTGTCGCTACCCCAAAATCCCTGGACTGTCAGCAGCCAGATGTCTACCATGGTGGATTGGTGCCAGCTTTTGCTGAAATTGGGGCAAAAGGAAGAGGCGCTGCGGTTTATCACGGCCGTGACCAACCACCCCCGTTTTGTCCCCCCCTTGCCGCGCCGCACCCGCGAAAAAGCCGCACGCCTGCTGGCCGAACTAGAAGCCGCCCTGCCCGCCGAAACTGTCGCCCACACCAAACGGCAAGCCGGTCAATTCACCCTCGCCGCCATCAGCCAGGAACTGCTGAAACTATCCCATCTTTCCTGAGCAGATAATCCGAGCCACAGATTACACAGATTACACAGAATCAGAGTTGGGCGATTTTGTTTTGCCTGCATTTGCGTTCAAGGCTGTCGCAGATGATCACTTTTTTACCGGCGGCCGTTTGGTGAGCATGACGGATGAGGGGTTCCGGCAGGCGTTGTTGGCATTTACATGAGTGAGTGGTGATTTGACGGCCGTGTCGCAACCGGCGACACTGGCAAGAAGCAGGCAGGCTGCGATAAACTTGCGGCTATAGAAAGGCAATGAATATTGAATCCAAGAGGAAAAGAGATGCGTCTACCAAACTATAAATTGAATTGGTTTATTCCCAACCAGATTGCCGCCCTGACCCACTTCTACCCCGATGTAACCTTCGAGGATATAACCGGCGTTATTAACACTGGACAAGAACTTCTGAGCCACGTTGAGAATGAGTTTCATATCATCATAGACAATCGTGTTATTAACATGTCCTCCCCGGTTAGCCTCCAGCAAATGAGACAGATGGTGCCGTACATGAACCATCCATTATTACGGTGGGTTGTGGTGGTCAAACCGGAGAGCCTGGCCCTGGATGTAACCCATCTGCCAACCGAAAAAGAGGGGGAAACCCGGCTTAAGAACGTTTCAAGTTTAGAGGAAGCCCTCAGCTTTTTACGCGAAGCTCGTACTGACCTGGAATGGCCACAAGCAGATACCGCATTTTTCCCCAATGCGGAAATAAAGGATCTCGTTTCAAGGTGAAAATCACTGGCAAAACCTCAAAGCGGCAAAAGTAGTGCTTATGACCGTAACCAGGGTCATCAATCAAGGGGATATTTTCTGGATTCAGCACTGTCATCGGCGGGTCAAGCAAATAATGGCCGGTATGCGGTTTTTGCACGCTTCATTTTTCGCTTCATAAAGCTCACCTCCACCCATCCTCTCACGGCCGTAAACCAACCGGCGCTTTTGATAGGTTCAATCCACACAGCGAAGTTAATCAGATGGACACTGAACAAAGGCTACAAGAAGCACAACAATTTTGGGACAAAGAAGCAGATTCATTTGATGAGGAACCGGATCATGGCTTACGTGATCCAATTGTGCGCCAGGCATGGATTAATCTCCTTGCCAATTCGCTTCCCTCTCCTCCTGCATCAGTCCTGGATATAGGCTGTGGGACAGGTTCGCTCACTCTCCTCCTGGCAGGGCTTCACTATGAGGTAACAGGAATCGATCTATCTAAAGCAATGATTGCCCGCGCCAGAGCAAAACTGAAAGCTGCCGGGTATTCTATTCCATTTAGCGTCATGGATGCCTTTAATCCTGATCTTTCACCACAACAGTTTGATGTAATCGTATGTAGACATCTGCTGTGGGCGTGGCCTGAACCGGCTTTGGCGCTTCAACGGTGGTCAGAAATGCTGGTTTCGGGGGGACGCCTCTTACTGATTGAAGGATATTGGGATACAGGAGGCGGCTTACGGCCTCAACAAATAGTTGATGCTCTTCCGTCCACATTCGTTACGGTTACGGTCAAAAATCTGAGTGGTCAGGCGGAACTTCGGGGTCGTGAAGTTGCGGATGAACGATATATTGTCGTGGCCGATCAATGTTAGTCCACTTCTGGATACCCGCCACTGGCCAGGAGCGAGTTAACAAACTTCCGCTGGCTGCTACCGCACGCTCACCAGGTGAGCCAATCACCCGTCCCGGTTGCCCGGTAACGCTTCTCTATTTATACTTTTTCCGACGGCGTGGGGTGCGAGCAGGTTTTGACCATTCAGCCAGATAAGATCATATAGAACCAGGAGAGATTGACCAGCATGACAGTCACATTGGCCCAGGCGGTTGCCACCATCAAAAGCGGCGATAAAACAAAAGGCAAAGAGATGCTGATCCAGTTTTTACAAACGGAGCCGGGAAACGACAAGGCATGGGTGTGGATGACGGCCGTTGTAGACACCGATGAATTGCGCCTGGAATGTCTGGAAACCGCCCTTGAACACAACCCCGACAACCAGGTCGCCCAAAAAGGGGTACGGCAGTTGCGCGAAAAACTGGGGTTGCTTGATCCGGTCGTAGCGGAAGAAGAGTTGGCTTTCCCAGAAATCTCCTATTTTGGCTCCAGGCAGGAACAACCCGTACCACAGCCAGCGGAAACATGGAGCTATGACAAATATAAACCGGAGCCACCCCCACCCCCAAAAAAATCAAAAGTGACTGACGTAGGGGGCGTTGGCCGGCGGGCTTTTCTTTCCACCCCATTTTTCACCATCTTGTTCGCCCCCCGCCTCACTGTCGAGACCATGTTGGAAGTTGCGCCCAACCGGTATCTGCTCTTTTTATCGGTCATCATCGGCATATTCGGTATGCTCACCGGTTCTGTTGGTATTGCCCCATTGAGCATCATACCGGTTTCATGGTTAATACTGGCGTCTTTGCTTCTTGGCCCCATTTATGGCCTTGTGTACTTTTACGTTGCCGGTTTCATATTCAGCATGTCGGGTTTTGTTTTAGGCGGCGTGGGCACAACCGGAGACGTGCGCGCCGCCTTCCTATGGAGCTATGTGCCCCGCCTGTATATATACCCGGTTCAGGGGGTAACGGCTTTTCTGCTGGCGCGGGATTTGGTTGCTTTTGATAGCGTCCCATCAGGGCAAGCAGCGGACGCGCTTTCGGCCCTAATTTTTCCGGTTCTGTGTTTGGCGGCGTTCATTGGATTGTGGCTCTTCTATGTGCAGGTGGAATGCATTGGCGCAGCCCATAAAGTGTCATTCTGGCGCGCCTGGGCCATTCTGTTATTTCCCACGTTTCTTATCTTCGCCGTTTTCTGCGGTGTCACATTTATGGCCAGCATTGCGGGGGCGTTGTAAAAGGGTATTTTCAAATGCAATTCACTGTCAACCATGATTTGTTAACCCAATCTCGCGCCGTTTTATCCCGGTTTAAGCGGCTGTTTTGGCTAGTTGGCGGCGCCGGTTCGGGCAAGACGACCATTTGCCAGGCACTTTCCGCCCGATTTGCCATGCCCGTCTATGACATGGATGCCCATATCTACGGTGCTTATCACGGCCGTTTCACACCCGAACGCCACCCCGTCAACACCGCCTGGGCCACATCGCCCAATGGCCTGGCCTGGCTGCTGGCGCTGTCCTGGGAAGAGTTCCATGCGTTCAATCAGGCAGCGCTGCCTGAATATCTGGACTTGTTAGCCGAAGATTTGATCGCTGCCGACCCCAATACCAGCCTCTTAATTGATGGCGGTATCTGTAACCCCGCTCTCATTGCTCAGGTCATCGCCCCACAGCAGATTGTTGGCCTGGCCATACCAGAACAAACAAGCGCCGACATCTGGCAGGCGACCGACGAACGCCGGGCGATGAAGGATTTTATCTATCAACTGCCCAATCCAGATGAAGCATGGCGTAAATTTTTGGAATTTGACGGCCGTATCACCCACACCATCCGGCGCGAATGTCAGGAAAACAACATCTCGGTGTGCTGGCGGAGCGACAACGAAACAGTAGATACATTCACCACAAAGGTGGCCCAGACATTGGGAATTTTATAATGAAGGAATTTGTCCACAGATTACGCAGATTTCATAGATAAAATCTGCGTAATCTGTGGATTGTTCTTAAAGGAGTAGACCATGAAAGTTTTGTTTATCGGTGGGACAGGGATTATCAGTTCAGCGTGTGCGCCGCTGGCGGTGGAACGGGGCATGGAGTTGTATTTGTTAAACCGGGGGCAGAGCGCACGGCCGTCGCCCCCCGGCGCAATGGTTTTACATGGTGATATACGGGACCGGGCCTCCGCCTTACAGGCATTGGGCGACCACCAGTTTGACGCAGTGGTGGAGTGGATCGCCTTTACGCCGGAGCATATCGAGACCGACCTGAGCCTGTTTCACGGTCGTGCCCGCCAATACATCTTCATCAGCTCCGCCTCCGCTTACCAGACGCCGCCGGTTAACCTGCCCGTCACCGAAAGCACACCGCTGCACAACCCCTACTGGGCTTACTCCCGCAACAAGATCGCCTGCGAAGAGCGGCTGCTGCGGGCGTACCGGGAGGATGGTTTTCCGATGACGGTGGTACGGCCGTCGCACACCTATGACCAGACCTTACTACCCATGCACGGCGGCTATACGAATGTTCACCGGATGCGCCAGGGCAAAAAAGTGATCGTGCATGGCGATGGCACGTCGCTGTGGACAATGACCCACCACCGCGACTTTGCCAAAGGCTTTGTGGGGCTGCTGGGCAACAATCACGCCATCGGCGAAACCTTCCACATCACCTCGGATGAACTGCTCACCTGGAACCAGATTGTGGAACTGGTAGCCCAGGCTGCCGGGGTTGAAGCCCAACTGGTACACATCCCCTCTGACTACATCGCCCGTTTCAACAGCAATTGGGGCGACAGTCTGCTCGGCGACAAAACGCACAGCATGATCTTCGACAACAGCAAAATCAAGCGCCTCGTGCCCGACTTTGCCGCCGCCATCCCCTTTGCCCAGGGTGTGCGCGAAATCATGGCCTGGTACGACGCCGACCCGTCACGGCAGGTCGTCAACACCGAACTCGACCACCTCATGGATCGCCTCATCACCGCCTACGAATCCGCCCTGCCCGCCTCAAGATGGTTTGCTGAATGACTGGCCTGGCTCTATACTGCATCTGAGTGGTAGTTGACCATTGGCGGGGGTTTATTCCGCATTCGTGCAGTATAGTTGGGCGGTGAGTACTTGATGGATCAACGGAGACTAGGGACCATGAGCGCAAATTCCCGACATGATGCATGGAATACCGGGGAAAGCTACGACAGGTATATGGGCCGCTGGAGTCGTCAACTGGCACCCCGATTCCTCGAATGGCTGGGGGTTAAGGCTGGGTGCGACTGGCTAGAAGTGGGCTGTGGCACAGGCGCCTTGTCGGCAGAGATACTCGCTCGTGGCAAACCTGGGAGTCAAGTTGGCCTTGACCCGTCCGAAGGGTTTATCCATCTCGCCATGCAGAAGGTAGAAGGCCCTCGTATTAATTTTCGTGTTGGAGATGCGCAAGATCTTCCATTTGCAGCTTCGAGTTACGACGTTGTGGTATCGGCGTTGGTTTTGAATTTTATCCCTGACCGTCACAAAGCCCTATTGGAGATGCGCAGGGTCTGTCGTCCGGGTGGAATCATCGCCTTCTACGTGTGGGACTATCCAGGAGGTGGCGTCGAGTTCATGCGGAAGTTTTGGCAGGCTGCGATTGCCCTCGATCCCGGCGCTGCGGATCTGGCAGAGAACAAACGGTTTCCATTTTGTACGCGCGAAGGTCTGACTGAAATGGCCCAGAACGCCAGGCTACAAAGTATTGAAGTCACACAGATCGAGGTGGACACAATCTTCCGCGACTTCGATGACTTTTGGCAACCCTTTACCCTCGGAGCGGGTCCTGCGCCAGGTTACTGCTCTAGTCTCGATCCTAGCTCTAGGGAACACTTACGAGAAAAGCTGCGACAAGAACTTACTGTCGCGGAAGATGGTTTGATAACGCTCAAGGCGCGGGCGTGGGCTGTGAGAAGTCGAGTTGACTAATGGCCTTGCCGGTAAGGGCCATGGACAGCCAGACAAGAATCAATGAGCCACCAGCGTGCCAAGAGATGGCTATCGCCTAACAAGGCTTTCAGCGGAACGGCCAGAGCGAGGCTCGTTTGATTTGTTCTTAAGGTCTTTGACTGGCTCGCCACCCGCTGAAGCTCGTGTTAGGGAAGTGGTTGAGATAGAGAAAAGGGGGTTGGGGCAACGGCCGTGACCCCGGAAACAGAATACCTCCTTGTTTACCTTCCAGCCCTCAAGCGCCAGCAATGGAATTTGATCATGTTATTGACAGGAAAGGGGGATATGGCATACTCAAGATGTTATTTGTTGGAATCTTTGACAGGTTTGTGCCCATGAGTTGGCATACCGGAAGCAGAACATTGGAGGTCATTGTGAGCGAATATGTACCTAGTCCACGACAGTGGGTGGCAGAACAAGTTGAACTCTATGAAGGTAGCGGCGGTACAGCCGGTTTGACCTTAAGGGACACGGGGCTGCCCGTCATCATTGTCACAAATAGAGGGTGGAAAACAGGGGCGATCCGTAAGACCCCGTTAATGAGAGTGGCGGACGGAAACAGCTATATCCTGGTAGCATCCCAGGGTGGCGCACCCACGCATCCGCATTGGTATCACAATTTGCAGGCGGACCCGCATGTTGAAATCCGCGACAAGACCGAACTCTTTACCATGCGCGTTCGCGAAGTAGTAGATTCAGTGGAGAGAGAACGACTCTGGGCTATCGCGGTAGAAGCATTTCCCCCTTATCAGGAGTATCAGAACAAAACCGATCGCCTCATCCCCATATTCATCGCCGAACCCGTCGCGTAAAGACTGCATGGTCGCTTACTTAGGTCCCGCGCAAAACCAGAAATACGGCCGTTTCCAACACGGCCGTGGTGATCAGTAACGCCATGCTCCAAAAAGCCAATGCTTCCCATCGAGCCGGATCCGTGGCCTCACCGCGACGAATGCGCCGGACTTGTCCGGCAGAGATAGGCAAGGTCAGCAGAATGGCGAAGGCTACCCCCACCGGCAAGCCCAGCCAGATAAGCAGCGGCAGCAGCAAGTAAGGACACACCAACGCGGCCAGAAACCAGGTCGCGGTTCGTTTCGGGCCGTAAATCACGACCAGGGTGCGTTTGTTCACCAGCACATCACCGGCCGCATCCGGGAAGTTGACGCTGAGCAGCATGGCAAACTGGAAAAAACACAGAGGCACAACAGCCAGCAGGGGCAGCAGCGCCATCTCCCCCCTTTGCACCTGAAAACTTAGCAGCGTTGTCAATCCCGGTACCAACAGGGCGGCACAGACCTCGCCCAGTCCACGCCGGTTCAGCCAGAGCGGCGGCGAACTGTAAGCCCAGGCCACAAAGATGGACAGCAGCAGCAGACAAAGTGTCCAGAATGGGGATTGTACAATGGTGACCAGAACGGCCGTTGCCGCCAAAGCCAGTCCGCCACAAACCAGGGCCGCTATTAAGGCGACGTGTGGTGGCAGCAGCCCTTCGGGCAAGATGCGGCTGCCACTGGCCCAACGAGTAGGTGTGAGGGCGGCGGCATCGGCGTCCTGGTCGAAATAGTCATTGCTGTAGTGGGTCATTAACTGGGTGGCTGTGATAGCAAGCTGACACCAGATCGCAACCGTCCAATTGATGGACACGCCCAGAAACAGGGCCACCGCGATACCCAACCCACTGAATACGAAACCGCCGGCCAGGTGCAACGGCCGTCCCAGGCGTACGAAATAACCAATGCGCTTAAAAAACCTCGACACGCCGATAGACTGTATTGACCGACTCATTTTTTAGGCAAACCTTCCTGACCCAAGCGCCAGCATTGCCAGGTTTCCTTACTAGAAAATCCTCTCTCACGCTGCGCTGTTTTAGCTTGTTTCCTCACCGCCATGTTACACTTTTAGGTCACATAAACTTTGACTTTACTCGAACACTTGTGCTAAAATCCTCTTGCTCGCCTACAAAAGGAGTTACCCCATGAATGTAAACGCCTTTCGCCATTTCTACAACTACCACTTCGATGAACAAATCTAAACTTCTTAATGGGTTACAGGAAGAGTATCAGCAAGGGAATCTGTCCTGATTTGGGGCTATTATCAAGATATTGGTTTATAAGGAGAGTGCCATGCAAGAACATCAAACAACACTAGACGTGATTTACGAGAACTGGCGGCAGTATAACGCCAAACTGCGTACCGCCATCACGCCGCTGACAGAGGAGCAGCTAAAGCTGCAACCTGCCGCGCGTATGTGGCCGCTGGGGCAGATTGTGCAGCACATCATCAGTGTAAGGGCCGGGTGGTTCAGCGGCACCCTACAGGACAACGACGAAGTGATGGACGCATACATGATGTGGGGACAGCGTGACTCGCCGTCACGCAGTGCGGCGGAACTGGCACGTGGCCTCGATGAGACATGGGCCTTCATCGAAACCCGCTTGCAGCGCTGGACTCCCGAAGAGTGTGCCATGACCTTCCCCGATGAGTGGGACGGCCAGACGTATGATGTGTCGCGCAGTTGGGTGATCTATCATGTGCTGGAACATGACCTGCATCACGGCGGCGAGATCTCGCTGATACTCGGCATGAACGGCCTGCAAGGACCGGATATTTAGACATGAAGGAGGCATAGAATGGATATAGATTGGAAAACGATCATCTGGCAACAGTTTGGGGCGGCCATAGATACGCTTGACGACGTGATAGAGTTATGCCCCGACCATCTCTGGACGGCCGTGTTATGGGATGACCTGGATAGCGCAGAGTACGGGCAATTCTGGTTTGTCGCTTACCATACCCTGTTCTGGATTGACCTCTACCTGACCGGCTCCTCAGAAGGCTTTGTGCTGCCCGCCCCATTCATACGAGGCAGGCTCCCGGAAAAACCCTACACAAAAGAGCAGATTCAAACCTATCTCGATCACTGTCGCCGCAAGTGCCAATCCACAATCGAGGGGTTGACAGCGGAGAGAGCGAACCAGATCTGTACGTTTGAATGGATCGAAGCCAGCTTTGTGGAGATGCAGCTCTACTGTATGCGCCATGTTCAGGAACACGCCGCGCACTTGAGTTTCATGCTCACGCAGCACGGTGTAACCGGTTTTGATTGGGTAACACAGGCCAGGAACAAAACCGTTTCCGGCCACACATCTCACCTATAGGTCATTATGCTAAACATCAATATCGAAACAGCCCGGCGTTTCGTTCTGGGCAAACAAGGTTTGTGGCCGGGGCGGCGCTGGCGCGGCGTGGTGGGCACGGCGCAGGCCATGCGCGCCATCGAATACCTGCAACTCGATCCCCTGCAAATCATCGCCCGCAGCCAGGACATCAAGTTATACGGCCGTGTCCTCGACTACACCCCTGGCCTGTGGGAAGAAGTGACCTACCAGCAGCGCCAATTCTTTGATTGGGGTGGCTGGCTGGCCGTCCGACCCATGGACGAACTGCCACACTGGCGCGTGGTCATGCACCGCGAGCGGGATGGGAACTATGGCGACGCCCGCATTCGCCAGATGGCCCACGACCATGCCGAAGCCATCGCCGAGATGCGCACCATTTTGCAGGAACGTGATGTCGTCAGCAACCGTGACTTCAAGATGGAGACACGGCAGCGTACCCAAAGTTATCGCGGCCGTAAAGACAGCTCGTTGGCTTTGTACTATCTGTGGCGCACCGGCGAAGTGATGACCCACCACCGTGAAAACTTCGAGCGTGTGTATGCGCTCACAGAAAAGGTCGCCCCCGCACACCTGATTTATGAGAGCAGCGAGGCTGAGACTGATCGCTTTCTGATCAAAAAGGAAGTCAGCTGCAGCGGACTGTCGCGAATCAAACGTACGAGTGAAGCATGGGGGCGTGGCGAGCCGGATCGCGCGGCAAAGAAGATGCTTGAGGGGATGTTAGCTGACGGTGATCTGATCGAGGTGAAGGTGGAAGGGTGGAAAGCCGTACACTGCACGCTGGGCAGCGACGCCGAGATACTGCATGAGCTGAGCGCCGGGCGTGTACCGCAGGCATGGGCGCCGCTGGACACAACCACGACGGAAGAGGTTGTCTTCCTGGCCCCACTTGATCCCGTCAGCGCGCGTGGGCGGGCCAAAGTTTTGTTTGGCTTTGACTATGTATGGGAAGTGTATAAACCGGCGGACAAGCGCAAGTTCGGCTATTACACACTGCCGGTTTTGTGGGGTGACCGGCTGGTGGCGCGGTTTGACAGCAAACTCGACCGCACGACCAATACGTTTATCATTCTGGGCTTTTGGCTGGAGGATGAAGCCCTGGGCAAAGAAGAAGCATTTGCCGAGGCTTTAGCAAGTGGGTTTGCCCGATTTGTCACGTTTCTGGGCGCAAGCAAACTGGAAGCAGAGGCCATTAACGAGCCGCTGCTGCGACAACGTGTAATTGATGCGTGATGCGTGAAGACTCTCCGGTCGCGCATCACGCATCACGCTGCCTTACTCCGTGCGTTGGATTTTAGCGCCCAGGGCGCGCAGTTTTTCGTCTACCCGCTCATACCCCCGATCAATTTGCTGGATGTTGTGGATGGTGGTTTCCCCCTTGGCGCACAGGCCAGCCATGATCATGGCCATACCGGCGCGGATGTCCGGGCTAGGCACACCCTGCGGGTTGGCCTGCATCCCGTTGCCACCCTGCACCAAGACCCGGTGCGGGTCACACAACACAATGCGCGCCCCCATAAAGGCCAGATGATCCACAAAAAAGAAGCGACTTTCATACATCCAGTCATGCAGCAAAATAGAGCCGTTGGCCTGCGTCGCCACCACCAGAGCAATACTCATCAGGTCTGGCGGGAAGCCAGGCCAGGGCATAGGTTTAATTTCGGGAATACGGCCACCGAGGGCATGTTCAATTTCCAATGACTGGTCGGCGGGGATGATGATGTCATTGCCGTCGTCAATCCAGTGGACGCCCAGTTTTTCATACACCAGGCGGATCATGCCCAGGTTTTGTGGTTCGGCGTTTTGGATACGTACTTCACCGCGCGTCACGGCCGTGGCCCCAATAAAACTGCCCACCTCCATAAAATCCGAGCCAATGCGGAACTCGGCCCCACCCAGGCGGTCAACACCCTGCACCGTCAGGCGGCTGCTGCCAATGCCGCTAATTTGCGCCCCCATGCGGTTCAAAAAGTGGCACAAATCCTGCACGTGTGGCTCGCTGGCGGCATTGTCAATCACCGTTTCCCCCCTGGCCAATACTGCCGCCATGAGGGTGTTTTCCGTGGCGGTGACGCTGGCTTCGGCCAACAGCAGGTAGCCCGCGCCGTGCAGCCCATCCACGTTCATATTGAAATGGCCGCGAGGATACATGCTCACGTCCACGCCTAATGCTTTGAGGGCGCGGATGTGGGTGTCTAACGGCCGTCCACCAATCACATCCCCACCCGGCAGCGGCAGTTCCACCTGGCCCATGCGTGCCAGCATTGGTCCCGAAAAGACAAACGAGGCCCGTGTGCGCCCCGCCAGATGGCTATCTAGCTTGCATTTTTGCACGTGGCGGGCATGAATACGCCAGCTTCCATCACCCAAATTTTCCGTTTCCACCCCCAGGTCATGCAAAACGTCAAAGGTGGAACGCACATCTTGAATATCAGGTATGTTGTGTAAAATGACCGGCTCATCCGTCAGCAGGCAGGCAGGCAGCAGCTTCAGCGCGGCATTTTTGTTGCCGCTGGCTGTCATTGTACCGCGTAGTGGATGGCCCCCTTCAATGATAAATTTCCCCATGGTTCCTCTTTCTCAAGATGATAATATGGGTGCATTGTAACCAGCCACCACTGCCCCGGCAAACAGCGATTCCCCTACGGCCGTCACCGTTCATGCAACGGTCATCTACAGTGGGCCAGCCCCGAAGGGTTTTGAAAACCCTTCGGGGCTGGCAATTGTGCCCCCATTCACGCCAAAAACATTCTCCAACTGCACCCCCAGCTTGTGCCGCAGCAAACTGTAGGAGAAATGGTGCCGCGCCAGTTCGTAATTGCGCGTCACCATCGCCTCCCGCAACACCGGGTCATCCAGTACTGCCTGCGCCTGCACCATCGTCTCATCCGTCACAAACTCATCAAACTCAATCACCCGGAAACCTTTGGGCCGGATGTCAGTGGAGTAAATAGAGTAATTATTCACCACTATCGGCTTGCGGAAATAGATAGCTTCCAAAAACGCATTGCCAAACCCTTCAAAAACGGAAGGGTACGTCACCAAATCCGCATGGTTATAAGCATCCCACAGGTTATAAACTTTCTGCCCATCGGCCGTGTGGCCGCGCACGTCATCAAATATGTCAGCGCAGAAAATAGTGGGCACACCCAGCATGGCGGCATATTCACGCAGGCGCTGTTCATATTCATCCCCCTCGTCGCCGGAAGCATGGCTGATGACCAGGTGCGCCGGTCGTTGCAAGCGCCGCACCAGTTCAATGGCATGTTCAATCCCCTTGCGCTGCACTACCCGCGTCGGCTGCAACACCAACAGTTCGGCGGGGGCAACACCCAGCCTTTCCCGTAAATCGGCCGAATACGCATCAATCCCCGGCGGCGGCGTCTCATAATCCATCACGTTGGGAATGACGGCCGAACCGACGCCGCGCCGCCGCGCCAGTTGGTGCTGCGCCTGGCTGTTAATGACCACGTGCGAGATGGATGGCAAATCCGGTGGGAAAGCCATGTTGATGTAATCCTGGATGCCGTTCACCAGGAAGCGTTTGCGCTCCCAGGCAAAGTCGTGGTGGTGGGCAATAGTGGGGATGCATGTTTCGGCGATCACTTCCGTCAGCGCCAGACCCAGCGGCACGTTCAGGGGAATGGCCAGCACGTTTTCGGGAATAAGTGCATCAATCTTGAATTTGTCTATAAAACGATACAGGTGCCGCCGGAAATTGCCGCGCCAGTGGTGAATCCATAGCGTATCTTCGCCGGTACGCTGGCCCAGGGCAAAAAAGCGGTCGTGCCGCTCCTTTACTTCGGGATGGCGGTAAAATGCCTCCGGCACAACCACGCTCCGTTTGGCCGGCCGGTCACTGTAGCCGGAAAAGTAGTAACAGGTATGGCCCATCGCTTCCAGCACTTCAGCCCACTTGGCCGTTTCCAGAGAAACGCCGTCGGTGTCGGCAAAACGGGTAGAGACAAAGCCGATATGGAGCGATTGGCGATTCGTTGGTAGGTTTGTCATGTGTTGTTTCCTCGTGATGCGTGACTTTCTCACGCATCACGCATCACGTTAACACTATTTCTTCCACTTGCGCATTGGGGGGAATCAGGTCCCAAACCTGGTGAATCGGGTGGTGGCTGGCTTCCGCTTTGATGAGCGCCAGCGTCAGGCCGTGCGCCACCACCGCCACCCGTTTGCCCGGATGTTTCTGGTGGATGTCGGCCACGGCCGTCAGCACCCGCTCCCGTACCTGCCCCACCGTCTCCCCACCAGGGGGGGCCACGCTCAAGGGGTCGGCTTCGCGGGCAGCAAATTCGGCGGCATACCTGGCCTTGATGTCCGGGAAGTACATGCCTTCCCAGACGCCCTGGTTGATTTCGCGCAGGCGAGGGTCGGTATGAACGGGTAAGTGGAAGGAGGCGGCAATGATCACGGCCGTGTCCCGCGCCCGTTCCAAATCCGAAGCAATCACCACATCCGGGGGGTTGTCTGCCAATTGCGCCGCCGCTTGCCGCGCCTGCGCCCGCCCCGTTTCGTTGAGCGGAATATCAGACTGGCCGGTATAACGGCCGTCTACATTCCAATCGGTCTCGCCATGGCGAATGAGGAGTAAAGTGGTCATCAAAAACTCGTGATGCGTGATGCGTGACCCGTGAGACTTCTCCGGTCACGCATCACGTATCACGCATCCCGGAAAAGTGCAGAATTCACCTTCTCCGGCAAAAACTCCAGCGGCAATCCCCGCATCTGCCGGTATTCAGGAATCTCCATCATGGGTGGGCGTTGCAGTTCGGTCACTTCCTCTACCTCTAAAAACAGATGGCCGTGATCCTGGCGCACCCGTTTCATGGTGCGGTTCACATCATGCAGCATGGTGTGGCCGTAGCGCCGTTCCAGTTTGCCAAAAAAGGTCTGAGCAATAGCAAAAGACATTTTGCTCAGCTTCTCCAATGACTGATTGCGGTGGATGCGCTCTACCATATCCACCTGGCTGATCGCCCCCAGATGCACCTTCTCCAACACATCAATCAGCAAGCCAATTTCCACGCCATAACCGGAGGAAAAGGGTAGTTGTTCCAGCAGGTCACGCCGTCCGCCATATTCACCGGAGAGCGGCTGCACAATGCCAGACAGTTCCGGGTAGAAGAGATTGAGCAACGGCCGGGCCATCAATTCCGTCACCCGTCCACCCCGGCCACTTTTTAATTCCTTGCCCACTTTTAACGGCCGTCGGTAAAATCCCTTTACAAACTGCATCTTCGTCCGCTGCAACAGCGGCCCCAACTGCCCATAAATAAAACGCGGATGAAAGTTCGTCACATCCGTATCCACCCAAATCACAATGTCCCCCCTGGTCACAAACAGACTTTTCCACAAAGCCTCCCCTTTGCCCCGCCGCGCTCCATACTGCGGCAAAATCTCCTGGTGAATAAAAACCGGCACGCCTAGCTCGGCGGCAATCTGCCTGGTACGGTCTGTCGAATTGGAATCTATGAGCACAATCTCATCCAGTAGCGGGACTTTCTCCATGCAGGCGCGCTGCGCCACCCGGATCACCTCACCTACCGTCTGCTCCTCATTCAGCGCCGGTAACGCCAGGCTAATCGTCATCCCTCGCTCTTGCTTCAACGCCAGCAAATGGTTCAAATCGGCAAATTCGTCGGCGTGGAAGGTGTTTTCGGCAAACCAGCGATCTACCAGGATGGAGATCGCCTTGGCGCTAAAGCTGACGCCCTGCTCCGGCATGGCTACCCGCTTCGTTTTCACGGCAAGGACACTGCTGGCGGCTTGCTGCAAGACTGTATCGGCAATTTCGCCAAACGACCCTGTGCTTACCGTCGGCAAAGAGGACGTGCCCAGAATCACCAGGTCGGCCGTCTGCGCCACCTCCAGAATAGTCTGACCCTGGTCTGGCGTTTCCACTATCTTTTGCGTTACCTGCGGCAGTTCCGCCAGCACCATGGCAATCCCGGCAAACGTCTGGTCAGCCTGCAAATGAGAAGTACCGGTGTGTAAACGCACGGCCGTTACCTGCGCCTCGTCCTGGGCCGCCACCGTCAACGCCAGAAACAACGCCCGTTCGGCATGAGGGCCGCCGCGCATGGGCACAACCACCCGCTCCAACCGTTCCGGCAGGGGGCCGCGCAGCAGCGCCACATCACAAGGCGGGTGGGAAAGAATTTCGGCCGGCGTCAGTTGCAACACCTCCAGATGATGAGGCCAATCCAGCACCAACAAATCAATCGTTGGGTCGTTCAGCAACACCGTCCGGATTTCATCCCAGGGATTATAGGAAACGCGAATGCGCGGCTTGGCGCGCAAGTTCACGCGGTCGGTAAATTCATTCATCAACAGTCGCAGTTCTCGCGCCTGCCCCGCGCCTGCGCTCAGATTTTCGCCCTCCTTGACAGGCACAACTCCCACCAGCAAAACGACAATTTCATGCGCCAGCCAGCGCGCCAGCTTGAGAAGGGATTCATTGTCACTGCCCGGCATCAGCGGAATGAGTACCTGGGCCGGGCGGCGTAGATAAACGGGCAAATCCATCAGATCGGTCTCTTCCATCTCGTCAAAATCCAACATCATTTTTCTCCAACAAGGGCGCGATTTTTTCGGTGAATATGCCGTGCCAGGTGTACAGCCGGCGCACCCGCTGGCGTAACTGGTAGGTGGCGCTACTCGTCAGACAGTCTGTTATCTGGTTTCCTAAAACAACCGGATCGCTGTCCGGCGAAAAATAGGTAGCATATGGCCCGGCAATTTCGCGCAGCGGCGGAATATCGGCGCAGAAGATGGGCAACCCTAACAACCCCGCTTCCAACATGGGAATACCAAAACCTTCCTCGCGGCTGGGGAAAAAGAGGGCGTCGGCCAGCCGGTACAGATCGGCAATCACTTCATCAGGCACATACGCCGCCGTGATCTCTGCCAGGAAATGCACCTGGTTTCCCAGACCCAGGTCGGCCCGTAGCTGGCGCAGCTCGTCAAAATAAAGTTGGTTGGTCGGGTTATGGGGGCCGGGAGGACCGGTGACCAGGAGACCCACGTGGGGCATGGTCTGGTGCAGGGTGGCGACCGTGTGTAAGGCCAGTTCGATGTTTTTGCGCCGGGTGATGCGCACCGGCAACAGCAAACGTGGGCTGGCCTGGCGCCAGGGCATCTGGTCTAACAAGACGGCCGTGCTCCTTGTCAACCGCAAAAATTCATCACTATCCAGACCGGATGGTATCACCTGTATGGTTTCTGGTGGTATGTTCAGCAAATCGGCCAGTTCACGGCGGCGCAGTTCGGAAACAACCACATGCGTAATAGGCACATCCGCCCAGGGTTGGCGCAGCAAGTCCCAGGGCCAGCCGGGGTACAGTTCCGCCCGGTAGCGGGGCGTTGTCCAGGCCAGGTCGTGGTGCCACAAAATGAGGCGGGGCGCGCCTGGCTGGGCACATACCTGGCGCAAGGCGGCCGTCAGCGCCAGGTTTTTGTGCAGGGAACAAACGTTATGGGCAATGAGGATGTCGGTGTGGGTCACGGCTGTGTGCAATTCCACCGCCACCTCCCCTACCAACGATGCAAAATCGGCCGGGACTTTCCCCTGGTCTAGCTCTGCTTTGGCCGCCAACACCGCCGGGTGCAGTGAATCGGCCAGCGGCAGACGCCTAAACGGGATGGGGCCATCCGGTTCCCCACCCCGCCCGGCCAGCAGGCGCACCGGATACCCGGCAGCGGCCATCAGGCGGGCGTGATGAGCGATGACGCTTTCCACGCCGCCCACTACAGGCGGCGCGGTATAGTGGAGGATTCCAATTGTCTTTGGCTGCGGTTTGAAATTCATCGGCTCTTTTCAGCCGGTGGCTGATTTGTTATGGCAGTGATGTAGATGGTGATGACGTGGTTCTCATTTGCAGAGGAGGTTCAACCCTTTACCGGCGGATTGTATCACATGGCGCGGGCTACCCCAATTTTCGGTAATCAAAGAGGCGACCCTTTCGGGTCGCCTCTCAGCACACGTGCCCAGACCGGAAGGGTTTGGGGGAACCCTTCGGCTGTCAGGCGGCGTTATTCATCTCGCTGGATAACAGGCATGTAGATATAAAACATCGTCTGGCCTTCCCCGGCTACTACTGTCACCGTAATAGTATCCACCGGGCCAAGCGGTGTGTGGTCGGGGGCCTGTAATTGCGCCGTGATGACGTGTGTGCCCACCGTCAACGTAATCGTGGTGCTGTCACCAGACACCGGGCCAGTATCCACGCCATCCAGCCACAGATGCCAGTGACCATCGGCCGGTATGACAAAGTTGGGCGTCGTCACCGTCACAGTGGTACTGATATTCACCCCGTTGGTGGCGGTCAAGACGGCGCCATCGGCCGGGGAGAGGATGATGATGTCAGCGCCGACAACCTCTACCTGAATGGTATCCACCGGGCCAACCGGCGTATGATCCGGGTATTGCAACTGGGCGCTGATCACATGTGTACCCACCGTCAGCGTAACCGACTGGGCGTAATCCAGCACGGGGCCGGTATCCACACCATCCAACCACAGATGCCAGTGACCATCATCGGGTACGGTGAAGTTGGGCGTGGTGACGGCAATGGTGGCGCTGATGTCTACGCCGTTGACGGCCGTTAATACACTGCCACTCAGCGGTGAGGTAATCATGATCTCTGGTGAGTCCGCTACAGTCAGGGCCACAGGCACAAATAACTCCGGTGTGGTCAGGGCATTGCTGCCAATACACAGCGAAGCGGTATATTCACCCGGCGTCAAGCCGGTGGAATCAAAGATAATATCAACAGGCGTGCCGTCGTTTTCGGCCGTTGATCCGCTGACCGGAGATACAGACAGCCAGGGAATATCGGCCGGTGAGTCACAAGGAACAGGATTCGGGCCGGGCAGCGAGGTGGGCTGAACGATAAACAGCCCTTCTCCAATACCACTGATGATAACCACGCCACTCTCAAAATAGGGATAGGTATTCCAGGCTCCGTTAAAATTGGCATTGTTATTCGCAGGGTAAATATCGAAGTATGCCTCTTCAAAAAGATTGGCAGTGGCAACATTGGTAATATCCAGAATACGCAGCCCCGCGCGATAGTTAGCCTGGAAGACATAATTGCCCCGCACATATTGGTTATGGTCAATAGCGGCTACAGATGCTGTATAGTTTCCAATTAACGCCGGATTATCCAGATCCGTGAGGTTCCAAACATAGGTGCGTGTATTGTGTCCGAAGTTGGATTCATCTAATTCGTCATCTAACAAGAAGTGAACCTGGTCTTCGGTGAGCCAGCCCTGATGTGTATAGCCGCTGCCGGCATACCCCGTGCGTGAGATCTGCGCTGGCGCAGCTTTGTTGGTGACATCTACAATGGTCAGGGTATCTTCGTTAGAATTGAAACAGATTTCTTTACCTTGATGCTGGGTGTCCGGGCCGTTATAGATAACGCATTGGGCGTCATGGGTGTAACCATCGGCGCTAAAACAACCAGCGTTACTGGGGCTGAGTGGGTTCTGGATGTTCACCATGTGCAGCCCACCGCTGCAAGTACCTGTACCGACGCCGTAGGCGTAGCCACTGTCTTCGTTGATCACCAGGTTATGGGCATTACCAAAACCGTTGTAATGGGCCGAGTTGACGAAGGTAACAGGTGGACTGGGGACATTACAAAGCTGAGACAGATCGAAGACCTGCATCCCGTGGCCGCCGGCTTCGCTGACAATGAAGGCATAATCGTTGTACGTTTTGATGTCACGCCAGGAGGAGTTGCTGGTGTGCGTGGGTAAATTTCCCAGGTAGATAGGATTGACGGGATCGGTGATTTCGACGAAGGAGGTGCCGCTGCTACGGCCCATAAGGGCAAATTCGCGATTGCCGCAGCCTGTCCAGCCCCAACTATCGTTACCGCTGCCACCACCAATGCTGGCCAGCGGCATAAAGGCGAGCAAGTCTACATTATTGCAGGGATAAGAACCGGCCATACCACCTACACACTCGGTAAGGCCCATGGGCTGTAGATTTTGCACGGGTTCTTTGTCTTCCAGAAAAGCCTGCATACGAGGGGTCAGATTTTCAGCACCTTCTGTTTCTTCGGGATATGTCTCTATGGTCAAGTTGTCCATAAAGGTGGAAGGCGCATATTCATTGATGGTCCAATCCAATGTGCCGGTACCGGTATTGCTGATGGTGAGAGTGTGGGTAACGACGGTGTCGGTTTGTTGGGTGCTGCTGACGCTTCCGGGATCAACGGTGATTTCCGGGGCACACAGGTTTAGCTGCACATCAATGCTATGGGTGCTGGTTGGCCCCATGCCTGTAATCTGGATGGTGTAATCACCCGGCGCGGCGGCTACCGTATTACTGATAGTCAAAGTGCTGGTGTAAGGTGCGGGCTGGTTGTTGACGCTGAAGTCGGCCGTCGTGCCGCCGGGATGGCCACTGGCGTTCAGGGTAACAGTGCCCGTATAACCACCTGTCGCGCCAATTTCGACGATGTAAGTCGCCTCATTGGGGATACAGACTTGTTGGCTGGGGGGATCGGCCGCGATGGTGAAGTCCGGCGTATTACATTCAGGAATGGTAAAGACACCTACTCTCGTCTTCCACTCACGAGTGGCGCTGTTGGTTTGATAATACTCGTTGGTGTACCAGAACGAGCAGTCGTTGGCGGGATCAATGCCCATGGCGCTGTAGTCGCCCCAACGGTTGGAAGCTGTTTGCGCGCCAGTGCCGTCAATAAGGACGGCCTCGGCCTGTAACGTGCCTAGAGGATCAGAAGCCAGACGGGTAGCATAACGAATAGCGGGGAACATGGTGCTGCTGGACACGGTGTAACCGAGGGCGATATTCCCATTTCCATCCATGGCGATGCTGCCCACCGCGCGGTCATGCCCATCACCGAGGTCCTGGGTGCCTTCCTGATAGAGCATCCAACCACTGCCATCGTTTCGCAGTTCAAACCAGCGAATAGCGGCGCCGACATCACCCGTGCCGCCACCGATGGTAAAGTTGCCAACGAGCGTCTGGTGTGTGCCAAAGTGGCGATACGGAAAGCGGAACATGGGCCATTCGGCGATGGCGTCCAGGCGTTGGGCAGTGCCCGACTGGCGGAGGCAGTTAAAGTTAAAAAAGCCGCAGGGGGTGTAAGTGAAGGAGGCAACGGGGATGGTTTCCAGCAATGTGAAGGTGCTGTTACCCGGAGTCGCCCAATCCACGTCAAAGGCGAAGAGTTCGATGCGGTCTGAACCGCCGTGGAAGGTGTTATCTTTGAAGGTATAGAAGATGCCAGGTGTATCAGTGGGGGGCAAGGTGGGGCCATCTACATCGGCGGGCAAAAGCAAGTTGTCTTCACCGGCAAATTTTTGGAAGGTGGCGGAGGGGTCGCCGGCGAGCATGGCGCCACGATCAAAGGCGTAGGCGGTATAGGTGCTTTCGTTGGCGGACATGTAGTAGGCATCGGGCCAGACGCCAAATTTGAAATAGTCGGGGAAGGAGCCGACGTTGAAGGTGTAGAGGTGATAACTACCCAGGGGATCGGCCGTTTGCGAAATGGCGATGCACATATGGTTGGGACCGGCAAACTGGCTTAAGAGCCAACGATCAGCCAGGGAATCGTAAAGTGGTATGGGGTCGCCGGCGTTGCCGGTGCAGTTGCCGCTAGACCAGAGGGTACCGAGGTTGAAGGGGGTGTTGAGCGGCGTGCCAGCTTTGTCGAAGATGGCAACTTTGGTGGCGTTGACCATATGGATGTAATGGTTGAGGCCAACATCGCCAACGGTGTCTGGCGGGGAACAACTGCCACAGCCGTCGGGGTTGCCGGTGCCTTCAAAGCTGAAATCAAGAACAGGGGTTTGGTTGCTGTTTTGGGCGTTGGCGATGAGGGGATCTGTGGGCACGTTCTCCCTATCCCAGGTGCCCCGTTGGCCCATGTCTGGCTCGAAAGCCAGGGGATTGTGGCGGGGGTTGATTTCGCGTTCGAGGGTGAGGCCACCCACATCTGGCCCCAGGTCACGGGCCGGCGAGCTGAGTTCATAGCTGATGGCCTGACCGGTACTAAATTGCTGATGGACGGGCACGGCCGTGTCCGGGATGTTGGCGGAAACGGGACCGGCGCCTGGCCGGGTCAAAAACAGACCAACGGCTAAGAGACCGAACATAGAGACAAGGATTTTGAAAGTTTTGTTCATGATTGCGTTTAACTCCTGGTTGTGTGTACTCCACCGGGTTCTTCCATAGTGGGATTAGATAGTCGGGCGGGAATTGTGGCACGGTTTGCCGATTTGGGCAAAAACAGCGTGATGCGGGACAATGGCACCCATGATACGCTTTGCTAAAAACCGCGCCTGCGCCCGGGCATTCCTTTTTTTTGGTCACAAAAACGGGCGGCGACAGTCCGGGCGATTTCTGCTTATTTTGGTAGTTTTCACGGCCGTGACCCTGTTTACCACCTGCACCACCATGCCGTTGCCTTCACCTACCATCATACACAGTTCTACGCCTTCACCCGTTCATTTAATCACGCCCACGGCACTGCCCCAACCGGCCATCACCACACGGGACACGGCCCTACCGCCTACTTTCACCCCCACACCTGCTCATCTTGTCACCCCGGCGTCTTCGCCGCCGTCACCTCTTCACCCTGTCACCGTGCCCGCCGACGACCCCCGCCTCAGTTTCATCGGCCGCTTCAATTTTGCCGACCCCACTGCGCCGACCTTTGATTGGCCGGCCACGGCCGTGGCCCTTTCCTTCACCGGCGACTCCCTCACTGTGCTGTTGACGGATAGTGGCAACTGGTATGACGTGACCATCAATGGGGAAACTTCCGTGTTGCAAACGCTTTTGAATCAGGAGAGCTACGTGCTGGCAACGGGGCTGGGCGCAGGCGTTCATACGGCGCGGCTGTTTAAGCGCACGGAGTCCATTGTGGGGCAGTCCACCTTCAAAGGGTTTGTGTTGTCGCCCGGCGGCACAATTGCCGAGCCGCCACCACGCCCAGAACGGCGCATTGAGTTTGTGGGCGATTCGATTACCGCCGGTTATGGGGTGGAAGGGGATTCGCCCACCTGCCCGTTTAGTGTGGCCACGGAGAATGTGGGGCGCACGTATGCGGCGGCGGCGGCAGAAGCGGTGGGGGCGGAGATGATGATCACGGCCGTGTCCGGCCTGGGGGTTATTCGCAATTACAATGACCCGGAGATGATTGGTAATGATGCCATGACGGTGCGTTACGGCCGTGCGCTGGCCAATGAACCACGCCCGCTGTGGGATTTCCAACGCTGGCGGGCCGACCTGGTGGTCATTAACCTGGGCACGAACGATTTTTCCACCAATCCGCAGCCGACGGAAATCATTTTTGTGCAGGCATACATTGATTTGCTCAATGACATTCGCCGCCAATACCCCTTTGCGCCCATCATTGCCATGGCCGGGCCGATTTTGCCGGATTATGCCGCGGGGTATGTGGCGACGGCCGTGCGCCACATGAACAGTGCCCAAAGCGACCACAACGTTCACTTCCTGCGTGTGCCCAATAACCTGATCATGCCAGACGACTACGGCTGTGACTACCACCCCAACATTAGCGGCCAACAAAAAATTACGGCCGTGCTGCTGCCCAAAATTCGGGAGGTGATGGGGTGGTAGAAAAGGATTGTTCGGGATCAGTTGCCCGCTTCAATATATAGATTTTCCAGGCCGCACACAAAATCCTGGTCTACCAATGGATAATAGACCTTGCCGGAGACTTTCACCCTTGTGCCATAGGTGGTGACCTGCCCGTCAGCCAGATGCACTTTCAAATCATTGTCGGTATAGGAGGTGGGCACTTGCTCGGCCTGGTTGGCCTCATTGCCCAATTTAGCGGTCGCACCGATGGGGGTGCCGCTGAAATCATTCCCTGCAAACAGGCGGAGGACAACGCTTTCCTCGCCGGTAAAGGAATCGGGCAGCCGCAGATAACCTTGCACGGCTACCCGGTTGCCCTCGTTAGCTTCGTCGCAAACGGTCGCAAAATCTACTTCGGTAGCGGCCGTTGGCGGTTCACTGCCACAAGCCACCAGGGCCAAAAGAATCACAAGAAAAACTACTGTCAGTCGCAAAACCATGATTGATCTCCTTATGCAAATTTTAGGATTTCGAGGCGAGTCGTTTTCCTGAAACAAATTCTAGTCGAAAACTTTTCAAAAGCGCAAGGATTCCCTGCCCAAAATTCGGGAGGTGATGAGGTGGTGAAGGAATAATACGCGTCATCCGCGTATTTTGACGGATTAGTGCGAATTTATCTTTGAGGTGAAAAGAAGGGTTTTTCAGTAGTCGGCAGAAATAGAAATATGGGCAATGGTTGTCATTCCCGCGCAGGCGGGAATCCAGAGTACGGTGGCCGATGGATACCCGCATACGCGAGTATGACAGGCCTGAATATTAGACTACTGAAAAACCGTGAGGTGAAAAGGGAGATTATTTCCGAAAATGATTGTTTCCGCTATTATTGTTACAGTTTTTCAAATGTTTGACCCAACGTCCCAGTTATTTCAGAAAGGGAGGGTAAGATGCTTTATCATTGTTATAATTGTCACAAATACGCTTTTGAAACCAGTTGCCCCTATTGCACTGGCTCTTTAGCAGAAGATTATGTGCCGCTTGATCCCAAATACTATCTCGAATTCCAATATAAAACTCAGGGTGTGGTTAAAGATCTCCTGTTCAAAAAACAGGATCAACAGCAACTTAACCAAAAGCTTGATAGTGTACTGACTAAGTACAACCAGTTTAAGTATCCCTATTTCGTTAACTATTTGCATATTGCTAGAGGTACCTATAACGCAGTCGGTGTG
The DNA here is from genome assembly GCA_023382655.1 of Anaerolineae bacterium. GTDB lineage: Bacteria > Chloroflexota > Anaerolineae > Promineifilales > Promineifilaceae > CAADGU01. The sequence goes on along the minus strand of JAHDWK010000024.1, from coordinate 14,163 downwards.
GATGCTCCCTCTGGGGAATATACTCATTCAAGCCTTAGACTGTTTCAACTTGTATTGACGCGATTGGGGTTTAATGAACTTAATGAATATGATCAGTTAACGATCAAGCTCATTCGCTCCACCGAATTCAATTTCGATTATGCGAATTTCGTATCTCAGATCAAACACCATATAAAAGGGGACATTAGACAGGCTATCTATTCCTGGATTGGAGACGTGGGATCCCGTTATCGCCAGGAACTACCTTTGTTCATTTATTATTTATGGGACAGCCAAACATTTGTTGATGAAATAGCATTTAACAACCTGAAAACCTCACCTGCCGGTACTCCTCTTGTATCACGAGCCGTCATAAAAAAAATCCGTGAGCGATGCGAAGGAATCTACTTAGATATTCAGGTAACTAAATTTAAAAGTACACTGGAAATCTTCAATCCTAATGACTATCTCAACATTTATAAGGTAGATTCAATGACAGGTTTTGAATTTGAGGATTTCTTGGTGCATTTATTTACCACACTTGGATATGATGTTGAAGGGACTCGGAAAGTTAAGGATCAAGGCGCAGATTTATTTGTATCCAAATTTGGTAAGAAAGTCGTGATTCAAGCAAAGAATTACAAAAACACCGTAGGGAATGCGGCTGTGCAGCAAGTTTTTTCTGCTAAAACTTTCTTTAACTGTGATGAAGCAATGGTCATTACTAACAATTACTTTACCAAGTCAGCAATTGAACTTGCGGCAAGGATTGGCGTCAAATTAATAGATCGGGATGAGTTAGAAACGTTCGTTGATGAATATAATCAGCTCATCATCGAAGCGCTAAATGAGTCAGAGGATGGAGTAGTTCAGCCATCAGATACAAATGGGAATGAATTAACCTGATGGATTAGTTTCTCAGGTGGAATTATGTTCATCCCACAACAGAGCATAACCTCCCAGAAATTTTGAATCTCTAGGAGGTTACGAGCTTGAGGAAAATAAAATCATGTTAGCTCAAATTCAACTTGATTCCGACCTGGTTGCATCTCTAGAAGAAGTGACACAACGACAGGGTGAAAATGTGGAAGAGGTGCTGACCGAATTGGTGCAACAATATCTCCGCCAGGCGCGGCGCGATAAAATCCGCCGGGAGATGGCATGGTATCAACAGTCACACGCCGCCTTGAAAACCAGCTATCTTGGTGAGCATGTGGCTATCCATGAGGGGCAGGTAGTAGACCATGATAAAGACGTAGCCGCTTTAGCCCAACGCATACGGCAACGGTACGGCCGTATGCCCATTCTCATCACCCAAATCACCGCCGATCCGGTGCCCGAATTCACCATACGCCGCCCACGACTGGTGCAGACAACATGAGCCAGGAATGTAACCGAGATTGTTTTCCCCCAATTTTTGCCAGGACAGTCATTTAGAGAGGAAGATACTCCACCCGGTTAATCATTTCCTCTGATTCGCTGGCCAGGGCGAGCAGTTCCAGCTCTTGCACACAGCGGCCAATAGTAACCCCTAATTGATGGGCATAAACGATACCGGCAAAGTAAATACCGATTGTTTGCCGATGCTTCGCTTCGGCTAACAGATCCTCATCCTGGGTAAAAAGCACACGCTCCAATTCTGTTGCCCGATCAAGCAAACGGGTATCGGTGGCCGTTCGATGCCCATCTTCCTGAGCCGTCAACACATCAACCTCGCGCAGCCGTAAACCTGCCGTAATTGCCCGGTGAACATGAACATCCATATAAAATGCAACCGTCATGTTAACAAGCCTTGCTCCCGTAAACGCCCTGCTAATGGCGAGACCCCGGCATCCAGACGAGATTGCTCTGCATACGCCAACCGGCGTTCAATATCGGCATCCAATGTGGCCTTATTTTCCCAATAGTAGGCCAGCGCCGAATGGATCTGACTCATCGTCAAATAGGGATGCTGAAAATGAAGCTCTTCGGGACTCCACCCATAGGCCATTTGAGCCATCACTAACTCAACAACCTTCATGGTGCTGTCGGCGATAAAAGGCACACCTTTGTCATCAAGGCGAATATGTTCGTATGAAGTCGTGGTAGGAAAAGTTGAGATCATCCTAATGCTCCTTGAAGCTAAACTGCTATTTCGATTGTACCATATACCATAATTTGAAAGGTTGCCAGACCGCGCATTTCCTCATAAGATCAGCCCACCTCAATTTCCCTATCACGCCTGATAGCGTATAAACGCATAGGTATATCACTTTTATTACCAAAGATTTGATTGAAGTGTGGCCTTGCCACCTCAAATAATTTGGAGGAAACCATGTCAGAGTACAAAGCCATTGGCACCCCCACCCCTGTCCTCGACGGCCGTGACAAAATCACCGGCCAGGTGCAATACGCCACCGATATTAAAATACCCGGCATGTTACACGGCCGTCTGGTCACCAGCCCCTATGCCCATGCCACCATCACCAGCATCAATGCCGAGGCCGCCCTGGCTCTGCCCGGCGTCGTGCGCGTCCTCACTGCCGCCGACTTCCCCGACATCCCGCCCCGTAACCGTAACCGCCTCTTCCTGGCGCGCGGGCGTGTCATCTTTGCCGGGCAGCCCGTCGCCCTGGTGCTGGCCGAAACCCCCGCCGCCGCCCAGGATGGCGCGGAACAGGTATGGGTGGAATATGAATCACTCACGGCCGTCACCACCATCAGCGAAGCCCTGGCTCCCGGCGCAACCCTGGTCTGGCCCGGTGGCAAACCGGGCGCATCCGGCGAAGCCGGCGCACATGGCGCAGACGTTGGCGACGATGACGAAGAGGGCGAAGACAGCGTCGCCGGCCCCAACATCGCCAACGGTTTTGTGATGAAACGGGGCGACATCACCGTCGGTTTTGCCGAAGCCGACGTGATTGTGGAGCGCACCTTCACCACTTCGATGGTGCATCAAAGCTACCTGGAACCGATGACCCACGTGGCCGTGCCCGACGCCTACGGCAACGGCATCACCATTTACGCCAGCACCCAGGCCCCCTTTTACGCCCGTGAGCAGGTGGCGGAGGTATTGGATGTGCCGGAAACGGCCGTGCGCATCATCCCTACCCTGCCCGGCGGCGCTTTTGGCGGCAAATTTTTCCTCTACGAATCCTTCGTGGCCCTGGCGGCGCGGGCCGTCGGCCGTCCGGTTAGCCTCAATCTCACCCGCAGCGAAGAAATGCTGGCCACCAATCCCGCCCCCGCCGCCGAAATGCGTGTCAAACTGGGCGCAAAACGAGATGGTACGTTTGTCGCCCTGCAAGGGGACATCAAAGTAGACACCGGCTGTTTTCCTAGCTACCACGGCGTCGCCGGTTGGCTGCTGGGCAGCTATTATCAGACCCCCAATCTGGAATCCCGCTACACCGAAGTGTTCACCCACAAAGTCTCCCCCGCCGCCTATCGCGCCCCTGGCGCGCCCCAGGCTACTTTTGCCCTGGAATCGGTCGTAGACGAGATGGCGCAGCAGTTAGGCATTGGCCCGGTGGAACTGCGCCTGAAAAACGCCAGCAAACCGGGCGACCCCCTGGCCGACGGCAAACCCTGGCCCGTCATGGGCATGACGGAAGTGCTGCAAGCCACTCAGTCACATCCCCTTTACCAAAATCGCGCCGAAGCGCAGGCCAAAGGGCGCGGCGTGGGCATCGCCATTGGCGGCTGGCCCGGTGGTACCGAACCAACCTCGGCTCAGGCGCAACTGCACCGCGATGGCACCCTGCATGTGCACATCGGTTCCGTAGATTTAACGGGCACCCCCGCCGGGTTTACCCTCATCGCCGCCGAGACGTTTGGCGTCTCGCCGGACAAGGTGCGCATTGTCTACGGTGATACGTCTAACATGCCCTACGCCGGGGCCACCGGCGGCAGCAAGATCACCTATATGGTCGGCCCGTCCATCATCAAAGCGTGTGAAGACGCCCGGCAGCAGGTCTTGACGATTGCCGCCGAAGAGATGGAAGCGGACCCGGCCGACATCGAGATTGTAGACGGCCGTGTCCAGGTGAAAGGTGTGCCGGACAAAGCCCTCGGCCTGGGTGAACTGGCCAAAAAGACGATGGATTTTGGGGCCAAATATGCGCCGGTGGTGGGCAACGGCCGTCATGCCAACACGGAAGGCGCGCCCGGCTTTTGCGCCCAAATCGCCGAAGTGGAAGTGGATCGGGAAACGGGCGAAGTGACCGTGCATCGTCTGGTGGCCATTCAGGACGTGGGCCGGGTCATCAACCCGCTAACGCTGGAAGGGCAGATGCAGGGCGGCGTGATGCAAGGCCTCGGTTGGGCCCTGTATGAAGGCATGGCCTTTGACGAATACGGCACCCCCCTCACCGGCTCCTGGGTAGATTACACCGTGCCCCATTTCAGCCACGCCGTACCCGAATTGGAGATGGTCTTCGTGGAAGTGTCCGCACCACACGGCCCGTTCGGGGCCAAAGGGGCCGGCGAACCACCCATCATCGCCACCGCCGCCGCCGTCGCCAACGCCATTGCTGCCGCCAGCAACGGCCGTGTCACCCAACTGCCGATGACCGCGCCCCGTGTGTTGGCGGCTCTCAATTGAGATTAGGAGATTAGGAGATTGAGAGATTGGGTAATCTCCTAATCTCTCAATCTCCCCATCTCAATTCTGGTATATCCCTTGAACACATTAGCCCATACCGTTGCCCAAGTTTTTCAGGGCATGTTTAGTGAACCACCGGCCTTCGTGGTGCGTGCGCCGGGGCGGGTGAATCTCATCGGCGAACATACCGATTACAACGATGGTTTTGTGCTGCCGATGGCCATTGACCGCGCCATCTGGATTGCCCTGCGCCCCCGCCCCGACCGGGAGGTGCATGTCCATTCGCTCGACTTTAACGAAACGGCCGTCTTCCATCTCGACCGCCTCTTCAAAGAAACCGCCCATTGGCTGGAATACCCGAAGGGGGTGGCCTGGGCTTTGCAAAATGACGGTTACCAACTGGCCGGTTGGGAAGGGGTGATGGCCGGGGACATTCCCAAAGGGGCGGGGTTGTCCTCGTCGGCGGCATTGGAACTGGCGACGGCGCGGGCATTTATTGCTGTGACCAACCAGCTTTGGGACCCGGCGGCGATGGCCCTGTTGTGCCAAAAAGCGGAAAACCAATGGGTAGGCGTTAATTGCGGCATCATGGATCAGATGATCTCCGCTGCCGGGCAGGAAGGCCACGCCCTGCTCATTGACTGCCGCACGCTGGACACAAAAGCCGTGCCGCTGCCGGTGGGTACGGCCGTTGTCGTCCTGGACACCAACACCCGGCGCGGTCTGGTAGATTCTGCTTACAACGAACGCCGCGCCCAGTGTGATGAAGCGTCCCGTTTTTTTGGCGTTCCCTATTTGCGCGATGTCTCCATCACCGACTTTCTGTCCAGCGAAGACCAGTTAGCGCCGCTCATCCGCCAGCGCGCCCGCCATGTGGTCACGGAAAATATCCGCGTCCTCAACGCCGTCACTGCCATGCTGAACGGCGACGCCGCCATGTTGGGCACCCTGATGAACCAGAGCCACCTCAGCCTGCGTGACGATTTTGAAGTCTCCAGCCATGAATTGAACGTGATGGTGGAACTGGCGCAAGCCCAACCGGGCTGCTATGGGGCGCGCATGACGGGGGCGGGCTTTGGCGGCTGTGCGGTGGCGTTGGTGAGGGTGGACACGCCTGCACTGAGCGGCGACTGTCGGTCGCGTACCGAAGCGGCCGTGACCTTCACCCAAACCATCACCGCCGCTTACACCCAGGCCACCGGTCTCACACCGGCCATTTACGTCTGCCAACCGGCCGCAGGGGCGTCAGTAATCGTAAACCGTGAGCCGTAATCGGATTACGGTTTACGGCTCACGGTTTACGCAGAGGGCACGGCCGTACCCAACCACTTTGCCAAATCCTGCTTCAACTTCTCCAGAGAGGGGTGATGCACATACATCATATGCCCCGCTTTGTAATAGGCCATAGAGAGGTTGCCCTGTAGTTCTGGGGGCAGGTCAATATGGTTAAAGGTGTATTCCGTCGCCAGGAAGGGGGTGGCTAAATCATAATAACCATTGGCCACAAACACCTTGAGGAAGGGGTTGCCGGTGATCGCTTTGCGCAGCGTTTCGGCCACATTCACAAACTCATTCTGGTGTGGCTCATAATTCCAGGGCCAGACGCGCCCGGTAAGGATTTCATAGGGCAGATCGCTTTCAAACTTCAGGTCACGGCGCACGTAATCGTTAAACACGGCCGTATACGGCCCCATAATCGCCGCCATACTGGGGTCATATTCAAAAAATTCCCCCGCCGCATCCCGGTCATAGCCCGTGAACCGGCTGTCCAGTCGCCCCACCGTCTTGCCTTGATCCCGCAGTAACTCCTTGCAAAACCGCATGTAATGAACGCGCAAATTACACCGCTGCACATACGCCAATGAGAGACCAGTATACCGCGCCAGCTTTTTTTCAATCTGGGCCCGTTTGGCCGCCGGCAGCGCCGACCCCTGCATCAGCGCCAGGGTGTAGTCATTGAGGGCAAAGGCGCGCACTTCGTTGAGCGATTTTGTCAGGCTCTTCTGCAAATCGGGCGCCAGCTTTTTGTGAAACCAGGCGGTAGCGGTCAGCGTGGGCAGGTAGAGAATGTAAGGTAAATCGTTGCCCACCGGGTAGCGGATGGTCTGGAAATTGAGGACAACGGAGACGAGCATGATGCCGTTCAGATACAGGCCATGCCGCTCTTGCAGGTAGCCGGACAGCCCGGCAGCGCGCGTAGTGCCGTAGCTCTCGCCAATCAAAAACTTGGGTGAAGTCCAACGGCCGTACCGGCTCACATACAGCCGGATAAAATCCCCCACCGACTCAATGTCCTTCTTAAACGCATGAAAATCCTTCGGTTTTTCGCCGGGCACAGCGCGGCTAAAACCGGTGCTAACCGGGTCAATAAACACCAGGTCGCTTTTGTCCAGCAGTGAAAACTCATTGTTCACCATTTTGTAGGGTGGCGCTAACTGGCGTCCGCCGTTCATCGTTTCTACCCGGCGCGGCCCCAACAGTCCCAAATGCAGCCAAACGGAAGATGAGCCAGGGCCACCATTGAAGGAAAAGGTCAACGGCCGTGTCCCCACTTCCTCCACCCCATCCAGCGTATAGGCAATGAAAAAGACGCTGGCCCTGGCCTTTTCCCCTTCCGCCTTGCCTTCCTTTTCCGTCTCCTCCTTCAGCACAATCGTGCCGCAGGTAATGGTATAGGCAATTTGACGGCCGTCAATCACGGCCGTATGCTGCGTTACCGAAATTTTGTCTTCCGGCGTCGGATACTTCTCGTCCTTCTCTTTTTCTTTATCCTTATCGTTCTTCTTCTCGTCTTCAGCCATGCTACCCTTCACCAACAGACATCCGATTTTTTGAAAAAATCGGATGTCTCCTTCGCTACACTTCACGCCCTTCGCGGATCAAACCGCCACTACCGCCTTCACCTGTGGGAAAAACTGCTTCACCGTACCCTCCACCCAGCCGTGCAGCGTCACCGGGGCCAGATTGCACCCCTCACATGCACCGGACAAATGCACCGTTACCACATCATCCACATACCCAACCATTTCCACTTCGCCGCCATGATAATGCTCAATATAGCTGCTGATGGTACTGATCAGGGCTTCCATTCTTTCTGTTTCTGTCGCTTCCTGGGGAATGCGCTGCATTTCGCTGTTAAACCCGCGCACACCCGCCGGTCTGTTCATGGTCGTCATGGGAATACTCCTTCACTGTAGGGCGATTTTGAAAATCGCCCCACAACAAACAATCATGGCTGCATGGTATCATATTCCCTTTATCGTTGCCACGCGGTTAGTTGCCTGCCAAAGGGAAAAGGGATTGACCAGTCGAAACAGTACCGTCCCGTTCCCCTTTCCTGACATTGTTCAGTTGTTTTTGATCACGGCCGTCTGTTACACTTCTCCCATGAATTCCGACATACCATAGAGGGCTGTACCGTGTGATTGTGGTGTATTCGTAGCCCAGGCGTCAGAATCCCACACGCACCAGGCACGATAATGGTACAGTACCCAAACATGTTGACAACAAACAGGCCACCAAGGTAAAGAGACGGGCGGATACGAGCCAAAACCCACTATCCCCATCTCATTATCACTCTTGCTGACCTGTAATTCAGGAGAAAACAAGATCATGCGTAAACACATCCAACTCACACTCATTTTTATTCTCTTCCTGCTGATCATCGCCGCGTGCCGCCGCGAGGAAGAGGAACCACCGACGCCGGTACCCACCATCACCGTACCCACGGCCGTACCTACCAACACCCCCACGCCTCGCCCCACCCTGGCCCCCGGCGAAACGCCCCCACCCGGTGAACCCCTCGCCCCCACCACCATCAACCCGGCGGACATCACCTGGTCACCTCAGGTGATAGACAGCAGCCCCCTGCCCGGCGAAGAACTGCTGCTGGATGGGGCAATTACCATTCGTTTTGACCAACCGATGGATCAAGCGTCGGTCGAGCAGGCCATGTCCGTTGCTGCTGAAGAAGACGGCACGGCCGTGACCGGCGACTTTAGCTGGCCCCACCCTGATACCCTCATCTTCACACCGAGAAATGAATTGCAGGGCAAACAGCTTTATCGCGTTAACATAGACGAACGCGCTGAAGGGGAAAACGGCCGTCCGCTAGAAGTCCCCATCCAACTGCTGCTGCAAACGGCCGGCGACCTGGCCGTCAGCCAAGTATTGCCCGCTGATGGCACAGATGGCATACCCACCGACGGCGCGATCACCGTCATGTTCAACCGGCCCGTTGTGCCTCTGGTCAGCACCGGGCAGCAGGCCGATTTACCGCAGCCGCTTAGCTTCGACCCGCCCGCCACCGGGCGCGGCGAATGGACGTCCACCAGCATCTACCGCTTTATGCCCGACCCACCATTGGCGGGCGCTACCACCTATAACGCGGTGGTTGACCCATCGCTTACTGATGTCGTGGGTGTGCCAATGGCCACCCCGTTTAACTGGTCATTCACCACCCTCAACCCCGAAGTTGTGACCATCTTCCCGGACGAAACGGCCGCCATCGCCCCCGACACCACCTTCACCGTCACCTTCAACATGCCCATGGACACGGCCAGCACCGAAGCGGCCATATCTATTGAAGGCGGCGAAGAGACGCCGGAACTGGCTTTTAATTGGGTAGAAGACGGCGAACCCGAAGCGACTTCGGGCCGTGTTGTGGGCGTCACCCCTACCGATTTACTGGAAATGGAGACGGAGTACGAGTTTGTCGTGGGTGATACGGCCGCGGCCGCCAACGGCCAGGCCACCCTGGTTGAACCCGTTTCCTTCATCTACAACACCCATCCCTTCCCGGCCGTCATCAGCGTTTATCCTCGCGCCGGGCAAACGGCCGAACAGTGGGATCGCGGCATCAATATCCAGTTTGCCTCACCCATGAATTGGGACACAGTAGAAGGCAGAATTGGTATCTTCCCCGCCCCGGCCGCATCGCCCCGTTACTTCATTGATCCCTGGGCAAACGGCGTCCAGATTGATTTTCCCTACCAACCGGATACGACCTACAGCATTGTCATCCCCAGCACCGCCGCCGATCCCTACGGCAACACATTGGGCGCGCCTTATGAATGGACATTCCGCTCCCCCAGTACACCGCCCATTGCCTCCTTCAACCTGCCACAGAATCAGAGCTTCCTCAGCACCAGCTTCCCCACGCAGGTAGACCTCATTTACAACAATGTCAGCGAAATCAACGTGGCACTCTATAACCTGGGGCTGCCGCTGAACCTGCTTAGCAATCCCTGGGACGTGCAAAATTACACGCCCGCCGGTGAACCGGTGCGCACCTGGGAGTTGCCCATTGACGGTGACCGTAACGAAATCGGCGTCACCAATCTGGCCCTGGCCGACGGTAGCGTACTGCCTACCGGTATCTACTTCCTGACGCTCGATGCCCCTGGTTTATTAGAAGATTCGCAATGGTGGCAAAACCAGAACAATGTCCTCATCATCGCCGATACGAACGTGGTGGTGAAAGAGATGTTTGGTGACGTCTATGTCTGGGCCACCGACATCGCCAGCGGCCAACCAGCCGCCAACCGCAACCTGACCTTGTATAACGCTCAGGGCGTGCGCGTGGGCACGGCCGTGACCGATGCTAATGGTCTGGCCCGTTTCGACTATATGCCCGCCAATGGCTACCTGGAAGGCGCCACCGTCATCAGTAACGCCCCCGGCGAAGCCGGTTTTGGCGCCGGTAACAGCAATTGGAATGGCAACACCCCGGCCTGGGAATTTGGCTTGAACGCCGCTTCTGATGATCAGGCGCCTAACTTTGCTTATCTTTACACCGACCGCCCCATCTACCGTCCCGGCGATTCTGTCTTTTTCAAAGGGATTGTGCGCCAGAATAATTACGGCCGTTTCCTCATGCCCGCCGCATCACAAGAGTTAGAACTACACATCTATTACAGCGACTTCACCGGGCAAGCCAGCTTCGATGAGTTCATCTCTGTCACCGTCCGGCCTGATGGCACATTCAACGGTGAATTTGTTGTGCCCGAAGAGGGAGCGCTAGGCACATACTTTATGAGCCTGGACGGGCAGGGATTCGATTGGCGGGCCAACGTCTCCTTTACCGTTGCCGAATACCGCCGCCCCGAATTTCTGGTGACGATGACCGCGGAAACCCCGGATGCCCTGCGTGGTGAAACGGTAGACGTGACCTTGCAGGCCGAATACTTCTTTGGCGGCACGGCCGCCGACCTGCCGGTGCAGTGGAGCATCTATGACAACGCCTTCTACCCGGAATTTCCCGGTCCCTATTACTGCTGGACGGATTGTGGCGGCTTTTACTATGAAGACCCCGGCTACTTCCGCTTCGGCGGTGGTGAAAACTTCCTGGGCAGCGGCGAAGGGATAACAGATGGCAACGGCCGTCTCACCATCACCCTGCCCGCCGACCTGCTGCAAGACAGCGACCCCGGCAGCCGCGTGGTGCGCGTGGAAGCCACTGTATTAGACCTTTCCGGCTTCCCCCTCACCAGCCGCAGTGAAATCACCTTCCACGCCGCCGAAAGCTACGTGGGCATCCGGGCGGTGACCGGCTTTGTGGCCGCGGGCGAAGAAGCGGAAGTGGAAGTGAAAACGGTAGATTGGGTCGGTGAACGAGTCGCCAATCAGGACGTGGAAATTGTTGTTTATCGCCGTGAGTGGGAGCCGGTGCGCACCCAGGACTTTGGCCTTTATTACACCGCCTGGACCGCCACCGACACCGAAGTGGAGCGGCAAAATGTGACCACCGATGCCCAGGGTGTGGCCCCGGCCAGCTTCACGCCGGATCAGGGCGGCTCTTACCTGGCAGTAGCCACTGTGACCGATGACACGGGCCGCACCAACCTGAGCAGCACCTATGTTTGGGTAACGGATGACGGCCGTATCGCCTGGCAAACCGACCCCTATGACAAAGCCATGAACCTCATCCCCGACCAGGCCGAATATGTGGTCGGCGACACGGCGCAAGTGTTGGTGCAAAATCCGTTTTCCGTGCCGGTCCAGGCGTGGGTGACGCTGGAACGGGGTCAACTCATCGGCCAGCGGCTGGTAACGCTGCAACCTAACAGCGACATCATCGGCATCCCCCTGGATGACATTTATGCGCCCAATACCTTTGTCACGGTCACGGCCGTGAAACCCACCGACCCCAACAACCCGGATAACCCCTACGCCGAAATCCGGCTGGGTATGGCCGAACTGATCGTTAACCCGGACATCTTCTGGGTGAACATCGAAATGACGCCGCAAGAGAGCGTGTTGGGGCCGCGGGACACGGCCGTGTTCGACATCCTCACCACCGACCATACCGGCGCGCCCATCTCGGCCGACCTCTCCCTGGCGTTGGTAGACCTGGCCGTACTGACGCTCAAACCGGACAATGCACCCCCCATCCTGGAAACCTTCTACGAACGGCAGCCCTATCGCAGCCTGACCGGCGGCGGCCTCTTCATCTCCGGCGAAGGGCGGGCGGTGGAAATTCCGCTGCCCGGCGGCGGGTTGGGTGGCGGCGGCGGTGATGGCATCGCTAATGAATCGGTAGCCCTGCGTGATGGGCAGGATGAGGACGATGTGCGCCGCGACTTCCGCGATACCGCCTATTGGCAGGCGAATCTGGTAACGGACGCCGACGGCCGGGCCACCGTAGAAATCCCCCTGCCCGATAACCTGACCACCTGGCGGCTGACCGGCAAAGCCAACACCGAAGAGACCCTGGTCGGCCACAACACCGCCGACATTGTCACCACCCTGCCGCTGCTCATCCGCCCGGTTACCCCCCGCTTCCTGACGGTGGGTGACGCACTGCAAATCGGCGCGGTCATCAATAACAATACCGACAGCGCCATTGAAGCCACTGTCAGCCTGGAAGCGACCGGCATCAGCCTGAGCGGCCCGGCCGGGCAAACGGTGAATGTGCCCGCCAATGGGCAAATGTTGGTGCGCTGGGACACGGCCGTGAACGAAGCCCAATTTGTAGACGGCCAGGCGTTTGCCGACCTCACCTTCCGCGTCAGCGGCGGCGGTTTTAGTGACGCCACCAAACCCACTTTCGGCGTCGGTCCGGATAACCTCATTCCCATCTATCGCTACAATGCCCAGGACATCGTGGGCACATCCGGCGAATTGGACACGCCGGGCAGCCGCGTCGAAGCGATTTTACTGCCGCCCGGTGTAGACATGGATCAGGGTAACGTGGATGTCGTTCTCAGTCCGTCGTTGGCGGCGGCCTTGCTGGACAGCATCCGCCTGAATAACCACAATCTGGATTTCCTGGCTGACTGTCCGGCAGCCATTGCCGACCAACTGCTGCCTAACGTGGCCGTGGAAACCCTGACTACCCGGCTGGACGCGCCCGAAGTGGAAGCCCAATTTGGCGACGAACCGGCCAACATGGTCAACGCCGGTATCGGCCAGTTAACGGCACTGGTACACAACGATGGCGGCTGGGCCTGGTGTTTTGAAGACGAGAGTGACCCCTGGATTACTGCCTATGTCCTGTTGGGGTTGGCCAAAGCCCGGCAGATTGGTTTCGCTGTAGATGAAGAGATGCTGGAAGAATCAGGCAATTACCTGGTGCGCCAGTTGGAGCAGCCGGAAGATTTCCGCAATGCTTCGGACGCCAACCGGCAGGTCTTTTTCCTCTACGTGCTGGCGGAATTGGGCGTGGATGTGAATGCCGAACTGGACACCTTATTCACCGAAGCCCGCGACTTGCTTGATCCCTACGGCAAGGCACTGCTGCTGATGGCTTACCATCTGACGGGCAGCGAGACCAACGTGGATGCGCTTATCGCCGACCTCAGCGGCAGCGCCATCGCCTCCGCCACCGGCACGCACTGGGAAGATGTGAGCCAGGACTTTGACAATCTGAGCAGCGATATTCGCGGCACGGCGATGGTGATCAACGCGCTGGCGCAGTGGCAGCCAGACAATGCCCTGGCTCCCGGTGCGGTGCGCTGGCTGATGGCCGCCCGCACCGCCAGCGTCTGGCCGACGACACATGAATCCGCCTGGGGCATCTTTGGCCTGACGGAGTGGCTGGCCGCTACCGGCGAATTGGACGCGAACTATGAGTATGGTTTGCAGGTGAATTTGCAGCCCATAGCTGATGGGTCGTTTACCCGCGAAAACATCGCCGAGAGCCGTCTGGTGAACGTGCCGGTGCCCGGCCTGTTCAGCGATGACCCCAACTTCTTTGAGTTCCGGCGCGGCGCGGGTGATGGCACGCTCTATTACACCATGCACATGAATACGGCGATTGACGCCAGCCAGGTGAGCGCCATCAATCGTGGCATCCACGTGGAACGCGCCTACTTTGATGCGGCCTGTGACCCAGAGACGGAAACGTGTGAACCAATTACCGAAATCGCAGCCGGGCAGCAGGTGCGAGTAGTGGTGACGATTCAGACAGAAAATGACCTGCTGAACGCCATCATCGAAGACCCCATCCCGGCGGGCGCAGAGGCGGTTGACCCGAACCTGGAAACGACGCCTTCCGGCGGTGGTGATGATGGGCCGATTCCGTTGGATTATCTGTGGGGCTATTGGGGCTGGTGGTCGTTTGACCGGGTGGAGTACCGGGATGAGAAGGTGGTGTTCCTGAC
>JAHDWK010000023.1 GCA_023382655.1 Anaerolineae bacterium | reverse complement strand
GGGACGTCGGTTTCGCCGTCGGCCGGGGTTAGCAGGGTGGGCGCGCCAGGGACGCTGTCGGCTACCACCAGTTGTACTGTGGTGGTGTGGGTGGTTGTGGGGGCCATGCCGCTCACGTCAATGTCGTAGGCCCCGGTTGCCGCGCCGTTTGTGCCAATGGTCAGGGTGCTGCTGAAAGGCGGTATCTGGTTGTTGGCCGAGAAGACGGCCATGTTGGGTGGGTCGGGCTGCCCAGAGGCGCTTAGGGTTACGGCCGTGCCGAAGCCATTAAACTGCGTGACATCCACATCGAATATCGCATCATTAGGGCTGCACACGCTGAGTGTATTGGGTGTCACAACTACATCAAAATCGGCCAGAGGCACATCTGGTACCACATAGACACAGGTGAGATAAATGTCGTGCATATCCTGTAACTCAGCGGCGGAGTAACCCATGTCAATGGCCGCCTGGTATACGGCGTTGGCCGCGTCTTCCTGGTTGGTGCTGGAATTGGTCATGCCCAACCCTTCCCAAAAAGCCCTGTCCATCTGCTGTTTGCCAATCTCATCATAAACCCGCATGTTACAGGTAGACCAAATCTGGCCGTCGGTATGGATTTGGCCGGTTAAGCCGCCAGGATAAAGCGCCGGGTAATTGGTGACGCGCCCATTCCAAAATGGATTATGCCCGTCCCAGTTGAAAACCCATTGGTAGGGTGGATCACCAGGCTGCCAATAGCCCAGGCTGCGGTTGTACGATTGTGCCCAATAGTCGCCTGTACCTTCGCTCAGGCCATTTACCTGAGACAACCCGCCGTTGGTGACCCAGTCATGCAAACCATGACCCAATTCGTGGTGGATCACGTCGGAATCCTCGGCGTCATCCACACCACCTTCACCGAAGGCAACTTCCCCGGAACCGGTGCTGTAATGGGAATTGTCAGCGCCGTTTAAGCCATGTGGGTCAAAGCGCACGCCGCCGCTGTATTGATAGGGCATAATGTTTAAACCCAATGTCTCATTCAAATAGCGCATGGAGGAGTCTATGTGGTAATAGGTGTTGGCGGCTTCAAAAGCATCGTCGAAGCGGTTGTAATTCCAGACATTGGTAGCCTGGGAAAAGAGGCCTTTGAATGGAGATTCCGTGTCGCGGATGGCGGCATAAGTTCCATCCAGGTGATACATGCCGCCGTTAAATGTGATGTCTTGCAGGGTGACACTCATCAGTTCACCGTCAAGTTGAGGAGAGGTGGCGTCGTTGTTGTCGGTGAAGCCAGGATCCCCGTAGGTGGCGGTGGCGGAGGAGAGCGGGTCAGGGTCGAAGACGTTCCCTGTACCGGTGACAAGGATGCTGCTGGACACGGCCGCACCACCTTCGCCCTCTTCACCATAATCCATACTTTGGTTTACCAGTTTCAGGAATTCGCCGGTGTTAGCATCTACCAGGGCTTCCCAGTCGCCCAACGGGTCATTGGCGACGATGTTTACACGATAAACCAGGTAGGTCTGACCTTGCAGCACGTACAACATGAGGTCGCTTTTTTCCAACTGGGTTTTGCCGGTAATGCCCAAATAGTCGCGGACAATCTGGGTGGCGTCTACGGCCGTTAAACTCGGATTCATGTTTGCGGGAACCACCAGGGCGCTTTTGTAATCATTGGCCACATAAGTGACTATGTGTTTGTTATTCAGGTGAACAACCACATCTGATTTGTAAACGGGTATGCCATTGACCACCTGCCGGAAACGTACCGTTGGGCCAGAAGGCCCTTGCCGGGTGAATGTGTGTGCCAGGTCGCGCAGGTCTGGCGCTTGTAGGTGCAGCAAGGCGGCATTTTCACGCAGATATTGGCGGGCCATATCTTCTGGCGCGCCCGGCGCAACCACATAATTGACGGCGTAAAGTACCAACGGTTGCCCCGTTGCGGTGCTTATACGCTGATTACCATTGCGGATGGACGGCTCTAACTCATCAGGTGTGAGTTGGGTGATGGTCTGCTGGCCCGATGGGGCGGCAGCAGGTTTGGCAGCATCACTACTGGCTGAAAGGCTGCTAATCCAGCCCAACAACAGCAACAGCATGGTTAGGGTCAGTCCCAGGATACCGAGTCGTTTTCTCAACATTGTCTATCTCCTTATGGCGGTTTGGGGGATTAGCAGTGATCGGCTACTAACCAGCATAATAAATGTCGTTTCTTAATACGGTCCTTCTTTATAAAGTAATCACCTGGTCTGGCGGATTGCCAGCCAGCGCGCCGTAGAGGTCGGGGAAGCAGCCAACCAAAACACCGGCTACTGTGCCGGAGGGACGGCAACTGCCCGGTTCACCCACCGCCAGGCCGCGCTCCAGGGCGCACTGGTCACACATCATCAGCATGATCCCTTTCTCTTGGGCGATTTTAGACAGCCGCTCGCCGATGGGGTCACCGGCGCGCAAGATGTAGTTGTTGTCATCGAAAAAGAACATGCCGATGACATCTACACCGTGTGTGCCCGTTTCCAGTTGCGGCAGGATCATTTTGCCCAGTTTGTAACTGGCGGTGTGGCCGGATGTGGCAAATACATAGGCAATTTTCATTACGTTTACTCCTTTGGGGTTGAAATTGGTTTGATGGTGCGCCGGTTCAAATCTGGTGAGTCCCATTCTTACCGACGTAACCAGTATACCGCGAAAACGACGCCGGTTGAAAACACCATCATTAACAAGACGACCATCAGCATGAGTTCTGTAGTAGAAAGCCCCGGTAGTTTGTTGGGCGAAGGGGCAAAGGGGTCATAGGAGGTAGGCTCGTGTGCAGCGTCATGCCAGGGGGTGGCGCTGAGAGTGTTTTGCACGGCCGTAGCCACCCGCTGGTAACTCCGCCGTTGTTGGGTAATGTTGATCAGCAGGATGAACACAAAAAAGGCAATAAAAGGCAGGAAGAAAAGCTCAAAGAAACCCATTGCCAGGAAGGCCAGGGGAAAAAAGAGGAGTGTCCAGTAAAAGTAACCGGTGATGGAGAGCTGGTTGCTGAGGGGATCGAATAGGACACGGCCGTGAAGCGCATTGCGGGAATTTTTTATCATGTGCTGCCGAAAAGCCAGTTCATGTGGCCCCAATGCCCGGAACACCACTGCTCCTTGCCACCAGGAACGGGGTAATTGGGATTCCAGGGTAGGGATGTGTTGGCCCAGGTCGGTGGGTGTAGGGGGAAGCTGAAAATTTCGGCGGTATAACGGAAGGCCAAAACGAAAATAGAAGGGAACCCAAAAAGCGGAGAGGATAAACTCGCCGATGGCGATGATGAACAACAGAAAAAAGAAGACGGGCGAGAAAAAAGTATCCATAAGCAGTTTCAGGAAGCTAACACAACTTTGTCTCCGGGCACAAACGGGGTGTGAATGACAAAATGCAAATACTCTGCCGAGCTTTCGATAAAGGTATGAACCTCACCGGGTTCGATAATCAGCATGTCGCCTGCTTCTAGCCGGATAGTTTGTTGGTTGACAACGGCCGTGCTCCACCCCCACGCTACCAGATAGACCTCATACATTTGCTCATGCAAATGCGGCACATCTATACCCTGGTTGGCATACCCGATAGGTACGGGCACATCTGAGTTCCACGGGCCTACCAGCCAGCCTTTAGAGACAGAAGGGTCTATAGAATGGTGGATCATGTCAACTTTCAAAGTCTACGGCCGTGACCGCACGCATCCGTTCTCGCAGATAGGCCAGCACCGGCAGATGCACGGGATGGGTGTTATATACTTCCAGTCCGGCGCGGTCTTCAAATTTGGCAATGAGCGCCAGGTCGTAGGAGCGTTCAGAGCGCACCACATCTTTGCCCACTTCCAACGATTTCAGCACTTCAATTTTGCCCGCCATGCTGCGGATTTGGGCGACGGCTTCATCAATGTTTTCGGGCGTGGGGTCTTTGAGTTTGATCATGACGATGTGGGTCAACGGCCGTCCCCAGGCCGGTTTTGGCCCGTCGCCATCGGCATAAGTCAGCTTCAGGCTCATCACATTTTCATCGCCTTCCACTTCGCCGGTTTCCACAAACCCATATTTAGCATAAAAGGGGCCAGGGCTGCCTTCGGCGGGCACATAGCTGACCTTGAGTTCGGTGGCAGACGGCCGTGTCTTCACATAGTCAACGAGTAAATCGAGGGCGCGACGGCCGTAGCCCATTCCCTGGTACCGCGCATCCATCATCAGCCGCCACAAAAAGTAAACCGGCTCGCGCGGGTCATCATACAGCATCATAAAACCCACCGGCGTCTCGTCGGCATAAATAGCGCGGAACCATGCCTTGTCGCGCTCAAAATAAGCCTGCGCCAACGAGATGTCGTTGGGGGCCACAAACTTGTTTTGCGCTTCTGCCACTTCCAATTTGATAATCTCACGGGCATTGTCTTTGCTTACTTCACGTAAGGTGACAACAGATTCGCGGGTTGGTTCACTCATGCCTTTTCTCCTCAAAAGTCGTTTGTAGTAGGCGATTTATCGCCCACTACGAACGGGGATTATAGCGGAAGCGTTGGTTTGGGGCAGGGCAGAAAATAGCGTGTGTGTTATAAATCGGCGCGATGAGTGAGAGGCGGTTGTATTGGGTCGGGTTGGTGAGCATTTCGCTACTGGCATTCTGGTTGCGGGTTCATAGTTTATTTGCCAATTCCTTTCACGCCGATGAGGCGCTTTTTGCCAGTTGGGCGCGGCACATTGCTTCCTGGAAAGACCCGCTGCTGCTGACGCAGACGGTAGACAAACCACCATTGCTGTTTTATCTCCAGGCGCTATTTTATCCGGTGACCGGCCCGGTGGAATGGGCAGCGCGGCTGCCCAATTTCATGGCTTCGGTATGGTTGGTTCCGCTGACGGCCGTACTCTGCCGCCATCTTTACACTAGACAAAATTTAACGCAGAGGCGCAGAGACGCAGAGAATGGTTGTCATCAAAACCTTCGCGCCCCTTTGCGTTTTTCGCGGATCAATGTCCTCCTCCCTGCTCTCATCGTCGCTTGCTCCCCCTTAGCCATCCAATTTAGCGCCACCGCCTTCACCGACCCTCTGTTGACGTTTTGGTTGATAGCCGCGTTAGTCGTTATCCGTAACCCGTATGCCGTAAACCGGTTACGGATTACGGATTACGGATTACCGATTACCGATTACCGCCCACCGATTACCTCTGGTTTACTCTTTGGTCTGGCTGTGGCAACCAAATATCAGGCGGTGCTGTTTTTGCCGCTGGTGGTGGGGCTGGGGTGGCTGACGGGTTACGGCCGTGCCCAATGGCAGCGTTGGTTGATGGGTTTACTCCCCGTGTTAGCCATTATTCTTTTCTGGGATATGGCCCGTACTGGCTCCTGGTCGCTCTGGTCGGCGCAAATTGGCAATTACGGCGGGGTGCGGTTAGCCTGGTCATGGGAATTGGGGCCGCGATTGGCAGCGTGGGGGCAAATGTGGGGTACGGCCGTGCCCCGCATTTTACTACCCGTTTTACTTCTACTGCTGATTGGGCTGGCCTGGCACACCTGGTGCGTGGATAACGCCGCCAGCCGGGTAGACCTGCTGTTGGCGCTGTTTGTGCTGGGCTATGGGCTGCTGCATTGGCTCACGGCCGTGCCCGTCTGGGATCGTTACCTGCTGCCCATTGTGCCCATTGTGGCGGTTTTAATAGGACGCGGTTTTGAGAGATTGAGAGATTGGGAGATTAAGAGATTATGGCCCCGCCCAATCTCCCAATCTCTTAATCTCTTAATCTCATTTATCTTGCTCATTCTGTTGCTAGTGCCGGCGTGGGGGGCGCGCTACGGCCGTTACCCCATTGGCGGGCAGCCAGATGCCGACCAGGGTGCGGCCAAAATTGCGGCGGTGTTGGCCAATGAACCGTATGGCACGGTCTTGTACGACCATTGGTTTAGCTGGCAATGGGGCTACCACCTCTTTTACCGCAAAGTGTATATCAGTTGGTTCCCGCACGGCGCGGCGCTGGCCGAAGACCTGGCTGTTTTTGGCCGGGATGGAAATGCGCGGTATGTGGCCTTGCCGGTGGGGGACATTAGCCAACCCATCATTCGTGCCATCCACAACGCCGGTTTTCAATTGCAACCCATCGCCACGGCGGGTAATATCGTCCTCTATCAAATTTCGCCCAACGAGGTGACAAGGTGACAAGGTGGCATGGTGACAAGGTGAGGGCTTTCCGATTACGGACGACGAATGACGGATTACGCCTCACGCCTCACGCCTCACGCCTCACCGCTTACCGCTCACTGCTTACCGCTCACTGCTTACCGCTCACCCTCTTCCTTCTCCTGCTTCTCGCTTTCTTCCACAAGATGGCCTTCAGCAACCTCATCCTGGCGCGGGGAGATACCTTTCTCTACTTCTACCCCTACTGGCAGGTCGCGGCGGACGCACTGCGTGACGGCCGTATACCCCTGTGGAATTCCGCCCTCTTCATGGGGTCGCCCTTTGTTGCCAATAGTCAGGTGGGTTTCTTTTACCCACTCAACTGGCCCGTCTGGTTGCTCTTGGAAACGCCCTATGCCGTTAGCGCATCCATTTTGTTGCATCTGACCATTGCCGGGGTGGGGGCGCATCTGGCGGGGCGATGGTTGCTGGCATTGGAGGGTTGGGCTGCGTGGGTCACGGCCGTACTCTTCGCCCTCGGTGGCTACATCACGGCGCAGGTAGAGCATATCAACCAGCTACAAGGGCTGGCCTGGCTGCCCTGGTATCTGGTGGTGATTGGCTGGTGTGGCCGCAGCTCTCGCCCAAAATGGCAAACGATAGGCTGGGCGACCTTCGCCTTCGCCTTCCTCTTTGCCATGCAGCTATTGGCCGGACACAGCCAAACCGTCTTCATCAGCGGCCTCACCATCCTCCTCTGGCTTGCCGCCGAATTTGCGGGCCAACTCCACTTACGGCATACGGAATACGGTTTACGCTTCACGCTTCACTGGCAGCATCTCAAACGGCACGTCCTGCTGGCGTTGGTCATGGGTGGATTGTTGGCGTTGTTACTCGCGGCCGTGCAACTTCTACCCACACTTGAATTAGCCCAGCACTCCAGCCGTCAGGGTGGGCTGCCGCCCAATGAGGTGCTTAGTTTTTCGCTTC
The DNA here is from genome assembly GCA_023382655.1 of Anaerolineae bacterium. Classification (GTDB taxonomy): domain Bacteria; phylum Chloroflexota; class Anaerolineae; order Promineifilales; family Promineifilaceae; genus CAADGU01. The sequence goes on along the minus strand of JAHDWK010000023.1, from coordinate 114,827 downwards.
ATCCGCTGCTGCTGGCGCGGGCACTGCTGCCCGCTTATGGGCAGTCATTGTTCAGCGAATATATGGCTATTGTGCCGTTGACGGCCGTTATCCTGGCCTTTATTGGCGCCTGGCAGTGGCGGCGGCAGCCCGGTGTCTTCGCGGCATTGGTGCTGGTGGCGGTGGGGCTGCTGCTCGCTTTCGGCGTGTTTAATCCGGGGTATTGGCTGCTGGCACGGCTGCCCGGTTTTAACCTGTTCCGCGTCCCGGCGCGTTGGCTGGCGGTGTATACATTGGGCGTGGCGCTGCTGGCTGGCGCCGGTTTCCAGGCGGCGCTGTACGGCTACTGGCAGCGCACCCGCCCCTGGGCCGAACTGCCGGAACAGTCCAGAGAACATCTGGCGCATTTGGAACAGCCCATTCGCGTAGCTATTTATGGTATTGTGGGCCTGATGGTCTGGAATGTAATGGCCGGTTTTCTTGTCTTTTTCGTTCCCGTTGGGGCCGAAGCGCCGTATGAAGCGGCATTGCCGTTAACCGTGCTGCTCTGGCTGGCCGAACTGCTGCTGGCAAATTGGCTGTTGACTGGCGAGCGTATTGGGGTGGGAGGACACGGCCGTTTCAAACTCACCATCAAACGTTCCCGCCCCCGCTCTCCCTACTGGTTGCTGCCCCTCATGCTCACCAGCCTCTTCCTGGCAACGCACACCCACCCCTACAACAACCTGACCACCCCCGAAGCGTATTTTGACCTGCGGCCGCCCATTACCCGGTTGCAGGTAGCAGATTGTAAGTGGCAAGTGGCAGGTCATGACTGCCCGCCTGATCGGTTTTTGAGTTTGTCCAGTATTTTTTTTGATGTGGGGGATCAGGCGGAGATTGACACGATTTACGCTGACCAGTTGCCGGAAGCGGCGCGGTATGATTACACCGTCGCCATTAAGCACAAGGAAGTGATTGGCCCCAATTTGCCGATGGCGTTTGGATTGGCGTCGGTGGATGGGTTTGATGGCGGTATTTTGCCGCTGGCGTCGTACTCCCAATTGATGCGCCTGGTTTTGCCGGAGGGGGTGGAGACGGTAGACGGCCGTTTGCGGGAATATCTCACGGCCGTGCCCGCCGCCAAATGGCTTGACCTGTTCAACGCCCGCTACCTGATCACCGATAAAACCGGTGATGTCTGGAAACAGGCCGGCTTTATGCAGCAGTCGGTCTTTTTTGACCTGCAGCACCGGCTGGAACTGGCCGATGGTGAGTCATTTGCCATCGTCCATGTCCCCGACTTCCCCACCTCGGCGCTGGTCATGTTGGTAGAAGGGGAACCGGGCCTGGTGGAAATGCAGACGGCCGTTGGTGAACAATGGTCGCTGGAGCCATATCCGGTGGAGAGTGGCATGGTCTGGGTTGGTTGGCCACCCCCTTATGATCGGCCGCGCAACTATCGGGTGGTGACGCCGGAGAGCATCACCTTGCACGCCGAAAATGGCGATTGGCGTATCCTGGCAGCCACGCTTATCAATCAGGAAGATGGCACATTCATGCCGCTGACGTTGGGCAATTACCGCCTCATCCATTCCGGCGATGTAAAAATTTACGAAAATCTGGATGTGCTGCCGCGCGCTTTCCTGGCGACAGAGTGGCAGTGGCAGCCGGATGTACCGTCCAGTGTGGCAGCGATGGGGGCGGCGGGCTTTGATCCGCAGGTCACGGCCGTACTCATTGACCCCCCCTCGTTCGTAGTAGGCGATTCATCGCCTGCTGAAGGCGATGAATCGCCTACTACGAACATTACCTACTACGCGCCGGAACACATTGTCGTGGGAATCAGCAGCCAGACCGATGGCCTGCTGCTACTGACGGAAGCGTTCTATCCTGGCTGGCAGGCGACGGTAGACGGCGAACCGACCACGATTTACCAGGCAGACGGTTATTTTCAAGGGGTGTTTGTGCCCGCCGGGACCCATGAGGTGCAGTTTACATTTGCGCCGAGGAGTGTGGAATACGGCCGTGTCCTTTCCCTTGTGGCCCTGGCTGTTTGGGTCGTTCTCATCCTGGTCTTAATCATCAGCCGCAAATGGGGCAAACGGCCGTGATGCCGTAGCCTCGGTGTTGGCACTGCAGGGTAATCGCATATAAACCCTGTTTTAGTCATTCTCCTCTCATGGCACAGCCGTAAAACTATGTTATACTTCCCCCCGTTGTCCGCAAGGACTACTCTTTTTATCATCTCATTTGTTTGGAAATTACCAATTGGATGCCCGCCAGGTTGGCCGGGCATTTTTTGTGGCAGCAGGATGGCTCTTACGTTTGGGACGGGCTGGCTGTTAGTCCGCAACTGGGTAGGACGATTTGCCAAATCGTCCTACAAGTAGGAGCAATATGACAACTGAATTTTTATCATTAGGTCTGCATCCGCAGGTGGTGCAGGCCGTCACGGAAATGGGGTTTACCGAGCCGACGCCGATTCAAACGGCCGTCATCCCCCTCATACTCAACGGACAAGACATCATCGGTCAGGCGCAAACTGGCACCGGCAAAACGGCCGCCTTTGGTCTGCCCATCTTGCACAGCCTCACGCCGGGTCTGGGGCAGGTGCAGGCGCTCATCGTCACCCCCACCCGCGAACTGGCTTTGCAGGTGGCGGGGGCGTTGGCGGACTACGGCCGTTACCGAGACGTGCATGTATTGGCGATTTATGGAGGGCAGGCATACGGCCGTCAGAAACGGCAGTTGCGCCAGGGCGAAGTAGACATTGTGGTAGGTACACCCGGCCGTCTGCTCGACCTGATCCAGCAAAAAATCCTCGACCTCAGCCATGTTCAATTCCTGGTGTTGGATGAAGCGGACGAAATGCTGAGCATGGGTTTCATTGAAGATATGGAAGCCATCCTGGCCCAAACCCCGGAAAGCCGCCAGACCGCTCTCTTCTCCGCCACCATGCCCGCCGAAATCCGCCGCCTGGCCGACAACTACCTGCGCCAGCCGCAGGCTGTCACCATGCAGCGGCAGCAGTTAACCCTGACTGCCATTGAACAGCGGTATTACCTGGTCAACGAAGCGGATAAGCTGGCCGCGCTCACCCGTCTCTTTGAAATAGAAGAGATGACCAGCGTTCTCATCTTTGCCCGCACCCGGCAGGGCACGGGCGAACTGGCGAATGAACTGACGGTGCGCGGTTTCCCGGCTGAAGCGCTGAATGGCGACCTGAGCCAGGATAATCGTGAACAAGTGTTGAACCGTTTTCGCCAGAACCAGATCAAGGTGCTGGTGGCGACGGATGTGGCCGCCCGCGGGCTGGACATTGAAGACATTTCTCATGTGATCAATTTTGACTTGCCCACCGACCCGGAAATCTTCGTGCATCGCATTGGCCGCACCGGGCGCGCCGGGAAAACGGGCATTGCCATTTCCCTGGTGACACCCAAAGAGCAGTTCCGCCGCCGTAAAATTGAGCGATATACCCGGCAAAACATGACCCAATTGCCGCTGCCCACGATTGCCGAGATTCAGACTTACCGGGAGGCGCAGTTGGTAGAAAGTATGATGGTGTGGCTGCGGCGGGGACGCTGCCGCCAGGAGAAGGAACTGGTGGAGAAACTGGTGACTGAAGGGCATGACGCCGTAGAAATTGCGGCAGCGGCTTTGAAGCTGGCCCGTGCCGAAGAGAAGCAGCGCCCCATTGCCCCGGTCAGTGAAGTGGTGGAAGCGCCTGAGCGGGGGCGCAACGGCCGTGACCATCACAGCGCCGCTAAACGTGACTTTGGGCACGGCCGTGCTGCCCACGGCCGCTCTCACGAGAAAGGGATGGTGCGCCTGAGCCTCAGCGCCGGTAAACAGCACGGTATCCGCCCCAACGATGTGGTCGGCACTATTGCCTTCCACGCCGACATTCCGGGCCGAGCCATTGGCGCGATTCGCATCCAGGAGCAGCACACCCTGGTGGATGTGCCGGAGCAATTTGTAGCCCAGGTCTTAGCCAAAAATGGCAAATACCAGGTACGCAAACGGCCGCTCACGGTGGAAAGAGTGTAATTGAGTAATTGGGTAATTACCCAGTTACCCAATCACAAAATGGCCTCCAGAATCCCGTATTACCACGATTTACTCGAAGCATTTGCCGAACCGGGTTGTGCCTTGTGCCGCCTGCTGGCGGTGAGCGCGGATAAACTGGTGGACAGCATTTTGTATGAGGGGGTGAATGATGTGCCCACCCGCGAACAACTGAATGCCGCGCGGGGATATTGCCAGCCTCATGCGCAATTGCTCATCCGCGCCGGGTCGGCGCTGGGCGCGACCATTATGATGGATGGGGTGTTGAAAGTGTTGCTGCGGGCGCTGGCGGCGAATCCGGTAGAGCAGGTGGGGGCGTCGCGGGCACGCAGTTTGTTGCGCCGGGCCAATGTGAATGTGAGCCACACGGCCGTACAAAAACTGGTCGCCGAACTGTCCCCCCAGGCGGAATGCCCGGTCTGTGTGAATGAGGCGGAAATGTTGGGGCATTACGGCCGTACCCTGCACCAACACCTGGCCCCGGATAATGAACTGTTCACCACCTATGCGGGTTCGGATGGCTTGTGCCTGGCGCATTTCCGCGCCGTGCTGATGACAGGGCTGCCCGGCCCGGCGCTGGCGGCGCTGGTGATGGCGCAGCAGACGGTCTGGCAGCGGCTGCACGAGCAGTCTGAGGAGTTCATCCGCAAGAATGATCACCGTTTTCGCGGCGAACCATTTGGGGTGGAGGAGGATGTGTGGCAGCGGTCACTGACGGCCGTGTCCGGCGCTCCCATTCGTAGCTATGTGAAACCGAGAGGGCTGACACAATCATAAACCTGACAGGTCTTCGAAGACCTGTCAGGTTTTGGTATTGCTACAACGCCAAAAACGTCTCAAACTGCCACACATCTTCATCAGCGGGGCGGCCACGGCCGTAGCGGGCATACAAATCCACCCGGTTTTTCAGCGGCGTCCAGTCTGTTTGCACCGAGGGGCAGGGGCCAAGATAGGGGTTTGCCACTGCCAGTACGTCCTCGTGGGGCAAAGCGTCGGGCACATTGACTCCTTCGTTGGGATGGCGAATCATCCAGGCCACCGCGCCGAGGACGGAAGCAGCGACTTGCAGCGTGGTCGCATTCTGGTGGGGAACCAGGCGGCGTGTCTCTTCAATATCCAGTTGTGACCCTACCCACCAGCCGTTAAGCGCATGACCCAGCAGCAAAACGCCCAATTCATCCATACCACTGATAATTTCATCAGTCATAATGCGCTGGTTTTCCTGCATGGCAAAGTTGCGCATTTTCAGTTCGTGCAGGGAGGCGATGGCGGCGTCGGTAGGCAGGTAGGCGTAATGCACGGTGGGGCGGTAGAGCGGCTTCGGCCCGTCCCATACCGTCAGATGGTCGCTGATGGTAAAGGCTTCACCGTGCCGCACCACCATGCCCAGGATTTCGCCATGCAGCGGCACCCAGGAGCGCACCCAGGTGTTGATGCCCATTTGCGCCAGGCAAATCTGGTTGCCGGGGCCGTAGCTGTGGGTGTGTGCGCCGGGCGGCAGGCGGCGTTCGTGTGTGCCCCAACCCATCTCCGCCGGGGCCACCCCTTCTTCGCGGAAACCTTCTACTGACCAGGTGTTGACAAATTCGTTCACTTCTTTGGGCTGGTTGCCAATCTGGGTGTCGCGTTCGGAAATGTGGATGACTTTGACGCCGCTGAGCATAGCCAATAGGGCATACTGCCGGTCGGCCAGCGCCCGTTCCAGCGCCGCCCGCTCGCCCAGGCCGCGCCGCAGCATCTCGGTGGCGATGTCGGTGAGGGCGACTTTGACCCAATGGCTGACCAGGCCGGGATTGGCCCCGTGTTCAACTACGGCCGTCACCCCCTTCTCCGGCCACATTTTTACCCGCTCCCGTAATGCCAGATGCCGCACATACAGGGTGCGGTCAACGGGCGGAATGTTGGCCGCGTCTTCATACGGGTCCCACAACTCGACAGAGGTGTTGATGTATAACACGTGATGGTCGTGGCACCATTGCACAATCTCGCCGCAATCTATGTTCCAGGCCAGGTCTACCAGCAAATCGCCGGAGCCGACGTATTGGCCGAGCATTTGAGCCAGGTTGTCGGGCGTAATCTGTGCCTGGACGTATTGCACCCCCGCCGCCAGTGTATCGGGGATAAGTTCGCGCAGGTCGGCAAAGTCTAAAATAGTGACGCGCCGGAAATCCATGTCGAAGTGGCGCAGCAAAAGGGGTTGGAAGCACCGGGAAACGGAGCCACAGCCCAGGATCAGGATACGGCCGTTAAATTCAATCTTCATCTCTTTTCGTCGTTCTCCTTCAGGGATAAATTTAACGCAAAGGTGCAAAGGTGCCAAAGAGGCAAAGGGAAGGTGCTAAGAAGAATTAGTTGGTCATGGGGTGGTGTCACCTTGTCACCTGTCACCTTGTCAGGTATGAGAGAGTGGCAGCCAGTTGAGGACGTTTTGGATTTGGGCGTCCCAATGACTCCAGGTGTGGTCGCCGGGGCCTTCGCTGTAGGTGTAGTCGAAGAGGAGCGGCTGCACGAAGTCGCGGAATTTGACGTTGAAGCCGTAAAGGAAATCTTCGGTGCCGCACCATTGGAACAGGCTGGGCTTGGGGCCATCTGATTGCGCTACCTGGGCGGCCAGATGGAAGAGGTCGTTGTCGCTGCCCGCGATGGTATCCAGGTCGCCAAAGATGAGGCGCAATTCGGGTTCCAGGGCGGGGTCGCGCACGGTGGCGATGTCTAGTGCGCCGGAAAGGCTGGCGGCGGCGGCAAAACGTTCCGGGTGGCGTAAGGCCATTTTGAACGCACCATAACCACCCATCGAAAGCCCGGCGACAAAGTTGTCTTCGCGTCGGGCGGAGAGGGGGAACATGTCGCGGGCACGGGCGGGGACTTCTTCGCTGATGTAGGTCCAGTAGCGGTAGCCGGCCGCCATGTCGGTGTAAAAGCTGCGGTGGACGGCGGGCATGACGACAGCGATGCCCTTTTCTTCGGCGTAGCGTTCGATAGAGGTGCGCCGCTGCCAGATGGTGTGGTCGTCAGACAGGCCATGCAGCAGGTAGAGGGTGGGGAATTTGGGGGGAGGGGAGGAGGTGATAGTGGGTAACGGCCGTTGGGGTAACACCACCACCATACTGCAACTCAGGTTCAATACTTCCGAGAAAAAATCACAATGTATCAGGGCCACTTTCCCACTCCTTTGTTGTCACTTAGCGTAATTAACAGGTTCAATTTCTTTATTGCACGACCAGGCTACGTTACTTGAGCAAACCGATACGGCTTTGCCGATGATGTACTCAAAAGCTAATGGCCCCCAGCTGTGTGAATCACTGGAACTATTGCGGTTATCGCCGAGTACAAAATACTCGTTTTCTCCTAACTGCCACTGCCCCTTGTAAGTTGCCTGTTCATCCAGATAAGGCTCATTCAATAACGTTCCGTTAACAAATACTCCTTCAGCCCAAACTTCTACCGTCTCACCGGGCAGGCCAATGACTCGCTTTAGCAACAAGACATCGTCATTCGGATTATGGGGGATCGAAGAGGATAATATCTCCCCTTTGCGGTAAGGAAGTGCTGTATGCCTGTTGATCAATGCCAAGAATAGTGTCTGGGGGGAATGTTGGTTCCATTGACGCACCAAGTATTAAATAAAGGCCATCAAGTGAGTTGCTAGCTCCACAAGCAGTCATTGCCAGCAAAAGAAGAATAATTGAAAAACCGGAAAACTTGTTCATTGGTGTTTAGTGTAAGTATTACTACTCCTTGTTGGATACTACCTGATAATACACTTCCGATACCTCCCGCAGCCGGGCGGCGGCCTGTTCGGCCGTCAGGTCGCGCTGCGCCTCGCCCAGCATTTCGTAGCCGACCATGAACTTTTTCACGGTGGCGGAGCGGAGGAGCGGGGGGTAAAAGTGGGCGTGGAGTTGCCAGTGGGTGTAACCAGACCTGTCAGGTTTTTTTGAAACCTGACAGGTCTCTGGAGTATACGGTGCGCCGTGCCAGCCCATGGAGTAGGGGAAGCTGGTCTCAAACAGGTTGTCGTAGCGGGTGAGCAGGCGTTTGAGGATGTCGGCCAGGGCGTCGCGCTCGGCGTCGGTCAGGTCGGGCAGGCGCAGCACGTGGCGGCGGGGCAGCAGCAGGATTTCATACGGCCAGATGGCCCAGTAGGGAACAACGGCCGTCCAAGCCCCATTTTGCACCACCACCCGCTCACCTACGGCCGTTTCCAATTGCTCATAGTCCAGGAGGAGTGGACGGCCGTGCTCCTCCCAATACTTTCGCTGATTCACATCCTCCTTAAACGGCTCGTTGGGCAGCACATCCAGCGCCCAAATCTGCCCGTGTGGGTGTGGATTGGAGCAGCCCATAATCGCCCCCTTGTTTTCAAAAACCTGCACCCAACGGTACGTCTGGCCCAGTTCGGCTGTTTGTGCTGCCCAGGTATCCACCACGCCGCGAATGTCCGGCAATTCCATTTCCGGCAGCGTCAGGTCATGGCGTGGCGAGAAGCACATCACCCGGCAGGTGCCGCGCGAGGTTTGCGCTTGCAGCAGCAGATTGCCAACGGGTGCGTCTGGCGCGGCGGGCATGAGGGCGGCAAAGTCATTGGTGAAGACAAAAGTGTTGGTGTACTCAGGGTTGCGCAGACCGCCGGCCCGTTCGTTGCCGGGGCAGAGATAGCAGGTGGGGTCGTAAGACGGCCGTGTCTCCGGCGGCGTCTTTTCGACCTGTCCCTGCCACGGCCGTTTGGTGCGATGCGGCGACACCTGTACCCATTCGCCGGTCAGGGGATTCAAGCGTCGGTGGGGGTGTTCTGAGGGGTCAAACATGGGGAATTATGAATTATGAATTATGAATTATGAAGGGAGAGAGCGCTTCATAATTCATAATTCATAATTCATCCTTACTTCATAATTCATCCTTTCTTCTTTTTAACTATGGTGGTGAAGATGGCGATGAGTTGGTCTGTTTCATCGAGTAACGATGCAATCTGGTTTGCTGGCATGATATTCGACTCGATCAGGAGTTCTAGCCAAAAGGCGGTTTCATCCAGTTCTTTCAGGCAGTCTCCCATTTTGGATAAAAATTCGGCATCGGAGCGAGCGCGATACGCTTCACGATAGTTGGAGCCAACCGAAGTGGCAGACCGTAAAACTTGTTTGCCAATAACTTGCGCCTCCTCACTCTTAGGCAAAGCGGTATAAAGCCGAATAACCCTGAGCGCAAAACTCTTCGTCCGCTGCCGCAAATCATATTCAGGCATCCAATTCCCCTCTTCTCTTCATAATTCCTAATTCATAATTCATAATTCGGAAGCCACTCCCCGTGTGCTTCAATCAAATCATCCACCAGCGCCCAAATCTGATCAAGGGAGAGTTCGGCGGCGGTGTGCGGGTCGAGCATGGCGGCGTGGTAGATGTGTTCGCGTTTGCCGGTGAGGGCGGCTTCGACGGTGAGCGCCTGCACGTTGATGTTGGTTTGCATCAGCGCCGCCAGATGGGGCGGCAGGCTGCCAATCTGCGTGGGCTGGATGCCGTTACGGTCTACCAGGCAGGGCACTTCCACGCAGCAGCCGGCGGGCAGATTGTCTATGAGGCCGTAATTGGGTACGTTGCCGTAGATGACACGCGGTTGGCCCGTTTCCATGCTGTGAATGATGAGCGAGCCATATTCCCCACTGCGCTCCACCGCCAGGGGGATGTCTTCAGCTTCAAAGATGGCCCGCATCTGATCCCAGGCGGCGATCTGGTTTTCGCAGCGGGTGATGTATTCGTCCAGGGGGATGTGAAAATCTTTAATCAGGTCGGGGCGATCCCGTTTGACGAACCAGGGCACGTATTCGCTGAAATGTTCGCTGGATTCAGTGACGAAGTAACCCAGGCGGTGCAGCATGTCGTAACGCACCCGGTTCCAGTCGGGCACACGGCCGTCGGCTATCACCTGATGCAGTGCGGGGTAGAGATTGGTACGGCCGTCGGCCGTCACCCGCTCAAACGTCAGATAAAAGGCCATATGGTTAATGCCCGCGCACAAATAGTTGATCTCCTCATACGGGATGCGCAGGTCACGCGCCAGTTGGTGCGCCGTGCCCTGCACACTGTGGCACAGACCCACCGTCTGAATATCACTGGCCTCGCTGATGGCCCAGCAGTTCATGGCCATCGGGTTCACGTAGTTGAGGAAGGTCACATCCGGGCACAACTCTTCCATGTCGGCGCACATTTCCAGCAGCACCGGAATGGTGCGCAGCCCACGCATGATGCCGCCAATACCCAGCGTATCGGCAATGGTCTGGCGCAGGCCATACTTCTTGGGGATTTCAAAATCAATGACCGTGCCCGGTTTGTAACCGGCGACCTGAATCATACAAATGGCATAATCGGCGCCGTCCAGCGCCGCCCGCCGATCCAGCGCGGTGGTGACACTGGGGCGGGCGTCCACCGCCTGGGCCACTTTATGCGCCACAATCTCGCTGGTGCGCATCCGCCCTTCGTCAATGTCATGTAACACAATGTGAGATTCGGCCAGTTCGGGAAAACTGAGAATGTCGCCGAGCAGGTTTTTGGTAAAAACGGTACTGCCCGCGCCGAGAAAAGTGATTTTAGGCATGGTTCCTCCGCAATTTACGTGATGCGTGATACGTGAATCTTCCGGTCACGCATCACGTTTTAGTGGTTTCTATTAAGGCAATATCACGGGCGGCCACAGTGATCGGTTGTCCATTGATGATGGCGGTCAACGGCCGTTCCGCAAAATTTATCAGGATTGTAACCCCACCACGCCGGGCGGCAACCAGACCCGGCGGCAAATTGTCCGCCAGGGGGGTGATATTGTTTTGGCTGATCAGATGGCGTAACACGGCCGTCACCTGCGCCCCTGTTGGATAAAAACCGAGGCTGGTGACACGGCCGTCCCCCACCTTGTTTTCGGTTATAGCGGTTGCGCCGTGGGCATAATGGGCCAGGGGTACGGCCGTGTCCGCCTGCAACGACTCCACCCAATAAGTGGCTGGGCCTTCCAGGCCGGGTATCTCACTGCGCAGTTCCCAACCCGCCGCCATCGGCATGGCCTGCCAGTCAGTGACGGTCACACCCGCCAGTTCGCGCAGCAGACCGGGCAGCGGCGCGTCCGTCACCAGATTACTGCCCGTCTTAAAACCGGAGCGCACCCCTAACAACAAATGACCGCCTGCGGCCACGTATTGCTGCAAGGCTGCCGCTATCTCCGGCGTCACCAAATGCAATGTGGGCGCTAAGACCAGTTTGTAGGGGGATAAATCGGCCGTGACCGGGAGCAGGATCGCCGGTACACCCATTCGTTGCAGTGTGTGGTAAAAGGCGTAACTGTGCCGCCAGTAATCAAAGTCAGCCCGGTGCGGTTGCTCTTGCAGCGCCCACAGGTCATCGTATTGGCACAAAATGGCAACCTGGGTGTGGACTGGTTGGGCCGTTAATTGGCGCATCTGTTCTTGTTCGGCGACCATCGTTTGCAGGTCGGCCATGCCTACATCGGCACGGCCGTCGTGCCGCAGCAGACCGGAGTGGTACTGTTCCTGGGCAAACAGGCTGGCCCGCCAGCGGAAAAAGAGAATGGCGTCCGCGCCATGTGCCAGGGCGTGCCAGCACCACAGCCGCACCGTGCCGGGGCGAATGCCGGGATTCAGTTCGCCCCAGTTGATGTGCCCACACTGCTGTTCCATAATCCAGAACGGCCGTTGGCGTAGACCTGCCATCAAATCATGTGCCATACCGGTGATGATCGGGTCGCCCACGTCATGCGCATAGTCAATCGGTTCTCGCTGTTCAGTGGGCGGTTGCAGACGGCCGTGCCACCGTTCCGGGTTGCCGGTGGGGTAGTTATCCCAGGTGACAAAATCGAGCGGCGCGGCCAGGTCAAACTGGTTTACATCGCGGAACAATCCCATGAAGTTGTGGGTGACAAAACGGCCCGGCGTGCCGCTGCGGATGATGTCCACCTGCTCCTGCTGGTAAACAACGATGCTGTCGGAGCAAAAGCGGTAGTAGTCCAGCAGGTGGCTGGGGTTTTTCTTGTCAATGCGGTCATCGGGTGGCATGATTTCGGCCCAGTCGCTGTAGGTTTGTGACCAGAAGACCGTGCCCCAGGCGTCGTTGAGGGCCCTGATGTGACTATACCGTTTTTGCAGCCAGTCCCGGAAGGCGGCAGCGCAGTGGGAGCAGTAACAGCGGCCCGATTTGCCACCGCCAAATTCGTTGTCAATCTGCCAGCCGATGATGCCTGGCTCACGGCCGTACCGTTGCACCATCTCCTGAACGATGCGGCGGCTGTAGTGGCGATAGGTGGGGTTGTTGGGGCAGGTGTGGCGGCGGGTGCCGTGCTGGCGGGCACGGCCGTTAGCGTCCACGCGCAAAACGTCCGGGTGGGCATGGCTGAGCCAGGCGGGCGGGGCAGCGGTGGGTGTGCCCGGGACCACGTCCAGCCCGGCAGTTGCCAGCGTTTCTATCGCTTTGTCCAGCCATGTCCAGTCGAAACGGCCGTCGGCCGGTTCCATCTTAGCCCAGGCAAACTCGGCAATGCGCACGATTTCCAGCCCGGTTTCACGCATCATCCGGGCGTCGGTCGCCCATCGTTCTTCCGGCCATTGTTCAGGGTAATAACAGACGCCAAATTTCATGTTCTTAAAGACCCTAAGGGTTTTCCGAAACCCTTAGGGTCTGGCTTCGTGGGCAAAGGCCAGCATAAGCTGCGTGGCTTTTTGCCAGCGATGATAGAGGGTTTGCACGGCCGTATCCTCTGTCTGCGGTTCAAAACGGGTGTGGGTGGTAGCGGGCAGGGGCACGGCCGTTTCATCTGCCCACACGCCCGCGCCCAACCCGGCCAATAAGGCGGCTGCCCAGGCCGTTGTTTCGGTGAAAGTGGGGCGCAGCACCGGAATGCCGGTGATGTCTGCCTGAATCTGGCAAGCCACGTTGCTGGCGGAAACGCCGCCGCCGACGCGCAGTTCGGGCACGGACACGGCCGTGTTTTGCTCAATCTCCGCCAGGATCAGCCGCATCTGGCAGCCGATGGATTCCAGGAAGGCGCGGGCGATGTGCGCTTTCTGATGACCGAGGGTCAGTCCCAACACGGTGCCGCGTGTTTGGGCATCATCAAAGGGAGCATTGAGACCGGTGAAAGCGGGCACAAAAAGCAGCCCGCCGCTGTCCGTCACCTGCCCGGCCAATGTGTCCAACTCGCTGTAATTGGCGAACAGTCGCAGATTGTCGCGTAGCCAGCGCAGTGCCGCGCCGTTGACGGTGGTGGGCGCTTCCAGGTAATAATGCTGACGGCCGTGCAGTTCCCACGCATAATAGTTGTTCACCCCGGCCACATCGGGCGGTTCTGTGCCCACAAACACTTTCAGGTAAGAAGATGTGCCGTGTGTGCATTCGGCCTGACCCGGCTGGCGGCAGCCGTGCCCAAAGAGGGCGGCCTGCTGGTCGCCAATCATCGCCAGAACGGGGACGGTGGCGGTACGGCCGGCCGTACCGTGCAAGGTGAGCGTCCCGTAATCGTGCAATGTGGGCACGGCCTGCGGCAAACTGCAGCGGTCGAGGCCAATCCAATCCAGCCACTCATCCCAATAATCGTGCTGGCGAAAATCAAAGAGACCGGTAGCCTGTGCCAGGGAGCGGTCTATGAGGTGACCGGCCGGTTGGCCCATGGCCTGAATCAGCCAGGAGGCCGACAGCCCCACGCGCAAATGGCCTGATTGGGCGGCTTCGCGGACGGCCGTATCATGCCGCAGCCGCCAAGCCAGATGCAACGCGCTCATGTAAGGGCCAGGAGCATAGCCTAACCGGGGGCGTAGTTCGTTGGCCCACGGTTGGGCTTGAATTTCGGCCAACAGGGGTTGGCTGCGTAAATCTTGCCAGGTAATGGCATTGCCCAGGGCCCGGCCGTTTCTACTGTCCCACACAAATTCGGTATTACGTTGGCTGGCAATGCCGCAGGCAGCAATCTCCTCAGGGTGGCAACCAGCCTGGGTAAGGGCGTCAGCAATAGCTGCCTGCACACCGGCCACAACGACCTGTGGCTCTTGTTCCACCCAGTCAGGTCGGGGGTACAGGCGGGCCAACGGCCGTGAACTAAAGCCACGCACTTGCCCGCTCTCATCTATGATCACGGCCTTGCTGCCGCTGGTGCCCTGGTCTATGCCCAGGAGGAATGGTTTAAACATGGGGGGTGGGTATCAAATCGGCCAGTTGGTGCAGGATGTAGGTGGGGAATACGGCCGTGTGCTGTAAATCCGTCATCGTTGTCGCCCCGGTCAGGGTGAGGGCAGCAGCCATGCCCGCTTCCAGCCCCAGGCGCACGTCAGTCTCCAGCCGGTCGCCGGTCATCAGGCAGTGCGCGGGCGGCAGACCTACTAATTGCAAAATGGTCTCGGCCATGTAGGCGGATGGTTTACCCACGACGGCTTCTACCGGGGTATTGGTGCACGCCTCAATGGCGGCGATGATGGCCGCTGCGTCTGGTTCGCCGCCGCCGGGCACGGGGCAGTAGCGGTCGGCGTTGGTGGCGACAAAACGCGCCCCCCGGCGAATGGCGTCGAAGGCCACTTGCAGTTTGTGGTAGGTGAAGGTGCGGTCGAAACTGGCAATGACGACATCGGTTTCGGTGACGGTTTGGGCCAGTTGGAAGCCATTTTGTTCCAGTTCCTGGCATAACGATGATTCGCCGACGACATACGGCCGTGCCCCCGGCATGGTCTGGCGCAAAAAATTCACCATGACCAGTGAGGAATTGATCACATCCTTAGCCGGGGTCGGCAAACCCAGGTTGGTCAACTTTTGGGCATACTGCTCGCGGGTCTGGGTGGGATTGTTAGAGAGGAAAACGGTGCGCTTGCCCAACGCGCGCAGCCGGGTGATCGTTTCTCCGGCGGTGGGTAGCAGCGAGTCCCCCAGATACACCGTGCCGTCCAGGTCAAAGATGTAGACGTCGTAGAGGCGGGTTGGTGTAGTCATTGTCTATCGTTGAGTTTCTTTGGAGATAATCCACAGATTTCACAGATAAAAAAACTGTGCCCATCTGTGTAATCTGTGGATTCCAATTCTTCGCGTCCTTCGCAGATCATCCTTTCACCCCGCTGCTGGTGGCGCTTTCCACAAAGAAGCGCTGGCCGAAGATGAAGATGAGCATGGGCGGCAAAATGGCAATCGCTGCGCCTGCCAGAATCAGGTTAGGGCTGTCTGAGGCCCGGCCGCGCAGCACATTGAGCGAGAGTGTGAGTACATGGTTGGCGGTGTTGCCGGTGTTGATGATGACCAGCGGCCAGAAGAAGCTGTTCCAGGCGTAGAGGAAGGTGAAGGTGGTCAGGGTCGCCAGGGCGGGGGTGCTGGCAGGCACAAAGATGCGCCACAAAATTTGCAGCCGGGAGGCGCCATCAATCACGGCCGCTTCTTCGATCTCTTTAGGGATGGTCAGGAAAAATTGGCGCATGAGGAAGGTGCCATACGCGCTGAAAATCCAGGGCATGATCAGGGAGACCATGTTGTCTACCCAGCCGATGTAGACCATCAGCTGGTACATGGGCGTGACCAATACGACGAACGGGATCATCATCGTGCCCAGGTAGAGGACAAAGAGATTGTTACGGCCGGGAAAGCGCAATCGGGCAAAGGCGTAGCCGCCCAAGACAGAGGTGGTCAGCGTACCCAGGACGACGGCCAATGTCACCAAAATGGTATTGGTCAGGCTGCGGTCCATGCCCTGGAGTTCGACCACATCCTGGTAATTCTGGGGCCGGGCGGTCAGCCGTTCCACCGGCTGGCTGAGGCGAACGTTGGCCAGAGCTTCGTTTTGCGGGTTATCGGGGTCTACAAAACGACCGAGGGCGCTTTGCCCCACCTGCACTACTTCAATGGTACGGCCGTTCACCGTAATTAGATAAACCGGCAATTCTTCGCCATTGAAGGTGGTCTTTTCCTGATTGGTAAAGCCGCCTTTGGGTTCAGCGTCGCGTAGGGGTAGGTTCCAGGTTTCGTCCGGGTTGGTGATGTTGGCAAACACGGCCGTGCGGATATTGCTTTCCACCAGGGCGTAAATTTTCTCTTCACCGGCCACTTCTACGTAATAAAGCGGCACTTCTTCACCATTCAGATTCGTGGTAAGACCGGTGCGCGGCAGCAGGCGCGGTGGGTAGTTAAAAGTGTCTTTTGGCTCTTTGAAGGAGGTGGTGAGCATAAAGACAAAGGGAAACAGCATGATGGCGGCAAAAAAGATCAGGATAGCGTAGACGAGGATGTTTTTGACGGCCGTTCGCAGTTTATGGGAATTCATAACAGTTGATCCAGAATTCGTGATGCGTGATGCGTGAGACCTCTTGTCACGCATCACGTATCATATCCCGACCCGCTCATGCGCTGCCGCTGCACCTGAAACAGGGTGGCAGCAAAAATGATGGCAAACAATATCCAGGCGATGGAGGAGGCATACCCCTGCTCAAAGCGTTGGAACCCTTTCTGGTACAGGTAGAGAACCAATGTCAGGGTAGAATTGCCCGGCCCGGCCGGATTGGTACCCATGACAATAAAAATCTGCTCAAAAATTTGCATGGATTGGATGGTGGTTGTCACCAGCACAAAAAAGGTAGTGGGGGCCAGCAGGGGAATGGTGATGTGGGTGAACTGGCGGCCGGAACCGGCCCCGTCCACGGTGGCGGCTTCATACAACTCTCTGGGAATGCTTTGCAAACCGGCCAGAAAGAGGACGGTGTTGAAGCCGATCCACTGCCAGGCGGCCATGATGACCACGGCAAGCAAGGCGGTGCTGCTTTCAGAAAGCCAGCGAATTTGCGGATCGGTGATGCCCAGAAAACCGGTAATTTGGGAGATGAAGTAGTTGATATAGCCGACGGAGGCGTTAAAAAATAACTGCCAGACGAGGGCGATGCCAACGACGGCGGCGACGCTGGGCAGAAAGTAGACCGCCCGGAAAAACTTCATGCCGGGCACTTTGCTGTTGAGCAGGTTCGCCAGCAGCAGGGCGGGGATGACGCTGAGAGGAACAGCCAGGAGTACAAATTTCAGTGTATTGCCCAGGGCGATCCAGAAAAGTTTGTCTTCGGCGCCAATGACGTAGCTACGGCCGAAGAGCGTCAGGCGCGTCAGTTCGTCATACACGGTGATGTCCAGCACTTCGTTGGCCCGTTGAGCGGCGTCGGCCAGGGGAGCCAGGGTCAGGTTGAGGGCACGGCCGTAATTGCTCAGACCTACCCAATCGGCATTGCCAAAAGCGTCCCAGTTGGTGAAGCTGACATAGAGAGAAAAGAGGAGCGGCCCGGCAATAAAGATGAGAAAACCCAGCAAGTTGGGGCTGAGAAAGGCCCAACCGATGAGCATTTCGTTGTCCACATTTTTTGCGCCCAGCAGGGTAGCGGCAGGCTGCCGCCAGATGGCCCAAATGAACAAGGCAAATGGAATGAGGGCTACAGTCAACAGGAGCGTGAGCGGATCGGTGAGGCCGACAAAGAGGGCGCGCACGGCCGTGAACAAGCCAGCCAGGAGGAGAAAACCAATCCCGCCCAATACAGTCACAACCCGCCCGGCCATTTTGCGGGTAGGGCTGGGGGTCGCGCCTAGATTGCTGATCAGGAGGCCGGCAAAGGCCAGAAAAAGGAAGGGCAGAGCACGGCCAAAGTTGTTTGCCAGGGTGTTAAAGCCAATGAAACCGCCAGTGCGTTGAATGACGGCAAAGAAACAAAAGAGGAGCAAAAGATAGTTTAAGGCGAGTGAAAAAATGCGCCCACGATGGCGCAGCCGGTAGAGATCGAAGGCGGCGGCGGCGGAAACGGCCGTGCCCAACAGCAGCAATATAGTCGCCAGCAGTTTGAAGGTGACGGCCGTATCCCCGGCGTCACGCAGCCACAACAAGGCCAGCCCGGCCACACCGCCAATTGCTAACAAGCCATGCCAGCCGACGGCCGCCTGAATCCAGCGTCGTAGTTGCTGTTCGGGCACATGTTTTTCTGAAGCTGCCGTTGCCGCCGCCATAAACCGCCTCCTATCATCCACAGATTACACAGATTTCACAGATGGTTAATCTGCGTCATCTGTGTAATCTGTGGATTACATTGCCCTACTCTTGCGTAAATGCTTTGTTGGCTTCGTCGCAGATGGTGGCAGCGTAGTCGTCAATCGTCATGTCGCCATTGAGTACGGCCGTGACCGCCGGTCCCATCACGGCATCATATTCCGGCCAACTACCGGCCCACAGCGGCCCTTCGGTCGCCGGATTGCGGGCCAGGCCATTCAGGAACGCCTGATTGTTGTCTGGCGGGGTGAAGGTGAGGAAGGCATCCAGCGCTTCCTGGCTGACGCGGCTGGGCACGTTCGCGCCCAGGGCGGCAATTTTGCCTTGCGTTTCGGCAGTGGTCAGCTCTTGCACCAGTTGCCACGCTTCTTCGGGGTGTTCGGTATTGGCATTCACCACGTAAGCGCCCCAGAAGAGCCAGTTGCTTGGCCCGGCCGGGCCGTCTGGCAGTTCCACCACGTCCCAGTTGAAGTTGGCGGATGAACGAGCGCCGGGGGTGGCCCAACGGCCGTTTTGGAACATGCCCACTTTACCGGCCAGGTACGGCGGCTCGCTGTCTTCACCGTAGGGTACGGCCACATCAAATTCGTTGTAGAGGCGGGACTCAAATTCCAGCCCGGCCAACGATTCGGGAGTATCCAGGGCGCAAGCAGTGCGGTCTTCATTGAAAAAGCCACCACCGGCGGCATTGATCCAGTAGCCATATGGCCCCCACCAGGCGTTCTGCCCGTAGCCGTAAATGTCGTCGCCCAGGGCGTCAATCGCCTGGGCCACTTCCAGGAAGGCGTCCCAGTTCCATTCCCCGTTGGCCGCCAGCTCACGCGGGTCGGGCGCGCCGGATTCGGCCAGCAAGTCCAGGTTTAGATAAAGGGCAAAGGTAGATACGTCACGTGGCAGACCCCACAGGGTTTCGCCACTGTTGCCGGTTTCCGGGTTGAACGTCAGGTGGTACATGGGGCCGGGGTAGAAGTTCTCATCGCTGTACCCTTCGGTAGCGTCGGCCATCGCCCGCATATCCATGATCAGGCCGCGCGTGGCAAAGTCGGCCACGTCGGTGCCGGGAATCCAGAAGACATCGGGGGCAGTGCCGGCGGCCAGTTCGGTGCGCAGCACATCTTGGTAGCTGGAACTTTCGCTGCCGCCCGGTTCATACACCAGCGTCACGCCTTCCATTTTGGCGTTTAATTCGTCGCTGACGGATTGGTAGACATCAATTTCGGCCTGGTTGTCCGGGCGGGTACGCCAGCGCAGGGCGACTTCTTCCATCGGTTCCTCAGCCGCCGGTTCTTCTTCCATCGGTTCTTCGGCTTCTGTTTCGGCTGGTTCTTCGGCGGCTGGTTCGTTACTGTCACCGCCACACGCGACAATGAACACGGCCGTGACTAGCAAAACAAGCATCACATACAGATATTTGCGTAAAATTTTCATTCTTCAACTCCTGTTACTGAAATTGTTGGCTGTTCGGTAAAATAGAAGGAAGCAATGTGGACTGTGCCCCAGCTAAAGGCAGCCGCATTGTGTTTGAGGAGGTACAGGTAGCCGCCTGTGCCTCTTCTTTTTGCCCGCATGTTGTCAATTCCTCTCGTTAAGATCACCTCCTTTGTCGGTGAGACCCTAAGGGTTTCAGAAAACCCTTAGGGTCTGGCGGTAGAACGACGCAGGATTAACTCGGCTTCGATTTGTAAATGCTCTTTGGCGCGGCCTGGCTGCTCGACGACTTCCAGGAGCAACTGTGCCGCTTCCCGGCCAATACGGGCAAAATCTTGCCGTAATGTGGTCAGCGGCGGGGCAAAATGGGAAGCCAGGGGGATATCATCCACGCCAATGATGGATAGCTGCGCCGGAATTTGCAGGCCGCAGTCACGGGCAGCCCGCAAAACGCCCAGCGCCATCTGGTCATTTTGAGCGAATACGGCCGTTGGCGTTTGCCCTTGCTGCTGCCAACCCATAAAAACATCGTACCCGGAGGCCGGCTGCCAGTTACCTTCGCGCACCCAATCTGGCTGCGAGGTGATGCCTGCCGCTTGCAACGCCTGGGCAAAGCCCTGGCTGCGATCCTGGGCGCAATCTTCGGCCAGGGGACCGGTGATCATGCCGATGTGAGTGTGCCCCAGATTGAGCAAATGTTGGGTGGCGGTAAATGCTGCGGCCACATCATCCAGCGCCACCGAGTTGGCCGCTTCTTCACGCGGGCGCGCCCCGGCAAACACGGTGGGGAAGGTGGGCGGGAGGAGTTGGTAACGGCCGTCGGCAAAAGGATTAATTACCAATAGCCCTTCGACGCGATGGCTGGTCACCAATTCATCCATCAAGCCCTGGAATGTCTCTTCGTCAGGGGCGGAGGCCGACAGCAGAAAGAATCTATGTTGGCGCACGGCCGTGGCCGCCGCGTCAATAATGCTGGCAAAGGTGTAATCCGTCAGGTTGGGGGCAATGCAGGCCAGGGTAGCGGTGCGGCCTCGTGCCATAGAACGGGCAATGGCATTGGGGCGATAATCGAGCGCGGCAATAGATGCTTCCACGCGGGCGCGTGTTTCCGGACTGACTCTTTCGCTCTCATTGATGACGCGGGAGACCGTCTGGTGGGAGACGCCAGCATGGTGGGCAACATCACGAATAGTCACATCAGAACGGGGCAATTCTTCTCCTTCTCCTTCTGCCATGTTACCGGTCATGTGACCGGTAACATTATCTTAATCCGTTTCTTTGCCCCTGTCAAGAAATGCCACAAATTCAGAAGTTCGCCATTACCCCACCACCTCATCACCTCATCATCTTCTTGCACCTGCGCGGCCATCGTTTATAATTCGCAAGCATTTTTGGAGAGGTCGCATAGCTGGCTTAGTGCGCACGCTTGGAAAGCGTGTATGGGGTTATACCTCATCGCGGGTTCGAATCCCGCCCTCTCCGCCAGAGGCAGGCCCTAAGGGTTTCTGAAAACCCTTAGGGTCTTTGTTTTGCCGCTGGGGGGTACGGCCGTTACAATAGGCACTGTCTTTAGAGCCAAGCATCACAAGAGAAGTAATCCGTTATCCGTAATCGGTAATCCGTAATCGGACTTCGGGTTATGGATTACGCATTTGATGAGCGTATACGCCAATAACCAGTTTATCCCCCTTATCGGCGCAGCCTTATATACCTTGCTGCTGATTTCGCCTCTCTCCCGGCGCGGCCAAAATCTCAGTCAGCGGCGTTGGTTGGTGCTGTTCCTGGCAGGTTCCGTCATTTGGGAGTTTTCATTGTTTATCGCACCGCTGGTCGTTTATCCCAATTTGTCGGTCAAGTTTTTGCTATTGAATACTATCCTGGCGGTCGGTTTAACAGCTTCGTTTTTAGAGTGGAAGGTGCCGCGTGCCCTGCTTTTGGTGGGGGTGTTGGCGGTGGCCATGGCGATTGTGGTGGATTTATTGCCCCCTTCTAACCAATCTGCCCTGATAGACTTGAATGTATCTAACGGCACTTTTTTGAGTTATCTGGTGTGGTTTGCTATTAGCGGGCTGCTATTGGGTAAGACGTGGCGGGAATATAAGGCGACGCCATTTCCCTGGCACGCGAACCGGCTGTTGTATTGGTTTGTGGTGCTGACGGCCGTATTCCTGGGTGAATTCCTGCAATTTTTTGACAATTTTGTCTTGGTGCTGGTGGGGCAATTTTTGCGTTTCCTGGGCGTCATGGGCATGGCCTACGGTGTAGCCACATTCCGCATTTTTGACGTGCGCACCCGGGCGTTGCGTGGCATTGCTTTTCTGATTGTGAACACCATATCGGCGCTACCGCTCATTATCATTATTCTGGCGGCAGTGCAGGTGAGTGGGGATTTAGGGCTGGATGAGGTGGTCACGGCCGTGATTCTGGCGGTGCTGCTCTCGTTGGGCTTCTTTATGTATGAACCGTACCGCCGGCTGGTGGAACGCCTGACGTTCCGGTATTTGCGTGGAGAGGGACTCAATACAAATCAGGTGATGCGTAATTATAGTCAGGCTATCTCCCGCACATTGGATGTGCAGCAATTGGCCTTGTTGATCGCCGGTACGTTGAGTGAATTGCTGGAGACGAAT
Organism: Anaerolineae bacterium; assembly: GCA_023382655.1. Classification (GTDB taxonomy): domain Bacteria; phylum Chloroflexota; class Anaerolineae; order Promineifilales; family Promineifilaceae; genus CAADGU01. The sequence goes on along the minus strand of JAHDWK010000023.1, from coordinate 92,706 downwards.
CGTTGTGGGTTGATGCTGTTGACGCGGTTGGATGACGGCGAGCCAGGCCGTATCGAGTTAGCGCCTATAACGGGAATGGGGCAAATTGCCCGAACCAAAGTGACTTTGCCAGTTACCAGTCTCTTCTTTACTACGCTCGCCCGGCAAAATCAGCCACTACTACAATATGATCTCGATTTCAGCCCGGATTACAAAGGGTTGAATAATGAGGAACGTGCCTGGCTCAAAGAGCAACAGATGGAAGTGTATGTGCCGGTGGGCAGTGGCGATGAATTGGAAAGTGTCATTGCCGTTGGTCCTAAAATGTCGGCTGTGCCTTACCAGCCGAGTGAATTGGAATTGATGCAGCTTTTGGCTGACCAGACAGTGGTGGCGTTGCAAAATGCCCGGCTCTACAGTGAATTGAATATCCAAAACGAGCAGATTCGCCATTTGAACACGGACCTGACGGAGCAGAATGAGCGGCTGGAGATTATGGATCGGGTAAAGTCCGACTTTATCACCATTGCGTCCCATGAGTTGCGCACGCCGCTGACCCAGGTGAAGGGGTATTCGGACATTCTGGCGGCGATGAATGATGAAAACGCGCTGACGCGAGAACAGACCCGCGAGATTATTGGGCATATTAACCGGGCCACGTTGCAACTGGAAAGCCTGATTACGGCGATGCTGGATGCCAGCCAGTTGGATGTGGACGGCATGCAGTTGACGTTTGTGAAAACGCGCGTGGATACCATTCTACGTCTGGCGGGTGAACCACTGGCGCAGGCTATCCGCGAGCGACGCATTCAAATGGTGGTAGAGGGAGTGAATGATCTGCCGCCGATTCATGCCGATTTCAAGCGACTGGTGCAGGCGTTTACTAATTTGCTGGGTAATGCGGTGAAGTATACGCCGGACAACGGCCGTATCCACGTCACCGCTGCCCTCATTCCCAGTGTGGATACGGAAGAGTATCTGGAAATTGTGATCAGCGATAGCGGTATTGGCATTGATCCCAAATATCACGATCTCATCTTTGAAAAATTCTTCCGCGTAGGCGACCCCCAGCTTCATTCCACCGGCAGCACCAAGTTTAAGGGCGCCGGGCCTGGCCTGGGGCTGCCCATTGCCAAAGGGGTGGTGGAAGCGCACGGCGGTCGCATCTGGGTGGAGTCGGAAGGCGAAGACGAAGCCCGTCTGCCCGGCAGCCGTTTCCACATTATTTTGCCGGTCAAACCCCCGGGGATTCAGATTCGAGAGATGGTGGACACGGCCGTGCGCCCGGCATATCTGGTTGGCTAAGAAAAAAGGAAATCCAAATGTCCGCAAAAGCTCGTAAAAACGCATTGGTCTTGTCCGGCGGTGGGGGGCGTGGCGCATATCATGTGGGCGTCTTGAAATTCCTCGAAGAACATGAATGGTATCCCGATATTGTGGCCGGCACCTCCATTGGCGCGGTGAATGGCGCGGCCATTGCCTCCGGCCACAACGCCAATTCGTTGTGGGCTTTGTGGCGGCGGCTGCAAACGGATGATGTGCAAAAAGCGGGTTTGGGGGCGCTGACCGGTAACTATTTATTGGATACTGCCCCGTTGCGGAAGACATTGCAGGAACAGGGCTGGGTCAATTTTGCGCGGCTCAATTCAGACGAAACGGCCGTTCATCTGCGCGTCACTGCCACCGAAATCAGTACCGGTCAGCTTCATGTGTTTGGTAACAGTTCCGATGTGTACCCCAGTAAAATGCAGCAAGAGCCAATTGGGTTGGATCACATCGTTGCCAGTTGTTCCATTCCCATTGTGTACCCGGCCACGCAACTGAATGATAATCTCTATTGGGATGGCGCCACGGTTGCTAACACCCCACTAGGTCCGGCTATTGACGCCGGCGCGGAGGAGATTGTGGTGGTGATGATGACGCCCTGGGAAACGGCCGAAGAGCGCAAACTGGAAAAACCCTCCAACATTTTGCAGGCTGCCAGCACCATGCTGGAATGGGCGCTGCTGGCCTCGTTCCAGTCGGATTTGAAGATGTTTCATCGCATCAATGAACTGGTGCGGTTGCAGGTGGAGAACGGCCGTCTCCGCGCCCAAAACGCCCTCCTCCTCAGCCAGGTACACGGCGAGAAATTAGATTTGAAAGATGAAGACGGCAACGGCATCCCCGACATTTTTGAAGACAAATTCCATGAATTACCCGACCCCATCATTGTGGCCCCACAAGCGGCCATACCCGTGGAGCGCATTTTACGCTATACCCAGGAAGGGCACGAAAAACTCTACCGTATGGGCTATGAGGATGCCAAACGCGCTTGGCGGGCAGCGGGTAAAGAGGTGGAGGGGGAGGAGTGATCCGTAATCGGTAATCGGTAATCCGAAGTCCGATTTCGGATTTCGGACTTCGGGTAATTGGTAATATGGGAAGAATTCGGAGTGTATATCGCCTGATGGCGAGTGGATTTTTGGTGATGACCGCCTCAGTGTGTGTGTTGTTGGCGGCACTGCTGCCGTTTCACATTGGCGGCTATCGGCCATCTTTTTTGGTGCTGCGCCGTTTTGTGCGGGTGCTGCTGCGGGTATTGCGGGTGGAAGTGGTCTGCCCGGAAGCGGCGCGGTTGGCGGCCTTTAGTGGTTTTGTTTTTCCCAATCATGTCTCTTACCTGGATATTTTGGTGTTGCTCTCGGTAACGCCGGTAAGCTTTCTGGCGAAGGATGAGGTGCGTAAGATGCCCTTTATTGGCTGGATTGCCAAAGCGATTGGCTGTGTTTTTGTGGAGCGCACCGATAAGGCGTCTCGCCAGGCAGCGCGGCATACGTTGTCGCGCATCTCTTACCATCCGCCGATTGTATTGTACCCGGAGGGACAGCGTGGGCCGGGCACGGAATTGCTGCCGTTCCGCTATGGCGCGTTTGAGATTGTGACGGATGTGGGCGCAGCCTTTTTGCCTTGTGCCATCACTTACACTCATCTGGAAGCGGCCATCTGGCAGCGAGATGAGAGGATTGGCCGGGCGTTGCAGCGGCTAACCCGGTTTAAGGGGCCGCTAGCAGCCGAAATTACCTTGTTGGAACCGGTGCTGCCGATGCCAGGCGCTTCGCCAGTTGAACTTTCAGAAATGACGCATGAACGGTTGACGGCCGTGTGGCGAGAACACCAAACGGTCATCAGTAACCGGTGATCGGTCATCGGTCTGTGATACAATCGGCGACCATGACTGAAACAACATCTAACCCAACCAGACCATTAGAACCGCAAAAACGCGCCATTGTAGTGGGCGCCTCTTCCGGCATTGGCGCGGCGCTGACGCGCGAACTGGTGCGGCAGGGGTACACGGTGGCGGCGCTGGCCCGGCGGGAAAGTTTGCTGCAAGAACTGTGCCAGAGTGTGAACACGGCCGTCGCCCCCGCCAAAATCCTGCCCTATGCCCACAACGTCACCGACTACGACGAAGTCCCCGGCCTTTTTCAAATCGTCACCCGTGACCTGGGTGGGCTGGATTTGATCATCTATGTGGCCGGGACGCAGCCGAATGTAGCCCTGGATGAATATGACTTTGCCAAAGATAGAGCCATGATGGAAGTTAACCTGCTAGGGGCGATTGCCTGGCTCAACCAGGCCGCACAGCGTTTTGAGCGGGCCGGCAGTGGGCACATCGTGGGTATTAGCTCCATTGCCGGAGATCGGGGGCGGGTGGGTGCGCCGGTCTACAATACCAGCAAGGCCGGACTGAACACCTACCTGGAAGCGCTGCGCAATCGGCTCACCCGGCATGGCGTCAACGTCACTACCATCAAACCCGGTTTTGTAGACACCGTCTTGCTAGAAAATGCACCTAAGACGTTTTGGGTGATTTCGCCGGAGCAGGCAGCCGCGGCCATTTTCCAGGCCATCCGCCGCCGGGAACAAACCGTTTATTTGCCGGCCCGGTGGGGATTAGTGGGTCTCATCATTCGCCATATCCCCTCCTTCATCTTCCGGCGCATGAAATTCTAGTCAGAGACCTGACAGGCCTCCGCGACCTGTCTGGTCTGGTCCGGTGATGAAGACCAAAATCCTCATTGTTGAAGACGAAATTGCCTTTTCCATGACGTTGGAAACGCTGCTGCGTGGGGCCGGGTATGAGCCGCTGGTGGCAAATACCACTGAAGATGGCCTGGAACTGGCGCGGTTACACCGGCCGGCGCTGGTATTGCTGGACGTGATGATACCGGCGATGGGAGGGTGGGCGCTGTGCCAGCGGATTCGGGAATTTTCGGACGTGCCGGTTATTTTTTTGACGGCCGTCGGCGATACCGACAACGTGGTCAAGGGGCTGAAAATGGGCGCGGATGATTATCTGGTGAAGCCGGTCAACCCGGCCGAACTGTTGGCCAGGGTGTGGGTGCGCCTGCGCCATCTGGAACAAACAGCGGCGGCTCCGCCGGACTCTTTTGGTGATGGCGAATTGGTGATTGACCGGACTGCGCACCAGGTGTGGGTGCAGGGGCAAGAAGTAGAGCTGCGGCCGCGTGAATTTGACATGTTGGTTTATCTGGCTGACCATGCCAATGAGGTGGTGACAACCGCTGATCTGGCGAAGGCGGTGTGGGGGTGGGCGGATGACACGGCCGTAGACGGCATTAAAACCTATATCCATCACCTGCGCCGCAAAATCGAAGCCGATCCGGCAGCACCCCGTTGGTTACAAACAGTACGTGGGGTTGGTTATCGCTTCACAACCGGGTAAAATCCCCCCCCAATGAATCATCCCGACATTATCTTCATTGTTCTAGACACCCAGCGGGCTGACCGGTTGGGTTGTTATGGTTACCAACGTCCCATCACCCCCAACCTTGACCGTTTTGCCGAGCAAAGTCTGCTCTTTGAGCAGGCCATTTCTCCGGCGCAGTGGACGGTGCCTAGCCATGCAGCCATGTTTACCGGCCTCTACCCCACCGCTCACCAACTGCTGCAAGCGCACCAAAGCTTGCCGGCCGACCGGCTGCATCTGGCTGACGCCTTGCGGCAGGCCGGCTATGAAACGGTTGGCTTTTGTAATAATCCCCTGGTGGGCATTCTCAATAACGGGCTGAAGCGGGGCTTTGATACCTTTTACAATTACGGTGGCGCTATTCCCAGTATGCCCGGTGATTCCACTTCCTTACCGTGGCCATTCAACCGCCTGGTGGAAGGGTACACCCAATTTTTACGCCGCATTTCTTACCCCATCCAAAACTTCTTTGGCCAGTCTGACCTGGCGTTTCAAATTTCGTTGAATGCCTGGTTAACGCCACTCTGGTCAAAGCTGGCGAATTTTAAGGGGCAAAATCGGCGTTCGGTGAAAGACGTGAGTCATTGGCTGCGGCAGCGGGAAGCAGAGCCGCCGCAGAAACCGTTGTTTTTGTTCTTGAATTTGATGGAAACGCACCTGCCGTTCTGGCCGCCAGGGGAATTTGTGGATCAGGTAGCGCCTTATTTCCGCGAGAGCAAAGAGGCGCGGGAGGTGATGCGCCGCTGGAACCGGGAAGCTTACCGCTGGGCGGCGCCCTTGACCACACCGCATACGGAACTGGAAAACCGGGTACTCAACGACATGTATGATGCGGAGGTGGCGTATCAGGACGATTATTTGGGCGAATTGTTTGAGGTATTAAACGGCCGTGCTAATCAACAAAACACACTTACCATCATCGTGGCCGATCATGGTGATGGTCTGGGCGAACATGGCTACATGGGGCACGCTTTTGTGGCCTACCAGGAGTTGGTACACGTGCCCCTGATAGTGAACTGGCCCAAACGCATTGGGCAGCCGGGGCGTGTTGACACGCCGGTCAGTACCCGCCGTGTTTTCCACACCATCCTGGATGCCGCCGGCCGCCTGCCAGAGTTACCGGGTCTGGAACCGGCGTCGGTACATGGGCTGACGCTGCTGGAGTCGGCTTACGGCCGTGACCCCGAAAATGGGGTGGCCTATACCGAAGTATACCCTCCGCTCACCTTTGTCAAAGCCATCGAAAAGCGCCAGCCGGCGCTGCTGGCGCAGTCTCGGTGCCTGTCTACGCGGCGGGCTGTGGTACGGCAGACGGGGGCTGGCGCTGCTGGCATCACTTCCACCTATAAGCTGATTCATGTGGATGATCAACCTGACGAATTGTTTGACCTGGAGGCTGATCCGGGGGAAGAGGCGGATGTGTTGGCGGCACGGCCGTTTACGGCCAACGTTCTCAATGATGATGTAAAACGCATCGCCGCTAACGTTACCCGCCAACGTGACCACCTGGGAACCGCCGCCGAAGTGGAAATTGATGACAACCTGGCGCAACGCCTGCGCGCGCTAGGATATATTGATTAGGTATCTACGTGATCACGTGATCACGTAAACAGATAAACAAGAGGGCTCATGTTCGACCAACTGCAAATAGACCGTATCGCCTTTGAAATCCCTATCCCCCTGTTTTTTCAGGAACGTTTTGGCTGGGGGCCGACGTTTCCCATTTTCTGGTACGGCATCATCATCGTCATTGGCATAGCCCTGGGCGCGTGGTGGGCCGTCCGGGAACTGAAGAAGCGGGATCAACCACCACGAGTGATTGACGAATTTTACAATGGTCTCATTCTGGTCGTTTTTTCCGGCTATTTTTTCGCCCGCCTCACTTATGTCGTTCTGGACATGCTCGATGGCGGACAATATGACAGCTTGTTAGATATAGTCAATGTACGTGCCGGTGGCGTCAATATCCTGGGCGGTTTTATTGGCGCAGCGTTGTTGGGGTGGCTTTATGCAAAATGGCGCAAATTACCCCTCTGGCAATATGCCGATGTGGCCGGCCCCGCGCTGTTGTTGGCGCAAGCCATTGGCCGTTGGGGAAACTTCATTAACCAGGAGCTTTACGGTCCACCGACCACACTCCCCTGGGGGCTGCTCATTGATGCCCCTTACCGCCTGCCGGAATATGTGACCTTGCCGCTGGATACTCGTTTTCATCCCACGTTTTTATATGAATCTATTGCCCTCTTTGTGGGCTTTGTGTTGCTTCATTTTTTGAATAATCGGTACCGGGAGGTATGGCAGCCGGGCACGTTGTTTGGCATTTTCCTGGTGTGGTGGGGTGGTAATCGGGCCTGGATTGAACTGTTCCGTCCCGACCAGACGGCCGTGGGTAATACCTTTATCACCTACTCTATGCTGCTGTCCATTGGGTTGGTATTGGTGGGTGTTTATATTGCCCTGGCACGGAATGAAAAATTGCCAACGTTGGTGAGCGGCAAGAAACGGCCGTCCAAACCAAAGCCGAAACGGAGTTGAGGTTACCGTTTGTAGTAGACGATTTATCGCTGTAAGAGGACGATAAATCGCCTACTACAAACAATTGAGGAAACGATGGTAGACCTGTCTGACAAAGTAGGGGAGTTGGCGCTGACCTTTGATGATGTGCTGCTGGCGCCTGGTTATTCCGAAGTGTTACCGGCCGATGTGTCGCTGCGTACCCGTCTGGCGGGTGATTTATACTTGAACATACCGGTACTATCAGCGGCAATGGATACGGTGACAGAAGCGCGGATGGGCATTGGGCTGGCACGGTTAGGCGGCATTGGCGTTATTCATCGTAATCTGGACATCGAAGAGCAGGCGGAGCAAGTGGACATGGTGAAGCGGTCGGAGGCGGGCATGATTGTGGACCCCGTGACGCTACGGCCGTCCCACACCCTGGCCGATGCGGAAAACCTGATGAGCCGTTACCATATTTCCGGTGTGCCCATTACCGAGGGCAACGGCCGTCTGGTAGGCATTCTCACCAACCGCGATACCCGCTTTGTCAAACCGGGCAGCCAGCCCATCTCCGAATTTATGACCAGCGAAGAGCTAATAACAGCCCCTGTCGGCACCACGCTGGAGGAAGCCAAAGAGATTTTGCACCGGCACCGCATTGAAAAGCTGCCCCTGGTAGATGATAACTTTCACTTGAAAGGGTTGATCACCGTTAAGGATATCTTGAAAAAAGTGAATTTTCCCCACGCGGCCACGGACGGGAACGGCCGTTTGCTTTGCGCTGCTGCCATTGGTGTGGGCGAAAAGGGGTTGGCGCGTTTGGATGTGTTGGTGCAGGCGGGCGTAGATGTAGCGGTAATTGATACCGCGCATGGGCACACTGCCCTGGTGCTGCAAACGGTGCGCGAGGCTAGAGCCAGGTATCCCCACCTGCCGATTATGGCCGGTAACGCCGCCACCGCGCAGGGCGTGAATGATCTGGCTAATGCCGGGGCCAGCGCGGTAAAAGTGGGTATTGGCGCAGGCTCTATTTGCACCACCCGGATTGTGTCTGGCGCGGGTATGCCGCAGTTGACGGCCGTGTTGGAATGCGCTGCCGAAGGATACAAGCGTGACATTCCTATTGTCGCTGATGGTGGCATCAAATACAGCGGCGATATTGTCAAGTCGTTGGCCGCCGGGGGTAGCGCCGTCATGCTTGGCTCTATGTTGGCCGGGTTGGAAGAAAGCCCTGGTGAAATCATTCTCTATGAAGGGCGGCGTTATAAAGTATACCGGGGCATGGGCAGCATGGGCGCGATGCAGGGACAGGGCGCCGACCGCTACAGTAGCAGCATCAAGAAAAATGGCGAACGCGACAAACTGGTGCCTGAAGGTGTGGAGGGGCAGGTGCCTTATCGCGGCAAATTGGCCGATGTGATGTACCAGATGATGGGGGGCTTACGCTCCGGCATGGGGTACGTTGGCGCGGCCAATCTGGCCGAACTGCATACCAAAGCTCGCTTTGTGCGCATCACCAATGCCGGGCTGTTGGAAAGCCATCCACACGGCATCACCATTACCAAAGAAGCGCCGAACTACCAGGTGAGACGGTAGTCCGTAAGCCGTAAACCGTAAGCCGTAAGCCGTATACCGATTGCGGGTCACGGCTTACGGTTTACGGGCTTTTTGGATACGGAGAAAAAGCAATGGCAAAGAGTGAAGTTCATCTGACACAAGAACAGGCCCGCAAAAATGCGGAGATACTGGCCCATTTGGAAGCGGAGCGGCGCAAGCTCATTGAAGACACCCGCGCCTTGCAAGAACAGTCACGCGAAGAACGCCGGTTGGCTCGCCTGGAAGAAAAAAATGGTAGTTGTGGCAGCCATTTGTCGTTGAGTAATTGATGTTCACCCACTCCACTTATATCTCCCCTTTTACCTGGCGTTATGGTAGCGAGGCGATGCGCCAGGTGTGGTCGGAGGAGCATAAACGGCGGTTGATGCGCCGGGTATGGGTGGCGCTGGCCATAGCGCAGCACCAGGCCGGGCTGGTCAGCGCTGCGCAGTTAGCCGACCTGGCAGCCCATCAAAACGATATTGACATTCCCCGCGCCCTGGAAATTGAACAGGAAACGCGCCATGATGTGATGGCCGAAATTCGCACCTTTGCCGAGCAGTGCCCGGTGGGGGGCGGCATCATCCATTGGGGGGCGACCAGCGCGGACATTACAGATAATGCCGATGTGCTGCGGCTGCGGGAGGCGGCGCAACTGGTGCGGAACCAACTGCGGGAACTGCTGCTGCTGTTGGCGGAGAAGATGGAAGTTACGGCCGTGCTCCCCACCATGGCCCACACCCACATCCAACCCGCCGAACCCACCACCCTCGGCTACCGTTTTGCCGTCTATGCCCAGGATTTGCTGGATGATTATGCCGATCTCCAATCGCTAATCTCCAATCTTAGAGGCAAAGGGTTCAAGGGTGCGGTGGGTACGCAGGCCGGTTACGCGGAACTGCTGGCCGGCACGACCATGTCCCCCGAAGCGATGGAAGCAGCGGCGATGGCGATTTTGGAACTGCCGTATTTCCCCATTGCCACACAAACGTACACGCGGCAGCAAGATTTACGGGTGCAGCAGGTATTGGCGGGCATTGCCGCTTCGCTGCATAAATTTGCCCTGGATTTCCGCATTTTGCAATCGCCACCGTTTGGCGAATGGGCCGAGCCGTTTGGTAAAGGGCAGGTAGGGTCGTCGGCGATGCCGTTTAAGCGCAACCCGATTAACGCGGAGAATATCTGTTCGCTGGCGCGGTATGTGGCCGGGCTACCGGCGGTGGCCTGGGATAATGCCAGCCAGGCGATTTTGGAGCGCAGCCTGGATGATTCGGCCAACCGGCGTATTTTTCAGGCGGATGGTTTTTTGGCGACGGACGAGATGCTGCGGCGGGCGATTCGGCTAGTGCGAGAGATGGCGATTGATGAAGGGGCGATTGCCCACAATATGGCGATTTATGGCCCGTTTGCGGCCACAGAGCGGGTGCTGATGCGGCTGGTGGCGGCGGGAGCCAGCCGCCAGGATGCCCACGAGTGGATTCGAGAAGCGAGTTTGCAGGCGTGGGCGGCGATGAAAGAGGGGAAGGACAACCCGCTGGTTGGGATTTTGATCAGTGATAGGCGGATATTGGGTTATTTGGGGGTGGAGGATGTGCGGGAGTTGATGCGGGCGGAGGGGCATGTGGGCACGGCCGGCGCCCGCGCCCGCGCCTTTGCCCAGACCATACGGGAAGTTATTGAGATTTCGGATGGAGTAAACAGGTGGGGGACGGCCGTTGCCTGAGTCTGGCGGAGTAGGAACAGGCGTATCAGGTGGTGGGGCTGGCGCTGACCCACTTGGATACGATTGACAAACAGATGAACTTTGCACCCTGGGCAGCCCGGCACGATGCCCAAATGCAGCGATACCTGCGCGCCATGCTGACGGAAGTGCGGGGCGAGGCGGCGGAATTTTTACGGCCGTCCGTTACTGACGATGAGGTGGCGTTTTACTTGCGGGAAGGGATTTTGGTGGGAAAAAAAGAATAGGGTGGGGGTGACGGCCGTACCCCTTCTAATCCCAGTCGAAGTAATAATCCTGCTCTGTAATCTCCCACTCATCCCCATTGAAATGGAGTGTCCAATGAGCGGCTGTTCCACCTGAGCGAGGATATCGAGGATAGTCAATAATCACATCTACCAGGGCATTATCGCCGCTGATTTCCTGAACAGCAAAAGAAATCCAATATACCTCCTGATTGATGGCGGCAACGATTTCAGTGAGCATTGCCGGTGTGGGTTCTGGCTCGTTGTGCTTCCAGGCAGATAGATAGGGAGTTGATTGTATCTGTTCAAAGGGGATTCCCAATGCGCCAAAAGAATCCGAAGGATACTGGACATATATCGAACCATCAGGAGAATGACCACCTCTATTAGCCCATGCTACCCGTTCTTCAACAAGTGATTTAACTACAAATCTGCCAACCTCTCTTTCTAGTTGTTTTGTTCTGAATTGAGCGGCAGCAACAATCAATACTGTTAAGGTCAGAAGGATGACCAGCAACAATACTAATTTTGTGATCCTTGGTGTACTCATATTTGCCTCCTACCAAAGTGGAAGTCAGTACCGTCTCATTCCCGCGCCACCAGGCAGGCCGATACCGGTTCGCTGGTAGTCTGGTTGCCGGCCGCATCCGTTGCTCGTACCCGGAAGCTGTGGCAGCCGGGGCCGGGGATCGTCCACTTTTCGGTGAAGGGGGGGACGGTGCTGATGGCGTAGGGCACTTCGGCATTGTCTACGAAGAATTCCACCTGCTGGATGGAGGCGTTGTCTGTAACCTGCGCCTGCACCAGCACCCACATCTCGTCGGTGAAGATTTGTTGGTTGGGCAGGGGGAAGAGAACGGCCACTTCCGGCGGTTCGTTATCCACAGTGACAGGGACGCTAAATTCGGCAAAACTGCCATCGCTGCGGACGACGGTGAGCAGCAAGGTGTACAAGCCGTCCAATGGGGAGACATCCCAGACGGCGAGGGGGGCGTTTTCTTGGGGTTCGCTGACGTTGTCGGCGATGGTTTGCAGATTTTCGGGGGTTAGCCCTTCAAAGTAGGCCAGGCGATAAAAGGCAAAGTTGTCGCTGCGGGCAGTGCCGGTGATGACCACCTGATCGCGGATGAAGGCAAACGGCCGTAACGACACAATCCCAATCTCATTATTCGGCGTGGGCGCGGTGATGGTGTCGTACTCTGTTGGCGGCTGCTCAATTTCGTTTTCGCGCACCCAGTCGGCGGCCGCTTCCGGGTAAACGCGGAAAATCTGGCGCTCAATGAGTTCGGGCGGGGTGTTCACCGTTGCCAGTCGCCCCGTTTCCCGATTAATGGCAAATTCCTGATAGATGGTGTCAAACGTGGTCGGCTGTGTGCCGTCAATGAACAGTTCGGCGACGGTGGGGCAGTAGGGGGTGGGCAGCAGGCCGGAGATGTTGCACACGGCCGTTTCAATCATGCCCGACGGCCGTTGCCACACCGAAATCGCATCTCCTGCCAGCGCCCAACTCATCAGTGCGTGCCAGATGGGGGCCGCGCCTTTGTAGCTGGGCAGGTCGTTGGTGGGGCTGTTGTCGCTGTTGCCCATCCACACGCCCGTCACCAGTTCCGGCGTGTAGCCAATTGTCCAGTCATCCCGAAAATTGTTGGTGGTGCCCGTTTTGACGGCCGCCGGGCGATTGTCCGGCAGTTCCAGCACATTGGGGCAGCCAAAGGCGGCGCAGCGGGCGTTGCGGTCGGAGAGGATGTCATTCATCAGGTAAGCCAATTGGGGCGGCAGAATTTCGCGGCGCTGCGGCTGGTTGTATTCGTACAGCACATTGCCATTGCGGTCTTCCACACGCAAAATGGCGACCGGGTCGAGGGTGCGGTAGCCGGGACGCTGCCGCTCCGGGGGACGCGGCTGGCCCACCATCGCCCCCAAATTGTCCATCACCGAATAGGCGTAGACCATGTCCAGCAGCGTCACTTCGCCGCCGCCCAGGGTGAGCGAGAGGCCGTAGGCGTTGTTGCCCGCGTCCAGCGTATCTATGCCCATGCTGTGGGCGGTGCGCAGCACTCTAGGGATGCCTACCCAACTGAGCACCTGCACAGCGGGCACGTTGTAGCTGTTGGCTAAGGCTTGCCGCAGCCGCATCGGGCCATGAAACTGGCGATCATAGTTTTGGGGTACATAGGGGATGCCGTTGTAGAGTGTGCCAAAGTCAGTTTCCACATCCAGCACCATCGTGGCGGCGTTGTACCCCTGGCTGAGGGCGGTGAGGTAGGTGAACGGTTTGAAAGCGGAGCCGGGTTGGCGACGGCCGTCCACGGCCACATTAAACGAGCCATCAATACTCTCGTCCCAATAATTGGCGCTGCCGACCAGCGCCTTAATCTCGCCGGTTTGCGGATCAAGCATGACAACGGCGGCATTGTTCACGTCAAAATCCACGCCCTGGTCGGCGGTGGGCAGGGGCGGTAGATATTCCAGGGCAGGACAGGCGGTCGCTTCGTCGGCGGGCAGAATAGGGCCGGCTGTACCGGAGAGCCGAGTCAATTGGGCGCGGGTAACACATTCGGCCTGGCGCTGCATCTCCAAGTCGAGCGTGGTGTAAACGCGCAGCCCACCGCCCAACACCAGTTCGGGTGGGAACATCTGCTCCAACTGCTGCTGCACATAGAGGGCAAAGTGCGGGGCGATGATGTCAAACCGCTCCTCGATGCCAGAGGCGACGGTGACGGGGATGGTTTTGGTGGCCACGGCCGTTTCCGGCGTGATCATCCCCTCGCGGGCCATCGCATCTAGTACCAGCTCTTGCCGCTGTTTGGCCGCCTGCGGGTTATTGATGGGGTTGAGCGCGGGTGATTGGGGGATGGCGGCCAGCATGGCCGCTTCGGCCAGCGTCAGTTCGGCCGCCGGTTTGTCAAAGTAGATGCGGGCGGCCGCTTCGATGCCGTAAGCCAGATTGCCGTAGAAGTTAGTGTTCAGGTACCACTCCATGATTTGCTCTTTGGAGTAGGTGGTAGCGGCGCGCTGCGCTAACAGCAGCTCTTCAATTTTGCGCTGGTAATCCTCAAAACCGACTTCTGCGCCGACGATACGCCGCTCTGGTTCGATCAGATTGTTCTTGACCACCTGTTGGGTAATGGAGGAGCCGCCCTGGATGTCGCCGCCTTGCAGCACGTATTCGTTGAAGGCCCTGCCGATGCCGACCGGATCGAAGCCCTGGTTTGTCCAGAAGGTGCGGTCTTCAATGGCCACGGTGGCATCAATCATCTGCTGCGGGATTTGTTCATAGGTCAGCCATTGGCGGTCGCCGCCGAGCGGGTCTATGATTTCATAAATGAGGGTGAGGTCACGATTGCCGCTGGCGCTCTCCGGTCCCCAGGCGTACATTTTGGTGGTCTCGAAGGTGTCGGTTTCGTGTTGCCCCAATTGTTCCAGTTCGGTGAAGTCGGGTAAATCTTGGGTGAAGTAGGCGTACACGGCCGTGACCCCCACCCCGCTCATGGTCAGCACAAAACAACCCATGAACAGGAAGGCAAACAGGAGGATGGTCAGAGTTTTGAGTACGGCCGTGCCACTGCGTTTACGGCGTTGTTCCTGGCGGTAGCGCCAGTTGATGATGCGGATAGATTTAGGCATAGTCGGTGATCCGTGATACGTAACCCGTAATCCGTTAGCTGAAGCCCGAAGTCGGTTTACGGATTACGGCTCACGGAAACGGGTTACGGTTTACGAGATTGTCGCCCGAAGGCGGCTGGTGGGCAAACACACTTATCAAACATTGAGCCTGACGATTCGTTTATTCTCCTGTTCGTTGCTAAAATTGCATGGGTGACGGCAATGGATTGAGGAGTAAAAGAAGCGCCTGATTGACTTATTCCCTTATTCCTTGAAGTCCAGCTAAGAACTATTTTCATTCCGAATAGGAGTAATACCGATGATAGATACAACCATTCAGGAGCGCGTATCACTGACGCCGGAGATGTTGTGGCCGATTAAGTTTTACAAGGAGCGCGACCTGTACTTTTATTTAGAGGCGACACAGGATATTTTGCCCAACGGCCGTGTCAACGTGGAAGGTCGCGGCGAGATGATCATGCTCGGCAGCTATTCTTACCTGGGGCTGATTGGGCATCCCAAAATCAACGAAGCGGCCAAAGCAGCCGTGGATAAATATGGCACCGGTACACATGGGGTGCGCCTGTTGGCCGGGTCGCTGGTGCTGCATAATGAACTGGAAGCACGTATTGCCCGGTTCAAAGGCACAGATGGGGCCATTACCTTTTCCAGTGGTTATGTGACTAACCTCTCCACCATTTCTTCGCTGTTGCGCAAGGGCGACACCGTCATTAGCGACAAGTTGAACCACGCCAGTATTGTGGATGGCTGTATGCTGGCCATGGCCCACCACGTCCGCTTCCGGCACAATGACATGGATCATTTGGAAAGGAGGTTGCGAGAGGCGAATCCGCACGGCCGTAAACTGGTCATCGCCGACGCCGTTTTCAGCATGGACGGGGACATCATCAACTTGCCCGAAGTGGTGCGTTTGTGCCAGAAATATGACGCCTACTTGATGATTGACGAAGCTCACTCGCTGGGCGTGTTGGGTGAAACGGGGCACGGCATTGAAGAGCATTTTGACCTGCCGCCAGACTGCGTGGACATCAAAATGGGTACCCTCAGCAAAACCATTCCCAGCGCGGGTGGCTACGTGGCCGGAAACGATGAGTTGATTACCTTCCTCAAACATGAAGCGCGCGGGTTCATTTTTTCCGCTGCTTTGCCACCCGCCTCCGCTGCGGCTGCTCTAGCTGCGTTTGACGTGATTGAAGAAGAACCCTGGCGCGTCAGGAAGATTCAGGACAATTACAACCACTTTGCCGACCGGCTGCGCGCGGCCGGGTTTGACCTGCTCTATACGGAAACAGCCATTGTACCCGTCATTTGTGGCTCGACTGAACGGGGGGCGCTGCTGGCGTATTACTGCCAGCGGAATGGCATTTTCGTGCAGGCGGTGGTAGCCCCGGTGGTGCCCGAAGGGTTGGCCCGTCTGCGCGCCTGCGTCTCTGCTGCCCACACCATGGAAGACATTGACTACTGTGCCGATACAATCATCGCCGGCGGTAAAGAGTTAGGCATTATTGCATAACAAAAAGACAAGACCTGACAGGTTTCCGAAATCTGTCAGGTCTTTTTCGAGCGTTGTGGCGTTACTCTTCGCGGTTGGCAAAATCTTGCCAGGCGGCCAGATCGTCGGGATTAAGGTTGTGGGGGTTGTTGCTTTTGGGGCGGGGGCGATGTGGTGATTTGGGGGTGGCTGAGGGCGCAGGGGAAGTAGCTTCGGGAAGTGTTTCCACCCCCTTTTTCTTCTTTTTGGCTTCGTCGCCAAAGAGGGCCAGCCATTCTTCCACGTCTTTTTCGTTAAGCTGCGGCTCTTCGCGGTTAATGGGAGCCGGTGTGGTTTCGGAGGTGGGCACGGCCGTTACCTCCGGTTCTGGCGGCAAATTGGGCGGAACCGGCTTGGGGCGGCGGCGCAAAGCTCTTTCATCCACCGGGCCAAAGGTTGCCAACCAGTCTGCTACCTCTGCGTCACTGATTACCGGGTCATCGTCTGTGATGGTGGGGCCAGGGGGCGTCTCTTGCCACTGCATGGCCAACTGCGCGGCAAATTTGTCAGAGGTGAGGTGGGGTAGGTTACGGCCGTTTGCCGCCGCAATAATCTGTTGATCACTGGTCACAAGCAAAAATTCCGGTGGATTCTTTACCTTGTTAATACCGTTTATGATGAGGGTATCGGCCGTTTGCCCGGCCGATGCAAAAATCACCCGCACCTGTGGCGTAGAGAGCTTCACACTCTTCCCACCGGGAATGCCGCCATCAAAAAAAAGAGTCACCTGTCGCTTTTGGCTCCGCGCCGCCCAACTGCGCAGCCGCAGAATCAACTGTACCTCGTCATCCGGGTCATTCAGCGAAATGTCCGGCATTCGCGCAATCAGGTTGTGGCCGTCAATCAGGTAGTGCATCGGATGAATTTACTCTTACTTTCAGGAGCTTGTTTTGCCCACTTTACTTGCTCAACGATGCCTGAATATTTCGCATCAATCGGCCCATTATACATATAAACGTAATCGAAGCTGCTACCTTGTATAAACCACGTGTTGTTAACTATGCTGGTTGGTCATCACGCCAGAAGATGAAGGAGGTAACTCATGGACGATAAAATCATAGCGATCTTTGCCATTGTAGCGATTCTCTGATGAGCATCCATCTGGATAGTGTAAATTACTTTCTGTAAAAATTAGATAGCCGGTAGGCCATCAGGTATCCTAAAGAATTACCAATGAGCGCACGATGGAGCGCCGGGATCAGGCCAATGGGTTCAAGCCGAAAACGGTTGCCACCTGCATGGGTCAAGTCACGTTCGATGTGCCGCAGGTGCGACAGGGCAACTTCTATCCCCAATCGTTGGAAAAGGGGCTGCGTAGTGAGCGGGCCTTGAAGTTGGCGTTGGCCGAAATGTACATTCAGGGGGTCTCCACCCGCGCTATCACCGAAAAACTGTGTGGTTTTAAAGTCTCCTCGACACAGGCCAGAGCCTGCTCAAGTTACTATTTGCCACATACCACCGAGCGATCCTCAACGAGCACATACGATTGTGGTTGGCTTGCCGGTTCTACAAGCACATTTGGATCATGGTGATACATTAGGCCCATGCCCGGAACCAACAGACCCACCGCCGCTACCACCACCAAATACGCCGCCACCTTTGCTCACCAATACACCGCCATCTCTGCTCACCAATACACCGCCGCCACCAACCATCGTTTCTCCACCTGACGATGATGACGATGACGACGATTAAGGGTTTGCTCGTTATTAACTTCTTTGTTTGATCGGGAGATTAGAGACTGGAGACTAGAGACTACCAGTCTCCGATCTCTAATCTCTACTCTCCCAAAGTCCAAACTTATTTTCGAGCGAACGGAATGTGTCAATAGAAATGAGGCACCAAAATTGATAAATTAGTGAGCAACTTCTCGCTCACCGGGCTGATGGATAAGGACGACAGGAGGTCGGGGATAACTCTCCATAAACTCCGAGTTACCCACTTATCTACAGCCCCTACGACGACTACTCCTCCTTTTCCAGAGGGGATTAACCCAGTGAATGGCAACTTTGATTTGGCAGTCACCATACCAGCCAACACGGAAGCGGTTGTCCGGCTACCCGCCCCATCGGCCGAGGCGATCACCGAACAGGGGCAAGCCTTAGATCAGGTGGCGGGCATTTATGAGATTCGGCAAGAAGAGGGCGCCGTCATTCTGACAATAGGTTCCGGTCATTATCACTTCTCCACCCCCAGACAATTGGGTTAGCACACGGCCGTGTGCCCAGGCAAAGATCCCCTTGTAAAGCATAACCCGCAATCTTTGAAGGCGTTAAGGCCGCATTTTTCGCAACCTTTTAGCCCCTGCTTAGTGTAGAGTTTCGTCCTTTTACGTCCAAAAACCCCTATTACGAATTTACGCCTGCAAGGAGTTTGATAGGCCGTTGCCGGCTATGTTTTGTGCTTGACTTATTGTGATAGTAATGTTAGACTGCTGCTTACACGTGTAACTTGAGCCGTATAGACTGATGTAGCATTTGGTTTTGCTAAATACTCTTTGATTCACGATAGCCATGAAACGACCGACACAAATGGATGTGGCCCGACTGTCCGGTGTTTCCAGAGCGACGGTTTCTTATGTGCTGAACGGGCAGGCCAACGACCGTGTCCCCAAAGAAACCCGGCAGCGCGTCCTGGATGCCATCGCCGAACTGGGTTACGCACCGGATGCCCGCGCCCAATCTCTCCGCTCCGGTGATACCCATACCATTGGTCTCATTGTCCCGGACATCCGCAACCCCCACTTTTGGGAACACGCCGAAGGTGTGGAGCAAGAAGCCCGCGCCGCAGGTTACCGTTTGCTCCTATCCGACACAGCGCTCAACAGCGAATATGCGGAAGACATCTTTAAGGACCTGTCCCGTCGGCGTATTGACGGGTTGATTCTGATGGGCGCTTTCATCGCTCAATCAGAAGAAGCCAGAAACACGTTGACCATGCTCCTCAAACGGCGGCTCCCCATCGTCGAATTGATTGATCACAATGTGGATTATGAGGTGGACTTTGTGGTCTCTGATTACCGGGCAGCCACAGAAGAAGTGATGTCTTATTTGCTGTCATTACAGCACCGGCGGATTGGCATGATATATGGTGTAGCTACGCCTGCCCTGGCTATAGATCGCTTGCAGCCTTATCAGGAAGGCCTCCGGGCAGCCGGTGTGCCGGTTGATCAGGAACTAATTGCCACATGCGGGCCAACTATCGAGGAAGGGTATCAAGCTGCTTTGCAACTTCTTAGCCTGCCGGCGCGGCCCACCGCTTTGATTGCCATTAATGACCTCCTGGCTGTGGGCGTGTTACGGGCAGCCAGAGATCTCGGCCTGGATGTCCCTACAGACCTCTCCCTGGTTGGCTACGATGATATTCAAATAGCCCAATACCTGATACCACGCTTAACAACTGTCTCTAAAGATTCCATCCGGGTGGGACGAGAGGCGGTTAAGCAACTTCTGGCGCGTATTGCTGAACCCGACCTGCCCTATCAAAAACTGAGTATTCCCCCCCGCTTGATCATTCGAGAGTCAACCGGGCCGGCTCCTGTTTAAATGAGCTAATGGAGGTGCAGATGGTCAGAACTGGTTAAAAGCATTTTCAGACACATGGTCAAACGAGTTGAAACATGACCCAGCTACGACAAATGAAAAGAGGAGACACTGACCATCTTGGCGGACGACAGTATCTCCTACAGGTAAGTCCAAGCAAAATCCTTTCTGCATACGCAGGCAGTTATTTGTTGGCCTTGTTTCATGGTACAGGATCAGGGCCGATTTGCCAAAACTTTAGTCATTTCTGGTAGCGCAGTCACAAAATCTTAGAAAGTTTATCCAAAACAAGCTACTTTTAAGGAGAAGAAAAATGAAAAAGCACCTGTTTTTACTGGCACTGGCAATGATTCTGGCACTTGTTCTCGCCAGTTGCAGTGGGGGCACGGCCGTCGAACCCACCACCGCACCGGTCGATACGGCTGATACGGTCGTTGAAGAAGAAGCCGCACCAGAAGACGAAACGGCCGAAGAAGCTCCCGAAGCCGTCACGCTGACCTACCTTGTTGATGATAGTCAGGCTAACAACGCTTCGGCCCAGGCACTCGCCGATGCTTACATGGCGCTGCATCCAAATGTAACCATCATCGTCGAAAGTCGTCCCGGCGGCACCGAAGGGGACAACATCGTCAAAACACGCCTGGCCACCGGCGAAATGACCGACGTCTTCTGGTACAATTCCGGCTCGTTGCTACAAGCGCTCAATCCCAAAGATACCCTTGTGGATCTCTCGAATGAGCCTTTCATTGACAACATCGTTGAATCATTCCTCCCTACCGTGTCGCAGGATGGACAGATATTCGGCGTACCATCCCAAACGGCGATGGGCGGTGGCATCCTCTACAATAAAAGAATCTACGAGGAACTGGGGTTGAGCGTACCAACTACCTGGGCAGAATTTGCAGCCAACAACGAGCAGATCAAAGAAGCCGGTATCGCGCCAGTTGGGGCTACGTTCGGCGATACCTGGACTTCTCAACTATTTGTGCTCGCCGACTTCTACAACGTCCAGCAGGCTCACCCCGATTTCGCCGAAGATTACACGGCCAACCAGGCCAAGTATGCCACAACTCCTGTGGCGATGGCTGGCTTCGCCTACCTGCAAGAGGGTTATGAGAACGACTGGTGGCAGCAGGACTTCGCCACCACAACCTTTGAGCAAGGGCTGAACCTCCTGGCCGAAGGTCAGTTTGTCCATTACCCGATGCTGACTTTTGCCCTCTCGACCATTGCCACCAACTCACCCGACCAGGTAAATGACATTGGCTTCTTCGCTCAGCCTGGGGTTGATGCCTCAATGAATGGCGTGACGATCTGGATGCCGGCGGCCACTTACATCCCGAAGACAACTGAAAACCTCGAAGTGGCGAAGGATTTCCTGGCCTTCATCGCCTCACCGGAAGGCGTTGCCGCGATTACCGCGGTGGTTGCACCGCAAGGCCCGTACCTTATCAAGGGAACCGAACTGCCTGACGATGTTTTGCCCGCTGTAAAGGACCTGGCGGCCTACATTGACGCTGGAAACTCCGGGCCTGCACTTGAGTTCCTCTCGCCGGTCAAGGGGCCGTCGCTTGAGCAAATCACCGTGGCTGTTGGCACCGGCCAGATGACGGCCGAAGAAGCCGCCGCCGCCTACGATGAAGACGTAGAAAAGCAGGCACAGCAGCTAGGTCTGCCAGGCTGGTAATCAGCTTGTTTGAATTTCGTAGTCGTCAAAAATAATGTCGCGCTTCAATAGAGACTAAGAGATTGGGAGATTAGGAGATTAAATCTCTCAATCTCCTAATCTCGGTCTCCCAAAATAGCGAGGGACTATGACAAGTAGTGGACGGCCGCAGGCGGTCTTGCAAACCTACCCAAACTGGTTTTATCTTCCGGCAGCCATTGTGTTTGGCGTCTTCTTCATCGTGCCCACAGTCATGGCGTTTTACTTCAGCCTGACCCGCTGGACATTGTTCGACGCCACGTTCATCGGACTTGATAACTACGTCACCTTCCTGAACAATCCCATGCTCATGTCCGGGCTGCGCAACACGATCATTTATGCCGTCATGACGAGCGGTCTCAAAGTCATCATCGCCCTGCCCCTGGCTATATTGCTGACCTCCGCTATCCGGTTCAAAGGGCTTCTGCGCAGCATCATCTTCTTCCCCGTGCTGGTCAGCACCATCGCCGTCGGGATCACATTTGCAGCGCTCATGCAGCCGTCCGTGGGGCTTATCAACACTGCCCTCGGCTTCATCGGGCTGCCCAGGCCGGACTGGTTGGGCAATCCGGGGCTGGCGCTGTACTCGGTAGCATTGGTGGATGTCTGGAAGGGCATCGGCATTGCCATGGTGATATTCATGGCGGGCATATTATCCATCCCAGAAGATTATTTTGAGGCGGCGCGCTTTGAGGGTGGACTCTGGGTCAGGTTCCGGTACGTCATTCTACCCCTCTCCCGCAATGCTACATTTACCGTTATCTTGCTCTCCTTTATTGGCGGGCTGCGGACATTTGACCTGATCTGGACTATGACGCGCGGCGGCCCTGGCTTCGCCTCAGACGTACTCACATCGGTGATTTATAAAGAGTATCAGGCCGGGTTCTATGGCCTGTCAACGGCCGGTAATGTTGTCCTTTTCATTCTCGTCACGATCATTGTGTTTCCGCTGATGCGGTACTTTAACCGGATGGAGCTAGAACTGTGAAAAGCGCGAAATTCATGAAGAGCGTCTTGATTGACGTGACCACGCTCATCACCATCGGCATTGTTTTTGTGGTGCCGTTCATATTTATCTTGCTGACAGCCGCCAAGACGCGCGGGGAAGCTGCCCTCTTCCGCTTCAGTTGGCCAGACGAATTTCAGTTGCTAGAAAACATCCGTGAAGTGATGGTATTTGGTGACAACCGCATGATCCTGGCGCTGTGGAACAGTACGCTGCTGACCGTAGGCGCGGTGATGTTGATCGTCTTGTTCTCTGCCCTGGTCGCTTTTGTTATGCAGCGGCGCGGCGACCGGCTGGCGTCGGTGGTGGGAACGTTCATGCTGGCGGGGCTTATCATTCCACCGGCCGTTGTGCCCACAATCTTCCTCTTGCAATGGCTTGGTATTTACAAGACGCTGATTGGCCTGATCATGGTGGAAGTAGCCTTCAGTATGCCGTTTGCCATCTTGATATTCAGGGCATTCATGTCCTCCATTCCCAGAGAGCTGGATGAAGCGGCCATCATGGATGGCGCCTCGCCGTTGCGCGTATTCTTCACCATCATTTTGCCACTGCTGCGGCCGGCGATTGTGACCGTGGTTGTCACCTCATCCGTAGCCATCTTCAACGACTTTGTTGGTCCGCTCTACTTCCTCCCCGGCGCGGAGAACGTGACCGCGCCGTTAACCTTGTACAGCTTCATCAGCCAGTTCAGCAGCCAGTGGAATCTGCTTTTTGCGGATGTGATCGTCATCACGATTCTGCCCTTGATCGTGTTCATATTCTTCCAGAAGCAGCTCGTTTCCGGGATGATGGGTGGCGCGATCAAGGGCTAAATCACACATAGAACGGTGAACACTCTGCTATTAAGCGTCCATTTATTACTTCCTCACCCGAACGAGATTGAGAGACTGGGAGATTAGGAGATTGAAAATCTCGTAGTCTCTCAATCTCTCAGTCTCAAAAGGGGAAGTACGCTTACTAAGGAAGCATATATCATGCCTAGCACAACCATTTCAAACTTAACCTGTGAATATCACATCAACCCTTTGGGAATTGATGTACTGCAACCGCGCCTGAGCTGGCAGATGCAAAGCGAGCAACGCGGCATGCGCCAGACCGCCTATCAAATTTTAGTGGCGCGTTCGGAGGATAGTCTGGCTAACGGCCGTACTCCTCTATGGGACAGTGGTAAAGTGGAAACAGATCAATCCATCCATGTGCCCTATCAAGGCCCGGCGCTGGCCTCTGGGCAGCGCGTGTACTGGAAAGTCCGGGTCTGGAA
The DNA here is from genome assembly GCA_023382655.1 of Anaerolineae bacterium. Classification (GTDB taxonomy): domain Bacteria; phylum Chloroflexota; class Anaerolineae; order Promineifilales; family Promineifilaceae; genus CAADGU01. The sequence continues at coordinate 69,239 of JAHDWK010000023.1, read as the reverse complement.
TGAAGCCGGTCAGCCAGCCGAAAGCCCGGCTGCCTGGTGGGAAATGGGCCTGCTAGATCATAACGAGTGGCGGGCTGACTGGATCGCGCCGGGTTGGGACGAAGATGTCAGCCAGCCGCAGCCAGCCCCACTGCTGCGCCGGGACTTTACGGCGGACGGGAGTCTTGTTGCCGCTCGTATTTACGCCACCAGTTTGGGCCTCTACGAACTGCGGCTGAATGGACAGCGGGTGGGTGACGCCGTACTCACCCCCGGGTGGACGAGCTACCACCATCGTCTGCAGTACCAGACCTATGATGTGACCGACCTGATCGTTGCGGGTGACAATGCATTGGGCGCGGTGTTGGGCGATGGCTGGTATCGCGGCTATATGGGTTTCACCGGGGGGCGCAATTTATACGGCGACCGGCTGGCGCTGCTGCTGCAACTGCACCTGACGTATGGGGACGGCCGTGTCCAAATCATCACCAGCGACGAGCAGTGGCGGGCCACACGCGGCCCCATTCAGATGTCCGACATTTACATGGGCGAGAGCTATGATGCCCGCCAGGAAAAGCCAGGTTGGGACCAGGCTGGCTATGATGACAGTGATTGGGACGGTATGCGCCAGCTTGACCACAGCAAAGAAATAGTCGTGGCTCAGGTTGGCCCCTTTATCTGCCGCCAGGAGGCGTTACGGCCGTTGCACATCCTGCACTCCCCCAAAGGCGAAACCATTCTTGACTTCGGCCAGAATATGGTTGGTTGGGTGAAAATGCGCGTTCGCGGCCCGGCGGGCACCACGATTACCCTGCGCCACGCCGAGGTGCTGGATCAAGAGGGCAACCTCTATACCGAAAACTTGCGCCGGGCAAAGCAGATCACCCGCTACACCTTGAAAGGTCTGGCCGATACCGATGAGGTCTTTGAGCCACATTTCACTTTTCAGGGTTTTCAGTATGTCGCCGTGGAGGGCTTCCCGGGTGAACCTACGGCCGATAATTTTATCGGCATCGTGCTCCATTCAGACATGCCGACAACCGGCACGTTTGAATGTTCCCACCCACTCATCAACCAGTTGCAGCACAACATCGTCTGGGGACAAAAAGGCAATTTTGTGGACGTGCCCACCGATTGCCCGCAGCGCGATGAACGACTGGGCTGGACTGGCGACACCCAGGTTTTCATCCGTACCGCCTGCTTCAATATGAATGCAGCCTCCTTTTTTACCAAATGGCTGCGTGACTTAAGCGCCGACCAACTGGCAAACGGCAGCGTCCCGTTTGTGGTGCCTGACGTCATCGCCAAAACCGGCCCCGGCGAGTTGAGTACGGGGCGTGGTGCAGGGGCAGCGGCCTGGGGTGATGCGGCCGTCATCTGTCCCTGGACAATCTACCTCTGTTATGGCGATACGCGCCTGCTGGCAGAGCAATACGAGAGTATGGCCGGTTGGGTCAACTTCATGCACAGTCAGGCCGACGACGACACCATCTGGCGCAAGGGTTTTCAATTTGGCGATTGGCTGGATTATCGCGGTCAGGATGGCCGTCTGCCCGCTCCGGTGACCAATAATGAGTTGATTGCCACCGCCTTTTTTGCTTACAGCACCGACCTGCTGGCTAAAGCCGCCCAGGTATTAGGCAAAACCAGCGCTGCGGAATGTTACGCCGATTTAGCCAATAAAGTGAAAGCGGCCTTTAACCATGAATTTGTGACGCCTGGCGGTCGCGTTGGCCCCAATACGCAGACGGCTTATGTGCTGGCTTTGCATTTTGACCTGCTGCCGGAACCGCTGCGCCACCTGGTTGCGGCGCGTCTGGCGGAAGAGATACGCAAAGCTAATTATCATCTGACCACCGGCTTTGTGGGCACACCTTACTTGTGCCATGTTTTGAGCCGTTACGGGCAGCTTGATGTGGCCTATGCGCTGCTGAATCAGGAAGAGTATCCTTCGTGGTTGTATCCGGTGAAGCAGGGGGCGACCACCATTTGGGAGCGATGGGATGGCATCAAACCAGACGGCCGTTTTCAGGAGGCGGGCATGAATTCGTTCAATCACTATGCTTATGGGGCCATCGGTGACTGGCTGTACCAGGTGGTAGCGGGCATTGAAATTGACCCTGAAGCGCCGGGCTACAAGCGCATCCTCATCCAACCGCAGCCGGGCGGCGGGTTGACCTATGCTAAAGCGGGTTTTGATTCGTTGTACGGTCGTGTCGAATCGAACTGGAAACTTGACAACAACCTTTTTCAACTGGATGTCACCATCCCCCCCAATAGTGAGGCTGTTGTTCGTTTACCAACGCCGGCCATTGAGGCTATCAGCGAACAGGGACAGCCCGTAGATCAGGTAACAGGTATTTCCGAAATCTGGCAGGACGGGGAAACGACGGTACTTTGCATCGGCTCTGGTCATTACCGCTTTGCTGTCAAAGGCTGGCAGAACGCTACCTTCAAATAATTCGATCTTTACACGTATCCCGCTATAAGCCAATTTTAAATTCCCCTTGACTTGGAGTTAACTCCAGGTGGTACACTACGCCTTGGAGGTATAACCATGAAGATCTCAGAAGTGAGTGAACAATCCGGGCTTTCAGTGGATACGCTGCGCTACTACGAGAAAATTGGCCTTATCCCGCCGATCAACCGAACGGATAGTGGCATCAGGGATTACGGCGAGCTTGATCTCAGACGGGTTGATTTCATCAAGTGTATGCGGACGGCCGGGCTTCCCGTTGAAGTGCTGATTGCATATTTTGCGCTTGTCCAGCAAGGTGATGAGACCATTCAAGCCAGGAAAGAAATCTTGCAGAAGCAGCGTACTCAACTTGTGGTCAGGATGGCCGAACTGCAAGAAACCTTAGACTTGCTAAACCACAAAATACAAGTGTATGAAAACGCAATCCTGACGAAAGAGCAAGAACTGGCTGATTGATTCTGGCTGATTGATTATAGAAGGAACAAAAAGGAGTAACAAAAATGCAAAAACGTAAACTTGGCAACGGCGGATTGGAAGTCTCGGCACTGGGGCTGGGTTGTATGCGGATGAGCTTTGGCGACACGCCAACGGACAAACAAGAGATGATCACTTTCCGCCACAAGTCGGTTGAACGGGGCATCACTTTCTTCGACACGGCCGAAGTCTACGGTCCATTCACGAATGAAGAACTGGTCGGCGAGGCGCTAGAGCCTTTCAAAGGTCAAGTTATCATTGTCACCAAATTTGGCTTCAAACATGGCGACAAGGGGCCGGCACCAGGAACAGGCATGGACAGTCGTCCCGAACAAATCAAGCGGGTCGCCGAGGCATCGCTCAAGCGGCTGCGCGTTGAGGCCATTGACCTCTTTTATCAGCACCGGCCCGATCCAGACGTGTCTATGGAAGAAGTGGCCGGAGCAGTAAAGGAGTTGATTCAAGCAGGCAAGGTCAAGCACTTTGGGCTGTCCGAAGCCAACGCCGACCAAATCGCCGTGCCCATGCGGTGCAGCCCGTCACCGCCTTGCAAAGTGAATACTCCATCTGGTGGACGCCGATTGAAGAGGAAATCCTGCCTACTTGTGAGGAACTGGGGATTGGGCTTGTGCCCTACAGCCCATTGGGCCGCGGTTACCTGACCGGCAAGATTGACGAGAGCACCACCTTCGACAGTTCCGATATCCGCAGCCGCAATCCCCGCTTTACACCAGAGGCGATCAGAGCCAACCGGGCGGTGATTGATCTGCTGGAGCGGATTGCCACAGAGAAGGGAGCCACCCCGGCGCAGATTGCCCTGGCCTGGCTGCTGGCCCAAAAACCCTGGATCGTGCCCATTCCAGGTACGCGCAAGCTGCACCGGCTGGACGAAAACCTTGGCGCGCTTGACATCGAATTGACCGCCAAAGACCTCAATGACATCAAAGAAGCGATGGCTGATATTAGGGTGGTTGGTCACCGGTATTAGGCTGGTTGCCGGTACGAACCGTTAGCAACCAGCCGCTCAGGAGTAAAAAATGGAAATCAAACGAAATGGTTCACAGCCTTCCGGCAAAGGTCCGGAAGGCTGGTTTACTGGCAATGTGCGGATTGATCCTCTACATCAGGCAGATGCTCCGGCGCGTGTGGGCTGTGCCTATGTGACCTTTGAGCCAGGGGCGCGGACAGCCTGGCACACACATCCGCTGGGGCAGACTTTGATTGTGATGGCCGGTTGCGGTCTCGCTCAGTGCTGGGATGGCCCCATCGAAGAAATCTGGCCAGGTGATGTCGTTTGGTTTCCGCCGGGTGAGAAACATTGGCACGGGGCGACAGCCACAACGGCCGTGACCCACATCGCCATTCAGGAAGCGTTAGACGGCAAAGTCGTTGACTGGCTGGAACAGGTCAGCGATGAACAATACCACAGGTAAGTCTGCTTCCGCAGCGACCGTGGCGGAAGTAGGAGCGTTTATACGACAACATCGGAGTGGCAAAAGTTGCGCTGGCTGCCGCCGATCTTCGTGAATAAATAACACCAACAGGAGGAAACGATGACAACGAATCAAAACGGAAACTTTACAGGGAAAGTGGCTTTTGTCACCGGAGCAGCAGGCGGTATCGGCCGCGCGGCGGCGCTGGCGTTCGCGCGCGAGGGTGCCAGCGTGGTGGTCGCCGACGTTTCGGAACAGGACAATCAGGAAACAGCACGCATGATTGAAGAGGCTGGCGGGCGGGCACTCGCCATCAGGTGCGACGTGTCGCGCGCCGAGGACATGAAGATGGCTCTGGATAAGGCCATCGAGACCTCCGGGCGGCTGGATGCCGCCTTCAACAACGCCAGTGTTGAACAGGTGCCAAAGGCGACGGCCGATATCACGGAGGAGGAGTGGAACCGGATTATGGGCATTGATCTCCGCGGCGTGTTCCTGTGCATGAAGTACGAGATCCCACTGATGCTCAAGCAGGGGGGCGGCGCGATCGTGAACACCTCCTCGGGTGCCGGGGTCAGGGGCTTCAAAGATCAAGCGGCTTACGTCGCGGCGAAACACGGCGTGGTCGGCCTGACCAGAGCGGCGGCCCTCGACTACGCCCCACAGAACATCCGCATCAACGCCGTCTGCCCTGGGATCATCGACACGCCGATGATGGATCGCTTCGGCGGGGGCACCCCTGAGGGGAAGGAGAGGGAGCTCGCGGGCGCAAGTGCGCGGCAACCAATCGGCAGGGCGGGCAAGTCGGAGGAGATCGCCGCCACCGTCCTGTGGCTCTGTTCGGATGCGGCTTCCTTCGTCGTCGGAGCCGCGATGGTGGTTGACGGCGGCCAAACAGTGTAGTGGCTGGAACATGCCAGCGATGAACGAAATCGAATAGGAGATTAATGATGCACATTGGATTACAAATTCCGTCCTTCAAGTATCCCGGCGGTACGGCCGTTATCCGTCCCAAACTGAAAGAAATCGTCACCACAGCGGAAGAATCAGGTTTTTATAGCCTCTGGGTAATGGATCATTACTATCAAATCAAGGGGATGTTCGGGGAAACTTATACCGACCCGATGATGGAAAGCTATACTACGCTCGGATATTTTGCCGGATTAACTGAAAAAGCCTATCTCGGCGTACTGGTAACGGGCGTTATTTACCGCCATCCCTCCGTTTTAATGAAGATGGTCAACACACTGGATATTCTTTCCGGTGGTCGGGCTTATCTCGGTATCGGCGCGGCATGGTATGAAGAAGAAGCAAAAGGCTATGGTATCCCCTACCCCTCAACAGCAGAGCGCTTCGAGCAACTGGAGGACAATTTGCAACTGGCGCAGGCGCTCTGGGATAGTGATGAGGCATCCTTTGCGGGCAAGCATTTTTCTGCGCCGGCAATAACCAATAATCCCCGCCCGCTCTCAACCCCACATCCACGTATCATGATTGGCGGTACCGGCCCGACGAAGACCCTGAGGATGGTTGCTCAATACGCGGATGCCTGCAATATCGGTGATTGGGTAGGTACAGCAAATATGCAAAAAGCGCTCGACACACTTAAAGAACATTGCGAGTCTATGGGACGTGATTACGACACAATCGAGAAAACATGTCTCGGCACCGTGCATCTTTCCGGAAATGATACTGTAGACAGCATCATAAGCCGTATCAAGGAACTCTCTGAGATGGGATTCACACACGCGATATTCAATATGCCGGATGTTTACAAAATTACACCGCTCGAAACCTTTGCCAAAGAAATCATCCCCGCAGTAGCTGATCTCTAAATGGAGAGATCAGTTCAAAAATTTGCTGACTGCAGAAGGCCGTATTTTTAGAAAAGTAAAATTCATTAAAACCTGATCTATCGCGAAGAGCCTTACGCGCCGCAGGCCGTGGTTGGTCTCGATTAATCATCGGTGGACTTACTTAATCCTCCGCGGGATAGTACCGATCAATGTTATCCGCGTTGATAAAAACGTGGTTCATATAAACGGCCGGCGGCGCCGGCTCCCCGTGCAGAATTTTTAGAGCCAGCTCCATTAGCTTTTCCCCATATCTTTCGGGCATGTAGGCTGTTGAGCCGATCAGGTGCGACTGTGGATTCCGGATCTCTCCCCTGATTAACCGGTCTGCCCCCTGCCCGACAATAACAACATCCGGCTCCCGATCCGCATTGCGCGCTGCCTGAAGGGCGCCGAGAGCCGCTTCATCATTGAAGGAGATAATGGCAATGTGGTGACTATCAAGCATTGTACTCAAGAGTTGGGACACGCCTTTTTGGCTGATGATGCTGGTGTTGCCACAATCTATGTAATGGATTTTCGCCGCAGGCAATGGCCCGACAACTTCTTGCAAGCCTTCCAATTGGCCCTGAATCCGGGCTTCAGGCAGAGAGCCGGCTCTGGGTTCTTCCAAAATGAGGAGATGATCAATACGGCCGTGCCACATCCCCTTGATCCACTCTCCCAATGCTTCCCCCGCCATGTGTCCGGCTCGGTAATTATCCACGCCGAAAAATGTGGCCCCAATCATGGGAATATCCACCGCAACCACCGGAATACCTGCCTGCCGGAATTTATTCATGATCAGGTTGCCGGCCTTGTAGTCAATCTGATACTCAATGGCCAGATCGATATTCCGCTTAACCAGGCGGTCGGCAATCCGCAACGCCTCCTCGCCGCTCAATTGATTATCGGCCACAACGAGATCGATGCTGCCCACGTCTGCGGCTGCCCGTTCCAGGCTGCGCCGCACATCTACCGCAAAAGGCAGCGTTTCACTTTGATTGGCAAAACCAATAGTAAATTGCGGTTTTGCGGCATCAACCGTAAACGAGCGTACCGTGTTCTCACCACAAACAGTCAAATTGATTGTTGCCTGCCGCATTTGCTCAATAAACTCTGGGGGCACATCGTTGTCCGTAAAAAAGTGTGTGATGCGCTCAGCCGGGGCAAAGGGTGACGTACTCACGGTGCCGATTTTGTTGGATCCAACCAGAGCCACGATACGCGATATGGTGGACACGACCGCTTCCTTCAACTGCGCTTCTTCTATCAGCCGCTCTGTCAGCCCGGCGCTGACATCAAACCCGACACAAGAAACGTAGGCAGTGCGAATATGCAGGGTTTTGAGCATCTCCACTCCCAGTAGACTCGTCGTGGCCCGGCCACTGCGATTCACTATGCCTCCTACCAGAATGACCGGGTGGTGTGTTTCCTGTGCCACTGCCCTGGCCGTGTCCAGGCCATTGGTCACAATCGTCAGGCGGTTGTGGTCTTTCAAATAAGGAATCATGAAACGCACGGTCGAACTGGCATCTAAAAATATCGTATCCCCATCTTCGATTGTTTCGGCCGCCCAACGGGCAATCCGCTGCTTGATTTCCGCATGAGTCACCGGGGGCACGTTTCCGTTTGCACTTTGGGTTACATCAGCCGCGCGGCTTAACACGGCCCCACCCCTTACGCGGCGGAGCTGTCCTTCAGATTCTAGTACATTGAGGTCGTTGCGAATGGTACCTTCAGAGACCTGGAACATTTCGGCCATATCGCCAACCCGCAAGCCCGGTTGTTCGGCCAGGAGACGCAGGATATTTTGACGACGTTCAAAGGTGATTAATCCTTCCATTGGGCGATTTTCTCCATTGCGGCCATGCTTTCATGGATTTTCCCAAAATAAAAATATTCAACAATACAATTGCCAATTTTTAGCGAAAACCCCTGTTTCTATTGACACATCTTAACAGCCGTGTTATCGTTTTGTCAATAATCATCAAACTTCTACAAATTTCATCAGTTTCCGACAGGCACAAACCACATGGAGGAAAAACCACCGGTTATCCAGATGCAGGACGTCTCCAAATCATTTGGCGGTGTTCGCGCCCTCAACAATGTAAGTATCGCAGTGTTTCCTGGAGAAGTTCACGCGCTGCTGGGAGAAAATGGGGCCGGCAAATCCACGCTGATCAAGACCATGACCGGCGTGTACCAGCCCGACAGCGGCGGAATTTATTTTCGGGGTGAGTTGGTGCGCTTCAATGGGCCACGAGATGCCCAACAGATGGGCATTGGCGCCATCTATCAAGAACCCAGCCTCTTCCCTGACCTGGACATTGCCGAGAACATTCTGGCCGGACGCCAGCCGGTGAGTGGGGGGCGCATCAATTGGCGGGCAATGTACCGTGAGGCGCGCGAGCTGCTGCAACAGTTGGGTGTGCATTTAGATCCGCGCACCAAAGCCCGCAATCTCAGCGTGGCTCAACAGCAGACGGTGGAAATTGCCCGCGCCCTTTCGCTCAACGCGCAGCTTCTCATCATGGACGAGCCGACGTCTTCGCTTACTCTGACGGAGGTGGAAGAACTGTTTCGCATTATCCGCCAGTTGCGCCAGGCAGGCACGGCCGTCATCTTCATCTCCCATCGCCTGGAAGAGCTGTTTGCCGTGGCTGACCGGGTGACGATTTTGCGTGACGGCAATTATGTGGGCACGCGGGAAATGGCCGGCGTGAAAACCGGAGAACTCATCCAGATGATGGTGGGGCGGGAGGTCAATGAACTATTCCCCAAACAGGCTGCGCCCATGGGCAAGACGATGTTGGAAGTAAAAGGGTTGACGGCTGCTGGCAGGTTTGAAAACGTCAGTTTTGCCCTGCGCGCCGGCGAAATTCTGGGCGTAGCCGGATTGATCGGGGCCGGACGCACCGACGTCGCCCGCGCTCTTTTTGGCATCCAGCCGGTTAGCGCCGGCGACATTGCCATTGAAGGGCGGGAAGTGACCATTCAGAATCCGCGGCAGGCTATGAAGCTTGGCCTGGCTTTTGTCCCCGAAGACCGGCAGCATCACGGGTTGGTATTACCCATGAACATTGCGGCCAACATCACGCTGCCTATCCTGTCGCGTTTTACCAGGACCGGTGGTTGGCTGCGCGAGCGCGCGGCCCGGCAAGTAGCGGTCGCCGCCGCCCGCAAGCTGGAAGTAAAAAGCGCCGGCATTGGCCAAAAAGCCAGGGAACTCTCCGGCGGCAACCAGCAAAAAGTGGTGCTGGCCAAGTGGCTGGAGACCAATCCGCGTATTCTCATCCTGGACGAACCGACGAGAGGGATTGACGTGGGCACCAAAGCGGCCGTTCACCAACTCATGAGCGACCTGGCCAATCAGGGTGTGGCCATCCTGATGATCTCGTCTGAACTGCCGGAGATATTGGGTATGAGCGACCGCATCCTGGTGATGCGTGAGGGCCACATCACGGGCGAGTATAAGCGGGCCGAAGCAACGCAGGAAAAAATCATGGCGTCGGCAACGGCCGTTTTGCCAAACTAGAGGTGAATTGACTGTGAACGCAACTGCCTCCCACGAACAAAAGTCACACACGCTGTTCCTGACACTGGTCAGGTTCCGTGAGCTGAGCATCCTCATTTTTATTGTGTTGCTTATCGTTGTCACCTCTTTGAAAACGCCGGCCTTCTTCACCACAGAAAACTTCCGCAACATCCTGCTCAATATTTCGATTTTGTCTATTGTCGCTTTGGGCCAGACCGTGGTCATCATTACACGCGGCATTGACCTGTCTGTCAGCGCCATGATTGGCCTGGTGGCCATGATGGTCTCTTTTACGGTGGTGGCCTTTCCCGGCGTATCGCCGCCGCTGGCCATTCTGTTGGGCATGATGCTGGGCGCTATTTTGGGCAGCTTTAACGGCCTCATCATCACCGCCGGCAAAGTACCGCCCATTATTGCCACCCTGGGCACTTTGAGCATCTATCGCGGCATGGTGTTTCTTTACAGCGGCGGCACCTGGATCAACTCTTTTCAAATGCCGGCCGGTTACCGGGCGTTGGCCAAAGCAGCGCCTCTGGGAATACCCAACATTATTCTCTTTGCCGTTGTGGTGGCCTTGGTTGTCTACTTTTTTCTCAACTATACCCGTCCCGGCCGCCACATTTATGCCGTCGGCAGCAATCCTGAGGCGGCCAACGTGGCCGGCATTCCGGTGCAGCGCACGATTTTTATGGTCTACGTTATCTCGGGTTTACTGGCGGGTCTGGCTGCTGTGCTTTGGGCTTCTCGCTTTGAGTCCGCGCAGACAAATACAGCCCTGGGGTTTGAACTGCAAACGGTGGCCGCGTCCGTTGTCGGCGGCGTCAACATTTTTGGCGGCAGCGGCAGCGTCATGGGCGTCATCCTGGGGGCCTTTCTCTTAGGCACCATCCAAAACGCCCTGATCATGGTACGCATCTCTCCCTTCTGGCAGCTCGCTGCCCAGGGTTTACTGATTCTGGCTGCGGTCATCATTGACTCAGCTATTCGCCGCCGTTTGCAGAAGCTTGGCGGTACAGGAGCGCTATCATGAGCGCAGCTTCTAACGAAAGTGATAACGCTAAAATAGCCATCTCCAGACAACAACTGCGGGACTTTTTCCTGCGTTGGGAATGGCTGCTGGTGGTGCTGATCATCCTTGTCATCCTTGTCAATTCACAGCTTTCTCCCTTTTTCCTCAATTCGCGCAACCTGATGCGGGCCACGTCTGATTTTGTGGAAATGGGTCTCATGATCCTGCCCATGGTCTTCATCATCATTTCCGGCAATATCGATCTGTCGGTGGCCTCGATATTGGCGATGTGCGCCTCTTTGCTCGGCTGGCTGCACATCCAGGGGGTCAATATCTGGGTGGCGGCCGGGGCGGCGCTGCTGCTGGGTTTGTTGGCCGGATCGCTCAATGGTTTCCTGGTGGCCCGGCTCAAACTGCCTTCTCTGGTGGTGACGCTGGGGACTTTTGCCTTTTACCGGGGCATGGCCTATGCCCTCTTGGGCGATCAGGCGGCCCGCGACTACCCGGCTTCTTTTACCTATCTCGGACAGGGCACGTTGGGTGACATTCGGTTTCCTGTTTCGGCCGTACTCTTGATTGTCCTGGCCATTATTTTTGGCCTGGTTTTACACAAGACGGTTTTCGGCCGTTATTTATACACCATTGGCAACAACGAAGAAGCGGCCCGGTATGCGGGCGTGCCGGTAGAGCGGGTGAAGATGACTATTTTCATCCTTTCCGGCTTGATGGCGGCCCTGGCCGGTATTGTCATTGCCGCGCGTTTTGGCAGTACCCGCCCTGACGTTGGCGCCGGCCTGGAGCTGTCGGTTATCACGGCCACTGTACTCGGCGGCATCAACATCTTTGGCGGCAGCGGCACCATGATTGGCGCTATTCTGGCCCTGATTCTTATTGGCCTGATGCGCTTTGGCATGGGGCTGGTAAACGTACAGGGGCAGGTGCAAAGCATCGCCGTTGGCCTCTTGCTGATTTTCTCCATCCTGCTGCCTAACGTCGCGCGCCAGCTATCTCGACGAAACTGGCAGGTACGGCGGGGCACGGCCGTGACCGCTGCGGTCATGTTGGCCGCCATGGCTTTCTTTATCTGGTTTTTCTTTTGGTCACGCGGTTTTGTTTTGGCCCAATGACGGCAGAAGGAGGTGATTCTATTTGAAAGTAGCGACACAAATTGGCTATAAACGCACTGAAAACAACCATGCCCAAGACTTTGTTCTGACTCAATCGCTCATTAAACAAACACTTTTCCTGACGGAGAAGGAGAGGAGAATATAAAATGAAGAAACTATTTCTTTCTATACTTTTGTTGCTGGCACTGTTGGCCCTGGCTGCTTGCGGCGGCGGCACGGCGACAAGCCCGACTGCAACGCCGGCGCAACCGGTTGTTGAAACGGCCGTAGAAGAACCCGTGGCCGAAGAGCCGGCCACCGGCGGCGGCAACTACGTTCTGGTTCCCAAGAATCTGGGGAATCCCTATTTTGACACGGCCAACGTGGGCGCTCAGGAAGCAGCCGCCGAGTTGGGCGTGAACGTTACTTACCAGGGTTCGGCCGTGGCCGACGCCACCCAGCAGATCCAGTTACTCAACTCGCTCATCGCCCAGAACGTAGACGGCCTGGCCATTTCTGCCAACGACGCCGATGCCCTGGTACCCACAGGGCAGGAAGCGATAGACAGCGGCATCCCTGTTGTGACCTGGGATTCAGCCATTGCGCCCGGCGGCCGTACCGTTCACATTAACCAGGCGGAAGCTGAAGGCATTGCCGCGGTCCAGGTTCAGATGGCGGCCGATCTGGCCGGCGGTGCGGGCCAGATTGCCATCCTCAGCGCTACCTCCACGGCGCCCAACCAGAACGAATGGATAGCGCTTATGGAAGAGGAACTGCAAAAACCGGAATATTCAGGGTTGGAATTGGTCGCTACCGTCTACGGTGATGATGAAGACGAAAAGAGCTACAATGAAGCTATTGGCTTGATGCAAACCTACCCTGACCTCAAGGTGATCATCGCCCCCACCACCGTCGGTATTGCTGCTTCCGCCCGCGCCGTGCAAGATGCGGGTCGTGTCGGTGAAGTGTTCGTCACCGGCCTGGGCACACCCAACCAGATGCGCGAGTATGTAAATAGTGGCGCTGCCCCGCAATTCGCCCTCTGGAACCCCGGTGATTTGGGCTATCTGGCCATCTACGCCCTCCATGCCATCGCCACCGGCGCCATTTCGGGCCAACCTGGCGATACGTTCCAGGCAGGTAAGCTCGGTTCCTACACCATTGCCGATGATAGTACGGTTCTTTTGGGACTGCCTACCATCTTCAATGCCGACAATATCAACGACTTTGACTTCTAAACAATAACTTGACCGACGGGCGGCGGGCAGGCTCACCGCCCGCCGGTCCAATCTAACAATAGAGAGGGGCTTGATGAAGCGTGTAGGGTTTCTGTTAAAAGTTAAGCCAGATAAATTGGAAGAATACAAAGAGCATCACCAACACGTCTGGCCAGAGATGCAGCAGGCCCTGCGGGAATGTGGCTGGCACAATTATACGCTGTTCCTGCGCGCCGATGGACTGCTGTTTGGCTACTTCGAGACGCCCCACAGCCTGACCCATGCCCAGGCTCTGATGGAAGAGAAGGAAGTTAATACGCGCTGGCAGGAGTTCATGGCGCCTTATTTTGAAGAGAATACCAGGCCCGATGAATCCTTCCAGGAGTTGGAAGAGGTGTTCCATCTTGACTGACCAGATGAACTGCCCCGGGTTGCGGCCAAAGGGCTGAGGCCAAAGGCAAGAGAAATAGGATGAGGATGAATAAACAAGTAACTGCAGCATACGAACTGGCAAAAGAACAATACGCCGAATTGGGCGTTGATGCAGAGGCGGCTCTGCGCAGACTGGCTCAGGTGGCCATCAGCCTGCACTGCTGGCAGGGGGATGATGTGGGCGGTTTTGAAGAGCCAGAACGCGGCTTAAGCGGCGGGATTATGGCCACGGGGAATTATCCGGGGAAGGCAAGGACGGCCGTTGAACTGCGCCAGGACCTCGATAAAACCTACAGCCTTATCCCCGGTACGCACCGCCTGAATCTGCACGCCATTTACCTGGAAACGGACAAAAAAGTGCCACGCAACGACATTCGACCAGAACATTTTGCCGGTTGGGTGGAGTGGGCCAAAACCAATCATCACGGCCTCGATTTCAACCCGACCTGCTTTTCACATCCGCTGGCCGATGATGGTTTTACGCTGTCTCACTCGGACGCGGGCATTCGCCAGTTTTGGATTGAGCATTGTATCGCCTGCCGGGAGATTGGCGCGTATTTTGGGCGAGAGTTGGGTAACACGGCCGTGACCAATATCTGGATTCCCGATGGCTACAAAGACACACCTGTTGATCGCCTGGCCCCGCGCCAGCGGTTACGCGATTCCCTGGACAAGGTATTAGCTAAACCAGTTGACCCGGCGCACAATCTGGACGCTGTAGAGGCCAAGTTGTTTGGCATTGGTTCGGAAAGTTACGTGGTGGGGTCACACGAATTTTACCTGGGCTACGCCGTCCAAAAACAAATCCTCCTTTGCCTGGATGCCGGCCATTTTCACCCGACCGAAACCATTGCTGACAAAATCTCAGCCACGCTGCTGTATGTGCCCGAACTGCTGCTGCACGTCAGCCGGGGCGTGCGTTGGGACAGCGACCATGTAGTCATTTTGAATGATGAGTTGCAGGCGATCATGCAGGAGATTGTACGCGGCGGTTTTCTGGATCGGGTACACATTGGCCTGGACTTTTTCGACGCCAGCATCAACCGGGTGGCCGCCTGGACGATTGGCGCGCGCAATACGCTGCGCGCCTTGCTGTTGGCGCTGCTGGAACCAACGGAGATGTTGCGAGAACTGGAGATGAACGGGGATTTGACGGGGCGGTTGGCGTTATTGGAAGAGGTGAAGGGATTGCCGTTCACGGCCGTGTGGGACTTCTACTGTCACCAACAAAACGTCCCGGTTGGTTACGCCTTCATGGACGACATTCGCACCTATGAGAAGCAGGTATTGGCGCAAAGAGCGTGATCATGGGGAACAAAACAGTCTTAGCTGTGGATTTGGGCGCGGAGTCGGGGCGGGTCACGGCCGTACAGTTCAACGGCCGTACCCTCCACTTGCAAGAACTGCACCGCTTCCCCAACACGGCCGTCACCGCCCACCACACGCTCTACTGGGACATCCTCCGCCTGTGGCGCGAGATTCAAACCGGCATTGAAAAGGGGAAGGCATTGCAGCCCGCCAGCATCGGCGTGGATACCTGGGGCGTGGATTTTGCCCTGCTGGACAGGCAAGACAACCTGATTGGCAATCCGGTGCATTACCGCGACGGCCGTACCGCTGGTATGATGGAACGCGCCCTTGCCATCGTGCCGCAAGCGGAGATTTTTGCCCAAACCGGCATCCAATTCATGCCCATCAACACCTTGTACCAGATACTCAGTCTGGTTGCCAGCCGCTCGCCACACCTGCAAATGGCCGGTACCTTTTTGACCATACCTGATTTGCTCAACTTCTGGCTAACCGGCGCGAAGGTGTGCGAATTCAGCAACGCCACCACGACGCAGTTATTCAATCCGGGCAACGGCCGTTGGGCCACCGACCTGATGACCCGGCTGGACATCCCCTTTACCATCTTCCCGGAGATTGTGCCGCCGGGCGCTCGCCTGGGCGCGTATGAGGGCATCCCTGTCATTGCCCCTGCCTGCCACGATACCGGCAGCGCGGTGGCGGCTGTGCCTGCCCAAACGCCTACTGTGTCTGCTAGACACACCTTTGCCTACATCAGTAGCGGTACCTGGAGTCTGGTGGGGCTGGAAATGGACAAACCTGTGCTAACACCAGCCGCATTGACGGCCAATGTCACCAATGAAGGCGGCGTCTATGGCACTTACCGGCTGCTGAAAAATGTAATGGGGTTGTGGATTTTGCAGCAGTGCCGGATGCAGTGGGCGGCCGAAGGGCACACTTACAGTTATGGCGAACTGATAGAAATGGCGCGAGAGGCGGGATTGGTTACGGCCGTGTTCAATCCCAACGATCCCCTCTTCCTCACACCTGGCGACCACCCGCAACGCATCCGCGAGCTGTGCCGCCAGACCGGGCAGCCGGTCCCGGAAACGCCGGGCGCAGTCGTCCGTAGCGTCTTGCAAAGTCTGGCCTGGGCGTATCGTGAGGTGTTGGCGGAGTTAACGGCCGTGTCCGGTCGCACTGTCTCGGCCATCCACATCGTGGGCGGCGGCAGCCGAAACGAGCTATTAAACCAACTGACGGCCGACGCCACCGGTCTGCCCATTATCGCTGGCCCTGTGGAAGCCACCGTCATCGGCAATGCCCTGGTGCAGCTTATTACCCTGGGCGAAATTGCTGATTTATCCCAGGCGCGCCAGATGGTGGCCGGGATGACTGAACTTAAGCGGTATGAACCAAATTCCGTGATGCGTGATGCGTGAACCCTGCGTCACGCATCACGTATCTCCCTGAAAAACCATGAACTTCCACCTCCTCCATCCCCGCGACCAGCTAGTCGCCATCATGAACCGCATTTACCACGGCGGCATGACCACCCTCAGCGGCGGCAATCTTTCCATCAAGGACGACAATGGCGACATCTGGATCACCCCTGCTGGCGTTGACAAAGGCCAACTGGCCCCACGAGACATCATGCGGCTGTGCGCCGACGGCCGTGTAGTTGGCCCCCACAAACCTTCTTCCGAACTCCCCTTCCACTGCGCCATTTACCAACAGCGGCCCGATCTACGCGCCATCGTCCACGCCCATCCACCCGCCCTCGTCTCCTTCAGCATCGTCCGCGAGACGCCGGACACGCGCATCATTCCCCAGGCCAACCGCGTCTGCGGGCCGGTGGGCTACGCTCCCTATGCCCTGCCCGGTAGTGAACAGCTAGGGGCCAACATCGCTGCCACTTTCGCCGAAGGGTACAACATCGTCATTTTGGAAAATCATGGCATGGCCGCGGCCGGCGCTGCCCTGCTGGACGCCTTTCAAAAGTTGGAGACGCTAGATTTCTGCGCCCGCACCCTCATCCGGGCGCGGACGTTGGGTGAAGTGCAGGTATTGTCCCCGGCCGAACTCAATCTATTTGACAGTCGGGGTCATATGCTGCCCGAATTTGTGCCCGCCAGTCATAGTAGCCGCGAGCGGGAACTGCGCCAGCAAATCGTCGAAATTGTACATCGCGCTTGCGACCGCCAGTTGATGATCAGCACCGCTGGCGTCGTGTCTGCCCGGCTGGACGATGACAGTTTCCTCATCACCCCCACCGGGCAAGACCGGCGCAGCCTATCTGTGGAAGACATTGTGCTGATTCGCCGGGGAGTACGCGAAGCAGGCAAACTGCCTAGCCGAGCGGTCAATTTGCACCAGATGATCTACGCCGCCCAGCCCGACATTCAGTGCGTGATGACGGCGCAATCACCCCATGCCGCCGCCTATGCCATCACCGCTGTCCGCTTTGATTCGCGTACTATCCCGGAGAGTTTTATTCTCCTGCGCGACATTCCCAAAGCGGCGTTTCGGACGTTGTACACCGCGCCGGAAAAGCTGGCCGAACAGGTATCGTTGCGCCAGCCGGTGCTGCTGGTGCAAAATGATTGTGTATTGACGGTAGGCACAGACATTTTGAATGCGTTTGACCGGCTGGAAGTGGGCGAATTTAGCGCGCGCTCGTTGATTGACACGGCCGTGCTCGGTCCCCACATCCCCATCGGCGATGCCGAAATTCACGATCTGGAACATGCTTTTGGACTTGATTGAGGAAACAAACCATGTCAGAAAAACAATTCAAACACGTTACCTATGCCTGGGATGATGCTGTCGCCGACCGGCTGGATCCCGTCGAACGACTGCGTTACCGTTCCAATATCCTGGGCGATGACCAGCGCATCACCAATACCGGCGGCGGCAATACTTCGTCTAAAATCAAGATGGCCGACCCTTTAACCGGGGAAGAAGTAGATGTCCTTTGGGTGAAAGGTTCCGGCGGCGACCTGCGCACTTCCACCCGCGCCAACTTTGCCTCGCTCTATATGGACAAACTGCTTTCCCTGCAAGCCATTTATGATGCGGCGGAAATCAAAGGCGTCAAAACCGAAGTTGAAGACAAAATGGTGGAGATGTATCCACACACCACCTTCAACCTCAACCCCCGCGCCAGTTCCATTGATACGCCCTTGCACGGCTTCATCCCCGCCCGGCACGTAGACCACATGCACCCCATTTCCGCTATTGCCATTGCGGCCAGCAAAGACCAGGAGCAGTTGACCCAGGCGGTGTATGGTAACGAAGTGGGCTGGGTGGCCTGGCAGCGCCCCGGTTTTGATCTGGGGCTGGTGATGGGCAAAATGGCCCATAAAAACCCTCGGCTGAAAGGGCTGATCATGGGCCAGCACGGGTTGATCAATTGGGCGGATGATGACAAGGCGTGTTATGAACTGACCCTGACGCTTATCGAGAAAGCGGCCCAATATATCGCCGCCCGTGACAAAGGCGCGGCCACGTTTGGCGGGGCAAAATACCAATCGCTGCCCGAACAGGAACGCGAAAATCTGTTGGTGGCATTGTTGCCAAAACTGCGCGGCATGGTCTCGCAGTCCGGGCGACATTCATCGCCCGACAACCGCTTCATCGGCACAGTCCACATCACCGACAGTGTGCTGCAATTTGTGAACAGCCATGACGCCCCGCGGCTGGCGGAACTGGGTACTTCCTGCCCCGACCACTTCCTGCGCACCAAAATCAAGCCGCTGTATGTGGACTGGAATCCGCAGGCCGAGGACTTTACCGCGTTACTAATGAAACTGGAGACAGGCCTGGCGCAGTACCGCGCCGATTACGCCGCGTATTATGAAGCGTGCAAACATCCCAATTCTCCCGCCATGCGCGACCCTAATCCGACGGTGATTCTTATTCCCGGCGTGGGCCTGATTGCCTGGGGTAAAAACAAGAGCGAGAGTCGGGTTACGGCCGAATTCTACTCCCTGGCCATCGAAGTGATGCGCGCTGCCGAAGCGATTAGCGCCTATCAAGGTTTACCCCACCAGGAAGCATTCGACATTGAATATTGGTTGCTAGAAGAGGCCAAGTTACAGCGTATGCCGCTGGAAAAAGAGCTGGCCCGCCATGTCGTCATCGTCGTCGGCGCGGGCAGCGGCATTGGCAAAGCCACCGCCCACCGGGTAGCTTGTGAAGGGGCACACGTCGTTTGTGTTGATTTGAATGAAGGGGCCGCGAAGGAAACGGCCGTAGAACTCACCAACAAATACGGCATGGGCATTGGCGTGGCCGGGACTGGCATCTCTGCCTGCGGCCCCGCCATTGGCCTGGGCGCTGACATCACCGACCGCCAATCGGTTCAGGACATGCTCAATGAGGTCATTCTGGCCTACGGCGGAATTGACAACATTATTGTCACGGCCGGGATTTTTGTGCCGCCCAGCACAGAGGGCAAAGTAAGCGACAAGCAATGGGATTTGACCTTTGCCGTCAATGTCAAGGGCAGCTATATCGTGGCAGATGAAGCGCGCAAAATCTGGGAAGCGCAAGGACTTTCCGGTACGCTGGTACTCACGACCAGTGTGAATGCGGCCGTAGCCAAAAAAGGCTCCGTCGCTTACGATACCAGCAAAGCAGCGGCCAATCATCTGGTGCGCGAACTGGCAGTGGAACTGGCCCCTCTGGTACGTGTCAACGGGTTGGCCCCGGCTACCGTCGTCGAAGGTAGCAGCATGTTCCCCCGTGACCGGGTCATCAGTTCGCTGGTCAAATATGAGATCCCCTTTGACGAAGGGGAAGACACGGAAAGTTTGCGGGATAAGTTGGCTAATTTTTACGCACAACGCACGTTGACCAAATCACCCATTACCCTGGCCGACCAGGCAGAGGCGGCTTATTTGCTGACCAGTAGCCAGTTGAGCAAAACAACCGGGCACATTATCAGTGTGGATGGTGGCCTGCATGAAGCGTTTTTGCGCTAACGGCGGCAATTTGTTTATCATGCCCCTACATTTTGAGTTGTATCCCCCCATCCTTTTCTTCGATCTCCACAAATACAGCGCGCTCATTCGGGCTTTGGTTGGGGCTATGAAATGTTAACATCAACTGCCCGGCAAATGTTTTGAAAATCATGCCATGTCTGCCATCCTCTGCCCAGATTGGGTCAGGGTCATGGTGCCAGGGGCCGGAAATTTGCCCATTCTCTGACCGGCTCACGCCCATCGCATACCCTTTTGCACCCAGGCTAGACCATAACATGAGCAATGTGCCATCGCTTAACCGGGGCAGAAATGGCCCATCCGTCACGTAGGTGGGAAAGCGATATTTTGCATCTTTTTCCGGCCAATCAGATTCCTGCACCCAGCGTGCTTCCGAGGCATTAAAGAGAAACAGGGGGCGTCCCACGGCTTCCTTCAAGTCGCTTGTCAACTGCATGGCACATATGGCCCCATTGTGTATTTGCACCCATTCGTGACAAAAGACCATCCAGGGATTGCCAGCTTCGTCTACATGCAATGTGCCATCCAGGCACTGCCAATCTGGGGGCGTCACCGACTCATCTACCAGGGGGAGGTAGGGGCCAACTACATCCTGCGCCGTCAGGATTTGCGTGGCGCGATAGCGCTTCTCGGCTTTGAACGAGGCAAACATATAAAACCGGTCATTGAATTTGTGAGCTTCCGGCGCCCAGAAGTTTTCTTTGCCCCAGAAATGGCCTGATGGCTTAAACGCAGGAATTGGCCCCTCCCATTCTCTCAGATCTTTGCTGTAGTAGCAGTCAAAACCTTGCCCAGGGCCACGCCAACAATTGTGATCCGTCGTTCCGAACATGTAATATATCTTTTCCTGTTGATGGGCGTAAACACAGGGATCACGTATTTGAATGTCAGCAGCTTTCATCGTTGTATGCTACCTGTGCATCAAGGAGCAAGTTAAAATTGTTATCGTACACGCCTTCACAAACAAGCAGTACCCTAATTACTCAATTACTTCCAGATTGGCAAAGCTGGCAGCCAGCCGTTTGATGCCATGATCGGAAAAGGCGACGCTGACCTCTTCATCGCTGCCGGTGAGTTTGCTTTCAATGACGGTGCCAGTACCGAATTTGACATGACGTACTTTTTGGCCGGTTTTGTAGCGGGCGGTTTTTTGGGGGGGTTGGTGGTCATCATCCTCAATGTCTGGCCGCAGGAATCTGGCTGGTGGCAGGGATTTTTCTGGTTTAGGTGTGCTGGTGGGGGGCGACGGCCGTGTCACTGATGCCCTCTCCCCCTTTGACCAGCTTGATGATGATCCGCTGGCTGGGGACGACCATTCCCACTTACTCGCCTGCGTTTTTGTCTGCTGCCGCCGACTTTTGGCGCTGCCACCATCTACTAACTCATGCGGTAAATCCTGCAAGAAGCGAGAGGGCACAGACACATCATAGCCGCCATAACCCAGGCGGCGGAAAGCGTGGGAAATATACAACCGGTCCATCGCCCGCGTAATGCCCACGTAAAAGAGCCGCCGCTCCTCGGCCAGCGATTCCACATCATCCAGCGAGCGGCTGTGGGGCAAAATACCATCCTCCAATCCGGCCAGAAAGACGATGGGGAATTCCAGCCCTTTGGCAGCGTGCAGCGTGAGCAGTGTGGCCCGGTTAGGTTCTGCTTCCAGGTCATCTACTTCAGAAACCAGAGCAATTTGTTCCAGAAATTCGCTTAACGATATCTGATTTCCGGCGGCGACATTGCGTAGTTCCATCACGTTGGCCCATCGGTCTTGGGCTTCATCTTCATCTTTGGCGCTGTCTTCAATATAAGTGCGAAAGTTGGTCTGCTCCAAAATCAGGTCGAGCAGTTCACCCACCGTTGCTTCGTCGCGGATGGTGCGCCAGGCGTGCAGCATCTGGCCGAAGGTGTGCAGGGCGTTAGTGGCACGGCCGTTAAACGGGTGCTGGCAATCGGGATCAACCACCAGCCGCACCAGGGCGTCGGCAGGTGACATGAGCAGAGAAGCGGCCCATTGCTGCAACTGCTCCTGTGTTTTGCCGCCAATCCCCCGTGTGGGGGTGTTGATAATGCGATTGAAACTGATGGCATCGGCCGAATTATGTACCACGCGCAAATAGGCAATCACGTCTTTGATTTCGCGGCGACGGTAAAAGGCTGTCGCGCCCACCAGCCGGTAAGGGATGTTGGTGCGTATAAATGCCTCTTCCAGGGCGCGAGATTGGGCGTTGGTGCGGTACATCACGGCCATGTCGCCCGGCGAATAACCGCGCAGCAGTAAATCCTGCACCGTGCCCACAATGCGCTCCGCCTCTTCATTTTCGTCATACGCTTCGCGCACGTTTACGTTTTCGCCGCCCTGTCGCTCGGTAAATAGCTGCTTGTGAATGCGGTTGCGGTTGTGTTTAATCACGGCCATGGCCGCATCCAGAATGACCTGGGTGGAGCGGTAATTTTGCTCCAACAAAATTTGGCGCGCCCCTGGGAAATCGTCACGGAAACGGTTCAAATTGCGGTAATCAGCCCCCCGCCACATATAGATGCTTTGATCAGCATCGCCAACAGCAAAGATGTTCTGCCGCACGGCCGTCAGCCGCTTCAACAAACCATATTGGGCCGTGTTGGTATCCTGAAATTCGTCTACCAGAATGTGTTGGAATCGTTCCTGGTACTTGGCCAGCACATCGGGCCGCCGGTCAAACAGTGTCACCACGTTCATCAGCAGGTCGTCAAAATCCATGGCGTTATTTGTCACCAGGATTTGCTGGTAACGGGCGTAGACCCGTTTGGTTACTTCGGCCACATAGTTAGAGGCCGTGTACATTTCTGGTGTAATCAACTCGTTCTTGGCGCTGCCGATACCGCTGCGCATTTTGTAGGGTGGGAACTTTTTGTCGTCCAGGTTCAAATCTTTGAGCGCCTGTTTGATCGCTTCTAACTGGTCTTCGGTGTCAAAGATGACAAAGTCACGGCCGTACCCCTCCAAATTGTCCACTTCGATGCGCAGGATACGGGCGCAGGTGGCGTGGAAGGTGCCCATCATCAGGCCACGTGGCTGCCCTTCCAATACCTTTTCAATGCGGTGGGCCATTTCGCGGGCGGCCTTGTTGGTAAAGGTGACAGCCAGAATGTGCCAGGGCGACACGTGTAATTCGCGGATCAGATAGACAATGCGGTGTGTCAGGACGCGCGTCTTGCCGGAACCCGGCCCGGCGAGAACAAGAATGGGACCGGGGTCGGCGGTCACGGCCGTGTATTGGGCTTCATTCAATTCATCCAGATAGTTGTGCATAAGGGTATTGTAACCCGGCGTACCGTGTCCGTCATCCGTAACCTGTAACCTGTAACCCGTAATCCGATGTCCGATGTCCGAGGTCTGAAATCGGGCTTCGGAATTCCGCCTTCGGGATACCGATCACCTATTACTCGCCCCACACCAGAATGATATAATCTGACCGACCATACTTCTAAAGGAGTGATAACTAATCGATTATCGTTTACCGATAACCGATTACCGCAAACCTCTCATGTGCTCAGCAAAAGCTTTTTATTTTGTATTCTTTGGGGCGGCGGCCTCCCTCCTGCCATTTTTAACTTTGCATTACCAGGATTTAGGGCTGAACGGCCGTCAAATTGGCCTGCTCACAGGCATTATACCGTTGATCACGGTAGTGGCGGCGGGAGCCTGGGGGGCATTGGCCGACGCCACCAACAAACACCACTTGCTGCTGCTGGTGACGATTGCCGGATTGTGGTTTTCCATAGCCGCCATGACCCAGGTGACAACGTTTGCCGCGCTCATTCCGGTTGTTTGCCTGTTTGCCATTTTCGCCGCGCCCATTGTGCCCCTGGTGGATAATGCCGTGATGGTGCGGTTGGGGGAGCGGCGGGCAGAGTACGGCCGTGTCCGCCTGTGGGGTTCGGTTGGTTGGGGCATCGCCGCGCTCATCATTGGCATTATCATCGAGGCGCAAGGTTTGTCTAGCGCCTTCATCATCTACCTGCTGTTGATGATTGTCTTGTTTCTGGTGGGGGTATGGCTGCCGGTGCAGGGGGGGCATGTGGGCGATTCGGTGCGGCATGGGTTACGGGTGCTGCTCACCAATCGGCATTGGCTGTTGTTTACGGCCGTAGCCCTGGTGGAAGGCATGACGCTGGGCATTTTCCTCAATTACCTCTTTCTCTACCTGGAAGAGATGGGCGCCAGCAACACCATCATGGGTTTGTCGCTCACGTTTGCCACTATCAGCGAAATTCCCGTCTTTCTTTACTCACGTCGGTTATTGGCGCGGTGGGGTGCGCCGTTTGTGCTGATGCTCTCTATGGTGGGTACCGTCATCCGCGCATTTGCTTACGTGTGGATGACTGCACCCTGGCAGGTGTTACCCATCAGTCTGCTACATGGGCCAACCTTTGCGGCGATGTGGGTGGCAGGTGTGGCCTATGCTGACGAAAACGCTCCACCCGGTTTGGGGGCAACGGCACAAGGCTTGTTCAGCAGCGCCGTGTTTGGCCTGGGGGCGGCGTTGGGGGCATTTACCGGCGGCTATTTGTATGATGTGCATGGGGCGGTGGCCGCTTTTCAATGGGCGGGTTGGGCTTCATTGGCAGCTTTGTTGTTGTTTATTGGCGCGAACTGGCGACTCTTTGCCGGACAGCTAACACTGACATCAGTTGGAGATTAGTTGTCACCATCTATCATCAGACATCCGATTTCTTCAAGAAATCGGATGTCTGACCCGAGGTGAGCATGATTCAAATTTGCCGGGGAAATGAGTCGGATTGTGAAGCGGTACTGGGCATTTTGCAGGCGACATTTGGCGCTTACCAGGATTTAGACCCGCCATCGGGCGTCACCAGGGAGACGGTAGATGCTTTGCGGGAGAAGCTGGCGCAGGAAACGTTATGGTTGGCGGAGGAAGACGGCGAATCCGAAGCGGCTTCGGGCCGTCCTGTCGCCTGTGTCTTTACCAAACCTCATCAACAGTATCCGGATGCGCTCTACTTTGGCCGGTTGGCAGTGTTGCCCGCCTACCAGCGCCAGGGCATTGCCCGCCGCCTGATTGAGGCGGTGGAGCAGCAAGCCAGGGAGCAAGGCTTCCGGCGGGTGGTGTTGGGTGTGCGCACAGCACTGCCAGACAATGTGCGTTATTATCAATCTCTCGGTTATGACATCATCGGGTCGGGCACACACCAGGGGTATATAGAGCCAACCTATTATCGGATGGGCAAAGTAATTGTATAGGCGGGGAGTGGCGGTACGGCCGTGACAAACAAAAAAGCCCGGCATCTGATGTGTCGGGCTTTTTTGTTGAGGTTATTCATCTGGTGTGGCATTCTTGGCGGGTGTATCTGTTCCGGCTGGCTCCTGGGGAATAAATATCCAGAGCAAGAGGTATAACAATCCACCGCCACCACCAAACAAGACAAGCAGGACAAATATAATGCGGATGATGGTGGGATCCATGCCTATATAAACACCCAGGCCACCACACACCCCGGCCAACATACGATCAGATTGGCTGCGATAAAGTTTCTTTGTTTCTTTTTCCATGTGGAATCTCCTTATTGATTGAACTAACGAACAACGGCTAATACGCATCCAGGTAAATGGAGTTGTATCACCATCAACCAGGACGATCAAGCAATTTATGCTGTGTGCTTGACAATACTGTATGATATATAGTATTATGTGCCGCATGACACAAGCTAACCAACAGTATGCAGAGAACTTACAATTGGAACTGCGGCGTGGCGTCATTGTGCTGGCTGTTTTAAGCCAGTTACGCCAGACTCATTATGGCTATTCGCTACGGCAAGCGTTAGTGGAAAAGGGCTTTGATGTGAACGAAGGCACCCTTTATCCCCTATTGCGCCGGTTAGAAACCCAAGGGTTGCTCAACAGCGAATGGGATTTGGAGGAAGGTGGCCGGCCGCGCCGTTATTACACACTTTCTGAGATGGGCCAGACCACTTTCAGTGAACTGAAAGCCGAATGGAAATACCTGGGAGTGGTGATGGACGGGCTGTTGGTGGACGAAATTAAAAGCGATCAATAGGAGATATACCAATGGACATGATAGAACGATATGTAGCCGAAGTAGGGCGGCATTTGCCCCGCCAGCAGCGGGTGGATGTGCAGACGGAACTGCGCTCCTTGCTGCAAGATATGGTGGAAGACCGGGCGCAAACGAAGGTGGATAAGGCGGATGAGGAGGTAGTCACGGCCGTGCTCCTGGAAATGGGGCACCCCGAAAAAGTTGCTGCCTCTTACCAGAGCCGCCCCCAATACCTGATTGGGCCGCAGTTGTTCCCGATTTTTAAGATCGTGGTAACAGTGGTGGCGGTGGTGCTCACGGCCGTGACCCTTTTTGGCGTTGTGCTTTCGGCCTGGAATTCCGATGCTTTTCTGACCGATGTAACCGGTTCAATCGTGCGCGCCATTCCCGATGTGATTGGCGCTTTGTTCAGCGCCTTTGGCTCCATCGCCATCGTCTTTGCTATCCTGGAACGGATCATCCCCGAATCCGAGTTAACGATGGACGAAGAAGAAGAATGGGACCCGCACAAATTGCCGGCCGTTGATAACGGACGAGAAATGAAACGAGGTGAACTCATTGCCGGGATTGTGTTTGGCGTGATATTTCTGTTGCTGCTCAATGCTTTCCCGCAGTGGGCGGGTATTATTGTCATGCACGACGAACAGTTGATGACGGTGCCGCTGTTCTCGGCGAACTTTTACGCCAATTTGCTGCCCTGGGTGAACCTGCTCCTGCTCGTTTCCATTGGCATAGACATTTATAAATTGCGCTTCCGCTGGCAAACCCGGACGACCTTGCTGCTGGATATTGGTGTGAATTTGTTCACGGCCGTTGTCGTCTACATCCTCATCGTCAATGGCCCCGTCTTTGGCGAGAACGCGGCCCTGGCTCAAACAACCGATTTCCCGGCCGAGGGTTTGGCGGTACTGGCGCAGATATTTGACCTGCTCGGTCGTCTGGCTTTGCCCATTATCCTGTTGACGCAACTGCTGTCAGCGGCCCACAAAGCGTATCAACTGTGGCAGATGCCTAAAAATGAACCATCACCCACGTTGGCCGGTAAGATGGGGTGAGGTTGGTAATCAGTAATCGGTAATCCGTAACCGGTAATCCGTAGTACGCATTCTGTTATGGAATGCGGGCTACGGATTATTCGTTTTTGGGGAACCAATTCCTGGATCGTGGCGTCTTAGCTATGGCATCAGGCGGCAGATGGCGTTATTCGGTGATGGTCTGCCGCTCAAAATTGAAATTGACATGTAGGAGGTTAAGATGATCCCCAAAAAGCATTTGTTTACCCTAATAATTTTGGTGCTGATACTGGCTGCCTGTGGCAGCGCCTCTATGGCCGAACCCCAATTCGCCTATGATCAAGTTGGTTCTGCGGAAATACCCGCCCAGGCGCCAATGGAGGAGTCAGAAACGTCGGCTGTGGATAGAGACACGGCCGTGTCCAATCTTGCCTTTTCTTCCGGCGAAGGTGCGGTTGGGCAGAGCGACCAGGTAGAACGGCTTATTATTCGCACCGGGAATCTGAGCCTGGTTGTGCTGGATACTGAAGAAACGGTGGCCGACATCACCCGGTTGGCCGAACAAAGTGGTGGTTGGGTCGTTAATGCCAATCTGTACCAATATGGTGTAGACGCCAAATCCGGCGACATCACCATCCGCGTGCCCGCCGCCGGTTTTATTGGTGCGATGGAAACGCTCAAACAGATGGCCGTGGAAGTGCGCAGTGAAAATGTCTCCGGGCAGGATGTGACCGAGGAGTACGTAGACCTGGAGGCGCGATTGGGCAACCTGGAGGCAACGGCCGAACGAGTCCGCTCCTTTTTAGATGACGCCATGACAGTTGAAGAAGCATTGGCGGTGAACCAGGAACTCAGCCGGTTGGAAGGGGAAATTGAAGTCATTAAAGGTCGGATGCAATATCTGAGCCAGTCGGCTGCCTTTTCCACCATCACTATTTCCCTGACGCCGGACATTGCTGCCCGGCCGGTGCAGGTGGCCGGCTGGCGGCCCCAAGGCGTGGCGCGGGATGCTATCGAAGCCCTCATCAGTGCCTTGCAAGGTCTAGCCACTCTGGTTATCTGGCTGATGATTCTTGTACTGCCCATTGCCCTGTTGATTGGCGTGCCCCTCTGGCTGTTCGTCCGTTTTGTCCGGCGGCGTCGCCAGCAACGGAAAATAGAACCTGTGCCTCAGATTGCGCCAGGGGAATAAACAATAGGGTAGGCATCAAGCGGTAATTGTTTATTCGGTGAGGTTTTGGATTGTCTACCGGGCCTCCCAGGACGAATCGAGGCGACAGTCTGGCACGTGAACACCAGAACATTTAAACACTGGATTCAATAGCGGCGCGCACGGCCGTAACACAATCCTGAAACACGGCCGTGCGCTCTATTGCCAAATCTCGCGGCCGGGGTAAGCCGGTCACAATACGATGGGTGATGGTCGCTGGCCGACCCGTGCCCGGTGAGCCTCCCATTACCAATACCTCATCAGCCAGAAACACCGCTTCGCTGATGCTGTGTGTGACCATAAACACCGTCACCGGCATTGCTTCCCAGATACGCAGTAGTTCCAGCCCCATCCGTTCCCGCGTCAGCGCATCCAGCGCCCCAAACGGCTCATCCAGCAGCAAAAACAGCGGCTCATGTACCAGCGCCCGGGCCAATGCCACCCGCTGGGCCATACCGCCGGACAACTGCGCCGGATAACTGTTCTCAAAACCGGCCAACCCCACCAGGTTGATCATCTTTTGCACACGGCCGTCTGCCTTTCGCCCATTGACTCTCATCAGTTCCAATGGTAGGCGCACATTTTCGGCCACCGTGCGCCAGGGCATCAGGTTATCGCGCTGAAAGACCAGCCCAATGGGTTCCTGGCGGGAATCATCGGTCATGTGAATTTCACCGGATGACGGCCGTAACAAACCCGCCAATATGCGCAGCAATGTAGACTTGCCAATGCCTGACGGCCCCACCAGGGCCACAAAACCTCCTGATGGAATTTCCAACGAGATATTCGCCAGGACAGGTAAGTCTTGAAAGGTGTGGCTGATGTTGACGGCCGTTAAAAATGGAGAACTCATTGATATGAGGTAATTGGGTAATTAAGTAATTACCCAATTCCTTCGACTATGGCTGCGCCTTTTCTACAAATTCGTTGGTAAAAGCCGCGTCCAAATCCGTCACGGGTGCATCTAGCTGCCCGGATTCCAGCAACACATCATGGGCTTGCTGCCAGGAATCGGCCGTCGTCAGCCCCAATGTCTCCGCCTGCCACAGTGGCAGTGACGCTTCCAACACCGGCAAGCGGTTATCTTCCAGTCCTTCCACATACTCTTTGCTAATGGCAAAGGCGGCAGCGGGATCGGCCAACGTATCTTGCAGCCCCCGCAGGGTAGCCCGCACAAACCCTTCTACCAATTCAGGATTTTCCGCTATTACCGTTTCATTGGTGATGATGCCATTCGCCACCATGTCAATGAAATCGGCTACATAAATGACATTCACATCCTCGCCCATACCGCTCAACTGTACCGGCTCATTGTTGGCGTAGCCCACCACCGCTTCTACTTTCTCTGTCAGCAGCGATTCTACCTGAGTAAAGCCAATATCGCTGGCGTTTACATCTTCCGGCTGTAATCCGGCAGCCTCCAATAGCCCCAAATAGCCCACATAGCTGGCGCCAAAAAAGCCCGGCAGCCCCACACTGCGCCCGGCCAAATCTTGTGGGGTAGCGATATTGGCGCTGCTTTTGCTGACGACGGCAATGGGGAAGCGCTGGAACCATTCCAACACATACACCACCGGCAGTTCCTGGGCGCGGGCCAATATCACCTGGTCGCCGCTGACAATGGCAAACGGCCGTTCATTAGCCCCCACCAGTGCCATCCCATCCGTCTCAAAGCTATAATCAAATGACAATTCAATCCCTTCCTCGGCAAAATATCCTTTCTCCACAGCTACATAAAACGGGGCATATTGGGGATCAGGAATATAGCCCATTGGCAGGCTGATGGCTGTCATCTCTGACGTAGCTTCCTGGCCTGTACAGGCGAAAGCAAACAGCAATAATCCCAGTAATAAAATGAGTGATCGTTTCATTTTGTCCTTCTCCTTAATTTGATTTTATTTCTGTAATTTCCAGCGCAAGACGCGCTTTTCTAACAAAGCAACCAGACCGTATAAGGACAGCGCCATGGCCGCCAACGTCAGCAGAATGACAAACACCAGGTCGGTTTTGAAGGATTGGCGAGCGGTGATAAGCAGAAAGCCCAATCCCCGACTCTGCGGCTGCACAAATTCACCCACTAACGCGCCAATGACGGCCAGGGTGGCGCCAATTTTCAGGCCGGCCAGGAAAACCGGCAGCGCCGCCGGGAATTCCAATTTGCGGAAAATTTGCCCGGTGTCTGCTTTGAGTACATGCATCAATTCGTACAATTCAGGTGGTACGGAGCGCAATCCAACGACCATATTGATGAGAATAGGGAAGAAGACTACCAGGGCGGCAACAGCCACCCGCGACCAGTAGACAGAACTGATCCAGATGGTGAGCAAGGGGGCAATGGCGATGATGGGTATAGCCTGAGAGGCGATGAGATAGGGGGAGAGCAGTCGCTCGGCCAGCGGTGATTTAGCCAGCAGGTAGCCGAGCGGAGCCGCCACCAGGCAGCCAATGAGCAGACCAGGGATGACCTCACTGATGGTGATGAGGCTGTGCCGGAGCAAACGGCCGTCCCCCACTACTATCTGCATCTGTTGCCACACATCTACCGGCCCAGGCAGAATAAATTTCTCATAGCCACCAAGAGAGACCAACAGTTGCCAACCAATGATGAGAAAAGCAAAGGAAACTGTGGCTGTGAGCCAGACAGGTTGTCCGCGTAAGGTGTTCATTGTTCGGTTATCGGAAATCGGTGATCGGAAATCGGATGACGGACTTCGGATCACGAAATTACGGAAACGGGGGCAAGGGGGAAAAAGACGCGAAGGGGAAACGGCCGTTGTCCTGCCCCGCCATTACCAAAAAAATACCCCACACAAAGGTGGGGCATGGGCAAAACAACACAAACGCCATAAGTTTTGACCTTCTCCCATCCAGACTATAACTGTCGGCTCTGGAATCGCACCAGATCAACCAGTTCAATTGGCAATTGTCAATGGATAATTGTCAATTGAACCGGGTCGCGGGCTTGGTTTGCGTAGACCTCACCGCCGATCGGGAATTTCACCCTGCCCCGAAGGTACGTATAAAATTGTACCGTTGATTATATAAAAGACGGCCGTCTCGTCAACGCTTGTCAAAACCATGCCAGGCATACCAGGCGATAGTCTGGGGCAACCAACACCTTTTGCCGGGCGCCGGACACGTTCTCAATTTTACGTTAACCTTTTTCTCACGGCCGTGACTTTGTGTTATACTCCGCCCGCAATTTTCAATTTTAAGGAGAGTTTTTCAAATGGCTAAGAATAGAAAACGCCGTGAACTGCCCAAGCAACCACCCAGACGTTCTATGCATGATCGCATCTACAATCGCAAACGATCCACCGCTGAAAAAGTGATGATCGTGTTGGGAATTGTGATTGCCCTCAGTATGATATTATCATTGGTGGTGAGCCTGGGTAGCAGCGCCTTCTAAGATATACAAACTGCATCCACTTCAATTTCCACCAGTAATTCGGGGGAAATGAGCCGATTCACTTCCACCATGGTAGCCGCCGGGCGAATGGCCGCAAAACAGTCGCCATGCGCCCGGCCAATTTCCTGCCAATCCCCAATTTGCGTGACAAACATCCGGGTGCGTACCACATCATTCAGATTAGCCCCTGCTTCTTTTAACGCCCGCTCAATCTTCTGCAAAATATATCTGGTTTGGCCATAGGGGTCGCCAGGGCATACCGTTTGGCCTTCTTCGTCTACGGCCGTTGTGCCTGCCACCACCACCCATGGTCCCACCCGCACCGCACGGGAATACCCCACTGTCCCCTCCCACGGCGCGCCACTAGAAATGTTTTGTCGTTCCATCTTTTTTTACTCTTTGCTCCTTTTGAATCTTTGCGTTCTTGGCGTCAAAATTGGGCAGTTGTAGTCGTAAACCCCCACAATGCATCTGCCCCCGAACTATGCCCCGCCCCCAAAATCCGTACCACCGTCTCTTCCCACCGACCACCGACCGCTGATAACCGATTACCGAATTCATGCCACAACACCCCAGCCTCCCCCCGTTCGGCGGCGCGCAGCCAGGCCGCAGAAAGTGTGGTAGTACGCGGTACGGCCCCTTCGGCAGGCTCAGGGCAGGCCGTACCCACCATCAACTCCACCAACGGCCGTGCCTCCGCTTCTGGCCTTGTCGCCCACAATCCATACATTACCCCTACCAACATATCATCCCCGGCAGGCGTTAGCCCCGGCCCTAGCCCGGCTAACTGTGCGGCGCCATCTCGTACCAATGCCGCCTCCTGCCCCGCGATCCCGGATAACAAACAGTGTAAACCAGCGGAAAGTTTGGATTGCCACACGGCCGTGTCCAACCCCAATGCCGCCCGATATCGTTGCACGAGGGTTTGCAAGTGGGGCAGGTAGGGTTGCCAGACGGCCGTGTGCGCCCGCAACCCCTCCCAATCCACACGCGGTTCCCATCGCACAGCCTGACTCATATCCAGCCGCCACCCTCCCTCCTGAACCCCATCAGAAAACACCACCACGTTCGTAGTAGGCGATTTATCGCCATCCGAAGGCGATGAATCGCCTACTACAAACTCATTTACCACCACATGAAAAGGCCCCGCCCCAATTTGCTCTGAAACCAATGACAATACATCCCCTCTTTCATTGACCAGATTACAGGCATGGTCAAACAAGTGCAAAATGTGTGCCTGCCGCGTGCCAGCCAGCCATTCCCAGGCCGCAGGCGCGGCCTGTTTTGCCTGGAGCAAACGGTTCAATGTGCCCTCGCATCGGCCAACACCGGCATGAAACCCACCATACAAAGTTGCTGGATTGTTTCCGCCATGTAGGTGGGCGAGTAGGGCATATCCTGTTCCAGCCACCAGCTTACCAGAGCAAACAACGCCCCGGCAAAGTGCCGCGCCAGAATGACGTTGGGCACAGGCAAGGCATCCTTGCCAAAAGCCGCTTGCAACTCATCCTCGTCTACCTGGGCAATGTAGTCGAGGACACGATGCATGACGTAGCCCTGACCTTTCGGTCCGAACAGCACTTTGTAAAGGGCCGCATTTTCGGCCACATACTCAAAAATGAGGCGGATGGTAGCTGGATTTTCCCACATGGGGCGGCCGTTCTTCTCCACCTCTATCTGTTCTACTAAAGCGTCAAACTGCTGCTCCAGGCTGTCCATGAGCAGTTCTTCCCTGCTGGTATAGTGCAGATAGAACGTGGCCCGGTTCAAATCTGCCTGGTCGGTGATCTCTTGAATGGTGATGGCCTCATACGGCTTTTCCAGAATCAGGTCACGCAGCGCCTGCCCTAACAGGGCGCGGGTGCGGCGCACACGGCGGTCTACTTTTTCCATGTCATTCTCTCGTTCAGAGCGGACAGGTCGGCAAGACCTGTCAGGCCTCAATTTTCAACACGTGTCGAGTTTGCAACAGATTGGTCAAATTGTTGCTTGACACACGATTTTACCTGCGTTATTTTATTGACGATCCATTGATAAATCAACATCTTGTCAATAATCTAAAAGGAGTTTGAAAAAATGGCAATCCAACGTCCCCCTGGGCCGAAGGGGAATTTTGTGGTAGGCAGTTTGCGGGATTTCGGCGCGAATCCACCTGGATTTTTGCAGCAACTGGCGCAAACATATGGCAGTATGGTCTATTTCCGCCTGGCGCATCTGCACACCTATTTGCTGGCGGATTCGGACTATGTGCGTGAAGTGCTGGTAACACAGGCGGATAAATTTGAAAAAGCAGCGCTAGACCGGCAGATTTTGGGGAAATTTCTAGGTAATGGGCTGTTGACCAGCGAGGGTGCTTTCCACGCCCGGCAGCGGCGGTTGGCGCAGCCAGCCTTTCACATGAAGCGCATCCGCACCTATGCCGAGGTGATGGTAGGCTACACCGACCATCTGCTGGCCGAATGGCAGGATGGGCAAACCCGGGATGTGGCTGATGATATGATGCGCCTGACCATGCAGATTGTCTCCAAGACGTTGTTTGACGCGGACGCGGTGACGGAGGCGGAGGACACGGCCGTGTCCGTGGGCCGGGCCATTCACGATTTGCAGGCGGTTTCTAACGGGGATTACCGGCGCGGTTTTGTGTTGCCCAACTGGCTGCCCACTGCCGGTAATCGCAAACGGAAGCGGGCTATTGCTCATTACAGCCAGACCATTGAACGGATTATTGGCGAGCGTCGGGCCACGGCCGTGAACGGGCAGATTCAGGACAACGGCGATTTGCTCTCCATGTTGATGTTGTCCCAAGATGAAGATGGCGGCTTCATGAATGACCGGCAGTTACGCGATGAAGTAGCCACTCTGTTTGCCGCCGGGCACGAGACGACCTCCAATGCGCTGAGCTGGACGTGGTATTTGCTCTCCCAGAACCCGGCGGCGGAAGCGAAATTACACACGGAACTGGATGCGGTCTTAAACGGCCGTACGCCTACGCTAGACGATTTACCACACCTACCATACACGCTACAAGTGATTAAAGAAGCGATGCGACTTTACCCACCGGCCTGGATTTTGAACGGCCGTGCCCCGCTGACCGAGGTAGAAATTGGGGGCTACACCATTCCCAAAGGGAGCATGATTTTTATTGCTCCTTATGTGATGCACCGGCTGCCCCACTATTTTCCCAACCCGGATCAGTTCTTGCCAGAACGGTGGACGCCGGAGATGGAAAAGGGGTTGCCCAAATATGCCTACATTCCCTTCGGTGGTGGCCCGCGCGTTTGCATCGGCAACTCGTTTGCCATGATGGAAGCGCAGCTCATCCTGGCGACGATGGCCCAACGTTACCGGCTGCGATTGGTGGCGGGTACGACCGTACAGCCCGAAGCCCTGATCACCATGTCCCCCGCCGGCGGCCTGCCCATGACAGTTGAAGCGCGTGAACCCAGACAGCGAGAATGGGAAGATACAGAACTACCGGAGTTAGTCGTTGTATAGGATCACGGATGACACGGATAGGACAGATTTTCACGGATGGACAAAAACAAATCCGTGAAAATCTGCATCATTCGTCAAATCCGTGATCCTATTCCCCCATAATTACTTCGCGCAGGAAGGCGTCCAGCACGATCAGCCCGGTGAGGTTAAAGGCGCCATAGCCGGTGTAGATCATCCGGTCACTGTTGTAAACGGGGCGCTGGTTGAAGGTCATGTGGTGTTCGTCTTGCTCCAGACCGCGCCCCGGTAGCGTCTCCGCCACCACGTCAAAATCCCATACGGGAATGTGGTATTCAGTCGCTAACTGGCGCAAGATGTTGTTGTGGTAATTACTGCCCTCAATGCGATTGGCTTTGGTAATGAGGATGGGCACAATCCCTTCGGCCAGGGCATACTCCACAATCTCGCGCATGTTCCCTTCGTAAGAGCCGGAATAGTCGTTGGTGCCAAAGTGGATAAGCAGGATGGCCGGATTGTGCAGGCGGATTTCACAGGCCAGCGGTGATTCGTTGGCGTAACACAACTCCTTGTCCGCCCAGGCCGGGTCGGTGACGACGGCACTGTTTAGCCCCACTTTGAGCGCCACCCCATGACGGCCGTATGACCCCGCAAAATAATCTATCACCCCCTGCAAATAGGCATAGTCACCTAAATCGTAGTTGCCTTCGTCAAACCAGGTAAAAAATTCGTGTGTGTCCACAATGCTGTCGCCGATTTTGGAAAAGCGATGGGGATCACGCCCCGCTGCCTGGCCCTGTGCCCAGATTTCCCGCGCGCGCTGCCCTGTTTCCTCTGGCAGCAGTACAAACCAACCAGGGGCAACCCCGTTCACGTAAATCTCGGTCGGGGCGGGGGGTAGGGTAGCAGTTGGCGTAGGCAAGGGGGTGGCTGTTTCGGTGGGAATGGGCGTGGTGGTGGGTGTTGGTGACAGGGTGCGGGTGGGCACGGCCGTTGGCGTTGGTGGTGGTTTATGGGTGGCGAGAGGTGCGGCGGAAATAGCCGTGCTCACAGCCCCCAGGGCCGGTTGGGTGGTGGAAAAGGGGGAGGGTACGGCCGTGCCCAATTCGCTGCTTTGTCCACAACCGGCCACACTACCAAACAAGAAAAAAGCCAGCAAAAAACTGGCTGAAAAGTTCAACAATGAAATGGGCTTCCCAGGCATATTCTCTTCCCGTCGCAAAATTTGGCGCCTGGGGGAGACAGACGCCAGACGACATCCCAAGTATACCCCAGCCCCCAGACCGGGCACAAAAGAATTGTCTGAAAATCCGGTGATCTTAGGGATCAAGAGATGGGGAGATTCAATCTCTCAATCCCTTGATCAGGCCAGCGCCACAATACGATAATGCAGTTGCCCCATGGGTGCTTTCACGATTACCTCATCACCTACTTTGTGATGTAGCAGGGCGTGACCCAGCGGTGACTCATTGGAGATGAAGCCACGGCCGGGATCAGCCTCAGCTACACCGACAATGGTGTACTCTTCCATCTCGCCGTCATCAGCCTGGATAATCACCGTCTCGCCCACATCTACCTGGCTGTCTTCATTACCCGGTTCAATCAGTTGCGCATGGTCGAGCATGTAGCTGATATCCTGGATACGGGCATCTACAAAAGCCAACTCCTCCTCGATCAGCATATGCTCGGTATTGTCCATCCAATCGCCGCCGCCTCTGGCTTCCTGTAAGCGGGCAATTGTTTCCAACCGTTTGTTATTTTGCAGGTAGACTAACTCGGTTTCCAGCTCTGTTCTGCCTCTTTCCGTCAAATAAACAGGTTTGTCTAATGTAATCATTGTTCCCTTCCTTGTTAGTTGCCGATGCGTTCATACCAGAAATGAATCTCGGCGGCGATGGTTTCTTCGTAATACTCCACAACGACGGTATGGTTGCCTTGCAGGGTCATGTCTGCCTGGAAGATGCGCCTGCCGTCATTCAGACGCCACATGTCAATGATCCGCTGCCCATCTACCAATACGCGCACACCATCATCGGCGCGAACGTAAAAGCGGTATGTACCGGCGGCAAAGTTGATGGTGCGTGTCCAGCGAGCGGAGAATTGTTCGTCGGGTAGTCCGGGTGCTGGAGCCGTAAACCCCCAATTGAAATCAATCTTCTGGTCATTACGCACCAGTGTGGGTGTACCAGACAGATTCTTGTTCGCCCAATACT
This sequence comes from Anaerolineae bacterium, assembly GCA_023382655.1. Taxonomy (GTDB): domain Bacteria; phylum Chloroflexota; class Anaerolineae; order Promineifilales; family Promineifilaceae; genus CAADGU01. The sequence goes on along the minus strand of JAHDWK010000023.1, from coordinate 32,099 downwards.
CGCCACGCCAATCAGGATAACCGGCGACCGGTTCCCACCACACCTGGGCCAGGGCGTCCCCTAGATGCTCGTAGTATTCCACCCGGAATAGATGGCTGCCGCCGCTCAGCCAATGATCCCCGCTGACCTGGCGGTAGCTGGCATCACGCCATTCATTGATGAGCAAAAAATCATCCACATACAGGCGCAGGCCATCGTCCATAGCGGCATGGAAGCGGTAGCTGCCCTCAGCTACGGTGAAGGTGCGAATCCAGCGGGCGGAGAAGTTGTCGGCAGGCAGGCCACCGGCAGGTGCGCCCACACCCCAATTGAAGTTGATGGCCGAGTCATCTCGTACTATTGTGGGCGGCCCCGCTAACGCTGTATTGCTGAAGTATTCACCACGCCAGTTGTAGATGATCGGGGTGGGTGTGGGGGACATGGCGGTGGGCGTCTGGGTGATGGTGGGGGTGGCGGGCACGGCCGTAGCCGTGGCCGTAGCTGGTCTAGGCGTAGCTGTTGGTGTGTATGTGGGTGCGGGCACCATGATGCGCACGTAGTAGCTCTGGCTCATCAGTGTGCCATCGGCCAAACGCAGCGTCCAATAACCGGTGTAACGGCCGGGAGTGGTGGGCGCGGTCAGCAGCACAGAAACATCGGCCGTTTCGCCGGGTGAGGCCGACGGCACAGACACAGCGTTTGGCCCATTCATCTGGTTACCGCTAACAAAAACCCAACTGGTTCCTGCCGGCCAGGCGCATGTGCCTGTGTTGCGAATGCGCCAGGTTTTGGTGAAGTTAACGCCAGGTGGCACGGCCGTGTCATCAGCAATGGTTACATCGGCCACAAAGGTCATGTTGTAGATACAGGTGGGTGTGGGGGTGGGCAGCACGGCCGTGGGGGTGGAGAGCCAGGGTGTGGGGGTGGCAGGTACGGCCGTAAATGCCGGTACAGTAGGACTACCCACAACTAATTTGAAGATGGCAGATTCTTTTTCATCTGTTGTTCTGGATTCTACCACCACAGGAATATCGGGCAGGTTGCGCCACTGTACATCGCCAGGAAACGTGAAGGTAGCCAGGAATTCACCCGCTGCATTTACTGCACTCTCGGCATAGATGGGTGGCTCGGCCGGGTCGCCTAAATCGTCCAGGCACACGATCAATTGGTCATCTGGCTGCCAACCCCGACCCCATACAGTGATAACTGTTCCTGTAGTGCCCGAATCAGGCATAATCTGTATTTGGGGCCTGGTGGTTACGGCGGTAGGTAAGACAGCAGGGACCGCTGTAGGCGCCGGTGGCGTGAAGTATGCCTGACGAATCTGCCAGGCCAGCAAACCCACCACGATGACGAGCAAGATCAGCAAAATAACCAGCAAAATCCATTCCAGAGTGGAACCGGAACGGCCATGTTGGCCTCCTTGTGGTACACGCTGGGTTGTCATGATTTTACCCTCCAGGCGTTTCCACTAATGACCTGTGGTAACGCCTCGAAAACAGATGGCGCTTCGATAGACACCTTTCGCTTTGGTGGCAGTTGGGTACAGGGTGTGGGGCAGGGGATCAGGTATCGCTGTCTGACGGCTGTGCCCGCACCAGCAAAATGGGCACATGCGCCTCTTGTAAGATTTTGTCGGCTACACTGCCGAAGACCCATCGCTTAATGCCACCACGGCCATGGGTGCTCATGACAATGGCATCAACTCCCAACTCATCGGCAGCATCCAGGATAATATCGGCAACAGAATCACCTTCGGCCACACGGCCGTTGATGATATACCCGCTTACCATGAGATCATTCTGCTTCAGTTGAATATAGGCTGTGGCTTCTTCACGCATATCTTCTTGCAAACTGACGTACAGTTGGGGAAAGTCATGGCTGCTGACCACAAAGTGAGGTACGTTCACCACGCGCAACAGCGTGATGGTGCTTTCAAACCGCCCGGCAATTGCCAGCGCCAACGGCAGTGCCGCTTCCGCCAGTTTAGAGCCATCCAAAGGAACTAACAGATGTGCAAACATCTCTCATCCACCTCCTGACAAATAGTGATCAAAGCCTATTACCTCTTCTGACACTATAAAACTTCTACCGGAAGGGTGATAGTGATAAACGGCACAACCCACATTGAAGAAAGTCACCAGAGCCAAAAAAGCCCATTCTGAATGGGCTTGGGGTGACTGTTTACAGTTGTCGGATGAGATAGGGAAAGTTAACCGGTTTTTTGTTTGGTGCGGTTGTTGATGACCCGCTCCACGCTGTCCAGGAGTTCTTGGGGACCAAATGGTTTGGTGATGTAATCATCCACACGGGCAATGTGCAGACCCAGGACACGATCAATGCTCTGGGCCTTGGCTGTGACGACGATAACGGGAATATCACGCATGTCGTCAGAAGCCTTCATTTTTTGGTAGACTTCCCACCCGTCCATCTCCGGCATCATCAGATCGAGCAAAACCAGGTCGGGTTTAATCTCCGTGATTTTCTCCAGACCTTCATGTCCCCCCACGGCGCCGGTTACGTCAAACTTGTTACGACCGAGGATGAGTTTTACCAGCTCGATCATCTCCAGTTCATCTTCAATGCAAACTACTTTTTTCACCTCGTCGGCCATGTTGTTGTTCCTCAACCTTACTTATGCTGTTATCGGTGATAGGAATGATTCAGTGACTAAAGATTATCACAAGCATGTGGGGTTGTCTACACTTGACCAACATTTATAACAGAATTTGGTTGGAGTGGATATGAGAGATGAGTCCTGAGGAAAAGAGAGGGATTCAACATCTGTTGAATCCCTCTGTGTACCATTACGGATTCGATGTGACGATGGGCAGGTAAATGATGTGGAACACGGCCGTTTCATTCACCGTGATGGATACAGTAGCCAGGCTGCTGCCACCTTGTCCGTCCTCGGCCTGGTAGGTGAAACTGTCGTTGCCCACAAAGCCGGTGTGAGGAGTGTAGGTAAAACTGCCGTCAGTCTGAAGGACAAGGTCGCCATGTGTGGGGAGGGTTTCGGGCACGGCCGTCAACCCATCCCCATCTACATCTTCATCATTCACCAGCACGCCCGGCGCGCTGACCTCTAGAACGGTATCTTGGGCCATCTCATAGGCATCATCCGTGGCTGCCGGATCGTCATTCACCGCATTTATCGTCAGCGTCACGGCCGTTTCCGGACTATACACCAGGCCATCACTCACCCGGTATGTGAACGAATCTGCACCATGAAAATGGGCCGTCGGTGTGTAGATAAACGAGCCATCTACCTGAAGGCTTAACGTCCCATTGAGCGGAGCCAGCACCAGTTCGGCGCTCAGCGGATCGCCATCCGGGTCATGATCATTTTCCAGAATACCGGGTACGGGCACTACCAGCGGCTCATCTTCATTCAATTCGTAAGCATCCGGCACGGCCGTCGGTGCATTATTCTCATCTGTTACGGCAATGCCCACCACCGCCGCATTGCTCAATTTATCGCCATCACTGGCCCGGTAAGTGAAACTGTCTGTGCCCACAAAACCAACGGTAGGTGTGTAACTGAAAGAGCCATTTAGGTTAAACGAGAGCAGGCCATGAACGGGGCTGGTGAGCAGTACGGCCATCAGTCCATCACCATCGGGGTCATTATCGTTTGCCAATACACCGGGCGCTGCTACTGTCAATGTCTCGCCGGCCAGCGCGCTGTAGCTGTCATTGCTGGCTTGCGGCGCATTGTTACCACTGGTATCGGCAAAATACAGCCCACCCGTCTGGCTGATACCATTATCATCCGTCAGGCCGGCCCAGACGATCATGGCGTCGCCTGTCCACACGGCCGTATGCCACTGCCGGGCTTCCGGTGCGCCAGTGGTGCTGGTGGCTGTCCAGGTATCAGTCTGTGGGTCGTAGCGCCCACCGGCCGCGTCCCCTTGCAAGCAATTGGCGCTGTTGGTGCAGCCGCTCCAGACTATCATCTCATCACCCGTCCACACGGCCGTGTGGCGGGCGCGAGCGGCAGGGGCATTGCCGATGTTCACATCCGTCCAGGTATCCGTTGCCGGGTTATAGCGGCCACCATCATTGTGCAAAATCCAGGGGCCATAGTCTGCCGTGCCACCCCAGACGATCATCGTTGTGCCGTCCCAAATGGTGCTGTGCAACACACGCTCCGCCGGGGCATTAGTACTGGCGATGGGTGCCCAGGTATTGGTGGTGGGATTATAACGCGCGCCTGTTCCTACTGGGCCGGTGGAGCCAGCCCCGCCCCAGATGAGCATCTCATCACCTGTCCAGACGCTGCTGTGCAGATAACGGGGCGACGGTGCGCCGCTGTTGGTGATGTCTGTCCAACTGTCACCAGCCGGGTTATAACGCGCGCCGGTACCATCCCAGGGATTGTCCCAGACAGAACCACCCCAAATGATCATCTCCGTGCCCGTCCACACGGCCGTGTGTAATGCCTTAGCAACCGGGGCTGTGGCTTCGTTGGTGGGTGTCCAGCTATCGGTCATGGGGTTATACCGCCCACCCGTGCCCTGTGTAAACCAGGAATAGACATCGCCGCCCCAAATAATCATCTCTGTGCCCGTCCAGATGGCGCTGTGCCCATCACGCGGACTGGGCGCATTCACCACACTGGTGTCGCTCCATGAATCGGTGACCGGGTCATAAATGCGACCGGTATCCAGCCCGGTGGAGGCTGTGCCGTCCCCTTCGCCGCCCCAGGCGATCATCTCCACACCTGTCCAGATGGCGCTGTGATAATTACGGAAAGAGAAGGGGTCTTTGGCGCTGATGGGCGTCCAGCTATCGCTGCCTGGTTCATACCGCGCCCCGTTGCGCAAATTATTGCTGCCCACACCACCCCAGACCAGCATCAGGCTGCCCGTCCACAAGGTGTGGGCGCTGCGTGGTGAGGGCGCGCCGGTGGTGCTGGTCGCCATCCAGGAGTTGGTAATGGGGTTGTACCGACCACCACTGTTCAGATGGCTGCCTGTGCCATTGGTGCCGCCCCAAACGATCATCTCTGTGCCTGTCCAGATAGTGTCATGGCCCCAGCGGGCGGTGGGGGCGTTGATGGTGGTCACGGCCGTCCAGCTATCACTCACAGGATCATACCGGCCGCCATCATTCTGCGGGGTATCACAAAATGGGCTGCCCGTACAGCCGCCCCAGGCAATCATTTCATCGCCCGTCCAGATGAGGGCAGCCTCTCGGCCAGCCGGAGCGTTGGTTGTGCTGATGCTCTGCCAGCTATCGCTGATGGGGTCATAGCGGCGGCCAGGATCGGCCGTGGCAGTACCGGTCCAGAGGATCATCTGGTCGCCGGCCCAGACCAGCTCCGGGAAATTGCGGGCCGTCGGGGCGTTACTCAGGCTTGTTGGCTGCCAGGAATTGGTGATGGGGTCATAACGGCCGCCAGAGTTGAGAACGACATTGCAATTCTGGTTACCATTGGCATCTTCGTGGCAGCCGCCCCAGATGATCATTTCACTGCCACTCCAGACAGCCCCATGCTGCCGCCGCCCAATGGGAGCGGTGGCAGTATCGGTGGGCGTCCAGGTATCGGTAGTCGGGTTATACCGCCCACCGGCGCTGGTGGTGCAGAATTCATGCTGACCTGTGCAGCCGCCCCAGGTAATCATTTCCGTGCCGCTCCAGACGGCCGTGAAATCATACACACGATGGGGCGCACCAACGGTATTCATCGCCTCCCAGGTGTCGGTGGTGGGGTTATACCGATGTCCTTGTGTGGAAGAACGGCCGTAGAAGATCATCTCTGTGCCCGTCCAGACGGAAACGCCTTCACCATCCCCCGGAATAGCGGCCGTGTCCACCCAGGTATCATCTGTTTGGGGCGATTCAGCGATGGCCGGTAGACGGTAATCATAAACAGGGGTGGTGAATGTAGTGGGCAGATCGTTTTTCACGCCGGCCCACCAGGCTTCAAAGGGGGTATTGGTGAAGCGGGTATCTTGCGCCTGCCAGTTTTGTACTAGCCGTTTGGCCAGCACAGGCCGGGCCAGACATTCAGCAATGTGGGCCGGATCGTTGCCCAACGCGGCCCACAATTCCTGAAGCATGGCCGGGTCTTGGGTGTGGGTGGCCTGGCGGTCTATTTCGGCCTGGAGCATCTCGCCGGTGATGGAGGTATGCCAAAAGGTTTCCAGGGCGTGACTGTACCGAGCGGTATCGGCGACTTTGGCGGCGATGGCGGCGGCGGGCATGACCTCGGCCAGGGCCGGTTTGGGCGTGGGATTGACGGCGGGCCATTCCCGGTGCTGCCAGTAAATGGTTTCGGCGGCCGTCTGGCAGGCGACTCGATCCGCCATAGAAAAGGGCGGATCGGCAGGGTTGGCGGCGGCACGAACGCTGCTTCCGGCAGACGAGAGAATAAGAGCTAACAGTAGTAAACCTGACCAGAGGATCAGGCTGCGGATAGAAACAGGGGATTTGGAGACAAACCAGTTCATGAAAGCACTCCTTTACATAATCAAAGATACGTCACTTGTTTTTTGCCTGAGGGTGAGCTGAATGACTTTCAATCATAAGGTCGTCTGACAAGTGGCAAAAGTTACGTTTGTCGTCAAAATGGCTACCGATGTTCATGAAAATGTGAAAATGGATAAAGTTGACAGCCACCAGCCGTTGGCGGATAATTGCCACAACTTAACAAACGGATAAGCGGTGATGGAGACGAGTAAACGGCACAATAACCTGCCAAGCGAGCCTGGGTTGGTGCGAGCCAGGTGCGGGAAAGCTGTTGAAAATCCCTCCGGAGCTTCTGACTGAACGAATCAGTAAGCAGTAGCCAGTGAACAGTCAGCAGCAAGATTTCTTGGAAACTGCTGACTGCTAACCGTTCACTGCTCACTGAGAAAAGTAGGCTCAGACGGATTCGCCTACCGTTAACGGGGCTGCCGCCATTATCATGTGGCGGGCAAGAGTGTCTGGCGTTGGCCGGAAAAGTGGGTGGTACCGCGGAGAGTTGCGCCTTCGTCCCAATAGGGATGAGGGCGTTTTTGTTTTTAGTTGAGGTGCAGAATGACGGAATTGCTTTATCAGACCGATGCATATGTACAGAATTTTACGGCCGTTGTCACCGACGTGGTGGATGGCGGTGTGGTGTTGGATCGCACGGCGTTTTATCCGGGTGGTGGTGGGCAGCCGTGTGATGTGGGAGTGTTGACGGCCGTTGCCCAGACCTGGCCGGTGACGAAGGTGAAAAAAGTGGGTGATCAGGTGGTGCATTTTATGGAGGGGGATTTGCCGGATGTGGGCACGGCCGTGACTGGCCAATTAGACTGGACACGTCGCTACCAACTGATGCGCACCCATACGGCCATGCACATCCTCTGCGGTGTGGTCTGGCGCGACTATGGGGCACAGGTGACGGGTGGTAACATGGACCCGCGGCAAGGGCGCATGGATTTTGAATTTGAGACGATGCGGCAGGAGTTGGTGGCGGAAATTGAGACGGCCGTGAACCGGGAAGTAGCCGCCGCCCGCGAGGTGCGCGTGGCCATCTTGCCCCGCGAGCAGGCATTCCAGATTCCCGACCTGATCCGTACTAAAATCAACCTGCTGCCAGAGGGCATTACCGAAGTACGCACGGTGGAACTGGTCGGGCTGGATTTGCAGGCCGACGGTGGCACCCACGTCGCCAACACCCGCGAAGTGGGCCAGATGCGCATCACCGACTACAAAAGCAAAGGCAAGATCAACAAGCGAATTTATGTGGAATTGAATTAATCCACAGATTACGCAGATTACACAGATTTGAAATGAACAGCTATAGAGACGAAAGGACATACAAAATCATAGGTGCAGCTATGGAGGTGCATAAACAGCTTGGGTGCGGATTTCTGGAAGCTGTTTACCAGGAAGCACTAGCCCTTGAAATGGCCATTCAGCAAGTTCCTTTCGAGAGAGAAGCACCCTTGCCTGTCTTTTATAAGGGTCAGCAATTGGGAGTAGGGTATAGAGCGGATTTCATATGTTTTGCGGAGATTGTCGTCGAGTTAAAGGCACTTTCACGGTTAAGCAGTATGGAGGAAGCGCAGATTCTCAATTATCTCAAGGCAACAGGTCATTCAACCGGATTGGTTTTGAACTTTGGCGGTAAATCCCTCGAATACAAGCGGTTTGTTCATTCGCAGAAAACCTAATCTGTGTAATCTGTGTAATCTGCGGATAAACCATGCGATTTATTGTTCACGAACAGGCATATGAAAAACCCATCGCCTCTGGACTGTTGCTGTATGAACGGGACGGCCGTGCGACCGGCGCAGTTGAATCATGGCGGCTGACAAAGGCGGTGGAGGGGTATGAGATTTTGCGGGTGGATTTGGATGCACGGGCGGCCGAATCGGGGCATTCGTATCTGTACCATCTGGTGCGGCGGGCCGACGGCCGTGCCGAACGCCTCTCGTACCGCTTTTGGGGCGACGATTTAATGGTGGAAGGCAACCTGCTTTTGGCGGACACGGCCGTTACGAATACCCGCACGGTCAACGGCCAAACCTCCACCGAAGATGTAGAACTGGAACCAGGTTATGGCTTCTGGTTTCCATCCAGCGTGGGGTTGGGTTTGTTAGCGGGTTTTGGCGGCGGCACGGCCGTGACGTTGGATTCAGTAAGCAGTGAGCAGTTGGCAGTGAGCAGTGAGCAGTTAGTGGCATTCGCTTTGCAGGTGGTAGAGGTGGTGGTGACGGGTGAACGGCCGTTGACCATTCGCTGGCTGGAGAACGAACGCACGATATGGCTGGATGAACATGGTTGGGTGGTGAAGATGAGACGTGGAGATGGGTTGACGGCCGTAGAAACCCGCGCCATTTGGTACTAAACTGTCTGGTAAATGGAGGTGCAACATGAATTGGCAAGACATTCGTGAGATTTACCCAGATACATGGTTGTTGATTGAAGCCATTGAAGCTCACACGGAAGGCGATAAACGCATCCTTGACAAAATCAGTGTGATAGACCGTTTTGTTGATGGACAGACCGCCTGGCAAGCCTATGCCAAAGTTCACAGGGAAAACCCGGATCGGGAAATGTTTGTATTTCATACAGACCGCGCAGAACTGGACATCACCATCAAACGCTGGTTAGGGCTGCGAGGTGTGCGATGAAAATTGAAGTCAAGGAAGGGCTGCCCTACGTCTCCGCAAAACTTACCCATCATGGCAAAACGATCACGCTCAACAACGTAGTCATTGACACCGGCTCTGCTTCAACCCTTTTTCGGACGGATGATTTATTGCAACTTGGCATACTCTTTGCTTCTGATGATGTTGTGGAGCAGGTACGTGGGATTGGTGGCGCAGAAACGGTCGTGGCAAAACGCATTGAAATGATTGAAGTAGGCGGTTTGTATTTAGCCGATTTTTCTGTGGACATGGGCGCAATGAACTATGGGTTTGCAATTGATGGTTTATTGGGCTTTGACTTTTTACAGCAAACCGGCGCAGTGATTGATCTGTCAGTGATGGAGATAGGGGCAAGTGGGTGAGATTAGATTATGGCACTCGAATATTTGATACGACCCATAGACGATGATTGGTTCAATCTTGCCAAAAGTAACTTTGGACGAACACTACGTCCAGACAGCTTTGAGTTTTCTGTGATTGAAGGTTGGGGTGATCACCGCATACGAATAAACGATGTCGAGGTAGCATTTTCATATGAAGATCTTGGCATCCAAATTTCCTTTGAAGGAATCGCTAATGTGGTTTTTGCTGACAAAGTTGTGGGTGAAATTCTTTCGAACATTGAGAAAACAACCGGACAATCAGGCAGAATCATTCCGTTATGAGAGTAATCATGTCAAAAATAGCATGTCTCCAAACAAACATATTGCGAATTACCGGCCCGGTCACGGCCGTACACCCATCACACACGGCCGTTACCGGAATTACCCAATGACCCAATGACCCAATTACTAATTCTCTGCGCCTCCGCGCCTCTGCGTTAAAAAATCAGGAGAACGAAACCATGCCTTTCAAAGATGTGTCTAATAAAGTAGATTTTGTCCAGTTGGAGCAAGAAATCCTGCAATTCTGGCAGGAAAGCAACGCCTTCAACGAACTGCGCCGCCTGCGCACCCAAACCGAAGCCGAATATGGCATCTTTAGCTTCATAGACGGCCCCATCACCGCCAACAACCCTATGGGTGCACACCACGCCTGGGGGCGCACCTACAAAGACCTTTACCAGCGGTACCAGGCTATGCTCGGCAAAAACCAGCGCTGGCAAAACGGCTTCGACTGCCAGGGGCTTTGGGTGGAAGTCAACGTGGAAAAACGGCTGGGCTTCAACAGCAAACGGGAGATCGAAAAGTACGGCCTGGATCGTTTCACGGCCGAATGTAAACGCCAGGTGCTCCACTTTGCCGCCATTCAGACCGAACAGACCAAACGCCTGGGCAACTGGATGGACTGGAACGACCCCGACGAACTGCGCCACCTGCGTGACCTGTTGGAAGACGACCCCACGCAGGTGATCACCGTCACCGGGACACACGGACCCGTCACCGGCACCGTCGAGCAAATCGTGGGGCAGTTGGGTATGCCCCAATTGGGCGGTTCCTACTTCACCTTCAGTGACGAGAACAATTATCAAATCTGGGCCTTCCTGCGGAAGTGCTTCGACAAGGGTTGGATGTACAAAGGGCGGGATGTAATGCCCTGGTGCGCCCGCTGCGGCACCGGCATCAGCCAGCACGAGATCGTCACCGAAGGCTACCAGGAAGTAACCCACGACTCCGTCTTCGTCCGCTTCCCGCTCACCGCCAAACCTGACAGGTCTTCGGAGACCTGTCAGGTTTCCGAGCAGGAAGCCCTGCTCGTCTGGACGACCACCCCCTGGACGCTGACCAGCAACGTGGCCGCGGCCGTTGGCCCGGAACTGGACTACGTGCAGGTGCAGCACGAAGATGGCTGGACGTATTACCTGGCGGAAGCGGCCGTGAAAAACACCCTCATCGGCCATTACGAAGTGGTGGGCAAATTGAAGGGCGCGGAGATGCTCGGCTGGACGTACACCGGCCCCTTCGACGAACTGCCCGCCACCCAACAAGCGTTTGCCGAAGCCAGCTACACCCACCGCGTCATCGCCTGGAAGGAGGTCGGCGCGGACGAAGGGACGGGCATCGTCCACATCGCCCCCGGCTGCGGCGCAGAAGACTTTGAACTGAGCAAAGAAAACAATCTGCCGGTCATCGCGCCCATAGACGAGAACGGCATCTATATCGGCGGTTTTGACTGGCTAACCGGCCAATCGGCCCATGACGTGGCCGAAACCATCTTTGAAAACCTGCGCGAAAAGGGGGCCTATTACCGGAAGCAGCGGTATGCTCATCGTTACCCGCACTGCTGGCGTTGCGGCAGCGAACTGGTCTACCGGCTGGTGGATGAATGGTTCATCAGCATGGGTGAACTGTATGACAAACCGCGCGAAGAAGTGACGCCAGAGGAGAAGGCGGCCAGTTTTCGCTACCAGATCATGGACGCCGTAGACCAGGCCAAATGGTATCCCGCCTTTGGCTATGACCGGGAAATGGATTGGCTGCGCAATATGCACGACTGGATGATCAGCAAAAAGCGGTATTACGGCCTGGCGCTGCCCATCTTTGAATGTACCGAGTGCGGCCATTTCCATGTGGTCGGCAGCAAAGATGAGTTGGCAGAACGCGCCGTCGAAGGTTGGGAACAGTTTGAAGGGCATACCCCGCACCGGCCGTACATTGACGCGGTGAAAATCGCCTGCCCCGGCTGCGGCGGCGCGGTGGAGCGTATCAAGGATGTGGGCAATCCCTGGCTGGATGCAGGCATCGTCGGCATCAGCACCCTCCATTACAACGAAGACCGGGAATATTGGCAGAAGTGGTATCCGGCCGACTGGATCAGCGAGAGTTTCCCCGGCCAGTTCCGCAACTGGTTTTACAGCCTGCTGGCGCAAAGCACGCTCATGGCCGATGGCGTCGGCCCATTTAAGAATTTGTTTGGTTACAGTACACTGCTGGCGGAAGACGGCCGTGCCATGCACAAATCCTGGGGCAACATGATCGAATTTAACGAAGCCGCCGACAAGATGGGTGCGGACACCATGCGCTGGCTTTATGCCAGTTGCAAACCAGAGCAAAACCTGCGCTTCGGTTTCCACGTCGGCGACGACACCCGCCGCCGGTTTTTGATCCCGCTGTGGAATGTGTATTCATTTTTGGTGTCGTATGCGAATTTGGATAAATGGCAGCCGGAGACTAGAGATCAGAGATTAGAGATTAAAGATTCTCAATCTCCAATCTCCAATCTCCAATCTCCAATCTCCGCCAACGCCCAAATGGATCGCTGGATTGTAGAACGGTTAAACGAGACAGCGCTGGCGACGCGGGCGGCTTTGGATGTGTATGATGCGGAAAAGGCGACGCAGGTATTGGAAGCGTATCTGGATGATTTGAGTAACTGGTATGTGCGCCGGTCGCGCCGCCGCTTCTGGAAGAGCGAAGCTGACGCCGACAAAAACGCCGCCTATGCCACGCTGTATCACGTCCTGGTGGAATTCATCAAACTGTGCGCGCCATTTGTCCCCTTTGTCACCGAGGCGATGTACCAGAATCTGGTTGCCGAGGTTGATTCCGCTGCGCCCCGCAGTGTGCATCATACCTTTTATCCGCAGGCGGACGCCGCCAGCCTGGACCAACGGCTGCTGGCAAAAATGCGGCTGGCGATCACCGCCGCCAGCCTGGGGCGGGCGGCGCGGGCTTCCGAAGACCTGAAACTGCGCCAGCCGCTGGCGAAGGCGCGGGTGAACGTGGCCTCGGCCCAGGAGCAGGCCGACCTGCTGGAACTGGCCGATGTGCTGGCGGAGGAGATCAACGTCAAGGAGATCGAGGTGGTTTCCGAGGTGGGCGAACTGGTGAATTACAAGGTGCTGCCCAATAACCGCACGTTGGGGCCGAAGTTTGGCCCGCTGTTCCCACAGGTGCGCCAGGCGTTGGAGGCGATGAATCCGGCCGATGTGGCCCGTACCTTGCAATCCGGGAAAACGCTCCAGGTGGAGGCCGGCGGGCAACTGGTGGAATTGACGGCGGAGGATGTGATCGTACAAACAGAATCGCGGGGCGGCACGGCCGTTGCCAGCGATAAAGGTGTGACGGTGGCGGTAGATACAGCCATCACCCCGGAACTGCTGCAAGAGGGGTACGCCCGCGACATCATCCGCCAGGTGAACGAGATGCGCAAAAAGGCCGGGCTGGAAATCTCCGACCGCATCGAACTGGCTTACGGTGCCACCGATGAGGTGGCCGCTGCCTTCGCCCACTTTGCCGACCTGATCGCCCAGGAGACACTGGCGGTGGCGTTGGTGGCGGGTCGGTTGGAGAGTACGTTGTATGACACGGCCGTGACTGTTGGTAATCAGGAAGTGCGGCTGGCCCTACGCAAAGCGGGATAATAAGGAAGGGGGATATTGGCGAAAGCCAATATCCCCCTTCCTTCAAAAATCGGCGCTTTATAGTTGTTCCATGAACTCTTCTGGCGTTACATGAGCCTGTTTTAAGGCGCTACGCAGTGTTCCTTCTGCCACTTCCCGATGAAGTGGAATAACGCAGCCTGTTGTGCCTTCTGGAGTTACTCGTTTCATTACAACATGACTACCGCGCTGGCGCACTTGTTCAAATCCCAATCTTTCCAGGGCGCGAATTGCCTCCTGTCCAGATACGCGGCGTAGCTTAGGCATACACCGGCACCTCAAAAGTAGTCAACAATGAACGCGGAATATTTTCCAGAGGAAATTCTTCCAGATAAAGTTCCGTCGCTTCTTTTAGATTCTCAACCGCTTCCTCAATCGTATACCCCTGGCTGGCAGTACCTACCTCTGGACATTCTGCCACATATAAGTCATCTTCCTTGTGAATAACGGCCGTCAAAGTAATCTTGCTCATCTTTATCACCTCGGTGGCTATTCTAGCACAATCAAGTCGCCTCTGTCTGGGGCTGTTCCATCTGCTCCACCAACTGGTCAATGCGGCGGAACTGCCAGGTCCAGCGAGCATTGTAGAGGAACTGGCGCAGGTCGAAGCGGTTGTCGTCGGGCGAGTAGGATTCGGCGTGGTAGGCGGGCGTCAGCACGGTGGCTTTGTGGCGGTTGATGGCGTAGTAGGTGAAGAAGCGTTTCACCTTGTCCGCCACTTCGCGCGGCGGTAGATGGTTCCATTCCGCCGCCAACTTTTCAAACATGCTGAGCGGCCCGCAGCGGTCAATTTTGCGCAATCGCCCAAAACGGCTCAACTCCTCATAGGTCATGCCCATGTCCACTTCGTCTAGTTGGGCATAGTTTTTAGTGATCGGTTCCAGTTCGGCCGTGGGCGCGGCGCTGACCACTTCCCGCAGAGTGGTGTACCCCTTGTTCGTCGCTGCCCAGCCCAAAAAGCGGCGTAAATCCACCTTGCTGATGCCGCCAATGGGGTTGATGTCCGCGCTGGAGCAGTCATACTTGGTCAGATAGCCGCGCAGGGCTTCGTCTACATTGCCTGTACCCAAAACGAGGAGAGAACCACGACGGCCGTGTACCCAAGGAAGTAACTGCGCCAACATATAGGCCAGCACCATGCGCAGCCGCGCCTGAATGTTTTGCAGCGCCAGGTTCTCCGCATCCGAGCCGCCATGAACCTTGAATTTGGGCGTCTTTTTGGTGAGGACGGTAAAAAGTTTGACGATGGCGGCTACGGCCGTGTCCATATTCATGTCCAAATGCCGCGCTCCAATCTGCCCGGCCAACGCCTTTGCTCGTTTGCGCGTCGCTTTGGAGCTATTTTTGGTGCCCATGTAAGCGGTGAAAAGCAGACGGCCGGCCAGTTCGGCCGCGTTATCTGGTGTGTACCCCTCATCCCCCACCAGCCGCCGCACATCGGCCAAGACCTGTTCGTTGCCTGCCTGCACTTCGGCCACCACCATCTGGCACATAATTCCCACCTGGGTGGCTACGGCCGCGCTGTCCGCCCCGCCGGAGAGCGGGATGAAAAACCCGGCCATGCCCGACCGCCGCCAATAATCCCACAGCCAGCAGGCCGGACCATAGGCAATTTCTTCCTCTGGCGTGTGATAGTGAATTTCAATCGGCCGTGCCGGCGGCCGTGCCGGGGCGCGATCCGGTGCATGGGTGAGGTCAAAATCTACCACAATGCGCGGCACGGCCGTAGCCTGGCTGGCCTGCACCTGGCGGCTGCCAATGCTGCCCCGGTAGGAACGCACATCTTCCAGGTCAATGGTGGCCGTCACCACCTCCACGTCATTTGGCGAAAATTGTGACCCCTGCGCCACCACCTGCCCGTTGACGGCAATCAGGGCGCAGCCGTCAAAGTAAAGCCGCCCGCCGTCACACCCCTGCTGGTTGGCGTAAAGATAGATGCCGCCCCCTTTGGCGGTGGCGTTTTTGATCAGGTCAATGCGGCGGTGCAGTTTGCGTAGTTCATGGTGAGAGCCGGAGCCGTTTGCCAGGATTTCTACGCCGTCCAGCCCCAAATAGGTGTGCGGACTGGCGGCGGCAAACAGTTCTTCGCATGTTTCCGAGGCCAGCACGGTGTCGCGGGTGGCAATGGCCGCATCGCCAAAGGGCACACTTTCTTGCCCCGTGATGGCCCGAATCAGGCGCGGCAGGGCGTGGTCTTCCACCGTGCGCAGGTGCTGCCAGGCGGCAAACCAGCGCGGCTCGCGGTAGTTGCCGTCGTCGGCCAGGATCATTTTGGGGCGGATGAAGAGGATGCGGCGGTTGAGGGCCAGGACACGGCCGTTGTACCGCACTCCCTGGTGCATTACCGGCATCCCCAAATCACACAAAATGCTGTCGGTCAGGTCGCCGGACAGGATTTCGGCCAGCACTTCCCAGGAATGGCGGAGGGTGTCTCCTTCCAGGAAGGCGTCTTCGCAGCCGTAGCCGGAAATTTCCAGTTCCGGTCCCAGGCGGTACTTTGCCCCGGCGGCTTTGGCAAGTTGGATGGATTGGGCAATGCGCTGCAAGTTGCCTTCAAAATCCAGCGCCCATTGATTGAGGTTACAGGTGGCAAGGGTAGTGAGGTTCATAGGGAGGTAATCAGTGATCGGTTATCGGTAATCGGAAGTCCGAATTCGGAAGTCCGAAGCCCGATGTCGGACATCGGACATCGGGCTTAGGCTTTCCAGGTAGCCCGTAATACCCGCACCCAGTTTTGGTGGGTGAGCTTTTTCAATTCGGCGTCGTTGAAGCCGTGTTGGCGCAGGGTGGTGAGGAGGTGAGGCAGACCGGCGGCGTCGCCCAGGTCGGCGGGCATCGTGGCGCCATCGAAGTCGCTGCCAAAACCCACTTTGTCAATGCCCAGGCGTTCCACCAGGTAGACCATGTGGCGCACAATTTCCCGGTAGGAGACTTTCTTGGGGTCACGACGGCCGTCCCCATCCAAAAAGCCCACGTTAAAATTCACCCCTACCATGCCGCCGCTCTCCTTAATCGCGTCTAGCTGCTTATCCGTCAGGTTGCGCGGCGAGGGGCAGAGGGCGTGGGCGTTGGAATGGGTGGCCACCAGCGGCGCGTCGGTCAGCGCGGCCACATCCCAAAACCCTTTTTCGTTCAGATGGGAGAGGTCAAGCATCACGCCCAGACTGTTACATTCGCGCACCAGCGCCTTGCCCGCGTCCGTGAGGCCGGGGCCAATATCCGGCGAGTTGGGGAAGGCAAACGGAACGCCCGTGCCGTACTTCGTGGGGCGGCTCCACACCGGTCCCAACGAGCGCAGCCCGGCGGCATAAAAGATGTGCAGCGAGTCAAAGTTGATATCTATCGCCTCGGCCCCTTCAAAGTGCAGAATGGCGGCCATGACGCCGTTTTTCAGGCAGGCGGCTAACTGTTTGGCGGTGCGGATGATTTGCAGTTTACCCTCCGATTCCTGTTCCAGATGGAAGAGGATGGCGGACATGGCAGTGGCTTCGCGCAGGGCGTATTTGTGTTTGAGCGGCGGTGGCAGTTTGGCCGGGTTGAACTTCTTTTTCTTTTCGCCCGGTTTTCGCTCATTGGGGATGAAGATGGCAAAGAAGCCGCCCCCCAAACCACCTTCCTGGGCGCGGGGATAGTCAATATGGCCGGTATCGTTGCGCTCCCAAAAGGTACGGCCGTCGGCCGCCTTCTCATACAAATCCAACAACGTGTCATTGTGTCCGTCAAAAATGGGAAAGTCTGTCATGGTTGTCTCTCAGACCTGACAGGTTTGCAAAACCTGTCAGGTCTCCTCTAATTTTCCAGTAAATAGTAACAGGCATCAGGTGTGTACAGTAAATCGGTGGCTTTGTAGCCCTGGGTGAACAAGGATATGAACAGCTCGCGGGTGTGCAGCCGCCAGGCCAGCGCCAGTTCTGGGTCTTCCTGTTTCAGGGCGCGGATGCTGGCCGGGACTTGCATCAGCAGGCGGGCGTGGTGGGGAGGGATGATGGCTCCGTCCGGCCGAGGCCAGGGAGTGCCCTGCGCCGGGTTGATGACGGGGACGCCTGCATCGCGTAAATCATCCAGCGTGTTAGGGGATGTGCCTGGCAACCGGCTGCTCACATGCTGACTGTCCAGCCACCAGTCTACCTGGAAGCGGTCGGTGGGCAGCCCGGCGTTGATGCCCGCCGCCGTGCCATACAGATTGATGTAGTAGGTGTTGCAGACTGCGCCCAATTTGTGCAGGTTCAGGTTGCCATTTTTGGTTTCCAGGGGGTCATATGTCCAGGTGGCGTGGTCAATGCCCCGCGCCAGCAGATAGTCGCGTTGGGCCAGTTTCAGGCGGTAGCCGATGTTGTAGCTCTGGTATTCGGGCAAGACGCCTAATTGTTCGGAGCAGAATTTGACACGGCCGTTGGTCGCCGTCCCATCCTCTGTCAGCCCAATAAAACCAATGGAGAAGCCCACCAGTTTGCCATTCAGCCACGCCCCCAATAGCAGGCCGCCATTTTGCTGAAAAGTGATCATCAAATGCGCCGGGATGACTTCGCGGTAATCTTCCAGTCCCCAGGCGGCTTTGGAAATATCTTCGACGGTCCAATAATCGGCCGGTTCTTCTACGAGTCGAATGTCTAGTTTCATGTGGTTATAGACCCTAAGGGTTTCAGAAAACCCTTAGGGTCTTTGTCAATCAAGTCCTGTCCAATTTTTGAGCCACGCTTCTAAATCTTCCGGTTTGTTGGCGACAACGGCCGTGAAGCGCACCCCCGGATAATGCTGCTGAAACCAGGAAGCGGTCAGCACTTCCGGCCAATGGTGTGGGTTCACGGCCAATACATGCCGGGTTTCCAGGTCGCCAATACCGGCGTCGTCGGCGGAAAAACCAATGGTGAAACGGCCGTCATACCCCCCTTTGGCCGCTGCCAGCAGCCACTTCATATCGGCGGTGGGGGGCAGCAGCACATAGACGCGGCGGTAGTTGTAACGGGAACTATCGCTGGGTACCAACTGCACATCGAGGGCCACTTGAAGCAGCCGCAGCGAAAGCAGCCGCGCTCCCTTGTCGCTGACAAAACGGAGTTCATACAGGCCGTCGTAATCGCTGATAAATTCGTAGCGCCAGATGTGGCGGTCGCCGTCCAGCGTTTTGCCACGCGGGATGACGGTAGTCAGCTTGTTATCGGGGCGCGTCACCAGCAGGTCAACGGCGGGGTGGTCGCGGGTGGAAGAGATGACGGCCGTGACCGTTTCCCCCGGTTTCGGCCGTTCCGGTTCTACGGCAATATGGGTATCGCCCGCGCCGACAATGTTAACGCTGCGTTTGTGCCGTCCGATGGGGCGCAGGTCCGCCTGCCGCCAGAAGACGGTCTGCTGTCGTTTGGGCAGGGAGGGGGCCGATTTCAAGTAAACGGTGATGATGGATGCTTCGGCCGTAGTCGTCAGGTGCAGCGTTTCCCAATGGCTCAGCGGATTGGCTTTGCCGCTCCATACCACCAGCGGGCTGTGAGGGTCCAGGCCGCCGGTGGGGTCAATGCCAATTTGCAGATTGACATCGCTGGCTTCCAGGCGGCTGGCGGGGGTGGTATCTTCGCTGGACCACGCCTGCCCTTCCACCGAGAATTCGTAACTGTTGCCCGGCGCGGTGGGGACTTGCTGCCACAAGCCGCCGATATGTGTGCCAAAGGGAGTGGCTACCTGCTGTGTCAGCGCTTCATCCAGGGTGATGGGGCTTAGGACGGGCTGCCGGTTTTTCCAACCGGGGTCGCCCGCCGCCGGTTCCACCCACCAGGGCGCCCAACCAACGGCCGTGATCAACTGATTGTTGTCCCGAAAAGGATAAAACGGTTTGCCGATGGCGCTATTAAGGAGGATTCGTGTTTGTGCCATGTTCTGTAAGCCTTGCTGGTAGATTATCTAAATCAACTAAAAAGTCCAAAGGCCCTGCCGAATCCCAAGTTTATGACAGAACCGGTTCTGAATCCAGCCCGAAGGTGGGCTTTGCTGCCGGCAGGTGCGATTTTAATGGGGGCGGTGCGCCCCTTCCAGGGGATTACGGTATAATCCGCTCTATGATTTTTCATCAACGGTTTTATATGAATTGTATGCTGCTTGTGTTGATGGCGCTGGCCGCCGTTGGCTGTACACGAGAGGGGGAAGTTGCGCCCACGCTGGCGGTGACGCCACTGCCCACGCCGATCGGCCATTTACCGCCCACGTTCACGCCGCCTAACCCGTCTGACCGCCTTTTTCCCACATTTCCGGCAGTGACGGTGACACAACGGCCGTTAGACGCTACCAGTACCCCGATTGATTTTGGGGAGACGGCCGTTGAAGTCCGCTACACCATTCCCGCGTTAGGGCTGGACAGACGCTTGCAAGGCAGCATCAGCAGCCAGGTCGTCGTGGTGGATGAAAGTACCGGGCAGGCTATTCAACGGAACAATCAAGGGGGTGCGCTGCTGCAATTACAGCAGGTACTACGGGAATTATTGCTGCCGGTGATACCCGAAGGGTGTGAGGGGTGCGTGTTTGTTTCCTATAACTTGCCTTATGCAGAGCTTCAGGGCGAAGGCTGGCTGCGTGATCCCGTCATTTTAGCCAGCCTGGAAAATTATATGACGGTGAGCCTGGGGGCGCACTTTCCGCCGGGCACGGTGGTGGGACTGCGGCGCAGCGCTTCCCCGTTTGCGCCCGCCCATTCCGCCGCTCTTACCGCTGACGGCCTTGTGTATACCTGGCTGGCAACGGAGAGCGAAGTCGGCCCACCGGTAGCCGCCGACCCTGGTTTGCTGGCAGCTTTGAATGGCCTGACATTGACGGCTTTAAGTAATGAATATGGCGCGGCCTGTTTGGGTTCACCGCTTGAATCTTTGTTTGTACAACAAGGTGAACAGAGCCGCACCATTGGTGTAGTGTGCCCGGAATATGCACTGCCCGCGCCGCTGCTGTTGCTGTATGCCGGGTTGGATGCGGCGCTGGCAGAAAAATTGGCCGGACGTGAAGAGGTGTTGCCCCGCCCGCCGACCGATTTCCCGTTGACGGCCGTACTCGATTATAAACGGGTGGATGGCGCCCGGTTGACGTTGTTTGCCGATGGTACGGCCGTGGCCCAAAACAGCACCGGGCAAACCTTCACCAGCACCATCACCACCACCCAAACGATCAGCCTGACCAATGATTTGATCGCCAGTGGCGCAGTACGCACGGGGTTAAACACTTTTCCGGGCAATGCCACCAGCGTGATCACCAATACCGAAGGCATCACCCTGACTGTGACGGCGACACCCAAACCCCCGCGCAGCCAACTGCTGGTACGCGGGCCAGGCGGTATGTATGATGCTGAATGGTTTAATACGGCAGATGTATTGGCATTAGCGGCATTGAATGAGTTATTGGATCAACTGCTCAATCTGGCGGCACTACCGGAAGGAACGGAAACACCCGCCGCAGGGGAGACGGGCACACCGGCCCCCACAGATGCCGCCAATCAAACAACCACGCCGGAAGCCACGGCCGTTACGGCCACCCCGCCGTCTCCCTGATAAGTAGACCTGACAGGTTTCCAAAAACCTGTCAGGTCTTGAGGATTCACCATGCAGGCACTCTATCTACAGTCAGGCCAACTGGCCTTTCGCCACGATTACCCCCAACCCACACCTGCGCCTGGTGAGGCGCTCATTCGGGTGCGCCTGGCCGGCATTTGCACCACCGATCTGGAAATTGTGAAGGGGTATGTACCCGATTTCCAGGGTGTGTTGGGGCATGAATTTGTGGGGGAAGTTATCGCCTCATCACATGAGGCCTCATCAAATGAGGGTGCGCCGGATGTGGCCTGGCACGGCCGTCGCGTCGTGGGCGGTATTAGCCTGGGGTGTGGCGTTTGCCCGGTGTGCGTGGGGCATGGCCCGGAGCATTGCCCGCAGCGCCGTGTCCTGGGCATCATCCAAAAGGATGGCGTTTTTGCCGATTTTGTGACCCTGCCTTTATCCAATTTAGCCGAAGTTCCGTCTGACGTTTCCGACGAAGCGGCCGTTTTTGCCGAACCATTGGCGGCGGCGCTGCGCATTCGGGAGCAGGTGACGTTACGGCCGTCGGCGCGGGTGGCGGTGGTGGGGCCAGGACGGTTGGGGCTGCTGGTGGGGCAGGTGTTGGCGCTGGCAGGTACGGCCGTGACCATGCTCGGCCGTTCACCCTACTCTCTGGAACTCCCGGCGCAACTTGGCCTGACCACCGGGCTGGCAGATGATTTTGCCGATAACAGTTTTGATCTGGTGGTGGAAACAACCGGGAATGAGGCTGGTTTTGCCCAGGCGCTGCGCCTGGTACGGCCGTTGGGCACGCTCATTCTCAAAAGCACCTATGCCGGTGACGCCCGGCTCAACCTGACCAAGCTGGTGGTGGGCGAAATTACGGTTGTCGGCTCGCGCTGTGGCCCCTTTGCCCCGGCGCTGCGCCTGCTGGCGCAAAACGCTGTCAACGTAAGCGCCATGATTGAAGCCGAATACTCGCTGGCCGAGGGATTGAAAGCCATGGCCCATGCCGCCCGGCCAGGGGTGCGCAAGGTGTTGTTACGGCCGTGACTCGTGATCCGTAAACCGATTACGGATCACGGTTTACGGTTTACGGATTACGCCACAAGGAGAGACATGACCACAAACTACCATCTGGAAACATTAGCCGTTCACGCCGGGGTGGAACCGGACCCGGTGAGCGGGGCAGTGATGACCCCCATTTACCAGACCTCGACGTATGCCCAGGCCGATGTGGCTGTGCATAAGGGGTATGAGTATTCGCGCACCGATAATCCCACACGCACGGCGTTGCAAAAGGCGTTGGCGGCGCTGGAAGGAGGGCAACACGCGCTGGCTTTTGCCTCCGGCATGGCGGCCATTGATACCATCCTGCGCCTTATTCAGCCGGGGGGGCATGTGCTGAGCGGCAATGATGTGTACGGTGGCACGTTCCGGCTGTTTGACAAGGTGCTGGCGGGGTATGGGGTGCAGTTTAGCTTTGTAGATACGACGGAGGTAACGGCCGTGCAGGCCGCCATGCAGCCCAATACGCGCCTGGTGTGGCTGGAAACGCCCACCAACCCCATGCTGCGCCTGACGGACATTGCCGCCATTGCCCAAATTGCCCACGCGGGTGGGGCCTGGTTGGGGGTGGACAACACGTTTGCTTCGCCGGTGCTGCAACGGCCGTTAGCCCTGGGCGCGGATTTTGTGCTGCACTCCACCACCAAGTACATTGGCGGCCATTCGGATGTGGTCGGGGGAGCGGTGGTGCTGAATGATACGGCCGTGTATGAGCGGTTGAAGTTCCTGCAAAACGCCATTGGCGCGGTGCCGGGGCCGATGGATTGTTTCCTGACGCTGCGGGGCATTAAAACGCTGGCGCTGCGCATGGCCCAGCACTGCCGCAATGCCCAGCAAGTGGCGCACTTTTTGGCGGACCACACGGCCGTGCGCCACGTCATTTACCCCGGTTTGGAAAGCCATCCGCAATATGAACTGGCGCGGCGACAGATGGCCGGGCCAGGGGGGATGATCTCCTTCATTTTGCAGGGCGGTGAAGCGGCGGCGCGCCTGGTGGCGCGGGAGACAAAGCTGTTTACCCTGGCGGAATCATTGGGCGGCGTGGAGTCGCTGATTGAACTGCCCGCGCCCATGACCCATGCCTCGGTTGCCGATTCACCGCTGGCGGTTGACCCTGGTCTGGTGCGACTTTCGGTGGGCATTGAAAACGCCGCCGACCTGATTACCGATTTGCAGCAGGCGTTGGCGCAGGTCCGCTGAGAATGGGAAGGGCGGGAAGAAGATGCGATATGTAAAAGCGGTGTTGGGGCTGCTGCAAGAATCTGTGAGACGCTGGGGGCAGGACAAGGGGCACCTGATGG
Source organism: Anaerolineae bacterium (assembly GCA_023382655.1). Lineage (GTDB taxonomy): Bacteria > Chloroflexota > Anaerolineae > Promineifilales > Promineifilaceae > CAADGU01. The sequence continues at coordinate 8,794 of JAHDWK010000023.1, read as the reverse complement.
CGGCGGCGCTGGCGTATTATATGATTTTTGCGTTGGCGCCACTGCTGGTGATTGTGATTGATATTGCTGGGGCTATTTTTGGTCAGGCGGCCGTGCAGGGGCAGTTATTTGCCTCTCTGGAAGAGATCATTGGCCCAGAGACGGCGGCTTTTGTGGCGTTGTTGGTAGAAAATGCATCTACAGAGGCCGCGGGGCGCATTGTCACCCTGGTGGGTGTGGCGCTGCTGCTGTATGGCGCGTCGAATGTGTTTTACCAGTTGAAGATGGCGCTCAATCTTATTTGGCGGATTAGTCCTGAACCGGAAAATGGACTTATTAATTACTTAAAAACTCGTTCACTGGCGCTGTTCATGGTGCTGACGTTGGGGTTTTTGTTTGTGCTGGCGATTGCTTTGATGTTTGCCCTGACCACGTTGGGCGATTATCTGGTGGTCTGGCTGCCAGCGGTGGGGCGGCTGGCCGCGTTTTACCAGTTTTTTGTGGTTTTGCCGTTGATGATTGTGTTGGTGGCGCTGTTGTTTAAGATTTTGCCGGATGCGCATCTGGCCTGGCGGGATGTGTGGTTGGGGGCGGTGGTGACGACCGTGTTGTTGTTGATTGGCATTCAGGTGTTGAGTTTTGCTATCACCCGCTTTTTTAGCGGGTCGGTTTATGGGGCGGCCGGTTCTCTGGTGATATTGCTCTACTTCGTCTACTATTCGGCGCAAATGTTGTTTTTTGGGGCGGAGTTTACCTATGTCTATGCCAACAAGTATGGCTCGCAGGTACGGCCGTTTGCCCATGCGACGGTGTTTATTCGTGAAGTGCGCCGCGGGCCGGAAGAGCCGGTTTACGCTATGCCCGTTTATACGACGCCACCGACTGGCCATCACCCGGCTGTGCCCGAAACGCCCACGCGCAAACTGGAAAAACGCACGGCCGTAGGGCTGGTCAGCATGGCGCTTGTTTTGTTCATTGCTTTTTTGTTGGGGCGGAAAACTTCCTAGAAGAGATGAGAGGTTGGCGATTCGAGTGTCCCCAATTTCCAATCTTCAACCTTTGGTGGCGTGGCGGCTTCTTTCATCAACCCCGCCAGTAAATAGTAGGCTTCGCTCCAGGCAGCGGTGATTGCCGGCGTCCAGCGCTCACCCAATTGTTGTTCCAGTGTCCAGAACAGGGCTTCGCCGAAGGTGTGGTAATGTTCGGGACGCACGCCATAGGCCAGATGCCGTTTGCCCAGTTGTTTCACGGCCGTGACCATCGTCTCCGGTTCACTTAACCCACCCACAGCCACTTGCAACGCGGCCAGGAAACGAACCCCTTGCAGTTCCAGGTCATGAGTGAACAACGGCCGTAACGTCGGGTCGAGGGTGAAGAGACGGTCGTAGAAGGTGACGGCCGTAGCCATTGGCTCCACCTGAGCCAGTGTCTCTTGCACCAGGGCAATTGCGGCAAGGTTCATGGGGCTGTCCTAAACAAAAAGACCTGACAGGTTTGCAAAACCTGTCAGGTCTACGTCGCTCAGTTTGTGTTTAACGACATGATCAGGTAAACCTCAGCCTCATTGGTGGGGTTTACATTGCGGATCAGTGACAAGATTTGATCACCTTTGTTCCAGGAAGCCATTTGAAATAGTTCATTGCCGGTATTCACCGATTCCAAAATACCGCTGGCCAGGTCGCCTCCAGGGCCACCCATGCCGCTCTCCCAACCGGCCGAATCCAATTCTCGATCATAAAAGCTCTTCACCTCGTCCCAGGTAGTGCCTTCTGGCAGGCGATAAGCCATCTGCTCAATGCTACCGCCGGTGCCAATGTTGGCGCGCAGGTTAGCGTCTTGCTCCATATTATTGACCAATGTATCGGCAATGGGGTCTTCGCCGGGCTGCAAGGCGGTGGCATCGGGGTAGGCGGGAATGTCATTAACGGTGGCTGGTTCGCCGCCACAGGCTGCCAGCAGCAAGGCCAGCAGCGCCAACAGGACAAATGGTAACAAAACTCTGAACTTCATCTGTATGCTCCTTTTTTGATCCGCGAAGGGCGCGAAGGTTGTCTCTGCGCCTCAGCGGCTCTGCGTTAACCGGGTTTGGTGAACGCACGGGTAAGATGGGGGTAGGATAGAGTACGGCCGTCCGGTCTCTGTCCGAAATGCGTCCGGTTTGGCGAAATTGCCCAATTGATAGGCCTATGTTATGCTTCGACGCCAGAGCAAAGGAGGGTAGAGATTGCCGATTGGTGATGACCCATCTCCCATCTCTAATCTCCAATCTCCATAATTTTCAACAAACCTCAGGAGAGAAAAAAATGAAAGAGAAATTGATCGGTGCGCTGACCATGAATTCAGACACCTATGCGGCGCTAAAAGTGGACGAAAAAGCCACCATGCAGGCGTTGCTGGTGGTCATTGTAGCGGCTATTTGTTCGGCTATTGGCGGGGGGATGCTGAGCAGCAGTATTCCGGTTGGCTTTGGCTCGCTGTTACTATGGGCAGTGGTTTCCTGGCTGTTGTGGGCGGGCGCTGTTTACCTCATCGGCGTCAAAGTGTTCAAAGGCGATGCCACTATGATCCAGATTATGCGGGTGCTTGGTTTTGCCTATGCCCCGGCTGCCTTCAACATCTTTTCCTTCACTCCCCTCATGGGGATTGTTATCAAATTTTTGGTGGCTTGCTGGTTGGTCGCTTCTTTCTATGTGGCCACGCAAAACGTCCTGGGCCTCAGTGAGGGCAGTAAAGCCTTCGTTACGGTCCTGGTGGGCTGGTTCATTTACCTCATTGGCCTGGGTGTGGTTATGAGCTTTTTAGGGATGCTGACAGGCTTATAAAAGCTTTTATGCGTGATGCGTGACCTGATAAACCTCACGTATCACGTTATCTCCACCACCAACAACGTCATATCATCGTACTGTTCGGCGTTGCCCTGGTACGTTTCCAGGTCGGCAAAGATGGCCTGGCAAAAGTCCGGCAGCGGTTGGTGGGCGTGTTGCTGAATGATGGGGAAGAGCTGGCCTGGACTGAACAGACGGCCGTGTTCATCCACCACATCCGTCAATCCATCGGTGTAGAGAACCAGCCGGTCATTCATTTCTAACGCCAACGCCTCCTCCGACAACTGCAAATCATCCACGCCGGGAAAACCCAAAAACAGGCCGTTGCCACCGAGACGCTGCACCACCCCCTGGCGCAGCAGCAGCGGATAATCATGCCCGGCCCGCGCATACGTCAGGTGACGGGCGGGCATATCCACCACCCCATAAAACACGGTGACAAACATATTGCTCTCGCCCAACGCTAACAGCAGGCGATGCACATTTTGCAATACGCGGGCCGGTGAACGTTCCCGGCGCGCTTCGGCAAAAATCAGGCTGCGCGTCAGCGCCATGTAGAGCGCGGAGGGCATGCCCTTGTCGGATACATCGCCAATGACCAGCCCCACCGCGTCGGCATCCAGCAAAATTACATCGTAAAAGTCACCGCCGACGTGGCGCGCCGGACGGTTGCGGGCGGCAAAGCTGTAACCGGGCGTGAGCGGGAAGATGCGCGGTAACATGCTCTCCTGCACCTGCCGCGCCAGGTCTAGCTCCTGTTCCAACCGCTCCTTTTTGACAATTTCCGTCTGGGCCGCTTCCAACTGGTGGATATGGTCTTGCAGGGTGGTGATCAGTCCGGCGCGCTGGATGGCCAGCGCCGCCTGGTTGGCAAAGGTTTGCAGCAGGGCCACCTTGCCGGGGGCAAAGCTGGTGTGTTGGGTGGTGTGCACGATCATCACGCCTACCGGCGCATCCTGGGCGATAAGGGGTAAACGCAGCCCGGCGCGTATGGGAAACTGCCCGGCTGCCGGCGGGTGGGGGGCGATGCCGGGGGGAAAGTGGTGGAAGGGAGTTACGGCCGTATCCCCATCAAATACCTCAGTAGCCGCTACCTGGTGTGTGACGTGGCTCTTGTCCCAGCCGGTGAAGGCCAGGATGTCGGCCGTTTCCTCTGAGCGTAAGTAGTACAACACGGCCCGGTCGGCGTCACACAGGCCATAGGTGTGGCGGCAGACGTGGTGGGCCAGTTCTGCCAGCCCTTGGGTGCTGATGAGCGCCTGCCCCATTTCCTGGAGTGAGATGAGAGCTTCGGTGCGCTGCTGCAAGACGTGGTTGGCGGCCTCTAATTCCAGCAATTTGGCTTGCAATGTCCGGTTAGTCTGGCGCAAGGCGTGTTCGCTGGCGGTGAGCAGGTTGTAGGTGCGGCGTAGCTGATCGGATTCCAGGTTGAGCGCGTCATCCAGGCAGAGATGGCCGGCCGCCGCCAGCCGCAGCACATATTCTTCTAACGACAGCAGGCTGGTCTGGGCAAACAGCGTTTCCGGTTCGGCGGGGGCGCGGAAAATGTCGAAGGCGGTGACTTCGGTTTTTTGACGGCCGTGCCCCCCACGCCCGTGTCCCTCACACTGTTCACAACCCGCTGCCTGGTAAAAGGTGGGTGCGCCCGCTGCGGGCGGCAGGGCGGCCAGGTCGGGGTAATGGGCCAGCCGGTCGGTGAGGGCGGCGGGCAGGCTGGCGACGGGCTGGCGGCAGTGGGGGCAGAGCATGGGCAGCCGCTGTACGGCGACCACCCAACGCAGCGCGGCTAACTGCGCCTGGCTTGCGCCCCATTCCAACAAGACGCGGGCCACATCTGCGCCGCGAAAGATCGTGTCCAGAGGGGCCAGGACGCACAATCCCTGGTGAGCGGCTTCCAGGGCGAGCACGGCCGTGTCCACATTTAGTTGATCAATGACCAGCAGGGACGGCCGTTGTTTGATGGCCTGGGCAATCGCTCCTTCATAGGTGTACACGCCGCGTACCAGCGTAAACTGCACCCGGCGTCGCAGGTGGCGGGGCAGCCGCACGGCTTCTTTGTGGGCGGCGACAACGAGGGCGTGCGCAGCCGGGTTGGCCTCCATGATCTGGCGCATGAGGATGCGGAAGACGGCCGCACGGCCGCTGGGCAGAAAGCCAGCCACGCTGTCCGGCTGGTGTGGGTCTGAACCGGCCACGATAATCAAACCGGCGTCGGTGGCGGCGAGTTGGTCAATGAGGGCGTCCAGTTGGGGTAAGTGCAGGAAATCCTTGAGTTCGAGCATTCGCGCGTTTCAGATTGGTTCAATCTCCTAGATTGACAATCTCCAAGATTGAACCAATCTCTACCAGGTCTATTTTGAACGATGATGAAGTGTGCCCACAATCTTCATTCCCGGCAACCTACTTCTGCATCGCATCACCTGGCCACGGACGGGCACGGCCGTGACGGTGTGTTGCTTCTGCTCTGAAAGTTGGCTTATAATGATGCCATGCCGCAAATTTGCCACTTTTTTGGTGTTGTGATTTATATGTACTTCAACGACCATGCGCCGCCACATTTTCATGCGGAGTATGGCGAATATGAAGCGGTTTACATCATTGAAACCCTGGAAATTATGCGCGGCAAGCTTCCTCGCCGGGCGCATAGCATGGTTGTAGAATGGGCTTCACTACACCGGGATGACTTACGCCAAAACTGGAATCTGGCGGTGCATATGCGACCTCTATTCCGCATTGAGCCGCTAGAATAAGGAGAATTAAAATGACGATACCTGGCAAGCGAGTAAAGGTACAAAAGGCAACGCCCCAAAAAGGGTATTTTATGCTTTTGGAATTTGAAGATGGGACGGAAAAGGAAGTTGATCTGGAACCATTTCTGCATGGGCCAATTTTTGAACCGATTCGCCAGGATCGGGCGGTTTTTGAAGACGTGTGCATCGAAGGTGGTACTATCGCCTGGGCTAACGGCGCGGATATTGACCCCGATGTGCTGTACTATGATTTAGAACCGGCCTGGAAAACAGAGTTGGAAACTGTTTAGATCAGTGATAGGGGGGCTATACAACGGACACGGCCGTGACGCGATTGGCTGGTAGGGGTACGGCCGTATAATTCTAGTATGTGCATTGAACAAAACAGGTGTGGAGTGGCGGTGACGCCGACCACAGCGGCCAGAAGGAAGACCGCACTGGAGTAGAGCTATAAAAATGAGTCGTGAAGAATTAATAAGTCGCATCAAAGATGAAGTTAATGATTTGCATCCGATGTTAATTAAACTGTTGGCTAAATTGCCTGGGATCACCGATGTAGAGTATACACATGGTTCCAACGAAATGGGGGCAGATCTTGTCTTAGCAAAAAAACATGAGAGTTTAGGCCATATACAATATGTGGGAATAGTGGCTAAAGTTGGCAAGGTACATCAAGACCTTTCTGATATTGAAAGGCAAATTAGTGAATGCTTCACTGTACCGCGCTATTTTCGAAATGGGAAAGAGGAAGTGTATATCTCTGAAGTTTGGGTGATTGCAACACAAAATGTTACGGGTGGTGCGCAAAGAAAGATTCGTGCAAATTTTGTGTCGCGTAGCATTGAATTCATAGATGGGAAACGTCTAGAGGCGCTTATCAATGCCCATCTTCCTGTTTACTGGATAGACTTGCCACTATATGTTAGTGACTATCTTAATACATTGCGCAATATCACGGTCGAATTAGATCGAAGGTTGAGCTTGATTGATATAGGAGAAAATCAATTTTATGTTGAACAGGACATTGATGAACAACCAGAATTTGATTATCGACGCCGTAGAATCTCTCAAAAGAGGCGGATAGATATTCATCAGGAGATTCGGAAGGAGCGATTTTTGTTAATTGAAGGGGGCATGGGAACAGGAAAATCAAAACTCCTTAGGCAATTGACTAATCATTACACAAACCCAGAAATTTATAAGACTACCAATTTGTTACCCATCTTATGTACTTACAAGGATTTGTCTGATTCTTACCATAAAGATATCGAGCAATTGATTAGCGCGACCATTGCTCCGGAAATGCTATCACAAATAGAAGAAGTCAAATATCTGGTTCTGATTGATGGGTTTGATGAAAAACGAAATACGTCGGGAGAGCAACTTGAAGCTCTAAGTGCATTGAGGTCACAGGTAATCAATTCCCCAAACTATTATGTAATTCTTGCAACTAGGTATCTTCCAGGTTTACAAGAAGCTAACAGTCTTAGACGCGAAATTGCCTGTTATGAAATTAGGCCATTAACTCTGAGTAAAACCATTACTTTTATTCAAACCTTATGTACAAAATTGGACATTAAGAATCGTATTATTGAAGACTTGAAAAGGTCTCCATTGTTTAAAGATCTGCCTCGAAGTCCAATAGCTGCAATCTTGCTCGCAAAACTGTTAAATGAAGGGTCTGAAGAGTTGCCATCAAACATGACTGAGCTATATTCAAAGTATTCAGAGCTAATGTTGGGTCGTTGGGATATGAAAAAAGGTCTGCAATCTGAAAAGGAATACGAAGCATTGAACAATATCACAATGCAACTTGCAGAACATATGATTCTGAATGAAATGGACAATATTTCTCTTGTCGAAGCAAAAGCTATTGTTGATACTTATCTCAGCAGGCGAAATCTCAACCTCAATAATGTTGAGATATTTGACAGACTCATCAATCGTACTGAGATAGTAATTGCCAATAACCAAATGCAGATTTTGAGTTTTAAGCATCGTACTTTTACAGAGTTCTTTTATGCTAAATCGGTGTTACATAGTCGCGATTTCCAGATTGACAACCGGGCATTCCAATTATATTGGCTAAATACATTCTTCTTTTACTTAGGGCTCCGGAGAGACTGTCCAGATATAGTTGACGCAATCACCAGAATGTTCCCTACCTCACAAGCGGAGAGATGGTTGAAAATGATCAATATGGGTAACTATCTTCTTGCTGCTTATGCGAGTCCATATGACACAATAAGAGAAGGAATCAAGAAAGTAATGCTTGATGCCGCTCAGTTGTATTTGGATACTATTGCGATGAGGGAGGAATCCCCTTTTGGACATCTACCACAGATGGGCATTCTATGGCTCGTACAAATGCTAATAAGGGGTGGGTATTCTTACACCTTTTTTCAAGATGCATTGGAGAGTGCCGCCGTTGCAATCGCAACTGATGACTTTGATAAGGATTCTTATGACCCTGAAATAAAACCTTATGCCTTGTTTTTGCTAAATGTTGCCTATATTGAACTCGATGAGAATCAAACTTTTGATTTGTTGTTTGAGTTGTATCCAGATCCTCTTCCTCTAGATTTATCACTAACACTTCGACGTGAAACTAAGAATCTCTCTGAACGGACTCGATTAATGAGAAAGCAAGACAAAAGGGTTAAAAAGTTGCTTAAGGGTAATCAGAACTTAGCAAATATAGTTGAAAAAATGTATGAAACACCAGTTCGGCAAATCAAGCAGAGAAACTAAAACTTGGTTATGATCTTATTCCTATTCATTGTAGAACCCACCTTGCCTAATCTACTCCATAGCTGTAACCACATCTCAGCCCCGATGGGCCGGCCTTCAAACTGAGCCAGGCTGAGCTTTGTTCGTCGGCCGTTGCCAATGACAGCTTGATAGTTGTTGGCCCAAGGGAAGGGTCACGGCCGTATCATTTCCCTCCTTCCTCTAAGCGAACGCGACTAACGCCCCCACAGACCCGAAGGGTTTTCAAAACCCTTCGGGTCTTTTACTAATAAGTGCCCGTTTATTCCGCAATCGTGAAGAGCAGGCCGGCGGCACGGCCGTTCACCTCTGGGAAGTACGCTTCTCTGGCCAACGTCGGCATCACCTGGTAACTGCCGGGGATGACCGTATCCAGGAAGTAGGTGTACTGGTAGGTGCCTGCCGGTAAGAAGCTGGTCAGGAACACCACCTTCTCATCCCGGTACTCCACCCGGTCAAACGACCACCAGC
>JAHDWK010000022.1 GCA_023382655.1 Anaerolineae bacterium | reverse complement strand
ATCGAGTGGTATGATTTTGTCAACGTTCAGTAAATGAGATTTGTCAGTCAATCAGACCTTTAGCCCTTACTTAACGGAACACATCAAGCGATTTGGGGAATATGTGATTGACCTGGAGACGATTCCTCCACCTTTGCAACCCGACAAGCCGTTTCTTCCATCGGAGATAACCTCGGAGTGAGTATGTTGTTGTTCGCTCAAGTGGTTATTTTTCCGACGTATTACGAATTTGCCCCAGGTTGTAGGGTTCCCGCCTGATCCGGCTTAATTCAACTCAGGATTATGCGGCGGCTCCGCAGCCTCCGCCCTGCATGAATCCTTACTTCGTTATGTGCGGAGAAGCAATTTACCCAAGCCGTAGACGACAAGACCCGCAGGGTTTCCAAAACCCTGCGGGTCTTACGGTTTGTTGGAGGGAAGAGGAGGGGGAGGGGTACGGCCGTGAACGGGCACCAATCTATCATTTGCCAGACATTTTCTTCAGCCGCCAGGCTGATTCGGAAGCGGTGACCTTAATCGGAAATGTGGCTATCCACTTCGAGCAGTAAATTTTAGCCGCAGCATTTTATTTCCCGTTTCTTCGTGAATCGTCTCACCCCATAATTGAAAGCCATAACGCGCATAAAATCGGCGACCGATCAGATTGGCTTGAAACACCTCAACTTCCAGGTCGCCATGAAGCTGTTGGGCTTTGCCCATATACTGCTAACGTCGGTTCAGCCGTCGACTGGAACACTTTGTTAGATTTCTGTCGCCACGATTTTGGGCGGTAGATAGATGGTGAATTCAATGAGAGGCGCCACCAAGACGCTGTGGGGCGCGTGCTGCTCCTCTTCCGAGACCAAACCGGCCCGGCTGAGCAGGCCGAACTTTGCGGCGATAAGGCTGGCTGGCTGAACCATCAGTTGTTGATGCCACACACGGTACGTACCCACTCTGCCGTCGCGGCGACGATAGTAACTGGCCAGGGGATGCGTCAGGTAGACAAGACCGCTCTCTGTGTCAGGAAACCCTGGAAGGTGCATGGGTAAGTCCGTGTTCTGGCTCAATTCAACCATGGCCGGCCCCCAATCAGCCTCGGTTCGCATACGATACCGCCTGTACCGGTGCGCCTGCGTGTCGTACGCGCAGTCAAAGGCGATCTTGCCAGGGTGCCAGGGTAGTTTCCAGATTTGCCGGGGAACTACCACAGTCCATGAGTCAAGGGTCGTGCCCAGGAACCAGACGCAGCGTTCACCTGTAGCACTGTCCACGATATACAGACGGTAGTTCGTTTGGCCCATCTGAAATTTCGGAAACGGAACGACTGCGGATGTGAAATCCACATCCATGAAAGGAACAACGGAGAGCAGGGCTTTGGCACGGCCGTCTATCTCGACCTCATCGAGCTTGAACCTGCCTGGGATCAAGCCCGCGAAGCGCTCAGGATTGACGGCATAGGTGATGATCGCAAAATGCTGGAGTTGGCAAACGGCATCAATCCCCCTCGCCTGGGGGCGCTCGATCAAAACATCACCGAACTTCAACGGAGTTAACACGAATCTTCCAAAGGAAATCTGTATCTACCAGTCACGGCCGTGGCGTCAGAAAATCCCCTAATCCATGCCGGTAATCAGATCTGTGATCGCTGCTTCCAGATCACTGTAAATGGGGAAGGGCGTCAGGGTTATAGCTTCGGGTTTGGCGGCCTGCGCCCGGCCGCGCCCGGTGAGTACCAGCGCCGCCACGCGCACGCCGGCAGCACGACCCGCCTGCACATCGGTCAGGGCGTCGCCAACCATAATGGATTGGCTCAAATCCAAATGGTGGTCATGGGCGGCCTGGAGCAACATGCCGGGCAAGGGTTTGCGGCAGCCCGTTTCCTGGCCGGGCGCGTCGGGGCAAATGTAGCTGGCATCTATACGGCCGTCACGCTGCCGCACCACCTCGACAATCCGCTCATTCAGGGCCTCGGCCGTTTCCATCGTCATCAGCCCTCGCCCCACTGCCGACTGGTTGGTGACCACAATGACCTTGTATGGCGTGTGCCGCACCTGCGCCAGCGCCGCCAACGCCTGCGGGAAAAACGTCACATCCTCCCAGTGCCGCACGTAGTCGGCCCGGTTTTCAATGATGACGCCATCGCGGTCGAGGAAGAGGGCAGGATGTAGGGATGACATGGTGACATGGCGACATGGTGACACGGTGTGGGTGTGACTTTCACCTTGTCACCCCTTCACCTTGTCACCTTGTCAGGTCAGGAGCGGCTGAATACATTCGGCCGTATCATTGCGGGGGTTATTCACGGCCGTACTCACCGGATACGCTTTCATTTTGGCGGCGGGGTACGGCCGTAACAAATGCAGCGCCTCATCGGGGTGCGCGCCCGGTTCCAGCCACATGCTAAAATCTTCCGGTTCCAGAATAACCGGCATCCGGTCGTGAAGGGGGGCCATCAATTCGTTGGGCACGGTGGTGAGGATGGTACAGGTTTGCAGCCGTGTACCCTCCGGCTCTTGCCACACTTCCCACAGCCCGGCCAGCGCCAGCGGACGGCCGTCGGCCCCGTGAATATACATCGGCTGTTTGCCCCCGTTTTTCTTTTGCCACTCGTAAAAACCATCGGCCGGAATCAGGCAGCGGCGGCGTTTGAAGGCGTTGCGGAAGGATGGTTTCTCTGTCACCGTTTCCGACCGGGCATTGATTAACCGGGAACCAATGGTTATATCTTTCGACCAGGAGGGCACCAGGCCCCATTGAAAAAAAGTCAGGCGACGCTGCCCGGTCTCATCCAGATACGCCGCCAGTACCGGCTGGGTGGGGGCAATGTTGTAACGAGGGACAGCCGGGGGAATATCGGCAATGGTGGCTTGATCAATCCCCAAAGCATTAGCCACCTCTTCTGTCGAGGAAATGAGCGCAAATCGGCCACACATATTACTCCTTTGTCCTTTGTCCCTGGTCATTGGTCATTGGTAAGAGATAGAGGACAAAGGACAAGTGACCAATAACCATCAGGCAAACGGCCGTGTCCGTGCCTGGCAATGCCGGTTTTCATTACTTTGATGCCGCCAGTAATAAACAACCGCGCCGTTTTTCATGGGCTGGCGGCAGCGTAATGTTAATACACCACCGCAGTGTGGACAAATGGCTTGTTTGGGTGAATTGGCCGCCGCCGGAATAGGCTGCCCGTTTGCTGTCGTGGCTGTTTTCATGTGAAGTTGCTCCCTTCATCCGAATACCGCTTTGCTTTTCAACAGCCCACAGTTTACCCGGCTTTAGCCAGCAAGCCCTGGCACTATGGTACTAAAGTGCATCAAAAAGACGTGAAACGTCAGCAGACTTGTCAGAATTTGAGGATTGGCGTCTCTGGAACGTTTACCAGTCCGGTTGCTCGATTTGTGTTAAAATTTTGCCATCAATCTGAAAGGAATGTAAACCATGCAAATTCAAAACCATACATTTCTGGTAACAGGCGGCAGTTCCGGGTTGGGCGCGGCCTGTGTGCGGCGGTTGGCGCGGGCTGGCGGCCAGGTGATCATTGCTGATTTGAACGAGACGGTCGGCGCTGAACTGGCGGCCGAACTGGGCGAGGCTGTTCGTTTTGTGCGGGTGAATGTGACCAGCGAGGATGACGTGCAAACGGCCGTGACCACCGCTCTCACCACCTTTGGCCCATTACACGGCGTTATCAACTGCGCCGGTATTGCCATTGCCGCCAAATTGCTCGACCGTGACGGCAATCCCCACGATTTTGACGCATTCAGCAAAGTCATTCAGGTGAACCTGATCGGCACATTCAACGTCATTCGGCTGGCGGCGGCGGTGATGAGCAAAGGCGAACCGAACGCGGCTGGCGAACGGGGCGTCATCATCAATACCGCTTCCGTGGCCGCTTATGACGGGCAAATTGGGCAGGTGGCCTATGCCGCCAGTAAAGGGGGCGTGGTGGCCCTGACCCTGCCCATCGCCCGCGAGTTGGCCCGTTTTGGCATCCGGGTAATGACCATTGCCCCCGGCATTTTTGAAACCCCCATGATGGCCGGGCTGCCGGAAAAAGCCCGCCAATCATTGGGCGAACAAGTCCCCTTCCCCTCTCGTCTGGGCCGCCCCGACGAGTACGCCGCCCTGGCCCAACACATTATTGAAAACGAAATGCTAAACGGCGAAGTCATTCGGCTGGATGGCGCAATTCGGATGGCGCCGAAATGAGAAGAACCGTGATGCGTGATGCGTGACCAGCGATCTCACGGGTCACGCATCACGCATCACGCATCACGAGGAGACAACATGACAACATACAATCTGGAAAAACACCGTCTGGCAGCGAATACGATTCGTGGGCTGACGATGGACGCGGTACAGAAGGCCAATATCGGCCATCCGGGGATGCCGATGGGCATGGCCGATGTGGCGGTGGTACTGTGGACGCAATTTCTCAAATATAATCCCCAAGACCCGAAATGGTTTGACCGGGATCGTTTTGTCCTGTCGGCCGGGCATGGCTCGATGCTGCTGTACAGTCTGCTGCACCTGAGTGGGTATGACCTGCCGATGGCGGAGTTGATGCAGTTCCGGCAGTGGGGCAGTGCCACGCCGGGCCACCCCGAATATGGGCACACGCCGGGCGTGGAGACAACCACCGGCCCGTTGGGGCAGGGCATTACCAATGCCATTGGCATGGCATTGGCCGAAAAGTGGCTGGCGGCGCAGTTTAACCGGCCCGGTTTTGACCTGGTGGATCATTACACCTATGTCATTGCCAGTGATGGCGACCTGATGGAAGGGATGTCGGCCGAGGCGTCCTCGCTGGCGGGACATTTGGGGTTGGGCAAACTGATTGTGCTGTATGACGATAACAAGATTACGATTGACGGCCGTACCGACCTGACCTTCAGCGAAGATGTGCCGGCGCGGTATGCGGCCTATGGCTGGCACACCAGCCGCGTGGATGGGCACGACCCGCTGGCCGTCATTGCCGCTATTCAAGAGGCACAGGGAGCGGCACGGCCGTCGCTCATTGCCTGCCGTACCCACATTGGCTATGGCAGCCCCAATAGGCAAGGCACCGCCAAAGCACACGGCGAACCACTCGGCGAAGAAGAAATTCGCCTGACCAAAGAGGCATTGGGCTGGCCGTTAGAGCCGTTGTTTTATGTACCGGATGAAGTCCCCGCGTTTTTGGCCGGTAATGGCGGGGCGCAGGTGGCCTGGGAAGAACGGTGGGGACGCTACCAGGAGGCGCACCCGGAACTGGCGGCGGCGTTCCAACAGGCGCTCAACGGCGACCTGCCCACCGATTGGGGCGCGATCATGCCCACGTTTGAAGTGGGCAAGGCGCTGGCCACACGGGCTTCCTCCGGCATGGTGCTGAACGCGATTGCGCCCCACGTGCCTTACCTGTTGGGCGGTTCAGCCGATCTGACCGGCTCGAATAACACGGCGCTCAAGGGTGAAACCCCTCTCTCGAGGGACGATTTCTCTGGGCGGTACATTCATTTTGGCATCCGCGAACATGGGATGGGCGGGATGATGAATGGGATGGTGCTGCATGGGGGGGTACGGCCGTATGGCGGCACTTTCCTTGTCTTCTCTGACTACATGCGCGGCTCTATCCGGCTGGCGGCGCTGATAGGAGCGCCGGTCATTTACGTCTTTACCCATGACAGCATTGGCCTGGGCGAAGACGGCCCCACGCATCAGCCCATTGAGCAGTTGATGAGTTTGCGAGCGATACCCGGACTGACGGTGATACGGCCGTGTGACGCCATAGAAGTTGCCGAAGCCTGGCAAATCGCCCTGGAAAACAAAACAGGCCCCACTGCCCTTGTCCTGACACGCCAGGCTGTGCCCACACTCAACCATGGGCAATCGCAAATCACCGGCAGTGTGGCGCACGGGGCGTATGTTATCAAGCAGCCCACGCGCCAGCCGCAGGTATTACTCCTGGCGACGGGGTCGGAAGTGGCGATTGCCCTGGAAGCGGAAAAGTTGCTGGCCGAAAAGGGGGTCAGCGCGCAGGTCGTGTCCATGCCCTCCTGGGAACTCTTTGCCGCCCAGACGGACGCTTACCGAAACACGGTGTTACCGCCACACATCAAAGCGCGGGTTTCCATTGAAGCCGGCGTCACCCTGGGCTGGGAACGGTACATCGGCGACGCGGGTAAAGCGATTGGCCTGGATCGTTTTGGTGCATCCGCTCCTTATAAAATCATTTACGAAAAGTTGGGATTGACGGCCGAAGCAGTATCCCATGCGGCATTATCTTTGATACGCTGAGAAATGAGTACCGAGTCGTTCATAATAACTTCTGCCCGGACGGAAGAATTAGATCCGGCTACCCGAACAGCGATTATCCAGCTTTGTATCGCAGCGCATCAGGAAGAAGATTTCCAACACCTTTTTTCTTATGTTCCTTCTGGTGGCTTGCATTTCCTTGCTTATCGAGATGAGCTATTGGTGGGTCATGCTCTGGTGACAACCCGTTGGTTGCAACCGGAAGGTCATCCGATCTTGAAAACAGCCTATGTGGATGCTGTCTCTACACTACCGGCCTATCAAGGGTACGGTTATGGGAGCGCCCTCCTGCGTCGGCTGGCAAGCGAAATTGGTGATGAGTATGTCATTGCCTGTCTAGAGACGGAGCGAACGGCATTTTATAACCGGTTGGGTTGGGAAGTCTGGCACGGCCCTCTGGCCGGTCGGGATGAGCATGGTTTGATTCCCACCCCAGATCAAACCGGGGTGATGATCTTACGGCTGGGGCAACTACCTGCGCTTGATTTGGACCAGGGGCTAACGATAGAATGTCAACCGGGGCGTATTTGGTAGTGTTGGAGAGAAACTTTGTCAAGAATCCAAAACATTAAGATAGCCCCATCCATTCTGGCGGCCGATTTTGCCCGGTTGGAAGCTCATGCGCGGGAGGCGGGGGAGGCGGGGGCGGATTGGCTGCATGTGGATGTAATGGACGGCCGTTTTGTGCCCAATATCTCCTTTGGGCCGGTGGCGGTGCGGGCGTTACGGCCGTTGGCCAACGAGACAAACACTTTACTTGATGTTCACCTGATGATTGAAGACCCCGACCGTTACCTGGAGGATTTTGCAGCGGCGGGCGCAGACCGGCTGACGGTGCATGTGGAAGCGACACGCCACTCGCACCGAACCATCCAGGCGATCAAGGATTTGGGCGTGAAAGCGGGTGTAACCCTCAATCCGGCGACGCCGCTGGTGATGCTGGAAGAGATTTTGCCAGAGGTAGACCTGGTGTTGATTATGTCGGTGAATCCGGGTTTTGGCGGGCAGCGTTACATTCCGGGCAGCACGGATAAAATTCGGCGGCTGCGGCGGCTCCTAGACGACGTCAATCCCACTGCCTGGTTAGAAGTAGATGGCGGCATCAGCCCGGCCAATGCGGGTGAAGTGGTGGGGGCCGGCGCAACGGTATTGGTGGTGGGCAGCGCGGTGTTTGGGGGACCGAAGTCGGTGGCAGAGAATGTGGCCGATTTGCGCACGGCCGTTGGCCAATAAAAACAATCGCAAATGTCACTAAAAACGAAAAAGACGGCGGTGAGGCCGTCTTTTTCTTCCCACTATTTCCCACTGAACCGCGCATTTCAGCACAAGTCACTGAGAGTATATAGGGAAAGAGACG
Organism: Anaerolineae bacterium; assembly: GCA_023382655.1. Lineage (GTDB taxonomy): Bacteria > Chloroflexota > Anaerolineae > Promineifilales > Promineifilaceae > CAADGU01. The sequence goes on along the minus strand of JAHDWK010000022.1, from coordinate 118,723 downwards.
GCCGTTTCTATTGCCAATCTGCCCGGAAATTGTCCCCCCATTTTGTCAAAATCGCCCAATTGTGCGTAATCCGTAACCCGTAGTCCGATTACGGGTCACGGGTTACGGGTATTACGGCGACCCCAGTTGCTGCAACGACCAGTCATCCAAAAACCAGCCGTTATTTTCATTGATATTTCGGTTGCGGAAATCGCCACCCAGGCGCACAGTTGCCGGTTCCTCAAGCGTGAAATCGTAGGTCAGTGAGCCTCTTTGTCCAGGTGTGACGGATATCCAGCCGGTACCACCACCGTTATGGATAATCCGCGCCTCAGCCGCCAGGGGGTCTGTGGCCCATACCTTCTGGTTGTTTTGATAAGACGAGACAACATCCGGGAAAAAGCGGATGGTGAATCGGTATGAACCGGCGGGCAGTGGAATGTCCGTAAAAATAGCAAAATGGATGGGCAGACCACCTTTGAATGATTTGATGGTTTTGTTGCCATCAAGGACAAACATGCTATGTTCCTGCGGTGGCAAGTCGCTTTTAGGGACAACACGCACTTCCGGGCGGATAAAAACATCGCCCTCTTCCGGGGTGAGTGTATTGGGGCCTTCATCAACGGCTAACGACCAATGAATAGGAACCTGCCATTCTGAGACGCCATTGAAAAAGTACCAATCCTCTTCAAAAGAGGCATTGGCGAGCAGGTTGGAGCCGGTGGGTGCCGCCTCTGCCGGGGGCTGAGCCGGGGTGGTTGGGGCCGGCGGAGCTACGCTGCCAGGATTGGTGGAGACTACATTGTTCACAATTTGCCCGTCCCAACCGGGGATGGTTAACTGCTGACCGACGGTGAGGATGCTGGCGTTTGTCAGGTTATTGGCGGCCATAATATCACCGATGGAGACGCCGGTTTGGGCGGCAATGAGCGACATGTTGTCGCCGGATTGTACGGTGTAGATGCTGCTCACGGCCGTTTGTTCATTACTCTGCCCCGCTTCTGAGGGGGCTGCTTCTGAGGTGGCGGTTGCTTCTGTTTCGGTGGCAGGTGTAGCCATTTCCGCAGCGACACTCTCTGGCGTGGGCGTCGCTACCACTTCAACTTCCACCAGCCGGGTTACTTCCACCGGCACTTCCACGGGCACGGTGACGGCTACGGCCACTTCCTGAATGACTTCCACGGTGACGGGTATTTCCTGGTTGACAATGCGGGTGACTTCCACCGTTTGTGGTTCACTATTACACGCCACCAGCAGCAGAGCGACGGCCGTTGCCAAAATGATTACTGGGGATTTCTTCATAATCTTTTCCTGATATTACTCCTTACACTCCATATTTTTGACTTGCCATCTGACCATCAGGTTAATAGCCGGGCAACAAGCGGGGGATTCTAGCCAGTTTTCCCAGAATGTCACGGGCACACGGCCGTTTGACCCGGCTTTCTCACCAACTGTCAACTCAATATCGCCAAGTAGTTGATGAGGGGAACAGTTTTTATCCGTGCTTCCTTTTTCTTTCCCAATCTGTAAACAGAAGGTGGACTGGCGAGAACCATTTTGTGAAAATGAGTTGAAATACAAAACCAATAAGCCTATAATTGGCTTATTATTGCAACCTGATTCACAAAAGTGGTTATAAAATGGAAATCGAACTGGATGACGTTGATCGGGCACTGCTCGCTTCTTTGCAAGCGGATGCACGCATCACTAATACCGAATTGGCCCGTCGTGTCGAACTGTCCCCTCCCGGCCTGCAAAAACGACTGAAAAAGCTGGAAGAGTCTGGCGTCATTGCGCAGTATGTGACCCTGGTAAACCGTGAGGCGCTGGGGTTTGACATGCTTTGTTATGTGCAGGTGACGCTGCAACGGCATGAGCCAACGGCCGTGTCCAATTTCCGTGAAGCCGTGCAGCATATGCCCGAAGTGCTGGAGTGTTACCACCTAACGGGTGAGTACGATTACCTGATCAAAGTGATCGTACGCAACCGTCGCCATCTGGAGCAGTTTTTGCTGGAAACGCTGACCCCTGTGCCTGGCATGGACAAAATCCGCACCAGCCTGGTGTTGAGCGAGATAAAAACGACAACGGCCGTGCCGCTGAATGGTGCAATCGAGTAATTACCCGATTACCTAATGACGGAGAATCCCATGTTAGCCCAACTTCCCCGAACCCAAGAAATCCCCTTAGCCGAATGGACACATTCGATGCAGCGATCTGTGTTGCGGCAGATGATTGCCGTGGTGTCTCGCCCTGGCATTTTGTCTTTTGCCGGGGGGCTGCCGGACCCAGCGCTGTTCCCAACGGCTGATTACGCGGCGGCGTTAGCCCATGTGCTGGCGACCGACCCGAAAGCGCTGCAATATGGCATGCCCTTTGCCCCCTTGAAGCAACACATTGTGCAGTTGATGGCGCAGCGTGGCGTCGTGTGCACGGAGGAGCAAGTTTTCCTCACTACCGGGGCGCAACAAGGGTTGGACGTACTGGCGCGGCTATTGCTGGATCCCGGTGGCGAGGTGATGTTTGAAGAGGTGGTTTACACGGGGGCGCAGCAAGTGGTGGCCCCGTTTTTGCCCCGTATTCTCCCCGTTTCCACTGACCTGGCAGAGGGGATGAATGTAGATGAAGTGGAAGATTATATGGTCGGTGGGGCACGGCCGTCCTTCATCTACACCATCCCCGATGCCCATAACCCGTTGGGCGTGAGTCTAAGCCAGGAACGGCGGGAACGGCTGGTGGAACTGGCGGTGGCCTACAACGTGCCGATTATTGAGGACGATCCATATGGGTTGTTGCAGTATGGAGATTGGAGATTAGGAGACTGGGAGACTGAGAGATTCCAATCTCCCAGTCTCCCCAACCGCAGGTTGGCAATCTCCCAATCTCTTCCTCTCCGCGCCCTCAACGATTCCCATGTTTTTTACCTCGGCTCATTCTCCAAAATTATGGCGCCTGCCTTGCGGTTGGGCTGGATTGTGGCCCCGGAAGGGCTGGTTTCCAAGATTGCGGTGGTCAAGGAGGCGGAGGATTTGGAATCCTCGGCGCTGACGCAGCGGGCGGTGGCGGCGTATCTGGATGGCGGACATTTGCCGGCCCATTTAGCGATACTGCGCCGGGAGTACGGCCGTCGCCGAGACGCCATGCTCGCCGCTCTTTACCGCTATTTCCCGGCGGAAGCGCGCTGGACAGAGCCGCAAGGTGGTATGTTTATCTGGGTGGAGTTACCGGCGGAGATGGATGCAGCCGCGTTGTTGGACACGGCCGTAACGCAAGAAAAGATTGCCTTCATCCCCGGTCATGCCTTCAGTATCCCCGGTCATCACGTACACAACTGCCTGCGCCTCAACTTTTCCAATTGCACTGAAGCCATGATTGAAGATGGCATTAAACGACTAGCCAGAATAATCAATTATGAATTATGAATTAGGAATTATGAAGGCAAGAAGGCGTTTCCCCTTCATAATTCATCCTTCCTAATTCCTAATTCCCTCGGGAGTTCCCACGATGGCTGAAGATTTTTTACCCATTAAAGGCATGGATCACGTGGAGTTTTACGTGGGCAATGCCAAACAAGCTGCATATTTTTATCGCACCGGATTTGGTTTCACCAATACGGCATACAGCGGGCTGGAAACGGGCAACCGGCAAACGGCTTCTTATGTGATGGAGCAGGGCAAAATTCGCCTGGTTTTGACTACCGCTCTAGGGCCAGACCACCCGGTAAGCCGCCACACTTACCTGCATGGGGATGGGGTGGCGGTGATTGCTATGGAAGTGCCGGACGCCGCCAGCGCCTACGCTGAATCTACCATACGGGGGGCGACGGGGGCGATTGCGCCAACGGCCGTTGAAGACGAGCATGGCGTCTTCCGTTATGCGGCCATTCGCTGCTACGGCGACACGATCATCAAGTTTGTGGATCGTTCAAACTACCATGGGCCGTTTGCGCCGGGGTATATGGCACGGAATGGAGCAATGGGGGGAAACGGCCGTCACCAAGGCGTCGGGCTGGCTTCCATTGACCACATGGTGGGCAATGTAGAATTGGGGGCGATGAACCGCTGGGTGCAATTTTTTGCCCAAACGATGGGCTTCAGCCAGCTTTTGCATTTTGACGATAAAGACATCTCCACCGAATACTCGGCCCTCATGTCCAAAGTGATGCAAAACGGCAATGGTAAAGTGAAATTCCCCATCAACGAACCGGCCGAGGGCAAGAAAAAGTCCCAGATTCAGGAGTACCTGGATTATTACTATGGCCCTGGCGTGCAGCATATTGCCTGCGCCACCGGCAATATTATCGAAACGGTGACGCAGCTACAGGCCAACGGCATTGAGTTTTTGCGCGTACCCACCACCTATTACGAGGTGCTGGAAGGGCGTGTGGGTAAAATCAATGAGCCGGTGGACAAACTGGCCGAGCTGGGCATCCTGGTAGACCGGGACGAAGAAGGGTACCTGCTGCAAATCTTCACCAAACCGGTGGAAGATCGCCCCACCGTCTTTTATGAAATCATCGAACGCCACGGCTCACGCGGCTTCGGCAAAGGCAACTTCAAAGCCCTCTTTGAATCCATCGAACGCGAACAGGCCCTACGCGGCAATTTATAGGAATGGATCCGCGTCATCCGTGTATCTATAAAGGAGCAGAAAATGACGTACTATTATAAGTTGGGTGAGGTGCCGCGGAAGCGGCATGTGCAGTTTCGGCAGGGGGATGGCTCGTTGTATCATGAGGAGGTGATGGGGATTCATGGCTTTGCCGGGATCCAGTCTATTTTGTACCATATCTATCCGCCTACGGCCGTGCGCCGCATTGAAACCGGCGTCTCCACCGGCATCGAATACGTGGACGGTCATCCCCTCAAACACCGCCACTTAAAGTCTGCGCCGGTTCCAGAGGGGGGGGATGCAGTGGACGGCCGTGTGCCTCTCATGGGCAACAACGACGTGGTTCTGTATGTGGCCCGGCCCAACAAACCGATGGATTACTGGTACAAGTTCGCGCACGGCGATGATGTTCTGTTTATCCATGACGGCACCGGCGTGTTGGAAAGCCAGTTTGGCCTGTTGCCTTACCGTCCTGGCGATTATCTGGTCATCCCCACCGGCGTCATTTGGCGGTTGCTGCCAGATGCCGGTAGCGAACAGCGGATGCTGGTGGTGGAAAGTTACGGCCATGTCACCCCGCCTAAACGGTACATCAACAACTACGGCCAATTCCTGGAACATTCCCCTTACTGCGAACGTGACATCCGCATCCCGGAACGGCTGGTAACACACAATGAAAAGGGCGAATTTGAAATTCGCGTCAAGGCGCGCAACCTGATTACCCGTTTCATCTATGACCACCATCCGCTGGACGTGGTGGGCTGGGACGGCCATCTCTGGCCGTTCGCCTTCAACATTGCCGATTTTGAACCCATTACCGGGCGCATTCACCAGCCACCACCTGTTCATCAGACCTTTGATGGCCCTGGTTATGTGCTGTGTTCCTTTGTGCCGCGTCTGTTTGATTACCACCCGCAGGCCATCCCCGCGCCCTACAACCATTCCAATGTGGATTCGGATGAGGTGCTGTATTATGTAGAAGGTAACTTCATGTCCCGCAAAGGGATTGAACGTGCCTCGCTCACCATTCACCCCAACGGCATTCCGCACGGCCCCCATCCGGGCACGTATGAAGGCTCAATCGGCAAAAAAGAAACCCACGAACTGGCGGTGATGGTGGACACCTTCCGCCCGCTTAAATTGACCCGGCAGGCATTAGAGATGGAAGACGCCAATTATGCTTATAGTTGGATAGAAGATTAGGGATTGCAGATCGCGCAATCTCCAATCCCTAATCTCTCCGCAAATTTTGTAGCCACATAGATTGTTTGTTATCGTTACTGCCTGGGAAATTGAAAAGGCAGGTAATTCTACATGAGGACAGTCTTTAGTTTTTTGTTATTGGTGTTGATTGTCTTTCTGGTCGGGCTTTTATGTCTGGCGGTGATTATTGGCTGGTCGGTGGGGGTGGGCTGGCTGCTCATCAAAATAACACCGTTCACTCTGTTTGAAGCCTCCCTACTGGTGATGATCGCCTCTATCGTCGTTGGTTATGGCGCCATCAAAATTATGACGACTAATGTGACAACGCCTTCACCTTCGCCCTATTTCCCGCCCCCACTTGAAGATGAACCAGAGCCAATTCCAGCGCAGCGGTTCTATAAAACTGAAGCGCAGAAGACTAATGAGGCCTGGTTTCGTTATGAAATGGCTAACTCCATCTATTGGGATTTTGAGCAAGATAACGATATTAACACGACGATGAATGACACGGAGATGAAGGAACTGGCGATCCGGCTGTCGGAGGTGTTGGTGGGCGCGTTAAAAAGCCAGAAGCCCAAACGAAATGGTCGGGTGCGGGTGACGGTGACGCAGATGAAAAAGCAGATGGATAAAATGGGACAACGGCCGTATGACGATGATATTATGCTCACGGCCGTTGCCGGCATTAACGAAATGTTCGACTACGACGGTGAATTGGTAGAAATTGTCCAGGAACAAACCTGGGACGAAATGGCCGAAGATTGGTAAACATCCCTATGATTATTGACCCTCAAGACCTGCACCACAATGATCGTTATAAACTGATGATTGGTTCCATTGTTCCCCGCCCCATTGCCTGGGTCAGTACCATGGATAAGGCCGGGAATTTGAACCTGGCGCCGTTTAGTTTTTTTACGGCCGTTGCCTCTGATCCCATGACCCTACTCTTTTGCCCCGGCTGGAGCAGCCACCGGGGGCGCATGAAAGACACCCTTTACAACATCCGCGAGGTGCCGGAATTTGTCATCAACATTACCAACGAAGCCACCAAAGAAGCGATGAACCACACCGCCACTGAATTTGAGGCCGGCATCAATGAGTTTGCCTGGGCGGGGGTGACGCCCGTCTCTAGCCAGGTAGTGCGCGTCCCCCGCGTCGCTGAAGCGCCCATCGCCTTTGAGTGTAGATTACAGCAGATTGTGGTAGTGCATGAAGGGCCGGGTGGGGGCACGGCCGTATTCGGCGAGGTGCAGTCTATCTATGTGCGTGATGACGTGATGGTGGACGGCCGTATCCTGCCCGAAATCTTGCAGCCCATTGGTCGCTTGGCCGGTTCCACCTACGCCCGCATCAACAACCTGTTTGAGATGCCCCGCATCCCCCCACCAGAATAGAGTGGGTAAGGGGGTAATTGAGCAGTCAATTACCCCCTTACGTCCTTACGGAATGTTCAACTGATAAATCGTGTTGGGAAACTCCAACGCATAGAGGCGTTCCTGATTGTCTTTGCCAAATGAAGTCAGCATATACCCTGTGCCAGAAAGCGTGCCCAGCAGTTCCACAGAAGCGATGCCGCCAGTGTGAGTAAGCAGGAAAAGCTCACGGGTACAGGCATCCCCATACAAAAACTGTGGTTCCGGTTGCTCCGGACGGCGTAGCACATAACCGCCAATGACAGCACATTTGGGATGGTGAGGATAATAATAAAGAGGTAAGTCACCAGTACCTACAGACTCACATTGAGCCTGAATGGGAAAACCGATAAAAGTCGGCCCTTCCATGCAGGGCCAGCCAAAATTCCGACCCCATTGCCCGTAAGGGATGTAATTGATTTCCTCCCAGGTCAGGTCATTCACATCGCCGATATAAATATCCCCGGTAAGCGGATCAAAATCAAAACGCCAGGGATTACGCAGACCTTTCGCTATAATTTGGGCAGAGCCTGGGCAGCTACCAGGAGTCTGGTTGCTGATGTCTAACCTGACGAGTTTGCCTTTGTAAGAATCATCTTCCTGTGCGGCCAGCAACCCCCGGTCATCCCCTACACCTACATATAAATGGCCGTCAAGTGGATGGAGGGCCATGCCACCGCCATTATGAACGGGATAATCCATCCGCAGCCCAAAGAGGCGACACTCGGTGTTGGGATCAGCCGAATTATTCGTTGCCTGATACCGAACAACCTGGAACCAGCGCTCGTCGGTAAAGCGCAATCCTGAATACGACACATAGAAATAGCCGTTATCAGCATAGTTGGGATCAAATACCAGACTGTATAATCCCTCTTCGGCTTCAGTAAGTACCCGGTCGCTAATATCCAGAAAAACGGAGATTTGCCCATTGGGATGTAATATCTGAATCCTACCCTCCTTTTGCACCACAAACAGCCGGTCGTCACCGGCATGGGTGACAAACGTGGGGTTGGTGAAGGCGTTTGTGTAAGGGTCTGTTAATGGTGGTGGCGGCAGCGGTTTTGTAACCAGCGGTAGATAAGCAAGGTTGCCCCCGGTGGGGCTGTTTTCACCAGTTTGGGCTACGGCCGTTTGCCTTACGACCAGACTTACAGCCGCGAAAAAGGTAATCATTACCGCTAAAAACAGGCCAGCCGCATACCGGGTTATTTTGTTCTGAGATGGTTTAATCATATTTCCTCCAAGAAACAGGTTATGGGTGACGACCGTACACACAAAACATGCATCGAACCAGACTTACGGCCGTTCGTCAACAATCGGCTTAAAGTTATACGGCCGTTATGCCTGAAAATCAACCCGCTTTCATTTGCTATAAAAGCCACCACTGTTCCCACCTGCCCAAATTTCCAGGTATGACCCCACCATACCGCTAATATCCCCAACATTCTTCCCCGGTTACACTTCTTCGTATATCAGTTTATTGGTAGCAGGCGATTTGTCGCCCTCTGATGGGGCTAAACCGCCTGCTTACAAACAGTTTTAATCAATATGGAGGATTTTGACCATGAGCAATGTACTTGTTGAACTATCCAATCAGTTTGCCGAAGTAGTAAAAAATACCGGTCAGAGCGTGGTGCGTGTGGAAGGCCGGCGGCGCATACCCGCCAGCGGTATCGTCTGGACCGCCGATGGCCTTATCATCACCGCCAGCCATGTGGTGGCGCGGGACGAAGGCATCACTGTCGGGTTGGCCGATGGCAGCAGCCTGGCCGCTACCCTGGTCGGCCGTGATCCCAGCACCGATCTGGCCGTGCTGCGCGTGGACGCCAGCCTGACGCCCCTGGCCGAAGCCAACAAACAAGAAGTGGCGGTGGGCAATCTGGTGCTGGCGCTGGCCCGACCTGGCCACACTGTGCAAGCGGCCTGGGGCATCATCAGTGCCCTGGGCGATAGCTGGCGCACCGGGGGCGGCGGTATCATTGACCGCTATGTGCAGACCGACCTGGTGATGTACCCGGGTTTTTCCGGCGGGCCGCTGGTGGGGGCCGATGGTGCGTTGATCGGGCTGAATACGTCGGCGTTGGCGCGCGGGGTGAGTGTGGCCGCGCCCACAATGACATTGGCGCGGGTGGCCGATACGCTGCTGGCGCACGGCCGTATCCGGCGTGGTTATCTGGGAGTCAGCACGCAGCGTGTGCATTTGCCGGAGGCGCTGCGGGGCACGGTAGGGCAGAAGCGGGGCCTGTTAGTGGTCAGCGTGGAGCCAGACAGCCCGGCGGAAAAAGGCGGCCTGACGTTGGGGGATACCATTGTGGCCGTGGGCGGCACGGCCGTGCAAAATCACGACGATTTACTGGCGGCGCTGTCCGGTGACAAAATTGGCACGGCCGTGCCTCTGACTATCCTGCGCGGCGGCCAGGTGCAAACAGTTGAGGTAGTGGTAGCAGAACGGTCGTGAAAAAGTAATGGGGTGATTGGGTAGTTACCCAATTACCCCTTCTCCTCCTGATTTTGCCAGATTGACAATTTTGTATTATCGTATAGTCTATTAGGATGACATAATGTTATCTGGCGTATCTAAATCAGGAGGATTCCCATGAAACGACAACATTTTTTTATATGCCTTGCCTTACTAACGGCCACGTTTTTGTTGGTTGGGTGCGGCAATAATGGTGACCAACCGGCTACTACCGATACTGCTTATCCAGGCGCTACGGTTGTACCCATTGGCGAAACGCAGCCACAAATGCCCGAGGGCCAAAATACAGGGGAAGTATTGGCCCCCACAGCCACATTACCGGCGCCAGAAATCACGGCCGTAGACCCCACACCCACCCCCCAACCACCGCCGACCGATGCCGCCAGTGGCGGGGCACCAGAGTCAACCACAGCCGGCGTTGTCACTCAACATACGGTGCAGGAACGGGAATGGCTGCACCAGATTGCTCGATGTTACGGCGCTTCCGCTTCCGAAATTGTCACGGCCAACAGGTTGCCACATCCGGGCTGGATTATGACCGGTGAAGTGTGGAACATACCCAATGTGGGTAGCGTGGACACACCTATTGGTCCTCCCTGTCTCATTCATTACACGGTGAAGGCCGGGGATACCCTGCTCTCCATCTCTCGCACTTATGGTGTGCCGCTCGAGGTACTGGTTTTTGCCAACTATGGCTGTTACGGCTACAACGCTCATTATGATTATGTACCCGGCGGACCAAACTACTATGGGTATGGTTATTTAGGTGGTTGTTATTACACTGGCTACCCCACCATTTACCTGGGTGACCTCCTGGTTATCCCTGTCAACCCACAAAACGCCGGGTTGCGGTAAATGGCTAGAAAGGCCTCTTGATGGGAAAAAGACGAGGGACTCGCCGCTGGTAAGCCTGGTATTCAGCGCCATAACCGGCGGCGAGTTTCCTTTCTTCGTAGATAGAACCAAGCCAGAAGTAGAGGGTAACGGCCGTATAAAACACCGCACTCCCCACCGTCATTACCGGATTAAACCACAGCACAACTAGGGTAAAAAAGTAGAGAGGATGGCGCACCAGGGAATAGGGACCGCTGGTGATGAAGCGCGGCTGCGGCATTTCCCCTTTTGCCCCAGCCATATACCAGAGTACCTGGCGGATGCCTAAAAATTCCCACACATCGGTTAACCAGAGGGAGTAGATCAGCCCGGCCAACCCGATGAGTTGCAAGAGGGAGGCCAGGTAGAGATACGGCCGTGACCAACTCCACACCACCGTCTGCGGCAACACCACCGGAATCAGCAAGTAGATCGGCAAAAACGTGACCAGGGCAAACAGGTTATACAACAGCCGGTACCAACCAGCATAAGCCGCCTCGCCTACCCATCTCCGAAATAGCCGCTTCAACCCCACCGCCGCCGCCAACGTGTGCAGCACGGCCCAACTGACAAACAGCAGGGTGAAGAGGAGGATGTTGAAGGTAGGGGTGTTGGTCATAATCGTGAGCCGTAATCCGTGAGCCGTAATCCGTGAGCCGTAATCCGATTATGGGGTACGAATCACGGATTACGGATTACCGCCACAGCGCCGCCAGTTTTCGGTATTTTACCCATTCGTAATAGGCCATATACAGGCTGAGGCGCAGACCGTGACGGCCGTCTTGATGCCCCTGCAATGTCACGTAGCGCCAATAAAACTGGCGGAGCGGTTGCAAGATATAATTGTGTGGTTTGGGGCGGATGCCGTCGGCTTTGAGGATGGAGGCGTCATAGGCGGTGTATGCTTGTTGTTTGGCGCGGAAGTGGGCCAGGTCGCGGTAGTTGTGGTGGATGAGCGGATTTTGCAGATAACCAATCTCGCCATCAACCACCGCAATTTCATGGACGGGGCGTTCGTAATGGACACGGCCGTGCCGAAACAGCCGCAGTTGATAATCGGGATACCAACCCGCGCCGCGCGTCAGTTTGCCAAAGATATAGTTATGACGGGGCACACACCAGCCACATTCCGGCCGATTCGCCATCACCTGGCGAATTTCAGCGGCGAGTTCGGGCGTCCCACGCTCGTCAGCGTCCACAAAAAAGAGCCAGTCGGTGACAATAACGGCCAGCGCTGCGTTGCGCTGCTGGGCATAATTTTCAAACTTCGATTGGTGAATTTCTGCGCCAACGGCCTGGGCCAGCGGCACAGTCTCATCCTGGCTGAACGAGTCAAAAACCACCACCCGGTCTGCCCAGAACAGACTTTCAATACAGGGTTGGATATGGGATTGTTCGTTAAAGGTGAGGATGACGGCCGTGAGTTGGGAGATCATCGGGTAATTGGGTAATTACACAATTACCCAGTTACATCATTACTTGCCACCGGCCACCTGCCACCCGGCCGCTGACCCTTCCACCGGCTTGTGCCCGTTTTGCCAGATGCAGATTATCTCTTCGTAGGCGCATTTGAGTTCGGGGTCGGTAGTACGGGTGGCTTTACGGCGCATACCGCGAATGACCAGTTGGCGGGCGATGCTCAGTTTGAGACGGCCGTGATGCTGCTCATACAACTGTGCCCGACTGCGCCACAGGTTCACCAGCGAGCGCGCCGGTACCTGGCGGGTACTTTCACCGCCATAATGTACAATTTCGGCAGTGGGCACGGCGTAAATTTTCCAGCCGGCGGTTTGCACGCGCCAGCTCCAGTCAATCTCTTCGCAGTACATGTGGTAGGATTCGTCAAAACCTTTGGTGGCTTCGGCCACTTCAGCGCGCACCAGCATAGTAGCCCCCAATGGGTGGTCAATGGCAAATGGTTTGCCGTTGCGCTGGTAGAGAGAGCGGCGATAACGGCCGTTCAACCGACTTTCATACAAACGAGATGGCAGTGGGTACAGGTCAAATGCCAGTTGGCCTAATCCGGGAAAATTGAAGGCGCTGTGTTGGAAACGGCCGTCACCATACACCAGCCGCGCCCCGGCCATGCCCCCATCCGGCCGTTCATCCAGGCAGTGCACCAATTCTTTTAAGGCGCCCGGATTTAATACCGTGTCAGGGTTGAGCAAAAAATAATAACGTGGCTGACGTTCGGCCGCTGCCCGCATTCCCTGGTTATTGGCAGCGCCAAAGCCCACATTATGCTCATTGGCCAGTAAATGAATTTGGGGGAACAGATCGCCTAAGAGATTAACGGTTCCGTCAGTCGAGGCGTTATCAACCACCCACACCTCACCTGTTAAGCCAGACCGCTTAAACTCGGCAAAGACGGAACGCAAACATTTGATCAGATAATCACGCACGTTCCAACTGACGATAATGACGGCCACATCCACCATATGATTTTCCAAAATTCCTACATCCGGTTCAGACATACCGGCCGCTGCTTGTGTTGTGCAGCGACCAAAAAATAGTTTAGCCTGTCGCCATGTTACCGCCAAAGAAAAACAGGCTGGCTTAAGGCAAGGCTCATATCCTCCTTACGTGCTACACATGTGACAAAACTCAATATCGGCCAGACCAGGGATTTGTTACAATGTGCCTGGTGTCTGGCGATGGGTGGTGCGTGGTGGGTACAAAGCCAACCAGCCGTTGCCAATCAGGAAGAGGCATTATGACGGAAAAAGCGATTGTGGCCGAAGGATTGACCTATACATATGGGGATTTGTTGGCGGTAGACCATATCTCTTTTGATGTGGAGCAGGGGGAGATTTTGGGCTTCTTGGGGCCAAATGGGGCCGGCAAATCTACGACAGTCAAGATGCTCACGGGACAATTACGGCCGCGCGGCGGCCGTGCCCTTCTTCTGGGTCTGGACATAGCACACAAACCTAAGGCGGTGCAGTCCCAAATTGGTGTTTGTTTTGAACTGACCAATTTATATGAGCAAATGAGTGCGCGTGAAAACCTGACTCTGTTTGCCCGGCTGTTTGCCGTCAAAGAGTATGATGCAGAAGCAGCCTTAAAGCGGGTAGGGTTGGACGGCCGTGCTGATGACCGGGTGGACACCTTCTCCAAAGGTATGAAGCAGCGGTTGATGGTGGCGCGCACACTGGTTAACACACCGCGCATCCTCTTTCTGGATGAACCAACGGAAGGGCTGGACCCTACCTCCGCGCAAAGCATCCGCAACATCATCCTGGAAGAACGGGAACGGGGCGCCACCATTTTTCTGACCACGCACGACATGGAAGAAGCCGACAAACTGTCTGACCGGGTAGCCTTTATCAACCAGGGGCAAATCATGGCCCTGGATACGCCACATACCTTGAAACAGCAGTACGGCAAACGCGCCCTCAAAATTCAGGTGGCTGGTGAAAACGGCAATCTGGAAGTCCGGGAAATTGTGCTGGACGAGAGTGAGACGGCGCAGACGCTGCAAGCCTTGTTCAGCCAGGAAAAGGTGATCACCGTTCACAGCGAAGAAGCTACCCTGGAAGATATTTTCCACAAGATTACCGGTCGTGGGCTGGTTTAAGCAATGGAAACCTGACAGATTCCAAAAAACCTGCCAGATCTGTGGGTGGCAAGTATGAATACAAATTTAGTCAGCACGATTGTTGTTAAAGACCTTTCCCTTTATTTTCGCAACCGGTTTTTTGCTTTTGTCACTGTGTTAGGGCTGGTTTTTTATGTCCTTATCTATTATGCCCTGCCCACTACAGTGGACGAGACGGTGACGATAGGCGTCTATGCGCCGGCCTTGCCGGCCGTTTTATTGGAGGCGTTGGCGGAAGAAGGGGTAGTGCTGCAAACGGCCGTGACCGAAAACGACCTGCTGCAAGCTATGGAAAACGGGGACTACAACATCGGCGTTGTGGTATCGGACAACCTCTTAACCAGACTGGCTGCCCAAGAGCAGGACGACATCATCCTCTACTTTACGCCCGATTTTCCCCAGGAATTACACGAAGCCTATGCCGTTATCTTCCAGGAATTGGCCTACAATATGGTCGGACAGCCGCTCACCCTGAACGTGCGGCAAGAAATCCTGGGTACCGATATGGCCGGTAGACAGATTGCCTTAAGAGACCAACTGATACCGATGCTGGTGGTAGCCCTCCTGATGATAGAAACCTTAGGTTTGGCCGCCCTGGTCAGTTCGGAAATAGAAGGACAAACCATCCAGGCGCTGCTGGTGACGCCGCTGACCATCCCCGGCCTTTTTACCGGCAAAGGGATTATGGGGGTAGGACTGGCTTTTACGCAGGTGACGCTGCTCATGCTGGTCACGCGCAGCCTGGATCAGGGGACGTTGTTGCTCCTGCTTACCTTGCTGCTGGGGGCCATGCTTGTTACCGGATTGGGTTTTCTGATCGCATCTGTGGCCCGTGACCTGATGGGCGTGATGGGTTGGGGTATATTGGTCATCATCACGTTTACTATTCCGGCGTTTACGGCCATCGTGCCCGGTCTGGTAAGCGATTGGGTCAAGCTGATCCCCTCCTATTACATTGTAGATACGCTATACCGGGTGATGAATTTTGGCGCCGACTGGTCGGATGTGGCCCAAAATCTATTGGCGCTGTTTGCCTTTGCGCTGCTCTTTTTTGCGCTGGGCATCCTGGCGCTGTGGAGGAAGTTCGGATGAGTGGGTTACGCCGTATTGCCATTCTATTACAGCGGGAACTGATACGTGGCCCGCGCAACACCTTCTTTCTTTTTGCCGTGCTGATGCCGTTTTTTATCACCCTGGTCATCTCGCTGCTGTTTGGCACATTTTTTGTGGAGAAGCCCCGGCTTGGGTTTATGGATGAGGGGAATTCGCAGGTCGTCACCCTGGCCCAGGAAGTGGAATCGTTGGTGGTGAAGGAGTATGACACGGCCGTTGCCCTACAAACGGCCGTGGAAAATGGCGCTATAGACCTGGGCATCATCCTGCCCGCCCACTTCGACGCCACCGTCCGCAGCGGCGAGGAAGCCGAACTCACTGCCTATGTATCGGGCGAGAGCCTCTTAAAAAACAGGACTATTCTGGGCATCAACCTGGCCGCCCTGATTCGCCGGATGGCCGGGCAGGAAGCGCCGGTTAACATCATCACCCGCACCCTGGGCGATGTTGAGGCCATTCCCTGGCAAGATCGTGTATTTCCTCTGATTATCCTGATGACCATCATCGTCGGCGGCACCATGGTTCCCGCCACCTCCCTGGTAGACGAAAAACAGAAACGCACTTTGAATGCGCTGAACATCACCCCCACATCATTGGGTGAAGTGTTTACCGCCAAGACGTTGTTAGGCATCTTGCTCAGCACGCTGACCGCTCTTGTTGTTTTGCTCTTAAACCGTGCGTTTGGCAGCCAACCGGCGCTGCTGATATTTGTACTGATTTTGGGGGCAACCGCTTCAGGATTGTTGGGTGTTCTGTTGGGTGCATTTGTGAAGGACATTACCACCCTCTTTGCCGTCATCAAAGGGATTGGTATTTTGCTATACGCCCCGGCTTTTGTTTACTTGTTCCCCTCCATCCCGCAATGGATTGCCCAGATTTTCCCCACCTATTACATCATGTATCCGGTGGTGGAGATTGTGCAGCAGGGGGCCACGCTGCCAGACATCGCCCCCCAACTGCTGATTCTGTGTCTGATTATCCTGGCAGAGGTGGCAATTCTGGCAACAGCCATTCGCCGCGCCCACCGGTATGAAATAATAGTGGCTGCCTGACGCGCATAGTGTACACCGCACCATCTTACTGTGGTTGGATTCTCTTGTTGTGGCCGGCTTCCAACCGCGCCACTTTCCCCTTACAGTTCGCTTATATTCCCCGTCAATTTCTTCCTGAAACCGTTCCTGACAGCTTTTGGCAGAAAACCAACGCTATAGTCCGTGTTATTGAGATTGGGCACATCAACCCAATCTCTCGTTTTGTAACGCGAGATTGGTTCAATCTCCAAAGACTGAACCAATCTGGATAAGGAAAGGACCTGTGATTGACAAATCTTCACGACTACCTGGCTTTTATAAGTTGTCGTTGGAAGAACGGATTGAGATGGTGGCCGAATGGGCTGACCTGACGACCGAGGACAAAGCGGTGCTGCACGGCCGTGGCCTATCCCCCACCCAGGCCGACAAAATGATCGAAAACGCACTGGGTACCTTTGCCCTGCCTTTGGGTGTGGCTGCTAACTTTTTGATCAACGGCCGTGACTACCTCATTCCTATGGCCGTGGAAGAACCGAGCGTCTTGGCCGCCGTCAGCCACGCCGCCAAGCTCATCCGCGAAGGCGGCGGCTTCCACACCGAATCGTCTGACCCGGTGATGATCGGGCAAATTCAACTGCTGGACATCCTCGATATGAACGTGGCCATGTCGGCCATCGCGGCCCACAAACAAGACCTCATGGATGCAGCCAATGCGTGCAGCCTGAACATTGTCAAACGGGGTGGTGGGGCGCGGGATATTGAGATACGGCCGTTTTGGGACACCCCCGTCGGCCCCATGCTCATCATCCACCTGCTCTATGACTGCCGCGATGCCATGGGGGCCAATGCCATCAACACGGCCGTAGAAAGCATCGCCCCGCTGGTGACTGACCTGACCGGTGGGCGCACCAATTTGCGCATCCTCTCCAACCTCACCGACCGGCGTACCGCTACCGCCCGCTGCACCGTCCCCGCCGACACCCTGGCGCAGCGCACCACCTACACCGGCCATGAAGTGGCCCAACTCATCGCTGAAGCCAACGCCTTTGCCGTGGTAGACCCCTACCGGGCAGCCACTCACAACAAAGGCATTATGAACGGCATTGACGCCGTCTGTATTGCTACCGGCAACGATTGGCGGGCGGTAGAATCAGGGGCACATGCGTATGCGGCGCGGCACGGCCGTTACCAATCCCTCACCGACTGGCATGTCACCCCCAACGGCGACCTCTACGGCGAAATCACCCTGCCCCTCTCCGTTGGGGTGGTAGGCGGGGCCACCAAAGTACATCCCACTGCTCAGGTGGCCCTGAAGATTCTCAATGTGCAGTCTGCGGCCGAACTGGCGCAGGTGATGGCGGCTGTTGGCCTAGCCCAAAACCTGGCGGCGATTAAAGCCCTGGCAACCGTCGGCATTCAGCAAGGGCACATGCGTATGCACGCCCGCCAGGTGGCTCTGGCCGCCGGCGCCACCGACGGTCAGGTGCAAACCATTGCCGACCTTCTCGTTAAAGAACAAAATATCCGCGTGGAACGCGCAAAAGAACTGTTATCGGTAATCGGTAATCTGTAATCGGTTAGCTTCAACCGATTACCGTTCACCGATAACCGATTACGGGTAACCGATTACCGCAAAGAGGAACAATGACAGACTCAAATAAACTCATGAAACCAGACCGGCCAGTAGGCATTGTGGGCTATGGGGCGTATGTGCCCCGTTTCCGCATACCGGCCAAAGAAATTTCGCAAATGTGGACCAACGGCGTGGGCGGTGTCCCCATTCAGGAAAAAGCCGTCAACGGCCTGGACGAAGACGTAGCTACCATGTCCGTGGAAGCGGCGCGCAATGCGTTGCAGCGTGGGCAGGTTGATCCCCAGGACATCCGCGCCGTCTGGGTAGGCAGCGAAAGCCATCCCTACGCCGTGAAACCCACCAGCACCATAGTGGCCGAGGCCATTGGCGCGGTACCCAACACGCTGGCGGCCGATTGGGAATTTGCCTGCAAAGCGGGCACGGAAGCGATGCAGGCCGGGATCGGCTTTGTGGGGTCGGGTATGGCCCGGTATGCCCTGACCATCGGCATGGATACGGCGCAGGGGCGGCCCGGTGATGCACTGGAATATACGGCCGCAGCCGGCGGCGCCGCCATCCTGCTTGGCCCGGCCGATGAAGCTGTGGCCATCATCAACGCTTCTTACTCCTTTGTGACCGACACACCGGACTTCTGGCGGCGGGCGCACGCCGAGTACCCGTCGCACGGCGACCGTTTTACGGGCGAACCGGCCTACTTCAAGCATATTTTAGGTGCGGCTGAGGCGTTGATGAGTGAGATGGGCACAACGGCGGCCGATTATGACTGGGCCGTGTTCCATCAGCCTAACGCCAAGTTCCCGGAACGGGTGGGTAAACAGTTGGGCTTTACGATGGAGCAAATCAAACCGGGGTTGCTCAGCCCACGCATTGGCAATACTTACTCTGGCTCATCCATGATTGGCCTGACGGCCATTTTGGATATGGCCGAACCGGGCGACCGGATTCTCATGGTCAGCTATGGCTCTGGCTCTGGCTCCGATGCCTTTGATCTGACGGTGACGGACAAGCTGCCGGAGGTGCGGGCGAATGCCCCCACCACCGAAGCCTACATAGCCCGGCGTAAGGAGATCAATTACGCCACGTATACGCGGTATCGGGATAAGTTGAAGATGTCGTAGAGAGTGATGCGTGATGCGTGAACCATGAATTCTTTTCACGCATCACGTTTCCCGCCAGTAGGAATCTAGCACCATGACAAACGTTTCGATCATTGGAATTGGCTATACGGCCGTAAACGAACATTGGGATACCTCCATCCGCCATCTGGCCTGGTATGCCATCGAGGCGGCATTGGATGACGCCGATATTAGCAAGGTAGACACCTTGTATGTGGGTAATATGCTGGCGGGGCAACTGAGCCAGCAAAATCACCTGGGCGCATTAGTCGCTGACTTTGCCGGTTTGCGTGGCATTGAGGCCGTCACGGTGGAAGCGGCAGACGCTTCCGGCGGCGCGGCGCTGCGCCAGGCGGTGCTGGCGGTGCAAAGCGGCCTGGTAGAAACGGCGCTGGTGGTCGGCGTGGAAAAGATGACCGACCAGACTGGCTCGCCCATTACGGCAGCGCTGGCTACCGGGCTGGATGCGGATTATGAAGCGATGCAAGGGCTGACGGCCGCAGGCGCGGGCGCGCTGATGATGCGCCGTTATATGCATGAGTATGGCGTGAGCGTGCCCGACTTTGCCGGGTTTAGTGTAAATGCCCATGCTAATGGTGCGGACAATCCGCTGGCGATGTTCCGCAACCGGGTGAAGGCGGAGGCATTTGCCAAAGCATCCCCGGTGGCCACGCCGGTGAGTCTCTTTGATGCCGCCCCGGCAGGTGATGGCGCGGCGGCGGTGATTGTGGTGAACAGCGAGAAGGCGATGGATATGTCGCCGCAGCCGATTCATATTCTCGGTTCGGCGCTGGCCACGGACACGCTGGCGCTGCATGACCGCAAGAACCCGCTATGGCTGGGGGCGGCGGAACGCAGCGCCCAAAAAGCGATGGCCATGGCCGGCGTGACGCCGGATGATATTGATTTGTTTGAATTGCATGATGCATTTACGGTGCTGGCGGCGCTGTCGTTGGAAGCGGCCGGTTTTGCGGCGCCGGGTGAAGGCTGGCAGTTGGCGCGGGATGGGCAGATTGGGCGTAACGGCCGTGTGCCCATCAGTACCTTTGGCGGCCTGAAAGCACGCGGCAATCCCGGTGGGGCCACGGGCGTATATCAGGTGGTGGAAGTAGCGCGACAACTGCGTGGGCAGGCGGAAGCGTGCCAGGTGCCTGACGCCAAAATTGGCATGGCGCAGAATTTGGGGGGTACGGGGGCTACGGCCGTGACCCACATCTTGAGCCTTTAGTACCCATATACATTGTTACGATAGAGATAGAGAGTGGGGATGTCTGCATCCTAGCGATGGCCGCATCCCCACTCTCTTTGTGTTTATTCGGTCGCCATTGATTCGGCGATGCGGAGCATCTCCGTTAGAGCCAGTTCCTCTCCACTGCCCAACCAGAAATAGAATTTGCCTCCATCTGTGGCGGGGAGCGTCCAGATTAGCACATGGTAGAGCACTGTTTGTAAATTACCGGCGCTGTCCGGCGCGGTTCCCCAGGCGTAGTTTGTTAACCACAGAGCCTCATTGCCCAGTACGGTGGTGGGTTCGGCGGTGGCTGCGCCTATGTTGAGGGGCATGTCGGATAGTTCGGTATCTGGCGGGAACGGGTGTTGGGCGTAGTAGAGGATGTATTCACCATCAGCGCTGTGGAACATGGCTTCGGCGGAAACGATTGTGCCTTGCGAATTTGTCACCAGTTGGAGCGGGGGGGTGGTGTCGGGTGTGTAGCCGGTGGGCAGGTAGGCGGGGTAGTAGACGGGGAAACCGGCCAGGGCACTTGCTTCCTGTAGTTGACTGGCTCTGGTCGTCAATGTGTAAGTATCTGCCTCAGATGGGGGATTGGTTATATGTTCTTCGGCCGGGGCGGGATTGGTGGTGACGAAAAACACACCCAGGCGTAAGACCTGTTGCGCCACTATCTGGCCGAGGGGCGTGAAGAATAAGATGAGCAACAGAAGTAAAGCTGCCCCGGCTACCGGCTGCCACAGCGGGAAGCGGTCAAAGAGCCTGAATTTACGAGAGGAAGTGGCGTTTTGGTTTATCGGTGTGTCCAGCACTTGTTGCCGCAGTGCCAGGTAGAATTCATGGTTGGCCTGGGGGCTTACTTCGTTTAGCATTTCTTCTAATTTGTGATAATTCTGTTGGTTCATGGTTTAGTAATCTCCTGATTTTTGTCGAGGATGGATTGTAATTCGGCTAATGCCCGGCTGAGATGTGCGGAGACGGTTCTTTCGTCGAGCGATAGCGCCAGGGCAATTTCGTTGTTTCGCAAGCCGCCGAAGTAACGCAAGAGGAGGACTTCCTGACGACGGGGGCTTAGGTGGCGGATGGTGGATAGCAGGTAATGTTTGCGTTCTGTCTGGATGAAGGTGTCTTCGGGCGTGGATGGTTGGGTAAGGGATGCGTCTGGAGCTTCAGCGAGGGGGATGGTGACGTTTGGTTCCTTGCGCCGGTAAAAATTGGCGACGTGGTTGCGAGCGATCTGGAAGACCCAGGCGCGGAATGAGCCGGAATGTTCCCATTGGAAATCGGGTAGGCAGTTGACGACGGCGAGGAATGTTTCGGAGACAACGTCTTCGGCATCGGCTGTGGTGGGCAGACGCAGGCGTGTGTAGGCATATACGCCGGGAAACAGGCCATCATACAGTTGTGCCATTGCCTGCCGGTTACCTTTTTTAGCTTGTGTGACGAGTTTTTTTTCTTTTTCTAACAAATACATGTTGCTGCACACCGGTTTGTGTTGATTTGCTAATGGTATCGCAGAAGGGGGGCAAAATACTGCATTGGGTGTGGATTTGTTACGGCCGTGACCCATATTGGTACCCCGGATATACCTGTATCCCCATTCCTGACAGCTTTTGACAGCGATACGAGCGACACTGGCAGTAGATGATAGGGTTTCCGTAGATAATTACGAACAGGAAATTTTGGTTTTAATAACCCACTAGAACCGGAGATAAAAAACCGGAGGATATAAAAATGGAAGTCTCACGTCATTGGCGTTTACAAGGACAGCGTTACAAATTAGTAGGGGAGACCTGCGATAACTGCGGCGTTAAGTTATTCCCACCGCGTGATGTTTGTTTGGAATGTGAAGCCCCGGCTAAAGAGTTGTATACCTTCACCGGCCTGGGTGAAATCTATTCATACACCACCATCTACGATGCCCCCGCCGGGTTTGAACACAATACGCCTTACAGTGTGGCGTTGGTCAAATTGGAGGAAGGGCCATTGGTTACGGCGCAGTTGACCGATATGGATGAAGATGAAATGTATATTGGGATGCCCGTGGAAATGGTCACGCGCAAGCTGCGCACCGACGGCGACGAAGGTATGATTGTCTACGGGTACAAATTCCGCCCCGTGCAATTTGAGATGGTGATGAAGTAGTTGTCCACGCAATAACTGTTTTGAAGCGCCGCTGCTCACTAATACCATGAGCAGCGGCGCTTTTTGTTCCCACGGTTGGATGGTTGGGAACCTTTAAGAACCCCCTGACGTTTTTCAGACATGTAGAGGTACAAAGGCCGTCACAAACCCTTATACGGCCGTGACCCATAGGAGAACGTCGAGATGGACAAATCCCCCGAAACAGAAATCTATAATTTGAAATACGGTCGCTACAAGCGGCGCCGGTTGATGTTTTTGCTTTTATTAACAGCGACTACACTGGTAATGCTGTGTGGTGCGGTTAACTTCGCCTTTTTTGCCGCTGGGATGGCGATGGGTCATGTGTGGCCGTTTTCACCGCCGGGCAGCACGGCCGTACCGCACATGATCGCCGCTTATCGCGTGAATCAGGTGGTGGAACCGCCGATTGTGCCCGCCGGGTATCTCTACAGTCAATCGTTTGACGGCCGTGCCCTACCCGATTGGCACATCTTCAGCGACGGTTGGGATGTGCAAAACGGTATCTATTACGGCACCAATACACGGGCGGACGCGCGGTCAGAGGCGGTGTACGGCCGTGGCTACCAATGGGCCGATTATCACCTGGAAGCCGACGTAACCGCGTCGGGCACGGTGGCCCCTTCCAGCGCCGGGCTGTTGTTCCGCTATCAGGAAAATGGGTACGGTGGGCAGTGTCGCCTGGGAACCCGCGCCAGCGGGCAGCGCCAGTTAGAACTGGTAACGCCGGAAGGTCAGTTGGTAAGTACCTCCTTCCACTACATCACCGGAGCAGCGTACCGGCTGCGGGTGACGGCCGTCGGTTCTGCTCTCACCTGCGAAATCATCGGCTACCCAGACACCCGGCTGATCGCCAGCACCACCGTGCGGCGGGGCACAGTTGGCCTGCAAAATCAGGGCATTACCGGCGCGTTTGATAATCTGAAGGTGAATACCCTACCGTAATTCAGTGGGTTTGCCGGGCATTTGCAACCGGACGGCCGTTACCCCGTATTGGTGGGCATAATCTAGGGAGATTAGAGATTGGCGATTGGAGATTGTGGCTGCATTCAATCTCTAATCCCTAATCTCCAATCTCAAAATAGGAGCATGTAGCTATGAGTAACGAAGAAAGAATCAAGATTGATGAAGATGAAGTGAAAGAAGAAACCGGCGAAGAGAAAAATTCTTGGACGGAAGAGTTTGTTGTGGCTGGTGAAGAACTGGTCGGCACGGTTAAGAAATTGGTCAAAGAATCTTCCGTGCGCCACGTGGAAATCATCAACGAAAAGCACAACGTCCACTTCAAAGTACCTCTGCCGGTGGGCGTGGGTGGTATTGCCGTGTTAGGGTTCATCGGCATGGGGTGGCTGGCAGTGGTAGCCCTTATTGCGGCGCTGGTGACAGATTGCACCATTCGCGTGGTGCGCGTAGAACAGGCCCCCATCGAAAAATCCCCCGAAGACGCCGAAGTGTCCGCCGCTTAAACTTCTCATTCTCAATAGTAACGGTAGCAAATGCGGCCAAATGGGTGAAATCCATTTGGCCGCGTTTTTATTTGGTGCTTTCCACGCGCTGCCAGAGATCGGGCAACGGCCGTTGGCGCACCCGCACCTGCCACCACACCGACCCCCACAAATGCAGCCGGGCGGCAAACAATTGCAGCGTCCACCACAATTCACGCGGCGTCTGAGCAAAAGTAAGCGCGTGCCAGAAGCCATGCTGCACCTCACGTCGCGCCGAGCGCATCTGGTAGGGGGAGCGGCGCACATAATCCTGTGCGTAGCCCCCAGCCGAGCGTGTCTTTTGCCGCCGCCAGTCCGCGTAGGTGGTGGGATATTTCACATAGACTTCGGCGGCCGGCGCGTAACGGATGGCATAACCCTGTTCCGCAATGCGGTGGGAGATGACGGCGTCTTCCGCCAGCGCATTGGCAGGCAAAGAGGGAATGAGCGATTTCCGGGCGGCGAAGAGGTAGCCGGAGCAAAGCAAAAATTGCCCGGCGGCATCCCGCGCCAGCCGTGCCCGGTGCGCTCCCTCGACCAACAGGTGTGACCAATAACCCAGTTTGTTATCACGCGGGGAAATGCTGACCGGCCGCCCGGTAACGGCACCCACCTGCGGGTTGGTAAAGGGAGCCAGCAACGGGGCCAACGCCTGCTCCCCCACCACCACATCACCATCACTAAAAACAATCAGGTCGCCGCGAGCGGTTTGCAGGCCGATGTTCAGGGCAGTGGGTTTGCCCTCCCCAGGGTCGGGGATGTGGCGGATGTGGGGGTAGCGGGTGGCGTATTGTTGGATGACGGTCGTAGTCTCCGCATCCGGGCACACCACCACGATCTCGCCCTCGGCGGGCAGTTGTGGCAGAAAAGCATCCAGCGCCCGGCCAATGGTGTGCGCTTCCCGGTAGGTGGTGATGAGGATGGAGAGCATGGGGAAGGAGATTAGAGATTGGGAGATTGATAGTCTCTAATCTCCCAGTCTCTTAATTTTATGCTTCAGGCGCCTGGTTATACATCACCGAAACGCCTTTCAACCGGCTGAAGAGCCATTCCAGGAAGGCAATGATGACCATAAAAAAGAGGTCTACGCCGATGGCCAGTGAAAACGCCAGTCCCAGATAGCCGAACATCACGGCGGCTGGCCGGGCCAGACTGGTGGCGACGACATCAAACAACCCCAAGAAGCTGAGGATGAGGGCGAAGATCACCAGGGCAATGGCAAAAGCGGGCCAGGCGCGGCGGTCAGATGGGCTGGGCATCATAGCCGTGGCGACGGCAAAAATGAGGTAGAGCCAGAGGAAAAAGTCGGGGGTGCGTAGCAGTTGTTCCAGGGCAATGGTCAGGGCGCGGACTTCACCGGTTTGCACCAGGGCGGCCAATTGAACGTAGTTGAAAATGTGGTAGCTGATGAGCAGGATAACGGCCGTGCCCGCAATCAACGGCGCGCCCCCGATAATACTTTCCCGCACCGGGTCCAACGAACGGCTTTTGTAATACTCCACATAACCCAGTTGGATGCTACCGTCCGGCTGCTGGCGAGGGATGACGGAAAACGTGCCGGTACGCACCCCCAACAACGTAGCTGCCAACCAATGGCTGGCCTCATGCAAAAAAACGCCGGGCAGCAGAATGATGGCATACAACACCACCGCCCGCCCTGGTTGCTCCATGAGCAGATAGGCAATGCCATGCAAATGCTGGTGGATCCAGCGCTGCATCACCAGCAACATGGGTAATGTAACTAAAACCCAGAAGAAAGGCATGAGGGAGTCGTTCATCAATGGTCAATTGTTAATGGTCAATGGTCAATGATCGCATTTCATTGATCGTTGACTATTGACCATTGATCATTTTGCTGCATTACGCACCAAATCCACAAAGTCCGCTTTCAGGCTGGCGCCGCCGACGAGAGCGCCGTCAATATCCGGGTGAGCCATGTAGTCGGTGATGTTGTCGGTGGTCACACTGCCGCCGTATTGGATGCGCACCTGTTGGGCGGCGGCTTCGCCGAACAGTTCGGCCAATGCACCACGCACACTGAGGCCAATGATGCTGCCGGCTTCGGCGGCGCTGGCCGATTTGCCCGTGCCGATGGCCCAAATGGGTTCGTAGGCGATGACGCAGGTGGAGATTTGTACGGCCGTCAATCCCGCCAACGCTGCTTTCACCTGCCCACTGACAAACACGTGTGTCTTGCCCCCTTCATTCTGTTCCAGACTTTCCCCCACACAGATGATGGGCGTCAGGCCATGCGTCAGGGCGGCATGTACCTTTTTGTTCACACCTTCGTCCGTTTCACCAAAGAGGGCGCGCCGTTCGGAATGGCCTAGAATGACATATTGGCAGAAGGGAGTGAGCATATCGGGCGCAATTTCGCCAGTGTAGGCTCCTTTTTCGGCGAAATACATATTTTGCGCGCCGACGCCGATGTCGGTGGCTTGCAGCGCTTCATAAACGGCAGGAATCGCCAGGAAGGGGGGGCAGACGACACGGTCTATGCCTTTGATATTTTGCAGGGCGTGGCGGATTTCGCGGACGAAGGTGACGGCTTGTTCGGCCGTTTTGTTCATTTTCCAGTTACCGGCAATGATTGGGGTTCGCATGGTTTCTCCTTCAAGCATAATCAAAGATTACGCAGATTGCACCGATTGAAATAATCGTTACCCAATTTTACCTGTTTTGGCGTGGGTGGGTAGGTGAGTGGATCGCTACTTGTTATCCTGAACGAAGGAGATGACCTGACGGCCGTGCAAGAGCGCCGCGGCCATGACCAGCCCCACAGCGGCGATGGCAAAAATGAGGCCATAACTGGTAGCAAACGACCAGTTGAAGCCCAGATGGAACAGATCACGCAAGAGACCCCCGGTAAAAGTACCCAATCCTTTGGACACAAGAATGCACACCGTCCACAACCCCAGGTAAGCTCCGGCATCTTTATGCGGTGACATAGCCGCCATGAGGCTGACGCCGCCAAAAGTGTACAGGCCAAAACCACCGCCAAAGACGAGCAGCGACATCTCTAACAGATGCCGTTGCTCGCCGACTGAAGTTAGCGCCAACAGCAACATTCCGGCAACCATGATACCCAATCCCACTTTGGCGAAGCTGGATAACGTTTCCGGGTGACGTTTGCGCCACATAATAAAGGAAAGAATGAGGATAAAGAGGGTAGCGCCGCCCCAGTAACCGGTGAAACGAGTGGTTTGGCCGGTGGGCAGGCCGAAGACATTCGCGCCGAAAGGTTCCAGGATGTTATCTTGCATCCAGGCGGCAAAAGTGGCGACAAAAAGGAAGAGGAAAAAGCGGCGCACACGGCCGTCGGCCCATACATCCTTAAATTTGCCCACCGTCTCCCCCCAACCACCGCTGCGGCTGGCAACGGTGGGCACGGTCAGGGTGTGTTCACTTTTGATGGTGGCAAAGAACCACCAGAAGGCACAGTAAACGGCCGTGAACCCAATCATCGTGGCAAACGTGCGGGGATCATAGTCCTCCATCCAACGGCCGTAAGCAATGGCCATGATGGGAAAGAAGGCGATCAGTACCGTTTCTGCAATGCCGATAGCGATCCCTTGTTTATTCGGAGGTGCTGATTCACGTACCAGTGCCAGATAGACGCTGCCGGAAAAGAGTTTGCCCATACCAAAGAGCAAAAAGCAAACGAGTGCCACCGACCAGCCGGTGGTCATCTCCCCACCTTCAAACAGGTTGATACTCATGCCCAACAGGGGGAAAGAAAGGACTACCAATCCACGCCCTAACCAGATGTATGAGATGCGCCGCCGTCCCCACAACGGCCGCGTGTCAGAGCGGTGCCCGGCCCAAAAGCTGATGGGCATAAGCAGGTATTGCAGCGCCAGCAATAGTCCTACCCAGGTGGCGGGCATACCCAGCTCGGCAATCATCACCCGGTTCCAGACACTGGCGGTGAGGATGTCGGCCGTAGCTGAGCCAATTTGAAAAGAACTCAGCCGCAAGGTGCGCCACATGTTAAAGGAAACGGCCGTATCGCTAACCGCCGTTTGTAGGATATTGGTGGGTTGCTCCATGTCTGTTTCCATAAGCAGACTATAGCAAATTGCGGCGTGAGCGCCTACCGTAATCCGTAACCCGTGAGCCGTAACCTCTAAGCTGTAATTCGTAAGCCATAACCCGTAAGCTGATGACGGATAACGGACAACGGATTACGGATAAGGGGTACCGATTCAAGTAGTCTACCGCTCTTGAATGAGGTATCATCCGCCTTACCCACTGAACCTTGAGCATTGGAGGATGGAAGCACACATGAGCCAAAACGAGCACATGAAAATAGGTCTGATTGTCGGCGTGGAGTATGATTGGCCGGAAGCGTTTATGACGGCCGTGAACAACAGTGCTACCAATATCACCGCCGAATTTGTCAAGTTGGGCGGCACGAAAATGGCCGAGCCGGTGGAATATGTCGTCATTGTGGACCGGATGTCGCACAAAATCCCATACTACCGCGCCTATGTGAAACACGCCGCCATGCAGGGCGTGACCGTTATTAATAATCCCTTCCTGTGGGATGTGGACAGCAAGTTTTTGGGCACGGCCGTGATCAACCAGCTTGGCCTCAAAAGCCCACGCACCGTGGTGTTGCCCAATAAACAGGTGGAATGTGAAACGTCGCCGGACACTTTCCGCAACCTGCAATACCCCATGGATTGGGAAGCAATCATTGAGTATGTTGGTGTTCCCGCCATCTTCAAAGACATTCACAGCGGTGGTCGCCAGTTTGCGGCTCGTGTGCATAATGTAGATGAATTGATCCAGCGGTATGACGAAAGTGGATCACGCACCACTATTTTGCAGCAGATCATCGACTCCCATGACCATTTGCACGCCTTTGTTATTGGCCAGGAAGCGGTGATGATTTTGCGTTACTCCCAGGCCAGCGGCGCTTATTTACCGGGTATTCTGTCAAAAGAAGAGGGGTGGGGCCAACAGTTGGCCGAAAGCGCCAGACTCATTACCCGACGATACCAGTATGACGTGAATATGGTGGAATTTGTGGTCAAAGGAACTGAGGTTTATGTGATTGCCGGTAGCAACCCAGCCCCAGACGTTGATCGCCAATTGATGACGGCCGAACAGTTCGACTGGTGCGTGCGCCAGATGGTGGAAATGGTGATTGGGCATAGTCAACGGCCGTCACCCCCCCAGACTCCATTTACCTCCCCTCCGATTGATTGATCCCCACCATTGGAACAGCTATAATACCCGATAGCAACTGGTTGATGCATCAACCATATAGTTGGAGGTGCAATAATATCAACCCAAAACCAATAAGAAAAGGGAAATTAAAATGACCCCATTACGTGACAAACTACCCACCAAGATTCAACGTCTGGATGAATTGGCTTACAATCTTTGGTGGAGTTGGAATACTGATGCCCGTGAATTGTTCCGTCGTCTGGATTACCCTCTCTGGCGGCGTACCCTGCACAATCCGGTGCAGATGCTGCAAGAAATCAGCCCGACGCGCCTGCAAGAAGTAGCCCATGACAGCGCCTACATTCGCGCTTATGAAAAAGTAATGATCCTCTATGACCGGGAGATGCAGAATGGCAATTCCTGGTTTCACACCACATACCCAGAACTAAAAGACAAAACAATCGCCTATTTTTCCTTTGAATTTGGGCTGCACAGTTCATTGCCCATTTATTCCGGCGGTTTAGGCATTCTTTCAGGCGACCATGCCAAAGAAGCCAGCGATCTGGGCCTGCCCTTTGTCGGTGTAGGCTTCATGTACC
Source organism: Anaerolineae bacterium (assembly GCA_023382655.1). Classification (GTDB taxonomy): domain Bacteria; phylum Chloroflexota; class Anaerolineae; order Promineifilales; family Promineifilaceae; genus CAADGU01. The sequence goes on along the minus strand of JAHDWK010000022.1, from coordinate 89,063 downwards.
CGCAGGGCTATTTCCGGCAGCGCATCCCCTCGCATGGCTGGCAAGAAGCCATCTACCACCAACTTGACATGAGTACCGCACCGCTCCAGGTAGTCACAGATGAACAGGGGCAGGTATTAAAAATTGGTGTTAATCTGGCCGGCCGCCAGGTGTATGCTCGTGTCTGGTATGTTCAGGTGGGGCGCAATCCGCTCTACATGCTGGATACAGATGTGGACGAAAACGACCCCTGGGATCGGGAACTGTCGGCCCGGCTGTATGCGGGTGATAGTGAAACTCGTATTCGCCAAGAAATGTTGTTAGGTGTTGGTGGTGTGCGCCTACTGCGCCGGCTGGGAATACAACCGACGGTGTGGCACATGAATGAGGGACATTCCGCCTTTTTGATTCTGGAACTCATTCGGGAATATGTGACCCAGGGTGACAGCTTTGAAAAAGCCAGCCAAAAGGTACGGGCACAAACTGTTTTCACTACGCACACGCCCGTACCGGCCGGACACGATGCCTTTGGTCTGCATATGGTGGAACAATACTTCCACGGCTTCTGGGATGAGATGGGGATTAGCCGGGAGCAGTTTTTAAGCCTGGGTGGTCATCAGGAACCCTGGGGCATGGCCTTTAATATGACGGTGTTTGCCTTGCGGCAAGCGGGGCAGAGTAATGGGGTGAGTGCGCTGCACGGCCGTGTCTCCCGCGATATGTGGCAGGAAGTGTGGCCGGATAAAGCTACTAAGGATGTGCCCATCACCTCCATCACCAATGGCGTTCATCTGCCTACCTGGATTTCCAGCGAATTGAGCCACCTGCTAGACAAGTACCTGGACGCCAACTGGCGCGAACATCATGACGACCCGGCCATCTGGAAACGTCTGGCCGATGTGCCTGATGAAGAACTGTGGCAGCTACACCAGCATCTCAAGCTGAAAATGCTCAACTACTTCCGCCATTTGGTGCGGCGGCGCTGGGTCAGCGGCGCCAACGACCCCACACAGGTTTTAACCGGTGGCACCTTGCTTGATCCTGAAGCACTCACCATTGGGTTTGCCCGCCGTTTTGCTACTTACAAACGGGCGGCTCTCATTTTCCGCGATCTGGAACGGTTGCAGCGGCTGTTGCTAAACACCCACCGCCCGGTGCAGTTGGTGTTCGCCGGTAAGGCCCATCCCGCCGATGAGCCGGGCAAGGCGCTCATTCAGCAAGTGTATAATCTGGCGAAACATAACCAGCTTGGCGGCCGGGTGGCCTTTATTGAGGATTATGACATGCACATGGCCCGCTACCTGACGCAAGGGGTGGATGTGTGGTTGAACAATCCCCGCCGCCCCCGCGAGGCCAGCGGCACCAGCGGCATGAAAACTGCCCTAAACGGCATCCCCAACCTGAGCATTCTGGATGGCTGGTGGGTGGAAGGGTACAACGGGGCCAACGGTTGGGCCATTGGCGATGAGCGGGAGTTTGACAACGAACACGCCCAAGATGAGTTTGACGCCAATGCGCTCTACCAGTTGTTAGAAGATGAGATTGTGCCCCTCTATTACAGCCGGGATCGGGACGGGATTCCGCGGGGTTGGGTAGAAATTATGCGCGAAACCATTCGTTCGAATGCACCGCTTTTCAGTACACGCCGTATGGTGAAAGCGTACACCACCGAGTTGTATGTGAAGGCGATGAATGGGGAGGAGTAAATAGTTAGCGGTGAGCAGTGAGCGGTGAGCAGTAGGTTGCTCACTCCTTACCGCTCACTGCTAACTGCCCACTGTTCACTGCTCATTATGAAAAAATGGCTGCGGCGGTTTGGCTATTTGCTTTTTATCTTCATCTGGGTCATGGTGATGTGTTTCCCCACCTTTGCCTTTGTACTGGCGATGAATGGGCAGATTGAGGTGGGTAACAATCCGCGTAATCATCTGCGCTTTTTTATGGTGCAGGAGGAGAATGCGGATGGCATGGGGGTGGAGTGGACACGGCCGTTGCCCGGCCAACCTACCTGTGCCAAAACCAGCGTTACGTACCTGCTGTGGGAAGGCCGTGGCCCAAACCAAAATGTCAGTTTTTGCCAATGTATAGACGCCACCACCGGCACGGCGCTGCCGGTGGGAGAAGGCGGGTGTGATCAGTAAGCAGTGGGCGGTAAGCAGTAAGCAGACTGCTCACTGCTTACTGACTTGAGAGTTCAATCATGAGTAATGTAGCCTTGAAATGGGCGGGACCAGAGAGCAAGTTGTTTTACGGCCGTGACTCCTTCGGTCACGTCATTATGGCCGGTTCCTGGCCGGATGATGACCCGGAATGGCAGGAGTGGAAGGCGGTCAAACCGTCTGACCTGCTACTATTGAGCCTGGCCTCCTGTTCCTCGCATGATGTGGTGATGATTCTGGAGCGGCAGCGGCAAAAGCTGACCAACCTCTATGTACAGGTGGAGGGCAAACAGTTGGCAGACCCACCATACATGTTCACCGACATTCATCTCCATTACATTGTGGAAGGGAAAGAGCTAGACCCACAAAAAGTGGAACGCGCCATCGCCCTGTCCGAGGAAAAATACTGCTCCGTTGCCGCCACCATCCGCTGCGTGACTAACCTGACCCACAGTTTTGAGATCAAATAGATAAGATACCGGGTTTTCCCTAGAAACCGGGTTTCTGTTTGTCCTATTCGTGCAGTCCCTCCGATTCCTGTTAAAATCTGACAACTTTCGGCGCGACCTGTTCCCATCTCTGCATCTCCGCGCCTCTGCGTCAAATTTACCAACGGAGAAAATATCATGTCCCCAGATTTTATTTTTCGAGGTGACCTCGAAGAGCTAGACCCAGAACTGAACCACATTTTAGAAGCAGAAGACCGGCGGCAGGAGAGTACCATCATCCTGATTGCCAGTGAGAGCGCCGCGCCGGATGCGGTGCGCACGGCCGTGAGCAGCACCTTTGCCAACATTTACGCCGAAGGCTACCCTCGCGAAGAGAGCCGCTGCCAGCGTGAAGCGGAGATCATGGATGTGCCGCTAGAACTGGCGCACTATCGCCGTTACAGCGACCCCCGTTATTACAAAGGGGTGGAATACGCCGATTTGCTGGAAGCGCTCACCCGCCGCCGCGCCGCCGAACTATTTGCTGCCAATGGCGTGAGCGCCGACAACCTGTACGTCAATGTGCAGCCGCTCAGCGGCGCACCCGCCAACAGCGCCGTTTACACCGCCCTTTTGCTGCCCGGCGACACCATCATGGGGCTGAATTTGAACGACGGTGGACATTTGTCACATGGCACCAAAATCAACCGCTCCGGCAAACATTACAATGGCGTGCAATACTTTGTAGACCCCCACACCGAACTGCTGGACTACGATGACATCGAGCGCCGCGCTCTGGAAACAAAACCACAAATCATCGTCGCCGGGTTTTCGGCGTACCCCATGATCGTGGATTGGGCGCGTTTCCGGGCGATTTGTGACAAGGTGGGTGCGTACTTGCTGGCGGATATTTCGCACATCTCCGGGCTGGTAGCGGCGGGGGTGCATCCGTCGCCTATAGGCATTGCCGATGTGGTGATGACCACCACACACAAGAGCCTGTGCGGGCCGCGTGGGGCGATGATTTTGACTCATCGCAAGGATTTGGCCCCGAAAATTGACCGCGCTGTTTTCCCCGGCGAGCAGGGTGGGCCACACCTGAACACCATTGCCGCGCTGGGCGTGGCCTTGAAACTGGCGCAAACGGAGCAGTTCCGCACCTTGCAGCAGCGTATTGTGGACAACGCGCAGCGGCTGGCGCAAAAGCTGGCCGAACATGGTTTCCGCATTGTCGGTGGCGGCTCCGAGACCCATTTGTTACTGGTAGATACGAAAAGCGTGACCCACAACGGGGTCCATCTCTCGGCCGATATGGCGGCGCGGATTTTGGATCTGGCGGGAATTGTGTTGAACCGGAACACCATTCCGGGGGATGTGGGCGCGTTGAACCCCACTGGCCTGCGCATAGGCACGGTGTGGATCAGCCAGCTTGGGTTTGGCGACGCGGAAGTTGACCGGCTGGCAGAGGCAATTGCCACGGTGCTGAAGGGGTGCAAGCCGTTCAGTTACCTGGCCATGGGTGGCAAAACGCAACTGCGGGCGAAGGTGGATTTTGCTGCGTTGCAAAAAGGGCGGGCGATAGTGCAAGAGCTGAGAGGAGTGGGCGGACGGCCGTTAATCGGCACGGTCGTCGAAATTCGCGGCGCAGCCGCGCCACAACTACTCAACCATGCGCTTACCAGCGATGTGTCCGGGCTGGCGGTGGGTGCCTCGCAACCGACGCATATTTTTGGCCCTGGCCTGGATCACGATGCCGTGCTGTATCGTCTGACTGAGGATACCTACCACCTGCAACTGGATGATGAGGCAGTGGCGATTCTGGCCTGGGATTGGTTGGCGGCACTGTCTGATGGGTACGTGGATTTTGGCGATTTGTACGCCAAATTGGATGGGCCGGTAGCCGTATTCCGGCTGCCGTTCGCACCGGAGGATGAACTGACTGAGCCGGTAGCAAAGGCGCATCAGTCGCGCAGCGTGGCTGGCGTAGCCCCCTTTGCTGACAGCAAGCCGTTTTTTGTAGGCATAGCGAACCGCACGGGCGGCGAACCGCTGCCCGCATTCACCTGGGAGGAACCGGCCGACCCACCCTTGAAGCGCACCACGCTGTACGAGACGCATGTGAAGTTGGGCGGCCGTATTGTGCCCTTTGCCGGATATGAGATGCCGGTGCGGTATGAAACGTCGGTGGGAGAGGAGCACGCGGCCGTGCGTACCGCTGCCGGTCTCTTTGATGCCACCCATATGGGTGTGTTTGACGCCGCCGGGTCGCATGTGGTTGAGTTTTTGAATACGGTGATGACAAATGATGTCAGTACATTGGCGGTGGGCGAGTCCCATTACACCTACCTGCTGCTGCCCGATGGTGCAGTGATTGATGATTTGCTGGTGTATCGGCTGGGGGCCGAGCATTTTATGCTGGTGGTGAATGCCTCGAATAACGACAAGAATTGGGCGTGGTTGACGGCCGTAAATGAAGGCCGGGTAATGATTGACGCCGCACGGCCGTATGCCCGCATCCAACATCCCGTCACCCTGCGCAACCTGCGTGACCCGCAGTGGGGCGACGAACAGCGCGTGGATGTGCCCCTGCAAGGCCCCAAATCGCTGGATGTGCTGCTGGCGCTGGCCGATGACGCCGAACTGAAAAAGCGCATCAAGGGGTTGGGCTGGGCACGTCTGACTCAGGGCACTCTGGCGGGTATGGACGCCATCATTTCTCGCACCGGCTATACCGGCGAGCGGGTGGCCTATGAACTGTTTGTGCATCCTGACAAAGCGCCGCAGTTGTGGGAGGCCATTTTGCAGATGGGTGAGCCGTGGGGCGTGAAGCCTTGTGGTCTGGCGGCGCGGGACAGTCTGCGCACAGAGGCGGGGCTGCCGCTTTACGGCCATGAACTTGTGGGTGACCTGGGGCTGAACCCGGCGGATGCCGGTTTTGGCAGCTATGTGAAGCTGTGGAAGCCGTTTTTTGTAGGGCGGGCGGCCTTTATTGCCCATGAAGCGACACGCCAACACGTGGTGGCCCGTTTCCGTATGAATGAGAAGGGGGTGCGCCGCCCAGACAGCGGCGACCCGGTGCTGGATGCGCGGGGCAAAGTGGTGGGCACTGTCACAAGTTGTTCATTGGACAGCGAGGGCTATCTGTCGGGGCAGGCGTTAGTCCCGGTGGCGATGAGTGCGCCGGGCACGGCCGTTTGGCTTTACCAGTTGGGCGGCGGCAAACGGGAAATCCCACTGCCGAAAGAGATCAAACCCGGCGCAAAGCTGCCCATGCCGGACGCCGCCACCGTGCTGACGCGCTTTCCGTCGAAGAAGAAATAACCGTTTGTAGTAGGCGATTTATCGCCGCAAGTAGGCAATAAATTGCCTACTACGAACATGGAGAGGGAGGTTTGGTATGGCTGAAAAACATCGTCTGGATCATGCACCGTTTATCGTGCCGCCGGGGAAGAAGATCAAGTTGGTGGATTATGATCCGGGGTATACGGCCGGGTTTGCCAGCAAGAAGGAAGCGAAAGAGGCGTTGCTGGAAGACGTGACAGAACTGGCAGTGGCGCAGGAACTCATCTGGGCCAGTGGGCAGTATGCGGTGCTGCTCATCTTTCAGGCGTTGGATGCCGCGGGTAAGGACGGCACGATCAAACACGTCATGTCCGGCGTGAATCCGCAGGGGGTGGATGTGACCAGCTTTAGAGCGCCGACGGACGAGGAGCGCAAGCACCACTTTTTGATGCGGCCGATGCGGAAGTTGCCGGAACACGGCCGTATTGCCATTTTTAACCGTTCCTATTACGAAGAGGTGCTGGTGGTGCGGGTGCATCCCAATTTTTTATATAGTCAGTGGCGGCCCCAACGTTTGCACAATGCCAGCCTGGACAAAGTATGGCGGGCGCGCTACCAGGAGATCAATGAGTTTGAGACGATGGTGTCCCATATGGACACGCTCGTCCTCAAATTTTTCCTGAACGTCTCTAAAGAGGAGCAGCGGCAGCGCTTTTTAGACCGGCTAAATGACCCGGCGAAACAGTGGAAATTTGCCGTAGGGGATTACCACGAACGGCAGTATTGGGACGAATACCAACAGGCATATGAGGAGATGCTGCGGGCAACAAGTACGGAGACGGCCCCCTGGTATGTGATCCCGGCCGACCACAAATGGTTCATGCGCGCTTGCGTGGCCGACATTATCACCGCCCGGATTCAGGAACTGCACCTGCCCTTGCCGGTGGTAAGTGAAGAGAAGATGGCAGAGTTGACGGCCGTGAAACAGCAGATTGAGGCCGAAGCAGAAATGTAGCCACGGCCCTTCTCTCAAAGGGTGAGGTGAAACAGCTGGGATGATTGTGAATCAGAAACTAAAAGCTCATTTGGATCACTCATTTAAGCTGACACATGACCTGGTCACGCATCTTGATGAGACTGCGCTGGGTTTGGATTTACCAAAATTACCATCCAACCGAATGGCGGGTCAGCTCTGGTGTATCGTTGGCGCACGCGAAAGTTATATCAGCGGGATTGTAGCCGGTGGTTGGAAGGGATTTTCGTGCAGCCTTACAACGCCGCGTGTAAAGGCATCTGTACTTGCTGCCCTGGAAGCGACGCACAAAGATTTATGCGACCTCAACTTTGCCAACCTGGCCGATATCCAACTTGAACTTGCCTTTGGACTCCTTGAACATGAGGTTCAACACCATGGACAACTTATTCGTTTTGTGTACGCGAATAATCTCACTTTCCCGGACAGTTGGAACAGACGATACACGGTGTAGTTTTGAATGATTTGTGGGTATCCGCATAGTAATCTACCATCTCCCCTTCACCTCATTATCCCCTCGCTTGTTCCCCTGCCGGGATTCTGATAAACTGCCCGCGTGATAAGACGCCGTTTTCGATTGCTCGCCGTGGGAATGGTGCTGCTGGTGGGACTGGGAATCTGGGCCAGCAGCCGGCAGCCGATGGCTGCCCAGGTGTTAGTAGTCAGTGGGCTGGCGCAGGTCAGCGATTCGTTGCAGTTGCAGGTGTCGTTGTCGCCACCGTTTAGCCAGCCGGGGACGCCGTTACAGCTTCAAGCTATACTGACGAATGTAGACACACAAACGGCCGCACCCGAAGTCGTTTTCCAATTACCGGCGGGGGTGGCGCTGGCCGATGGGCTGCTACCGGCGGGGGTGACGGTGAATGTGCAGAGCCGCAGCCTGATCTGGCTGCCGGTGGTACCGCCGGGTGACATTGCCCAAATCAGCCTACCGCTGCGGGTGGAAACGGCCGATGTGCAAAACCCGGAGCAGGCAGTCACGGCCGTACTCAAATTCAACAACGCCGAAGAAACCATTACCGCTCCGTTTTGGGCTGGTATTCCGCCGCAGATCAACGACATCCTCAGCCCACCGCAAGTGTCGGTGGGGCAGCCTTTCCAGCTACGCGCCCAATTGAGCGGCTCTGGCCCGTTTAGCCAGGAGTGGGATTTGGGCGACGGCCGTGTCCTCAAAGTCATCGATCCCGTCATTCTCTTCTCCCAGCCCGGTCAGTATGAAGTGAAATTGCAGGCCAGCAACCCCATTGGCACGGCCGGGCAAACCCGGCTCCTTACCGTTGTGCCCCATCCCGCTGCCCAATTTACGCTGGATGATATGACACCCGGCGTGGGCCAAACCGTCACCTTTATCAGCCAAAGCGGTGGAGTGCAGCCGCTGCAATACGCCTGGGACTTTGGCGACGGCGTCACCAGCACGGAAGCCAATCCCCAGCATCAATACAATGGCCTGGGCACCTACCAGGTACATTTGCGGGTGTGGAATCAATACGGCCAATCGGACGCCTATTGGCCGGTGACGGTGGGGCAGACGCCGATGGCGGACATGGTTGCGCCGGAGAGCATCCCTGCCGGGCAGTGGTTTAGCGTGCAAGGGATTGGCGACGCCTCGGTGCAGCGGTTTGAGTGGGATATGGGCGACGGCCGTTACCACGAAGGCACGACCATCAATCACCTCTACACCCGCACCGGCGACTACTACATCACCATGATTGCCGTGAATGAATTTGGGGCCACACAGATGGGGCGCTGGATTCATGTAGATCCCGGTCTGTTGCAACTGTACCTGCCCTATATTGCCAATGGAGGTGGGGAGGGGTTGACGGCCGTTGGCGAAGACCCACTCGCCGGTTTAGACCTGCCGCCGGTAGAACTGGCGCAGCCGTTTACGCTGGCCCCATTAGAAATAACACCGGGCACACCGCCGACGGAACAGTTATTCCTGTACATCAACGAAGCGCGGCAGCAGTTTGGCCGTTCCCCGTTAACCAACGTCTCGCCGCTGAACGCTGCTGCCCAAAACCACGCCGCCGACATGGCGGCTTATGGCTATACCGCCCACACCGGTTCCGATGGCTCGGTGCCGGCCGAACGTTTTATCTGGCATGGCTACGGCGGCGGTTATGCCGGGGAAACGACGGCCTGGGGTTTTGAAGAGGCGCGGCAGGCGGTGGAGTTTTGGGTAAACAGCCCCGGCCACCGGGCGATTTTGCTCAACGAGGCGGCGGCCGATGTGGGTGTGGGTTATTTTGCCGATTACAACGCACCCAACGTCTGGTACTGGTCGGCCGAATTTGGCAGCCCATTTGCCGAACGCCCCATCCCGGTACTACGGCTGCAAGAGCCGGCCCAAAATACCGAGGCGATGGTGACAACGGCCGTGACCTATGCCTGGAACTGGCCGATGGCCTTGACGGGCAATCAACGCTTTGTGCTGTATCTGCACACCCAACAAGGCTCGTTCCCCATTGCCGAACTCAGCCAGCCCACGCACGGCACGTATTACGCCGTTACCTTGACGGCGGATGCTTTCACTACCGGCAGCAGCCGGTTGCAGGTGTTACCGGGGCGGTATGAATGGCAGGTGCGTTTGGAAGAAGGCGGCGTATTGGCCGAAGGAGAACGACGGGCCATTGCCTACCTGGAAGACCCCAACGCGCCCACCGTCACCCCCACACCCACGGAAACGGGCACGGCCGTACCGCCCGCCCCCACCGTGCCCACTGCCACCCCCACCCTGGCCTGGCCCACCGACACTCCGCCGCCGCCTCCCCCCACGGAACCGCCACCGCTGGTGACAAGTACGCCCGGTCCGTAAGAGTGGGATATGAGGATATTGAGATATTCAGTATCCCAATATCTCACTACCCCAATATCTCCTGAGGAATCCCCATGTTCACGACCCTCATCTCCCCGGAATCTCTGCTGCCTCATTTGTCTGATCCCAACTGGGTGATCGTAGATTGCCGGTTTGAACTGGCAGATACGGAAGCGGGTCGCCGCCAATATGCCGCCGGTCACATTCCGGGGGCGTTGTATGCGCATCTGGACGAGGATTTAAGCGGGTCGCCGGTGACGGATCGTGGGCGACACCCCTTGCCCACCCCGGCAGCAATGACGGCGTTGTTTGGTCGGTTGGGGATTGATGAACGGAAGCAGGTGGTGGTCTATGACGCCAGCAATGGGGCGTATGCGGCGCGGTTATGGTGGATGTTGCAGTATATGGGACATGCGGCAACGGCCGTGCTGGATGGCGGTTGGACGGCGTGGCAGAGTGCCGGATTGCCGGTAAGCCGGGATGTGGCGACGGGGCGAACAGCCGTCTTTGCCGGCGCGCCCCATACCGGCTGGCTGGTGCAAATGGCCGATGTGCCCGGCGTGCCGCTGCTGGTGGATTCACGCGGCCCGGCTCGTTATCGCGGCGAGATCGAGCCGATTGATGCCAAAGCGGGGCACATTCCGGGGGCAGTTAGTTACTTTTATGAAGAGAATTGGGGAGTGGACGGCCGTTACCTACCTCCTGATCAACTGCGGTCAAAACTGGAGGTGGTTTTGAGGAGCACGCCGCCAGATGAGGCTGTTTTTTATTGCGGTTCCGGCGTGAGCGCCTGCGCCAATGTCCTGGCGATGGCGCATAGTGGGTTGGGGTACGGCCGTCTCTACGTTGGTTCGTGGAGCGAATGGAGCCGCCAGCCGGGGAATCCGGTGGCCGTGGGGGATGGTAATCGGTAATCGGTGAAACGAAGTCCGACTTCGGACTTCGTTTCATGGCTAATCTATCAGGACAGCGCCTGTCAGTTCTGGTAGTTTAAAATCGGGCGGCCATTTAGTTTGTTTGTTGTAACGTGCTTCGCGTAAATCTGTGCCCGTCAGGCTGGCGCTGCTCAGGTCACATCCGCGTAAATCGGTGAAATGTAGCCGGGCCTTGCTGAAGTTACATTGCTGTAAATTTGCGCCCTGTAAAGTGACTTTGCCCAGGTACGCTTCGGTGAGGTCTGCGTTTTCCAGGTTAGCATTTTTCAGAGAGGCCATAAACAATTTGGCTTTTTTCATTGACGACCCTTGTAGGTTAGTTTGAATGAGCTGCGCCCGTTCCAGTGACGTGCCTTCCAGTTGTGCCCCTTGCAGGTTTGCTTTTTTCAAATTGACATCGTTCATTCTGGCTCCACTCAAGTTGATGCCGCTTAGATCCATTTTGGACAGGTCTTCACCGTTGAGGATGATACGATCTGGACCAACAACGCTGGCTGTTTTTTCTATTTCATGTCGCCGGGCGTCACGCTGTTTTTGTTCTTTTTGGGCGGTTGTTTCGGTAGGGATGCCGGGAACGTGGGCGGGTAAGGGCGCATTCGCTGGCGTGGTTTGTTCTGTACTCATGTTGATTTCCTTGCTGGTGTGATTGGCCTGTTTTATCACGGATGACCTGTTTGTGACAACCGGTTTGTCAGGGTTGGGGGTGACTGTTATAATTTTGCCCGCAACGCCAGCTTAGCTCAGTCGGTAGAGCGACGCACTCGTAATGCGTAGGTCAAGGGTTCGACTCCCTTAGCTGGCTTGGCATGAAGGTCAGCTTTAGGCTGGCCTTTTTGTTTATCTCCTGATCCGCGAAGGGACGCGAAGGACTTTGCGAAAGACGCAAAGGACTTTACGGAAGACGCAAAGGAGCGCGAAGGTGGAATATGAGTAAAAAGAAGCCGGTGGTGTTTGGGGTGGCGGGGGGGACAGCATCGGGTAAGACGACGGTGGCGCGGACAATTTTAACGGCCGTTGGCCAATCCCAGATCGCCTACTTGCCCCATGATGCCTACTACAAAGATCGTCCCGATCTCTCATTTGCGGAACGGGCCGCAGTGAATTACGACCATCCCAATTCGTTGGAGACCAAGTTGCTCATCGAGCATATCAAGCAGTTGTTGGCCGGGGAGTCGGTGGCGGTGCCGGTCTACGATTTTACGCGGCACCGGCGTACCGCGGAGACGGTGTTGGTGTCACCCTGCCCGATTATCCTGGTAGATGGGATTTTGATTTTCACGCGGCGGAAGTTGCGGGAGTTGATGGACATCAAGCTGTTTGTGGATACAGATGCCGATGTGCGTTTTATCCGCCGTTTGCAGCGAGATATGCAGGAGCGCGGCCGTTCGCTGGATTCGGTGATTGCCCAATATCTGGAGACGGTACGGCCGATGCACATCAAGTTTGTGGAGCCAAGCAAACGGTTTGCCGACGTGATTTTGCCAAATGGGGGGATGAACGAGGTGGCCATTGCTATGGTGGTGTCGCGGTTGCAGGCGTTGTTGGCGGAACGGCCGTAGTTCGTAATTCGTGACCCGTGACCCGTAATCCGTAATCGGAAGTCGGTTTACGGATAACCAGGACAACCGTACTTTGCCCCACCTGGTAAAAAACGGTAAAATTTTGCCCAGTTGTCGGAGACTGGGGCATGCAGTGTCAGGCGTCAGTTAGCTTATTAACAGGGGATTCAAACTATCATGTACAAACGCATATTTTTTCTGCTGGGCATCTTTTTGAGTGTAGGTGTGTTGTTGGGTTACGGCCGTGCTGTATTAGCCATGTTGACGCCAGAGATAAGTGCCGACGGGCAGTCTGTGGCCACATCATCTTCACAAATGTTTTCCACCCTGCTCTGGTTTCCAGATGGTTTGACAGGGGAAATAACGTTGTTAGAGCCGGTGCGGCTGACGGCCGTTGTGCCGCCCAATGTTGTAGATGGCGATGTGTTTGTGCAAACGCCAGACGGCATAAGCAACCCGGCGCCATTTGTCGTGGGTGATAACTTCGTACCCAATACATCAGGCATAGGCAGTAGCTGGGCTGTCTCCTTTAGCGGGCCGATCAATGTTGACACAACCTGGGATCAAAACATCCTTCTGACCGGAGATGTAACCGTTGCTGCGAATGCCACGCTTACCATAACTCCCGGAGTCACTGTCTTCTTCGCAGCGAATAGTGACGACCGGGCCAGTGGGTTATGGTCAAATAAAACTGAAATCCATATTCACGGCAGGCTTGTAGCAGCCGGGACGGGGGAATCTCCTGTCTATTTCACCTCCAATGCAACAACGCCTGTGCCCGAAGATTGGGGCGGCATCATCATTCGCCGAAACAGTACAGAATCTTATATCAGAAGCTGCGTTATCCAATATGCGCGTTTCGGTGTAGCTTTCTATGTCTATGATGAAACTGGGGGCAACCTCGGCGGCGTAGTAAGTAATTGTCTGATTGAGGAAAACCATACTGGGGTTCGTAAACGTATTTTCTCAAGTGGAACAAATACACAGGAGAATATCAGCCACAATCTTATTCAAAACAATACAACCTATGGAGTTGACCTGGCCACGTCCACCGGAGTTGGAACGGCAACCAGTCAGGCTATTGTTCAAAATAACACCATTACAGGCAATGGCACCGGTATTTATATGTATGTTAACTCCTGGGATGGCGGTCGCGCTGATGATGTTTCAACGATCAGAAACAATACAATCATAAACAATTCTGTGTATGGTTATTTCCTCTTAGCTGCCGGTGGTGGGAACAGAACAGATGCCCAACCCCTCATTGAAAACAACCTTTTTGAAAACAACGAAACCAATCTTTACTTATTTTTAGATCGAGATGGGGGAAATGGGTCTCAGATCTTATGGTTAAGACCGATTATTCAGCATAACACCATTCGTGTGGCCCCAAAGGGTATAGCTATCAATAATAACGACAATGTGTTTGGTACGGTGACTCCTGTCATTTCACACAATGTATTTTCTGGATTTGAACCTGGCGCATATGCACTGATGAATCAGACGACCAGGTCTATTGTGGCTGAAGAAAATTATTGGGGAGATACGGAATCTGCCTGGAATGCAGGCGCGCCACCCGCCTGGATTCTCGGCGATATTGAAGTGGGCAACCACCTGGATGCCAATAGTCCACCCGTAGTGACGAGAATTGCGCCAGGTAAGGCATTCGCGGGTGAAATTGTAACGGTGCATGGAGCCAATTTTGGCGCCAGCTCTGATGTGTCATTGGCTAAAATGGTCAATACAAACACAGCGCTCCCTGGCCAACCTCTCACTTACACCCTCGCTTTTACAAATGCTGGCCCTGGGGTTGCTGTTAGCACCGTTATCACCGATCTTGTTCCAGGTGTCATCGTCAATTCGACCTTTACCAGTAGTGGCGCGGTCATTACGCCAACAGGTAGCCTACCCTTTGTTTGGGAGGTGGCTGATCTGACTCCCGGTACAGGCGGTGTTATCACCGTGACGGGCATCATTAGCCCAGAGTTATTGAGCGAGATGACGATTGTGAACACGGCCGTCATTTCCAACAGCACCGACATCACCTCCACCAATAACAGCAGCACGGCCGTGACCCAGGTCATCATCCCCCAAATTAACTTGAGCGCGAGCGAATATGTGGTGGATGAAGATGCTGGGCAGGTGGTGGTAACGGCCGTACTCTCTCCGACCCAACCGTTTCTGGACGTGAGCGTGGGTTATGAAACGGCCGACGGTACGGCACTGGCAGGGGAGGATTACACGACCGTGTCCGGTATTCTCACCTTCACTGCCGGGACGACAGAGGCGCAAATCCTCGTGCCCATCCTGGATGACCAACTGGTGGAACCAGACGAGATGTTTAGCCTGGAACTCAGCGATCCTGTCTATGCTATCTTGGGGGGCATGACAAACGCCACCATCACCATTTTGGACGATGATACCTATCCTGAAATCAATTTGAGCGCCACCGACTACACCGTTCTGGAGGATGGTGGGCAGGCGGTGTTAACTGTTACCTTGAATCATCCATATCTCGAACCGGTCAGTGTGGTGTATGAAACGGCCGACGGCACGGCGCTGGCAGATGAGGATTACACGGCCGTGTCCGGCATTCTCACCTTTACCGTCGGTATGACCGAGGCATCTATCTTTGTGCCCATTCTGGATGACACCGTTGTTGAGGGAGATGAAACATTCACGGTAGGACTAAGCGATCCGGTTCACGCGACGATAGGTAATACAGCCGAAGCCACCGTCCTGATCGTAGATGACGATGCCTTCCCCCTCATTAGCCTGAGCAGTGACCAATATGTTGTTCCCGAAGATGTGGGCGAAGTTGTCTTTACGGTGACGCTCAGCCATATTTACCCGGAACCTGTTTCACTGACCTATGAGACAACCGATGGCACGGCCGTAGCGGGGAACGACTACACTTATACATCCGGTACACTCACGTTATCTCCTGGCACTACCCAGGCTACCTTCACCGTGTCCATTACAGACGACTCGCAGGTTGAAGGAAGTGAGACCTTTACCGTTTCGCTGGCTAATCTGACCAATGCTACTCCTGGTGCAGCTATGTTGGCTGCTGTAACTATTCTGGATAACGATGAAGAGACGCCCCCGCCAACACACTTCGCCCTTTATTTGCCTTTGATCGTGCGACCGGCTCCCACACCGCCACTGCCAGCCTTTCCAATTTTCATCAGTGCTGGTGTTGCGCCACGCCCGGCGCTCTTTCAGGGCGAGGTCTTTTTTACAGCGACCATTCCCATACCGGCCGATCTGCCGCCCACGGGTCAGTTTTTTCTGTCGGCTGACCCAGATCAGCCTACTCCGGTCAGCGTGGATGACGAATTGGCCTTTGTTTTGAATGGGCAGGAGCTATTTGTGAAGCGCTTCTCGACCGATGGGCAAACCATTTACCCGGAGATTGTGCCGCTACCACGCCAGACCATGGTTTTTATGGCTGGACAAACGGTGACAGTGGTTTTCCGTGATGTGTTTAGCGATCAGGTGAGCGCCACCTCTCTATGGATTGTTTACATCCCATAATTTGCTGGTTACGAAAGTTGCCATATTGGACCAGCCATTGTTGCGGGGTCTGGCGTCAGGTAGCTTATCAAAAAGGGGATTCCATAATCATGTACAAACGCATATTTTTCCTAATAGGTATCTTTTTGAGTGTAGGAGTGATGTTGGGTTACGGCCGTGAGGTCTTGGCGTTTCGTTCCCAGCTAGAGGTGCCTGAGTCGGTTTTCGTTAGTCCTGAAGATGTTAATTTTATCGAGGTGACGGAGACATTAAAGTTACTCCCTCCTGAGGGAGCGGCGCTAGAGGATGGCCGGTACGGCCGTTCTGTACTCCTTGACGGTGATACGCTTTTTGTAGGACAAACACAAGGGGAAACAAACAACATCCCTGGCCGAGTGTACATCTATGAGCGTCACTTGGGTGGGCCAAATAATTGGGGTCTAACAAAAATCATAACCCCCTCTGATAGTGCAGGTAGGGATAGCTTTGGGAATTCCCTGTCAATTGATGGTGATACACTGCTTGTAGGAGCCGCGGTGGCCGATGGAAATGCTAATGAGTCAGGCGCCGCTTATATATTCGAGCGTAATGCCGGTGGCCCAAATAATTGGGGACAGGTGGCCAAACTTATAGCCGCAGATGGCGCGTATGAGGATCGGTTTGCCTGGACAGCGGATATAAGCGGGGATACGGTCGTTGTGGGCGCCCGTTGGGATGATAATAGTAATGGTTCTGATGCGGGAGCAGTTTATGTATTTGAACGGAATGCCGGTGGCCCAAATAATTGGGGGCAGGTCAGAAAAGTGCTAACCTCAGACGGCGCTGCTTTAGATAGGTTTGGTCTTGCGGTTGCAATTGCCGGTGACACGATAGTTGCGGGGGCTGATGGCCAGGATAATAATGGTTCACAGTCTGGATCTGTCTATGTACTTGAACGAAATGCTGGTGGCTCCAACAATTGGGGTGAAGTTGCCCAATTTTATCCAGATCAGCCGGCAGCAAATGATTTGTTTGGAATTTATGTGGACATTGAAGGAGACATGGCGGCGGTGGGTGGTCAACAAACATCACCTAATCCTGGAGCAGTATATCTCTTTGACCGCAATGCTGGTGGCGCAAACAATTGGGGACAGATTGCCCAGCTTACTCCCTCGGATGGTGCAGCCGGAGACAGATTTGGAGTTTCTTTCAGTTTAGTAGAGGGAAAACTGATCATTGGTGCCCGGCATGGTGATGGTGTAGAAGCTAACAGCGGGACAGCTTATCTTTTTGAACCCGACGATGCAAGTCCTGGTGAGTGGATTGAAACCAGTAAGCTTGTTGCCAGTGATGGAGAGACAAACGATTGGTTTGGTTGGAATGTCAGCATGTTTGGCGAAGTTGTTGTTGTTGGGGCATATTATAATGATGATTTATGCCCTGCTGACCCCAATTGTGATTCCGGTTCTGCCTATCTTTTTTATCCTGACTTAGTGGCTGATGTTGGTATAGAAAAGACGGTATCTGATGCCACGGCCGTACCCGGTCAACCTCTCACCTACACCCTTGCCTTCACGAACGCTGGCCCACATATTGCCTTTGGCACAATCATTACTGACTTTGTGCCAGAGAGTATCGTCAATCCGAACTTCACGAGCAGTGGCGCAACCATCACGCCAACGGGAGGACTATCCTTTGTCTGGCAAGTGGATAATCTGGCTCCCGGTACAGGCGGATTGATTACGGTGACGGGCATCATCAGCCCAGAGTTAATAAGCGAGACGACAATTGTAAACACGGCCGTCATCAGCAACAGCGCCGACATCACGCCCACCAACAACAGCAGCACGGCCGTGACGCAGGTCATCATCCCCCAAATTAACTTGAGCGCCAGCGAATATGTGGTGGATGAAGATGGTGGGCAGGTGATGGTAACGGCCGTGCTTTCGCCTGTCCAACCGTTTCTGGACGTGAGCGTGGATTATGAAACGGCCGATGGTACGGCCGTTACTGGAGAGGATTACACGGCCGTGTCCGGCATTCTCACTTTCACCGCCGGTATGACCCAGGTCAATATCCTGGTACCCATTCTGGATGATCAACTTGTTGAGGGGGATGAAACCTTTACCGTGACCCTGAGCGATCCGGTTCATGCCACGTTGGGTAGCACGACGGAGGCGACGGTATGGATCGTAGATGATGATTCATTGCCGCTGGTCAGCCTGAGCAGTGGACAATTTGCTGTGCCGGAAGATGTGGGGGAGGCAGTCTTTACGGTGACGCTCAGCCATATTTACCCGGAACCTGTTTCACTGACCTACGCTACGGCCGACGGCACGGCCGTAGCCGGGAGTGATTACACCCAAAGTTTGGGCACACTCACTTTTGCTCCTGGCGTTACCCAAACCACATTCACGGTACCCATCACCGATGATTTGCAGGTTGAGGGAAGTGAGACATTCTCGCTGTCACTGGCTAATTTCGTCAACACGATGCCTGGTTTGCCTATTTCGGCTACCGTAACCATTGTGGATAACGATGAGGAAACACCACCTCCCGCCATGTCTTACCTCTATCTACCCATCATCTTGCGGCCGACTCCCACACCGCCGCCTCAGCCCTTTCCCATCTGGGTCAGTGCCGGTGTTGCGCCACGCCCGATTGCTTCTGAAGGAGAGATTTTTTATACGGCAAACATTCATGTCCCTGCTGATTTGCCGCCAACGGGACAGTTTTTCTTTTCTGCCGCCGCAGACGAGCTAAACGCGATCAGTGTAGACGATGAGTTAGCTGTCATTTTGAATGGGGAAGAGGTTTTTGTGAAGCGATTCTCTATCAACGGGCAGACTATTAACCCGGAAATCGTGCCTCTGCCGCGCCAGACTATGGTTTTAATGGCCGGGCAAACGGTAACAGTGGTTTTCCGCGATGTGTTTGGTGATCAGGTGAGCGCTACGCCTGTATGGATTGTGCATATTCCCTGATTCGCTATTTGTAGCCCACGATCTGCTTCTGGGTTGCAGTTTACGAATAGCGTCGGTAAAGGTTTAAAGTGGCTACGGCCGTATCGCGCCAGGTAAATTTCTGTGCCTGTGCCAATGATTTTTGCCGGTACGCGGCGATTAAGGCTGGATTGTCCAGCAAGTGGTTAATCTGGCGGGTGATGTCGGCTGTGTCGTGGGGGTTGACATAAAGCGCCGCCTCTCCCGCGACTTCAGGCAGGCTGGAAACGTGGCTGGTGATCACGGCCGTGCCACAAGCCATCGCCTCAATCACCGGCAGGCCAAACCCTTCATACAGGCTGGGAAATATAAAAAAGTGTGCCCCGCTGTATAAACCTGGCAAGTCGGCGTCGGCCACCGGGCCAATAAAACGAATAGCCTCGCCTGCTGCCAACTGCTGTGTCCGCTCTCTGGCTTCCGGGTAACGGCCGTCCCACGCCCCGGCAATGACTAAGGTGACGCTGCTAGGGTGAACGGCCGTCCACGCTTCCACCAGCTGTACCAGATTTTTGTGCGGCTTATTGATCCCCAGATACAGCACATAGTTTGCCGGAAGCTGGTATTGCGCGCGGATTCTTTGCACATCGGCAGCGGATTGGGGGGTAAAACGCGGGTCTGGGGCCAGCGGCACGGCCGTTACCCGCTCTGGTTTGATGGCATACCGTTGCAGTACATCCTGGCGGGTGGCGACCGAATCCACAATCAGGTGGTCGGCACAACGCAGGGCCAACCTGGTGGTAATCTCAGACAGCAGGCGCGTCCGCACGGAAAAATAGGTGGGAAAGAGTTGGGGGATGAGATCATGCACGGTGAGAATGGTGGACAGGCCGGGGCGGTAGGGCATGAGATAAAAAGGGCTGTGGTATACCGCCGCGCCATGCTGCCGCAGCAGCCGGGGGATTTGCCATTGTTGGGACAGGCTAAAAGGGGAAACGGCCGTGACTACCTGCTGTATCTGTTCACTAACCGGGGGCAAAGGCCAGGGAGACAACCGGACGCTATCCACCAGCAACACCAGCTCTTCACTGGTTTGCAATTCCACCGCCATTGCCCGTGCCAGATTGCTGACATAGCGACCAATGCCGGGAAAATGTTCAGTTGCGGTACGGGCATCCAGAAAATAGCGCATAGGTCATCTTGTCATCCCTTCACCTGCTTACCTGCTCACCTCATCATACCACGCCTTATCACCGCCTCAACTCCCCGGACGGTACCTTGGATAGTGAAGTGGGTCTCAGCGCGGGCACGGCCGTTGCGCCCCATCTGCTGCCGTGTTTCCGTATGGCCAAGCAGGGAAATGACGGCTTCGGCCAGCGCCAGGATGTCACCGGGCGGGGCGAGTAAACCGGTAACGTCATGCTGCAAAATTTCCGGCAGCGCGCCGTGCCCAAAAGCAACCACCGGTTTTGCCATAGCCATCGCCTCGATGTTTACCAGACCGAACGGTTCTGGTTCACCCGGATGGACAAAAACATCCAGGGCAGCCAGCGGTGGGCGCACGTCATCGAGCATACCGCTGAAGATGACCTGGTTGGTAATGCCTAACTCCGCCGCCAGATGGTACACCTGTTTATCATAATCGTCCGCTACGGCAAAGTTTGCCCCGCCTACCACCACAAAGTAAACATCCGGCTGCTGCCGCAGAATGTGTGCGGCCATGTGCAAGAATGGAATCTGCCCTTTCCACGGCCGTAACCGTCCGACCATACCCACCAATGGCACATCTTCAGGAATACCATGTTGGGCGCGGAACGGCCGTCCATCCAGGCCTGGATCAAATTTATCTACCTCAATGCCGTTGTGGACGACGGCCGTTTTACCGGCACAGGGCAGGTGTTGGGCGACGGCGTGGGAATTGGCAATGACCTGGGTGGCAGAGAGGCAGAGCAGCCGTTTCACGGCCGTGTCTGCCCAAACGTGGTCTGGTTTTGTTTCCGACAGCCAGAAGTCGCGCATGTGCCAGAGGAACGGCCGTTTTGCCAGCCGCGCCGCCGGGGCGGCATACAACGCTGCCCGGACCGTGTTGGCGTAGATAACGGCGGCCTGCACCTGCTTTGCCAGCTTTGCTAATTGGCGGGCACTTTGCATCCAATCGGCGGCGAAGTGCGGGGAGCGGCGCAGGCGCGGTAGGGCGATCAACTGGCAGGGCAGCCCAGACCGCATGGCGCGGTCAGCCAATTGCCCCGGCACACAGGCGAGATGCGGCTGCCACTGCGCCCGATCCAGATGCTGCAACAGCAGCAGCAGGCTTTGTTCAGCCCCGCCTAAAGCAGAGGCATGATCGACAAACAATACAGGCGTCATCAAGTCCTATTCAATCGGATCGAAGATTCAAGGCGTGAAAATAACATTACTGGAATGATTACCTTCACTCAGTTCAGCAAATAAGGCGTTGAGAGTGTGAATGGGATGGCAGACAAATTGTCTGCCGTGCCAAACCCAATAATTTGCCCAGATATTGTGACAAATCTGGCAAAATTGCGCCTTGTCCATACCGGCTCGTTGTATCGCGTAAGGCCAAATTTCCGCTACGGCGGGAACCCCTTTTGCCAGCAAATCACGTGCACCCTCAAAAACAAACCCTTCATATCCTTGAACGTCTACCCATAATAGGGCGATGTTGTGACTATAGGATTCAGGTGTAGTTGTTAGCAGTGTGTCGAGCGTCTCTCCTTTCACCATGATTTGCTGACGGTGTGATTCGCCGTAGCGCTCGTTCGTGGTGGCGCGTCCAGGAGCCTGTACGCGATGGTCGCCAAAGTTACTATCACTTAGTTCAAACGAAAGCTCACTCGCTTTATCTGCGGCGGCATATGGCAGGCAAATAATGTGCCCACTCAACCCGTTCTGTTGCACGTTCTGTTGTAGAAGAGAAAAATTTCGCGGTTCGGGTTCGATAGCAATAGCTTTTTCCATCTCGCCACGGGCGAGCATCCCGATGGAAATGACGCCAATGTTTGCCCCAACATCTACAATTGTCCCCTGTCCCTTTGGCGGGATAAGGCGCAATTGCCGGAGATGAGAAACGGCCGTACTCATCAGCCCCAGTTCATATTGTCTATAACAATACAGCGTCCGGCCAATGCTTTCTTGTTTGCCAGGACGGACGGTGAAGATCCCCTGTTCGGTAGACACGGTTACGGTCTGGCGAAATTCTGTATGAAATGCCCAGGGAAGTAACCGCCATTTTCCCTGAATTCGTTGCCAAAGAGAAAGTTTCTGGGTGTTCATAAAAATCCCACCTGCAAGTTACCTGTCTAGCGCCGCCAGTAACTTAGCGGCCGTTTGATCCCAATTCATTTCTGTTTCCACACGATGACGGCCGTTTGAACCCAATTTATGCTGTAATACGGGGTCATGCAAGAGCATAATGAGAGCTTGTGCCAGTTCTTCAGGATTGTCTGGCGTGACCAGGATGCCTGTCTCTCCATCCAGGACAGCTTCAGCTACACCACCACTGCGCCCGGCTACCACCGGCAGACCGCAGGCACCGGCTTCCAGGTAAACAATGCCGAATCCTTCTATACTGGCGTTTTCCTTTTCTTCACGGGCGGGCATGACAAAAATGTGTGCCCGCCGGTAAGCAGCCAACAATTCATTGTCGCTCACACGGCCGTGAAAAGTTACCATGTCCGCCACGCCTAGCTCATGCGCCAATTGTTCTAGCCGGGGGCGATGAGGGCCGTCACCCACAATCTCTAGCCTGGTAGTAGGGAATTGTACCCGGATAGTCGGTAAGGCTTGTAGCACCAGATCAAACCCTTTACGGCTAACCAACCGACCAACGGTTAAAAGGGTAGGATGGGCAGCTTTGGCTTCTGCTAAGGGGGCATAACGAGTGGGGTCTGTGCCAGGATGAATAATGACGGCATCATGCAGGCCTAAGGATTGCAACCTAAACTGGTTAGCGTTGGTGATCGTGAGTAACGGCCGTGACCGGCTGAGTAACCAGTTAAATAGCGGCCGATGCCATCGCTGCTGCGCTGCCAGGTAATCGTTGCCATAGGTCAAGGTGGCATAGGGGCTATTCTTATAGGCTAATGCGGCCAGCAACAATTGTGGATGGGCGTGACCTAACAGAACCCGGTCTGGTTTTATCTGGTGCAATGCTTTCCAGAAGGCGGGGGCACGGCCGTTGGCGATGGTGATGCGTTGGAAAGTTTCGGCATGGGCAGGCTGGCCGGGAATGACAGGGGTGATGACGGTGACGGCCGTCTGCACCGCCAGCCGTTTCATCGTTTCTGCCAGATAGGTTTGCACACCGCCAATCTCTGGGGGAAAGCTGAGCGTAAGTAAGGCCAGATGCATACGGTTTACACTTTTTCAAACGGCATTTTTGCTATGAGGGCGAATTGCTCATCCTGGCTCAAATTGACCGAACGATAATAACTGGGGAAAAATGCTTCGGCCGCTGTAATGGAATCTATTCTGCCGCTGGCCACATCCTGACGCACAAAAAAAGCATTGGCCCCGGAAGAATCAGAACCGACCAGAATATACCCCTTATTTTGGCCCAATTTTGCCAGCGCTGACAGGGAAGCGCCATGATAAAAACCAGACGGATGTCTGGCAAAACGTTCGAAATCGGGATCATAGGGTACGGTAATAGAAGCCTCTTTGCCGAATGTGGGATTGTATTCAACCACCACAACCCGCGGCTGAATAACTGTGATAGCTTGCCACACCCAGTAATCATTGCCATCTATGTCAATCGAGAGTAAATCAATTTCGCCTGTCACGTGCTGGTTGCTTAACAAAGTGTTGATATTTTCGGCTGTCACCTGGGCGCAGATGATTTGTACGGCCGTGTGCTCCGGCCCTAATTTTTGCTGGTAAAACTGTTGGGCGGCGATCACGTTTTGGGAATCTACTTCCATGAGCAGCCCAGACCAGCCGAAGTTGAGGGAGAGGTTGGCTGTATTACATTGTTTGCCGTTGCCTATGCCAAACTCCACAAATCGGCGATTCACGGTACCTATCACACCAAAAATAAACAGCAGGATACCATCTTCCCCGTTTTGCGAATAAATGCTCAGTTCATGTTGTTGAAGTGCGGACACCTGGCGCATATGTGTGGTCAACGTTGGCTGCTGCCTTAGCAGATACAACGCCAACATTTGTGCGTCATGCTCATTTTCGGCTAACCGTCGCCGTAGCGCCAGATAGTCGCCACGGAAGATGAATTTTAGAGTGGAAAGGAGATTGATGAGGGAACGGGGCAAAATGCGTGTGAGGGAGGATTTGAAAGAAGTCATTATTGCTCCGGTTTGGATTTGGGGGGGATGGTCAATAACCCGACGCCGAACTGCCAGCCGACACGACGAAACAGGTTTTTGAGGCAACGGCCACCGTGCTGAATCTGGTACTGCACCCATTCCTTAAGCAACAAGGGGTAATAGCGGTAATTGGCTAATGACGGCCGTATCAGTTCATATCCCCATTCATTCATGGTAGGTTGGCAAATTTGCTCGATCAGGCGCACATCATAGGCGGTGAGATGATGTTGCCACTGGTTTAGCCGGGAGCGGTCTACTGTTTTAAATACAATGGCTTGTGGTTTGCCGCCAGGTTGGAAGCCGGTTGTTTCCTGATGAAAGGATAACAAGTCGGGCGAGAAAGGGAGGTTTAGTTGCTGGCATAACAGGGCAATACTTTCCTGCGGGTTGAGCAAAATATCTTCATAACGTACTTCTATGACAGATAAGGTGCAGGTGTTGTGCCTGTTTTGTGGGGCATCTACCGCCTGCCGCCAGAGGTGGGCGGTTTCCCAGGTGGTATAGTGCGGCCACCGTGTTTTTTGGGAGTTGATGTTGGCGCGAGGGTCACGGATAACATGGATGAGGGTGGCGTGGGGAAAGAGTGCGCCTATCAGTTCCAGGTTGAAGATGAAGGCAGGGTCTTTAAGCAACGGCCGTTTGGTGATCAGTTCATCTGCCCCCCAGGTTTCCAGGTAGATTTGTAGGAACAGTGCCAGAGATAGTTTTTCTTTTCCCGCATAGGCCACTTGTAACGTGTCTGGGGAAAGAGATGGGGGACGATATGGGTGTTTGGAAAGGTAGGTGACGGCCGTGTTCAGATCGTGAATCGTCATACCAAACCGTTGGTACAGTTCCAGGATGAAATGGGGTTCGTCAGGGTGCTCCAATATAGCCGGATGCTGCCCCAAAATTGTGCGCAGCAATGTTGTGCCGCTACGCTGACAACCTGTGACCAGGATTGATTGTTCAATATGGTTTGTCCTTACTGGATATGTTTTTGTCATTATCTAGCCGGTAACCAGGGTCGCTAAAGATTGTGCGAACCGGTCACCGTATGTGTTCCAATGAAACTGCTCGGCTCTTAGTCGCGCTGCCATAGTCATTTGTTGCCGCAGCTTGTCATCGGCACGCAGACATGACAATTTTTCCGCAATTGCCTGTGCGTCCTGGGTAGGAATAATGAACCCTTCAATGCCATCCTGAACAACCGAACCAGCGTTAAAGGTGGTAATTACCGGCAAGCTACACGCCAGTGCCTCATATGTAACCAGGGCGCTTCCTTCCGCGAGTGAAGGAAAAACAAAAACATCTGCTTGTTGGAACAGAGGGGCTGGATCGGACACATGGCCTAAATAACGGATATTATTCAGGTGGCGGTAACGATGTTGGATTTCCGCCGGCAAGGTGACGACCCCTGCCATAAGTAGTTCTGCTTGGGACCAGTTGAGCAACTCCCAGGCGGCTAACAGGTGTGGTACCCCTTTACGAACGGATATATGCCCCACAAAGAGAACAGTAAAAGGTTTGGTCGTTGATTGGTTTTGAGGCACAGGCTGAAAGCGATCAGTGTCTACACCAAAAGGAAGGGTGATAAGTTTCTGTGTATCTTCTCCTTCGCTCTGAAACGTGTGATGAACGAACGGTGAGGGAACAAAAACATAATCCGCTGAGGCAATCTCTTGTTGTACGAGAAAATTGGTTCGTGCTGGCCGGTATGGAAATTTCCATTGCTGACTTTCCAGGCACAGCAGCTTATCCAGATAAGCGGGATGGGCCAGGGCCCGGTCTAGTATAGTGATTGCTCCCAGTGTTCGGGCTTTTTGTAGGGAACGAAGGTTATAACCACTCCAACCGATATAGACATCTACGGGTTCGATCTGTTGCGTTGCCCACCTATCATAAAAACGACGATATTGGTAATCTAACCAACCACTCTTGTCATAAACGGCCGTCTTCCGCCAGACACGGCTAAGGTAGCGCAATGAACGAATTTGTGGGGAGGGGATTTCTGTCGGGCGATAAGAGCCACAGAGCAATTTGTATAACTGTTGATGCCGGTGCAGCCCACGCACGGCATGATAGGCGGTGTTACCTATCCCGCCCCCAGCAAAACGAGCACCGTTGGAATAAATAACCCGCATCGCTTTATTCTCCGCGACCCAATATGACAAAGAGGTGATTGGCGCAAAGAGAAGGCCACCATTTGGCTAAGAATTCAAACGGCCGTGACCACGCTTTCAACCGTTCCCAACCCACTAAATGCGCTGCCAATGGGCTTAAAACCGGCATGGTATTAAACAGAGCAAAGCCTTCGCCATGTAAATCCAGCAGACGGAGATTTTGTTCAGCTACAAACGCTTTGATGGAACGAACCGTGAAAAAGCGAATATGAGGATCAGCCCAGGGGCGGCGCGACGAAGTTTCCGGTGTTCCTCCGGGAGAGAATCCCCCTAACACAGCGCGTATACGATTAGAAATGTGCGCGATATTGGGCACACTAAAAATGATATGACCACCAGGTTTCAGAACGCGATGCATTTCCCCTAATACAAAATCAGGCGCAAATAAATGTTCTAATACTTCCAGGCAAATGATAATGTCAAACATTTCATTGGGAAATGGTAGAGGTGCTTGCAAGTTATGTTGCCGGGCGCGAATGCCATGACTCTGCGCAACTTCTATGGCTGCATCCGATATGTCTACGCCATAATATTCTGGTGTAATTGAAGCAAGAAAACGGCCGTAATGCTCTCCATTACCACAGCCAACATCTAGAACCACAGTCTCTGGTTTCACAAATTCCATAAATAATTGGCGCTGCCGCGGTGATACCGACGGGTTGGGTAGCCATTCCCGCATGGTTTTCCAGTAATCGTCATAATAGCGTGAGTTTTCATCATTCATGTTTTTCAGTAAACCAACTGGCGGTGCGTTATGAGGCATCGGGCTTTTTTCTCATCTTTTCTTTGAGCATGGGAGCGATTATACCCCAGATCATTTTGCGCCCGGTATTTAGTTGTTCTCGCTCGGTGAGGAAGAGGATGAAGGTGTACACGGCCGTAATCATCCCCACTTTTACTACCAGATTCAGCCAGGGGTTCAGGTTGGCCCACACTGGATTGAGCGCCAGAATCAGCAGCGCCGTCACGGCCGTAGCAAACAACGGCCAAAACCACAGCAATCGCGCTGAATAATCAACAACTTGTTGAGTATACCGGAACAGCACAATGGTTCCTGTTAAGGCCACCAGACCAATTGCTAAAGCTACACCCTCAATGTTCCACCACGCCCCGAAAATAAAGACGGCCGGTACAAACAAAACGATTTGCAGAATGCGGGTGCGCAAAACCTGTTGCGGATGTCCTGTGGCCATCAGCAAGTTGCGGGCGGCCATACTCAATGGTTCTAAGAGCGTATAAAGAACCATCAATTGGAAGGTGCCCAGCATAGGCAGCCATTTTTCGCCCAATAACAGGGGAATAAATTCCGGTGCCGTCAAGATGAATACCAGACAAAGCCAACTGCCGGTACGCACCATCAGGCTAACAGGACGAAAAAAGGCGCGGGATAGTTTTTGCCGTTCTTCCTGCACATGGGCAAAGGTAGGCGAAAATACCGAAAGTATGGGATTGGCAATCACCCGTTGCGGATACCCGGCATATTCATAAGCCCGCGAATAGTAGCCCAGGGCGCTGTTTCCTAAAAAAGTGCCTACATACCAGTCATCAACCCGATCGAGAAAAAAAGCGATGTTAGAACTGTGCCACGCTTTTTTGCCGTATTCCCAAAACCAACGGGCCTGCTCCCGATCCCAGCCGAAACGCGGTCGCCAGGGGCGGTGAACAACCTGGAGAAACAACAGGCGTGTGACATCGGCGCTGAACTGTTCGGCTACAATCGCCCATACCCCCCAACCCATCCAGGCCAGGGTCGGGCCAACAATCGTCATCACAAAAGAGCAAAGAACATCCGTCTGCGCTATTTGCCGAAATGCCAGTTGTTTATTCAGCATTATCTGTTGGGACACATTAAAAGTGCGGAGAATATAGACAACCAGATAAGCCCACATGACGGCCGTAAGCTGTGGCATGGCTGGGTAAAAATAACCAACAAACGGCGCCAGCAGCGCCGCTAACAATAGACCTGATACTGTGAGCCCAAAACGCAAGGTAAAAAAAGTTCGCCGCACCGTTTCATCCACAGCTTTATGGTGAAGGTAAGCCGCCTCAAAGCCAAACGTAAACAGGACAAAGGCCAGACTGGCATAGAAGAAAGCCAGCGTACTCACGCCAAAGTACTCCGGCAGCAGCAGGCGTAACATGACCGTGGTGCGTACAAAACCCAAAACGAACGTTATGGCCGCGGCAGATACACTATAAAGTGAGCCTTTGGCTGTATGTTGGGCAATGTTGTTCTTATCAACAGTCATACGGTATTATTTGCCAGCCATTACATGGTCAAAGCGGCAGGGATCATACCCGGAACTGACCAGGAAACAAACAAAGGAGCTGGCTTGCGGATATTACACATTTACAAGGATTATTATCCGGTTTTAGGCGGTATAGAAAACTACATCAAACAACTGGCCGAGGCACAAACGGCCGTCGGTCACACCGTTACCGTCCTCGTCACCAATCCAGACCGGCAACCCAAACAGGAGCAGATGAACGGCGTTAACCTGGTGCGCGCCTGGCGGATGGCTACGGTAGCTTCCACGCCGCTCAGTCCCGCGCTGCCGTGGTATGCCCGCCGCCTACCCGCCGATGTGGTGCATGTGCATTCGCCCTATCCGTTGGGGGAATTGAGCCAGTGGGGATTGGGGCGGGCACGGCCGTATGTCATCACCTACCACAGCGATGTCATTAAGCAGCAAGGGATTTTGCGCCTGTATCGCCCGCTCTTAAAGCGCGTGTTGGTCGGCGCCGGGCGGATTATTACCAGCAATGCCAACTATGTGCAGAGTTCCCCTTTTTTACGGCCGTTAGCCGCCAAATGCACGGCCGTTCCCTTTGCCGTAGATGTCGCTCGTTTTGCCGGAGCACGGCCGTTAATTCCCCCCGCCGCTGTACCCACCCTCCTCTTTGTCGGCCAACACCGTTACTACAAAGGCGTGGATGATCTCATCCGGGCCATGTCCCAACTGGAAGCGCGTTTGCTCATTGGCGGCGATGGCCCCAAACGCGCCGACTGGGAAGCATTGGCGCAGCAGGTGGGCGTGGCCCACAAAACCCAATTTTTAGGGCGTATTTCAGATGAGGATTTGCCCGGATTTTATGCCAGCGGCGATATCTTTGTGTTACCTTCCAACAGCCGTGCCGAATCGTTTGGGCTGGTGTTACAAGAAGCAATGGCGGCGGCACGGCCGTGTGTCACCACCGAACTGGGCACCGGCACCTCCTGGCTGGTACAGGATGGCATTACCGGCCTGGTTGTGCCGCCGAAAAATCCCAATGCGCTGGCTGTCGCACTGGCTTCTCTGCTGGCCGACCCCGATAAACGGCGGCAAATGGGACACGCCGGTCAACAACGCGCCTGCAATGAGTTTACAATAGCCGAAACGACCGCGTGCATAGAAGCGATTTATCAAGAAGTAATTGGAAATGAGTAGGGCGATTTTCAAAATCGCTCCACATACTAGAAGGAGTTTCAATGGCAGACCCAACCCCCCAAATGCAGTCCGAACAAACATTGCGCAACTGGCAAAAAATTGTCGCTCGCTATCAGGTTCCCGATGCCCGGCGTAGCGTGTGGCAGATCGTTAACACGCTCGTACCCTATTTTATCGTCTGGGCGCTCATGATCCTGGCGCTGCAAGTTTCATACTGGCTGGTATTGCCCCTCGTTGTCCTGGCCGGATTGTTGGCCGTGCGCATCTTCATCATTTTCCATGATTGTGGGCACGGCTCCTTTTTTGAGTCGCGCCGGGCTAATGAAATTGTGGGTTTCATCACCGGCACACTCGTTTTCACCGCTTACTTTGCCTGGCGGCACGAACATGCCATCCACCATGCTTCGTCAGGTGATTTAGACCGTCGTGGGCATGGGGATGTGTGGATGATGACGGTTTCTGAGTATTTGAATGCCTCACCGCGTGAACGATTTATTTATCGCCTTTTTCGTCATCCGCTCAACATGTTTTTTATTGGCCCTATGGTGTTGTTTCTCATCTTGAACCGGTATCCGGTGAAAGCACGACGGTTGCGTGAAGTGCGTAGCATTTATTACACCGATCTGGCGCTGATTGCTATTTTTGTGATTATGAGTTTACTCATTGGTTTTTGGAACTTCCTCATTTTACAAATGTCTGTATTGCTTGTGTCCGCTTCACTTGGTGTCTGGCTTTTTTATGTGCAGCATCAGTATGAAGGCGTTTACTGGCAGCGCCATAATGAGTGGAATTATGCCGAGGCAGCTATTCAAGGCAGCTCTTTTTATAAGCTACCGAAAGTACTTAACTGGTTTTCTGGCAGTATAGGCTATCATCATATCCATCATTTAAGCCCACGCATTCCCAACTATAATTTGCAAGCGTGCCATGACGAAAACCCGGCTTTTCAGATCAAGCCGATTACCTTGCATGAAAGTTTTCGTTGTATACGTTACCGGCTGTGGGATGAGGAAAATAACCGCCTGATTGGTTTTGGCGACCTGCGCCGGATGCAGCCGGAACCGATTGGTTCGTAGCAACGGTTTGTAGCCGTAACGCGCTGATGAAAGTTAACAAAATGTTTCGGTAATCCGCGCCCGGCGAATAAATTCGCGGCTATGCCAGCAAAGACCGCGAAGGCGGTCTGGCTACAGTCGGCGCAGGCCGACTTTGCTTTCTGTAGCTGCGGTTTCAACCGCCGGATATATTACCGAAATAAAAAGTTAATGTTCATAAGCGGTTACTACGAACAATTTGCGAGGAGTGAAAATGAAAAAGTTGACATTGTTTGTGTTGATGGTGTGTTTAACGGCCGTCCTCATTGCCTGTGGTGATACGCCAACACCGACGCCGACGCCTGGCCCCACCCCCACGCCGCAAGTAGTGGTCGTCACCGTGATCCCCACAGCCCCCCCAACGGCCGTGCCCACTGAACCGCCCACGGCCGTACCCCCTGTTGAAGTCACCTGGTTTGTTGGCCCCCATTTGGTCGAATGTGTCGGCGTCGCTCCCCAGACCTGTCTCCAAATCCGAGAAAACCCGGAAGATGAGTACACCCTCTTCTATGGCACCATTCAGGGGTTCGAGTTTGCTGAAAGAAGCGAATATGAAATCATCGTCCGCATTGAACCCGTAGCCAATCCCTCCGCCGACGGGTCTGCCTACACCTACACCCTGGTCGAGGTAGTTGACGAAACGCCCTCCATGGTGGCCGAATTGGCCGGTACGGTCAATTACCTGGTACGCATGGCCCTGCCGGACGACGCCATTTTGAGCGTACAATTGCAAGACACCTCGTTGGCTGATGCCCCGGCTGTTGTGCTTGGTGAAGATGTACGTCCCACCGAAGGCGCACAGGTACCCCTGCCTTTTTCCATCGTTTATAACCTGTCTTACATTCAGCAAAACCACGATTACACCCTTTCTGCTCGCATCACCGACGGGCAAGGCAAATTGCTGTTCATTAACGACACCGCCATCCCGGTCCTCACCAATGGCAACCCAGGTACCGACATTGAAGTGATGGTTGTGCCCGTTGGTGGTAGCAGCGGGGAAACGGCCGTGACCGGCGGTTTGCCGGAAGAATTACTGGGTTTGCCCTGGCAGTGGGTGGCTTTCACTGACCCGGCCAATGGGCCACAAGAGATAAGCAGCCCGGAAAGTTATCAGGTGCAGTTTGAGGCGGATGGCACGGTGCTGATTCAGGCCGACTGCAATTCCGGCAGCGGCATTTACAGCGCGGCGGGTGGCCCCGAAAGCGGCAGCATGGCCATTATCCCCGGCCCCATGACCCGTGCCTTCTGCGGCGAGAATTCGCTCGACGGCCGTTTCCTGCAAAATCTGGAAGCCGCCGCTATCTGGTTTACGCTGGAGGGTGATCTCTACTTCGATCTCATCTTTGACAGCGGCACGATGCAGTTTACGGCCGCCGCCGCAGCCGACAGTGGCGATGAGATCGCCGCCGCCGCGCCGGAGAGCGAAAGCTCAGACACTATCCCCCCCGATGCCATTCAAATTGATGTGCAAGGGCTGGCCGACTCCTACGGTTGGGAAGCGCGGGGCAGTACGCAGCCGCAGCCCGGCCCCGGTGGTGGCGGCCGACCGGCGCACATCATCGTCACTTTTGATGGCGAAACGGCCGACGAAGCGATTGCCAACAACGGCCGTTACCTCTACATTTTCCCTGTTGAGTCCTACCAAACTATCGGCGGTCAGTCCGTCAGTGACCAGATTGAGCGGCTGCAAGAGTTGATGGCGGAAGCAGACGGCCGTACCGAACTCCCCGCCGACCCCATGCCCTTGCTGCCACCCCCGCTGAGTTTTATGAACCGCTGGGCGCAGTTTGCCGACCTGAATTTTGCCGACGGGACGGGGGTGCGTTATGTGTCCGAAGCCCCCAACCGGCAGGCCATTGGTCCCTGGGTCAATGAAGGCACGACCTATTATTACCAGGGATTGACCAGCGACGGCCGTTTTTACATCTCCCTACACTGGCCCATCAGCACCGAAGCGCTGCCCAACACCCCCGCCGACGTGCCTGCGGACATCGAAGCCCAGGCCACCAACCCCGATACCTATGCCGCCTATTTGCAGGCCACCCAAGATACCCTCAACGCTCTCGACCCGGCCGATTGGCAGCCTGATCTGGCGGAATTAGATGCCCTGGTAGCCTCTATTTCTTTCCAACAATAACAATGAAAGACAAAGACCTGGCAGGTCTCCATGACCTGTCAGGTCTGCCAGAATCCCTTTTCCCGCCAGTTTGTTGACACATCTCACAACTAAAAGTAGGATCAACCCACATTAGACATAACATAATGATGGGTGTAATTGTTTATTCAAACTGACCGCCAACCAGTAAGGGATAACCGATTACCAAAAATGGAGGAGGAAAAGTCTGTGAAGAAAAACACCCCCATCTTAACGATAGTCCTTGTTATCCTGGTCGTCTTGTTTGTTTGTGTGGGCGCGACGTTGGTTTGGCGGTTGTTACGGCCGTCTGGTGCCACACCCACGCCCGTACCCACCGCTGCCGTTCCCGAAGGACAATCAGAAGACGCCTGGGAGCGCGTTCAGGCCAGTGGCCGGATGATCGTCGGCACCTCGGCCGATTACCCCCCCTTTGAATATTACGACGCCAACTTCCAACTAGAGGGCTTCGACATCGCCCTCATGCGCGAACTGGGGCAGCGACTAGGTGTCACCGTTGAGTTCCGCGATATGGCCTTCGACGGCCTGGGGAACGCTCTGGAACTGGACAACATTGATGTCGCCGCTGCCGCTCTCACCGTCACTGAAAGCCGCGATCAATTTGTAGACTTTTCCAACACCTACTTTATCAGTGAAGACGCTGTGTTGGCGAACCCCGCTTCCCCCATCAATAGCATTGATAACCCCGACCAGATCAGTAACCAACGCATCGGCGTACAGCGGGGCACCGTCTATGACCGTTGGGTGCAAACCAACCTGGTAGACACCGGCCAGATGCCGGCCGCCAACATGCTGGTCTATGAAAGCATCCAACACGCCCTGCGTGATCTGCGTGAAGGGCGTATTGATCTGGTGGCGCTCGATCTGGCTCCGGCGCAAACGGCCGTAGCCGAAGGTGGTGTTAAACTCGTGGGGCAGGGACTCAACCGACAGCAGTTGGCGCTGGCTGTCGGTAATGGCCAGACCACGTTACAGGCCCGCCTAAACAGCACCCTCACCGCCATGATCAACGAAGGACGTGTCAACGCCCTCATCCAACAATACATGCAGTTTGATGATAACAACATCATCCCCTTGCCCACGCCTCCCCCGGTCACGCCGACGCCTGTGCCCACCGCCACGCCACAGCCCTGCATTGATGATATGGCTTTTGTGCAAGACCTGAACCTGAATGACCAGAACATGACGGCGCCGCCGCAGATGTCCCCTGGCTGGCCGTTTACCAAAGGGTGGCGGGTGCGCAACAGCGGCACCTGCCCCTGGAACAGCGGCTACCGGCTGGTCTACGTGGCCGGTAACACACCCGCCGCGCAAATGGGCGGGCAGCCGGTGCCGGTGCAGGGTGCAGTGCCCTCTGGACAGGCGCATGACTTCTTTGTCAATCTGGTTTCGCCTTTGCAGCCGGGCGTCTACCAGGGCTTTTGGCAGATGATCAATGACCGGAATACCCCCTTTGGACAGCGTATCTGGGTAGGGATAGAGGTGGTGGCCCCGGCCACAGCCACGCCGGCACCCACACAAACGCCGGTACAAAACATCCAGTTCACCGCAGACCGCACCAATATCCAGCAGGGAGAATGTGTGGTCTTTAACTGGAATGTGACGGGGGCGCAGACTGTTACCTTTTCGCAGGCGGGCGCGACGGCGCAGGCGGCGGGGGCTAATTTCCAGGGTACCAGTACGCAGTGCCCGCAATCTACTACCATGTATGAACTGCGCGTGGTATGGCCGAATGGCTCTACCGATGTCCGCCAGATCACCATTAACGTAACGCCGACACCGCAAGCGCCGCGCATTGACCGCTTTACGGTAGACCCGTCAAGCCAGATCAATGCGGGTGACTGTGTGGTTATTCGTTGGGCAGTGTCCGGGCAGGTAGACCAGGTGTCTATTGCGCGCAATGATGCCGTGTTGTGGCCGCAAGCGCCATTAAGTGGCGAGGTGCAAGATTGCCCACCGGGTATGGGGCAGGTGACGTACCGGCTGACGGCCAGCGGCCCTGGTGGCTCGAACCAGGCGCAGCAGACCATTAACGTGGTACAGCCACCGCCGCAGCCACCTACGCCAACGCCGGTACCGCCCGTACCGCCGCCCGTCGTCAATAGTTTCTCCGTTTCCCCGCAGCAACTTACGGTCGGGGAATGTGTGCTCGTCTCCTGGAGTGTGGGTGGTGGTTCGGTGCGCACCCAAATTCAGCGCAATGGGCGGGTGATTCTGGATAATGCCCCGGCCGGTGGTTCGCAGCAGGATTGTTTGAACAGTGCGGGTAGTTATGCTTACCGGGTGCAAACGTGGAATAGTAATAATGAATCGGCCGTCGCCGACCAGTCGGTGAATGTGTCGCCGCCAGCAGTGCCACCGGGTTTGACCAATACACGCTGGACTCTCTATTCCTATTGGGATGGTGTATCGGATGTGCCGCCGATTCCAGGCCGGGAAGTTTGGATAACGTTTGGTGATAGCGGCGTTTTTAGCGGCAGCACCGGTTGTAACAATTACAATGGCCCCTATCAGGTACAGGGCAATTCGCTGCAAGTGACGGGCGAAATTGTGAATACAGGTAACTTGTGTACGGATCCACCGGGCATTATGGACCAGGAGAGTCAATACTTTAATAACCTGCGCGCCGTGCGGCAGTTTACGTTGTCGAATGGGGAGTTGCAGTTAATTGATGGCAACGGCCGTATCATCTTGCGTTATACGGTGCTGACAGTGCAACCACGTTGAAAGTAGTGTAGAGGGTAGAACGATTTTGCCGAATCGTTCTACCCATTAGCCAGGGTAGTTATGAGCCGGAAGCAAAAAAGTGACATTCTGTTGGGGGTGCTGATTGCGGTTTTTGTGATTGTATTGGCCGGATTGGTGTGGTTGTTAGTACGGCCGTCGCCCACACCCCCGTCACCAACTCCACCACCTGACGCCTGGTCACGGATTCAAGCGAATGGGCAAATTGTGGTGGGCACATCGGCCGATTATCCCCCCTTTGCCTATTACGATACCAACTTTGCCCTGACCGGCTTTGACATCGCCCTCATGCGCGAGATCGGCCAGCAGTTAGGCGTGCAAGTGGTTTTCCGCGACATGGCGTTTGATGGTTTATATGACGCGCTGCAATTACAACAGATTGACGCCGCCATTTCCGCCATCTCGGTGACGCCGGAACGGGAACAGTTAGTAGATTTTTCGTCGATCTACTTTGTCAGTGAAGATGGGATTTTGGCCCGGCAGGATGCTGGTATTGCCATTGCCAGTGTGAACGACATGGCTCCGTATCGGCTGGCGGTGCAGGCCGGCACTGTGTATGAACGTCAGGCACAAAGACTGTTGGTAGATACAGCCCAGATGCCACAGCAAAATCTGTTTGTATACCAGCAGGTGGACACGGCCGTAGCCGACCTGACTGCCGGGCGGGTTGATCTGGTATGGCTCGATTTGCAGCCGGCGCAGCGGGCCGTGAGTTTGAACGGGGTGGTGTTGGCCGGACAGGGGCTAAACCGGCAAACCATGGCCATTGCCATGCAAAATGGCGAGACGGCGCTGCAAAATAAATTGAACGAGGCGTTGGCGACATTGCAGAGCCAGGGGCGCATCGGTCAGTTGGTGTTGGACTATATGGGCATTCCGCCCGACCAGATTTTGCCACCGCCAACGGCCGTGCCCTCGGTTACGCCTGTCCCCACTGCCACCCCACAACCCTGTGTAGATGGGATGCGCTATGTGGCTGACTTGAATCTGGACGATAACAATATGCAGAATCCACCGCTCCTTCAGCCCGGCGCCCAATTCCAGAAAGGGTGGCGCATTCAAAACACCGGCACCTGCACCTGGCAGACAAACTATTACCTGCTCTATGTGGATGGCAGTACCCCGGCGGCGCGGATGGGCGGACAAGCCACGTTTGTGCCTAACACGGTAGCGCCGGGGCAAACGGTGGATATGTGGGTGAGCCTGGTGTCCCCCTTGCAGCCGGGTGTCTACAAGGGTATTTGGGCGCTTCATAATAGCCAGGGACGTGCTTTTGGCGACCGCATTTGGGTGGGCATTGAAGTGCCCGCCCCTGCCACTGCCACGCCGCTGCCCACACAGACGCCTTCCCCCAACATCCAGTTTACGGCTAATCAGACGACCATTACGGCCGGACAATGTACAGTGTTTAATTGGAATGTGACGGGGGCGACGGCCGTGTACTTCTACGCCGCCGGGCAAAACTGGCAGCAGCATCAGGTGACACCGCAGGGCAGCCGGACGGAATGCCCATCGTTTACCACAACTTATGATTTGCGTGTCTTATGGCCCGATGGGAGTGCGGAGGTCAGGCAGATCGTGATTCAGGTGATTCCAGCGCCAACTGTGCCGGTCATTGAGCAGTTTTCGCTCTCCCCGCCAACAGAGATTTTCGCCGGGCAGTGTGTGAGTATTATCTGGCGCGTCTCCGGGAATGTGACTGGCGCTACCCTACTGCGTAATGATACGACCATCTACAGCAATGCTCCGGTCAGTGGCTCGCTGACGGATTGTCCACCGGGAGCGGGGGCCACAACATACAGCCTGGTGGCTACTGGGCCTGGCGGTACCAGCCGCCAGCAGCAGGTATTGAACGTTATCTTGCCGGCGACGCAGCCGCCACCGCCGACGGCGACTTCGCCCTCGCCATCGCCGACCATTGATTCGTTCACGGTACGGCCGTCGGAGATTACCCAGGGTGAGTGCGTCAATATCTCCTGGCGCGTGGGCGGCGCGGCTACGTTGATCCAGATTAAACGAGATGGGGTAGTGGTATTGGACAACGCCGGTTTCAGCGGGGTGGTGAGTAGTTGTCTGCAAACGCCGGGTACGGTGACGTTCCGCATTGAGGCCAGCGGCAATGGATTTGCTTTCCAGGAAACACAGGTCTTGGTGCAGCCATATACAGAGCCGGGCCTGCCATTGGTGGGGCCGAACTGGCGACTGACGGATTATTGGGATGGGCAGGGGGCGGTGGTGGCGGCGCTGCCGGGGACAACGGTGACGGCCGTGTTTGGCACAGATAACCAACTTACCGGTTCTGGTGGCTGTAATAACTACAGCGCCAGCTATAGCTTACTGACCATTCCCAACTCCCTCACCATTGCTACGCCGATTGGCGCCAATATATTCTGTGCTACACCGGAGGGAATTATGACCCAGGAGCAGATTTATCTCAGCACCTTACCCACAATAACCAGTTACCAGATCAATGGGAATGTGTTGGAGTTACGGGATAGTAACGGCCGTGTGGTGTTGTGGTTCGAGGGGTCATAAAAAAAGACATCCGATTTTTTCAAAAAATCGGATGTCTTGCTTCATTATCCTTCAATCACTTTGCGTTCGGCCGTTGGCTTGATGGTGATGCGTTTCGGTTTTGTTCCCTCCGCTTTAGGCAGCGTCAGGGTCACGACGCCATTGGTATGGATAGCCTCAATCGCGTTACTTTTTGGCGGGGTGGGCAGTGTTAGCGTGCGGGAGAAGTGGCCAAACCGCCGCTCGCGCACATGATATTTTTCGCCTTCGGTCTCGATGTCGCCCTGGCTGTTGCCGCTGATGGTCAAGACATTGTCGGTCAATGTCACCTCGATGTCCTCAGGTGGGACGCCGGGCACGGAGGCTTTGACGATGTAGGCGTCATCATTTTCGCTCACATCCACGGCCAATCCCCAATTGGTAGGGGCTTCCCATTCGGAAGTGGCAAAGGGAGCAAAAAAATTGTCAAAGAGCCGATCCATTTCCCTTCGCATATTCAACATATCACGAAACGGTTCCCAACGAACTAAATCTGTCATTTTTGTTACCTCCTTTTGTCTAAACAAGATAAACTCCAGACGAAAGTTGATAAAGGATAGTTTGTGTTTGTTCTGTCAGAAAAAAGTTAGCGTCGTATCAGAAGAAAGTTAAAAATTTGGAGAGTGAGTATGGATTTGAGAGCCTCCATGGCGGTGTGGCTGCGGGTGTTGCGTGGCCCCTATGAAACTGTTTTTGCGGAGGAGTTGCAGAAGCCTTATGCACGGTTGGCAACGGCCGTGATCTGGCTGGTGGCGGCCGGCCTGGTAGCGGTGTTGATTTGGATTTTGGTTTTTATGCTGCTCGACCCCATGGGACAGTCTATGACGATGATGCCGAACCTACTGGCGCAAATGGGGTTTTCGGCGGTGGAAAGCGCGGAACTGGTATCCCAGATGGAAGATACAGCACAGGTTAGTATGTTCTTGATATTGTGCAGCCTGTTGATTGGCATTCCTGGCTTTACATTGGCCTGGTCGGGGGTGTTGTGGCTGGTGGCAAAATTATTTGGCGGCGTTGGTAATTACGAAAAACAGACTTTTTTGTTGGCTTCATTTACCACACCGCTGGTGATGATAAGCGTGGTGGTTTACCTGTTTCCATTGTTGGGGCCATTATTGGTGGCGGGCTTAAGCGTATACAATGTGTACCTGACTTTCTTTGCGCTGAAAGTGGTGCATGGATTACCGGCCGAGAAGGCATTTACGGCCGTTGCCGCTCCTGTTGTCGGTTTGTTGGTAGTTGGCTGTTGTGCTGTTACTCTCTGGTTATCTATACTGGCGACTGCTCTAGGCGCGGCTTAATCCAGGCGCATTGATAAATGTCATCATTTTCAATGACAGGTGACAATTGACGGCCGTACCGCCTTCCCCTATCCTGAAATTGTCTTGAGGGACAACTTCTATTCGGACAAGCCAACAGAACCCGCAGTGGGTCATGGTGGCGTCTTTCACAAACGAATGGGAAGAGCATTTGCCCATTGGTGATGTGAAAGCGACCAAAAGGAGTGTTACAGGACAAGGCGGACTTTTCCAGAAGTTTATTCTTAATCAGGCAGTGTGGCATTCACATGCGTAATGCGGTGCATCCAGCCAGGGCACAGAAGCGTGAACCCAGACGGCGCTGGTGGCATGGTCACGTAACTGCTTGAGAGCGACAATTTCCAGGGGAGTTGGAAATGGCCGTTGGTAGCGTACAGCTCCAGACAAAATCCGCCCGACAACTGAATCACAGGTATAACGCCTCTGGTATCCCCAGAGGCGTTTTTTGTGGGCAAAGGTTATAATTTGGCGTTATGTACAAACGTTTTTTGAGGTTACACTGGGGCACATTTTTTATTTTCTTGATGGTTGCTTGCCGGGCTACTGGCCAATTTGAAGGGGGCGGTGGCGCTTCTTCAGCCCTGGACATTTCTAAGACGGCCGACCCCACGGCCGTGCCCCTCATCGGCCCGCCAGCAAGTCCGGTGACGGCCGTCGCCTTACACCCGGTATTGGCCGCCGGTTTACGCAAACCGGTTTACCTGACCCATGCCGGGGACGGGCCGCAGGACGGGCGGTTGTTTGTAGCGGAGCAGGACGGCCGTGTGCGCATCATTCAAAATGGTGAACTCCTGGCCCAACCTTTCCTGGATATTTCGGCCAATTTAGCCACTGATGGGTCAGAGCGCGGCCTGTTGGGGCTGGCTTTCCATCCCCAGTATGCCCAAAACGGCTACTTCTACATCGTCTACACCAACAAAGATGGTGATACCGAGATCGCCCGGTACACCGTCTCGGCGGCTGATCCCCACCAGGCTGACCCTGACAGCGTGCAACGTCTATTCTTAATTGACCAGCCATACGGCAACCACAATGGCGGGCAGCTTGTTTTTGGTCCGGATGGATATTTCTATATTGGCCTGGGGGATGGGGGTGCAGTAGGTGACCCCTATGACAATGCCCAAGACCCCGGCACGCTGCTTGGCAGTATTTTGCGCATAGACATTAACAAGGACACACCCTATACCATTCCCCACGATAACCCGTTTGTGGGCCAGCGGCGGGCGAAAGGGGAGGTGTGGATGCTTGGACTGCGTAACCCCTGGGCTTTTAGCTTTGATGCCCTTACGGGGGATTTGTATATCACTGATGTGGCTCAAGAAGGTTTGGAGGAAATAAATTTTCACCCGGCGAACAGCCCGGCGGGGGTCAACTTTGGCTGGCCTTACCGTGAGGGCAGTCAGTGTTATGACGCGGAAAGCTGCCGCAGCGAGGGACTACGGATGCCCATTTTTGAATACCCACATGGGGAGGATGGCTGCGCCGTTATTGGTGGGCAGGTGTACCGGGGGCAGCAGTTTCCCACTCTGGCGGGTAATTACTTTTTTTCCGATTTTTGCAGCGGGCGAATTTGGGCACTGCGTTATGATGCCGGGGCAGGGGAGTGGGTGCGTACGGCCGTTGCCGAAACAAATACTCAAGTTTCCACTATTGGCGCGGATGCGGCCGGTGAGCTTTATGTAGTGGATTATCGCCATGGTGCGATCTGGCAAATTCGGTCCCCGGACAAATAATCAATCATGGTTCACGAACAGTCATATAAAAAAAGTCACGTTGGGACTGTTTCAAGTAGCGGTCGGGATTAACAGCCATCCCTTCTGGTAGCAAAGGTTCGGCCACCAGCGAGTCTTCTCTAGCACGAACGGCCGTAAAATGTACCCAACTCTCGTTAATGTCCAGCAGCAGACTGTTATAAGCGCCGGCAGTCTGCATGGCTTCGGCCAGGGCAGGCATACTCAGGCTAGGGCCGGCGGCAAAATAGAGAATCTGCCCATCTTCACTTAGGCCTAATGCCGAGCGCCAGGTAACCACGTCGCCGTTGATGCTGCTACCCCAGGTGGCAGCGCTGCCGTTATAGACCCGTTCGGTAATCTGGCCGTTTTGGGTGATCAGCCGGGCATTCTGCCGCCAGGATTGGTAATCACCAGCAGCGGGAATGTCATTGCCCCATTCGCCAATTTGCACGCGGCCGTTTTCCGCCCCGATTGTCACCGTCGCATACCCATCTTGGGCGGGCAGCGCCGTCAGCCCGTCAGCCATGGCCCCATACGCGCCATGTGAAGCCATGAAGCCGCCGTTGAAGGTAGCCAACAGGTATCCTGGTATTTTGTGGGCGGTGTTCATCAGCCCATAACCACGCGGGCCGTCGGGCAGCGCCGGTTCCTCACTGCCTAACACGTAATGCAACTGCGTTTTGCGGAGATCAAAAGCAACGATGGCCGCCAGGGCATATGGCCGTTCGGGATCAGGCTGCAAAAATGTGCGCACCGCCACCACTTCCCCGGCAAGATTAGCCAGGTAAGGCTGCCAGATGCCTTCGCCGGCCAATGTGCCCAGGGGCGTAAGCGCCGGTATTGTCCAGGGAGTCGGGCTGGGCACGGCCGTTGGTAAGGGCGTTGGCGTGGCTGTCGGTGTATTTGACGGTTTGGCCACCGGTTCTGTGGCTATGATGGCCGCCGATGTATTGGTGGGTTGTGGGGAAGGCGTGGCAGTGGCTGGAGGAGGGGCCGATGTGGCTGGCGGCACGGCCGTTACCTGCCAGGGCGCTTCAACTTGTGCCAGCCCGGCCTGATACTGCGTTTGCCGGGCAGTATCTTGCAAGGTAAAAAAAATGGTTTCCAGTTCGCCTACGGCTTCATTGCCAATGAGTGAGCGCAATGGTTTGGCAACTTTGGCGCCTACCTGGGGAAAAAGGGTCAGGATGAGAATGCCAACGGCGACGGCCGTAAACAAAAGCAAGATCATTCTCCCTAAAACCTGTCGTTTTGATCGCATTCTCCATACCCAGTTGGGTTTTGCGCCTGCCAGTTCCAGGCATCGCGGCACATGACGGCTAACCCATTTTATGCCTGCCAGCCCATCTCTCTAAACGCTTTGCCAGGCGCTCGACGCGGTGCAGCGATTCTTGTTAGATTGTCTATGACGACCAGATCATAACCCGCCTGCAATAGTTCCAGGCAGGTGTGGCAGCCAATATAACCGGCGCCATCCGTCACTAATATCTCCATTATTCACCTTTTTCTGCCAATTGGGCTTCAAGCTGCATCTGAATAAAATGTAGGGTTCCTGGTGGGTGGTCGGCCCGGAATGCCTGCCAGAAATCGCCGGAGAAAAGGTGGCGTCCAGCAAGAACAAAAGCTGCCAGGCTGTAAAGGGCGCGGCTGAGGGCAGTAAATACCCGTCGCTGACGCAAATGCCACAAAATCAGGCTCACATAAATGCGACAGACACGGCCGTACCAATATCCCGTTTGGGCCGACCGCATCATTTTGCTAAAAGCTCCTGGCTGGCACAAAATCTCATCACGCGAAAGGCGGGTATCTTCAGCGGCACGGCCGTAGTCGGTGGAGGTTTGCCAGAAATCACCCCGGTAGAGGCAGGCGACGGCCGTGTCTAAATTTGCGAATGGTCCCCAAGCGGCCATACGGCGGCACAAATCCTGGTCTTCTGTGACCCGGATGGCCGGGTTAAGACCGCCCACAGTAAAAAAACTGTCTGTGCGAACCAACGAAGATTGTAGCGGTATCCATGCCCCACCCATTACCTGTGCCAGGCAGTGCCCGTTGAGGCCAGAATTGGCTTTGGCCACACATGCACCGTCAGCCCCGACAACTTCAATGCCGCCATACAGCCAAACTGCATCTGGCCTTTCCGTCGCCAATTGGTGGAAATGAGATAGGGCGTCCGGCAACAACCAGTCATCGTCATCTATAAACAACAGATAGCTACCCCGCGCTATGGCTGCTCCTGTGTTGCGAGCCACGCAACGCTCGCGTTGTAGAGTGGTGATAAGTTGGACGTGGGGGGATTGCTGCCAGGTGGCAGTGGGCAACGGCCGTCCCGAATCATTCACTACAATTACTTCGACCTGGTCCGGGGCAATAGTTTGTTGCAGGGCGCTAGAAACAGTCTGGGACAATGAATCCCGACCAATGGTGGGGATAATAACGGAGCAAAAAGGTGTGCCGGTAGAACTCATTAATTGACCATGGGGCGGGGAGCGGCTGATGCCTCTATTTCACCGCGATGAAAGGCGTCGCTGTCATAAGATTTCACAATGGCGCGCAAGAAGGCAGGCGAAAACCAATAGCGTCCGGCGTAGAGCAGGGCAGCAACAGCATGGCAACAACGGCTTGCCCCGACCAAAATCTGGCCACGGCAGAGGTTCCATACCGTTGACGTCAGATAAGCGCGTATGATACGGCCGTGCCAATAACTTGAAGCGGCCGATAATCTCATCCTGGTAAAAGCGCCAGAGGCCTCAAGGATTTGTTCTCTAGCCCAGCGACTTTGCTCTGGGTGCTGGTCATAATTGGTGGTGCTGGCAGTCTCGCGCCATTCTACCGTTACGACAATTTCCTCAGTGCCAATGAGAGAATTGGTAAGAGCGATACGACGTAGTAGATCGTTATCTTCTGGCCCGGCTAATAACGGATTAAAGCCACCAATAGTGAAAAATGCATCGGCTCGAATTAAGGAGGCTTGTAGCGGTACCCATTCGCCGGCAATAGCCTGGATAAAACAGTTGCCATTCATAGCCGGGCGAACTTTGATAAGCGGGTCTCCCTGTCGGTTAACAAGTTGCGTACCGCCATAGACCCAGGCCGCTTTACGCTCGTGAGCCAGATCATATAATCGTTGCAACGCACCTGGCAGCAGCCAATCGTCATCATCAAGAAAGTGAAAATAGAGACCTCTGGCAACAGCCGCCCCGGTATTGCGGGCAACGCTGCGCTCGTGCCCAAGAGTATGGATTATCTGCACCCTTT
This sequence comes from Anaerolineae bacterium, assembly GCA_023382655.1. Classification (GTDB taxonomy): domain Bacteria; phylum Chloroflexota; class Anaerolineae; order Promineifilales; family Promineifilaceae; genus CAADGU01. The sequence continues at coordinate 44,656 of JAHDWK010000022.1, read as the reverse complement.
TGTCATTTTGCCAGGGAGCTGATACCAGTGGGGTAGAGGAATCATTTACGACAATTACTTCAAATCCGGCGGCTAAAAATTGTTGATTGAGAACACTTTCTACCGCCCGGTTCAATGACGGCCGTCCCACGGTTGGGATAATAGTTGAACAAAACATTTTACTCCCACGAGGTCTGCGATAATAGATTATAGTTAGCAGCTTCAACGGCTGTTCTAACACGGTTAAAGTGGGGCTTGATTGCTCCTCGCCAAAAATCAGCAGAAAAGAGATGACGCCCAGCCGTGACCCCCCCCGCCAATGCATATGTTCCTCGACTGGCTGCTGTCAATACCCGCCGTTGTTGCCAATTCCACATCAAGGAGGCCAGATAACAATAGACAATACGGCCGTGCCAGTAGGCATCATTAGCCGACGCCCGCATTCTGGAAAACGCTCCCGGCAGAGATAGTGATTTTTCCCGCGATAAACGGTTGGCTACAAACATAGCACCATAATTAGTCGTACTGCCGACGTCACCTGCACGAATACAGCTTACAATTTCGCCGGTTCGAGCCATTTCATAATAACGCAAAATTTGCCTGCTCAAATCAGTGTCCTGAAACACAGTTGAAAAAGGCCCCTTAGAATCAAAGCCCCCCCTGGCAAAGAATACTTCAGACTTTATTAACGAGGCTTGAATGGGTATCCATTCCCAATAAATCATTTGGATAAAACAATTACCTTCCTCTTCAGGAGAAATTTCGGCAATTAGATCCCCTGCATTATCAACCAGACTAAATGCTCCATATACCCATGCTGCTTTACTTATTTTCGCCACACTTTGCAAGCTCTGAAAGGCGCCAGGCAGCATCCAATCATCATCATCTAAGAAATGTAAATATCTCCCTTTAGCAATAGCAGCACCTGCATTACGCGCCACACTTCGATTATGCCGATTTGTGTGAATAATTCGAACCTGATCGGAATGTTGCCATGCTTCGTCACAGAGTGGTTCGCCTGAATCATTCACTACAATTACTTCAAATGAATCACCTGGAAGATTTTGACTAAGTACACTTTCTACGGCTCGTCCCAGACTTGGCCGCCCGATCGTAGGAATTATAGTCGAACAAAACATACTTCTATAGCCTGTAGCCCTTAATTGTTATCTATGCGTGGCTGGCGCATAGGCATTAAATTAGTAATACCTTATTATCTGGGGTACACCAACAGGATGCCTTTATTGCATTTGCTAGAGCCCCCTATTAAACAAGCCGTTAAAATTCTACCCCTTTCTCACATTACATGACAAGGTGAAAAAAGTGCTAGATGATGGCCTCTGGCGGTAAAGATTGTGTGGCTTTTCTCTAGGCTCAAAGCAAGGTCTGGGGCCACCTTATTAACTATTCCTATAGGCACAATGTCTCAGTTGACGATTGTGGGGAAGATAGGGTATCTCAAATGGCAGAGTTTCCTAAGGTAGAAAAAACAGGTTTTATCACTAGAGGAGTAGTATCTTGACGCATCTTTCAACCTTACACCAAGGTAATCTGACCCAAGTTGCGGTCATTGAGTGGGAAGAAGGAGATGGCATAACTGAGGTTATCAACGATGAATTAAACAGTCTTGGTTATTCATCTGTAACCTTTCAACCAGATCAACCAATACCGTGTGATAGTGGTATTGTGTTTATATATGGGCCGTATGGTAAGTTGCTTCCAGTCTTGCACCGCCTCAACAACATCCCGCATGCTTTACGACCCGTTTCGATATATTGGAATACAGAGGGGCTGCCCGATCTCCAGCTGCCATGGCCTTTTATTAACCTCTTAAGTGCAATCCGATCCGGTGGAGAACGTTGGTTAGACGAATTGCCCTATCAATGGGCTAGACATCTGACTCAAACAAGGGCACTGAGTCCAATTTTTAGGCGAATGATGCGTTTTCGTTATTTAGGTGACTTGCGTTATGCTTATAAAAAAGGGTTGATAGATCTTATTGCTGACACATCTGCTATCTATGCTCACTTACGTAGCCACCATGGATTGCCAACTTTGTTTGCTCCTTGGGGAGCAACACAAAAATGGTATGATGATTTGGGCATGGAGCGAGATATTGATGTTTTATGGATGGGGAAACATGGGTCATACCGACGACGTCGGATTCTTTATCAAGTACAACGGCAATTAGAGGCACGAGGGGTCAATATGTACATTGCCGATAATGAGCAAAACCCGTTCATTTTTGGTGAGACACGTACAGAGTATTTGAATCGAGCCAAGATCACGCTGAACATTACCCGCACATGGTATGATGATAATTTCATGCGGTTTGCCATGGCTGCTCCAAACGGATCGCTTGTTGTTTCTGAAACCCTGTTACAGCATTGTCCTCAGTTTGAGCCGGGTATTCATTACATTGCGGCTCCTGTCGAAAGATTAGCTGATACTATCCTTGTCTATTTGCAGGATGACGAAAGACGGCTGCAAATTACGGATAATGCATATCAACTTGTCAGGACACAGATGACCTTGAGGCGGAGTATGCAAATAATGATGGAAGCCGCAGCTAATTACCAAAAAGAAAACGACTACCTTTGGGAAAGGCAGCCGTTTCTTTTTTAGCAATACTCCAGGAGGGAAGAGCATTGCTGGTTAACGGGTAATGTTACGATATAAGGAGGAGGGACATTACCCTCACCTGATCAGCGGTTGTTCCAGTCGCGTTTCTCTCGTGCCAGTTTTAGGGGGGAGGTTTCTCCTTATACCGTTCACTGACCAGGCTAGTTATGATTATAACCCACTTTGGGCAAGTGATAATGTTATTCAGCCTCTATTCATCTTCCCTATATTGCCTCGATTCAGCCGTTATTCATCGTCACTTATCACCTCGTTTGAATAGAGCAAAACCGAGTGGGGGCAACGTGATCTCAATGGAGTGGGGCAAGCCATGCCATGATACGGCGTCGGTGGTGAACAGTCCTTCATTTACCACATGGCTGCCGCCATATTTTTTGTCGTCGCTATTTAATATCTCCATGTAGTCACCGGCATCAGGCACTCCCAGACGATATTCGTGCCGCACCACTGGCGTGAAATTACAGACGACGAGGAGTTTTTTCATGGTTGCAGGGTCAGTGCGTAAGAAGGCTAATATACTGTGTTCGCTATCTCTGAAATCTAGCCACTTAAAACCTTCCCAAGAATTGTCATCGGCAAATAGAGGAGTTTCACGGCCGTACACTTCATTTAGTTCCCGCACAAACATTTGTATCCCACGATGTGACTCATGCTCCAATAAATTCCAATCCAGGCTGCGCTCTTCGCTCCACTCCCGCCATTGGCCAAATTCGCTCCCCATGAAGAGCAGTTTCTTCCCCGGATGTGCCCATTGATATCCATACAGCAAGCGCAAGTTGGCATATTTCTGCCATAAGTCGCCAGGCATTTTGTCCAGCATACTTTTTTTCAAATGCACAACCTCATCATGGGAAAATGGCAGGATGAATCGCTCGCTAAAGGCATAGAGCAGCGAAAAAGTCAATGTGCCCTGGTGATAGGAACGATAGACAGGATCATTGCTGATGTATTGCAGGGTGTCGTGCATCCAGCCCATATTCCACTTCACATCAAAGCCCAGCCCACCATCTTTAGTGGCATGGGTGACGCCGGGCCAGGCAGTTGATTCTTCGGCGAAGGTGAGAACACCTGGATACTTCTCATGCACTTGTTCATTGAACCGGCGCAGAAAGTCTATAGCCTGGATATTTTCACGTCCACCGTAGCGGTTGGGCAGCCATTCACCAGGTTTGCGAGAAAAATCCAGGTAAAGCATGGAAGCCACTGCATCTACCCGCAGGCCATCAATGTGATACTTGTCCAGCCAGAAAAGGGCGTTGCTGATGAGGAACTGGCGGACTTCATTACGGCCGTAATTAAAAATATACGTACCCCAGTCTGGATGCGCTCCCTGACGAGGGTCCTCGTGTTCGTATAGATGTGTACCATCAAAAAAACCCAGGCCATGCTGGTCGGTGGGGAAGTGGGCCGGCACCCAATCTACAATTACCCCAATGCCGGCCTGGTGACACGCATCTACGAAGGCCATGAAATCATCGGGCGTCCCAAAACGACTGGTGGGTGCAAAATAACCTGTTACCTGATAACCCCAGGAGCCATCAAAAGGGTGTTCTGCTACGGGCATCAGTTCAATGTGGGTAAAGCCCATTTCTTTCACGTAGGGCACAAGTTGCTCTGCCAATTCCCGGTAAGTTAGCCATTCCCAACCATTCTTCCGCTGCCATGACCCCAGGTGGACTTCATAAGCAGATAACGGGGTATTAGGGGCATGATGTTGCTCACGGTTTTCCATCCAGCTTTCATCTTGCCACTTGTATTTATTGATATTCCATACCATCGAAGCGTTATCAGGTCGCATCTGGCTGGCAAAACCAACCGGATCAGCTTTCGCTACGGTATATCCTTTAAAGTGTGTTCTCAGTTCAAATTTGTACAAATCGCCTTGTTGCAGGCCAGGTAGGAATATCGTCCAAATGCCGCTGCCGTGATGGAAGAGCATGGGGTGGCGACGGCCGTCCCAATTATTAAAATCGCCAATAACACTGACCCGCTGCGCGTGAGGCGCCCACACCGCAAAACGCACACCAGAAACGCCGTTGATATCCATCAACTGTGCGCCTATCTGTTCATACATACGCAAATGGGTGCCTTCGGCCAACAAATGCTCATCAAAGTCAGAGAGCGCCGGTGTAAAAGCGTAGGGGTCTTCGTATAGGAGTTGTTGACCGTGATGGGTAATAATAGCCAACTGGTAATGTACGGGCATTGTCTGGTCGGGCAGCAGCAGTTCAAAAAAGCCGTCCCAGTGTTGGCGCTTCATGGGATAACGGCCGTCGCCCATAACCACCTCCACCTGTGCCGCTTGTGGTAAAAATGCCCGGATAACAACACCACCGTCCACTGCATGAGGCCCCAACACCCGAAACGGATCGCCATGATGCCCATTGACAATAGACTCAATTTCTTCGGCCGATAAACTGTACGATTCATTCATAGTTTCACCAGGGATGTTTTCAGCAGGACACTTGATTGTCTGTTTTCAGCACCGGTCAGCCATCACAGCACCATGGCCATACCTGCCCGGCAACATTTTAACAGAGGCTTGGTACTTAAGCGACTTTTGGCCGGTTAACCCCCACGTGTGTGGGGAAAACGGCCGCCGCTGCGCCCATCAGTCACACATTGACCGGTTCACCCCCACGGGGGTAAATCGCGCAGTACCGACTTGTTGGCACGGCCCAGCAACCGGGCGAGCCAGCCAGCTTTCTGTTCAGGATATTCCATAATGGCGTCACGTAGATCGTCCAGGTTATTGTTATTTGATTTTCTTGCCATGGCAAAACTCCTTTTGTTTGAGATTTGCGGGCAAGATAAACAAGCCCTGTTGTCTACATGGCAACAAAGAAAAAAACAGGTAGGAACAGGTAGGAAATTGTGCTTGTTCGGGGAAATTAAACGACTATGATTATACTTTAGCTAATGCTAATTAGTTTAAGTATGACTTGTTTGTCAAAGTGGCTCGGCCTACCCCATGAGTACGTTACGAACTTTGTAATATATCTAGCGCCTGATTAAGCAATTTGCCGTTGGTGGCAACCGATTCGGAGTGATGGATAGTGGCTACCCCTTGCCAATCGGTAAATGTTCCACCGGCTTCCTCTAAAATAACTTGCAGGGGTGCGGCGTCCCATAGCGCCATAATGGGGTCAACCATGATGTCCGCGCGACCCGTAGCCACCAGCGCATAGCCGTAGGCATCCCCCCAGGTGCGCTGGATATAGGTGGCCTGGACAAGCCGTTCCCAAAGTGGCTTTCGTGCCCCAAAGGAGTTCAGATCGCTGGCAAGCAATACAGCATCGTGTAGATTATTGGTTTGGGAGGTGTGGCAACGACGGCCGTTCCAATAACACCCCCCACCCCGTACCGCATACACCATCTCATTCAGCGCTGGAAAATTCATCACGCCAATCAACGCCTGCTCACCATCCAACAAAGCCAATAAATTGGCATAAATAGGCACGCCACTGACAAATGATTTGGTGCCGTCTATGGGGTCAACGATCCAGGTGTACGGTGAATCGGATTGGTGACGGCCGTACTCCTCGCCCACGATCCCATGATCGGGGAACCGGGCGGTGATCAGTTCGCGTATCTTCTGTTCGGCTAACTGGTCGGCAATCGTCAGCGGTGTATTGTCTGCCTTCCGTTCGGCCTTCACGCCGGTTTGAAAGTAGCCCAGGGTGATACGGCCGGCCTGCCAGACCGTATCCAGAGCAAATTGGAGGAGATCGTTAACTTCAGATGTGTTCATAATGTCAACAGAACCTAAGCCTTTTGCTGAACTTGATCAGTTGCTTGATGGCTGACTTGAATGGATTCTGGCTTGATCACTTTCACGCCCACCCGCGACAGCGTAGGCACATCCATCAGCATATTGGTGTAAGAGGCGTTGGCCAGCGGGCAGTAACACTCTTTAGCGCGAATGCTGCGGCGCACGTCCTGGATTTTTTCGCCAAACCAGATCGCCTTAAAATCATAGTTGTGGTCGCGCAAATTACCCAGGTTATCGGCGCGCACACAGCAAGGCCAGACCGTGCCATCGGCGTAAATTTGGGCGCTGGCCCAACCGGCATAACAACCAATCACCTGATCCTGCTCATCCAGAATGCGCTTGACCAGCTTGTAATACTCCACTCGGAATGCCTCGGTGATTTTGGCTACGCCTTTGTATGATTTGCTGTTGACGTAAGCCATGAGTTGGTCAATGGCGGCGGCGTAGGCTTCCGGGCTGGGCGTAATGGGCAGACCTACCGTGTCCAGTTCCACACGCGGTTCGGCAATTTCGGTAATGAATTGATCCGCGCCGGATTTGTCGGCGTAAGCGATCAATTCATCCAGGTGCCCCACGCTGAACACGGAGATAACGGAATGGATGCCGACGACAAAATTGGGGAATTCTTGACGCAGCGCCAGGTATTGTTCCAGCCGCTCCTCGAATTTCTCAAAGTTACCCACCACGCCGCGAATAAAATCATGTTTCTCCCCCACCCCATCGAGCGAGAGGTTGATGATCAGTTGGCTGTCCGGGCATGCTTCTAAGATGGCGCGCACCCGCTCCGGGCCGCTGTTCAGGATGCCGTTGGTGGGGATGTTGATGATGCCCGGCTTACAATGTTTATAGGCCAGTTTTGCCAGTTCCACAATATGCGGGAACATAAGCGGTTCGCCGCCGGAGATGGTGAACCAGTAGGGAGCCGTGCCTAACGAAGCCAGCACTTTATCCCATTCGGCAATGGTCAGCTCATTTTCGCGCTTCATCCAGATGTTACAGGTGAGGCAGCGGGAGTTGCACTTGGGCGATGGGGAAAGCGTCAGGTTGAGCGGCAGCATTTTCGGCCAGCCAAAGCGCCGGTATGCCTGGAACAGGGGGATTCGGGCGAGAACGCCGGGCATGAAGTTCATAGCATGACATGGTGACGGGGTGACGGGGTGACATGGTGATCAAATTATCACCATGTTACCTTATCACCTTGTCACGTCTAGCTCCTTTGTCGTGGTGGCTATTTCCCAAATGGTGTGGTTTTTGGCGCCGGTTTTGTAGTCGTAGCGGCCGAGCAAACGGCCGTATACCTCCAGCGCCACCACCGCCCATGTCCACAGGAACGGCCGTGGCCGCCATTCTATATTGCACAGCAGCAAACCAACCATTTTGCCGCCAGACATAGTGCTGACCTGGTAGCCTACCTGTTTTTGTAAATCAAGGTGACCGGCATAAATGCGGCGGCGCTGGCGTAAAAAGTCGGCCACCGTTTCCGGCCCTTTGTTGGCGACGATGGCATCGGGGCAATAATGCACCCGGTAACCCTGGCCGCGCACAATGGGTTCGATGCTCGCTTCGTCTACGGCCGTGTGGTAGGGAATGCGCGTAAACAGGCGACGAAAACCGACCATCTCGCCCCCTTTGAAGCTGCCCGCCATATTCAACTCATGGTGCAGCCGCCACAAGAGTTGCACGGCAAAACCCATAAACGTGGCCGGGTCATTCACCGGCACCGGATGGCAGCCGGTCATGCCCACTTCCGGGTCGGTAAAAGGGCGCATGAGTTGTTCCACTGCGTCTAAAGCGGGCAGCAGGTCGGCACTGCACAGAATGAGCAACTCTTCCTGGGCTTCGCGGATGAAGAGGTTCATGGCTGACGCTTTGCCCTCCCGCTTCTCCTGCACGAGCAGACGAATCCGGTTATCTTGGGCGGCAAACGTCTGAACCACCTGCTCCGTACCATCGGTGCAGCCGCTGGCGACAAGGATGATTTCGGTAATCGCCACCCATTGCAATTGCTGGTCACAAATTCGTTGCAGCAGTTTGCCGATGTTAGCCTCTTCGTTGTAAGCGGTAATGCCTAAAGAACAATTCAGCGTCATAATCCGGCAAGTATACCGGATGGCTCATCTACCAACCACCTCACGGATCGGCGGTGAAACGGCCGTCTCCCACCCCACGCCACACCTGATACGATTCCACATCGGCCACGAAGATGTCCACGATACCATCCCCAGTCACATCACCAACGGCAATGGATTGGTAACGGCCGTATCCGAAACCCTGCCCACGCCGAAAATGCCCTGTACCATCATTTAACCAGACACGGCCGTTGCTTTCCCCACCCACCACCAGGTCCAGATCACCATCGCCGTCCAGATCAGCCAGGTACACAGACCAGGTAAGCTCCCTACCCAATCGTTGTCCCCGGCTAAAGTTGCCCTGCCCATCATTGAGCCACACCTCGTCCGCGCCATTATTGCCGACGACCGCATCCAGAAAACCATCGCCGTTCACGTCACCCAAGGCCGCAGCCATGCTTTCCGCTTGCCCCAACTGCTGGCCGCTGTCACTAAACTTTGCTTGACCATCGTTCAACCAGACGGTATTGGGGGTATTGAAGGTGTAGATGTTCTCAGCAACGATGCCCCAGGCAACAGCCCGCCACCACTGCCTGAATCTAGCTATGGCTGGCAAGGAGGCATCCTGTTCGTGAATCGTTCGGCCGTTGGCTAAAAAAGCGTCAATTGTGCCATCCCCATTTAAATCCCCCAGGGCCACGGCATTGCTGCCGGTTTGTCCGATTCGTTGCCCGCTGCGCCGTAAGCCACCAGCGCCATCGTTTAGCCAGACTTCGCTGTACGCGGGATAACGCACGCCCTGACTAATCCAGCCACAGCAGCCGGTGGTAAAGGCATCCAGGCTGCCATCCCCATCCAGATCGGCCAGAGCCACATTCAAATGGGACGAGCGATGCACAAAATCGCCGGGCGCATAGATGGTGGTCACAAAGGCACCGCTACCGTCATTTTGATAATACATCAGCCCACTGTAACTGCCGGAGAGAATGTCTATATCCCCATCGCTATTTATATCGCCCAGGGCTGCCGCAAAGCTGCGCCATTCGCCTAATTCCTGGCCGCTGTCTGTAAAACGGCCGTCACCCCCATTCAGCAGCACCCGGTCAGCGCGCCAATAACCGTCGCCAATGGAGCCAACCGAGAGAAAAGCATCCAGACGGCCGTCCCCATTCACATCCCCCATCGCTACATGGCGCACATCATATGTTTCGTCCAGAGTCACATACCAGAGATGACGACCTGTCTGAAGGGTTAACAATGCCACCAGCGACAGCAGCGCCAGAAACGAATAGCCGGCCCATCGCCAGGGTCGCCCGCTACCCTTGGGCATGGTCATGCCGCCACCGGTCGAAACCGCCAGCAACGGCCGTGTCTGCCAGGTATAGACCCGCTGTTGGATGCCGCCCCCTACCAGACCAGTCAGTTCACGCAGAAAAAAGGCGAGGAGGGCGAGACGGCCATTTGCCCCCGCCAGTTCTAGTCGTTCCTTAAACACATCCTCCATTTCGTCGGCAAATTCTTGCTGAAAATGGGGCGAAAAAAGGTGCAAAAAGCAGCGATAAACCCAGGTGAGGGCACGATACCCATTCATACGTGAATCCCCTGTTTGCGCCAGACATCAATCTCCAAAAGGAGCATGCTGGCAGCCAGCCCAAAGTAAAGCCACACACCCCACACCCGCAAGGAAGCATGTGGCCTCAATAAAGAGGCCAGGCCGTAAAACAAACTTAAGGCAGCAACCAAACCCAGCACCACCAGGTGAAGAATATGCCACCGCCGCCAGTCTCTTCCTGGTATCAAGAACAAGGTCGTCAAAAAAGGCAGCAGCGGCAGGAACGGGAGGAAGAACGTCACCAAAAAATTGCCAGGGCTTACCTCTCCTGTAAACAGGCCAGTACTTATACTCCCAATGATCGGGAAAAGGATAATTGTAAAGTGCCCGATGACAGAGAAAGGCATCCCGCAAAAGTCACCGTTTAACCGGATATTGGGTGGTGAACAGATGTATTGTGACGGCACATGGATCAAATCAAAGGCCCAGGGGCCGCTGATTGCCAGCACCAACAAGATCAGAAAAGCAGTGCGCCAATAGCGTCTATTTTTGTGAAACCATTCCATAGCACAACTCCTTTAAGGTTAAGGTGTCGTAAAAACCGTGCGCGCATCGGGGATGAAACGGCCGTCCCCCGCCCCCCGCCACACCTGATACGACTCAACACCAGCGACAAAAATGTCATCAATACCATCGCCGGTCACATCACCCAGGGCGATGGCTTCATACTGGTCATAGCTGATTTTCTGGCCCTGGCTTAATCTGCCGTTGCCGTTATTCAGCCACATCTGGGCGCTGGTTTCACCACCCACCACCAAATCCAGGTCGCCATCGCCATCCAGGTCGGCCAGGAAGAGGGAGCGAGTCAGGCCCCTGCCCAACCGCTGCCCGCTGTCGTGGAAGTTGCCCTGTCCGTCGTTGAGCCAGATTTCGTCCGGGCCGCGATTGCCCACCACTGCATCCAGAAAACCATCTCCATTTACATCGCCCAGAGTCACGGCCGTGCTTTCCATCTGCCCCAACCGCTGCCCACTATCGCTAAAATTCCCCTGCCCATCATTAAACCAGATAGTGTTGGGTACACCGCGCTGAGAATTGCCTGAAGCGTCCATCCTGCTGCTGTTAGCCAGAAAAGCGTCGGGGTTACCATCTCCGTTCAAGTCTGCCAGGGCCACAGCCTGGCTTCCTAGCTGACCGAGAGATTGTCCTGTGGTAGAAAAAGTGCCCGCACCATTCCCCAACCAGGCCTGGCTGGTGGGATAGAACAGTTGCTGCATTCCTCCATTACCAGGGATACCTCCTCCACAACAACCGGCTCCAAAAACATCAAGATTGCCATCGCGGTTGAGATCAGCCAGCGCGACGTATACCCGGTATGTCCCCTCCTGATAATCGCCTACAGAATAATGAACTTTGAAAGCACCGCCACCATAATTTCGATAGGCTTTCGCACCGTGCCAGCCGACGACGATGTCTGGCCAATCATCCCCATTCACATCGCCTAATTTGGCCGAAAAGCTGGGGGCTTCGCCAAAATCTTGTCCACTATCACGGAAACGGCCGTCCCCCTCATTAAACAACAGGTAGTCTGGATGAACGTAGGGTTCGCCATCCGGCGCAATCGCCAGATAAGCATCCAGTTGCCCATCCCCATTCAGGTCGCCCAACGCAATTCCCTGCACACGCGGCGGCCGTTCAAACGAGAAAAAGAAGAGGATGTAAATCCAATAAGCCAGGAATAAGAACAATCCTACCAGGATAACGAGAGCAACCGCTTGCAGGAATTTGCGCCAGAGCCACCCGTACTCAGTCAACACCGCCACACCACTACCACTCTGGGCTGCCAGCAACGGCCGTATCCGCCAGGCATATACACGTTGGCGAATACCACCAGCCAGGAGACCAGTTAGTTCTCGCGCGAAAAACATAAGGAGAGTGAGACGGCCGTGTGCTGCCGCCAACATGAGCCGCTCTCTGAACAAATCTTCCATCTCGCCGGCAAATTCCTGCCGAAAATGGGGCGAGAAGAGTTGTAGACAGTAGCGGTAGAGCAGAATAAGGATAGCGTTGGCGTTCATATCTAATTGCCTGCCTGTCCTGCCAGCCGTTGTTCAGCCGTCAAAACGAGAGCTTGCAGGCGCGCCATCTCTGCCTGCACCACCTGGCCGCCTTTGGGCGTCAGCCGGTATGCTTTGCGCGGGCGACCCCGGTGTGTTTCCTGATCGGGCACATTGCTGAGTGCCTCCACCCGTTCGATGAGCAGTTGATCCAGCAGCCGGGCCAGCGCCTCATACAAAGTTCCCGTGCTCAAATTGACCTTGCCATGGCTCAGCGCCGCCACATCTTTGATGATGGCATAGCCATGTTTTTCCCCTTCGCTTAGACTGAGCAAAATAAAGAAGGTTGGTTCTCGCAGTGGCAGCAGATGTGAAATGTCATCGTCTTGGCGTTGCATAGTTTACGATCCTTATATGTCGGATACCGACGTAATCGGAAAAATCATAATGGATTTAGTGCAGACAGTCAACACGTTAGAAGTTCAACTTTTGGGAAAAGTTGAACTTCTACAAACAGCTTTTACTGGTCTACGGCCGTTAATTGAGGCACAATGAGGTATATGGCAGAGGCAGCATCATCCCCAGAAGAAACAGAAACCTGGCTGGAAGGCATCGTCTCCGTGATGGCGGCGCTGACGGCCGGCAGCCGGCCCGTTTATGCCATATACATCCAGCAAGACGCCCGGCAGCGGCATGACCGAAAGTTGGTGCGGCTGATGAACACGGCCGTGTCCGCCCAAATTCCGGTGCAAACCGTAGACGAATCGTTCATCAACCAACACGCCAGTGGCGGCAGCCATGGTGGCGTGTTGGCCCGTGTAGGGCCGCGCCGGTTTGTGTCATGTGCTGATTTGCTGGCCGACATGGTCGCGGGCAAATCCGTCCCCTTCATCGCCATGCTCGATGGCATCGAAGACCCGTTTAACTTTGGACAGGCAGTGCGGGCGCTACATGCTGCTGGGGCGGATGGGCTGGTACTGCGGCCACGCAATTGGTTATCGGCGGCGGGCACGGTAGCGCGGGCATCGGCGGGGGCATCGGAATGGCTGCCAACGGCCGTCGCTGAAACCGCCGAAGAAGCCGCCGCCTACTTTCGCCAGCAGGGCTTAACCATTGCCTGCGCCAGCCATGAAGAGGCAATATCGGTGTATGAGGCGGATTTGACACGGCCGTTATTCCTCCTCATTGGCGGCGAAAAACGGGGCATCACCCGCTCCTTTCTGCGCCAGGCCGATCTGCGTTTGCAAATCCCTTACGGCCGTGAAAACTTCAATCAATCCCTGGGCACAGCGGCGGCGACGGCCGTGATCAGCTTTGAAATTAGGCGACAAAGAAATCGTGTTTAGATAATCAGGTATTCAAGTGTTCACCTGGGCACTTGAACACACAAACAAATGAACACCCCAGAAAAACATCCACGCTTGATGCGTTTGCTCAACATCCTGGTACCGCTTATTCTGTCTCTCTTAGCAGTTTTTGTCACGCTGGAAGTAGCCTTTCGTCTATTTTACCAGCTCATTCCCATGGAAGTGTGCGCTGCCGATCCCATCATCGGCACCTACTACTGCCAGCCCTACTTTGAGTACGACAAGCCCATTCGCTATGGTTACAAATACATTCCCGGCTTCCGGCTGGAAGGGATGTGGGACCCGGCCAACCCCTTCCTGGCTAACAGCGAAAACAGCGCTGCCCCTACTCCCCGCGATGATGCCTTTCCCTATCTATTTGAAACAGATGACATGGGTTTTCCCAACAAACCCGGCCCCTGGCAAGACGAGTACGACATTGTGATTGCCGGGGACTCCTTCACCATCCGCACCGCGCCCCAAACGTGGATGGAACTGTTGGCTGAACAAACCGGCAGCGACATTCTCACCCTGGGCGCACCTAGTTGGAGTACGCTCAACCAGGTGGAAGCGATCAAACAATTTGGCCTGGATAAAAACCCTGATTGGGTCTTGCTGATGTTTTTTGAAGGGAATGACCTGATCAATACCGGCCAATATCTGGAACGGCGGGACAGCGGTCTGGATTGGCGTGAATTTGATATGCAAGATGTGCCCTTACGCCGCCGCTTGCTGACACCCCATTTTATCCGTTACCTGTGGAGTCAATTGTTTCCTCCCAAAGAAACGGAGCCGATGAATTATCGTTACCCGGTAGTGGCCAACACAGAAATGGGCGGGATTGAAACGGTGTTCAAGGAAGTTCACCTGCTGCCGCTTAGCGCCGATTATGACACATTAGCCCGGTCAGATGAGTTTGCGGCGATGAAAGAGGGATTAGTGGAACTCCAGGCACTGACAGAGGCGCAGGGAGCGCAGTTGGTGGTGGTCTACATCCCCAGTAAGGAGCACGTGTTGTGGTCGCGGGTGTGGGATGAGGTGGATGTGAACAATGTGCTGGAGCGCACGGTGACGGCGCGATTGAGTGAGGGGGATCACGGCCGTATCCTTTTTGACCCCGTCTACCTGAGCTATGACCAGTTCACGGCCAACCAGCGCGCCCAGGAACAATTGCTGAGCGATTTCACGTCCGAAGCCGGGATAGAATTCTTGAATTTAACCCCCATCTTCTGGCAAGAGAGCATCGAAACCGGCGAACTCTACCATTTCGCCGACCCCCACTGGAACCAGGCCGGCAACCAACTGGCCGCCGACGCCATTGCGGCCTATGTGGCGGAGATGAGCCAATAGCTACCCATTTTATGCCTGCCGCTGGCGGGCGGCGAGTAGTTCTAATAGTTGGGTCAGCACTTGATCCCGATCACGGCCGTGCAGCGCCAACGCCATTTGGGCCATCATCAACCCATACCGCGCTCCCAGGTCATAGCGCCAATCTTTCTTTTCCAACGCCAGCACTTGTTCCCGCTGCGCCGTTTCCTGCAACGCCAGGGATAACGTCACCCGGTTTGGCGCGTCGGCCGTGGCCAGTAAACGCGCCAATGTTTCTATGATGCTCGCTGTCAGCACGTGCATCCCAAAGAAGCAGAGATAGTGCCCGGCGCGCAGTCCGGGCACCATGAGATGCTGTTCTGCTTCGGTTGGTGTGGGTTTCTCCAGTACCGTTTCCACCCGATAAAGTGATGGCCGGTTGGGCAACGGCCGTCCGCCCACCGCGCCAAAGTAGGGCAACAGATGTTCGCGTGTGGCCTGTACCGCCGACACTGTACATGCCTCCCGCTCTGCCACCTGCACCAACTCTTGCGCGCACCCCGTCTCACCCCGGCCAATGTAAATATGGTCGCCCACCAGATGCAGAAATGGCCCATTGGCCACAAAGTCACGGGCACATAACAGGGCGTGCCCATACCCCAACCGCTCGGCCTGGGGAATGAAGTGGAGATGAGCGGCTGGGTTGCCGGCAACGGCCGTTAGCCCGGCCTCATCCCCTGGTCGCACCACCAGGCCAATCTCTTCAATACCAGCACGTTGTGTTTCTTCAATCAGGATGTCCAGCACCGATTTTTCTATGCCGTCTCGATCAATCAATGTTTGCAGTGGCAGCGCCCGCTGTCCCTTGCCCGCCAGGGTAATAACAGCCTTCGTAATCTTCATAGATACCTCCAGGTTTTCACAATCAACAGTCCCAATTTTAGCAGGCTATGGCCCGCAGGTCAGATCATACACCTGGCGATTGAAATCGCGGCAACAGTCGGCTAAGGCCAACTTCGCCGACTGTTTCAGCCGACGAAGGTCGGCTTTGCTTTTTGTAGAGCCTGCACTGAGCGCGGACGGCTGCCGTCCATCGCCGAAGTGTGCAGATTTATCTGCTGCCAGAATAAACAGGCCGTGAAAAGTTTAACCAACCATCCTCATTTGCCCCATCACTGTTACTTGCTTAACAAAACCGCCCTGACCAAAGTGCTACCATGCCCCTGCTTTGAGCCACGGCAACCCGGATGATGCACCAGAGCCACTCCCAACAACCCGTTAACGACAAGTCCCACACCATAGCCACCATCAACCATCAATTGCATATTGGTCTGAGACAAGAATTTTGTATTGGTATCTCGTTCTGTCCAGCCTGTTCAAGGAGGTGATTTCATGTCTGAATGACCATCCTGAAGTGCGCCTTTTGAAAATGAGCTACGAATTCCACGAATGAGCACCAATTCGTGAAATCAGTGTCATTCGTGGCTATCTAATAGGAGATTGAAAATGGCTGCAAAAGCAAAAGACAAGAGAAAAAATGTGCCGCCGGACGAACGGCCGTTAACCCAAATTCAGGCCAATCGTCTAGCCGCCCTCAGCGGCGTCAACGCCAAAGAACTGGTCGGCCGTACCGTCGCGGAATTGAGTGTTTCCCACCGCTTTATCATTGACCCAACGCTCTTCTTCTTCCGCCGCATCTGCGGGCGTGTGGTCAAAAAAGACCCGGTAACAGGAGAACTGTACCCCGTGCCCTTTGCCACCGTCCATGTGGAGGATACCGATTGTAGTTTGCTCGGTTACTTCCCTGGCGGCTGGGGCTGGAGTTGGTTTTTCCCCTTCCTCTGTCGGCGAGAAGTGATTGCCACGGCCGTCACCGACGAATGTGGCCGCTTCTGTGTCTATGTCCCCCGTTGGGACATTGACTGGATTCTGCGCTGGCGGCGTGAACGCATCTGTTTCCCCCTCATCTTTGAACGCCCCTCCATCCGCGACATTCTGGAAGAATTGCATCCCCGTCCACCCATCATCCGCGACCCCCGGCCCCAACCAGACCCACCGCCCATCCGCCTGCGCGAAGCAGGTATGCTGCCCCACCGCGTTGCCGATCTGGTCGGCCCGGAAGCCATGCAGCAGTTGGCCTCCTTGCAACTGACGGCCACGCTGGGTGACAATGCCCAGGCGGCTGACGCCATCCTGGATCGTCCCGCCTTCAGCCGCGCCATCCAGCCGCCACTGCCGCCAAAGGTGCGCGAATTGGGTGAAGCAGGTGATGTGAAAGGGCTGTCGGCACACCTCAACCTGGAGGTAAAGCACTTGCGTGACTTCCGTGTGGATCGGTTCATCGGCCCGTTCCGGCGCTGTTTTGACGTGTTTGTACCGGAGTGGCATCTGGTGATTGATGTGCCGGACATCACCTTCCGCGTCACCCAGGATGTGGATGGCGACGGCGACGAAGAGGTGATCTACAGCGAAAACTTCTTTGAAGTGCGCTGGAACGCCGGGCCAATCCCGGACGTGACGCTGGAAGCCGACCCCATCGCCGTCGCCGGTATCACCTGCCATACACCCAACATCCCGTGTGAAGACCAGCCGGCCATCCTCTTTGCCGGGTTGATGCCACTGGTAAATCCACCCCTGCCGGCCGATCCTTACCATGATGCAGGCACGGGCTACGGCCGTCGTCCTAATCGCCCCCATCCCTCCGGCAGCATCACCCCCACCATTGGCGACCTGCCCCTGCCGTTGGCGCAAGCGCCCTACACCCGCGTCTTACAGCTTTACGGCTGCAACCAGGTGCAAGGGGGGGCGTATTACCGGCTGCGTTACTCCTTCAATGGTGGCGCGTCTGTGCCCTTTACCGGGCTGACCTGGCCGCTGCACCGCGTCGTCAGCGGCGTCCTGCAAACCCACTGGCCTACCGCCGACGCCAACGGCTGGTATCCCATTATCCCCGCCGCCGATGGCTGGCACCCCAACCAGTTATTGCTCAACTGGCCGACGGGGTCTTATCCCAACGGCCGTTACACCCTCACTCTGGAAATTGGTAATGCCGCCAAATCGGTGATCAACACCTCCGCCGCTATTAGCTTCATGGTGGATAACAGCAAGCCGGTGGCCCAATTTACCCAACTGCGCTGGCGTGTGGTCGGCGGTGCATGGAGCGATCCCCTGCCCCTGATGTGCCCCATCATCCATCGTGATGTGGTGAATGGCAGCCCGGTAGACATTGAATTTGAAATCAGCTACCAGGTCACGGCCGATCACCTGCGCTCGGTGAGCCTGAACGGCGGCGGTTGTGGGGGTGGCGTCCCCACACTGGAATCAGCAGTCAACACAGCCCAGCATTGGCACACGTCGCCGGGAGATAATGCGGTGAGCAACACGGCCGTGTTCCGGCTCCTCGGCGGCCAGCCCCAGGGCGCGTACAGTTTCCACCTGCACGCCGCCAGCCGCGCCTTCAACCCCGCCGGCAGCGACACCGGCTTTGGCTTAGACTGGAACTACAACCCGGTTTACAACGATGTGCAACCCTTCCTGCCGGTAGCGGTGGTGAATGGGTAATTGAGTAATTTGGTAATTGGGGCTGAGTGACCCAATTACCAAATTACCTCTAAATATCTGGTTGGGCCACGCGGGGGTGAGGAATTTCTACTTGAATGAGCAGTCCGCCGGAGCGCCGGTTTTGGAAATTGAGACGGCCGCCCAGGAGCGCAACCCGTTCGCTAATGCCCAACAAACCATAGTGTCCACTCTGGCCCAGAGTAGACAGGTTGAACCCCTCTTCTAATCCAGCCCCATCATCGGCGATGGAAACGAGCAGCATTCGGGGGGAGGTATGTTTCAGAGTCACGTCTACGGCCGTTGCCCCCGCATGTTTCCAGGTATTGTTCAGCCCCTCTTGAATAATGCGAAAAATGGAAAGCTCCAGTTCCTCAGGCAAACGGCCGAACGAGGCATCCAGATGCAGCATGGCCTGAATACTCGTGCGTTCACTCCAGCCGCGCAAATAAGATTGTAGAGCGGCCCCTAATCCCAGACTATCTATGGTCGGTGGCCGCAAATTGCCACAAATACGGCGCAGTTCTTCCACCAACGTCCGGATGTCCTGACGTACATCGGCCAGATCGTCGGCCAATTCCGGGGAATCATCCTCCGCTCGACCTTCTAATTCTTCTAACTGGTAATTGAGGCTCAACAAATCTTGTATCAGTTGGTCATGCAGTTCCCGCGCCAGGTGTTTGCGCTCCTCTTCCCGCTCGGTGAGCAGGCGGCGCTGTGCGTCCTGCAAAGCCAGGTTAGCGCTGTCCAGCGCCTGCACCTGGTCGGCTAACTGCTGCACCAGATGGCGATTGACGGTATCTTGCGCCGCCAGATCGCGCTGTAAAAGCATCTGGTTGTGGCGCAGTGTTTCCGCCTGCCGCCGTGCCTGGTAGTAACTATCCAGCGCCCAGATGACGGGGGTGCGCTGCGCCCGGTCGCCCGTGCCCACCAAAGCGGCTACCACCTCTTCGCGGTTGGTCTCATCAGTGCGCACGTCGGCCACCGATTCACCCTGGCGCAGTACCAGCAAACGATCGGAGACGGCAAAGAGATGATCCAGATTTTGGCTGCTGAACAACACGACCGTGCCCCCCTGCTGCCATTCCCGTATTTGCGACAACAGCTTTTCCTGGTAGGGGTGGCTGAGGTATTGGCTGGGGTCGTCCACAATGATGAATCGGCACGGCCGGGCCATCACCTGGGCAATCGCCACCAACTGCCGCTGCTCGCTGGTCAGATTCATCACCTTTTCGTGCACCGACGAAATCTGCACATCCAGCTTCGCTAATAGTCGCCTGGCTTCCAGATCCATGCGGTTTTCGTCCGGCAGCCGCAGCCAACGGCCCAATGAACGCCCCGGCTCATGCCCCAGAAAAATGTTGCTCGTCACATCAAATTGCTCCGCCAACGCCGGTTGCTGGTAAACAATCCCCATGCCTAACGACTGTGCCATAAACGGCCACTGCAACTTCTGCCCGGCAAAAACCACCTCGCCGCTATCGGGCGTTAACACCCCGGAGAGAATTTTGATAAGAACCGTTTTGCCTGCCCCACTGCGCCCGGCCAACCCGACTACTTCCCCCGGTTGCATGGCAAAACTCACATTTTGCAGCGCCGCCAGGGTGCTAAAGGTTTTAGAAAGATGGGCAATCTTCAAGAGGGGCGTACTCATTAAGTTTCTAAAAATTCAACCTTTCCAAAGAGTTGAACTTTTACCCAATGGCGTCGGCAATAATTTGCTGCAATGTGGCCGCGTCCAAATCTTTCTTGTCCACAAAAGCGATAGCGCCCGCCTCTAAACCGAGACGGTGAAATTCCCGATCCGGATAGGCGCTGATGAGGACAATGCGCGTGACCGGGGACTGCAACCGCAAGCGGCGGGTGCAGCGAATCCCATCCTCATCCCCCAATACCACATCCACAAAAGCAATCTGCGGGGTGATGCGGGCGGCCAGGTGAATGGCTTCGGCCGTATTACTGGCCTCATAAATCGTGGTCTGGGGGAAAATTTTGCCAATAGTGCGGCGCAATTGGTTGCGGTAACGGCCATTATCATCCACCACCAAAATGACTGCCTGCTCAGATGGCGGGGGTTCAATGAACATCGTTTCTGCTTCTGGCGACACATGCGCCAACAATTCCGGGTGTTCGCGCACATGCGTGGCCGCTTCCAGGCGGCTTTGCACATGTAGTTGCCGGTATAAGCGCGTGAGATGGTTTTCCACCGTTTTGATGCTCAAATTCAACCGCTGGGCAATGGCCCGGTTATCCAGCCCTTCGGCCAGCAGGCGCAAGATGTCTTGTTGGCGAGTGGAAAGGGGGGTCACGGCCGTGACCCGTTTGGCATGGAGCAGTTTATCTACCAGCGAACTGGAAATCCACCGCTCTCCATCCAACACGCGCATCACCGCCAGCCGTAAATCGCTCATCGGCTGATCCTTCAGATGGTAGCCATTTACCCCCACGCCCAACAAGCCTTGCACATACACATCATCATCATACGCGCTCACCACCAGAATGCGCAATTGTGGATACCGCGCTCGAATGCGCCGAATCGCTGTCACCGGCTCAAAGGCCGGCATGGTTACATCAATCAACAAACAATCCGGCTGCCACTGGGCCAACGCCGGTTCCAACGAAGAACCATCACCGACCTCACCTACGATTTCCAAATCCGGCAGCCCGGCCAACGCATTCCGAATCCCGGCCCGCACCAGGGCATGATCATCTGCCAACAATATCCGGTGTGTCATGGGCGTATTATGCCACTCTGTACGCCTGATGCCCATAACCTGTTCGCCTTAGGGGAAATCCCCCCATCGCTATAGGGAAATCCCGCACGGCCGTGTGGGGAATCTGAGGTGCAAACGTTTGCATTTGATGGTATTCATAGAGATCGTGAGGATTTTTTCGGGCAATTTGTCCAAATCTGGAGGTGATGTCTGCAGTCCAATAAACCTAATTTTTCTTTCGTGTTTAGTCAAATCCATTCTTTTATCAGCACGCAACAAATCCATAAGGAGGAAAGAAAATGAAACGTGCAATTTGGTTTATGCTGCTATTGGTACTGGCAGTTGTTGTATTTGTAGCCTGTAGTGGCGCAGGAGAGACGGAAGAGGCTACGGCCGTGCCCGAAACGACCGAAGAAACCACCACCGAAACAACCGAGGAAGAGCCTGCCGAAGTACCGGCTGGCGAAGGCAGCATCGCCGTGCTGCTGCCCGACAGCGCCTCCTCGGCTCGTTGGGAAGCCGACGACCGCCGCTTCTTCGAGCAAGCGTTTGAAGCGGCTGGCGTCGAATACACCATCGTCAACGCCGAAGGCGACGCCCGCGCCCAACAAACCCAGGCCGAACAAGCCATCACCAATGGCGCAAAAGTGATTTTGCTGGTCAACCTGGACAGCGGCTCTGGGGCAGCCATCATCGCCCAGGCCCGCGAAGCCGGCGTCAAGGTCATTGACTACGACCGCCTGACCATCGAAGGCCCCGGCGCGGACGTGTACGTCAGCTTTGACAATGTCTCCGTTGGCCGTTTGATGGGTGAAACGTTGGAGCCGATCATTGATGGGCTGGATGCCGACCCCAAGCGGGTGGTACAACTCAACGGTTCCCCCACCGATAACAACGCCACCCTCTTCCGCGAAGGCTACTTCAGTGTCGCCAGCCCACATTATGATGCCGGTGACTGGGAACTGGTAGACGACCAGGCTGTACCGGACTGGGACAACCAGCAAGCGTTGGTCATCTTTGAGCAAATCCTGACCGCTGCCGGTGGGGATGTGGATGCGGTGTTTGCCGCCAATGATGGGCTGGCGAACTCGGTCATCTCCGCTCTCAAGAGCCAGGGCTTGGACCCGCTGCCGGTGAGTGGGCAAGACGCCACCGCGGCCGGGATTCAGAACATCCTCTCCGGCTGGCAGACGATGACCGTCTACAAGCCAATTAAGTTGGAAGCGGAAGCGGCGGCGGCAGCAGCCATCGCCCTGCTGCGCGGTGAAGATGTCTCCGCTCTGACCAGCGACACTCTCAACAACGGCACAAATGACATTCCGTTTATCAAACTGACCCCGTTGGCGGTAACGGCCGAGAACATCGAAGAGACGGTGATTGCCGATGGTTTCCGTACCTGGGAAGAAATCTGTGTGGGTGATTTTGCCCAATACTGCCCGGACGCTTCTGGTGACACCGGCTCGGCTTCCACTGGCGGCGTGTGTGAAGGCAGCATCGCCGTGCTGCTGCCCGACAGCGCCTCCTCGGCTCGTTGGGAAGCCGACGACCGCCGCTTCTTCGAGCAAGCGTTTGAAGCGGCTGGCGTCGAATACACCATCGTCAACGCCGAAGGCGACGCCCGCGCCCAACAAACCCAGGCCGAACAAGCCATCACCAATGGCGCAAAAGTGATTTTGCTGGTCAACCTGGACAGCGGCTCTGGGGCAGCCATCATCGCCCAGGCCCGCGAAGCCGGCGTCAAGGTCATTGACTACGACCGCCTGACCATCGAAGGCCCCGGCGCGGACGTGTACGTCAGCTTTGACAATGTCTCCGTTGGCCGTTTGATGGGTGAAACGTTGGAGCCGATCATTGATGGGCTGGATGCCGACCCCAAGCGGGTGGTACAACTCAACGGTTCCCCCACCGATAACAACGCCACCCTCTTCCGCGAAGGCTACTTCAGTGTCGCCAGCCCACATTATGATGCCGGTGACTGGGAACTGGTAGACGACCAGGCTGTACCGGACTGGGACAACCAGCAAGCGTTGGTCATCTTTGAGCAAATCCTGACCGCTGCCGGTGGGGATGTGGATGCGGTGTTTGCCGCCAATGATGGGCTGGCGAACTCGGTCATCTCCGCTCTCAAGAGCCAGGGCTTGGACCCGCTGCCGGTGAGTGGGCAAGACGCCACCGCGGCCGGGATTCAAAACATCCTCTCCGGTTGGCAGACGATGACCGTCTACAAGCCGATCAAGCTGGAAGCAGAGGCCGCCGCAGCTGCTGCCGTAGCTTTGTTATGTGGTGGTGACGCGGCCGCGCTGACCACGGATACCATTGATAACGGCACAAACGACATTCCTTTTATGAAGCTGACGCCCATTGCCGTGACCAAAGAGAACGTTGAAGCGACGGTGATTGCTGATGGTTTCCGTACCTGGGAAGAAATCTGTGTTGGTGATTTTGAGCAATACTGCCCGTAAACGGCCGTGTAGGGGTTGGCTAGTTTTGAAAACCGGCCAACTCTACATATAATCTGCCTGGGGACACTTGCTGCAGTGCGGCGTCCTCAGGCATTTTTCGCAAGGAGGAGAAGGTAGCTTCATGACCGAGAATGGCGTGCCCATTTTACAGCTAAAAGGTGTATCCAAGAGTTTTGGCGCTGTTCAGGCGTTGACCAAAGTGGATTTTGAAACCCGTGTGGGCGAAGTGATGGCGCTGGTGGGGGATAATGGCGCGGGCAAGTCCACACTTATCAAAGGGATTGCGGGCATCTACCGGTTTGATGAGGGCGAGGTTTTATTTGACGCGCAACCCGTCCACATCCACAGCCCGCGTGATGCGGCGCATCTGGGAATAGAAGTGGTGTATCAGGATTTGGCTCTCGCCGACAACCTGGATGTGGTGGCGAATATGTTTTTGGGGCGGGAAGTGCTGCAACGGCCGTTACGCCTGGACGAAGTCGCTATGGAAGAAGCCGCTCTCAAAACATTAGACTCGCTTTCCGTCACCACTGTGCGCTCAGTACGGCAAGCCGTAGCCGAGCTTTCCGGGGGGCAGCGGCAGGCCATTGCCGTCGCCAAAGCGGTCATGTGGAACTCACGCCTGGTTATCCTGGATGAACCCACCGCCGCCTTAGGCGTGGCGCAAACCCGGCAAGTGCTCGACCTGGTGCGCCGTCTGGCTAACAAGGGATTGGCCGTCGTCATTATTTCCCATAATTTGCACGATATTTTTGAGGTAGCCGACCGTATTACCGTGCTGCGCCTGGGGCAGTGCGTGAATGTGTACAAGACTGCCGAAACAAACCAACAAGAAGTTGTTCATGCTATTACCGCCGGTAAGCTGGAACATGTACCAGGGATGGTGTCATTATGAGCGAAACAGAGATACCCACACCAACAGAACGTTCGATGGTGCAAAAGGCACAATCGCAGTCATTGGGAGATTATGCCCAGGCGTATGGCCGTCGACTGCGATCTGGCGACCTGGGCGCTATCCCCATCATTTTGGGGCTGATCCTCATCACTATCATCTTCCAATCCCTGAATGAAAATTTCCTCACGCCGCGCAATTTTGTCAACCTGATTGTGCAAATGGCCGGGATCACGGTGATTGCCATTGGTGTCGTCTTTGTGCTGCTTCTAGGGGAAATTGACCTCTCTATTGGGTATGTGAGTGCGGTGGCGGCAGTGATGACCGCCCTGCTGCTGCGCGGTCCCACCGGAATTTCGGGTGTAGGTACACTGATGCAGCGGCTGGGACTGATGGAACCCTGGACATGGTGGGCGGCGATGTTAATGGCGCTGCTATTAGTAGCGCTGATTGGGGTGGTGCAGGGACTTATTATCACTCGTTTCCAGCTTCCCTCATTTGTGGTGACGCTGGCGGGTTTGCTGGTGTGGAATGGCGTGGTATTGATTTTAATCGGCGCCGGCGGCACGGTTATTATTCAAGATCAGGTCATTGTAAATATCGCCAACTATTTCCTGCCCAGGGAATTGGTGGTGAATGATATGACGCTGGCGGTGAATACGAGTTGGCTGGTGGGAGCGGCCATCATTCTGAGCTTTGCGGTGGGGCGTGTTTCCCGCTGGGTTTCGCGGCGAAAACGGGGTGTTTCCACCACGCCGGTGGTGATTGTGGTGTTGGAGATTGTGCTGGTAACGTTGGTGACGGCCGTCATTATTTACATCTGCAATCTCGACCGTGGTGTGCCCCTGGTGGGCGTCGTCATGCTCATTTTGCTCAGCTTCTTCTCCTTCCTGGCGACACGGACCCGTTTTGGCCGCTATGTATATGCCATTGGCGGCAACATGGAAGCGGCACGGCGGGCCGGTATCAATGTCACCCGTATTCGTGTCACCGTGTTTATGCTCTCTAGCCTGATGGCCGGTATGGGTGGCATTGTGCTGGCTTCGCGGCTGCGTTCGGTGGATACGGCCGCTGGTGGTGGTGACTTACTGCTTATCTCCATTGCCGCACCGGTTATTGGCGGCACCAGCTTGTTTGGCGGGCGGGGACGAGTGATCAGCGCCCTACTCGGCGCATTGGTTATTGCCGGCGTCAATAACGGCATGGGCTTATTAGGTCTTAGCGCGGGCGTCAAATTTGTGGTCACCGGCCTGGTGCTGCTGGCGGCCGTGCTGGTAGACGCTATTTCAAGGCGCGGCCGCACACAGTCAGGGCTTGCCTGATTGTATAAGAGTCGGTTACGGACTATGCCGATTGTAACACGGCCGTTGCCACCCGCATCCCACCCAATGTGACGCCCGCCGTAGATTGGCCGGGAAAAATTGAATCACCCACCAGCCACAAGTGGGGAATGCCGGCGGCCGGGCCACGCGCCTGAAAGAGTGAGGTCTGGGGAAAGCCACCAACCATGCCCAACGGCCGTCGCGTATAAAACGCAAATGTGACCGGCGTGCCTGGCAAACTGAGCCGCACGGCGCGGCGGATGCCGGGGATGGCCCGTTCGGCCGCCACCAACAGCCGGTTCATGTATTCTTCGCGCCGTTCACAGTAAGGGGCTGGCGAGTCGGCCTGGCGAAGCTGCTGCCAGGGGGTTACGGCCGTGTGTGTAGACAATGTGGCCGCTCGCATCCCCTCTGGCGCACGGCTGGTATCTCCTGGTTCTGATAATGAAATAAAAACGCTGTTCCCCTCACCCAACGGCCGTGTGTGGTCCACAATCACCTGATGATGCGTCACTATGCCCGGCGGCAGGTAACGTTCATCCAGCCCCAGATAGAGAGTAAACGCGCCCCAGGTAGGTGGGAGATTTTGTGTCTCCTGGGCCAATGCAGGCGGCGCTGCTTCGGCCAATAGATGGCGCAACGCCCAGGGGGTTACATTGGCGATGATGTGATCGGCGGCCAGGTGCAGTCCTTTGCGGGTGGTCACGGCCGTGGCCCGCCCCTTTTCCACCGTAATCTGTGCCACCTGCTGCCGAAAATGCACTTCGCCCCCATGCTGACGTATCCAGACAACCAGCGTTTCGGCCAGCGCGCCCATGCCACCCTGCACATGGTTTACACCCCGCCGGGGTAGGTCAAGGGCGGCGCTGCCATATAGGGCGTGGGCATCCTGGCTGGTGGTTTGTGCCGAAATGAGCAGTTGTGCATCCAAAAAGGCGCGAAACAGCGGATCCTCAAGTGGGGCGATTTGGCCGATAGTGCGCCATAAATGGGGCAGCGCCAATGCCGTTTGCGGACGCATAGCCCGTGCCAGGGTCGGTATATCGGTTACAGATTGGGGCGGCCAGGGAAACGGCCGTGACGACACATCCCAGGCAATGGCCGCCAACTTTTCCTGCGTCCGCCAGAATGATTCCGCCTGGGGAAAGACAGCCTGCCGTTCGGCGCGCCAGTGAGCGGGATCGGCCCATTGGGTAAGGGTACGGCCATCGGGCAAATGTACCACCCAGGCCGGGTCTACAGGTGAAACGGGCCAGGTCAGTTCCAGCAGGTCGGCCAGCCGGGCATGAGGGCCACCCGGAGCAAACCCACCCGCTAATGTGGCCCCGGCATCAAAACGAAATCCTTTATGAAAAAATGTACCGGCACAACCACCAGGGTATACATGGGCTTCCAGTACTGTCACCCGATGCCCGGCCTGTAACAGCAAAGCGGCGGTGGTCAAGCCACCAATGCCGGCACCAATGATGAGCGAATGGGCCATGGGGTTACGATTCTAAAGCAGGATGTGCGGTGAAACGGCGTAAGTGGTAGCGCGTGAGCCATTTACGGGCGGTGAACAGTATGAACAAGCCGGGCTTGTTGAAAAGCAGGCGGCTAAGCCAGCCGCGGCGACCGGCGAAGTGTTCGTAGGTGATGCGTTCGTGGATGCGGGTGGTGTGGTTGTCTACGGTCGTAAAACGGTGCGTATGCTCCCAAAACTTGAGCGGACCTTTTTCCTGGCGGTCGGTAAAACCTTGTAGACTCACGTGGTAGTGCACGGCCGTCCAGTGCACCGGCAATGGCCCAAACCAGAGTGTAAATTCTGCCCGTGACCCTTCCGCCAATGGCTCAAATGTATGAATTTGGGCGAAGATGGGCGGCGGCGTCAGCTTTTTGAGAATGCGCGTATCGTGGTGGAAATCGCGCACGGCCGTGACCGGTGCATTTACCGTGAAGTGATAATCAAACTGGGCCATCAGGCTCTCCCTCAACGATAATGTTCCAGGTCGGGTGGCAGCGGTAAGGGCACAGTGGCCGGGTATATCTGATGTAAGATGTGCAAAATCTGGTAAGCGGCGTCAGCTTCAAATGTATAAAACCCTTCATAATACCGCTCATGGCCGCTGAGCGATGGTATTTCCTGAGCCAGCAGGGTCATATGGACGCCGCCGCCATAGGCCACCACAAACCAGTAATTGACCAGCGGTGTATCGGCCGTATCAATACTAAAAACACGGGGCATGTTTAACAAAGGGGCCACCTGAGCCGGATCGGTATCAGGGGCGTAATAGAGCCATAACCCTTCTGCTGATTGGGCTACCCGCTGGTAACGCGCCTGCTGCGGCGCGATGCGGGAAAGATATTGAAAAGAGGCGTGGAGCACGGCCGTGCGTGGCGTGTGAATAACGGCGTCTTCAATAATGTGACTGATTTTAATCATGGCATCCACCGAAAAGGTATAGCGAAAAGCCAGGTCTTGCAGTGCCGTTGGCTGCACACTGTCCAGAATGCGCTCCGCCTGGGGAGTAAACAGAGGCATCATACGGTTATAAAAGGTTTGCAGGATGTTTGTTTTTGTCATTGGATTTTTTGTTTGTTTCGTTTGTATTAGGTATTGCCTAAATCCGATAAGCAGTACGCAATATGCAATAAAGTAAAATGATAGCCTGACACGATATTATACAAGTTGACCGATAATGTCAATTTTTTGTACATATTTCCTATCACTTCTGTTCGCTTGTTGGGAAGCTGATCCTGGCAATGGAATAGCGTAGATGACTTAAGCGCCCAATCTAATATTTTGTCAACCCTGTCACCTTGCCATCTTGTCAAGTATAATTGCCGCCATGCTTAAAGTCGTTGACACCCTCGTTCAGGCACTCGCCGCAGAATTGGGAGACCAGCTTGAAGCGGTATACCTTTTTGGTAGTCTGGCCCAGGGGCATTATGTCCCTGGCGAATCAGACATCAACCTGTTTGTTACTGTGCGTGATGGTTCCGCTTTTCCGACCCTGCAGCAAGCCTTTTTTCCGCTATGGCAACGGTATCAGAACGAGCTAAAACGTGCCCCGTTTATGGCGACAAAGGGAGCATTTTTGCGCCATTTGCAGTTGAACCCATTGCTGGCGCAGCAGCTCATCCGCGACGGTCAACAGTTGCTTGGTCCACCGGAATTTCTGGACAGGCGGGTGGCGACGATTGAGCCGCATGAAGCGTATGCCTATTTGGTGACGGAGGCCATGCAGGCATCGGCGGCGCTGGCGCCGGAACTGTTGGGGGAGGAGACGGCCGTGACCGCCCTGTCCCGTTTACGCCGTCTGGCGCGTCGTTTACGCAATGAACCGCTGCCCGAAGGGGAAACGGCCGTGCAAACCTTTGCCCGCATTCAACATTTCCTCGCCCCCATCATCGCTTCCTTACCCGCCGCCCGCAAAGTAGCCGGGGTCGTTCCCAAAAACACCACCACCCCGCTGCTGCCTGGTCTGCAAACCATCTACAACGAAGGCAGTAAAACCGTCCTCGTTTTTACCGAACTGTGGCCGCAGAAAATCATCCAGACAGACTGGAGCAAATTGGCAGCCCGCTTACCCGAACGGACCACCGGTCTGGAACTAACCACTGTCGAGCAAATGAGTCTTTCCATCATGTTTGACAGGCCTCTGGACTTGCGCTTCAAGAAGCTGCAACATGCCTGGGGGCCAAATTTCCTCGCCGCCTTCAACCCCACTACCCGCCAGATTATGCGCTATTCGGCTCGTGTACCCTCGCGCATTCTGATTGATGAATTGCCCCATGTGTACCTCACACATGAATCATCAGAGGAGGTGCAGCACAAAATCATTCACGATTTCCAAAACAAGATGCTCAATGTGCAGTTAGAGCATGAACTACTGGTTCGTTATGGCTTGGTGGAGCGGTTCAAACCACCTACTCCCGTGCCTGGGCGCGAAATGCCAGCGCCGCAGCGTGTCGCCGCCCTCTTTCAACATCTGGAATGGTGGGCCGATTTCTACATCCGCCAACTGTAACGGCCGTGTCCATGTCCCCATCATTTGACGCAAAGGCGCAAAGCGGCAAAGGAAGCAAAGGAGAAGAGAGAAAGAAGAAACTTCGCGTTTCTTCGCGGCTCATGGCCTGGCTCATCCTGCTGGCACTGCTGCTCCGCATTCCCCCCACCCCCGCCGTTGTCAGCCTTGGTCCACCCCAAACTGTCTACACCGAACACCCCATCGTGGGCGTTCACACCCGTCTCACCGACGAAGTAGAAGAGTGGAAAATCAAGCGCAGCCTGCAAATGGTGCGGCAAATGGGCGCATTCTGGATTGTAGAGTTTTTCCCCTGGGCTTACTACCACGCCGCCGATGGCGGCATTGCCTGGGGTCACCCAGACATGGTCATTAACCACGCCCACACACAAGGACTCCAGGTCATCGCCCGCATTGGCCTGACGCCAGAATGGGCACGGCCGTCCGACACCCCCCTCACCTATCTGGACGAAACCGCCTATGAAGATTTTGCCGAATTTGCCGCACGGTTTGCGGAACGGTATCGTGGCCGTGTCACCCACATGATCATCGGCAATGAACCCAATCTTAGTTATGAGTGGGGTTATCGGTTGGTAACTCCTAATGATTATGCGAATTTACTCAAGGTGGTTTATCCTGCCATCAAATCTGCTAACCCGGAGATGGTAGTATTAGCCGGCGCGCTGGCCCCTACACTGGAACCCGCCGGTTCTCCCTGGGGACTGAACGATCTGGAATATCTGGCGCAGTTATATGAAGCCGGCGCGGCCGATTATTTTGATGGCCTGGCCGTCCATGCGTATGGCCTTACTTTTCCCGCTACGGCCGACCCCGCCCCTGAAATCCTCAATTTTCGCCGCGTGGAATTGGTGCGCCAGGTGATGGAGGAATACGATGATGCGGATACCAAAATTTACATTACCGAAACCGGCTGGAATGACCATCCCCGCTGGACAATGGCCGTGCGCCCGGCGCAGCGCATCCAAAACACGCTAGATGCCTTTGCCTACGCCGAAGAGAATTGGCCTTATGTAGAAATGATGGCCCTGTGGGTGTTCCGCTTCCCCGCCCCCACCCGCAGCTTTATGGATTATTACACGCTGGTGACACCGGAATTTGTGACCAAGCCGATTTACACGGCCGTGCAAGAATACACCGGCAACTAAACGGACAGGGCCTAAGATGAATTATCAGAAATTCAGGTGGTGGTGGTTCACATGTACGCTGCTGGTGTTGCTTGTGGCCTGCCGTAACCAGGCCGATGCCTGGCAGCGTGTTCAGGAAACAGGCGTTCTCAAAGTCGGGTTGGATCCCACCTACCCACCATTTGAAGCGGCGGATGCCAACGGCGTCTTTGGCCTGGATATTGATTTGGCAAATGCCCTGGCCGCCGACCTGGGGCTGCAAACGGAATTTGTTTTGTTTGGCTATGATGGTCTGTACGATGCCCTGGCGACCGGGCAAGTAGATGTGCTCATCTCGGCGTTGGTCATTGCGCCGGAACGAATGAAGGATTTTGCCTACAGTGAACCCTATTTCAATGCCGGCGAGATTTTGATTGTGCGCCAGGATGAGGCGGCGATTACTGAGATGGTGGATTTAGACGGCCGTACCCTGGCTGTCGAATTAGGCGCACTTGGTCATGTCGAAGCCACCACCTGGGCCAGGGAATTAGCCGACCTGACGGTCGTTTCCTACCCTACGGCTGATGAGGCGATGACGGCCGTAGTTACTGGCGCAGCCGAGGCCGCGCTGGTAGATGCTATCAGTGGTCGCTTATTCCTGCGGGAAACACCCGGCCTCAAACGCACCACTAACCCCATCACCGTAGAACCGTTTGCCATCGTCACCCGTATAGGCGACCGTCGTTTACTAACCCAACTCAATGAGAGTCTGGCGCGCCTGCAAACCATCGGTAAACTGGACGAAATCATCACTCACTGGTTGGGTGAATAATCGCTATGGAAAAACTTCTGGGCACGGCGCTGATTATAGGCGGTCTATTAGTAGGTGGAATTGTCATCTGGCTGATGTGGCTGTATGCTGGCGAAAGATTGTTGGCAGTGGGCACGGCCGTGACCGCCGCCCTGCTTGGTATACTGCTGCTGGCATTGCCCCAACTCATTCTTGGGGTCTATTTACTTTACACTGTTCGAGACTGAGCTATTGAAGAGTGAGATCTGTCCGGCAACCAGGATATGAGGAGATTTAATCTCCAATAAAGACAAAAACAAGGCAGGTATGTTATACTCACGCCTATCTGGATGACCACCAAATAGGCATTAAAATCCCACATAGGAGGACATTATGAAAGAAGGTCAGGTTCCCGATTTGTACGACAAAATTCAAGGTGAATCCACCGGTCTGGGTAAACTGTTAGAAAAAATACCCGGACTCTCTGGTTATATGGAAAAAGGGCGGCGGCGCGAAGCTGACCAGCTTTTGCGTGAAACCATCTCCGCCCGTCTGGAACAATCCCGCGTACAGTTAGGTAGCATCCAGGCCGAACTGAGCCGCGACATCATTAAAGCGATGGATCATGCCGAACCCTTAGGGCGAGTAGATACCGGCCTGCGTGGGCTGGTGGGCAAGATAAAAGATGCGCCACAAGGATATGCCGGCTTTTTTGACGCCGTCAAAGTCAAAGAAGATGATCTGGCCCGCATTTACGCCTTTGATGAAAAGATGCTCAATACCGCTGACCAGATTCAGGCGGACATAGACGCCCTGGCCAAAGCCGTGCGCGACAACGGCGATGTGGGCGACGCTATTCGTGTACTCGATGGCAACATCCAGGCAGCCAACCGCGACTGGGCCGGCCGGGATGAAGTGATAATGGGGATTAACTAATAATGTAATTGGGTAATCAGGTAGTTGAATAATTACCTGATTACTCAATTGCCCGTTTTAAGGAGAGAAATCATGGCAAAAGTATTTGACCGCGTAGCCATTGAATCATGGCTGATGGATGAAATTGTGCAGAAGTTCCCCAAAGGTGGCCTGGGTGATATTAAATTAGGTTCACCATTGATCGTGAATCCGGGGGAAACGGCCGTCTTCGTCCGTCAGGGTGAAGCGCTGGGCACCTTTACCTCTGGCACCCACGTCCTCACCACCAACAACATCCCGTTCCTCACCAATATGCTGGAGCGGGGCCTCTTTGGCGGCAAAAATGTTTTTACGGCCGATGTCTACTTCCTCAAGACCACCGACATGACCATGAAATGGGGCACATCCTCTCCCATCATCATCGAACATCTGCACCGGCCACCGGGGGCCAGCGCCGTTGTCGGTAATGGCACCTACGTGGTGAGGGTCAAAGACCCCTGGCGCTTCCTGAGCGCCTTCGACGCCTTCCGCGATAGCGTGCGCCAACCCCAACTAAAAGACCGGCTCGACCCCATGATGGGCATTATCATGCAGGACAAAATCAGCGAACTGGCCGAGGCCAAAAATCTGGGGCCGGCACAGTTGCAATCATTCAGTCAAGATATGAATGAACTACTGGCAGGTCTTTTACAGCAAGATTTTGACGCGGTCGGCCTGGCCCTGGTGGATTTCAACATTCGCATGGGGCTGCACCCCAAATCATTGGAAGTGGTCACCAACATGGGCTATGGCACCAGCTACACCCAAAAGCAGCAGGCTGACGCCTTTGTGGCTGCCGCCCAAAACCCGGCTGGTGGCAATATGGGCGAAATTGGTATTGGCGCCATGGGCATGGCCGCCATGCAAAACCTGCAAAATCAACAGGCAATGCAGCAGCAACAAGCGATGCAGCAGCAGGGCCAACCGGCTGCCCCCGCTGCACCAGCCGCCGGTGGCACGTCTGACATAATGACACCGCAGCAAGTAGCCGAAATCCTGCAAGTTTCCCAAGAGGATGTGATGGCGGCCATCGAAGCCGGCGACCTGAAAGCCCGCAAAATTGGCAATGCTTACCGCATCAGCAAAGCCGCCCTGGACGAGTTTCTGGCAGGATAAATTATCACAAAATCACAAGCAAAACCCTCCTGGTGCTGGCAAGCATGTTTGCCGGTACCGGTACCAGGAGGCTGATTGATACACGTCACCTGAATGCCAGTTAATTCTTCGCTTCATAAATCCATTTCAAAGGTGAGTGCCCCATTCGCTCCAACGCCATTTGCCGATGTCAACGCGGTTCTCGATGACTTTCTCGCACGCATCCAGGCGCTATTGGGCAGCCGCTTCCAGGGTATGTATCTGGTCGGATCGCTCGCTCTCGGTGATTTTGACCCGCATAGCAGCGACATTGATTTTGTCGTCGTGACCGACACAGATATGGGAGACGATCTCTTTGATAGGTTACAGGATGTCCACACGCAGTTTGCAGCCAGCATTTCGCCTTGGGCGGAAAGAATTGAAGCCATCTATATTCCCTCCCCTGCACTTCGTCACGTCGTTCCAAACACAGCTCACTACCCACAAATTGAGAAGGGTACATCACTCTTCAAAGCTCCTCTCGAAAGCGGTTGGATATTCCAATGTATAACCATTCGTGATCACGGCGTGGTAGTCGCAGGCCCTGAGCCGCATACGCTGGTTGAGTCCATTCATCCTCAAGATATGCATTCCGCAGCTGCGGAGATTACCAACCTGTGGCTGGAACAGTCCCAAAACGATCCCACCTGGCTGACTTGGTTCCGGCAGCGGGATGCCCACACGTTTGTTATCTTGACATTGTGCCGCTTACTCTATTCACTGGCAACAGAATCTGTCACCTCGAAGCCACGTGCTGCCGAATGGGCCCAGAAGAAATTGGGAGGGCCGTGGGCCACTCTGATCAAACGCGCGCTCGCCAGACAGCACGAGGCAGGGGAGATAACGCAAAGCGAGGAAGAGGAGTCTCTCGCATTTATCCAATTCACCCTTGAACAGTGCAACCCGCCGCCGGTAGATAAACAACCTCCCGGAGATTTTGAAACTCCGAGAGGTTGTTTGTTGTCAATCAATTGGCATTGATGACGGGTAAGGTGCTATAGGGCACGTTGGAGGTGAGGTAACGGCCGCTTACCCACCCCACTGTGCCGTCAGCCCGGCGCACCTGAATCCAGATGCTAAACGGGTCACGGCCGAGCAGCGTCACCACTTCGCCATTGGAAAGGTAGGCCAGTGCTTCAAATTCTGTGCCCGGGCCAGAACGCAGGCTAAGGTAACGCGCGCCGGTCATCACGGCCGTATTTCCACTTAATGCCGGTGTGGTAGTTGTGCTGCTCACCGGCTGGCTGCCTGCACCGTACCATTCTAACCAGGCTTGCGCCAGCCCATAATCCTTGCGAAACTCCATCACCAGCGGTACAGCGCCGCCGGGCAGAGTGATATTGGCTGCACTTTCCACCACTTCGTACTGCGGATTCCACTGGTCAATGAGCAACTGCCCATTCACCCACAATCTGGTCCCGCCTTCCACCGTTGTCTTGAAGGTGTAGGTACCAGGAGAAAAATTAAGTGTTTTTGTCCAGCGCACGGAGAAGTTATCCGCATTCACCAGGTTGGGTTGGGGTGAACTGGAGCCCCAGGTGAAACGAATTTGCGGGTCAATACGGGTCATGACCGGGCTGCCATTCAGGGAGAAGTTGTTGTAGTAAGCGGCATCCCAATTGACGGCCGTGGGCATGGCTGGCGTGGTGGGTGATGGGGCAGGGGACACGGCCGTCCAACTCAATTTAGCCGTGGCATTATCCCGCGCATCATAATACTCCATCTTGACGGCCACACCGCCGGAAAGGAAGATGTCGGCCGTTTTGGTTGTCACCGGCTGGTCTACCCAGTTGTTGATGATTAGCTGGTTATTCACCCACAGCCGGACGCCATCGTCTGTAGTGGCCGTGAAACGGTATATACCAGGGTTAAACTGGATTGTGCGCGTCCACCGCACCGAAAAATCATCCGAGGGCACACTGCCCGGTGCCGGCGAACTGGTACCCCATTCAAAGTTAATACTGGCGTCATCCCGTACCAACACCGGCTGGTTAGTCAGCGAACGGTTATTGAAATACTCGCCTCTCCAGGCGTTTATGCTCGTAGCCGGAGACCAGCTAAATTGAGCGACGGCGTTGCCGCCCGCTTCATAATACTCCACCCGTACCGGGTAATTGCCCGCCGCCAGATACACATCGGTGGTTACAGTATGCACCTGGCTGTCATTCCACACATCAATGATGGGGCTGTTGTTGATGAACACCCGCATCCCATCATCGGTCGTGGCCACAAAACGCCAGACGGTGCTTTGGTTCAGATAAACCGTGCCATTCCAACGCGCCGAAAAGTTATCTACACTCACCACCGGATCCGGTGACCCTTGACCCCAATCGTGAAAAATTCGGTCTTCAAACCGATCAAGCACCGGGGAACCGGACAGGGTATGATTATTGAAATATTCGGCGTGCCAGGTCGTCTGGGCCTGAGCCGGCTGCCCCGTCAGGGCAATCGTTAGTGAAATCAGGAAAAGTAAGCCGAGTAACGGCCGTAATCGTGTAAACATGATTAACCTCCATTTTGTAAATTATGCTTACAAGCACAGCGGTAGTGTACCATATGCGACCAATGCTAACTTGCCGGTTAGCCAACGAGCCGCGAAGTGATTAGAATTATCTCATTTGTAAATCTAGTTGAGCAATTATCCAATTGCTCAATTACCCAATTACTCTCTTATGATGAACTCAAGTGATACCTACGTCATCGGCCACATTAACCCAGATACCGACGCCATCGCCTCGGCGATGGGCTATGCTTGGCTGCTGCGCGAGCGAGACAATGCCAGCATCATTGCCGCCCGCGCCGGGCACCTCAATCCACAAACCACCTGGGCACTGGAACGTCTGGGGCTGGAGCCGCCCCAGTACTTACCAGACGCTTCTCCCCGTTTTGCCGAGATTGCCCACCGCTATGACACGGCCACACCAGATGCGCCCCTGCGCGATGTATGGGCGATTGCCAGCATTACCGGCGGTGTGGCCCCTGTCGTCAACCCGGACGGTACGCCCCATGGCCTGATCACCGTCATTAGCCTCTTCAACTTTTTGCGGGAAAAGGTCGGCGCACACACGCGCAGCGAAGAAACTCGCATTAAAGACATCATGGATATTCCGTGTGCAGAGGCATGTGACACGGCCGTGCCCCAATTCCAGGCCAAAACACGCATCCGGGATGTGTTATCACGCATCCTCCATGAAGAGCGGTCAGAATTTTGGGTGGTGGATGAGGACGGCCGTTACCTGGGTATCTGCCGCCAACGAGATGCCCTCAACCCACCCCGTCTCAACATCATCATGGTAGACCATAACGAACCGGCCCAGGCATTAGGCGCACTCAATGAGGCCAATCTCATTGAAATCCTCGACCACCACCGGTTGGGCAACCCGCCTACCAATGCGCCCATTCGTTTCACCGTTGACATTGTGGGCAGCACCTGCACCCTGGTTTGTGAACACATTGCCGAAGCCGGGCTGAGCGCGCCGCCACCGCTGGCCGGGCTGCTGCTGGCCGGGCTGCTCTCAGATACCCTCATCCTCACCTCACCCACCACCACACCCCGTGACCACAAAGCGGCCGAGCGACTGCGGCGTTGGGCATTTGTGGGTGGCTCGCCTTTGGCTGGAGAGACCATTCAATCCTTCGGAGAACAACTACTGCAAGCGGGCGCCGGACTTTCTTCGCGCACCCCGGAGGAAATTGTCAGCGCTGACTTCAAGTTGTACGAAGCAGGTGGGCTGAAGTTTGGCGTAGGACAGGTGGAAGTGACCTCAATAAACGAACTGGCCGAACACCGACAGGCGCTCATGGAAGCGTTAATACACCTGCGTGATAGCAAAGGACTGGACTTTATGATCCTGATGGTCACAGATGTGGTGCGCAAAACCAGCCGTCTGCTGCTCACCGACCGCCTGCCCCAGCTTGATCAGCTTCCTTACCCGCCGCTAGAAGATGGCACGTTCCGCGCCGAGGGCGTGGTTTCCCGTAAAAAACAATTACTCCCCACCATTCTGGGGGCGCTTTCCGGATAAACCTGACAGGTCTTGCAGACCTGTCAGGTTTCCACTATTTGTGATAGCTTTCGCCGGCGATGATGGTACCGGCGCGGTAAAGTTGTTCCAACAACAGGAGGCGGGCGATTTCGTGAGTGAACGTAAGGCGAGAGAGGGAGAGGGTTTCCTGGCAATTTTGCAATACCTCTACCGACAACCCCACCGGCCCACCAATGAGGAAAGCGATACGGCCGTACACCCCAATCTGGTTGCGCACAAATTCCGCTAACTCCAGACTATCTAGCTGCCGCCCGGTAGAAGTCAGGGCAATGCGCCGGTTAACTCCTTCTGTCGCCTTCAGCAAAGCCAGCCCCTCTTTCTGCATAGCAGCTTCATCGGGCATACCCTTGCCGACCACATCCTTTACCTCCACCAACTGCATATCCGTATAGCGGCCCAACCGCTTCAAAAAATCGTCCTGAATAAAACGATACTGCAACGACTTCAGTTTGCCGACGGCGGCTATGGTGATGTGTCCAGAGAGTTTTTCCATAGGAGATTATGCGGCACAGCTAAATGCCTATGCGCAGTATGCCATTATTCTCGATACCGCAGCAGCCGCATACCGTTGAGCGAAACGAGAACCGTGCCGCCTTCATGGCCCAACACGGCTATCGGCAGTGGTAGCTCTCGGAAAATAATCAAAAGCAGCATGACCACGATAGCCGAAATGGCAAAGGTCAGGTTGACCACCAATGTACGCCGGGTCTGTTTGCTCAGGCCAATGACGTAGGGGATATTTTTCAAATCATCGCCCATCAATACAATGTCGGCCGTTTCCAAAGCTACATCGGTGCCGGCGGCGCCCATGGCCATGCCAATATCTGCCACTGCCAGGGCGGGGGCATCATTCACGCCGTCACCCACCATGATGGTGGGGCCATATTTTTCCTGAATGCGTTTCACAGCCGTGACCTTATCCTCTGGCAGTAAATCGGCAAACAACTCATCCACGCCCGCCGCTTCAGCAATATGTCGCGCCACCCGCTCGTGGTCGCCGGTGAGCATCACCATATGCTCAATACCCCGCCGCCGCAAATCGGCAATCACCTGGGACGCATCCGGGCGAATCACATCGGCATAGGCAATAACGCCCAATACACGGCCCGCAGCCGTTTCCGATTCGCCATCGGCCACCACCACACTCGTTTTGCCCTCATCCTGATATTTAGCCACAACCGATTGCGCCATCTCAAACCCGGCCAATTGTTGACCGGCAAACAAACGCAAGCTGCCAATTTGCACCTGACGGCCGTCCACCTCCGCCCGCACCCCCATCCCGGTGACGGAGTTAAAAGAACGCACCTCCGGCACGACCAATCCCCGGCTGTTGGCTGCCTGGATAGTCGCCTGAGCCAGTGGGTGTTCGGATTTGGATTCAACGGCCGTAGCCAGCGCCAACAGTTCATCCTCAGCCACATCCGCCAGCGGATGAATATCCGTCACTTGCGGTTTGCCCACGGTCAACGTGCCGGTCTTGTCAAAAGCAATCACCCGGATCGTGGCGGCATTTTCCACATAAATCCCTCCCTTAAACAGCACCCCTCGCCGTGCCCCGTTGCCAATGGCCGACAGCACTGTCGCCGGGGTGCTGATCACAATAGCACACGGTGACGCCGCCACCAAAATCGTCATTGCCTTGTAAAAAGCGTCATCAAATGGCACACCCAACACCGTCGGCGGGATCACAATAAACAACGCGGTTAGAATAATAACGCCGAGCGCATAATACTGCTCTGCCTGGTCAATAAACCGCTGCGTCTCCGCCTTTTCGCTGCGGGCCTCCTCCACCATTTGAATGAGGCGGGCAATGGTGGAATCTTTTGCCAGTTTGGTCACGCGCACATCCAGGCTGCCGGTCTGGTTGATGGCCCCCGCAAAAATCAAATCCCCGTTTTGTTTGGCAACCGGGATAGATTCGCCGGTGATGGCCGACTGATCCATGCTGCTTTCGCCCGCAACCACCAACCCATCCAGAGCAATCCGGTCGCCTGGTTTAATAATCATCAGGTCACCAATGTTCACTTCTTCAATGGGCAGTTCGATCTCACGATCGCCACGCATAATCCGGGCGGTAGACGGCCGTAACTGCATCAACGCCCGAATCGCATGACGAGTGCGGTCCATGGCAAAATCTTGCAGCACATTAGACAGCGAAAAGAGGAACAGCAGCATGGCCCCCTCAAAAAATTCGCCTACCAGCGCCGCGCCAATCGCTGCCAGCACCATTAGTAAATCAACATCTATGGTTCTTTGCCGCAGTGACTCCACGCCTCCCTTAAGGCCGTAATATCCACCAAAAATATAGGCCACGCCATATAACCCCACCACCAGCCAGGCCGGTGCCTCTTGGTAATTCAGAAACAGAGCGGCAAACATGCTGACAAACGTGATGATGGTGAAAATGGCTTCGGTGTTATGGCTGAACCACTCCCACATCTGGCGTCGGTTGGAAGGGAGGGAGATGGTGTCAGGCACGGCCGTTTCAGTTTCCGCGGCCGCCGATGACCTCACATCCACCCCCATCTGCGTAATGTGACGGGTTATATCCTGTGCATTGGTCTGCGCCCCGTCAAAGGCAATGGAAAGCATACCACCCATATAACTGGCAGAAACACGCTGCACGCCGGGCAGCCGCCCCACCCGCCGTTCCAACCCCAACGCGCAAGATTCACAGGCACGCCCCCCTTGCCGCCCCAACCGCAGCGTACACTTTTCCCACCGCTGGCTGAGCAACGGGGTCATCGCCTGTGACAATTCGTCCACCCGCACCGGGTCAATTTGGGCCGGATCGTAGTCAATGCTCAACTGATGTTCAGCCGGGTTCAGGTTAACCTGCACAATACCCGGCTCATCTTCCACCAGTTGGTTGATGACCTCTGCGCAATTTTCTTCCGATTGGTCTATCTTCTCATGCATAAAGCGCAATCGCTCCCATAAAACGACTCTGAAATCGCCCAAAGTGCCAGAGGCACGGCCAATTTTTGCCAGAATCCCATAAAATTTAACTATGGTTAATTATAGCGAGTGCGGCAGCATTGGCACATCTATCTCACCGGAAAATAAAGGGGTAGCTTTAACCGGTTAAGAGCCAGGAGACCAGCCCCACCAGCGCCCCACCCAACACCAGCCAGGCTGAGTTAATCTTGAAGCGCAAGAGAAGAATGGCCGCGACAACGGCCAATAAGGCCGTCAACCAGTCTACAATGGCTGCCTGCGCCAACTGCCAGGTAACGGCAGCCATCAATCCCAACGCAGCCACATTGACGCCATCCAACAGCGCCGCGAATAGGAATGAACTGCGTAATCGGGGAATCAGCGGCCCCAGCGCCGCCACAAACAGGAATGAAGGTAAAAAAATACCAACGGTAGCCACGACCGCTCCTGGCCACCCGGCCACCACAAAACCAATAAAGGTAGCTGTTGTAAAAACGGGGCCAGGCGTGAACTGGCCGATGGCAATGGCATCCAGCAGTTGTTGGTCGGTCAGCCAGCCGAGGTTGACAACGAGATCGTTGCGCAGAAAAGCCAACAGCACATAACCACTGCCGTAAAGCACCGCGCCAATTTTCAAGAAGATGAGAAACAGCCCGCTAAGAGTAACGGGCACGGCTTCAGCCAGGGGGGCAACCGTCACTATGCCCAACCAGGGTAAAAAGAGGCCAATACGCTTTTGTCCTTCAGAGAGACGGCGACGGCCGTACTGAATTACAGCCACCAACAGCCCGGCCGTAAACAGCAAGAGCAGTTCATCGAAACCAACCAGGTACAGGGCAAAAACAACGCCGCCAACAATGCCCAGAAATGTGCCTTTCACTGCTTTTTTGCCCAGGCTCCACAATGCATGGAGCACAATGGCAATGATAACCGGCTTGATACCGTAAAGTAGCCACTCGGCGGCCGGCGTCGTGCCATAATTCACGTAAAGCCAGGCCAGCGCCAGCACAATCATAGCCGCCGGTAAAATGAACCCAATTCCGGCAGCAATCAGCCCTTTATAGCCGGCCCTGATATGACCCACATGAATAACCATCTCGGTGGAATTGGGGCCAGGGATAAGGTTGGTAGCGCCCAATAAATCCAGAAAACGTTGTTCGCTGATCCACTTGCGCCGGATGACGACCTCATCATGGAGCATGGCAATATGCGCCGCCGGACCGCCAAAAGCGGTAAACCCCAATTTGAGTGAGAGGCGCATCACCTCGCTAACAGAACCCCGTGGAGTGTTATAGTCCGTCTCTGCTGTTTCAATCTCGCTCATTCATACCCCTCCAACAAGATGCTCAAAGATTACACAGATTGTAGCCCGATTGGGCAATTAGCCGCCTGGTGAACAAAATCGGGCTACAATCCACAACAATGAAAGCAGGAGAAAAATGGTGCAAATAACCGTCCACCTCTACACTATCTTGCAGCGGCAAACACCGGACGGCCCCCAACGCCAACTGGAAGTAACGCTGCCCCCCGGCAGCACCATTGCCGACTTGATTAAGACTTTGGGGATTACGTTGCCGGAGGAGGCAATGCTGGTGGTGATGAACGGCCGTCACACCACCACCGCCCACATCCTCCAACCCCATGACCACGTCCACCTGATGCCCGCCATGTCAGGCGGTTAATGGCGCCATTAACCGCCTGACATTACAAATCCAATATATGCCGGGCAATTACCAGCCGCTGGATTTCGCTCGTCCCTTCACCAATCGTCATCAGGCGTGTATCGCGGTACAAACGCTCCACTTCAAACTCGGCGCTGTAGCCATAGCCGCCATGTACCTGAATGGCATTGCGGCAGACGCGCTCGCTCACCTCGGTGGCAAACAGTTTGGCCATGGCCGCCTCCTTGGTATACGGTTTGCCCAATCCCTTTAACCAGGCCGCCCAGTACACCATCAGCCGCGCCGCCTGCAATTCGGTAGCCGCATCGGCCAACATCCACTGCACCGCCTGATGCTGCTTGATGGGCTGGCCGAATGTTTCGCGTTCGTGGGCATATTTGATGGCCGCTTCATACGCTGCCTGCCCTAACCCCACCGCCAGCGCGCCAATACCTACCCGCCCGCTGTCCAGCGTGGCTAAGGTTTGCTGCAAACCGCGCCCTTCCGTGCCCAGCAAATTTCCCAGAGGCACACGCACTTCGTCAAAGGTGACGGCATGGGTGGGTGATCCTTTTAAGCCCATCTTCTTTTCGGCGGGGGCAATAGTCACGCCAGGGGTGTTGGCCGGCACCAGGATGTGGCTGAGCGAGCGGCTGCCGCCGGCGGGATCGGTGCGTACCAGCACCACCATCAGGTCGGCAACGGAGGCATTGGTCATCCACATTTTTTGGCCGTCAATAATCCAGGAGTCGCCTTCTTTAACGGCCGTTGTCCTTACTCCACCCTGCAAATCCGACCCGGCTCCCGGTTCCGTCAGCGACAGGCAGCCCAGTTTGCCCTGGCCGGTAGCCAAAGGGGGCAGCCATTCTTGCTTTTGCGCTTCATTACCAAATTTGACAATCGGCCCCAAGGCCAGCCCGTTGTGCGCCGAAATGGCCAGCGCCGTCGAACCACAGCCCCAGCCCAACTCTTCGATGGCCATGGCGGCGCTGAGGGCGTCTACGGCCGCTCCGCCATACGCCTCCGGCACTTCCAGCCCCAACAAACCGAGCGGCCCCATCTTTTTCACGGCCGTCCAGTTAAACTCCCCGCTCTCATCCGTGTGGCGCGCCAGGGGTTTTAGCTCCTTGGCCACAAACTCATGCACCACATGCCGAAATTCACGCTGTTCTTCCGTCAGTTGAAAATCCATGTCATCTCCTCAAATTCAGTGGGTTTTAGGCACAATTATAAGCGTGGTTCCTGGCTCCAACCACTCATCAAGCCGCCGGATTCCATCCGGCGTCTATTATAAAAAACCTGCTAAAGCAGGTTAGCAAGCTGTTCTTAACGCGCTTTGGCGCGTTTTTTGTAACAGCCTGGGGATTCATCCCCAGGAAAAAGCGAGCCATATTTCGAATTACAAGTTCCATTTGGGCAAAACGGCCGTTCTTATCTCCGCGCCGTCTCGCCCATGAACCGGTTAGGGGGTGAGACAGGCGGGTGAGCAGGCG
This sequence comes from Anaerolineae bacterium, assembly GCA_023382655.1. Lineage (GTDB taxonomy): Bacteria > Chloroflexota > Anaerolineae > Promineifilales > Promineifilaceae > CAADGU01. The sequence goes on along the minus strand of JAHDWK010000022.1, from coordinate 839 downwards.
TTGGTGATCGGCCAGGTTGTTTCCCGCCTGTCCCACCCCTACGCCCGCCCTTCGACGATGGCGATTTCGGCGGGGGTAAGGCCGTAGAGGGCGTAGACGAGGCGGTCTATTTCTGCTTCCCAGGCGCGGGTGTCCGCCTGCGGGTTGGCTTGTTTGGCGGTCAGGATTTGATCTACAAGTCCAGAAATTGGTTTTTGATTTAATTGAGAAATATCAGGAATCGGAAAATTGTCCACCTCGTAACCATTGACATTGCTATTGGTACTAAAGACTTTGAAATACCAATTTAGAATGGTCGAATTAAGCAATCCAAGCAGAAACTTATACTCAAGTCCAGTACCTTCAATAAGTATGTAATTTACAGAGTTACCACAAAACACTCCAGGTTCAACAAGGGTCATCTTCAGCCTGGTTTTCTCGTCAACACCTGTAATACCTTGCATCACAATCCGAGATAATTTATGGTGCGTTGATTTGGCTCCAGAATTTTCTTTAAGATACATTTTATTATCCAAGTATTGGATTTCACCTTGGCTCATTTTTTCTCTGATTAACCATCTTTGTACAGCGGCACCTTTGATCATTTTGGCATAACCAGTTGATTGGCTTTTCAAAAAACGCTTGTGGAATGTTAAATTGATTTCTCCTTCGTAGCATCTTGCATAAAATTTTAGCCTTTTGTTTGTAGACACTTTGCGCAATATATTGATTTCTTGCTGACTTATAGATGGAATTGTGGCAGTCTCTACATCAAACTTTAGAACGTCAATATTGTCGAGATCAACTGATTGACTGACAAATCTCATTTACTGAACGTTGACAAAATCATACCACTCGAT
>JAHDWK010000021.1 GCA_023382655.1 Anaerolineae bacterium | reverse complement strand
GATGCCGCTTTGTCCCTTCTCTTGGCTTCCCCTTCTTGACAATGGAAAAGCCCTGACTTTTGAGTACCGATGGATTGACGTGTCCCATTCTATGTTTCATAATGTAATTCTCAAATCATTTTAGAGTTTTCGACACAGAGGAAAGAGACTTATGGCTATTGTTGGTTATGCTCGGGTGAGTTCTGTTGGGCAGACTTTAGATGTTCAACTAGATAAGCTCGGGCACTGTGACAAAATCTTTCAGGAAAAGAAAAGCGCTGCCAATGGCAAACAGCCGCGTTTAGAAGCTTGCCTGGAGTATGTCAGAGAAGAGGATACACTGGTGGTGACACGCTTGGATCGTTTAGCACGTTCCACGCTTCATTTGTGCCAAATTGCAGCCGAGCTGGAACGTAAACAAGTGCATTTGCAGGTGCTTGACCAAAACATTAATACAGGGGATGCCACAGGGCGTTTACTGTTTAATATGTTAGGAGCGATTGCTCAATTTGAGACGGAGATACGGGCTGAGCGACAGCGAGACGGGATTCAGAAGGCAAAAGAATGGGGGGTTAAGTTCGGCAAGCGCAAGAAATTGAATCCACAACAGGTAGCGGAACTGCAGGAAAGACGGGAACAGGGGGTTCTTATCAAGACGCTCATGCAGGATTACGACCTGTCTAAATCGAGCGTTTATCGCTACCTGAACCAAGAGGCTGAAGTTGTTAAAGAGTAGCTGCTCAACATTTGCATAATTGTCCCTAATTCAGCGCCTGATACGAGTAGGGTTTGCGGCAGTAGTGAGTAAAAGCTGAAGGATGGAGGTGGACTAATGAGCCAAAGATCCAAGAAAAAGGCTATAGAAAACACTTCTTTTGGGAGTTCGGAAGAATTGTATCAAGCTCTCTTTGAACAAGCTGCTGATGGCATTTTCATTGCTGATAAGCAAGGGAGCTACGTTGATGTCAACCGGCATGGCTGCGAGATGCTGGGCTACACTCGTGAAGAAATTTTGAACCTGTCTATGCAGAACCTGATCCCAGCCGAAGACCCAGCCCGCGACCCGCTGCAACTTGATGAATTACGGGCGGGTAAAACCCTCCTTAGGGAACGACGTTTGCGCTGCAAGGACGGCCGTCTGCTACCGGTCGAAATCAGTGCACAGGTGCTGACGGACGGCCGTTTTCTGGGCATAGTGCGTGACATCACCGAGCGCAAACAGGCAGAGGAGGCCCTACAGAAGAGCCATGAGGAATTGCGGGTGTTTTTCTCGCAGACGATTGACGGCTGTTTTTTTATGATGCTGGACGAACCGGTGCGCTGGGATAAAACAACCGACAAAGAGAAAGTGCTAGACTACGTCTTCGCTCACCAACACATCACAAAAATCAACGATGCTATGTTGGCCCAGTATAATGCCACACGTGAGCAAATGCTGAATCTCACTCCCAGCGACTTCTTCCAACACGACCTGACACATGGTCGAGACCTCTGGCGGCAGCTCTTTGACACTGGCAAGGTACGCCTGGAGAGCGACGAGCGCAAACTGGATGGAACGCCGATGTGGATTGAGGGGGAATACATTCTCCTCTATGACTCCGAAGGGCGAATCACCGGTCACTTTGGTATCCAGCGTGACATTACTGAGCGCAAGCAGTTGGAGGAGGAGCTGCGGCACAGTCATGAAGTTGCTTTACAATTCTCTAAACAATTGGCGGTGTTGCAAGAAGTCACCATCCAACTCTCCCAGGCTGAATCTGCCGATGACTTGTGCCGGCAGGCAGTCCAATTAGCACGCTTACGACTGGGATTTGACCGCGTCGGCATCTGGTTCATTGAAGAGCACCGGGGCATTATGCGGGGTTCGTTTGGGACGGATGAACGGGGTGAGCTACGGGACGAGCGGAACACCCAGGTTGAGTTCAGGCACGAAGGGCTAGCGTGGCGCGTTTTCTCGCACAAGGAATCAACAGCTTTAGTCGAGTATCGTCTCTTGCGCGATCACTTGGGCCAGGAAGTGGGCGAGGGCGATAATGCCATGGCCGCGCTGTGGGACGGTGATGAGGTGATCGGCGTCATTTCTGTTGACAACCTAATCACGCGTCAACCGATCAGGGAACGTCAGCTTGAGATTTTGAGACTTTATGCCACCACATTAGGGCATCTCATCACGCGCCAATGGATTGGAGAACAGCTTCGTGAAAGTAATAAAAGGCTCCGTCTGCTGGCTGAATCCTCCCTCACCGGTATCTACCTCATCCAGGATGGCCTCTTTCGCTACGTGAACCCGGCCCTGGCGCACGTGTTTGGTTACAAAGTGGAGGAAGTGGCCGACAAACTCGGCCCGATGGACCTGGTTTATCTGGACGACCGCCCTCTGGTGGCCGAAAACATCCGCCGCCGGGTCGAAGGCGAAGAGGAAGCTATCCGTTACGATTTCCGTGGCTTACGCAAAGATGGTTCGGTGATCTATGTCGAAGTACACGGCCGTCGCATTGAGTACGGCGGCAAAACGGGCGTGATTGGCACGCTGGTGGACATCACTGAGCGTAAGCAAGCTGAGGCCGAGCGTCAATCTCATCTCTGGTTTCTGGAAAGCATGGATCGAATTAACCAGGCAATGCAAGGGACAAATGACATCGAGCAGATGATGATCAACGTACTCGATACGATGCTGTCCATCTTCGAGTGTGACCGAGCCTGGCTGGTCTATCCTTGCGACCCGGAGGCAGCCACATGGCAAGTTCCAATGGAGCGAACGCACCCTGAATATCCCGGTGTCATCCCAGTGGGAATAGAGTTGCCTTTAGATCCGGTGGGGGCGGCGGTGTTTCAAATACTGCGGGCCACCAACGGCCCGGTGAAATTCGGCCCGCAGGTTGAACATCACGTGCCAGTGGAAATGGCTCAGGGATTCAGCGTTCAATCATTCATTGCTATGGCCCTTTATCCCAAAGTGGAGCAACCCTGGTCGTTTGGATTGTACCAATGTAGCTACCCGCGCCTCTGGACACCAGAGGAAGAGCGGCTTTTCCAAGAGATCGGCCGACGGTTGGCCGACAGCCTAACCAGCCTGTTAGTCTATCGCAACCTGCGCCAAAGCGAGCGCCGGCTGGCAGAAGCCCAGCGCATGGCCCACGTTGGCTGGTGGGATCGCGACTATGAGGCCGATAGCATCGCCCTGTCAGATGAGACCTGCCGCATCTTTGGCCTGCCATTGGCGGAACACCACCAAGACGATCTGGCCCGGTGGCATAAACGGTGGCAAGAACTGATCCACCCAGAGGATAAACCTGGAGCGGCTCAGGCCGCTGAAGAGGCGCTGCAAGGCGGCCCGCGCTACGACGTGGAATACCGTATCGTCCGGCCTAACGGCGAGGTGCGATTCATCCGTAGCCAGGGTGATGTGATATGGGATGAATCAGGCCATCTCCGCCGCATGTTCGGTACCATGCAAGACATCACCGAATTGCGCCAAGCGGAGGATGAACTCCGTGCCAGCGAGGCGCGCTTTCGCACCTTTGTGGATCACGCGACTGATGCCTTCTTCCTGCTCGATGATCAGACGAACGTCCTGGACGTGAACCGGCAGGCTTGCGAGAACCTGGGCTACTCCCGCGAGGAATTAATTGGCATGACCGTAGCTGACTTCGACGCGGATCTGGCTTCAGCCGACGTGAAGCAGAACCAGGCGCGATTGGATAGTGGCGAATTAATTGCGTTTGACTCTCGCCATCGCCGGAAGGACGGAACCGTGTTTCCGGTGGAGATTCGTATCCGTCCGTTCTGGGAGGCCAAGCGCCGGTTCGGGGTCGCGCTGGTGCGCGACATCACCGAACGCAAGCAGGCGGAAGAGGCGCTACGCGCCAGCGAAGCCCGCTTCCGCATGTTGGTGGAACAGGCTGCCGACGCCTTTTTCCTCGGCGATGAGCGGGGGAGGATCCTGGACGTGAACCGGCAGACCTGCGAGAGTCTAGGCTACACGCGCGCGGAACTAATCGGGATGACGTCGGAGAATTATGACGCCAATCCCAATCCGACGTTCCTGGAAAAGGTGCGTGTGCGGCTAGCCACCGGGGAGGCGATCACATTCGATACCGTCCATCGGCGCAAGGACGGCACCATGTTTCCGGTGGAGGTCCGCGCCCGCTGGTTCTGGCAGGACGGCCGTCGCTTTGGCTTGGCCCTGGCCCGCGATGTGACTGAACGCAAGCAGGCACAGGAGGCGCTGACCCTGTTCCGCACGCTCATAGATCACACCAACGATGTCATTGAGGTTATTGACCCGGAAACGGGACATTTTCTAGACGCGAATGAGCAAGCCTGCCAGGCACTTGGCTACACGCGCGAAGAGTTTCTGAATCTCACCGTCCCCGAGATCAATCCCTTGGTGGCCGAACGGTCCTGGGAGGCTACCGTGGTTGAGTTGCGGCGCTCCGGTTTCCTCGTCCGCGAGAGTCAGCACGAGCGTAAGGACGGTTCGATCTTTCCGGTCGAAATCAATATTAACTACATCCGCCTGGACCGTGATTACGTGCTCGCGGTGGTTCGTGATATTACTGAGCGCAAACGGACAGAGGAAGCACTCACCCTGTTCCGTTCTCTCCTCGATCACGCCAATGACATCATCGAACTTATTGACCCGGAAACAGGGCGCTTCCTCGATGTGAATGAGCAAGCCTGCCTGGCTCATGGCTATACTCGTGAGGAATACCTCGCTCTAACTGTCCCCGAGGTTAGTCCCCTCGTGACTACCCAATCTTGGCAAAAGAGCATGGCAGAACTGCGGCAGACTGGGTCTCGTATTTCTGAGAACCAGCACCAGCGCAAAGATGGCTCTATTTTTCCAGTGGAAATTAATGTCAATTACGTTCGCCTTGACCGCGATTACGTACTCGCGGTGACGCGCGACATTACCAGACGTAAAGAAGCAGAAGCATCACTTCGCCAGCGTGAGACTCAACTACGACATATTATAGATACAGTGCCGGAAGGAGTGATCTTGCTAGATGCTAACGGTAATATCTACTTGACCAATCCTATTGCAGAACAATTTTTGGTTGTGTTGGCACCTGAGCGTGCGAACGGCCGCTTAACCCATCTGGGCAACCGATCATTGAACGATCTGCTCACTTCACCCCCAAAAGGTTTTTGGCATGAAGTTACAGGTAAAGACCGGGTCTTTGAAGCGATTGCCCGTCCAGTTGAAAATAGTTCTCGCAACGGCGGTTGGGTACTGGTCTTACGCGATGTGACCCAAGAACGGGACATTCAAAGGCAAGTACAGCGGCAGGAACGTCTGGCGGCAGTGGGTCAACTGGCAGCTGGTATCGCCCACGATTTCAATAACATCCTGGCCGTCATCATTCTCTACACACAACTTATATTGAGGACAGCCGAAATGCCTGCGCGTGCTCAAGAAGCTTTGCACACCATCGAGCAACAAGTAAAACGAGCGGCTGATTTGATCCAGCAAGTCCTTGATTTCAGTCGTCAATCCGTACTGGAGAGGCGACCATTCGACTTATTGCCTTTCATGGAAAAACTTGTCACTCTTCTAAAACGTACTCTACCGGAGCACATCCAGATTGGATTGAACCACGATGCTGGAGCCTATTTTATTCAGGCTGACCCCTCACGTATGCAGCAAGTGATGATGAATCTGGCCGTCAATGCGCGCGATGCCATGCCGGAAGGAGGGCGTTTGCAAATTAGACTGACCCGTGTGCAAACAGAGGAATCCAAACCAATGCCAGTACAAGACCTACCACCTGGTGAGTGGGTTCAGATAGAGTTAGCTGACAGCGGTGCGGGTATTCCCCCAGATGCACTTTCACATATTTTTGAGCCTTTCTTCACGACAAAAGCAGAGGGGCGCGGGACCGGTCTGGGGCTGGCTCAGGTATACGGTATTGTACAGCAACATGGAGGCTACATTGACGTAGCCACAGAGATAGGGCAAGGAACGACCTTCTTCCTTTACTTCCCGGTGCTTAACACGGGAGAGAATACAGCAGATGCCCCTGACAGAGATGTACTGCAATTAGGGCAGGGGCAGGGAGTTTTGGTAGTTGAAGATGATCCGACTATCAGAAAAGCACTGCAGAGTAGTCTGGCTGTGTTAAATTATGAGGCAATGGTAGCAGCAAACGGCCGTGAAGCGTTGACAATTCTGGCGACAAGAGCAGATGAAGTTGACCTTGTACTGAGTGATGCCGTCATGCCAGAGATGGGCGGCATTGCCTTATTCCATGCGATACAGGAGCAATATCCAACTATACCGGTGGTATTGCTCACGGGACATCCGCTTAGTAAAGAGATGGAATCTCTACAGACATTGGGGCTGGCTGGTTGGTTGCCCAAACCCCCTGACTTGACCAGCTTGGGCAATTTACTGGCAAAAGCCTTGACTGTTTAGCTTGATTGATTCTGGGGGTGGCAAACGGGGTACAGGGTACCTTATGCTATCTCTTACCTTTTGCTGAAATATACCTTTTTGGGGGGATATGCAAAAATACCCATCTTCCTTCTCAGGATAGTGGATCGGCGCCGAGCAAATAGGGAATGGTTTGCGGCCCTTCCGGGATGGCACAAATGCGGGCGTCACGGCCGTACCGCGCCTGCAAACTCTCAATCGTGGCCGGGATATCTCGGCAAGGAATGAACAACGCCGCCTCAATCTGCTCGTCGGTCAAGCCGTCGCTGTAGACGTAGACATCCGCCCGGCGCTGAATTTGGGCCTGGATTTGCACCTGCCACTGATCCTGTACGCTAAAGCCCGGTTGGGCGATCATGTCGAGCGCGCCCTGCGGCGACCCAGCCTCCGCTAACAATGCGGCGTAACGGCCGTGGTCCGGCAATCCATCTTCGCAAGCCGCAGCCATGATGATCGCCCCGCCCTGGCGCACGATCTGATTTGCCGCGCTCATCCCCTTCACCGCCTGGTAAAGGTTTTGGTCAAGAGGATAGCCGCTGTTGGTTGTGATTACGATGTCGTAGGGCGCGTCTACGCCCACCATAGCGCTTTCTTTAACAAAAGCGCACCCCTGGGTGTGCGCCGCCAGCATCTCACCGGTAAAAACGCCGGTAATTGCCCCATCGGTATTGAGCGCCACGTTCAGCAGGAAAGTAGGCTTCGTTTGCAGCGCTACATCGCGCATTTCTTCCCAGATGGGATTACCGGCGGTAATGCCCCATGCTGCTTGCGGATGGGCAATCATGCGACGGCCGTGATTGGTAAATACGCTCTCCGCCCCGGAAAGTGCCGGCAAAATTGCCTTTGGCCCGCCGCTGAATCCGGCAAAAAAGTGCGGTTCGACGAAACCGGTGAGAATCCGCACGTCCGCTTCCAGATAAAAGCGGTTGATGCGTACCGGATGCCCTAACGAGGTGTGACCCAACGGTATGAGGTTGGCGTCATCGTGGCAGTCATGCTGGCGGCAGCGGTAGTTGTCTACAATGGCGTCGCCCAGCATGGCCCGCAGTTCCGCTTCGGTTTGGGGGCGGTGTGTGCCGAGGCCGTTCAGCAGGGTGATGTCTGGCCGGGCCACCCCAGCCGCTTCCAATTCGGCCAGCAGAACAGGCAAAATACGGTCGTTGGGGGTGGCGCGAGTGATGTCGGTGTGGACGATGACGGCCGTATCCCCCGGTTTCACCAACTCGGCCAGCGGCGGTGAGTTGATGGGGCCGCGGAGGGCATCACGTAAGGCGGCCGTTTCGTCGGCCAGCCCCGGCACAAAACGCGGCCGCAGCACGTCGGTTGTGTCCGGTAGGTTAATGATGAGATGGGAACGGCCGTAGGCCAACTCGACGCGCATATCAGAATCCTTGTGGTTGGTGGTTGGTTACTGGTACAAGCCACCAGCCACCAATCGCCAGCCAGTATTCAAGAAACTCGATCCACAAACTCGCGGTTCTCCTCACTGTTGGCTTGATCGGCTGGCACCAGAACGCGTGATCGGCATCGTCCACAATTGGTGATCGTTTTGGGCCGGATGATGCACCGGACTTGTGCTTTGTCGCACAACTAAGTCGGGCGGGACCAAGACCTGGCTGATTTCTAATGGTTCGTTTTTAAGGAGATTTACCAACATTTTAGAAGCTTTGTACCCCATTTCGTATGTTGGAAAATTGGCTGCTGTCAGGGGTGGCGTAACGAGTTGCGCCGTTTTTTCGCTGGCGATGGCTACGATAGAAATATCATCAGGTATTTTTTTGCCAAGCTGATGTAAGGCTCTAATAGCACCAACTGTTTCTTCTATTTGCACAGTAACCAGCCCGGTGAGTTCAGGGTGTTCATCTAGTAATTGTACTGTTGCGTCGAATATATCAGGAACGGTCATATCTACTTCAACACAAATAGCCTCAAGCCCGTGCTTTTGCAGAGCTTTCCTGTATCCTGTCTGAGCTCGTACCGCCGGTCCAAATCCTGCCTGCTGTAGGGGGGTGGGAAAGGCCATAAACGCAATGTGCTGGTGACCCAATCCCACAAGATGGTCAAAAGCGGTAATAATGGCGTTTTCAAAATCAAAGTCAATAAAATGGAGGCCGGTGTTGTTGGCACAGTGTCCAATCATTACAAAAGGGTAATTATGCTGGCGCAATAATTCTACCCGCCAATCATTCATATAAACCTCCATCAAAATAACGCCATCTACCTGTGCGCTCTTGTACAGGCTTAAGAGGTGGTCTTCAGAAACCGGCCTGGTAGCCAGGCTGAAAAAGAAGTTTTCTTCGGCGGCAGCGTTAGCGGCACCAACAAAAAAACCCATCTCAAGATAGGTCATTACTTTCACTTGAAGCGGATTTAACAGAGCAATACTACGGCTTTTGCCGGCGGCCAGCCGTTGGGCCTGGACGTGCGGCCTGAAGCCCAAATCCTCAATCACTTGTTGAACGCGCCGACGCGTTGCTTCGGCTACGTCAGGCCGGTTATTAAGAATCCGGGAAACGGTAGAAACAGAAACCCCGGCCACCTGAGCAACTTCCGCTATTGTAATATCGTTAGTTTCGGGCATAAGAAACAGACCTTTTACTGTAGTTTCGGTAGCGATTCCGCTACGACAAAAACTAGCACAATCAGGAATCTTTGTCAATTGTCAGGTATTATTTTGCAAAACAATTAGATCTCCTCCGTTTTTTCTGGAAATCTACCCTGAATAATCCGCTGGCAAACAACTTCACCTGTAAATATTGACAAAATTAAGTTTTTTGTGTTATTGTTCCGGTACCGCTACCGGAACCGCTACCGGAAATTAATTCGAGATTTGAACAGGAAACATTCACTCGATTATTGAACTACTTGTATCTTTAAGAAGAGGGGCAGGAGGTGCTTTATTTAAAAAATCAAGAGTTTCAAAATCCGATGTTTATTACAAACTATTGACAGATTTAGATAAAACGTACAAATGGTTAAGGAGGAACAAAGATGTTTGCTAAAAAATTAATTTTGTTGCTTTCGGCTTTGGCTATCACACTTGTATTTTTGGGGTGCAGTTCGCCACCGGAAACGGCGACCGTGGTTGAAGCGGGGGCAGAAGTAGACACAGTTGAAGTAGAGGCCGAGTCTGCTGATGTAGAGGTCGAGCCTGCGGCGGCTGTACAGGATTCCACTGATGGCCAGTGGTGTTCCGACATGACCATCCGCTTCTTTAGCGGGGGCGCTGAAGGCGATGCTTTTGGCTCGATTGTGCAACGCGGTGCCCAGGCAGCCGAGGCCGATTTAGGACCCAAAGTTGACTACATATTCTCCGGGTGGGACAGCGAGACCATGACCAATCAGCTTCGTGATGCCATTGCCGCCCGCCCCGATGGCATTGCCATGATGGGCCATCCCGGCAATGACGCGTTGGTGCCTCTGGCCGAAGAGGCTGCCGCTGCCGGCATACTGATGATGTATCAAAACGTGCCGGTTCATGAAGCTACAGCCCAATTTGGCGGCGGCTATGTGGGGGCAGATCAGGCCGCGCAAGGCTACGCCTTGGGCCAGGAAGCCCTAAGGACTTTAGATTTGCGTTCCGGTGACCAGGTTATCGTTGTGGGCGCTTTTGAAACTGAAGAACGAGGCGCCAGAGAACGCGGCGTCGTACAAGCCTTTGCAGAGGGTGGATTAGAAGTTATCCAAATTACCGTGCAGGAGGAATGGTCTGGGGATCCAAGTTTGATGATTCCGGCGTTAACTTCGGCCGTGTTGAGCAATCCTGATGTTAAGCTTATTTCGCATGCGGGGGGGCAACTACTGGGCGCCGCCGAAATTTATAATGAAGCATTGGGCAAAGGCCCCGGCGAAATTTATCACATAGGCTTTGATACCAGTGCGGCGATTATCGACGGTTTTAGAAAAGGCTATATTCAGCTCACTGCCGACCAACAACCCTTCCTACAAGGATACCTGCCTATTTTGAGTTTATGTCTAACTGAAAAATATGGTTTTGCGCCACTAAATGTGGAAACCGGGGCCGGCTTTGTTGACGTAAACAATTTTGAAGCCGTGGCGGCATTTGCTGAACAAGGAATTCGGTAATGGAGGTTGAAAAACTCTAATTGACAATACGTGCTGCGTTCCCCGTTTCAACATGTAGAACGCAGCACGTAGAGCGTGATAGCGGTTAATAAAGGAGACAGTTCGTGACCACCCCACTATTAGAGTTAAAAAATATCACAAAATCGTTTGGTAAGGTGTCTGCGGTTGATAACGTTGATATGACAATCAACAAAGGCGAGATTATTGGCCTGATTGGGGACAATGGGGCGGGTAAGTCTACTTTTGTAAAAATTATTTCCGGGGTACATACGCCAGACTCCGGCGAAATTTATGTACGGGGTCAAAAAGCGCAAAGCTGGTCTGTAAGCAAAGCCAGAGAGGCCGGTATTGAGACTGTGTACCAGGATAAGGCCCTGACCGTGCAACAAACTATCATCCGCAACATTTTTATGGGGCGAGAAATAACAAATGTGTTTGGCTTTATAAAGACAAAAAAACAGTATGCCGAAGCCGAACGATTGATGAGAACCATTGGCTTTACCTCAAAAGTGTTTTCGCCTGATTCTGTGGTGGGTACGTTATCTGGGGGTGAAATGCAAGGGGTGGCCATTGCCAGGGCCTTCTATTTTGAAGCCCAAATTATTATTTTGGATGAACCAACCACGGCCCTTTCACTCACCGAATCGGAAAAGGTGTTTAATTTTATTCGCAAAATAAAAGAGGATGGACGTTCGTGCATATTCATCAGCCATAATATTTACCATACCTACCATGCTGCCGATCGCTTTGTGGTGCTAGACAGAGGTAAGGTGGTGCTGAGGCTGAGAAAAGAAGATACAACCGCCGAGCAGTTGGTAAAAGATTTGCAAGACATTGCCCGTACTGGACATTACGCCGGTAATGGGGTCACCTCAAACACAGGCCGGAACTAAGGAAACCTCACCTATGACAACAGAAAATGCAAATCAGCTTGAATTAGCTTCACCTGTGGATAACGCCAGCCACGCCAGAAAAGGTATGGGCGCATTTATCAACAAAGAGCGGCGCGCGCTCAGTTCGCTGGTGGTTTTTATGGCGCTGCTGCTTATCTTTATTGTGGCTAATCCCCAAGTTTTTCTCAATCCTTTAGCTTACAAAGCTGTGTTCACCGCGCTGCCGATATCCATCATTCTGGCTGTGCCGCTGGTGTTTGTAGTTACCTCCGGTGAAATAGACCTGTCATTTGGATCTGTTATGGGGCTGGCCGGTTATGCTTTTGCCGTATTCGTAGAGGGGGGTAGCAGCCCGTGGCTGGGGTTATTGCTGGCTATCATTGTGGGAGGATGTGCCGGGCTGTTAAATGGGGTTATTGTTACCCGTATTGGCCTGTCTTCGTTAGTCGCAACCTTGGGTATGAGTTTCTTGCTGCGCGGTGTTGTTAATATGCTTACCGAGGGTATGAACATTTCATTGGTAGCGCAAAAGGGGACCCTTTTTTACAATATTCTGGTGGGAAACCTGGGTTTCTTGCCGGTCCAGATGATATGGGCTATCGCTTTTGGTGTCTTTAGCGCCTTTGTTTTCAATTATCACAAATTTGGGGCGCACGTGCATTGTGTGGGTGACAATGAGAATAGTGCCCGCGAAATGGGGATTAATGTCCAAAAAACCAGAACGCTCACTTTTGTTTACGTGGGGATTGCTGCGGGATTTGCCGGTGTTATGGCCTCGTTACTTAACAACACTTACTACCCCACCAGCGGCGAAGGGCTGCTTTTGCCTGTTTTGGCGGCTGTATTTGTGGGCGGAACCCCAACCTGGGGCGGCGTAGGCACGGTAGTCGGAGCTATCATTGGCGCTTTTATTATTGGATTTATTGAAACTGGCGTGATTGCTGCCGGCCTGACCGGCTACTACACCCGCTTTTTCTATGGTTTGATAATCATTCTGGCTTTGATTGGACACAAATTTAATCAACCTAGATATCGCTAAATTAAATCGCAGGAACGCCCGTTACGGTTAGTCATCCTAACGGCCGTCGGCATTCACGTCTACAGCTGTGCCTGGCCCTGCTCACCAAAAGGTAGAAAGTATGTCCCCAACGATTGAATCGTTCACCATCACCCGTTTTTCTTATCCCCGCGACCGCATCATTGGCGATTCCCAGGTGCGGAGCGATTGGCAGCATGTTGGCGCGTTGGAACTGCACGCCAGCAATGGCCGTACCGGTCTGGGCTTTTTCCTGTCGCTGTTTGTGCCATTGCCTTCAGTGGCAGAGCTAGAGCGGCTATTTCAGGAAACGGCCGTGCCCGGTCTTATCGGCCAAAATTCGTTTGCCCTGGTGAATCGGGTCACGCGGCCACGTGGCGGCAACCAGCAGGTCAACATGTTTGCCGACGCCGTCAATCAGGCGCTGTGGGATATTAACGCCCAAACATCAGGTTTGCCGCTCTACCAACTGCTGGGTGGCCAGTGCCCGCGCGTCCGTGCCTATGCCAGCCCTCTGGCTTTCCATCTGAGCGACGGAGAGTTTTGTGACCTGCTCAAACGGGGTCAAAAGATGGGCTTCACCGCCTACAAAATCAAGGTTGGTCACCCTGATCTGGCCTGGGACATGGCTCGCTTGCAGTTGGCGCGGGAAACCGTGGGCGGCGGCGCCATCTTGATGGCCGATGCCAACGAAGCCTGGACGCCCAAAGAAGCGATCCGTCGCTTGCACGCCTTCCGTGAAGCCGGAATCACGCTCTACTGGATTGAAGACCCGTGTTTGCGCGACGATTTCACCGGGTTGAGAGAAATACGCCAGGCGGTGCCCTTTACCCATGTCAATAGCGGCGAGTATCTCAACCTGCACGGCAAGCAGCAGCTCATGGCTCAAGGTGGGGTGGACATTTTGAACATTCATGGCCACTTCAGCGACGGCTTGCGGGCCGGTTGGCTGGCGGCGGAATACGGCCTGCCGGTTAGCCTGGGCAACACGATGCTGGAATTGGGTATTCACCTGGCAGCCGCCCTGCCGGAGACGGACTGGATAGAGTACTCGTTTCTTAATTTCAACCATCTTGTTGAAGAACCCATCCAATTCATTGATGGTTATGCTGTTGCTCCCGATAGGCCAGGGCATGGGCTTGTTTTATCAGAAAAGGCCAGGCGGGAGCTGGACACCTCAGAGTAGATGCTCTTTTAGGAATGAAAAATAATTAATGGTGTGAACTCGACTTTATCCATTTCACTTAGCGTAACAGATAGTTTCCACCAGACCGGGCAAGGTTGCGTCTGGAATTAGACGAAATCTGCGTTCAACAGGTGAATTCACGAATTTCAAGGTAGTCCACAGATGGTACCGAACCAAGGCAATCGCATCGGAAAAGGTGGACGGCCGTTTGGTATACCAGGCGGCGTTTGCATAGGGGGTTGGCCATCAGGAAGTCGATGAGCCAGCAACGTGACCAGGGAAAACAAGCCCAACAGCGCCGGCGTTGTGCGTTGGATGGTCCGGTCAGACCATTGGCGCTGGGTTTCCAAGCCCAAATGCGCCGGCGCTTCTTCAAAGGTCACTTCGAGCCCCCAACGCATTCTGAACCAATTCAGAATCTGCAGCGGGTTAGCGGTCTGGTCAGTGGCAAAGAAAGCGGTCGCCTCGAATTCATCCAGCGGGTCGCGGACTATCTGGTTGGTTGATGAGGTAACGGTTTCAACCCCTCTCAGGAAATCACGGCCGTCCTCACATGCCTATACAGGCATCCATGAATTCACCAACTCTGTGTTTCAACCCCTCTCAGGAAATCACGGCCGTCCTCATGTCAATGGCGGGAAAGAATCCCCCAATTTTGGCGGGAAAAATTTCCCCAGCTCATCTGTTCGGTTCGTCGGTTAGACCTCCTTTTCCGGCTCCGTTAGCTCGTTAAAAACACCAGATTTGCGTTTATCCCGCAGCCGGTAACTGTGGCCGCGAATGTTAATGGTCGTCGAGTGATGTAAGAGCCGGTCCAGGATAGCCGTGGCTAAGACCTGGTCGGCAAAGATGTCCACTTACTCAGGCTCAACTGGTCGCTATAGAGACAGCCACAGGGCAGACCGCTATAGATGCGCATGAGGTAAAGACCGAGTTTGACCACGAACGGCCGTTCCCTGACCAAATCTCCACCCTCATCAACGACTTAAACATCCCCACTAATACCTGGCAAACCGAACCCATTCTCATTAACCCGCCCACGCACAACATCATCGCCGTCACTTTGCTGGCTGAACTACACGGCCGTATGGGATACTTCCCGGCCATCATCCGCCTCAAGCCCATCCCTGACAGCCTGCCACCCCAATTTGAGTTTGCCGAAATCATCAACTTGCAAGCCATCCGCGACCGCTCCCGCACCCATCGCTAACAATTACCATTCACTGATTACCGATCACCGCCATGTATACCATCACCTACCTCTTCACCCCGCTAGACGAACCGCTCAACGGCCGTCACATCTACGCCCGCGGCCTCCATGGGTTCCTCTTCAACGTCACCGGTCAGACCGACCGGCAAGAATCCGACTGGCTGCACCACCACCCCACGCCACGGCCGTTTACCCTTGTGCCCTTTTACACGGACAATGGCTATCTGGCCGGGCTGCGCCTGTCTGCCCTGACCGACCGCGCGGCCACCCTGTTCCAGCGTACCGGAGAGTGGTTTCAGGATACCGGACGGCCGTGTCACCTGGGTGGCCGTGAATTCATTATCCAGGAAACCCATGCTGTGCCTGGCCCCTCTTGGGCGCAGTTAGCCCTCAGCCAGCCAGCCCAGCAGATTGGACTGCGCTTTACCTCCCCCACCGCTTTCAAACAAGGGCCGCGCCACCTCCCGCTACCCCTCCCGGCTAATGTCTTTAGCGGCCCGGTGCGCATGTGGGAAACTTTTGCCCCACCGATGATGACCCTGCCCCCTGGCTGGTTGGACTGGTGCGCCCAAAACGTCTTTGTCACCCAGCATCGTATTGAAACAGCCACCGTTATCATTGACAAAAATGAACGGTTTACCGGCTTTGTCGGCGAGGTCTGGTTTGAGGCACATCGGGGCGACGATCTGGCACTACGCGCCTGGCAGGCGTTGGCCGAACTGGCTGCCTTCTGCGGTGTGGGGCACAAAACGACGATGGGCATGGGCGCCACAGAGCGTTTGTAACACCGCCGGAACAGTATTGCCCCGCGCCCAAAAGCATGTGGATGTTTCCGGGTTGGTAAGCGGCCAAAGGAAACTCGTGATCGTTGTCTTGAGTCACAATATCGCTCTCCCAAAAAACTGACACAGAAGAAACACGACTGGAACAAACCAGTCCGGAAAAGGGCCGCAAAGCGCCCTCTTGTCGCTAGCCGGGAAAGGCGGGAGCCTAAGCCACATCCCTCGTAAACCAAAACGCTTACGCCATCACTGTCGCGCACTATATCAGCTGCCATCAAGGTGATGAAGATAATCCTGCCAGCCCTGGCCGTCGTCACATTCCCCGTAGATGCAGATGTGGCAGTGGCCTGAGTGTATACGTCGGAAAAAGTCGCGTGTCCCGTTGAGTACGTCAAAACCATAAACATGTGGCGATTGATTAGGTGAAACGAGGAATGACCTCGCATAACCGCTGGCTCGAACATAAGCGCAAAAATACTGACGCAAGGAGATTTCGCAATGAAAAAGCAACGAGGTAGAGTTTTTCAATTTGTACTGCTTTGTCTACTGGCATTGGTCTTGATCCAACAGCAAGGCACGCTACGGGCACAGGATGCCGAAACCGGCATCCTGATTTCAAAACCTGTTGAACGACCGTTTCTGTCCCTGACAGCCAATAACATCACCACTGATGCTGCGTTAGGAGAAACGCTTTCCGTCCTTGTTGCTGTAACCAACACCGGTAATATCGCTGCCAGTGATGTGACCATCATCATAGATGGGGGTTCGGCCATGTTTGCACCCAACCAATCTATTGGTGACTTACCTGCCGGAGGGAGGACTGATGTGGTGCTGCCGGTAACGGTAAACGGCCGTTCCGTTCATCCCCACCCTCTCCACCTTGCAGCCACAGCCAGCAACCAGGTTGTCCCGGCACAGGCAAACGTGGTTGTTCAGTTCCAGGCTAAAGATGGTACATCCGATTTCCTTAGCCAATACCAACTGGAAAGCAATAGCGCTGTACAAATACAAGTTATGCAGGAACAGCGGTGGTTGGTAGCCCATGCCACCGGGACGCTTCATACTTTCCGCCTAGCGGCCGAAAAGCCTGTGTCTGAACGGATGATACTGGATGTGGGTCATCTGATCACCACAGAAATCTCGCCAGACTCTCTGCACCTGATTTACCACGAAGAAAGCGGCACACAACCAACCGAAGTGGCGGTTCAGTATGATTCTGCCAGCAAACAGATTAGCTTCACCCCACCTGGTTCAGGTCTCTATAAGTTGGAAGCCATGAACGATAATCCTGGTGAAGAGCCGGCTTCGTGGGTTCCCACCTTTAATCCCCCCACCGTTTCTTTGTTCAGCGGCAGCGTTAGCTACCAATACCCCATCCTCATACCTCCTGGCGTGAATGGGTTGCAACCTTCGCTCTCTCTAAATTACAACAGTGGTGCGGGCAGTGGGCTGGCCAGTAAAGGGATGAGCAATGCCCTTGGTTTTGGTTGGAGTCTGGGAGGTGATATTGAAATATCTCAGGCTGTCAGCATTTGCGAATGGAATGTTCATTCAGTTTGTCCCGCAAACGCCTATTGGGGTGAAGATGATCATGCCCATCCGGGCGTTTTGGAATTTACGCTGACCATTGGCGGAACGGGCTATGAGATCGTTCACGCCAATGGCGAGGCAAATAATGGATACCCTGGACAATACTACGTCATAGGGAATCCTTCTGTTTACGTTGAATACTGCCGCTATACAACTACTCCGGTCTGTCTCCAAGCCGATACAGAGGATACGAACCCTGCGGATGGATCTGCCGAAAATTTGAACGGACAACCAGATGATAGTGAGCCCCCGCTTCCCGAAGCCGAACGGCACATCAGTAAAGGGTACTGGGTTGTCAAATCGGCCGATAATACCCTCTACCGAATCGGCTATTGGCCTTCCTCAGAACAAGGGTTGCGTAAAGCTATCGAAAATGGGAGCCAGATGGGGCCGTGGGCTGCCGAGACTCCTTATGCTCATGCACTACGCTGGCGTGTGGACAAGGCTGTGGATCGTTTTAGCAACACGATGGCTTATCAGCATGTGGAATTTTTGCCTAGCGATGCCAACCCTTCATGGAGTAACAACCAGGTCCATTCAATGGCAAACTACCTGACCCAAATTGATTATGGCTTTGCTCGTATTGCCCTGGCTTATGGACCGTTAGGTGATACCTACGGCATACCGCCGTATGATTGGTTTTTTCATGCGGATTCAGTATCCTGGCAAACACATCGTTTGCATAGTATCACGGTGTCTGCTCAAAACTATGAGAGCGGCAGCGGTGCATATAATGTAATCCGTACTTATGAATTGGCCCATTCGCCGCAGCGACATGGGCATAGTAATCCCGGTGGCGGCGGTGGCATCACCAACCAGTCAAACTGGTGTAAAGACCATTACACGCCACACTGGGAAAAACTACTGATACTCAATTCAATCACGGAGAAAGACGCCAATGGGCATACGCGCGTCCAGGTGAACGGTCAAAATGTGCCGGAAGTGGAGTTTAGTTACTACTGGCACAAGACAGGCTATTGGGCCGACGCTTTTAATTGGAGTCGTTTTTGTGCCCCCTATTTAAGCGAGATGCAAACGGCTAATGGGGCCACGGTGACGTATGCTTATGATGACACCCCTGATGACGACGATAGCAACCACTATCAATTCCCATACCCCATTTCGCCAGCTAATACCACACGCTGGATTAACACTGTGTGGAGAGAAACGGTTAGCAGTAACCTGCCCGATGATGTCCCCCAACGGAAAGTAATTAATCTCTACAACATTTCCCCCTACTTTGGCGGCAAAGATGACGGATTCCAGGGCTTCCCGGATGCCACACAAAACTTTTACCTGGGGGATAATGTCAATCACACGGTTTTTTCGCAGTTTGAGATCTATCACCATACAAGCAACCTGGAGACCTTGAACGGTCGCGTTAAGCTGCAAACTGTCAACAAACCCGATGGAACTGTGCTGTTAGGCCGCACAGAGACAAGCTGGAGTATTGGGGGGGCTCCTTTCTACATCCCTAAACAAGACCAGGTACGGCAGTACAGCACTTATTATGGTACGCCCAACCCCTATGACAATAATGTCGGCCAGCTGACCAAATATCTATATGACGGTTACGGTAACGTCACCGAAGTACGTGATTATGGGGGCAACCTGGCCGGGACGGGTAATCCGCTGCGCACCCAATATACACACTATCTGTACAATAGCGAAGCCCGATCTGGGGGTACAAACTGGCTTCTAGGGTTGCCGCGCAGCCAGGTGTTATGGGAAGGGTTACCAGATTGGAATCACCTGGAGCGGGTGATTAACTGGACACGCACCCGCTATGACAATAAAAGTTGCGCCGACACCAGTGCCCCGACTAATGGTCTGGCCACTCATGTGGATCACTATTTGCCCGGCGGTGGTAATGGCATCTGCAACAGCGATTGGCTGACAAGCCGCAGTTATTATGGTGAAAATGGGAATGCCTGGTGGCAGTTATCACGCACAGTAGACCCTGAAGGACGCTGGCAGAAGATCTATTGGCAAAATGCAGCCATCATTGACAAAACCGAAAACGTGTTGGGTATCACCAACTTAACCTATGCTGATCCCGTGGTTCCCTGGGCTGTCTCTGTCATCAGCTCGGCTGATGGGTCGGGTCGCGCTTATGATTGGGATTCATTTGGCCGCCTCAACGAAGTGTGGGCTACCGATCCTGTCAGCGGCCTGACAAGTATTATGGTGACCAAAGTCAACTATGAAGATAGTGTTACCCCCCTGTACATTGACCAAATCAACCTGCCTGTGCAGGGTCCAGGAAATCCACCCCATTTAGAAAGCACCACCCGTACGTTTTATGATGCGCTGGGGCTGCCACTACAACAGCGTAGTTGGGGCATGAGCAGCGACATCAACGTGTTGGTTACAGATTCGGATTATGACGGGCTGGGGCGTGCTTTTTGCCAGACTGTTCCCTTTGAAGTACCCGCCGGTAACATCCATTACTACAGCAAAAATTGCGCCGATCAGCAAAATCATGATCAGACCATTACGCAATTTACACCTCTGGGCGGAGCGGGTAACGTGATTGGTGTGGATGACAAACTTTCTATGTCGCGTGTTTTGGGACGTACCAGCATTGGTGTAGACCCACTGGGACACATCAATGTCACCCAGAGTGATGCATTGGGACGGTTGACGACCGTTGAAGAGTTTAATACCAGCTATAACGCTTTTGCCAATGGCAGTTTTGACAATAACCCAACAAAGTGGACATTGGTTTCTAATCGCGCTAATCCGAATGCCACCATTGATGGTCAGCCGGCCCTGAAAGTATGGGGCAACGTTCCCTGGGAAAGTGTGCCCGCTAAACGGGTTGGCTACCCCCTGCCAGCGCCAGGTGGTGTTTTCTTCCGCTTCCGCCTGGATGACACTAATTTTGCCGGACGGATTGGTCTACATTTAGGCCCCAGTGACAATGGTTTCATCGGGCTTGGGTTCTTTAACAACAAGATCACCCCAGATTACAGACGGACAGGCGACACCAGCAATCTCCAGCTTGGCATTGCCCAAACAGCCAATGTCTGGTATCGCGCGCAAATGACAATTGATCCCGATGGCCGTCTCACCTGGCGCGTCTGGCAAGAAGACAAACCGGGTGATCCTGATCACCAGTTCACCTGGACACTGGACAATCCTGTAGATAATACCTTCTTCAAAAACGGTAACTACAGCTTCTTTGTCCATGCCGGCTCCGATGATGGCGCTTCGGCCGTTTACATCAGCGACTACCGCGAAGCCTCCATCTACACCACCACCTACGGTTACGATCTGGGCAACAACCTGACCGACGTGTGGGATGCGCACAATAACCACACCATCATGGAATACAACCGGCTAGGCCAGAAAATTGAGATGAATGACCCGGATATGGGGGGATGGTATTACGATTACGATGGCAGCGGCAATCTCATCCGCCAGACTGATGCCCAAAACCAGCGACTCTGTTTCTACTATGATGCCGCCAGTCGTTTAAGCAGCAAATACCATCAGGGAAGCGGCACCGGTGATTGCACGGCCACACCTTCCGGCACAGTATTAGCCAATCACAGCTACTATGCGCCAGATAGTGGTCAGGGGCAAACGCGGCTGCAATCTATCACCTCGCCTGCTTACACCGAGAGCTTTGCCTATGATTGGCGCGGCCGTCCCACCAGCCACACCCGTATCATTGACGGTTTGAGCTTCACCATGGCATACAACAGTTATGACCTGCTGGATCGGCCGTTGCAGATGACCTATCCTGACGACGAAATTGTTACCATGACCTATGACCGGCAGTTTGCCGAGACGCTGCAAGCCGGCCCAGATCTGCTGGTGAGCAATCTGACGCACAATGAACATGGCCGGTTGGTCCAGTTGAATCGTAGCAATGGCGTCACCACCCAATACAATTACTACAGCGCGGCGAACGCCTTCCGTTTGCAAACAATTCAGCACGGCCTGGTCGGTGATGCCTTGCCTGACTACGGCTTTACCTACGATGCCATCGGCAATATCCGCAGCCTGACCGAACACACCGGCAGCAATAGCCAGACACAAACCTTTACCTATGACAGTTTGAACCGCCTGCTGAGTGCAAACGCCAGCACCGTCGGGACAATACCCGGTTACGGCCAGGCATATGGTTATGATGCCATCGGCAACTTGCGCAGCATGGGGGGGCAAACGTATAACTATGACAGCAATAAACCCCATGCTGTAGACAGTATCAGCGGCGGCCAAACCTTCACCTACGATGCCAACGGTAATATGATCACCCGCACGGATCTGACGGGCAGTTACAACCAGACCTGGGACGTGGAGAATCGTCTCGCCTCCGTCAATCAGATGGGCGTGGGCACAAGCAGCTTTGCCTATGATGTGGGGGGCATCCGCCTCAAGACCACTGCACCTGACGGTAGCGTGACCTATTACCCCTTCGCCAACTATGAGGAAGAACATCGCGTGCAAATGGTGGATGTTGACCTTCTTTATGTCAGTTCCAGTTCTGGGGGCACGTTGCCGGACGGAGAGGGGGGCACATTCTCTTTCAGCGATGAGGATATTCTGCGCCATAATCCGTTCAATGATCAATGGGAATTGTACTTTGACGGTTCGGCCGCCGGAATCGGGGCTACAGACATCAACGCCTTTATTGTCCTGGAAGATGGCAACATCTTGATGAGCTTTGAAGACCCCATCTTTTTAAGCGGCCTGAACGCTACGGTAGATGATTCTGACATTGTGCGTTACATACCGGAAACTATACGAGGGGGAGGATTCCAGATGTATATGGCCGGGAGTGACATGGAATTGACCACAGACGATGAAGATGTTGACGCTTTGGGCTTCTCATCAGACGGCAAGCTGCTCGTGAGCACCCAAGGTGGATTTGCCGCTTTGGGTATTAGTGGCAATGATGAAGACCTCATAGCGATTGTCAAAGATGAACAAGGTGGTGGTTACACCGCTTCGTTGTACCTGGACGGCTCGGATGTAGGCTTAAACGATCCGACGGAAGATATATGGGGCAGTTGGGTAGGTACGGCTAATGACGCAGAGATCGATGACATTTATCTAACCACGGAAGGGGCATTTGCCGTAGGCAACCTGACAGGTGATGGGGCCGACATCTTTATCTGCCGGCCGTTGGCCTTGGGAGACAACAGCCAATGTGATTGGAACAGCACCAACGGCGGGCGCTCCAATCTTTATTGGGATGGTTCCGCCCATAACTTTGGCGGCCAGGTGATAGATGGATTCAGTATTGAGCGAACGCAGATGCCCGGCGGTGTCACCATTGAGCAGCGGGCTACCTACAGCCTCGGTGGACAGGTAATCGCACAGCGCACCGCCAGCACTCCGGCCAACCCCACCCGTGATGGCCTGCGCTTCCTGCACAGCGACCATCTGGGCAGCGCCACCGCCATGAGCAGCAGCAATGGCGCTTACGTACCAAGTACACTCACCCGCTTTCTGCCCTTTGGCGGCTATCGCACCGCGCCTACGGCCGACCTGACAGAACTGGGTTTCACCGGTCACCACGAGAATCGGGAGATTGGGCTGACGTATATGAACGCACGGTTCTACCTGCCGGGGATCGGCCGTTTCGCCTCGGCCGATACGATTGTACCCAACCCTGTCAACCCACAAAGCCATAACCGATTTAGCTACGTACGGAACAACCCGATCTTGTTGAAAGACCCAAGTGGGCACTTTGACCTTGGTTCACATGAAGAAGGATACAACGAAAATTCAGAAGTTTACCGTTATTACAGAGACCTGGGTTGGAGTGACGACGAGATTATTACCCTGTTTACTACTTGGGAAACACAATACGCAGGTTGGTGGGGGCTTTTGCTAGATGCACAAATCGGTGATTACATTGCCTTTGAAACTGGAACTGGTGATAACTTAGCTGTTCGATTTGATATGCTTTATGATGGAGACATGCGGTATGGCCCTAGGGTTCAAATATCTTTGTTCTCGGATGTTGGAGGTGAATTTCTTGCAACAGAAACCTTCCGGTTAGATCACGTACTTCATGGTCTGTGGGATTGGGATCATGAAACTTATGGGCTTGCTCAAGATAGAGATTTTACAACTCTCTCAAGGAGTAATAATAGGGGCCACAATATGCTTCTGCTTAGAAAATGGCCCGTTGATCCCTCCAGGTTAATGTACGTAAATGGCACGGGAGACTTTTCTGATAGCACAAATCCAATGCCAGAAATAGACTTTTGGGGCACAGTGGTTGAGTCGGCAGGTTGGTTTGCCGGCGCTGGCGCTCTTGCAGCTAATCCGGCTGATGGCCCATTTGGTGAGGCCGCATTTGGTACCATAGGGTTTATTAGTTTGATAACTAATTTTGCGGATACTTTTGAGTCCAGAATACGCTTAAGCCCATACGTATATCCGGTAAATGAATAAACCTAAACCCTAAATGCAAAACGGCCGTACCCTCACCCGGTACGGCCGTTCCCCACCCCTCTTTAAGAAACCACACTATCTATAAGGTAAAAAACATGTTAACAAAAAAAGGTTCTCTTTTCGTTTTATTTATCGTCCTGACTTTGGCTCTACTGACCTGGCCAAAACCGCAGGCAGCGGCAACTGCTTTGGACACACCGCCCTCCATGGTTCTGGATATTGAACCAGAAGGAGATTCAAATCCCCGTTTGTTTACCCTGATGGAAGGTAAGGTGTATTTTAGCGCCACCACTACCACCCATGGTTACGAATTATGGGTCACGGACGGCACGGCCGTCGGTACCCATATGGTCAAGAATATCAACCCCTACCCTGGCGGCAGCCTTGACCCAGGGCCGCTGCACCTGACCGTCTTTGAGGGGATGCTGTACTTTTCTGCCGATGATGTGGCACACGGCCGTGAATTATGGAAAAGCGATGGCACAGAAGCCGGTACGATTATGGTAAAAGATATGAACGCGAATGAATTTCATCGTGGTAATACCGATGCCTCTGAGCCATACGGGTTTGTAGAAATGAATGGGGCGCTTTACTTCATAGCCGATGACGGCAGCGGTGATGGGTTATGGAAAACAGATGGCACAGAAGCAGGCACCGTGCGCATTGGCAGCATCAATGCCTTCAGGAAGCCAGCGGTGGTGGGCAATACGCTGTTTTTTGTGGGCTACGAGCCACCTTTTTATGATGATGAATTGTGGAAAAGCGATGGCACCCCGGCAGGCACCATGATTGTCAAGGATATTAACGCTGGCACTTTTTCCTCTAGCCCAGAGCATTTAACGGTCGTAAACAACACGTTGTTTTTTACGGCCAGCGACAGCAGCATACCAGGTCAGGGACATGGCGCAGAACTATGGAAAAGTGACGGTACGGAAGCCGGTACCGTCCTGGTAAAGGACATCAGATCGGGGCCCGATGGCTCTCTAGCGGAAAACCTGACCGACATGAACGGCATACTTTATTTCCGAGCCAATAATGGCGTTAACGGCATAGAGCTATGGCGCAGCGATGGCACCGAGGCAAACACGTTCATGGTAAAGGACATTAACCCAGGAGAGGGGTGGGGTTTTCCGCCTCCCATTATGCCTGGCGGCGGGTTCAACTTACCGGTCATCAACAACGAACTCTATTTTTATGGTTCAGATGGCATCAATGGCGTTGAACTCTGGAAAAGTGATGGTACCGAATCTGGGACTGTCTTAATCAAAGACATTTTTGCAGGGTCAGAGGGGTCAACCCCGGGCTGGTTTACAAGCAATGGCACAACCCTTTACTACACAGCTAATGATGGTGTATATGGCATGGAGTTGTGGCAGAGCGATGGCACGGAAGTGGGCACATTCATGATCCATGAAATTTATCCTGGCCTCAACCCGACCGGCCCGGCTAATCTTAGTGTACAGGGAGAGTGGCTGTTATTCAGCGCCGATGATGGCGTTCACGGTGAAGAATTGTGGCTGCTGCCCTTACCACCCACTTCAGGTACGGAATTCCATTACCAATTCCTGCCCCTGGTGATACATGCGGAATAAACCGGGGCTGCCAGTGTATGATTAAACTGTCAGGTTCATATACCAGGGGATAGCAGAAAACGGCCGTGTCTGAACAGGACACGGCCGTTTTCCCTTCCCCCGCGCCTTTCTGGGCTGGTAAAAGAGGCTATAATCATGCCTAGAAACCTATGCGACATGTTAGTCTGGAACAAATCATCCATCACTGTCAACAAGAGGCAACCCAGGTTTTCCAGCAGGAAACGGGGTACTGCTTTGAACTATTTCGCCGGGCTATCGAGCAGCAGGACGCCAGCGCCTGGGAAGCCCTCCAGCAGCAGTATCACAAACTCGTCCTCAGGTGGGTCCACACCGCCGCTCAGGGTAAATTGAACCCCGAAGTTTTTGACGATTTGAACCAGGATGCCTGGTTGCGGTTTTGGCGCACCCTGTCTCACCATACCGAACCCTTCTCTCAACGCTTTCCGCATGTTGGGGCTGTATTGAACTATTTAAACCAATGTACCATCAGCGCCTTTCTGGATTATGAGCGCAAAATGCGTCGCCAGACCCGTATACAAGAGTTTCCCGCGCTCTTGGAAACAGAAGCCACCTGGGATTGGACCGCTTATTGGGAGAAAAAGGAACAGGCGGAGCGCATCCAGATGATAAGAGAGTGGGTGGCGCAAGAAGTGGCAGACCCACAAGAAAAGCTGCTGCTCACGCTCGCTTATGAGCAGAATTTGTCACCGGCTGTCATCGCCCGGCAATATCCCACCCACTTTGCTACTGTGGCCGATGTCTATCGGGTGAAGGAACGGATCATGAAACGAGCCAAACGCGCATTGGCCGCCAAACTGGTTGTTTGAGTTTGTCGAAAATGTGCGCCGGAGAACGTTGAGTATAGAAAAGTGGTGGATGGAATCAATGACAACAAAATGCGTCAATCCACAGGAAATCCGTGAAGGAGATTTGCTGGCCTACATGGCAGGAGCTGCCAGGCAGGAAGTGGGCAAACACATCGCCCAATGCCCTTATTGTGCGGTCGAGGTAGCTGCATTGCGCCTGTTGGAGGTGGATTTTCAAGTGGCCCTTGAGCGGGCATATTGCCCGGAAACAGATGTGCTGCTCCAATACCACATGAGAATGCTGCCCGCAGCAGAGCGCCAGCAGGTGCAAAACCATGTCCTGAACTGCCCAGATTGCCAGGTCGAATTGCGCCATTTTCTGCCGCAACCAACCCCTCTTTCCTGGATAGAACAACTGCAACGGGCCGGCCGGACCCTGGTTGAGGCCATACAATTACCACCACCCATGCAGCCGGCGTTTGTGATGCGCGGGAGTGCGCAAGAAGAGTCATACCAGGCCGGTAACTATCAGATTGTTTTGGCAAAGGAGCCGCCCATTGCCGCCGAGAACCGTTGGGGGTTGGAGGGGCAGGTGATACATAATGAAAACCCCACAGCCATTATTTTGCAGGGCCGTGTCTCTCTGCGGCAGACAGACACGCTCATCGCCCAGGATGAGGTGGACTCATTTGGCTATTTTGGGCTGGCGAACATCGCGGCCGGGATATATACTTTGCACATTGAATTACAGGTAGATGACATTATTGTAAACAATGTGACAATTCCGTGACCCCCCAAGAAATAGCATCTCTTTTACTGAACCATTCTCGCCAACCAGATTTTTCACAAACTCTCCAACAACTTGCCCCCCAACTCACGCCAGATGTTCTGAATGCATTGGTCCGGCGCATTTCTGATGAACAACTGCGAAACCCCCGACGCGCCTTGCAGTTTGTGGATGTTGCCGAACAGGTAGCCGCCGCGCTAGGCACAGCCACCGCTCAGGGTCTCATTACCTGGGTGCGGGGTAATGTTCTCTATTACCTCAATCATTACCGGGAAGCATTGGATTGTTTTCAAAAAGCGGAATCATTTTATCACTTGCAGGGGGACGATCTGACGGTAGCAGGGTTGCAGGTAAACCAGGTTTCGGTGTGGCGTGATCTGGGTGATTACCCGACGGCATTGACTCAGGAAACAAAAGCCCGCGCAGCCTGCACGGCCGTTGGTGAACGGGCCGTTGGCTATCTGGCAAACCTGGAAATGACCGTAGGGTGGATTTATGAAGAGATCGGACAGCCAGAAACCGCTCTGGCTACTTACGACCGGGGACGCGCGATTTTTGTGCAGCGCAACAACCACATCAGCACTGCCCTGATTGATGTCAATCGAGCCAATGCCCTGACTAAAATGGATCGGTTTACGGAAGCCGCCTCTTTACTCCAAGAGGCTATTTTGACGCTGCGTGTTGGCGGTTATGACCAGGAAGTAGCCAGGGCGGAACTCAATTTGGGCATACTCGCGCATCGCATGGGCCGGTATCAAGAGGCTCTGCGGCATTTAGATACAGCCTATCACCTTTTTGCCGCGATCCCCATTCCCAGTGAAATGGCCGTTGTGAATTTGGAGCGGTCGTTTGTTTACGGCCGTTTACACCTCTTTCAGGATATGGTCATATTGGCAGCGGCCGCCGAAAAAACATTCCGCTGCCACCATATGCGCCGCGAACTGAACCAGAGCCTGATTTACCAGGGGATTGCCTATCAGCAATTAGAGCTAATGGACATGGCCGAGAGAAAACTCAAGTGGGCCAGACGATACCTCCACCAACAACGGGCACAGGGGAAATTGCTGGTATTGGACATTCA
Source organism: Anaerolineae bacterium (assembly GCA_023382655.1). Lineage (GTDB taxonomy): Bacteria > Chloroflexota > Anaerolineae > Promineifilales > Promineifilaceae > CAADGU01. Next base: position 98,706 of record JAHDWK010000021.1, on the reverse strand, counting down.
ACGGGCCCGGTTGTATTGGGCTATGAACCAGCCGGAACGAGCCAGCCGTATCGCGCAGCGGGTGGAAAGGTTATTGGACCCCACCCGGTTGCCCTCGCTGGCTGCTCAAACTCAGCTTTTAATGGCGCAATGGGCCATAGTTGGAGAACGATGGGTGGAAGCCAACATGCGCTTACAGACGGCCCGGGACCTGGCGCAGACCTACTACCTGGCAGAATTACAAATTGAAGCTGCGTATATGGCCGGGTTTATTTGGGAAAAGAACGGCCAACTCGCCGAAGCCTTACAGCAGTATCAACAAGCAATTCAAAAAACTCAGCACCTGCAAACCTATTTCTCGCTTGATGAACTCCGGCTGGGTTTTGATGAATCGAAACAACCCCTTTACCAGGATGCGGTGCGGTTAATTTATCAATTAGTCCAGGCCGGGCAGGCCACGCTGGCAGATTTGCTGACCATTCTGAATCAAACACATTCCGCGCCTCTGCTGCAAATGTCGCTAAACGAGAGTACAACCAATCAGCCATCACCCTGGCAAACACAACTCACCGAGCTGCGGCAAACCTGGCAATGGTATCAACATAACCTGGAGCCGTTACGTCAGGCAGAGCTGGCCACGTCTGGGGGGAAAATGGCTGAATGGCAGGCACAACTGGCACAGCTAGAGACAGCCATTACCGACCTGAGACGGCGCGAGCGGTTGTGGTTGGCCGCCACTCCCCCCCTAGACGCCGTGCCCATAGAAGAATACCAATCATCCGGCCTGATGCTTGAACAGTTACAAGCCTGTTTAATTCCTGGCGAAAGCCTCCTGCATTATTTTATCGTTCATGGGCAACTTCAGGCATTGTTGGTCACACCACAGACAGTACAGATGTTTCCAGATTTGATTACCATTACCCAATTGCAGCGGCTGATGAAAGCCTGGCGATTTTTCATCCAACATTCGCACGCTACCTGGCAAGCAGCAGATTTCCAACACCAACATGCCCAGACTTACTTGCGGGCCCTATATGAAATGGTTCTGGCGCCCCTTCAATCTTATTTGCACGGCGTGCATCATCTCTCTGTCGTTTTACCGCCAGACTGGCACGACATTCCTGTGGCCGCATTGTTTGATGGGCAACATTACCTTGTGGAATCTTGCTCGATTACTTACCTCTCAACACCGACCTCATTGCTCAGAAAAACTGTTTACCCAAACCCACCAGAACAAAAAGCGTTGGTTGTGGGATTCTCGGACAACGGCCGTTTGCCCCATGCCCCGGCCGAAGCGCAGCAAATCACCCGGTTCTTTAAGCCTGAAAATGTGACCTGCCTGGTGGAAGATGAGGCAACGCAAGAAGCATTTCAGGCGGCCAGCCAGGAGGCAGAATTTATCCACCTGGCCACACATGCCTTCTATCGCCCGGATAACCCCCTCTTTTCCTGGATGCGCCTGGCCAATGGTCGCATTACTGTAGGCGACCTGTATCACCTGACTTTACCTAAACGGCCGTTAGTAGTCCTGAGCGCCTGCGAAACGGGGAGAGGCCAGACACGCGGCGGTGGTTTGTTTGGTATGGGGCGGGCCTTGCTGGCAGCCGGTGCGAGGGGATTGGTGGTTACGCTCTGGCCAGTACATGACCAGACAACGGCTGAGTGGATGGTGCTGTTTTACCGCCTACTGCATGAACACCCGCCGGCGCTGGCTTTGTGCCAGGCACAACAGGCGGCTATTCGTAACGGCCGTTCACCCTTTACCTGGGCCGGCATTGCCTTTCTGGCTGGTTAATTGTCTGAAAATCACAACATGCTCGTTGAGTAGCTAAATACTTTTTCACGGAGATATATGATGAAGATACAACAACGATTCCTTTTTATCCTCTTCTTGATTCTAGCCGCATTTTTTGTTCTGGTTAGTCAGGTAAACGCCGGCAATCCCCCTCCCCCCACCATAGAAATTACCCATGTGACCATAAGGGATGACGAAACAACAATGGAAGTGCGAGGCACCCTTACTGGAACCTCTCAACTACCGGAACTCGCGTTTACCTTCTTAAAACCTGGCACGGAAACGGGGGGTGAGGTACCGGTTATTGATGTTGACTGGTGGTCTACTTCAGGGACCAGCCATCAGTGGCTGGCTCTATTAGATTTAAGTAACTTGTCAGACGGATTCTACTATATTCAGGTCAGAGCCGTTTTCTCAGACGGCACATCGGTAACTTATGTTCTCACCGGAGACCCAGGGGAGTGCAGTGGTGGCGTTTGTACACCAGGGGGGTAGGCGTGTCTTAATTCACTCACTTTCACCGGTGTGGCCACGTGAGCATACGCTGCCTCTCTGGCCGCGCCGCCTAGGGTGGCCACGCAGTTTCAGTACACGGGGAATAACTCGAAAGGTTCCAGGCGGTAGTTGTCTCCAGCGCCAGTTTCGCCCCCCAAAAAACTGGCATAAAAGAAACGCGACCGGAATAAATCAGGCAGGCACATGGACATGACCTCCCCCTGCTGCCGGGCACTATCCATAAAAAACCGCCTATGAACCTGGGCGGTTTTTGTTTTACATCCATCCCAAGAGAGCAAGCACTGGACGAATGTACGATTTGTGCACGAGCCTGGGATACTGTGCCCACAACCAGATACTTTCGCATATCCACCAAGAGACCCTACCCCCAGATGTAGCCATAATCAGGACAATTAAGATTTATCCCTATAATGGGCACAACTTTTTTCCCTGCTTGAACACAAAAAAAACTCATATCACTCCTACCTGCTGCCACATCACAAAACGGCCGTGCCGTGTCTTCTGCCAGCGCCAATAACGGGTCGTTGCCGGGTCACGGCCGTATGCCTTGGCGGCCAGCTTGCCATGCGGGTAATACACCTTATCCAGCCCTTGCCCCTTTCGTTTCGGCACTTCTCGCCTTTCAGCCGCTTCTGGTGCAACGTTCCCCGGCATCCCTTTCATAACCAGGTCATTCTTCAGAAGGCGGTTGATCCGCTTTTGCCGGCCTTTCGGCTGGCGTGGGTGTCGTCCGATATAACTATTAGGCAACTGCCAGGCCAGATACGTTTTCCCTTTTTTGCCTTGCTGGCCACAGAAATCTTGTAGCGCAAACAACGCCTGGCCCTGCCGCCAGGCGTGTGTCTCTTTAGCTTCCTCTGTCGTGGGCTGCCCGATGGCAAAGTTCGCCTGCACCGATAGCCCCAGCCGGGATTCATACGTTCGCTGGCTGGAGGCCCCCACCCCACTGAGTTGCAACAATGTTTGTCGGGCAATGGGCATGGCCGTTGGTGTAGTCTGGCGCGTTTGCTGGCTGGTGGGCCGGTCTTGGGTACGGCCGCTGTGGAAAGCCGCGTAGAGATGGGCCCGAAAATCCCCTATTCCCCCTAACAGCGCCGTCAGCGGCAGCGCCACCGGATACCCCGTTAACCGGGTCACCCCGAGCGCCACAGCGACGTTGGCCGCCGAACGCAGCCAGAGGTGGTGGGCATCCCTGACCCAGAAGATATGCTCCCCGCTTTTGAGCAGGTTACGTAGTTGTCGTTTACCACATAGGTGTAGGGGTGAAGAAGTGATGGTAAGGGCGTTGACCAGATTGTCTATGCGAAGAACACCGCTGCCGGGTTCATCTATACCGCGCAACAGCAGCCAGAGACGGCCGGGGGCCGTCATCCCCTGCTGTAATAGGCCCAGGCCAATATCCGGATACAATTTCACCCAGGCAACTGGCTCTTTGACGGCAACAGGCGTATCATCGCTGGTGACCGCCACGTCAAGCGCCTGATCCGCCCCCGGCATGAATAAATCGTTGGTGACAGCACCCCCGGCCGGCAGACCGGCCGGTGACGACCGCCGGGCGACGGCCGTAGCCGCCGGGCTGCCCCACCCCAGGTGCGCCGGCAAGGCCGCGGCCGCCGTGGCCACGACAGACGCGCCTACGGCCGTTGGGGCTTGTCTCGCCGATGAATCGGACGACCCGGGCAAACCCGCGGTGGACGCCGCTGACGGCCGTCGCGCCGCTTCCTGCTGTCGCCGTGCCAGGAGCTGCCGATTGGCTTCGACTAATTGTGGCGATGGGGATGTACCGGCGCCGTCCATGCTGTAACACGGCTATCAGGCAGCGTTAAATTACCTATGCGAAAGCAAGGTGTATTGACACAGCGATCAGCCTGTGTTATTCTCCTTAAGTGATATAGATCGCCACAGGGAGACACAAATCCCCCCTCCCCATTAAAGGGGCTGCAAAGCTGGGGTGCGGTCACACCTCAGCCCTGTATGTGGCAATGTGATTTCTGCGAAAAGCTAAACGATGCAAACGTTTAGCTTTTTTGTTTTATGCGACAGAGACTGCCCAAAACAGTTTTTCTGCCACGGAAAACACAAATTAATCAAGGGATCTGCTCGCCGGCTGCGTGGGATTTTCTAATAAACTACCGGCTAAAACACTAGACCATTACCCAACAAGCCAGCAGAAAGGCCGATGTGTGTCTCTGGTTGACAGCCTCTCCTGGCATGTGTTACCCTCAAGCCAGGCCGGAGGATTTCGGGAGAAGACAAAGCTGCCCCCTCCCCACAAAAAAGGGGTACTGTCAACTCAACGAGCCGTTACACAAAACAGATCCTATTCGGTTGTTACGAAGCCAGGTGCTGTCACACCTGGCTTCGTTTATCCCGCCGTTCTAATTCCCTTCTGACCAGCGGGTCAAATCATTATCCACGGCCGCCAAATCAAGCAGGCGAACCCCGACCATCTCCCACCGATTGCGCGGTTTACTGGCCGTGAGGGCCGCTTCGGCGCGGGCCTGTGCCGTTGGCGTCCAACCATTGGCAGAAAATCCGACATAATACACCCGCCACGATTCATTGCGGGGAATAATAGCCGCGGTTTTTTGCACCAACTCCTGGATGACTTCTGCCCCCACTGGTTCTTCACTCCACTGGGAGGTGCCCAAAATCAGGCTGCGGCTGCCTTCGTCAATGCCTACCACATCTACCTCGAAGGTGCGTTTCCATTCGCCACCGACGACCTGAATCGGTACCGGCAGTTCGCCGCGATCACTGGCATAGAGGAGCCATTCCTGGCAAATTTCGCGCCAGGTGTTCGTCTCAATAAACTGGGGCAGGTTTGCTTCAATGGTGTGCATAACTTCTTGCTGCTGCCCCATCGCCAGCTTGGATTGATAAGCCGCCAGAAAACGATAGTGAAAACGTAGATACGGGTCGGTCACGATATAACGACCCAAGCGGGATTGTAAGTTTCGCTGAGTGACCGGGACGATACGTTCCACAAACTCGGTATCCCGTAATACACTCAGATAGCTGCTCATATGGGTGCTGGAGAGGCCATTGCGGTCGCCTATTTCTTTCAACGTCTGGGCGCCCGCCGCCATAGCGCGCATGATGCCCACATAGTTGTACATGTCCGTCAGGAAATCCTGCAGCAGCAGACGTGGCTCATCGACCATCCAGGAATTAGACGGTTGCAACTGCAAACGCAGATTCTGCATCACGCTTATCGTGGGGTCAATCCGCTCCCAGTAAGCGGGCACGCCACCCCATATGGCATACACCATGACCCGCTCAATGGGGGAATAACCAGGGAAATACTCTTTGGTGACGCCAAATGGCAGGGGTTGAAGTTTGACGGTGGTGGTGGCCCGCCCGTACAGCGGCGCTCGGTAATCGAGTAAATTCTTTTCAATAATCCCCATATGTGAACCGGATAGAGTCAGCAGGATATTGGACTCCTTGAGGCGATGATCCCACACCTTTTGCAGTGTGCCGATAATGTCCGGGTTGATGTCCATCAAGTAGGTGATCTCATCAATGAAGAGAGCCATACGCTGTTTGCTGGCCAAAAGCGCCGCCTGGCGCAGCGCCTGTTCCCAGTTAGCATAGGTGAAATCCAACGGCGCCGGTTCGTCGGGATCGCTAAAATTGGCCAACGCCTGCGAAAAGGAACGCAGCTGGTCCACAGCTGAGGTGGGTTCAGCCATCCAGTACAGGCCGGCGCCTTGAGCCCGATGCCGGTTCATCCAATGGGTCAACAGGCGTGTCTTCCCCACCCGGCGACGGCCGTAGAGAATAATCAGCTCAGAATCCTTTGAATTCCATAACCGGTCGAATAACTGTAATTCACGTTGGCGTCCAATAAACTCTTTGGCCATCTTATTGTGACCTCACTAGCCACCTGTGGTTTCCAGCCACTATGGGTAAGCCCAAACCACTACAGGACTTTAAGGAAATAGTGTTTATTATAATCTCTATTATAATAAACGAAACTTCCTTAATGGTCAAGTTAGCTTTTCTCAGATATTTTGTCTTTTTTCTTGGGGTAAAAGCCGTCTTTTCAGCCTTGGTTAAAGGAGAGGGGATTTCAAAGAAAACCCAGAAGAGTGATTGAGGGGAAGTTGAGGTTTCAAAAATGCTGTTTAGCAAAAAGCACTTATTATAAACGCTATTATAATAATGGCGTTTATAATAAACCCTTATTTGAACACATTGAACAACCACTGTGGTCATAAAGGGTATTATTATAATCGCCATTATAATAACGGCCGTTTTCTCAATTGTCAAGAGTTTTGTTGTATTCATACAGCATTTGTTGTGAGAGCGCAACAATCAATCTCGGCGCCCTTCCGGTTCACTATTTACCAACGGGCTAAAACCATCTGGCCCGCCACCAGAACAGCCGCTTCCCGGCGTCCCAATAACTGTAAATTTTCCGCCATTTGTTTATCATCGTGGCCAAAGCGGGCGGCCAATCGGTCAGCAACCGCTGCCTCCGTTTCCGTAAAAACCAGATGGCTTTGTGATAGAAGCGGCCCATTACTTAAGATCAGGTGGCATGGCGGTGGAATTTCACCGCCTATGCTCGTACGCCATAGGTCACCTATGCCGTGCACAATGAGACGCACATCAGTAACTGCCATGACACCGAGCATAACAGCGCGCAACAACTGCTGCCGGTCCCAGCCCGTTCCCCGGCAGGCAAAAAAAAGCGCCCCTTCCGGTAAAATGTCAAAACGATTGACCGGCCATTCCAACCATTCACGCAGGGCACGGCTGGCCGTGAGCCGGTTCAAAGCCAGACCCAGGCTGGAAACAGCCGGTACTGAGTACTTCGGCAAGCTCAGCACAGGCTCTGTCGAAGTGGCCGCGTACTGCCCCCGTCGCTCGGCCTGTTTCAGCCACTTGCGCAAAGCGGGAATATCCCCCACCCCCTCCCGCTGCGCCTCGGCCAGCAGGTGAATGCCCTGCGGATGGACGTTCATGCCCTGGAACCAATACTGCCAGCGCTGCACCAGGGCAGCCTCACTTTCTCCCGGCGCGGCGGCCAGGGGATTAAACCCACCGGCCAACCACGCCCCGTCAAGGTCCACGTAGGCCAACTGCTCACCCAATAGCCGGGTCACGGCCGCTTGCCGTTTCAAGCGGGGTACCAGATCGCCAGCGCCGTCAATGACCACCAGATTGCTAGGGTCAGCAGTGACCATCTGCGTCACCTGGTGTACCAGCCAATCGGCGACGGCTTCTTGACGGCCGTAGATGTTAACCCGGCCGGACAGTTGCAAGGGGATGCCTGATGGTGACCGCCCCAACAGCCAGCAGCGGGTATCCGGCCCAGCAGCGATCAGGTGCACCGGGGGCGGCTGGCCGTCCCAGAAAGGCTTTAGCGTCAGTCCGGGTAAGGGATTATGCGGTAAGTGCCATACAGCCGGGTCATATCCAGACTTCACCGCCGGTGGCGGCGGCAGATACGCGCCACGTTTGTTAGGGCTCTCAACCAGACTCACAAAGGCAGATTCGTTCGTGATTTGGGCGACAAAGGCCTTGTCCCAGGGCAGGTTGACCACGGCCGTCATCCGCCCGGCTGCCGGAATGGTCACGTCAGGCAGTTTGGGCTTGAGCGAAAAGCCAAAATCGGCCCCCATCCGCTGTAGCAGGCGCGTATGGGTTTCCGGAAGACCCAGATAGAGCTGCGAGACCGGTTCTCCCGGTCGGAAATAGAGGGCGATGCGGCCGCAAGCCTGGGGGCGTGACAGGAGGTTAATACACCACGTTGGCCGGGTCGCTTCCCCATACCGCAGCCGGAACCAGACCAGTCCGGCCTCCCATTTCTCCTGCGCGGCGCGTTTACCGAACAGTTTTTTGAACATGCATTCCTCTTACTTGTTGTTTTGCAGCCTGAACAGCGGCGTGTCCGGCGAGCAGGTAACCGGCCACGGCCGCCCCCACACCCCACAGCCATGCCCCCACGCTCATCATCACCGCTACGTCCAGAAAAAGTTGTTCCGGGTATAGACGCATCAGGCTGTCAGTTGCGGCAAATGTCCATGTGCCCGTCGGAAAGAGCAGGCCATGAAACTGGTAGAAAAAGAAGCCCCAGCCAGAGAGAATCAGGCCGACAAACCCGCTCAGGAGGATCATGGTGAACAATCCACCCTGACCTAAAGCCAGATAGGCGACTCTTCTTGTCGACGGCCGTCTCTGCAAGAATAGCAGTCCTCCAATGACGGGCACGGCCGTGAACAGGGCGAGCCGGCGCGCGGTGTCGGTGCGGTGTTTCACATCCACCAGGTGCGCCAATTCGCGCTGGCTGTAGAGCCGCACGCCGGTGTGAGGTAGTTGTTGTTCCGCCAGCATGACGATGGCGACTTCGGCCGGCTGCCAGCTCTCCAGATAGGCGACGGCCCCTAATGCCAGTTCCAGCCGTTCGGCTTGTGTCAAAGGTACCAATCCCCGGCTGACGGCCGTTGCTGGCGGCATCCCTTGCAGGTCAGGGGGAAAGTCTGGTCGGGCATATACGTGACGGGGGAATGCCGGGCCAATGACCAGAGTCATCCAGCTAAAACTGAGAAACAGCGGCAGCGTCACTACCACCAGCCGGTGCAGCCAACAGGCGACTTTCAGATTCTCGGACATACCGCGCTCCTGATCAAGCTATCCTTTCCCAGAAGTTATCCTGCTGGCCATCATCATCTACCGGCAGGTCACTGGCCACCAACTTCTGCTCCTGGTCTCGAATCATCACGGCTATCATCACCAGGGACCAGTGGTTGAACTTCACCGAGAGGGCGATGTTGTCTGCTTCTTGCTGGCGAAATCGGTCTAAAAGTTTATTGCTCATAATTTTCCCTTTTCCTGTGGCAGGGGGCGCGTTACAGGCGGCAAATCTGGCAGCGCCCTTGCCCCTACCCCTTGTTACTCTTTAGCTCCCCAATAAATACTCCGCCTCAATCGGCCGCAGTTGCAAGTACACCATATCCGCTTTGCCATTGGCGCGGACGACGGCCATGCCCTTGCCATGCCGGTCATCGCTGCCCATGCGGGCCAGGAATTCCGCATGAGAGGGCAGGATTTCGTCTTTGTAATGGTGCACCAACCGGTAGGCGGCGCCTCGTTTCATGCCAAAGATAATCAACCAGGTCACATTGTTGAGCATGAACTGTCCGGCGGTGATGTTGAGACCGGTGGCCATAGATTCGGCCGGCGCCCCTTCCACGCCCACAAACGCCTCCAAATCCTGGTCAATCATAATCACTGCGGCGCCGAAGGTGCGCACGGTTTTGACCATGTTGGCCAGGAAGGTCATCAGGGACGCTTCCTGGCTCATGTAATGAACTTCATCCACGATGATGGCCCGTTTGCGTGGTTTGCGCCGGACCTGGTGGTTAATGCCCGCCAGGGTAGCGTAATAGAACAACGGCCGTCGCCGCTCCGGTACCTGGCTGAAATCAAACAGGACAATACGTTCCTTGAGTGTCAAATCCAGATTGGTGGGCACGTTGAAGGTAGCGGCATAATCCCCGTAGACGTAGAGGCTTTCAATTTCTTCAGCCAGGTCGGCCGCAGCCGTCGCCACCTGGCTGCCGGTCATGGGTGCCAGGGCGTCGGCCATGGTCAACACCGGCGCGGCGGCAACCTGTTCGGCTACCTGGACCAACTTGCGGCACAATGTCTCCAACGTGGGCGTCAGCGTCTGGTCGGCCAGTAACTCTGCTTCCCAATCGTAACGGGCATAGGTCAACTGCAAGGCGCGGCGAACAGCAGCGATTTCGGCGTTGCTAAAACGGCGGGGATTATTGCCCAATGGATCCAGCAGCAGGCCCAGCAGCGTCAGCACATGATCGTACTGGTCGGTGGGATTTTCATACACCACATCGAGGATGTTGAGTTTTGTCGTCGCATAAGACAACTGGCTGTAAGAGACATCCTTGCCCCCGGCCAGTTGCAGCAGACGGCGGCTGTGCCCCTGCGGTTCCAGCAGCACCACCTGAATGTCTTGTTCGGCCATGCGCCAGGCCAGCGCCTGCACCCCAACCGTTTTGCCTTTGCCGGTCCGCCCCAGGATGATGCCGTGAAAGGGGTCGTTGCCTTGCCAATCCAGGTAGTAGACGTGCGGCGCCACTTCATCAACAGAAATGCCCACGTAAAAACCCTGATGGTTTTGCTCCCGGCCGACGCCCCACATGCCGGCAAAAACGGCCGGGGCGCGGCTGAGGGTGTTGAAGTGACCGGCTGGCATCCCGGACGGTTTGGCGGTCGGACCAAACATGCGAGACGCCGCCGCCTGGTAACCCAACATGCGGTCTACCTTCATATATTGGGTGCTGGTCTTGCGCAGGCTGTCCAGCCGCGTCCGCAGACTGGCCGCGCTTTTATCCAGCAGCATGAACAGCACCCGCACCTGATGCACTGCCTCATCCCGTACTTGCAGCGCCGTTTCCGCTTCTTCCCTGGCGATAGCCGCATTGCGATCCTGGCCGTTGAAAACGATACCCTGCCAGAATTCGGCCGAAGCAGTCACCCGCTCCGGATGGACTTTGCGCACGTCAATGCAGATGACCATCGGCCCATCGGCGGCGGTAATCATCTGCGCCAGGGGATGCCGCCAATCCCAGGTGCGGGTGAGTTGGTAGGAGGCCAACACCGCATAGCGGTAACGGCTGTTATCTGGTTGCCAACGGCCGTCTTTCTTTTTCAGAACGGGCGCCATGTGATCGTGCTGTTCGGCGTAGTCGCCGGGAATGGGTAGCTGCGGGTAGCTCTCTTCACCCACCACCCGCCAGTGCGCCAGGTCGCTGGTGTTGATGGCGTCGTTAAAATCCACCAGGTAGTGGCGCGTCTTACGCATCTGGCCCCGACTGGCCCACTCGCCTATCATGCGTACCTCTTCCATCAGGCCGCGCCGTGCCCAGTCGTCGCTGATGCCCATGGCCAGGCGGCGGCGTTCCCGCTCTAGTCGCTCCAGGCTGGCGGGCATGATGAAGGTGAGAAAGCGGCAGTGTTGCACCGGCCCGGCAAAAAGCGACACCATCTGGCTGATCACGGCCGCCTGATCCTGGTTATCAATCTGGTAGAAATGGGGTAAGGTCACCTGGAATACACGCATCGTTCGCTCCGTTTGTGTGTCGTGTCATGTGGTAAGGATGCCAGACTCGACATTTGACGGCATCTCACTCCACCACCACGGTGGCCGCAAACGCGCCGCTAATCTGCTGCCGCTCGGCGCGAACGCGGACGCTGTCCCATTCGGCCTGCACATTGACGATTTGTGGCGCGCCGGCCAGGTTGCGCCCCCAGACGATGAGATTGGCCATCACCCGCTTCAAAATGATCTCCCCATTATGCACATACCCGGCCATATAACCGGCCACGATAAAGAGGGGCGCTAACCAGAAGGGGGCCTCAAACAAACCAACAGCCACGGCCGTAAGGATGATAACCAGCATAAACTGGCTCATCGTCACTTTGCGAATAATCGTGGCCTGGCCCTGTTGGATAAATTCTGAACGGAAATGTGTCACACTGAACATATTGCTCTCCAGTAAGCAGTGGTTAGTGAGCAGTTAACAGTAAACAGTAACTGCTCACTGCTTACCGCTCACTGACCACTCGATTACCCCAACCCACAAAGGGTATACAAACTTTCGATACCGAAACCGGTCAAAATCTGGTTGCCGATGTCGGTCGAAAAAGCCAGCAAGATAAGCCCCAGCCCCACCGAACCGGCCACGGTGCCCAGCTGCGCCCCTTGCGAGGGCAGGATGGCCGACAGGTTCTTCTTAAACCCCAGTACCGCCAGCCCCAGGATAATGGCGGCGCCGCCCATCAGCTGCGTCGTAAATAGCGCCCGGTCATAGGTATCGCAGATAGCCGCCGGTGGAGCTTCACCAGGGGCACAGGCGGCCAGCACGGCCAGCAGCAAACTAAACAGCAGCCAGCGCTTCAGACGACGAGGCCGGGGCCGGCCGAAACCGCCGCCGGTTCTCAGGCCGGTTCTCAGACCGGTTCTCAAGCCGGTTGCCCGGCCCCTTGTTTTAGTTTTGGATTCTCCTTGCCTAAACAACATGACGATTCTCCTTATATAATAGAAATAGCTTTGGCAAATGGTGGCTGTGGACGGCGAATCTAACGACCGCCAGTTGCCGGATGCCCTCCCTGTGGGAAGGCGTTTATTACCGCTGGTCATTTCCCACCAGGGGGATATCCGCCGGAATATCCGCCACTTCCCACAGGTCAGCCCCGATCTGCACTTGAACCGATAATGCTTGGGGGAGAAACGACATTGTTACCCCCGTCGTTTCTCCCGGGTTTATTAACAGGGGCAGGCGGGGAACTACCTGCCAGCTTCTTTCATGTGCATCACCTCCTTCGGTTGGTATCTGGATAAATTCAGCGCCCAGGTAAACGGCCCCCTCCCCCGGGTTGTGGATGGAAATGGCGACTAACACCTGTTCTCGTTCCACATCCCACCAGGCGCTCGTTATCTCTATGTGTAACTGCTCGATTAACCGGGGCACTTCGCCCAACCGGACAACAGCCAGACTGCCAGCCGGTAAAAGGCGAAATTCAGCCAACAGTGGCCAACCGGCGAGGGCCGGCGGCAGCGTGAAGGTTGCCAGCCACTCACCGCCTGTATCAGGCGTCAGCGGCACAGCCGTCGTCTGTTCATGGCTGCTTGTTAGCGAGAGCATGATGGTATGGCTGCCGGTCGGCGGTGGGCCGCTGGGTGGGCCGCTGATTGTGCCGCTTACTACTATGCGAATAGAGCCGTCAGTTTCATGGCTGAACTGCGCCCCCGCCAGTTTAAGTAGATCCCCGCCCACACCACCCAGGGAGAAGGCATCACCTGGCTCATAAACCACCTGTTCTTGCCCCTCCTCCCCGGTCACGTCATAACTGGCAACGGCAAAGGCCACCTCGTCTGCGGCAACGGCCGGTAGAGCAAAAAGCGTCAAACCCAGGCGATTTTGGGAAAGCAGCCGCCCTGCTTCGTGGTTGGCCCCCAGCCCGGTCTCGGCCACAACAAAACCCAGGCTGGCGCCGGTGTCTGTGCTCAGGGTGATACGGTCACCGGCTTCCAGGTTACGCACCATACTGTCGGGAATGCCGATGGCGTAGTTGAGCACCGTGCCAAAAAGCCAGACGGCCACCGGATTATCTGAGAGCATGGCCGTCTCGTTGTAACGGAGTTCCCCTTTGGGTGTGGGTTTGCTGGGGTCAATGGCCAGGGCGATGGTCTCCTCAGTACGGCTATAATGGAGTTCGATGGCGCTGGGACGGCCGATGGTCAAGGCCCCACCCAGGCTGCCGATGGTCTGTAAGGAATCCTCTACGCCGGTAATTTCCGGCAGCGGCGGTGTCGGTACGGCTGTACCCGCTGTTGGCGCGACGTCACCGGCCAGTTCAGCCACCGGCGCGCCTGCCTCGGCCGCTTCCTGTTCGGCCGTCCGTTGGGCGCGGCCGCGGAAAACAAAGAAGAGAAACAGCAAAGCCACCCCCACAAAAACGCCCAGCTTGATAAACGTGCGCCGGCGCTCAGCCGTATGATCTGGCTCACCCAGGCTGCTGCGGGCTAGTTCGGGCAGCGCCTGCTCGTACATTGTTTCCGGGTTGAAAGCCACCATGCCGGGACGGCCGTCGGGGCGGATGAAACCACCCCGCTTGAAATCATCCCGGCGCTGGCGCAGGTAATTGAGAATATCGGTATCGGTCCGGTTCTGTTCCGTATCGGCCAGTTCGCGCTCTATCGCCTGGCGGAAAGCATCCTGGTATTCCGGCGGAATCTCGGATAGCTCCTGGTCAATGTTGAGTTCAAGGTCGTAATCGAACATGCGGTTCTCCTTTGTGCCTGACAAGGTGACACGGTGAAGGGGGGACAAGGTGACTCTTCTCACCCTGTCACCCTGTCACCTTTCTTCTACACGGTGCCGCACCGGCAAAAACACCGGCAAACGCACGGCTGGCAGGCCCAAGACAATATCGTTGTTGGCCTCCCCCACCCTGACCCGCGCCGACCAGCCGGGGACAAAGGGGACAATAACACGGGCCAGGGCCGCACTGTTCAGGTTGAAGATGGCTTCCCCCTGAGCGTTGGTAAAAACACGGGCAAGACGCTGTCCCTGGGCGCTGACGGCCAGGACACTGACATTGGCGACACCCTCGCCGGGGCCGGGCTGCCGGTCGTTGTTGGCGTCGTAGTAAATGAGCAGCCGAACATGGGTGATGGGCACGGCCGTTGCCGCTGGCGCCCGGCCAATGTAGTGCACCGTCAAAGAAGGCGGGGCAGTCAGGGTCATCCCGGTTGTGCCCGTGAGCGACAGACTGGCAACGGGTGTGATAGATAGTGGGGCCGGCGCTGATACCGCCGGTGGCGCCGGGGGCGGCGTAACGTGTTGGCACACAAACTCGTACTGGCCAAAGCTGCCGCCGCGCGCTTCCACCTTGACGATGACCGGTTGTTCGGCGGCAGCCGTCCAGGCCAGATAAGAATCCACGCGGCCCACGCCGCGGTCATCATTGATACCAATAATGGCCGAGACACCTGTGACGGTGAGCAATGTGTCCACCTGGCCGGTCACCGTTTCACAGGCGTAATGGCTACCCGCTTTGGCGATGAAGGTGAAGTGATCCACGTCGCCGGCGCCAACGGTGTAGGTGGCGCGCAAGCCGGGCGTCACCGGCCGGGCCATCTCCGGGATGTCATTCGGTTCGGCCAGGTCGGGCTGGATGAGCGGTGTGGGCGATGGCCTGGGGGTCGGCGTTGCCGATGGCAACACTGTCGGGGTGGGCGTCCCGGTTGGGGCGGCGGTTGGTGTTGTTGTCGGTTGAGTTAAAGCCATTTCCAGGTCGTAAACGCCGTCATAAACGGTTGTTTTCTCCACCAGGACGCCGTACCAGCCGTCAGCCGGGGCCGTAAACGTCACCGTCGAACCCATATCTGCTGGCGCGCGGTCGTCGTTCTCGGCGACCAGCTGGCCGGTCCAATACAACTTGAGTCCGGTATCCAACCCGCCGTAAACGAAGGTGTCCACCCGCACCATCTGGCCGGTCTTAAGATAGCCGGTGAAGTAGTCCCGGTCGGGGCCTATCAGGGTCAGGCCGGTCTCCAGGCCAAAATTGACAGGTGCGGCCATGTTGAGGTCATCGTTGGGTTCAAAACGGTCTGGCAGCAGGGAACCATCGCCGGTCGCACTGGGCACGGCCGTGGGCTGCTCCGATGTAGCCGACACTTCCGGTGTGGGTGATCCCCAAGGCGTCGGCGACACCAAAGGTGTCACTGTGATGACAATGGGCGTCGGGTTTTGCCCACCATCCGGGGCCTGTGTCTGGCCGGCGCTGGCCGTAAACACCACAACCATGACGCCAATGATGAGACCAGGCAGGTTAAATATATATCTGGTACGCATCTGCCACCTCCTCCAGGATGATTGTTTCTTTAGCCGCCGGCTGAACGGGCACAAAGACCAGCCCCACCCATTCGTGTGCCGGGGCAGGTTCGTTTGGGCCGCCGGTCAGGCGTACCAGGTCGGCCTCCAGGTGGCTGATATGCACCACCCCACCTTTGGCGACACATTCGCCAATGCCGGTAAATAGGGCCTCTTCGCGGAGCTCCCCAGCGCTGTCACGGATGGCATCTGGGCGGGTTACCGCCGGGTTATAGAAAAAGGTCATCAAACATATTTTTTGTTTCATTGTTGTCTCCTATCTTTCCTGAGTTTCTGCCTCAGGGGCCACGACCAATGGCCTGGTGGCCGTCGTCTGCGGCACAACCAGCGCCCCAGGCAAAGCAGCCAGGTCGCTGATAAAATCGTGTACCATTTCCGGCCGGTAACCACGACCGGCAAGTTCTGTCTGCACCCTGTCACGCAAGCCGTCTTGAATCATCTCGGCCAGGTGAGCCAGTTCGGCGGGCGAGAGATTCATGGCCCCCGCCCCGGCCAACACACCGCGCACACTGCCCGTCATGCCGCCAAAACCAACCGGCGACGCAATGGCCTGCGCAACCGCCTGTTCGTTGACGGCGCCGGCGGCCGCCTCCCGGCCAATCACGGCCACCAGTTCGGTCCGTGTCAGGTAACGTTGGGGGAGCAGCACCATATCGGCTACAGCGGCCAACTGGGCCTCTGATAAGGGGGTATCGAGCGTCTCCCGCAGCGTCGCCAGCGCCTGCCCGCTTTGAAAGGCAGCCAACTAGTCGGCATCAGACATCCCCTGCTGCCGGTAGTGGGTCACCAACCCGGTGGTGGCCACGGTCGCTTCTTGCACGGCCGTCCCCGTATGCTGTTGGATGGCCTGCTGGATTTGCCGCGTATTTTCTTCCCCCGTGTAGAGGCGCAGCGTCTCGTAGGCAGCCTGCCCGGCCGGGGTGTCCGGTTCTGTAAGTCGCTGCAAGGTGTCGTGGATAATCTGGTGGCGCGCCGGTTGGTCCGGGTGCAGGCGAATGGCACCGGGCATGGCCGACAGCGGCACATTGGTCTCTTCTGTTCGTGAGACCGCAGCCACGGGCGCCCTGTCAATAACAACGGGCGGGGTATCGGCTGCGGCGCGCAGCCAATCTGGGATAGGGCCGTTGACGCCAGGTGCGGGCTGGTTGGCGGCGGCCAGGGGCGAATTGAGCAAAACCTGTGTAAGGGTGTGTAGGGCCTGTGCCACCCTCTCCAGGTGGGGGGATGACTCCTGGTCGGCGGTGGGGAGCCGTCGGTCAGCCGGCCAGGAGTCGGCCGCTTCCTGGCGCGGCCCGGATAGACGACGAGTTTCATCGGCCACGTCCTCGGACTGACGAGGCGCCTGGACTGACCAATCACTGGCTTGACCGCGCCTTAAGACCCGCTCCCGTGACCGACCTGGGGTCGCTTCTGTGCCTGCCGCAGGGTCAGTGGTGGCAGCGGGGAGCGCAACCGGTTCACCGTCCCCATCATCATCATAAGCAACGTCCTGCGCTCCCCCCAAATTACCGGGGCGTCGCCCGCCAATTTCATCATAAGCGGCGCGCAAAGAGGGAATGAGGTGCATCGCCAGCCAGGGACTGGAGCCAAAACCGGACATCGAAGAGCCGGCGCGCAGATAATCGAGCGTATCCGGGTCGTGGGGCTGCACATGGCCATCACGAAAGTTTCGCACCAGCGTGCGGGTTTCGTGCGCCCCTTCGATGACGTGGCGGGCTGTTTCCGATTTGCCCAGCGTATACCCGGCGATGGTCTTAAGCTGCCGTACCCGGCCTTCCGTTTTGTGGGGGTCTGTACCCAGATAGGCCCCGTCCGCCCGGCCGTCAGCCTGTAATGCCGACGCCGACGCCAGCACGGCGCCACCGGCGGCCAGTGTGGCCCCACCGGTCAGAGCCGCCCCGGCCAGCCCCACCGTACCCATGACCGCCTGCCGGCCCATGTTGGCCAGCTCCGTGCCGCCGGCGCCGCCGGTGAGCATGGCTCCGCCAAAGAGATGGAAAGCAGCCGTGGCCAGCTTGAGGGCGCTCTTGATACGCCACAACAAGACCATGAGGGTGATGAGGCTGGCGCCAATGTAGAGGCCAATTCCCTGCTGCGCGGCCGCGGCCAACAGGCCAATCATGATGGCGGCGATGATGACGCTCATCAGGGTTTCAATAAGCAGGTTGATGAATTGCCGCAGGTACGCGCCCAGAAACGCCTGGGTGTAGACGAAAAAGGCAAAAAGCAGGGCAAAGGGCACACCGGCATAGAGGAACATGGCCACGCCGGTCAGGGCCAGGCGCAGGAAATGTTCGGCAATGGCCGTGGGAATGGCCACCAAAGCAAAGAGCAGCCGTTCAATGCCCTGGCTGGCCAGGGCTTTAGCCAGTTGTTGGTCCGCCTCATCCGCCAGATTGATACCCGCCGGGTCGCCAAAGGGAAAAAAGGTAGCTTCAAAATCTACAGGGAACTCGTTACTGTCCAGTTCATCCAGGTTTGCCACCAGCATGAAGGCGGCCACCAGGTCAAAACTACCAATGACACCGTCGCTGTTGACGTCGCCGATGGCCGCGGGCAGGCCGGTATCCGTGCCGTTCATGCTGGTGTCGAAGATGTCGCCGGCGGCCCCATCTAAAAGCGCCTGGTCAATGCCGGCGTTGAGGGACCCGCGCAAATCCTCCATCATGTCAATGACCACGATGGGCGAAGAGAAGAAAAAGAAGGCGATGAGGCCGTAGGTAAACAGCTTGCCGGGGTCCACCCAACGGTTGGTGGGCACGAGGTTGTTGAGGGCGTACCAGAATCCCAGGGCGGTCAGGGCCAGGATGAACATACCGCCCAGCGGCGCGGAGAGGGCGTTGACCAGCAACTCCACAAAGTACCCCACGTTAGCCGTCACCCAGGTGTTGATGCTCTCGGCGATGATGGCAATGGAGAGCGTGGCCCGGTTGATGGCCCACAGGATTTGCGCCAGAGTGTATTGCAGGAAGTAGATGGCTTCGGCGAAGTAACGGCCGGGATCAAGCATGGGGAGTCTCCTCGTCTTTTGGCTGGGTGGTTTCGGCGTGAGGCTTCTGCTGTTTGCCTGACCGGCCCTTTCCTTTGGGCGCGTGCAGGATTGGCTTTGCACGGCGCCGCAGGAGGTGCAGGCCACCGCCAATCACCAGGCCGCCGCCGATAAACAGGATGAGGCGCCAGGAGCTGCCAGATGTGGTACGCACGGCCGTATCCGGGGCGTTGGTTGGTTCAGGGGTGGGCGTTACCTCAGCTGGTTCATCAACTCCGGCAGGCAGCGCTGGTGTTGGCGCACTGCCGCCGTGCCGCGCTTCGCCAATGGGAATAAGGGGAGACGGCACAGCCGCGTCGGGGGCGGCATCAAAGTAGACACGGCCGTCGCTGTGAAAAGTGAAATGGTAAGTGACGCTGGCATCGCCCATGGTAATACCCAAACCACGCAACCCCCCTTCGGCCACAGCCAGAGCGGAGATGTCGTCTAGCGGCCGGGTAAACAACACCTGGTACAAACCGCGCCCCACCCGCCAGACGCAGGCGCCGTCCTGGTCGGTGACACAGAGCATTGGCTCTTCTTCCGGCAGCCGTTCCAGGATAATGGTCTCGCCGGTCACGGCACGGCCGTCGCTGGCGCGCAGCCGAATGGTTAGGCGGGTATCACCGCCACTCTGCGCTGTGGTTATGCCTACTAACACGGCCAGTAAAAAAGGCAGCCAGCTCGCCAACCAATGCAATCGTGGACGTTTCCTTACAAACGCTGTAAACCAGCTATCATTTCCCATTAGTACAATTCCCGTTCCTTCCCGTATCGCTGCCCGTTGTATGATTTGGTCACGCGGCGCACGTATTTGCTGCGCCGGGGCCAGAAGAGAATGAGGGCGATAGATACCAGGCTAACAAGGATGACGACGGCCAACATGCCCTAGACCTCCCCCACCAGTAAAGATTGGTGCCAGGCGATGAGTTCAGGCAGGCCACCGCCTGTCTCCTCGCTGAATGAGTACCAGCCCCGGCCATCGGCCGTGACCAGCAAACCCCCCTGCCCCAGGAAACGAATGTCACCGTTAGGTTCTTCCTGTTCAGCAGCGCCAATGAAACGCCGGGCATAATCCAGGCAGTTCGCAATGCCGCTGAGTTCACCACGAAGCCTCACAGGATGCACCCGTGGGTTGCGCTCCGGTTGCGACGGCCGTTCATCAAAGGATTTACTAAGCGTGACCAATGCCTGGTACTGCCCGGCGGTCAGGGTGGGAATATCTTCATAGCCGGTACCGGGGCCAAACCGGTAGCGATGGCCACTGGGATGACGACTGCCGGCCGAGACCACCTGGCGACCGGTTCCCAATGTCTCAATGAATTTGAACAATCGTTTACGGCCGTTTGTTTCATTCAGCGTTTGCACATAACGGCCCGCTAATGTCCGGCCGGGATGGGCCTCGCTGGTGAAAAAGTAGACGTGGTAGCCGCGGGCGCTCACGACCGTGGCCAAGGGCTGCCGGAAACGCTGGGCCAACCCCCAGCGCCAGGTGGGAAAGACACGGGTAGCCTCGCTGTCAAAGTCGAAGACAATGAGGCTGCGGCCGTCTCGCTGCAAACCACAGCGGATACCGATGTTGTTCTGTGGCGGCCAGCTGCGGACATCGGCCGCGGTGTAGACGGCCGTTTGCCAGCCTTTGTGTAACGGCCGTTTGCGATCTTCCCCCTCGCTGCCGAGGAGAACGGGATGTAGTCCAAGTTCAATGAGTCGTAATGCCTTTTTGTTCGCCATAACTATTTTCACCTTGTCACCATGTCACCTTGTCACTCTGTCACGGACTCGGCCCCGGCCCAGCCCACAAGGCCGGGTCTACCAGGTTGCCGTTTTGGTACACAATCCAGTGCAGATGGCTGCCCGTGCTGCATCCGGTAGACCCCATTTCCGCCACCATCTGTCCGGCGGCCACACTGCCCGATGTCACCAGGAAGCCGCTGAGATGGCCGAAGTAATGGAGCGTGTCCTCGCCGCTGACACGTTGGTAGTTGCCCAGCCCTTCATGGGGTGGCTGCGAGCCGGGAATCTCGGAGCAATCCGGGCCGGTGCTGTTGGGGCCGGCGTAGAGCATTGTGCCCTCCACCGGCGACCAGATGAGGGTGCCGGCGGCGTTGGCGATGTCAACGCCGTTGTGGAACCAGGGACGCTCGGGCGGGCAGCCAAAACCAGAGCCGTCAATGCCGGTGTACAGTTCGTGGCAGCCAAAACCGCGGGTGACAAAACCGGTCGTCGGCCACAGACCATCGCCGCTGCCCGGGTCGCCGGGGTTGCCCTGCATGTCGCCATCATCCAGGACAATGGGTGTGGGCGGCGGCGGTTGGTAAGCGTCATTGAAGGGCCCCAGTGGATCGTCTTCCAGGTAGAACCAGATGGGCAGTCCACCGGCCACCGGCCGGTTCCAGTCGGTGATGAGGCCCAACTCGCGCACGTCGCCGTCCGGTACCACAAAGCCGAGGATAAAATCCCGCTGACCATCGGGGGGAATGGGGTCTAGCTGCTGCGTGTCGTAAGCGGGTAGACCGTGGGCGATAATCGGCTCGTTTTGGGGCACCCAACGGCCGTGCAGCCGTTCACCCTCACGCTCGACGCGGCGGATGAAAAAAACATCGGCAGCGGCCACAATCACTGCTTCGGCGGTGTAATTGGTCACCTGGATAGTCACGAAGTGATAGATGGCTTCGTCGTTTCGTGGGCTGGGCTGCGTCTCGTGGCCGATGATGCGGAAAACCAGGCCGGTTGGCCCGCCCACGTACACGTCGCTGTTCATATAGAACGTGCCGATGCGGTAATAGGGGGTTTCCAGCGGCGCCGGCGTGGTGTAGCCAATCATGGGCAGGCCGGGTGTGGTCGTGACCGGCGGTTCGGGGGTTTCGGTGATAAAAATGGGCGTTGTCGTCACCCAGAAAGGGGTGGCCGTGAACGCAAATGGGGTCGCTGTGGGCGGCGGCAGGATAGGGGTAGCCGTCACCGTCGTCCATTCCGGCGTGGTAGTAATGAGAGCCGGAACAGGTGTGTCGGCATAGACCGGGGTAGATGTGCCCAGGAAGACCGTTACCGTGGGAATAGGCGTGCCGGTTTCGGCAGCCCAATAGCTGGGGCCGGCCAGCGGCGCTGGGTTTTCGATGAAGCCGATGAGACCACAACCTAAACTGGTTAGCATAAACAGACCGGCAGCCAGCAGTAACGGCCGTGTGGTGGTGGGGTAGCAACCATCCGCGCCGGGTACAACCTGGTGTTTCATGGGGCTACCTCGAAAGCAGACACGAACGGTAAATAAGTTTGCCGGCGCACGTAGAGATAATGGGTGGACCAGACAGACGCCAGCGCCGGGTCGGCGGAACTACTGGTGGCGACGGCCGTGTTGGTTATCGTCTCCGGCACCTGGCCGTTGACGATGGCCCGGTAGCTGAAGGTGCGGTGATAATCACGGCCCGCGCCCAACAGCACTGGTTGCAGGTATAACGTCGTTCCGGCCAGCGGCGGATAACCTTGCGGTGGATGGGTATCGTCGCAGTCTGCGGGCCAGGGGCAGGGAGCATAGGCATAAGTCAAACCACGCGCACCGGTCTTGTCCGTAACGCCAATGGTGTAACCTTGCATGACCAGCTGCGCCGGGTCGGAGATGTTGTCATAGATGAAAAAAGCGTGGCCGGCTACAGCCTGTGCTGAGCTTGTCGAAGCTTGTGCTGAGCATGTCGAAGCTTGTGCTGAGCTTGTCGAAGCACTACCGTTCAGCAAAATAGCGATGGCGTGACGGGCGGTTAAATCGGGGTTATTGGCGTGAGATGCATCGTGCCACTGGACGTAGAAAACGTCGTACCCGGCCACCAGACCGCTGATAATGGCCACGTGCCAACGACCGCTGGTGGTCAGGTCCACATCACGCCATAATCCAGCCAGCAAGAGGCCGGACGTGTCTGGGTCAGGCAGCCATTGGTTACGGCCGTCTACGGCCGTGTTGTTCCCTAAAACCAGACCATTGGTCGACACCGTCAGTTGGGACAACACCTGGCCATATAGATTGGCGGTGTAACCGTTTATGCCCAGGTTGAAGGTCACGGTCACGTCATTACAATCCTCGCCGCTGGCAATGAAGTCATCGCACAGGTTGACCGCGCCAAAGCCGGCCAGGTCGAGATAGGGCAGCACGAAGCTGTTTTCTTCAATGACGTAATCCAGGTGGCCGGGTGATAGTTCGCCCTGCCAGGTCAGGGTGCGGGTGGCCGGGTTGAAGGTTAGATCGCTGCTTGCATCCTGAATGTAGGTTAGTGGCAGGGGCAAGGTGTCCGTCAACTGGTAGGTGTGGGTCATACTTTCGTAGTTGCTCAGCGTGACTTCATAATGGGCCGTCGCGCCAGGAGCCACAAAGGTCGGGCCGGTTTTACGGATGACGGCATAGGGATTGCTTGGGTCACTCCCCCCACCCTGCCCCACCACCGCGGCGCCGGCTGTATCTCCGGCAGCAGTCAAAACGACCGGCTGATAGCCAAAGGTGCGGATGTCAATGACGGGAATGTTCTCCGTATAGCGTTGACCAGGGCCGGTGAAAACCATGTCAGGGGAGATAACCTCGCCCTGGGCCACATCCAGTAATAAGAAGAGGAGAACCGGCAAAGGTAAAACCAGCAGCAAGCATATGAACCAGAACAGTCGTTGTTTTTTCATCAGGGCATCTCTCCACTTGGCAGGCTCTTCATAATTCATAATTCCTAATTCATAATTCCAGTCAGCGCAGTACCAGATAGGTGGCGTGCACGTCCTTGTAGGCGGCGTCGGTTTGCAGGGAATCCCAGGTCAGGATGGCCCGGTTAAGGTTGAAAGGATCCCGCGCGGCCAACAGGCGGTAGCTGGGGCGGATGACGTGACGGGGCAAGAGAGCTTGCCCTGAGAGAGCTCGCCCTGAGCCTGTTGTCGAAGGGGGCGTACCGGAGGTATCGGTGCAAACGGCCGTGCCCAGGTCACACATGGTCAGATACGGCCGTCCAAATCGCAGAAAGGTAGTGCCAGGGGGCGGGTCGCCGGTCTCGTAGATATAGAAGAAGTTGACTGATGGCGGTTCAGTCGCCGTTGAGATGATGGGATAGACATCCGGCCGGATAGCGCCGGTGGTGCTGCCGCTGGAGTCGTGGTTGGCGGTGATGGCTTCTGGGCCAGTCCAACTAAAGCCGCCGTTGTCTGACCAGGCGGCGTAAACGGTGGTCACGTCACGGCCGCCGGGCAGGGTATTGCCGCTGTCCTGGTACCAGGCCGTCCAGCCTTCGGGCACGGTGATGGAATCTTGGGAGATGAAAGGGCCTTCAAAGTCGCCATTAACCAGCGCTGACCCTGAGCCTGCCAAAGGATGAATCACGGCCGAATCCCAGACGGCCGTACCAGGCACAGCAGCCGTATCCAACGTGCCGCGCAGGAAGACGGTAGCCACACTGCTACCCTGGGCGGCAACGGTGATACTTAAGGGGGTAAATACCGGAGAGGCAGCAGCCTCTGACCAGACCACATCTGGGCCGTTCGGGTTGTCACCGCCGGTGGGATCAATGCCGATGCGGAGCGTCAGGTCAGCGCCCGCGGCCGTGTCCACCAAACCCCAGGCTTCAAAAGTGATAGTGCCGTTGGGGTCGGGGACGGAGATGGTTTGCCGCAGACCGGCATCGAAGGGAGTGTCCTGGCTGCGCCAGCGGACGGCATTGAGACCGGTGTAGATGTGGTTGGGGTTGGCGATCTGGTCAGGATACAGGGGATTGGCCGCTTCAAAGCTGGGCTGGACGTAATGAGGTAAAGGCGGCTCTGGAAACGGCCGTTTTGTCACCCAGGCGGCATACACCCAGGCTTCCTCTTCACTGACGGCCAGATAATCCAGTCCCACCGAGCCTGCACTGAGCCCGTCGAAGTGGCCGGTTAGTTGCTCATCAGGCGGCAAGGGGATGACGGCCGTTTGCTGCCATAGATTGAACCAGGAGAGATAACGCAGCAGACGAATCTGCGAATCATCAGTCACGGCCAGGAAAAGTCCAAACCAGTAAGCGTCGCTGGGGATGCCAAAAATGTTGGCGCCCTGGTCGTTATAGAACGGGGCTACGCCGGCAATGGAACCATCGGTGACGTATTGGGCAAGCCAGGCGTCACCGGAGAGGTGTTTGGCTTTGAAGATACGGCCGTCCTGTTCATACAGCACATGCGCCCAGTTGAGTTCATCTACAACGACCTGGGGGGTACGGCCGTGTGCCACAAAGATTGGCTCCACGTCGGCCGGATGGGTTCCCTGATCGGCAGCGCGGTAGAGGGTACGGCCGTCTTGTTCGTAGACAACATGCAGCCGGTTGGCGCGGCTGAAAGCCAGGGAGACGCTGCTACCACTGTCCAGTTGCCGCACCTGAAAATGGTTACCGCCGCGTGACAGGGCGACAAAGATGTCGGTGATACCATCGCTCTCGCTGAGCCAGGCGACCGCCAGCATATCATCGCCCACGGCCGTGGCTGCTAAATCCTGGTTGGTGATGTCTAATGAGAGGTTGACCACGGCCGTAGTCACGAACTGCTCAGGGAATGTCTCCGGCACGATGTCCACCAGGATGGGGGTCGGGCAGGCGGTCGTATCATCCCCGCCGTCAGGCGGCGTTGGCGGGCTGAACAGGTCTGGGTCTGTCTGGCGGGTGGCGGTGGGTATGATGCCGATGCCGTGGCTGATGCAGCCTGGGGGCTGCGGCTCGCCGGGGTTGGTGCAGGCAGCAAGCAGCAAAACGACCAGTAAGAGAGAGGTTAAGAGGGTGGTAATACGCCAGATAGGCTTCATGTGTCTACTCCTTGCTGTCATTCCCCGTCTCCCCAGGCAAGCAGCAGCAAACAGGCAGCCGATGACCACCCCTGGAGGCAAAGTGAATAACAGATTGAATTGGGTATGGGGTTTGGGCCGCGAACGGAGAGGATCGGGCTGTCAGCTTGGCCTGTGTGTATAACACCCACCTGCCAGTGGTTGTTTATCCCTCAAACGTCCTGGATGCCCAGATGGTTTTGGCGGCTATCGGGTGGTTGCTTACCACCAGACGGCCGTGTTTATCATGAACACGATCTTACAGCTTTTCCGGTTTTGTTCCAGAGTATATTTATACCGATTAGCAAGTATAAATATACCGATTTTGGGGATTTTTCAGGAAATAGGGGGATTAAGGAAAAGGGGTACGGCCGTTTTACATTCGGGAGTGGCTACTACAAAGAGCATGATATAAAAGGCATATGCGTCAATGTCCACACTGCCAGAGAACAGATCAAGAGGTTGAAAACGGCAGAACTTGTGCCGGCAGCCAAGTTTACAGATGCAAGGTCTGCTATCGAAAATATGTACCCGTCCCTAAAACGCCTGGGCATGGACTGGCAACCTGACAACAAACCATCCGCCTGGTACTGGATGACCACAGCCAACGGCAAGCAGCCCGTCATCTGGGTGTGTCACCGCAGCAAGTCGCCAATGAGCTCCAAGAATGCACAAACAGCCTGCCGGAGATGCTGCCCAGATCCCAGAAGCCGGTCGCAGTAGCAAGACAAGACGGGTTATTCACTTTCATTGGCAAGAAACGAAGTTTATATCATGACCATTGTTGACCGTCCGAAATCCTGCTTTCCGGCTATCAGAGCGGTAATGCGGCGTACTCTAGAGAGTGGGCAGCAGATGGTGGATGCTGTGTCTGCGGCTCAATACGACAGCGACCAGTTTCAGCTGTATGACTGCTTGACCTATCGCCAAGAATATCATCTGTCCTGGCTTGATAAAAACGAGGCTTACGTGGTTGAAGGGGGGAATATCGGGTTGCGCCATTGTGTGACGTGTTTAGCGCGGAAAAGTCACTGCCTCTCCCGGTGTCTGGTGTGGTTGAATCGACATTTGAAGGCGTTTGCTCATGCCTGCAGTCAGCGCTAATCACACAAACAGCATAGACCCTATAACAAAAAACATGTTATTGATTTCATATGTCTATAAGATTAGTCACTACCACCTCTAGTCTTGATTTGCGTTGTGTATTACACTATCAATTAGTGCCCTACCTTAACATAGGGTGATTAACCCAGTGCCAATGAGAGAAAGTAAATGCATATTCAACAATCCGGCTACCTGAACAGGCTCCGGCAATTATTTGCGAAAGCGTTCAATCTCAATGAGCTTCAGACTTTATGCCTTGAGTTGGGAATTGATGACGAAACCCTTCCTGGCACAGAAAAAACAAGCAAGATAACCAGTCTCATCCTCTATTGTGTCCGAGAGCGGAAATTGAATGAGCTAATAGGCATAGTTCGTGAGGAACGCCCCCATTCATCGTGGGAAGATCCGCCCGGCCCAACACAACTCTTGCTTGAAGCCGTGGTATTTGGCAAGGAAATGCTCCCTGCTGTGCCGCCGCGACCGCCGGTTGGGTTTGTTGGCCGCCAACAGATCTTGACCGCACTGAAAGAGAGAATGCAGGGTAGTGCGGACACACCGTTCATTTTTGCTTTACACGGAATGGGGGGCATCGGTAAAACGGCCGCCGCACTCAAACTGGCTCAAGATATTATTGACGAATTTCCTGGCGGCATTTTTTGGGCGGGATTAGATCGGGAAAACGGGAATGTCGTCCCGATATTACAGGCATGGAGCCAGCTCTGCCTGATTGACTCAAGAGACTTGACGAACTTGACGACCCTGACCACCCAACTGAGAGGCGTTTTGTCCAGCCGACAGGCAAATTGGGGAAGAATCATGGTCATTATTGATGATGTGCGCCAGGAATGGCTTGAAGGTTGCCGGGTACTTCAAGAAGCGTTACCTGCGGGAACATCGCTGCTCGTGACCACACGAGATAAAGCGATGGCAGCCACTCTGGGGGCTACGGTTTTCCAACTTGATGCCTTGACAGCGCCAGATGCACTCTCGCTACTCAAGAATCTGAGCCATGCCCCTCAAGTAGATACCGAATCGGATGCGGCTCTGGCCTTACTGGATTCGTTAGGGTACTTACCGTTGGCTATCAAGATAGCAGCGGGTCAGATATCACTTTGTTCACAAGAACCAGGTTATCAACTGGCGGAATTTGCCGTGACACTAAGTCAGCGGGCGACTCAAGTCTTTCCTGATCTGGAAGGGCACTCAGGGCTTAAGGCTGCATTTGATATTTCTTACCGCGCTCTGCCCCCACATGTACAGCGCGTCTTTCGCGCTTTAGGGGTTTTTTCAACCGGGCTTCTACGACTGAAAAGTGTCAGCCGTGTATTGAATGAAAAAGAAGAAAATGTACAACACTTGATGAATGCTCTGGTTGTTTTCGCCCTTCTTGACTATGGTGATGACAAAGGTGTTTATACATTTCATCCCCTACTGCAACAATACGCCCAAAGCCTTCTTCAGCAGGAAGGTGAAACCAGGAAGCTGGAGAGTGCGCATCTGGATTATTATTGGCAGTTTGTTCAGAGGCATGAAGAATATACACTTGATAATCACCGTGCTTTGTCTCGTGAATGGGGAAATATCCAGGTGGCGGAAATGAGGGCTGACAGCCAGTCCGATTGGGAAAAGGTTATTGGCTTTGCTTTGTCACTCGAACACTTTATTGACGCCTATGGGAATCTTGATCGGAGTAAGGCCCAACTGGCCAAAGCTATCGAATACGCCGAGCAGCATCAATATGAATTGGGGCTACAATATCATTCTACGCAGGCCCGGCTGATGCAGATGGACGGAGTTTTGGCCTACTTTTTGACTGACTATAAGGGGGCACGACATCGGCTAGAGGCAGCCGGAAGCCATTGCCTTGTCGTTCGTGAGAAGGCAATGCTCTCTAAAAAGAAATCCTTGACCCTTGCCCGAAAAATTGCTTATCACCTTGGCCTGGTTTTTGCAGATGGCTATCGAGATTTTCAAAGTGCAATTGCCCAGTTTGAGGTTAGTCTGACTTTAGCTCAGGAATTGAAGGACACGATGGCAGCAATCATGTGTAGACAACAGATAGCCAGCTGCCAATCAGAGAGTGGGAATTGTGAACTAGCCGAAGCGGGTTTGCGGGCAACACTCAAGCAGCTAAAGAGGCAGAAATCTTTGACACTCCGCGGGCAAACTTTAGAAGCCTACGCCTATTACTACCTGGGCATCAATTTCCATTATGCTGGTAATTTGGAGCAGGCTGAAACACACTATTTCCAGGCGCGCGAAAGGGCAGAAGCGTTCTCTAGCAATTTGCTTATCATGCAAACGCTGGCTAATCTGGCGGATCTGGCATGTGATCAGCACAGGTTCAATGAAGCCAATGCTTATTTTGTTCGGGCTGAGAAACTGGCGCAACAATATCAGTACAGGGCCTTGTTAGTATTTTTACACCAACTAAAAAGTAGACTAGAGCAAAATTGTCCCTAATAACTTGGTGCCAGACCATCCCGTTCACGTCGCGCCAATCGGGGTTTTCAGTAAAGTAGTTTATCAATTTAGCCATTATTGGCAGCGGGCAGCAAGCAAACAGGTTTTTGCTTTTGTAATTTTATAATCTCTCGTCATCAATTGTGCTGCAAAAAACGTCGAGGAGGGTAGTAAGAATGATCGGTACCAGACAACTCGCCAGACGCCTTTCGCTGTTGGTCATCAGCGCCTTCTCTGGTCTGTTTGTGTTTGTGGTAGTTTTAATCAATCTACAAACAGCCCATGCAGATAGCATTCCCCTGACCGGCGTAGGTGCTGTTGATATAGTATACAACCCAGTAGATGGCTACCTTTATACACTCAACAGCAACAATTCTGTTTCCGTCATAGACAGGAATCAAATCATCACCACGATTGATCTGCCTTCGGGTAGTTTCGGCCGTTTGACAGATATTGTCGTAAATGAAAATAACGGGGATGTGTATGTCTCTCAGTGGTTTTACGACCAGGTGATTGTCTTACGCAACCAGGCTATCTACGGCATTGTCCCTCGCCAGAACGATTATCAGAATCCGCCAAGCGTGAATGGTATTGAAAACGGCCCTGTTGCCATAGCCATAAACAAGGTCAACAACCTGGTTTATGTAGCTACGGCCTGGACTAACGAGCCGGAGGAAAATGGTGTTACCGTCCTGGATGGACTCTCAGTCGTGACGCATATTCCAACAGGAGGGTTCCCTCAGGCTATCGGTGTCTTCACCGATACCGGCGCCATTTATGTGGCTAATGCGTTGAGTAACACTGTGACAGTGATCAATGCGTCAAATGAAGTCGTCACACATATTGATGTCGGTGATTATCCCGTTGACCTGTTCATGGATTTCACTCATAACAGAGTTTACGTAGCCAATCGGGTAGATGGTACCGTCTCCATCATAGATCGGAATACACATACAGTACTGGGGACAGTACCTTCTGGTCTGGGGACAATCAGATTAACAATGGCGGCGCAGGAATCTGGAATGGTGTATGCCGTTAATCACGACGCGGATACCGTTACAGTTATTGATGGCGTAAATATGACCTATACGGCTGTTATCACGGTAGGAGACAATCCCATCGCCATTCTTGGCCATGCGCCCAGCGGGTTGGTGTATGTGGCCAATCAGATGGATGGTACGGTTGACGTGATACAAGATACCCAACGAGTGGGTACCATTGATGTGGGTATCAGTCCGGTGGCGCTGGTGGCAAAACCACCCGACGACATTTATGTCGCCAATTTTCAGGACGCAACGCTTTCTCGTATTCAAGGCACCAACTTGATGGCAACGGTTGAAGGGTTGCCACGGTTGTCCCATACTTCTATGGCAATGTCGCCAAATGGTCATGTGGTGGTAGCCGACTTGACCGGGCGAAAAACATGGTTCTTACATGAAAGTGATGTAATCACATCCGTCAATTTGCCGACCCAGGCCGGATTTCCACTGGCCCTTTGGGAAACGCCGGCGCGCATTCCTATCTATGATTATTTGCAGGTAGCCCATGCGCCATTGGCTGTAGATGAAACGGGCCGCATCTTTGTGGCCAATCACGGTGAAGCATCTGTTTCCCTCTTAACTGAGTCATCTGGTCATCTCCAAGTGCATGAATGGGTAGGCGAAAAGCCCTATGATATTGCCTGGATGCCCGATGACGAGCCAGGTAACGGCCGTCTGTACGCTACTGTAGGGGCAGGGGTTACGGTGTTGGAGGGAAACCCAACAATAACGCAAACAATACCTATTTTGAATTCCACACTGGCAGGGGCGCGAGCCGTTGCCGTCTGGCCGGAGATGGATCAGATATATATTGTGCGCAGCCCGGCTTCGTCTGAAGCCCCGGTACCGGGGAAAGTAACGGTCATGGATAACTCCACGCTGGAAATCGTACAGGATTTCGATATTTGCGATGTACCAGCAGCTATTGATATTGATCGGCAGCGTGGTTTTGTTTATGTGACTTGTAGTGGTAGTAATTCGGTGGCCGTTATTTCGGATACTTCCTGGATTGAGATTCCGGTGGGCTATTTTCCTCAAGACGTTCTGGTAAACCCGATGAACCGTTATGCCTATGTAGTCTCCTTGTTATCCGACCATGTGGCTGTGCTGGATGGCCAGAACCTTCTGGCTATGATTCCCGTGCCCCCCTTCCCTATCGCCATAGATACAGATAGCCAGGGATGGGTGTATGTTGCTTCAGAAGTAGGGGATACGGTCTCTGTAATTTCAGGTACGTCGTTACTCACCACTATCCCGGTTGGTAAGCATCCCGACGAAATTCTGGTTGATCCAAATACGGGGCTTGTCTATGTAGGCAATGCCCACGATAGCCGAGTGGATATTTTTGGCCTGGAACAATTACCGACCGATGCCGGCAATACCTGGCAGGAGCCGGTGACTATTACAGAAGGGGTGGCCTACGTAACAACAATTCAAGATACCGAGGATGTAGATTGGTACAAGATACCAGTAAATGTTATTGGGAGTAACCTCAGGGCTACCTTAGGAGGGTTGGCGGCAGATTATGAACTGGCCGTATTCAGGCCACTCACAGTAACCGATTTTCCTTCTTCTACGGTAGATTCATTGGACTTAAGCCCGCTGTCGGCCGATGGCAGTTTGGTCAACTTGGGCCAACTCTTATCATTGCCGTTTCGTGGTGGCCCTACGGATCTGCCATTTCGGGGTGGCCCCACTGATCTCAGCAGCAACAGTTTTCTGCAACCTGAAGTGGTGGCCGATACGATTTGGGAACCAGGATATTACTATGTGGCTGTTTGGGGCTACAATGGTGCGCACTCCGCCCAACCCTATTCACTCCGGGTGGAAATAACTCCGCCGGCTATACCGGTGCCACCGGTCCTACCCATTCCTCCTCTCCCCAATAACCTACCCACCCAAGACTTACAGGTGCGTAGCGTATTCCTGGCCCACACAAGCCAAATGCAGACCATGTTCGGCATAACCAGGACCTACAATCTTACATCAGAGTTAGAAGCCTTTGCTGCCCTGCCGGAAATCAGTGGAAAAGTCATTGACCTGAGTGACCCACAATATCTAGACATCGCGGCCGCTTATAGCCAGTGGATGAGTGCCACGTATAGTGTTCAAGCCGCAAACTACACGGCCGATGTGATCAAACACCTTTTGCAGGCGCTCCTTGAGGAATCGTATCCCGAAGCCGATTACATTGTACTGGTGGGAGATGATAATGCGATCCCGTTTTACCGGGTACCCGATACGACGTTGATTTCCAATGAGCGTGCTTATCTTTCGCACACCACCGTGGTCACTGAGGACACACCAATGGAGGCGCGCCTGCTGGGAGGTTATATTCTCAGTGATAACTATTATGCCAGTTTCCACCCCTTGCTCGCTCAAGGTCGGGAACTGTTTATCCCAGAATTAGCCATAGGCCGACTGGTCGAAACCCCGGAGGAAATCATCAATACGTTGATTGCTTTTACCAGTGGCCAATCTGTGACACTATCCACCAGCCTGGTGGCTGGCTACGATTTTGTCACAGATGGCTCCGCCGCCATCCGGGACGAATTGGCCGCAGTAGGCAGTACCGTCACTTCGTTGATTAGCGACACGTGGTCGGCCGACGACCTGCGTCCCTTACTATTGACCAACACCCATGATTTAGTCTCCCTGAATGGCCATTTCGATCACCAGCGATTGGTAGCCGCTGACCTGGCTTCTGTCATTGAGTCAGCTGAAATCACTGCAGCTCCCACTGATTTCAGTCGGGACATCCTCATTAGTATTGGCTGCCAGTCGGGATTGAGTATTTCTGATTATGATGCGCTGGGTGGAGTTATTACCCGCACCCACGACTTTCCCCAGGCGTTTGCCAGTCGTGGCGCGGCCTATATTGGCAACACCGGCTATGGTTATGGGGATAGTGAAGCCATTGGATATTCAGAGGAGTTGGCGTTGCAATTGGTGAGGGCGTTGTCTGAACAAGATGGTATACCCATCGGTCAGGCACTCATGACAGCCAAACAAGCCTACTATGCTGACGCCGGTTTTAGTTCCTTTAGCGAATACGATGAAAAGGTGCTGGTCGAGTGGACGCTCTACGGCCTGCCCATGGTAAAAGTTCACTTGCCGGATAATCTGTCCTTGCCCAGGCAAGATGGGGAGCCGGATGGCGTCTTTCTACCCGTGTCGGATGGGTCAGCGGCAATGCCTGTGTCTTATCAGGTTGTGACCATGCCTGTTTCGGTGCTATCCACATTTTCACCAGTGACAGTCACAACAGGTAGTGCGGAATCGGGTGGCACCTACCTAAACGTGACAGCCACTGTCCAAGTTGGGAGCCAGCCACCTGTATCTATCCCTGGTGATTTAGAGGTTAATCCAGGACGGCCGTTGCAGCCACGCCTGACGCTCTCTATCCAGCCAACCAATACACAATACGTGGCTCACGGCGTCATTTTCGATAGTGGACATTATGAAGACAGCGCCGGTTTTGATCCCGTTATCTCTCGTGTGGTCACTGACACGGCCCAAAACGAACCACCTTTTGGCTTTCCACAATGGTACCCCATGCCAATGCACATGGTCAATCGCCTTCGTCTGGGAGATCGCTATGTCGCCGAGAAACTCATTTTTTCCCCATCACAATATCTGGCCCAAACTCCTGTGACGGGTACAACGCGGCTGTACAATGGGCTGCACTTCCAAGTGTTGTATGCATCTGCAAGCATTACGGATTTCTTCCCCCCCACCATTCAACAAGTGCAGGTGATAACATCCGTACAGGGCATCAGCTTCACTGTTGCCGTAACCGATGTATCGGGTGTAGCACAGGTGTTGGTTACTTACGACAACGGCCTGGGTGATTGGCAAAGCACAGCGCTGACAAACAGTTATCCTGGCATATGGCAGGGAATTATTCACCCCACCAATATGAAGCAGGCTTTCATCCAGGCGGTTGACAGCGCCGGTAATGTGCGTATCAGCGCAAATAAAGGTTATTACTTCACGGCCGTGAATGTGCAGTTGGAGCCGGATGCCGTCGGTAGCGGCTTGCCGGGGCGGTTGGTTACTTACACCCATATCTTGACAAATGCCGGTGGTGGGGTTGATACGTTTTTGTTGTCTGCCTCCTCGATTGGCGATTGGCCCGTTCAAGTGCAGCCTGCTGTGATTTCTCTGGCTTCACAGGCCTCGGCTTCGATTATTGTTACCGTCACCGTCCCTTTAGAGGCCTTGCATAATGACACTGACACGTTAACCCTGCTGGCTCAATCTCTCACTAACCAGGGAGTCACGGCCGTTGTTCAGGACACGACGACGGTATTGCAAGCGGGTGGCGTTGTATTGATGGCAGACCAAAATGGTTCGGCTTTACCGGGTGGGGCCATTACCTACACGCATACCGTTCGTAACAGTGGTAATGGCACGGACACTGTTTTCGTGAGTGTCCATCAAGGCGTGCTGGTCAGCCCGGCTAACATCCCCTTGTCAGTGGGTGAAACAGCAACGGTAACGGTGCAGGTACCTGTCTCATCAACAACCATTAGTGGCACGCAGATAACCACGCTCGTAACGGTTACATCTGGGGTGGATCCTGATGTCACAGACACAAACGCCGATACCACGATTGTCAACCAGGTGGCTGGATTGACCCTCTCAGACGCTTATACGGGCCGGGCCTTGCCAGGCAGTTCTTTCACCTTTATCCA
This sequence comes from Anaerolineae bacterium, assembly GCA_023382655.1. Lineage (GTDB taxonomy): Bacteria > Chloroflexota > Anaerolineae > Promineifilales > Promineifilaceae > CAADGU01. Next base: position 63,846 of record JAHDWK010000021.1, on the reverse strand, counting down.
TTCTCTGACCAACACTGGCAACTTTACAGAGAGTGTCATCATTACGGCCGTTTCCACTGCTGGATGGCCACTAGCCGCACCCAATACGGCAATTGTGGGGCCATTTGCACATACGGCCATTCCCTTTACGGTGACAGTACCGCTGAACACGCCTCTGGGTACAGCCGATTCGCTCAACTTGCAGGTCACATCGGCCGCCAATGCTCAGATTTTTGCCACCCTGACCGATATACTGTTGGTGGAGCAGTATGCGGCGCTTCGCATCTCTCCAGCAATACATTTGCAAGCAGAAGCGGGTACAGTCGTGACCTTTACCCATACCCTTACTAATGAGGGCAATGGGGAGGATACCTTCATGGTGAGCGTGACTGGGGGACAGCTCAGCGGAGAGGAAGAAATCACTTTAGCTGCGGGCCAGGTAAATTCTATTACCTTTACAGTTCAGGTTCCGGCAGGGGCAATTAGTGGCACAGTGCTGAGTGCATCATTGACCGTTACGTCCGATTTTGATGCCTCTGTTTCGGAGACGGTGGTAGACACTTTTGCGGTATATCAGGTGGGACATACTGTTTTTATGCCAATTATTGTGCGCCCTCAAGCTATTGCTCACTCTGAGGGTGGCTATTGGCACTTCAATAGGCGTCACTGATTTGTGGAGGGGAGGAACGGCTACAGGGTGGCAGATCAGGGGATCTAGCCATTCCGGGATCATGCCACCATTGGGGACGAGCCGATATTGGACACGCTTCATCTTATTCACAGGGGGGAATACGGTTATGGCGGCTGATTTCGTCCATCATCTCGAATCTGCTCCAGTATGACTTCCGCTTCCAGCATCTCGCGGTGCAATGACCATTGGTTACAGCAGTGGACGACATCTGTTGCCAGTTGCCGGGCGGATTTCAGATCGCCACGGCTGCCGGCAATGTGAGCCAACACCAGATTGATTTTCGCCGTCCACCAGTTGTTGCCGCCGTTACTGTTGATACTCAATGCCCGCTGGCAAAATGATTCGGCCACATTAAATTCCGCCTGGAAGAATGCACATCGCGCTGCGCCCATCAGGTGTGGGGGTCACGGTGCTGCATGTGTATGTAAATGGCCTTTGGGTACAGCAGGCAGGGTACTGGCAACCGGCCGATTCTGCCGCTTTGCAGGTGGAAATTCTCGTCCGTACCGGTCTACCCATTGCCCTGGAAGGAGTGTACCGCCGCTGGCTCTTCTGCCGTCGCGGCTGGATGACCGCGTGCCGGTCGCCAACCGTTATTTTGGAGTTTTTAGCGATGGCACGGTGAAGCTGCGCGGCATTGAGGCGCGGCGGCGGGATGCGGCGTCCTGAGTGACGCAGGTGCAGCAGGAGATAGTGACACTGTTCACGGCCGGGCCCCCTGACCAACCATTGGCAAGTTGTTTACCGGTGGTGGTTGCCCGGCTGCGCCAGCATGTGGCCGATCTGCAAACTGGGCAGGTGCCGCTGGCCGCGCTGCTGATTTCGCAAAACTTGAGCCGAGAATTGGCCGCTTACCGTGTGCCGTCGCCGGCGACGCGGGCTGCCAGGCAGTTGGAGCAGGCCTGTCAAACGTTGCGGCCAGGGCAGCGGATGCGTTTTCTTAATACCAGAGGCGAACCAGGGGTGATGGCCTGGGATGGGTCTGGCACGCTGCCAGCGGTCACGGCCGCGGATAGAGAACGCTACATCCGCCTGCTGCCGCGGGCAGCCGGTACGGTATTGTCCCCGTTGGGGATAGGCGCGGCGGAAATCTGGTGGCAGGTATCTGGCTGGGGCCAGCAGTTACCACTGCCATCACCGGGTATGGCGCTACAACAGAGCTGCCGACAGCACATACCGACTGACCTGATGTTATCACAATGATCGTTGCGTTTACCGCGCGAAAAAGATATGCTTGTAGCGTTCCTGGTTGGTTAACGGCAGAAGGAAACTCGCGATGGTTGTCTGTGGCAACGGGCAGCATCGCTCCCTCCCCTAAAACTGGCACAAAAGAAACGCGACTGGAACAAACCAATCAGGAAAAGGGCCGCGACGCCCCCTCCTGCTGCCGGTCAAAGCCCGAAAAGGCCGCCTGCTTCTGCGGGCGGTTTTTTATTGATACCAGGCACACCGGTGGTAGGTGGACCCTTTCCGCCTTCTCGATGCCCATGCCGGGCAAGAACGAGAAATCCATTGATAAATGGCGGACAAGAGCACATAATCTGACCGACAAAGGCCATGATGGCAATACATACCCAATAACAAGGAGGAAACAGGATGGAATACCAATCTTTAGGGCGTACCGGCGTTCCCGTCAGCAAAATCTGCCTGGGGTGCATGAATTTTGGCTGGAAAACTGCGGAGGCGGAGGCGGTAACAATCATTGAGCGGGCGTTGGAGAGGGGGATCAACTTTGTAGATACGGCCAATGTTTATGCGCGGGGTGAAAGTGAAAAGATTGTAGGCAAGGCGCTCAAACGGGACGGCAAACGGGAGCGAATTGTCCTGGCTACCAAAGTTCACGGCCGTATGGATGAGGAAGATGTGCTGGCCGCCGGGAACAATCGCCGGCATATTATCGCCCAATGTGAAGCATCCCTGAAACGCTTGCAGACAGATTATATTGACCTCTATCAAATACACCGCCCGCGTTCAGACACGCCAATTGATGAGACACTGCGCGCCCTGGATGACCTGATTCGGGCCGGCAAAGTTCGTTATATCGGCACGAGCACATTTCCGGCGTGGCGGGTGCTGGAATCTTTGTGGGTGGCCAAAGAACTAGGATTGAATCGCTTCATCAGTGAACAACCGCCCTATCACCTGCTAGATCGCAGTATTGAACGAGAACTCGTGCCCCTGGCGCAAACCTATGGCCTGGCCATCTTGCCCTGGTCTCCTTTGGCGCGCGGCTTTTTAACGGGCAAGTACAGACGTGGCGAAGCCATTCCCGGTGACACCCGCCTGGACGGGGATATGACCGGCCCCTTCCAAAAACGAACGCAACAACATTTTAGTGAGCGGGCATATGATGTGTTAGCTGTGGTTGAAGCGCTGGCGGCTGAGAAAAATTGCACCCCCAGTCAAGTTGCCCTGGCCTGGGTGATGCAGCGTCCCGGCATTACCAGCGCCATTATTGGGCCACGTTCACTGGCTCAATTTGAAGATAACGTGGGTGCTTTAGATGTACAGCTCACGGCAGCGGATAACGGCCGTGTGGATCAGGTGGCTGAACCGGAATTAGCCATTGTGCCCTATTATCACGGCAGCATGATTGACTTCAAACCATCCCAGTTTAACTGGCAATAGTCCGTTGGAAGTCTGACTGCGGTGCTTCAGCCCTGGGAGCAAACCCCAGGGTTTTTTCTTTCCTGGATAAGCACTCTTTTCAGAGGACATCTTGGGCTCACAATATGATCTGTCAGTAGTTGATCTGCACCAGACCTAGCCGCAGACATTCAACCATGGCTCCGCTTACACTGGGTGTGTCCAGAGCACGAAAGACGGTACTCAGATTGTTGCGAAGTGTAGATTCGGCAATCCCTAACAAGTTAGCAACTTGCGCGATAGTCAGGTGCGGGTTGTCGGCTATTGCCTGCATGTACCTTATTCGCCGTTTTGTCAGCAGGGGCGTGTCCTCGATTGCCAAACTATAGGGATATAGTCTCTCATTACGCGCCGGGCTTAGCAGCAACTTCCGTTTCCCGGCAATATCCACAATCGCCTGCGCCAATGCCGCGCAGGAATTCATCGCTTCATCCTTGAGCATAAAACCGTTGGCGCCGGCGTCTATCACGGCCCGCACCAGCACCTTATGGGCATACCGGCACAGAACAAGGATGTTGGTCTGGTAGGTCTGCACCAATCTGCGGATGGTATCACAAGTAGACCAAACTGTGCCGGATGATTTCTCGCCGGTGATGGTGTTGAGGCCAAGCAGTACCACATCCGGGTGATGTTGGCGGGTCAGTTTGAGTGCCTCGGCATGTGTCATCCCTTCGCCCACAATTTCAATCTGACCGTTGCTTTCGAGGGCGGCCCGTACGCCGATGCGGACTACTTCCTGATCGTCAATGATCACGATCCGGGTTTTGCCATTCCCTGTCATCGCCATATTTTCCTCCGAATTATCGTGAATCAGGCGCGGCAATAGAAACGCAAACAGCCGTTGCGCCTTCTCAGACGTATCTAAACCACATGCAATTAACCAGGGAAAGTTGGTGAAGCTGGGAAATCAGCCGATAATAACACTTGAATTGAGTGCACCACTAACCCTGGTGTAACGACCGCCACTGGTATCCCCATACTGGTGACGGTTTTTCTATGTCCATCATCATTCTCTCAAGTTGATTTCAAGACCAAAACTAACGGTCAGATAACAATCATTACGCCTGCTCGGTTTTTCTACCTATCAGATCTGACAACACTTGCTTTAATACACCACCTAAGAGGGTCGGATGAAATAGTTGTGCTGGTGGCCGGATTAAATGGGCAATCTCGAAGAAAATACGCGCCGCATTGGAATTGCTCTGGTACACCAACCTGACCTTTTCAACGTACCGATGCGCCAATCTGGTCGTAAAACCTAATGCACTCGCATCTGCTTCGGTCGTCTCCCATCGTAAATCCTCCCCCGTCGCTAGACGCCATACATTCTTGCTGGCTCGCGCCAGGTCTTTCTGCAATCTGGGCGCGTCTACACTTCTGTGCGTTCTGAGATGATGATCAAGGGCTACAGCACTGAGGGCACTTACTGTCATCCCCTGCCCATAAGCTGGGTTAAAAGTGCAAAAAGCATCGCCCATGACAATAAAGTTGGTGGGCCACCGGTCAAGCTTCTCGTAATGTCGCCAACGGTTTGCTGTATTACGAAACCCATGAATAGGACTGATCGGTTCGGCCCGGTTGAGCGCCTGGTAAATGAGCGGATTTGCCAATTGGCGGGCAAACCCTAAAAATGCCTCCTGATCATCTGTCGGCGGATAAATACCACCTATACCGGCCAACGTCACAATCCACTGATTGTTTTCGATGGGATAAATCCCTCCATATCGGGGATTATCGGGGGGACGACCACTTATGAGGATAGCTTTCCAGTCGGCTTCGAAATCCTCTGGTGTTTTGTACCATTGGGTCGCATACCCTAAAAACGAGTTAACTATCGTTTCTTGCGGGGCATCATAGCCATACTCTTGCATCCACTTTGGCGTTTGAGAATGACGGCCGCTAGTATCTATAACCAGATCCGCTTCCCAAATTTCAGTTGCCATCTTCCCGTCATCGCCCACATCACCTGAATACACCCGTATTCCCGCAACGCGCTCCCCAGCCGGATCCATCACCAGCCCTTCCACGCGGCACTTCTCTCTCATCGTGATGTTGGTGAACTCAGCCACACGTCGGCGCACATGCCATTCCAATAAATTCCGACTGCATGTACGGGTGATCATTTCGGATTCAAAGCAGGGCAAACGGATGCCACCGGGCACGTTAATGCTCTCGGTGCCCCAATTGACTGTGGGGGCGCTAGCTTCCGCCAAAGCAGCATCTAGACCGGGGAAAAGCTCATTCAATAACTGCTGCCCTCGCACCAGCAACACATGAATGTGGGGGGCTTGCGGCACGCCTTTGCGGAAGCCAGGTTCAACGGGAAACTGATCCCTTTCAACAATCGTGACCTTTTCATAATGGTCGGCCAGCATACGTCCGGCCAACATGCCGGTCATGCTACCTCCAATCACGATAGCGCGAGACCGATAGGATTGATTCATCAAGTTATAGCCTCCCTCCTACCCGACGATAAGCAAGCGCTAGGTCGGGGATTTCCATTTCGTCGGAAACTGGTTGCAACCGGGCAAATAGCGCTAATGCTCTGTTTCGCGTTTGCTCATCCCACTGCTGCGGATTATCTTGAAACCGATAGATAGGCCACGTATTGGACTGACCTGGCAGCAACTCTAGTGAGGCTAAATAAGCCTCCAACATGCTTTTGCCATCTAGTATCCCAATCAAGGAGCGGTAAATGTGGAAATCCGGCGCTTTGAAGGCTTCGCGCCATCCAACCTGCGGTAACACGATTGGTGAACAAAACTCATTGATCCGCGATTGAAGCAACATAAGCCGGCGCAGCGTCCACCATTTGTCCACTAGCAAGAATGGTTTTGCCAGATGCAGTGTTACCCAATTTGGCAAATGCAATATGGGTATTATGAAAGCGGGCAATACAAAGAAGAAGATAGAAAGTGCATAGAGATGCTCGATGCTGCCACTTGCTGGCTGCCAATAGGCCCAGAAGGTCAGTACCACCCGGCTGCCAAAGAAGCACATAGCAACAACTGTCATCACCCAAAGCCTGCCCCACCCGACTCTGGCGATGAGAGCTTCTTCATTCCGATAGATGCGGGCGATGTTTCGGCTCGTTATTACGAAAAGGAAACCAACAGACATGAAGAGGGTCTGCATAAAAACGAACTCATGGAGATTTCTGGGTACTACATGTGCTGGTCGTTCGGTTGCGAAGCGAATCTCGGCCCAGAATGAAAAGAAATAAATGGTTAATACCGTCGCCATTATCAGATGCAACCAAAGAGGGATTCGCTTTTCCTGCACCATGTAGAAGGTGCAAGTAATCAGGTAGGCGCTGGTGGTGATTCCTATCCAGGCAATGAGCCAGGAGAGATTATTGACGCCTGTTAGAGCGTCAAACCAATGGAAGATAACACTTACTTCAAAGGTCATCCCTATGGCAAAAGCCAAAAAATAGGAAAAACCCAGGAGAACAAATCGGTTTTTTAACCTGATGGCAAGCACTAACCAATACAACGTTAACAGCAAGGCTGAAGCGGCCACGACCGCGCTCAATCTATCCTGAATCAGGATCAAATGCTCCATGTTAATCCCCCTTGTGGTCTATACGCGGGCAAACCCCACTTTTTCCAGATAACGCAGGGAATGCTCATTGGTTGAGGGTACCATTAACTGTTTCAACCGGTTGCAGTTGGCGGCAGACTCCTGAACAAGTATCGCCATTGTCTCTGCCTCTACCTCTTCCTGGCACGTCTCAGGTGAGCGCAACAAGGCCTTTTCAAAAACAGTGTCCAGATCACCCCTATCCAGTAATTCACCCAGCCTTGTCCGGCTGATCTTCAACGTGGGATGACCACAGATCATATGGCAAAGTTCATGAAGCTGGCTGTTGACCTGCTGATGGCGGGAGTAAATTGTGTTGTAGAAAACATATTCATGGGCGACATCGTCAATTGAGATCCACGCTCCATACATGCCCTGTGGCATCTCCCACCCGATCAGCCTGATTTCCCGCTCCAATTGTTCTGCAACATGAGCTACAAAGTCATCCATACTAAATTGGTTGAAATCGAAGCCAAGTTCTTTTAACCTCTCCAGCATTCGCAATCTGACATCCATTGATTATTCCCCTTAATGCCGTGGTTTTTTTGCTCCTTCAAGTTTGCTTATATGGTCAAGCATCCCTAACAAGGCACGCTTCCCCTCCTCACTCAGTTCACTGGCACGTAGAGCAATTGTTTCTAGGTAATGATCCTGATCCGGTTGCGCGTCTGGAATTGCATTTTCATCAAAGAAGTAACTCGGTGACACCTGGAAAAATGTGGATAAGGCACGTATAACTTTATAACCGGGATTTTCAGTTTTTCCCGTTCGCAGTTTGGAGATGTAACCAACGGTAATGCCCGTTGCCTGGTGTACTTCTTCATGTGTGTACTCAGTGCCATCTGGCCTGGTACGTGAGGCAAACAGGTGGTTCAACTTGTCGGCGAATTGTGTGTTTCCGAGTTGTGATTTCATGGTTACTTTCCTCATTACTTACGGAAAATCCCTACAGGAATCACAAGTATACAGATTCTATTCTTGCAGTCAAGTTACTAAAGGAATTGGAAGGAGGCGCAAAAATTGCGCCTCCTTGTTGGCCATGATACAACTGCATCAGCACTAAAGAAGTCAGTGAATACTGTAAGAAAATGAGCGAAAAACAGCTAGAACGAGTGCGACGCATCTGCTTCACGCTACCAGCGGCGACCGAGAGACTTTCGCACGGCGAGTCCACCTTTTTTGTCCGCAAACGGGTTTTTGCTATGTTTGCCAACAACCATCACGACGACGGCCGTATTGCCGTCTGGTTGCCGGCGCCTCCCGGCATCCAGGAAATGCTGATCTCATCCTCGCCGGAAACTTACTTCAAACCACCATACGTTGGGGTGCGCGGCTGGATTGGCATTCAGCTGGATAATATCAGCGACGAAGACCTGATATTCCATATCCGGGATGGCTGGTGGTTGGTGGCTCCCAAAAAATTGCAGGCAATTGTCAAAAACTCTGAAGATATACTTTAGCCATTGGGATAGACAATGCCACATGTTTGCCCGTCCAACATCTCTTCGTCATGCTTCTGACAACGATGGCAAGTTGGTGAAAAATAGGGTTAATGGATCCGTTATCATATTATGGCAAGGTCAGTATCACCAACTTAAGACTATGCGCAATTGTCACGCAACAGGTTTGTCCCCGCTGGAGCCACCGCCGCCGTCACAATCCTGCATGCAGAGATACCTGCGGTACATAACCTTGTTGCAAGACACCCACAGTCGAGCGCGGCGTTAACACGAGCGCCATCAGCCCCCTGTCCACATGCAGCGGCTGCCCATATCCTCCGACTGACCAGGGAAAAAGCGCATCCTGCCAGAGCAAACACGGCCGTTCCCCCACCACCACAAACACACCTTCCGGTAAATCTGCCAGCGCCGCCCTATATGTGAGCTTGTGCCCAGATGGGCCGATACGTTCTTGATGTAAAACCCGGTCTATCTCCGCCACTTTCGGCAAACCCTTTCTGACAGAAGTTGGTTGCGCAGCTACCCAGGCCTCCCGAAAGGTGGCGAAAGCGACACGCCGGCACTCAACACAAGGCCGGTGCCCGGCAGCCAACGCGGTGGCTTCATCCAGGAAAAACAGTTCTGTATAATGGCCAGGTGTCATCACCACCCGCTGCCGCCCTTTGAACGATAACTGGCAAATAATCCACCGCTGCACTTGATAAGGACGCACAATCACCCCGGCTGCATTATGCAGCACCCCCCGATTGCCCATAAAAGTGCCACGCGCTGGCGTGGCGACAATCTCTCCAAAGGGGGTGACACGATTTTGTCTGGGCATGGCAGTATTGTAACATTGCTATTGGGATGGTAGAAGCATTTCCCCTCTTCCTGGTAAAATAACAAACGATCCTGTGTTGCCCGCAACTACCATGCGCGCCAGGTAAACATCTGTAGAGGCCGACTTTTGCTAAAGAGTCAAATCCGCCTTTTTCTTTGGGAGAACAATATGTCTGCTGATGAGATCATTCGTGACCAACTACTGGCTCTATTGCGGGGCGGTAATGCCCATATGCCCTTTGCTGAAGCAGTGGCTAACTTTCCCCTGGAGCATATCAATACCCACCCACCCCACGTGCCCTATTCTTTCTGGCATCTGCTGGAACATCTACGCCTGACGCAATGGGACATCCTGGATTTTATCCGCAACCCAGACTATCAATACTTGCCCTGGCCCGCCGGATATTGGCCTGCACCGGAGGCCCAGGCAGATGCAGCGCAATGGAATCAGACTATTGCAGATTTTCATGCCGATTTGCAGGCGCTTGAAAACCTGGTTCTTGATCCAACAACTAACCTGACAGCGCCAATCCCCCATGCCCCCGATTACACCATCTTCCGTGAAATCCTGCTCGTTGCCGATCACAATGCCTACCATATTGGTGAACTGGGTATTCTGCGCCAGATCGTTGGTCTGTGGCCGGCAACCTCGGCGTCGAGTTGACCGGCCTGGTTTATCGCTCTGTTCAGATCAAAGTTGAGACGGGTTCAAACCAGGCTTCTTTGGGTTCATTCTCATGGGCTGGCATTTACCGGTCGGCAATCAACACGTCTGACCGGTGCTTTTCTGACAGTTCCAGGACGTGATTGCCAGCGCTGCCAACGGCTGCGATTTCAAACGGCTAGGCAAAAGGGCGTACTGGCTCGGCCGGTTGTAGTGGACGAAAATATAGTTTAACTGCCGTCTATGTTACTATCGCCTGGTGAACCCGCATTCTCTCTGTCCGGCCGAACCTGTGCGATGATTCGGCGCCTGTTTAGAACGGGGGTTCTCCATCATAGGCGCCGGTAATTTGACGATACATATCTGTCAGCCAGGCCATCGCCCGGTCAAATTTATTAGCCGGTAACAGTTTATAACTGGTAATACCAAACTCACGGTACATCTGTCCATAAATCTTTCCGTACTCATTCTGTTTCGTGCGCTTTTGTATCTCGGTGGCTATTGTCTTAATTGCCTGACTGATTTGCATGGCCTGGTCAGGAGTAATAAATCGCCCCGGATCACCCAATGTAGCCTCGATCTCCTCGAGCCGCTGCTCGTGATCTACAAGCTGGACGGCATGGGTTTCCAGTTGCGCTTCCAACAAAAGCTGCTGCCGGGCCATTTTCATGATGGCGGTGGCAATCTTATACGCCTGTGCTGCCGGTGTATCACTGGCCAGTAGTTCGTCAAAGACGGGATCGGCCGTTAACCGGCCTTCTGTAAAAGCTTCAGCCAGGGCATCGTAACATTCGCGCTGATAGCGTACAATCTTTTCTTGTAATTCTGGCTTCACACGCATGGCACTGATGCCAAACAGCCAGCCTGGTAAAAACTTTAGGGGCAAACACAACATTTCCTGAATCCCCCCGCCACGGCCGTCGGCAGAAGGTGTTGTCGTAACGGCAACCCCTTGTACGCTCTCCGCCAATACCGGATCGCGGTTAATGCGACGATATTGAGCGGACCAATCTACGCCCAGATAATCGCAGATAGGACGGATGGGCACAAATATTTCCTGCCGATTGTCTGTATGAATCAAAACGGCCGTTACCATGTCTTCGTAAAAGATAACTTCTTTTTGCTTGAGCGGTGTCAGCGCTTTATGTGTCATGCTCTTTCTCTCCATTCTTTTTTGACGGGACAAGTACCCTATCCAATTTTGTCCCCGCTGCTCACAACCTGGCCATCAGGCCAGGCGTTTCTATGGCCGGCTGCGTCAGTGTAACACTTACAGAGGTCACCACCTCCACCACAACCGGGGCGCGGCTAATGCCTTCACGCTACCCCGCCAGTGTCACGCCCAGGTTGTCACAAATCGGTCTAATTGGCACATAAATTTCGCCATCATCCAGACGCACCGCGACAATGGTGTCCTTGTAAAAAACAACTTCTTTTTGCTCTATTGGAACCAACGCTTTCTCTGTCATCACCGCATCTCCATTTTTATGTTTGACCACCCCACCACATAAAGTAGTCAAACTCCTATTTCTCAACCCACGCCAGCAGCAAACTTCTTTAGTCTCCAGTAACCACCCTCTCCACTGCCCCAACTCTTGTGATCTTCACCGTTTGTTGTCGTAATGGCAACACCTTGTATTACCTCGGACAAGGCCAGATCGCGATTGAAACGCATCTGGCCTGTTTGCGCCCGCTGGTGAGAACCCAAATACTCGTCTTAACTTCCCTATCTTCCGGACTTCCACTGGGGTGTCGGTAACTCAACAACCACCTCCTTCACCAGGCTCTCTTCCAAAGCGCCATTGTGTACATCTTCCAGGCCTTTAGCGATGAGAAGCGCATCATCTCCATTTTCCCAATCTTGTACCTCTTACAAATCCGGTTGATTTCTTCATCCATTTCCGGGGGAACCAGGATGCTGCGCCGGAGTTGCCGCCGACGGAGTTTGTGCGTGTAACACGTACAAACCTCACCACATCCGCTAATACAGGGTCCCGGTTGATTCTCTCCCGCTCTCCTGTCCACGATAATCCCAGGTAATCACAAATCGGCCGCACCGGGACGTAAACTGTGCCGTCCTCAACCAACATGGCCGTCAATTCATCGCCGTAAAACTCCACTTGTTTCTGGTCAACAGGGGCCAGTGCCTTTTCTTCGCTCATCTCCTTGTCATTCACCTGCAATGTGATCATTCGGTATTATCTTAATTCTGGCCTACACTACAGTTAATCCTCAGCCTCAAGCCAAAATCCTTTATCAAGCTGCGGAAAACCCATGAACACCAACCAATCACCAAAAGCCATTTTGCCATAACCTTCCACAGAGGCAAGTTCCTCAATTTCATCTTTAGCAGTTGAATCCAAAAAAGTTGCTCTACGAACTCAGCTAATAGCATCGGTATGCTCCCAGCCACCCCAGACGTTTTTGCCGGCTAAACATATATATTGCTTTCCCAACGTATACATTGTTTGCCTAATGTATACATTGTGATACATTGGGGCTCATGACACGAATACTTTCCATCTCCCTCTCCAAAGGCGGTGTAGGTAAAACTACAACCGCCGTAAATCTTTCAGCAGCGCTAGCCTTAACCGGGCGGCGTGTTTTATTGATTGATACGGATACTCAGGCCCAAGCAGGCAAGGCCTTGGGGCTGCGCCCAGAACGTGGTCTGGCCGACCTGATGATGGGCCACGCCGATTTTGCCGAAGCCGCAGTTGAGGCCCGCCCCAATCTACATTTGTTGGCCGGTGGACACCGATTGGCAGCGGTCAAACAAGTCATTGCCGAAGCTGACATGCGTCAGGAGGAAACATTGTCGGCAGTCATGCTGCCGTATGTAGCCCACTATGATTATGTGATTCTGGACACCTCACCGGGCTGGGACAATTTACAGATCAATGTCCTTTTTTTCGCCCAAGAAATTTTGACGCCTGTTAATTTGGAGGTATTGAGTCTGGACGGCCTGATCGAATTTACCCATCGCATTGAAGATGTGCGACGCTACCACGATGTTGTCCTGCGCTATATTTTGCCAACGGCTCTGGATCGGCGGGTCAAACAAACAGCAGAAATCATGCCGCAGTTGGCCGTTCATTTTGGCGATCGGGTCTGCGAGCCAATTCGTTACAACGTGCGATTAAGTGAAGCACCGGCCTATGGACAGCATATTTTTGAATACGACCCCCAAAGTAATGGCGCTCAAGATTATTTGAACTTAACCAGAAGGATTGTGGCTGATGAGTAAACGAAAAGAAATGACCGATGTGATGAGCCAACTGCAAGGGCTGGGCACAGCTTCCCAACCCCCGGCTGATGCCCCCACTTTGCCAACAACCAAACCTGCTATAGTTGGGGCGAGAGAAAGAGCTTTATCCCAATCGCTCAAAAAAAGGACACCTAAGAGCCGTCTGGCGGGACGGGCTTCTTATGATGTTGGCTATGAATTAAAACAGGTTATCGAACAAGAGTCCATAAATCTTGGTGTTCCAGCTTCCCAACTGGCCAAGTATTTGTTGTTATATGCCTGGGACTTCTACGCCAAGGGGGAAATCCCACATCCAACCTTGCAACGCAGTACATCGCCTAAATTCCGCAACAACATCGAATTTGAAGATTAAGCCAACATTGAATAACGTTCACCAATGTACAACAACGCATACTAACGTACACCAATGCTCCCCAACGTACAACAACGTATACGTTGTTGTACGTTGTCTCTTGATATCAAAATACATCCTGTATAGTGTCCCTACGACGTTAGACTACGTGGTCACAAATTCATTATCCGCCCCATTTGTGGCCAACAATGCCCACCGCCGAATCTTGGTGCCTGGTGCACAATCCGAGTCAAGACAGCCACCAAATTGGGCAGCGCATCGGCTCAAACCCATCAAATTCGACCGTTGGGCGCGGTTATGGTGTAAAAGTAGGTTCCTATTCGGATTTGGTCCATCACGCCATTTCCCACGCGGCGCATCAAATTTATTAGGGCATGGATTTTGCCCCTACTTTTGAAGCCGTTCGCTACCTCATTTTGGAATCGTCCCCCCACCCCACCGAACCCTTTTGTTGCTTTTTGTAAATACGCACCAATGTACACTAACGTATACGTTAGTGTACATTGGTATACGTTGTTGTACATTGCTGTACATTAGTATACGTTGAAAGTCACGTTAATGCCGTCTTTCTGAGTAGGGTAGGGGGGTGGATCGTATTTTATGATAGGGCAGACTGTGTTACTACACAAATCACATAGAAAATATTGTGGTGTAGTTTTTTAGACGATTGGCTTCGTCCAAAATTATCTTTTGGCGACCATGAAGAAAATATTGATTGTTTGCTCTATGAAGACACAATCCCAACCGTACTCATCACAATGGACAGGTGTATGAATCAAGTCCTGCGCATTCCGCAGAATAATGTCTTGCTTTGGGGGAAGGGGATGGTGGGGAATGCATCAAGATCACTCCCATTAGGAATGCTGCGCCTGGATCTCATTTTGCTTTGGCAGGCCGGCGCTGGCATCAATGGCTTGACGGAGATACGGAAAAACATAATGAACAACGAATTGACCATTATTGAACAGAGCGACATTATTTTCTGCAATGATGAATTAACGGCCGTGCGCGGCAATGATAGCAAAGTGTACGTTTCCGTGACGCAGATGTGTCCGGCTTGAGGCAAAGATGTACCTACCCGACGGCGTCTGATTACCCCCCATAACATCCTCAGGGAAGGCTTCAAACGGGGGCGGTTTAACCCCATCCCGTTCCACCACAGGGCGGGGCAGCAGGCGCCAGCAAGCAAACCTATTGAGAGTTGACCAGATTCCCCAATGACTGGCCGGGCTTAAACCAGGCCGGGTGGAAGATGAGACACGGCCCAAAATTGAACGCCTTCAACGAGAGGCAGCGACTGTTCTACGGGAAGCATTTCAAGAACGGCGATTGGCAGCAGATGCTATTTTTGAAGAGACGCTAGAGCAGGATACGCCGGAAGTGCAGACATACAAAACTGCCACCGGGGTGAAGTCAGATACTTCTCATATCGCGCCTGGCCGAACACCTGCAACGCCTGGAAGCGATTGAATCTCAATTGGCGACACCGACGCATACTATTAGCCAGAGCTGGGCCATGCCGCTCAGCCAGGCCATAAAAGCGGTTGCCTTTGCGTATGGGCGGCAAACCAACCGTAATGAGCACTCTACTATTTACGGCGAGATGTACAGAAAGTCTGAAATCGCCAGTTACAATCTGCTCCCCGTGGCCTGTTTTCAAGAATCGCTAGATTGGCTTACCGAATAGGATAAGGGCCTGCCACGTAAAAACAAAATGCCGTTTTAACGGCTGTTCCTGACGGCCGTGCCCCCAGGCATCTGCATGGATAACGGCCGTTATCCACCCCTTTCTTCCTTATGTTCACCCTCTTAATTATCCCCTAGAACGGGTGCAGCTTTATGCCGCCAGCCGAAACGGTTGATGACCATCAACTGCGTGACTCGCGCCACGACAGCATATACCAGATGGCACTCGCTTGTCCACCCGGTGACTGCCAATAAACCTCAGCCTCCAGCCACTCCCACGGTCGCCCCCGCGGCCGCTCTCGTGGCCCCTTTCGCAGCCATTGCCCTGCCGCTGCCCCACTCCTGGCGTACCGCCGGCCCCACACTTCGCTACCCGCCCGGCCGTTCCCCGCGTCCCCATTTGTGCGCAGGTCTACCAGTTGGCGATTGAGACGGCGGTTTCGACCACGCCCCAGCCGGGCATGTGGCCCGTAGTAACTGTTGGGCAACTGCCAGGCCAGATAACGCCGACCCGGTCGCCCCTGTTTTCCCCGCTTATCCATCAGGATAAAAACCGCCTGCCCGTGCTGCCAGGTAAGGGCCTCTTGGGCTAAGGGATTGAGGGATAGGCCAAGAGCAACATTACGGACCACCCGCATCCGTGTGCGCCGCTCGTAGGCATGTTGGCTGCGCCGGGAGACGCCGCTCACGGCCGTCAGCGCTGCCCGGCTGATTGGATTCCCCCCATCCCCAATCCCTATGCCGCCCCGGCTGCTATGAAAGCTGGCATACAGATGGGCGCGTACCAGACCGATGGGCTGAGTCAACACCGCCAGAGGCAGTTCTATCGGGTGACCGGCCAGCCGTGCCACACCCAGCCGGGCGGCCACTTTGCCTGCCCCGGCCAGCCAGAGGTGGGTTTTGTCCCGCTGCCAGAACAACCCAGTCCCTTGCTGTAAAAGCTGGCGCAAGCGGCGCGGCCCACACAACCGCCGCGCAGATTCCCGGCCGGTCAGGGCGCTCTGCACGGCCGTCAGCGGCAGGCAGCCACAGCCAGCGGTATCCAGGGCCCGTAGCAGCAACCATAGCCGCCCGCACGCCACCTGTCCGGTGCGCAGCAGCGCCATGGCCAGCGAAGGATGCAGGCAAATGGTCGTTGCCGGTGGGGGAGGGGAAAAAGCGGGCGGTAGATAGCCGGCCGCGCCCAGCGCCGCTGCCGCCACGGGGGAAGAATCGGCTGCTGTTGGCCGGGAAAAGGCGGCGATCGGCGTGCTCCCTGTGTTGGCTATCAGGTTATGGTCGCGCATACCTGTCCGGCGCTGCACGGCCGTGACTGCCGCACTCTGCCAACCCAGATGGGGCGGCAGCCGTGTCCACACCTCCGCCGCCATTGGTATTTGGGTCGCTGACGGCCGTGACCACCCCTCGGGTATGGGGCCAGCCCCCTTCTGCGCCGCTCGCTGGGCCAGCAGGCGCTCATTGGCAGCCAGTAAGGCGGCGCTGGGTACAGCGGAGGGGGTAGCCGCGATGCGATCATCCGGTACAGTTGGCCCGGTGGGCGGTGATTGGTTAGTTGACGCCAGGTCAATTGACACCAGGTCAATTGACGCCTGGTTAGTTGACGCCTGGCTGGTTGATGCCCGGTCGGTGGACGGCTGACTGGTGAGCGGCCGCTTAGCCGCAGGCTGGCTGGGGGGTGTGGTCATTGGCGCTCCCCATCTCCTACTCGTGGGACAAAACCACTGCGACGAAACCGACACACACCCAATTTTTGCGATAGTCGCAGTGCCTGCGACCGTCGCAATTTCGTCGCAGATGGCAACGATCCGCCCATAACTCCCTCTGGCAAAAGGGGGGCGCGCCGGGCGACAGGCGGCGATGGGCGTGCGATAGACTGCGACGGCCGGGCGACAAAAGGTGATAAAGCGGCGACGGACAGCAACGACCGGGCAACCGGGGATGACAGGTGGAGAGGGGCCAGCAATGGCCCGGCCGGTAATGGCACGGCCGGTAATAGCCCGGCCGTGGTCAGCCTCGGCGGCATAGCGCGCACAAGGGACGTCGGCTCCCGCATCATCGCCCATATCGTGGCCGTAAACCAGGAACACAGAGCCAGCAGGCGGGGAGGGCGAAATAACGGGGGCATGGGGATACACCGTGTGGGTTTATTCGCTGAACCGCGCCAGCAGGCGGACAGCATCCGGATTGTTTTCCGTCTCATGCAGCCAGACCAGGGCCGGTTTGAGCCGCTCCTGCAAGAATTGGCCCGACGGCCGGCCGCTGACATCGTTGAGCAGACTGCCCGCCGCGTTGAGCGATTTCAGACCCGCCAGATAGGGCCGGAGTGCCTGCCCATCCCGCGCGGCCTGACTGATTAGACCGGGTGGGGTATGAAGAAGAGAGGGGTAAGGGGGATAGACCGCCTCGGCCGGGTGTGTGGGGGCCGCCATGTCTGCCTGAGGGGGCAGGGCGGCAACGGTGGCCGCCAGCGCCTCCGGCAGCGGGTGCGGTGTGACCGGACGGGCATCAAAGAAGTGGTATAGGTCGGCTGGATCAGGGAAAAAACCGACGGCCGTGCCCACCATGCCGCTGATATTGTAGACAAAACGGCCGTTGGCCAGCCCGGCCGAACCGGAAGCCAACCCGTCCGCGCCGGAGACATCGAGAAAAGCGCGGCTGCTGGCCGGGCTGTTCATGCGAAAGCCAATGGTAGCCATCTGCCGCCGCAGCCGCATGCCGTGATCGCCAATCGCCTCACGGGTGGGGTCGGTCATAGTCACGGCCAGATAGAGGCCATATTTGCGCCCTTCATTGGTCAGGGTCAGCAGCCGCAGCCAGAGCAGGGTGGCCTGATAAGCCAGATTCTTGGCCGTCTCCGGGTCGCTGGCCAGCCGCGCCAGTTCGGCCGCTTCGCGCGCGGCGCCAACGATGGTCAGGAATTCATCGATGGCGATGAGCAGTTCGCCCGATTCACCCGCCTGGGCCGGTAACTGTGCCCAACTGGACGCGCCGGTGCGGGCCAGGACACCGTCCCGCCGATACATCTCCTCTACCAGGGCAGAGAGAAAGTCGGCCAGAGGATGCAGGAGGGCCAGCGGCCGCAAGGACGGCCAGAGGGTGAGATTGGGCTGCCCGGCAAAGGGGGCAAAGTCACTACCCCGGCCGTTGATGACCACCACATGGGCCTGATTGCCCCAATTCCCGGCCACAAAGGGGGCCAGACCCGCCGTCGTTTTGCCCGCGCCGGTCGTCCCGGCAATCAGCAGATGCGGGTTGTGCAGCCGGTTGAGGAAAACGGGTTGGCCCGTAGCCTCGTTAACGCCAAGGGGCACGGTGGCCGGGTCCTGATGGCGCATGAACATCTGCCAACTGGCGCGCGGGCTGCGCTGCGGCATGGCAGTGATGGTTGAGGGTGTCACGACCGAAGGGCCGGATAGGGTGGTGGCCGGTAGGGCACGGGTGGCGACATGATTGCCTGAGAGCGCCGGCAGGCCGGGCAGGGGGGCGTAGCTGCCATTGGCCGTGGGCACGATGGCGATTTTTGTGCCCAAATGTTCCACGTGAAATACGGGATTGCGGCTGCGCACCATCAGGAAGGCAAACAGCCCGACCAGGATCACCACAGCCAGGGCAACGGCGGCCAGGAGATAGGGCAGGGCGGCGTTGATCGTCTCTTGCCGCTGTTGTTGGGCCGCCAGCCGCTGCCGTTCTGCCTCTTGCAACATCTGGGCGTTCCCCATGTGGATGGCCTGGGCCGTCATCTCGGCCTGGACGGCCGCTGCCTGATGGGTGACCGTGGCAGCATTGGCAATGGCATGACCGGTCTCGGTAGCCACCAGGGCGATTTGGGTACCTCTGGCGCTGAGGTCGGCGGCGGTGCTGGTAGCCGCCACCGCCTTGCCGGTGGCCACAGCCGCGGCTGTACCGGTGGCCTGGCTGCGGGCGTTTTCCGTGGCCTGGATGACCTGTTGGGTAGCCGCCAGGGCCGCATCATAGGTGGCGGCGGCGTCCTGCGCCTGCCGCGCCCCCAGGGTAGCCTGGACGGCCGGGTCGGGTAGGGCCGGCATATCACCAGGCGCGCCGCGGCCAGAGGCCGCCGGTGTGGTGCAGGCCGCCAGGAGAAGTAGTAACAGGGAAACCAGAAGAGGGTAGGGAAGGGTTTGGGTATTTCGCATAGTATTACTCGTTTTCCAACCATCCGGTTGACCGGGATGGGGGAAGGGGGGGCTGTTCGGGAAGTAGTGACGGCAGAGTGGGCACAGACGGCCGTCCCGATGGGGATTCGATCCACCCCGAAGTCAGCGGTGGCGATGGGGGAGGTGGTAAACCAGGCGCGGGGTGCGTGTGGCGGCGTTTGCGGGGCCGCCGACGCAGCGCTTTGAGCAGGTGGGGTAGGGGGGTAAGCAACACCACAGCCAGCAGCGCGATAGTAGACAGAAGCAAGAAGGGCAAAAGCAGGCTGGCGCTGCGGCCGCGGCGTTCGGCCTCACGGAAGCGGATCAGGTCGTCAATGGGATCGGTGCGGGTTTCGGCGGCCACCCAGGTCTGGGCAGAGGCGTCTATGGTGGGTTGCAGGGTGCGGGTGATAACCGCACAACTGCCCAGGAACAGGGCGAGCAGGAAAAGGACGATGAGGAACTGGCGCATTTTATTTTCCTTTGCGGCGTAGGCGACAGGTCTGGGGCAGCTTAAAATCATTGCGCATAGCACAACAAGGGAGGAGCGACAGAGGACACATTAGCTGGTTATTACTCCTGGACCGGGGTATCGGGTGGCGCCGGCCACTGGGCGGCCAACTGCTTTTCTTCGGGGTAACTGAACGGACGTTCACCCTCGGCGTTCAGTCCGGGGATGAGGATGACCTGGATGTGGACACGGCCGTCGGGGTAAAGCTGCCAGTCACAGCCGGTGACTTGATAGGCCAGGGTGTCCAGGGCCAGATGATCGCCGTGGTGGGGTAGGGCGGGTAACACGGCCGTGCAGAGGGTCTGGCCAGAGTAGCCGTTGACAAAGGTGACACGAATAGGATTGGGCATCTGTATTGCTCCTTTTGGGATTGGCGGAATGGAGACCAGCGGTGGAGGCGTCTTGAATCTCCAATCTCCAATCTCCTATGACATCTGGATGTAGGCTGACTAAACGTTGTCCAAAATCTCCCAGCCATGTCCGTTTTTGTGCAGACGGCCGTTGGCCAGCAGTTCGTTGACGTAGTTACCGGCGGTGGAACGGGAGCGGCCAATAGCGGCGGCGATGTCGGCCAGCGAAGCGCCGGGATTGTCGGCCAGGTAGGTCAACATGGCGTCCACTGCCGCTTGTTTATGTACCTCACGCTGCGCCCTGGCATGGGCAATACTGTCAGTATTGGACAGTTGCAGATCGCGTTTGTGCTGGCGTAGTTGTTTCAGTTCCGCCAATAGTTCCTCTTTTTTGGCCGTCAGAGTGGGCAGTTGGGCATCCAGTTGCTGTACGGCCGTTTGCCGCTCCTGCATCAGCGTGTCCAACTGGGCTTGATTGTTGGTGATGAGGGTTTCCAGTTCGGCCCGTTTTTGCCGCACGGCCGTTTCCAATTCCTGCAAGCGCTGGACGATACCCAACCGGCGCACCAGGCTCTTGACCTGGTTCATCAGCAGTTCAAAGGAGAGGAAGAGGGCGATAGGCGGGATGGCCGCCAGCAGGCGGGGCAGCGGGTTGGACGGCGCGTGCAGCACGTTCAGGCCAATGGACAGGGCGGTAAACAGTCCCACCAGTGCCCAGGGATAGCGGGTGCGCTCCCGGTTGAGGCTGGCCTGCAAGACGCTGAGGGAAAAGATGATGATGGCCCCATCAATGATGGCCGGGTAGAGCCAGGCCATGCCGGGGGCGACGCCGTTGGCCGCCGCCAAGTGGCGCAGGGCGTCAAAGGAGAGGACAAAGGCGGCCAGGGCCAGGAAAGCGACCAGGGAGCCGGTGAGCAGGGAGATGATCTGGTTGGCGCGGGTCATAATAACTGGCTCCTATTCGGCACGATTAATGTGGTAGACCACCGTTGGCCGCTCTGGTGGGGTGGGGGGATATTGTTGGGGCACGGCCGTGACCATGCCGTATTCGATGAGGTGAATGAGCACCCAGGCCACATAGCTCTCGTGCAGTTCCGGGATGGGGACGGGTTCGGCCTGTTCCAGGGCATATTCACGGCAGTGGGTCATCAGGTCGGCAAAGGAGAGGGGGGATTCCAGCCGCAACAGGCCACCGACCACGGAACCATACCGCCGCCAGAAGCGGTTGGCCTCTGGCGGGAAGTGGCGGAAACGGCCGTTTTCATGGGTGGAACGGATAAATTGCATTGTCATAGGTACTGCCTCCAATTGGGTATGGGTGGATAAAGATGCCTGACCGGGTTGCCCCGGCCAGGGCTTCAACCAGATAGCCCACCCGGCAGCTTCTTCTCCCACCGGTGGGGGTCCTCCACCACCGGCCTTCCCGGAAAACAAAAAACGGCCGTTCCCGCCTGCATCGAGATGCACCGGAAACGGCCGTTTGCCCCTTGCCTTTGGTAAAGGTAGAGGTATTGCTGGGGAGCAATAAAAAAGCCGTTCCCGATTTCAGGAACGGCCGTTGACTGCCAGGTATGCAGAGAAAACTGGTGATTTTGAAAAGCGGCGGTGTTTTCGCTACACTTTGCGCAGCCCTCGGCCTGTTCTCGCAGGTCTTGGGTTAGACGGCGGCGCGGTGTTGCTAGCACTGCGTCGTCGTTGCGTTAGAGCTATTTGGTTTGCAAAATTATAGTATCTCAGTGTACTATTTGTCAACCTGACTGAATATCGTCTCGGTACACCCCACGCTTTTGGCGACTCGCAATATAATCTTCAACATCTTGTGGCGTCGTAATCCACAGGTCTCCCACTTTTTGTGCCTTCAAGCGACCTTTTCGAGCGAGATTCCCTAGATAACGGGAATTAAACCCATACAACTCAGCAGCTTTGGGGAGGGAAATCAGGCGGGTTTTGTCGTTAGGGTCAGTCATCATAAGAATTGGCGCTTCACTTCTTCAAAATACCGGCCCAAATCTGCCGGATCAATGTAAAAATCCCACGCTTGCGTCGCAGCAACTTCCACAAAACTGGTCAGAATATCCAGATTGATAATCCTCTCTCTCAGCAAAAATAGAACATCCTGTAAATCCGATTCAAAGCCACGGCATAACTTACTTAAGGCAATCGTGTATGGATCATAAAGATAGACAGTGACATCGCCAAACTGCCCAAGCCAACGATGACGTTGTTCACTCCCAACCGGTAGGGGCACAAATTCTTCAATAGGAACAGACTCGACCTCCAGGCGCATTTCTTTTGCCAACACCTCAATAGCATCTGTTAGCGCCTCATTATCTGCCAATGGAGACACTGTGTAATCAATATCGAGTGTACGGCGTGGATTTCCCAAGAAACAGAGGGCGCTGCCTCCCAAGAGACACAAAGTTACGGGGTGGGGATAGCGCTCACCCAACTTGTGCAAGAATGCTTCAATTTCAGAGGTGGCTAAACTGCCCATGCCATTTCCCTGGCCAACCGGGTGAGTAATCGATTGGCGGCATATTGGTAAGAACCAGACCAATTGGCTGTTATACCGCTCAATTCCTGATGACGGCACCCCAATTGCTGCAATTGTTTTTGGAGTGGTGCGGTGAGGTCGAGATTGAGCGAAGCAGAAAAATAATCGGGTAACGGCTCCCAATTAGTAAGGTAATGACGCAATTCCTCAACATGAATGCGTTGCAATAACACGGTCGCTGTGTAAAACAATCTCAAGCGTGTTTGATCACTCTGGCTCAGAAGCGCGGATGCCTCTGGTACGGCCGTTGCTATCTCCGGTTGGTATAGTAATATCGCAATTAAGGCCATATGCAAACGGGCATCATCAGATTGTGCCAGCCCCGCAATGAGAACATCCGCAGGCATTGGCTCTGTCAAGATGGTCCCATCGGCATCGCCTGCCACGTAATTCAGTCCTCGCGCTGTCAATTCAGCGATTAATGCTGAGTTGGAAATGCTAACCTTAATTCTCAATATCCCTTCTCTAGTCAGGCCCAGACTGTCAACTCAAATCACTCAGCTAATTGCAGTTGGTAGGGAAGTGGCGATATCTGTAGCATTGACGATTAGTTCTTCGGCATCGTTTTCTTTCGTTAACACTTCGCCACTGTATGCATCCACATCTACGAAACCCACCGGGCCGCGAAGTGGGTGACCCATCGTGGCTAAAAATGCGGCGAAGCGCCATCGCAAACGGCCGTTTTCCTGCATCAATTGGGGTTGTTGGGCAATAACACTGCCCACATAAGAAACCAGCCAGCCATTTGCTTTACGCCGGGCGATGAGGGGATCAACAAGAGCCGATTCATCCCATTGAGCGACCGGCAAAACAATTACCTGGCTGCCCTCTGGCAGTTCCGTTGCTGCCAGGGATCGAATCTTGCCTTTTTTGACAATACCTGAATAGGTGGCCACGGCCGTCATAGGTCATTCCTTTTCAAACTACACAGCCTGCCTTCAAGCTGTATCCACAAGCTGGTTGCTATTATACGAAGAAAGTGGGGTAGGGGAAAACGGTCGTATGCTCCGCTCCTCATCATGTGCCTCGTCGTACACATTCTAACGACAGAACGTGTCACAATTCTTGACATGGGACGTACAATAATCAAACGTGCAGAGGGTATGTGTCCGGGATTCCGCCAGTCCCGGCTATGGGCGCAACAAATGAATACCACTATGACGACGGTACGGCCGTTTCCCCAACCTGCATCTTTGTGGGGGCGGTCATTTCTTCTTACAAATGAGGGCCATTCCATTCAGCGTGAAGCCTTACCCGAAAACTGGATCATCGTCAGAGTAAATCCACTATCAATTGAAGCTATCCACAGGGCGCATCAACAAGTTGTTGAAGAGCATCCTGATGGACGGGATTTGCCTTACTGAGAGGGTCAATCAGTGCCGCTTTTGTCGTCCAATCGTAAATAGGTTACTTCAAAGTTTTTACACGGCCGTTGCTGCTGCAACCGATTGGCAAAATCGAAGGCGTCCTTCGTCTCGTACCGCTGAAAAATATCCAACCCCCTGTCCAGGGTGATCTACCAGCCGTGATCGGTGACAATGTGCCGGGCGTGAATCTTGCCAATGGGATCAAAGACCATCGAAAACTGAATGCCGACGGTGACACACGCCTTTTCAATCTGTTGGAAATACTCAACCTGCGACTCATTAAACTCATCTTGTACCGTGATAACGTGTACGGCAACTTCTTCCCCTTCCTCTTTGACGCGCACAATCGTTTCGATCAACTCCATCAGGTTGCGTATCTGGTAAAACTGGCGCAGGTACGGATCGGTGATTTCAATGCGCTTCGCCCCTTTCAGGTAGGGGCCAAACAGGGTGTCGAAGGTAATGCCTCGCTGATTTTCTTTGATCACCAGGTGGCCTGACTGTGGTTCCCGGTTCCCGGTGACTACTTCGAGCGCGGGGGGCGTGGCATCCGGTGCTGCCTCTGTTGGCGGCAAACGGCCGTCGCGGTAATACACTTTTGGGTACTGTTCCTCCTCCAACGTCTTCACAAAAGAGACCGCGCCGCCTTGTTGCTGGTTGCGGTAACCAAAACGCACGGCCGTGTACGTGGTGTCAATGCGCATCAACTGGTCTTTAACCCGTTTCCGCCCCTCAATGGCAAAACGCAGCAGCTCTTCCATCTCCGCCGGGCTGGCAGCTTCATGCGGAAACAATATCTTCATCAGCCCGGAAAAGGTTTTTTGCACGGCCGTGCGGTCGCGCGTGGAAATATCTTCCAATAGCTCAAAGTGGTCAGTGTACAAATGGGAATAGTCGTGGTTGCGCAAATTGCGCAAAATCTCTGCCAGATAATCCACCACAAAGCCATAGCCATCAGAGAACATCTCGCCGCGAATGATGTCCACCTCCCATCCGGGAATATAAAAATGCAGCCGATCTAAAAACGCCGAGTCGTAATACTTATCCGGTAAATCGCCAAACAAATCGCTGTGATGCAGCATGTAAAGCAGCGTGTGCTGGGGGTTGCCCACAAAGGCCATGGAGGTTTCCGCCCCCAACGTTTCAATCCCCCGCGAAAAGGACTTATTCGCCATAAAATTCTTCAGGATGTCCACCAACGCCTTATCTACCCGTTTTTGTTTACCGGCAAACTCATCAAAGGCGACCGCATCCCAAAACCCCACCAGACCGATTTTGCCGTTGGCGTTGTTCACAAACAACTTGGCCACCGTCACCTCGCCGCCGGAAATCAGGATGCCGTGCGGCGAAAATTCGGAGTAGATGTGCGACTTGCCCGTGCCCTTCGGCCCTAATTCAATCAGGTTGTAGTTCCGTTCGCAGTAAGGGATGAGGCGGATTAACTGGATCAGCTTGCTGCGATGGCCGAACAGTTTCGGGTTGAAGCCAATACTCTGGATGAGCAAATCAATCCACTCGCCGGTGGAAAATTCGCGCCGGGCCGCCAGGTACGTTTCAAAATCAAAAGCCGAAAGCTGGATCGGTTTGATCGTGTCCAGAATCCAGGGGCTGACGTCTTTATCTTCGGAATAAAAATATTCAATGTCGGCGATGCACCAGACGCCGCTGACCAGCAGCTTGGGGTGCCACTTCACCACGTCCGGGCTGACCAACACCTGCTTGATGCCCAGGTTAGCAAAGGTAGCCTCATACACATCTTTTTTCTCGTTCAGATCTACGCTAATTTTGTCAATGACCTTATGCCGCCCTTTTTCACGGATGGTGGAGCGAATGCCGGCAATCAGTTTTGGGGTTGTTCGCAATACCCCCGCTGCCGGGGAATCAGCCCTGTACAGTGACCGAGGTTGACGGCCGTACTATCCCCTATCACTCCCACCCGGAACAGATGGCCCCGTTCACAGCCCAGGCCACCGCTGAAGGAGCAGCAACTCTATTCCAGGCTACCGTCCATGCCGCCGATTTGTTGGTCAAGGTGCACATTCTGATACCCGCCACCACAGATGGCATCTCTCTCATTGGAGTCAAATCCAGCAGTGGCTACAAAGCAAACTACCAACCGTTAGCCGTATAAAAGGAAGATTGATTAGCTTTCACAGCCCACTCCATCATTATCCCTGTCAAATCCATGGGGATCGGCGGGCAATGCTTCAAAATTACGATGTGGGACATCGCCACAGTTTAAGTTAGGGGGCGGTGGTGAGATACAAACGGTTGGATATGCCGGATCGCAGATTTGTGGGAAGCGAGACGATTCTGAGGTGTTTGGCGGTTCAGGTTGTGCCCACAATCCTCTGCCAGCTTCTCTTGCTTGTCGTTCCAGGGTGATGAACAGGGCTTGATGCGCCACATCTGGCGGGAATGTTGCCACCTGTGCGAATCCTCGCTTAACCAACTCGGCATTTACAAAGGTACCATCCTGTAAATAAATGTAGCGCAGCAGACGGCCATATCTGTCTGTTTCTGACACATCCTTGACCAAAATGACCGTCTGCCCTTCGACTAATTGCCGGTTGGCCTCAGTCGCTTCCTCGAAGAAAGGCTGGCCTCTTTCAGGTGTGTCCATGCCAATATAACGTAAGCGATAACTCACCCCATTGATGCCAACCTCGATGGTATCTCCATCAATAATGCGTGCGACGGTAGCTCTATCTCCACTCGTTTCTGGCATCATGCCTTCAGTTACCGCTGTTAGCGAGAAGGCAGTGGAACTGGCAGCATTGTTTGCAGCCTGGCTGGGAAAGACGAAGCCAATAACCAGGAGTACAGTGGCAAAACTACACCATACCATGATGATAACCGCACTTATACTGAGGATGATTTTTATGGGACGGCTCATAAATTTGTCCTTTTTGAGGAGCGGCTAATGAATGTCCTGACGCCGGTAAGTATCTGCTCTATTTTCATTCACGCAAAAAACGTTACAATAAATTCGCTCGTAGCCGCTTGAGGCTGTGCCGCCTTTTGGAGACAGTGCCTATGACCGAACAGATGAAGAAGGGGAAAGCGGATAGCTCCTGGCCGGTGGCCCGTCGCTGCCTGGCGATACTGCTGCGCCTGCAACAAGGCCCGGCTAAGAAACAGGAACTTTTGACAGCAGTCAGGCAGTTAGAGGGGGCAGAGGCTTACGGCCGTCACGGCCCTAAAGCGCTGGACAGGCGGTTTCGTGAAGACCTGGCCCGGTTGGAAAAGTATTTTGACGTAGAAATTCGCTACAGTAAGGCAGACAAAGGGTACGTGATAGTGCGGCGGGAACGGCCGTTGCTCAACCTGCCCGACGCCGACATCCAAACGCTGGCTTTCCTGGCCGACACCTTCCAACCAGACAGCCCCCACACCCTGGAAGTGCAGCAACTGGTTGACCGCCTAGTGGATTGGCTGCCGGAAAAACGGCAAAAAGTATATCGCCAGGCCGTTGGCCACCAACCCACCGCCGACCTGCGCCTGCGGGATAGCGAACTCATCGCCCCCGACATCTGGCAAGCCATTGAAACCGCCTGGCAGGCCCGGCAAGAAGTCCAGTTTGATTACCTCTCGCTCACCAATGAGAGTGGCGTCCCCCGCCAGCATCACATCCAGCCCTGGGATTTATACTTTTCGGATCGCGGCCATTGGCGGCTGCGTGGTTATTGCCTGTTTTGTGATCCGCTGGAAGGGAGCGACCTGTACCACGATTACGTCAATTACCGCCTCAGCCGAATTGTGCCCGGCAGTGTGGCGATATTGCCCCGCCGGCTGCCGGCTACCAGACCAAACGGCCGTTTGCGTACCGTCATCTTTGAACTCTCCCCCACCATCACCCGCTTTGGCGTCAGCCAGCGTAAGGAACTGGTGGGGGAGATGAAGGTACGGCCGTTGGACGAAGGCTGGGTGCGCATTGAAGGCCAGACCCACGACGTATTTGAACTGGCGCGCAACCTGCTTTACTACGGGGCCAACTGCCGAGTGCTGGGTGGCAGCGAACTCCTGGCAGAAATGAAAGGGTTGGTCAAAGGACTGGTGGAGATTTATCAATAGAAATGAAAAGGCCTGGGGGGGCTTTCGCCGCACTACCTAGCTTACTTCTCTGGGATGGTTACCAGAGGGAGGCATAGGTCACCAGGCCGGTAGACAACAAGCAGGGCTTGTTATCTGCGGGTATTTTACAAAATTTTGGGTGAATTTCTATGGTACGGCCGTTTTCTAACGAACTTGCCGCGAGTGGCGCAAAAGTGCCCACAATTGTGGGTGGGGTAGTGTGGTAAGCTATGGCTCATTCGCGTTCTCCGGTCGGTTTTGGGGGAGGGAATGAGAGGGGTGTATAGGTGGGTACGGCCGTTGATGTTCATGGAATAAGCTATGTTGACCATTCAAACTTTACCAGTATTCTCAAAAGAAGCTGATGAAACAGAAATCAGATCATCAGGGCTGCATGATAGGCTACCATTTAAGCCAGACGGTACACGCTGGCTGTTGTCCCAACATCAGCTAGATACCTACAAAGCCGCAACCAGCGCCAACGGTCCGCAAATCATTCTCAACACAGCGATGACCGGCGATGGCAAAAGCCTTGCCGCTTATTTGCCGATTTTGCTCAACCCTAATCATCACACATTTGGTATGTACCCAACAAATGAACTTTCCCGCGATCAAGGGCGGCAATTCAAAAACTACATGATTCACTTCCAACAGCAATTCCCTTATTGCTCGTTATGGGGTGCAGAACTTACCCGATTAGCTGAAGAACACAACTTCACCTATAGAGCGAGTGCGCTCAAAGAAAGATTTGACAATCACAATGTTATTCTGACTAACCCGGACATTTTCAACCTGGTGATGAACTACCGTTACCGTTCAGGCATTTTCTCGCCGAACGAATTGCCCTACAGCCTGTGTACCAACTTCGACAACTTTATTTTTGACGAATTCCACATTTTCAGTACGCCGCAAGTCGTTTCAGTTTTAACGGCCATGCTATATATTCTGGAGTCTGGTCAACGACACAAATTTATCTTTTCGTCAGCTACACCCAACACGCTGTTACAACAAATGGCGCAACGTAGCGGCTTACAGTACCAGATAATCGAGGGGACCTACACAAATCAGGCGCAAGCTGGCTATCGGTCAGTTTTACACCCTACACAGTTGCAGTTCCACCCGCTACGCGAGAAACAGACTGTTGAAGAGTGGATCAAAGGGTTTTTGCCAGAAATCGTCGCTTTTTGGCAGACACAAACGCCACGCCCTAAAGGAGCAGTTATTGTCAATAGCGTTGTCACGGCTCGACGAATCGCCCATATGTTGAGTACAGAACTCACGGGTAAATATGGCATCACGATTGGCGAAAATACCGGCCTGACTGATGCTGAACGCCGGGCTACATCATTGCAAAAGGATATTGTGGTAGGCACATCAACCATTGACGTTGGCGTTGATTTCAATATCAACTTCTTGGTTTTTGAATCCGCCAATGCTGGCACATTCCTCCAGCGTTTCGGCCGTTTAGGACGCTATAAAATGGGGGAAACAGCCTTCGCTCAATATCAGGCACATGCTCTAATTTCTGGCAAAACGCCATGGGTTTATGCTCGCATTGAAGAAAAACTGCGCGAACAAGGCGTCGTGAATGGGGGAGAGGCGGATCGTCCAACCCAATTATCTGGAGCCATTTATGCTGCTCTTCCCGAAGAAACCGATTTTGCCAATTACGCGAAACGGTGGGGCGTTATTCAAGCTGCACATATCATCACAGTTTTGGAAAGCATTAAAAACCAGCAAGCCTATACTCGATTAGCTACTCAGTTGACCAAAAAATATGAGCAGCTTTTCGCTCTGAGCAACTTTCACTCAGCGCGGAAACGATACTGGTATCTAACCGACAAAAGCAGGGCCGAACAGTGCGCCCCCATTTTGGATGAAGTAATCGCTTTTCGCGGCACGTCTCCATTTCAGGTTGGATGTTGGGATACAACTATTGATCCAGAGGCGTTTCTCACCTACGACTTATTCCCGCTGGTGCAAAGCGCCGACTATCTTGTCGAATCTAGAGAAAACTATCAACAGGCCATGATGCAAAGAGCCAGTGACGGGCAAGGGACATCGGAAGCAGACCTGAAATATGCCATGAAAGGGAAAGGTGAGAAACCGCTGGTTTTGAAGGTGTTGGAATACAAAGCCGAACGCGACTGGTTGAAACTCCGCGTAAGTGATGATTTATCACTTTGGAATGATCAAGTCTTCGTTTTGATGGGCTTGGCTATTGATGAACCACGCAGTTTGTCTATAGGGGCTGTCAATCAAGTATTGAGTCGGCAATCGGTTGTTTGTTATGCCACAAAGCGTTGGGACGCTCGTGAATTGCGTCGTATGCTAAAGTTGCCTTCCCATTTTCCGTTGTATACGGCCGTAGACAGTAACCGTAACCGCGAGTACGTCTTAACTTTTGGCAAAGCGGCTTTGATGCTAGAGGCGCAGTTAATAGGTTGGCGCAA
The DNA here is from genome assembly GCA_023382655.1 of Anaerolineae bacterium. GTDB lineage: Bacteria > Chloroflexota > Anaerolineae > Promineifilales > Promineifilaceae > CAADGU01. Next base: position 33,236 of record JAHDWK010000021.1, on the reverse strand, counting down.
AAAAGATGTGGAGGAAGAACCAATCTTCTGTTAGGAGGCAGGAATGATTCATCAGGCGTTACTTAAAAAAGCTGTTGCCGGGCGTGATCCAGTACTGGTTGAATTTATAGACAAACTGGCTCCAGCCATCTTGATTCACTTTGTCACTATTCCCGCGCTTGGCGGTTCTGGTCAATCCGTTCCTGAAGACCCGTGCATCCCCGTAGATGCGGAACGAGTTCCATTGGAAAAACTGGAACGTTTCAGCTTGAAAGATGATCAAAGTATGGTTACGCACATTTTGAATGGCATTTTTGCCGGAATGCGTCTGGCGGAAAAACTCCCACCAGCAAAAGCCTTAAATGAAACGGAAAGAAGGCTCTGGCTTTTAGGCTTTGTCGCGCACGATTACACCAAAGTGTATGGTATTCAGATAAATGCCGGAAACATCCCGGTCATTCGCCAAATCATTGCCTGTCTCGGACAGCGCATGAACTTTGCTGATTTTTGGTCTGAGTGGGAAACCTATTTAGATGATGTTGTCTTTCTGGCGCAAAATACACAGACAGTTGAGGGGGCCAATCTTGATGTGATGAGCTTTACACATTTGCAAACCCACCCGCGCCGTTTGGAAGTATTGCGCCTGCTTTCTTCGATTGCTGATATTTTGGTCCATGTCACTAATCCTTGTGAGGTCGTCAGGATGGGGAGCGACGGCCGTAACCGGGCGGCCAATCTTCATGACAAAATGAACATCCTTTTTGGCGCAGGGCAAGCGCCCCGCTTTACTTTCCACCAATTAACCGAAGTGCGCGGGCTGATCTCTAACCTGATCAACAATGCTGTCATGAGAGCATTAAAAGCCCAAAGCTGTGAGGAATTTTTATTTTTTCCTAACGGGATAGTCTATCTTGCTCCACCCCAGTACTCGCTACCCAATGCAGACGCTATCACAGAAGATATATGGTCTCATATCAAAACCATTATTGGAGATAGTGAAGGCTTTGGTGTCCGTCGTGGAGGGACAGGCTTTGTAGCTTCATCGGCTTTGTATGAAATTGTTGGTTTTGGCGGTGTCCTGAAAATAGCTCGGCGCAAAGCGATGCGGCTCTCTGGTGGCTATGCTACTTCACGATTGTACGGATTTCTTACCGGGCAATCAGATAACGATTTGTTAAAACAACTGGGCAACGATAAGGATTTGGTCAAGGAAAAACAGATCGCCTTGATACAAGAGCAACAACTACCGGACGATATTCGTGTTGACCGTTTGGCTGAATTTTTGACATTCGTACAAAGGGCAGTGCGTGATTCTTACAAGGGAAAAGCAGATGTGACACCTCTTTTACTGGCTACAATAAAGTTGAATGATGTTGTTTCTAATGAAGAAGCAATGCGGAACAAAGGAGGCACAGCATTTGGCTGGTTTTACGTTGGAGCATGTTACGTCAAACAAAATCCTGGTGCAGACGAGATCGCTCTGGAAGAGTTGATGGACGAAATAGTTGAGCGCGTCCTGGAATGGGTTGAAGCTCAAGACTTGAAAACAAAGAGTGCCTCTGCAATTGAAGACGATGTAAAAGATTATCTCCAATCTACTTTAGAAATAGATGGCTTATCCCAATCACAAAAGCAACGCTTGCGTTTTACTGAGGAGTTATCGAGCTATCTTAAAAATAAGGGTGAGAAACGGCCGTTCTGTAGCCTTTGCTCAACACCATATCAAGGGGTAGGGCAGGAAGCAACGGAAATCCCATTTATCAATCAACAGTATAGCAACAAGAACCCACTGTACACCTCCGCCATATTGCGCGGCGTCTGCCCTGTTTGCCGAATCGAGATGATTTTACGGCGCGTACAACAACCCGGAGCTGAACAAGGTAATAAATCTGTTCATCTTTACTTCTACCCAACTTATTTTTTTACTCCAGAAACGGCGGCTGTTATTAAATCTTATCTCAACAACGAATTACAAGACCTCAATGTTTTTGATTTTCTGCGGTATATGCGTCAAAACGGATTCACTTCTCAAAGCCTCGTTGACTATGAGGGTTTCGCCAGCCGTGAAGATGGTCATCGGTACACTATTTCTAGTCCACACTACTCCGAACATGATGCTGCTGGATTATTTTTTTGCGCGTTGCGCCCATTAGGTAAAAAACCGACAGACACCGACGCTTGGATTATGCCGGTATTATATGGTTTGGCGTTACCTCTTTTGCTGAATGTTAAAGTTGTTACAACAGCTTCATTTGTGCCTTTATTCAGCACAGGCACAGAGTTTCGGGAGACGGCCGTTCTCGATGCCCCTCATAGTTTCGTCCGCCATGTGCTTGGCCATGACCGCTTCCGCGTCAACGAAACAGATCATTACCTGATGCGTCTTCTGCGGCTATATGACTTACATTTAGACGTGTTTGCTGAACCAAAAGATATGCACTGGCCACAAATAAATGCGGTCGTCAAAGACGTTGTCACCGATCCCCTTTACGTGTTTGCTTACTATGACCGTAAACGACGCGACACATCATCTGACAAAAATGGCAAGAAAAAAGAGAAGGAATCTAACAGGGAGGGAATACCACCCTGGGATATTGAACGATATTTCGACATTTATTACACATTAGGAGGTGAACCAGACATGGGCATGATAAGTGAAACAGTGAATGCGTATGCCACTTTTTACCGGGCAAAATACAAAAACCTGGATTCGGCTTACGCGGTACTCAAACCGTTCGCTGAGGCGGCCGATGTCATCATTGACAGCGATCCCAAGACTGAAAGTGATGACTTACGGCTATTGGTAGCGGGCGCAATGGGTGATTTAATGAAGCGCATTTGGTCTAACAACGCCGACGGATGGGACCCCATTGTAATGGTCAAAGGAGCCACAACTAGCCGTGAAGCGCGTAAAGCGGCTTCGCGGGATAAGCAACTGGCTTTTGCTGATCTTTTTATTGAGCGCGTCTTCAACCAATACTGTAACGGGGATCGCGCCACGTTACGAGAACGTCTAAATCGCCTGCGATCAGCAGCGCGTTTCTATTATTTACAAAACTACGGCCGTCAGGCTGAACCAGAATTGGAGGCAGTTGAAAATGAGTAACACGATCTTAAAAACCTTGCAAGAGACCAAAGACCTTTTCCTACCGGCCATCCCCCAAATCCCACAGGGGCGTTACGTTCATTTCATTTTGATGCGAGAAACCGAATCTTTCCCGTTATTCCAAACCGACGGCACCCTTAATATCATTCGCGTGCAGGCCGGGCTGACTCACGGAGAAACCATTTCCCGCCTGGTCATGTTCAAGCGCAAACAGACTTCACCGGAACGATTGAGAGGGCGCGAACTCCTGCGTTATTTTGGCCTCATCACTGATTCTGGTGAACGGGCCTGCGAGTACAACAGCGCCAATTTCTGTAAGCAATGCCCCGACTGCATTCTTTATGGCTATGCCATTGGCAACGAAGGGGCAGAAAAGTCCAAAGTCTACGCTGATTCGGCCTTTTCTATCACATCATACGAGGAATCCCACAAAGCCCTTTCTTTTAATGCCCTCTACGAACATGGCACAATGACCCAGGCCGGAACAACCCGCTCTTCGTTTGGCGAACAAGACCATGTTGTTCCCCAAGTTTTTTTCCCGGCCGTGATTGCCCTGCGTGATCCAACTTACGAAAGTTTCCTCTATGTACTGGGTAACATCTTACATACCAGCCGTTACGGGGCGCAGGATTCACGCACTGGCGCTGTTTATAATCATCTGGTTGCCACTGTTTTTGCCAATGGCGAAATCTTCTCCAACTTACGCTTTACCCAAGCCATTTATGATCACCTTCGCGACGAGCAACAGGAAGGAAAAGAAAGCAACTCGTGGCAAACACCCCTTTCGCGTGACAAAGTTCTCGGCGGGGCCGCCACTGCATTCAATATATTGATGCAAACTGAACCTGTGTTTGTTGCTAGAGCTGTAGAAGGTAAAGAGGTGGAACATCTACGGCAAGAAGTGACCGGATTTTACCAAAAAGAAGCCGAATCAAATAAATTCTTGTCAAACTTGTACGAAGCAACCAGTAGTTATGCTGGCAAGTATGGGGCGAGACGAACCGGTAAATGACAGGAGGTGTCATGATGTGGGTAACACAGTGCCGCTTAACTTTGCACGATTCGCTATTCTATGCAACACGAGAAATGGGGACGTTGTATGAAACCGGGCGTTTTTTGCACAATTATGCGCTTTCCTATGCCTTGTTTAATCAACAACTGATTCGTGTGCCTTATTTTACTGATAGTTATCGGCCTGATTACCCCAAAGATTTGGGTAAGCTGAATGAGGCTGGGGTGTACGTCACCCCAGCCCGACCCCTTGAAACTGATTACCTTCTCACCACCTGGAAAATGGCGCAAGTAACCTATTATCGCAAGTCAGAACCTTTTGGCGCACGGGGAAACTTCCCGGAGAACTTTGGCCGGGCCAAAGAGATTGCTCCCGAAAGCACATTCGAGTTTTTTGTAATTAGCGAAAAGCTTGCTGAGTTGCCCCGTTGGATTAGAATGGGCAAATGGGCCAGTAAAATTCTGGTAGAAGAAATAAGTCGGGTACAAGCCACTGCAAGAGAAGGTGCCTATATTTCGGCGATTCCCGTTAACCCGCTTGATGTGCAAGGTGAACTCATTACGTTTGACGTTATCTCCATGCCGCCAATCAGCTTGATCAACCATGCTCAGGTCAACGGAATGTTTCATGAAGTAAAGAAAGATTTCAAGATACCGGCACAGATGAGGTACACCTTTCCAGAGGGGGCGTAGCAAGAACACCTCTTCCGACCTCTACGCCCTTATCATCCGCCTCATGGCTGTCATCCCCTCACCACACAACTGTGATGCCGGGAAGCGAGGCAATTTGCCCATCACGAGAGAGCAAAGGCAGGTTCAAATGCAAAGCAGTCGCCGCAATAATCCGATCTGGCATGTCCGGGACAAACGCGCGATCAACCATTTGCAGGGCCATCGCTACACCGAGGTTAAGATCGGCAATAGCGTAATTATCCGCATGAGAGGACAACAGTTGCAACACATTCTTGACTGCATCTACAGCAATTCGCCCTTTTTCTGCCAGGTAAACGATCTCCACCAGGGCAATCGCTGGAATGATAATTTCGGCTTCTCCTGCATCCGCTTTCGTAAAAACCTCTTTTGCGTCTACCGACAACTTCTGGGCATCATACAAGTACCAAAGCAGAGCATGTGTATCTGTCACCCACCGGTTCATAATTCTCGCTCACCAAATTGGCCCCACATTTCGCGGCGGGCTTCAGCAATGTCTTCTTCCGTGACCGGGGGCAAATCTTTCCAAAGTCCACCAAGCCGGATTAGTTTCTTTGGCTCTTTTTCAGACTTGAACCGCAAAAACTCAATAAATGCCTGCAATTCAGGCAAACTTTCCGGCGGTAATTCGTCCAGTTCATCAATGATTTCTGCTTTTGTCACCGTTAATAGACGCATATCAAACTCCTTTCCACAAAGGTTATTCGCCATTATACACCAGTAATCAAGGACGCCTTTGTGAATTACGAACGATAAATTATGAAAGGTGAAGGATGACCCAAACTCCAGATTTATACGCCCTCATCATCCGCCTCACGGCCGTACACAACACCCACCTGCGCGCCACCCAGGGCCACCTGGCCCACGCCGCCTTCCTCAGCATCCTGCAACAGGTAGACCCCGCCGTCTCCCAGGCCATCCATGACCTGCACGGCCGTAAGCCCTTCACCGTCTCTCCCCTGGAAGGCTACGGCCGTGGCAGCAAAGGCCGTCTTTACATTCAGGCCGGACAAGAAGGCTGGCTGCGCGTCACCCTGCTTGACCCCATCCTCTTCCAGACCTTCATCAGCTACTTCTTGCAAGGCCACCGCCCCACTATCCAGCTAGAAAACAGCACCTTTCACATCAGCGAAATCCTCAGCACCCCTGGCAGCCACACACTCGCCGGCTATGATAGCCTGCCCACCCTTTTTAACCGTTGGGCCGCCGCCGACGCCACCGACCCCCACCATCACAAAATCAGCCTGCACTTCCGCACTCCCACCGCCTTCAGCATGCGCAGCGTCCCCCATCGCCACATGCACATCCTGCCCGATCCTCCTCTCGTCTTCGGCCAACTCGCCGATTACTGGGACACCCTCAGTAGCAGTGAAACCAAAGAAGCGGTGCGCCACTTTTGCATCGAGCATGTCGTCGTCGCCCGCTACGACATCAAAACCCACATGTACGAATATCGCCGCAGCAAACAAGTTGGTTTTGCCGGTGAAGTTACCTTTGAAATACTGGACCCAAGGGCTGGCGACATGGTGCAGCACCTCAACCGCCTGGCCGACCTGGCCTTCTACACCGGCGTCGGCAGCAAAACCACCCAGGGCATGGGGCAGGTGAATAGAATGATGAAGGATGAGTGATGAAGGATGAAAGCTATTTACCGCTTTCATATTTGAACCAACTGGCCTACTGCCCGCGCCGGTTTTGGTATATGTACGTGCAGGGTGAATTGGAAATTAACGCCCCCATGCTGGAAGGTACCTACCAACACCGAAACCGCGCCGACAAACCCGGCCGCGAAACCGATGACCAGGGCCGTGCCATCCACCGCCGCCTCTGGGTCTGGTCAGACCGCCTGCAAATCGCCGGCTTCGCCGACTTCGTGGAATCCGATGGAGAGACTCTTATCCCCGTCGAATACAAACATGGGCAGCAAGGTAAATGGGACAACGACCACATCCAACTCTGCGCCCAAGCGTTTTGCCTTGAAGAAATGACCGGCCAACAAGTGGGGTGGGGGGAAATCTTCTACTGGCGCTCCCGGCGGCGCATCCAGGTTGTGTTTGATCACGCCCTGCGCCAGATGACGGAAACGGCCGTCACCCACGCCCACCACCTCATCACCACCAACCACATCCCCGCCTCCATCCGCGAACGCCAAAAATGTCAACATTGTTCGATCCAGCCCATCTGTTTGCCTGACGAAGTGATCAAACTCAATCAAGGAGTAACCCTTCCATGAGATACAGTCATTCTCAATCCATTTCCTTCGTACCTGTTTATTACTGGCGCGGCGCGCGTCCCACTTTAGCCGACTTGGAGCCATATCAAACCGGCTGGCTCGTCTGCCTCACCCTCACCCGTGAAGGTGATGTTTGCCTGCTGCCCCTCGCCTGGGACCACGACGCCCCCTTGGAGGATTCTACTATAGACGACAACTTGCCCGCGCCCACGTTCCACACGCAGGCCCAAGATAACACGGCCGTCCACCTCACCCTCAACGACCTGCAACAAAGTGGCTGGCAGATAAACGGCCGTCTCACCCTTCATTTCACTGGCTGCCACACCGAACCAACCTTTCACCAAAATACCCAACGCTATCTCTGGCACACACCAAAAGAAAAGGATGAATTATGAATTATGAAGCCCCCTCTTCATTTCATAATTCCTAATTCATAATTCCTAATTCAATATTATGGAACTTCAAATGGCCACCCTATACCTGACCGAACAACAAACCACCGTCAAAAAAGATGGCGACACCCTGCTTGTCATCATCCCTGAAGACAAACGCCAAAACCGCCCTGCCAACAAAGTGCGCGTCCCCCTCACCAAAATAGATCGCGTCGTCGTCCAGGGCAATGCCACTCTCACCAGCCCCGCCATTGCCGCCCTGATGGAACGCCACGCCGAAATCACCTTTCTTGATGCTTACGGCCGTTTCCACGGCCACTTGGCCCCCGCCTTCACCAAAAACGGCCAACTCCGGCTGGCCCAAACCACCGCCCATCATAACCCCATCCGCCACCACCACTTCACCCAGGCCTTCATCACCGGCAAACTACAAAACATGCGCACCATGCTCATGCGCGCCAACCGCAAACGCGAAAACGAACAAATCACCCAGGCCGTCGCCAGCCTCAAAGCAACCCTGGAAACCATCATCCACCTGCCACCTGCCACCGAACCACTCGACGTCCGCCACCCCCAGACCAACTCTGTCTACGGCCGTCTCCAAGGACTAGAAGGCGCCGGTACCGCCGCCTACTTTGGCTGCTTCCCCCACCTGCTCAACGAACCAGATCTCTTCCACGGGCGCACCCGCCGCCCACCCCGCGACCCCGTCAACGCCCTGCTCAGCTACGGCTACACCATCCTCCTCAACCAGATCACCTCCGCCATCTACACCGTCGGCCTCGACCCCTACATCGGCTACCTACACAGCAGTCAATACGGCAAACCTGCTCTGGCCCTCGACCTCATGGAAGAATTTCGTCCCCTCATCGTAGACTCCGTCGTCCTCGCCCTCTTCAACACCGGCGAAATCCAGCGCAAACACTTTGTTGAAGAATTTGGCGCATACCGGTTGACGGACTATGGCCGTCGCACCTTCCTTACTCGCCTCGAAGCCCGCTTTGACGAAACCATCACCCACCCCACCTTCAACTACAAAGCCACCTACCGCCGCAGCCTGGAACTCCAGGCCCGCCTGCTCGCCAAAACCCTCATGGCCGAAATCCCATCCTACCCACCCTTTACCGTCAGATAAACCCATGTCCAGTTCCACACTATATTTGATCGCCTACGACATCTCCAACGACAAGCGCCGCACCAAAATCCACAAACTCCTCTGTGGTTTTGGCAAATGGACTCAATACAGCATCTTTGAATGTTTTCTCACCGACAAAGAACTCATCACCCTGCGCCACCGCCTGGACAAAATCCTCAAAGAAACCGAAGACAACGTCCGCATCTACCACGTCTGCCAATTTTGCCAATCCAAAGCCGAAACCATTGGCAGTTCCCCCCCAAAGGAAGATAAGATATACTTGCTCTAACTTCATAATTCATAATTCTTAATTCACAATTTCCCCTCGAGCGCCTCCGCCCCCTGTCCACCTCCCTCACCCGCTCGCTAGAAAAAACCGCAAAATACAGGGGAAAGCACATTAACAACCGCATATATGGGCATAAAAAAACCAAAAAACCATGCAAAACCCGACCTGCTCGCAAACAACTACCCGGTGGGACAAAACTCGCCAAAAAGCCCCCCATTTACCCTCCAAAAAGGGTATACTATGCCACAAAAGCGCACTGGAACAAACCAAAATGGGACAAAACAGAGGGGAAATCGAGAGGGGCCAGCCCGCCCCAGAATCGCCGCCCGCGATTGAAACTTTCCCACAAGCCAACGAGCCACTGAAAACCGGACGCCAGCCCGCCCCAGAATCGCCGCCCGCGATTGAAACGTTTTCATTTCCGTTTCCTTTGTTTCGTTAATTCCCGCCAGCCCGCCCCAGAATCGCCGCCCGCGATTGAAACAGTAGCAAAATACCAGTTGATAGGGCGCTGCTACTCGGCCAGCCCGCCCCAGAATCGCCGCCCGCGATTGAAACAGCGCCCTATGGACGGCGGCGACTTCTTGTGCCACGCCAGCCCGCCCCAGAATCGCCGCCCGCGATTGAAACCAATAAACCGCCCGACGATCGAGACAATGCCCATGGCCAGCCCGCCCCAGAATCGCCGCCCGCGATTGAAACATCCTCGTGCCCCTCTATTTCGTCATGGAAGCAAAGCCAGCCCGCCCCAGAATCGCCGCCCGCGATTGAAACATTCGGGAGTGTTTCGGAAAGTTGGCATTCGTGGCGCCAGCCCGCCCCAGAATCGCCGCCCGCGATTGAAACAGTTACATAGGGAGTATACACCCTACCAGGTACTGGCCAGCCCGCCCCAGAATCGCCGCCCGCGATTGAAACTTGGCGTAGACAACCCAGGGGACAATGAGCAACAGCAGCCAGCCCGCCCCAGAATCGCCGCCCGCGATTGAAACTTCGCCACAATGCTGTGTGTGGCTTCGGCCGTGCCGCCAGCCCGCCCCAGAATCGCCGCCCGCGATTGAAACCTGAGTTTCAGATACCGGATGCATGGGCGTTTGACTGCCAGCCCGCCCCAGAATCGCCGCCCGCGATTGAAACGACATTACGTCGGTGTACCACTGGTCAACGGGGATGCCAGCCCGCCCCAGAATCGCCGCCCGCGATTGAAACCTGTACGCTGTCCACATCCAGCAGAGCCTCACCCCCTGGCCAGCCCGCCCCAGAATCGCCGCCCGCGATTGAAACTACCATACATGGTGCAATATAAAAGATAGGTGCAAGCCAGCCCGCCCCAGAATCGCCGCCCGCGATTGAAACCGTTTCCTTTGCCCTCGTGGGGCTTTGTGTGCCTGTGCCAGCCCGCCCCAGAATCGCCGCCCGCGATTGAAACTATAAACCAGCGTCGTGGTCCTCTCACCCGTAACGGGCCAGCCCGCCCCAGAATCGCCGCCCGCGATTGAAACTTGCTACTATCTCTTCCCACCCAATCGGTGCATTAAGCCAGCCCGCCCCAGAATCGCCGCCCGCGATTGAAACTGTAATCAGGCGAGCGCATGAATATGCCCCCTATGAGCCAGCCCGCCCCAGAATCGCCGCCCGCGATTGAAACAACACGGTGGCTGTGGTAATTGCACCTACATCCAGGCCAGCCCGCCCCAGAATCGCCGCCCGCGATTGAAACAGACCATGAGAGGATGTGCCGTTGTGCTAGTTCTTCGTCAGCCCGCCCCAGAATCGCCGCCCGCGATTGAAACCGGTATAGCGGGCCGGGCCACGCGGGATTGATTCTGGTCAGCCCGCCCCAGAATCGCCGCCCGCGATTGAAACTCCTTGAAAAGAAAAGTGGCGTCTATGGACGACGAAGGTCAGCCCGCCCCAGAATCGCCGCCCGCGATTGAAACATGACAACCGGCGGCGGCGTCTCTGAACCGGGAGGCGGTCAGCCCGCCCCAGAATCGCCGCCCGCGATTGAAACATCTTTTGGGTTGGCAACGTGGTCGCCGGGCATATGGTCAGCCCGCCCCAGAATCGCCGCCCGCGATTGAAACTGGACCACGCCGCCCCGGTACGCCTGCCTGTTTGCGGTCAGCCCGCCCCAGAATCGCCGCCCGCGATTGAAACTGACCCGGTGTGTTGTCCTACCGATGCATGGGTTTTGTCAGCCCGCCCCAGAATCGCCGCCCGCGATTGAAACATTTTCGATAACAAGCTGCTCGACCTGACCCGCGCGTCAGCCCGCCCCAGAATCGCCGCCCGCGATTGAAACAGCCATTCATCCCCCCCAATACGCCAAGCTGGTATAGCGTCAGCCCGCCCCAGAATCGCCGCCCGCGATTGAAACGTATGCACTGCGGGCGTTTGGTGTCGAGTTGACCGATGAGGTCAGCCCGCCCCAGAATCGCCGCCCGCGATTGAAACCATCCCACCGGGGAGTATGTGGCCTACACCGATATAGTCAGCCCGCCCCAGAATCGCCGCCCGCGATTGAAACTCTTTTCGGCCATGAATACGCCCCGGTGCCCCTTAGTCAGCCCGCCCCAGAATCGCCGCCCGCGATTGAAACAAGACGGCCGTTAAAGCGGCGCGAGATTGGCAGCGCGTCAGCCCGCCCCAGAATCGCCGCCCGCGATTGAAACCAGCAAAAAAGGCACAAAGAACCCTAAGCGGTACGTCAGCCCGCCCCAGAATCGCCGCCCGCGATTGAAACTCATGCACGGTTCCAGGAGTTTGGCACGCGCAAGATGGTCAGCCCGCCCCAGAATCGCCGCCCGCGATTGAAACATTGCCGGGGGTGTGTGAGCAGTGAGTAAGCGGAAAGTCAGCCCGCCCCAGAATCGCCGCCCGCGATTGAAACTACTTTTAAGACATCTTCCGGCCGTGCGGGGTCTAGTCAGCCCGCCCCAGAATCGCCGCCCGCGATTGAAACGGTAGGCTTGTGAAGCGTCAAGGGAAATTGTCAGGGCGTCAGCCCGCCCCAGAATCGCCGCCCGCGATTGAAACTATTATCACAGTTTAGACCATGCTCCTATGGGAGATGTCAGCCCGCCCCAGAATCGCCGCCCGCGATTGAAACACTTGAACGTCAATCCTGGTGAACCTGGCATTGTGTCAGCCCGCCCCAGAATCGCCGCCCGCGATTGAAACGTGAGCTACTCCGAGCGCGGCAACACTCAGACGGTGGCGTCAGCCCGCCCCAGAATCGCCGCCCGCGATTGAAACGTGATAAACGTCACCAGTGGCGCAAGTGCTGGCGGGTCAGCCCGCCCCAGAATCGCCGCCCGCGATTGAAACTATCTCCTCGAGGATGAGGCTGTAGGCGTTTTGCGAAGTCAGCCCGCCCCAGAATCGCCGCCCGCGATTGAAACCACTTGGGAATTGTTCGACCGGGTAGCATTGGCCGGGTCAGCCCGCCCCAGAATCGCCGCCCGCGATTGAAACTATCTCCCATGTGGTCGTAGCCAGCCCGTATCCCACGTCAGCCCGCCCCAGAATCGCCGCCCGCGATTGAAACATGTTTTTTGGGCCTGGCCCACCAATCTGGTGAGCGTCAGCCCGCCCCAGAATCGCCGCCCGCGATTGAAACTACCCGCCCTGACATGCGGTAATGCTTTTCGCATCGTCAGCCCGCCCCAGAATCGCCGCCCGCGATTGAAACATGGACAGGCCGAACAACTCCGCTGCCTCTCTCAGGTCAGCCCGCCCCAGAATCGCCGCCCGCGATTGAAACTCGTATGGGACGGCCGTCTCAGAGGCGGGGCAGGCGGTCAGCCCGCCCCAGAATCGCCGCCCGCGATTGAAACCGTTAAAGTGGGTCACAAACACAAAAACTGTATTCCGTCAGCCCGCCCCAGAATCGCCGCCCGCGATTGAAACTCTGTCACCAGGTGCATAAGCTGGCCCAGGTCACGTCAGCCCGCCCCAGAATCGCCGCCCGCGATTGAAACCCCTCTAGATGATGCGCCACCATTCAGGTCTGGCGCGTCAGCCCGCCCCAGAATCGCCGCCCGCGATTGAAACAACATCCCACCATCGCCCAAAGCTGGTGATGGTTTCGTCAGCCCGCCCCAGAATCGCCGCCCGCGATTGAAACAAGTCAATGAGCAAGCGCACCAAACAAGAAGGAAAGTCAGCCCGCCCCAGAATCGCCGCCCGCGATTGAAACCATTCTCTCACCCCCACCCCGTTCTGATTCAGGTATGGTCAGCCCGCCCCAGAATCGCCGCCCGCGATTGAAACTGCAATCTGACTATCTTAAACTGCAAAACGTTCTAAGTCAGCCCGCCCCAGAATCGCCGCCCGCGATTGAAACAAGGAGGCGTCATCATGGCACTTGGCCCACGAGATGTCAGCCCGCCCCAGAATCGCCGCCCGCGATTGAAACTGGTGTTACCAGGACGCCGCCCCCGTAGGCACCTGGTCAGCCCGCCCCAGAATCGCCGCCCGCGATTGAAACAATAAGCGCCGCGTTGCTCGGCGCCGGCCAGACTGTCAGCCCGCCCCAGAATCGCCGCCCGCGATTGAAACCGCAGGTTTCAGTTTTCATGTTGCTCATCTTCCAAGTCAGCCCGCCCCAGAATCGCCGCCCGCGATTGAAACGGGGCTTGATATAACGGAGGCCAGCGAATGAGCAGGTCAGCCCGCCCCAGAATCGCCGCCCGCGATTGAAACTTCATTTCGATATTCCCTCCGCGCCCGGCAGGTAGGTCAGCCCGCCCCAGAATCGCCGCCCGCGATTGAAACCCAACTCACACCCATGCCAGTGCAAGCCATGACGCATGGTCAGCCCGCCCCAGAATCGCCGCCCGCGATTGAAACGAAACACCGGCCCCGTCGCCACAGGCCCAGGCCCAGGTCAGCCCGCCCCAGAATCGCCGCCCGCGATTGAAACCTCTCCACCATCAGGATATACATAGAACACATCAGGGTCAGCCCGCCCCAGAATCGCCGCCCGCGATTGAAACATGATGTGATGAATCTGGCCATCTTGCTCGCCAGATGTCAGCCCGCCCCAGAATCGCCGCCCGCGATTGAAACGCCCACCTTTAGCCCATTGATGGATAGATACCCCAGTCAGCCCGCCCCAGAATCGCCGCCCGCGATTGAAACGTCTATAATCGCATCTACCAGACCGGGAATAGAATGTCAGCCCGCCCCAGAATCGCCGCCCGCGATTGAAACCCGGCGCTGGCCGCTTGCAACACGATGCTTTCCAGTGTCAGCCCGCCCCAGAATCGCCGCCCGCGATTGAAACTACGCAGAGCATACGGCCGTACCCCGGCTACCGGCGTCAGCCCGCCCCAGAATCGCCGCCCGCGATTGAAACGGTGAACTCCACGCCGGGCAGCGGCTTAAGCGCCGTCAGCCCGCCCCAGAATCGCCGCCCGCGATTGAAACACTTTGATGCACCGCTCCTTGTCCATGAAGGTGGGGTCAGCCCGCCCCAGAATCGCCGCCCGCGATTGAAACATGAGGCGCTGCTTTTGCCAGGAAGTTGAGGTGCGTCAGCCCGCCCCAGAATCGCCGCCCGCGATTGAAACAATGCCGTATTCCGGTAGGTATTTGTGCAACGCCTCCACGTCAGCCCGCCCCAGAATCGCCGCCCGCGATTGAAACTGACCGGCTGGTCACTGCCAACCTCGATAGCTACCGGTCAGCCCGCCCCAGAATCGCCGCCCGCGATTGAAACCAGCGGGATTCCCCGCGCTATCTGCTCGTCTATACTGTCAGCCCGCCCCAGAATCGCCGCCCGCGATTGAAACACGGCCGTGACGCCAGAGGAGACGAAATGAACGACGTCAGCCCGCCCCAGAATCGCCGCCCGCGATTGAAACAACTTCCCCGGCCGGGCGGTGCTGCAGAACGCCGGGTCAGCCCGCCCCAGAATCGCCGCCCGCGATTGAAACATTCTTTCCTGGCGCACCTTTTTCTTGCAGTATTGTCAGCCCGCCCCAGAATCGCCGCCCGCGATTGAAACAACCATTTCCATTCTCCTTATTTTCGATATTTTTAGTCAGCCCGCCCCAGAATCGCCGCCCGCGATTGAAACTAACGATAATGGGGATTATGTACAATCTGAGTATGTGGTCAGCCCGCCCCAGAATCGCCGCCCGCGATTGAAACAACCATATTGGCAAAGTGATTCAGCCCCTCATCTTTGTCAGCCCGCCCCAGAATCGCCGCCCGCGATTGAAACATTACGGGCACGGGAAACACAGCCGGTCAAAAGCACGTCAGCCCGCCCCAGAATCGCCGCCCGCGATTGAAACTGCCCGCTTCGGTGATGAGGGTCTGGGATCAATCCGTCAGCCCGCCCCAGAATCGCCGCCCGCGATTGAAACTCATCCTTTCTGGCGCGTATCTCGTCGGCCTCGCTGGTCAGCCCGCCCCAGAATCGCCGCCCGCGATTGAAACCACTTGCAGATGATTTTGACATCGGGCTGGCGCGCAGTCAGCCCGCCCCAGAATCGCCGCCCGCGATTGAAACTTGACGGGGCGCGGTGGCATGATAGCACGGCCGTTATGTCAGCCCGCCCCAGAATCGCCGCCCGCGATTGAAACGTTCTGCGCGGTAGCAATAACCGCCAAACTCGCAAGGTCAGCCCGCCCCAGAATCGCCGCCCGCGATTGAAACCACATTGCCGTTTTCATCAAGGGTTGAGGCCTCGTAGTCAGCCCGCCCCAGAATCGCCGCCCGCGATTGAAACAAGATTTTCAAGGGCAACGGGGCGTGGTGGGAGTGGTCAGCCCGCCCCAGAATCGCCGCCCGCGATTGAAACATAATCAATGACGGTGCGGGCCATTAGAAAACCGGCTGTCAGCCCGCCCCAGAATCGCCGCCCGCGATTGAAACCAGCCCTAACACTGAGGCGATCAGGTTGTCACGGGTGGTCAGCCCGCCCCAGAATCGCCGCCCGCGATTGAAACGAGCGGGATAGGATCGGGCCACAGGTGCGGCCACTGGTCAGCCCGCCCCAGAATCGCCGCCCGCGATTGAAACGCCATTTCATCACTGGTTTGGGCGGATAAGCCGGGTCAGCCCGCCCCAGAATCGCCGCCCGCGATTGAAACACTAAGGACAGACAAGCCGGGCAATGAGATAAATTCGTCAGCCCGCCCCAGAATCGCCGCCCGCGATTGAAACTTGTCACGATACAGCAGGGAGGGTGATATTGTCCGTCAGCCCGCCCCAGAATCGCCGCCCGCGATTGAAACCCGACGGGATGCGCCAGGCTTGACGCCTAATGTTTCGTCAGCCCGCCCCAGAATCGCCGCCCGCGATTGAAACTAAACAGATTAAAGCCGATAATGCGCCCGGTCTGGTCAGCCCGCCCCAGAATCGCCGCCCGCGATTGAAACTTTATATTTTTGATGTTTCGGGACAATGACAGGTCGTCAGCCCGCCCCAGAATCGCCGCCCGCGATTGAAACCACCACATCCCGGCCGCGCCAGACGGCTTCCATCAGTCAGCCCGCCCCAGAATCGCCGCCCGCGATTGAAACTAATAGTTGCCAGCCTAATGATTTCATTCGTCGCTGTCAGCCCGCCCCAGAATCGCCGCCCGCGATTGAAACTGGCGGTATATATATGTCTCTATTAGTATTATTAGTGGTCAGCCCGCCCCAGAATCGCCGCCCGCGATTGAAACCAGAGGTACGAGAACGGCCAAAAGGTATGGGCGGAGTCAGCCCGCCCCAGAATCGCCGCCCGCGATTGAAACTAGTGGAGTATCGGCCACGTCGTCATCCAGGGGGCAGGTCAGCCCGCCCCAGAATCGCCGCCCGCGATTGAAACATTGCTCAGAACATTCGCCGGGCCTCCTGTTGGATTCGTCAGCCCGCCCCAGAATCGCCGCCCGCGATTGAAACTTGGGCAACTTGCCCCACAGGGGCGGGGGAATCGGGTCAGCCCGCCCCAGAATCGCCGCCCGCGATTGAAACTTCCCTCGCTTCCGTAGACGATTGCGAGTTGAATAGGTCAGCCCGCCCCAGAATCGCCGCCCGCGATTGAAACAAGATAGAGCGACTTTTAGTGGAAACATCCATGCTGTCAGCCCGCCCCAGAATCGCCGCCCGCGATTGAAACGAAAATTGGGAGGCATTCGGAACGGCCACGCCTGATGGTCAGGCCGCCCCAGAATCGCCGCCCGCGATTGAAACTGCTTAGGCCTGGCCGTCATCGGCAGGCCACAACTGTCAGCCCGCCCCAGAATCGCCGCCCGCGATTGAAACCTACCAACCCCGCCCACACCGCCATCATTCGGCGGTCAGCCCGCCCCAGAATCGCCGCCCGCGATTGAAACACGTCATGGGCCAATGCACCACTTACCTCGATTATGCGTCAGCCCGCCCCAGAATCGCCGCCCGCGATTGAAACGACATCTCCGATGCAGACCTGACGCAGTATGTGCAAGTCAGCCCGCCCCAGAATCGCCGCCCGCGATTGAAACGGATGGAAGTACAGAGGTGGAAGATTTCTCCTCGGAGTCAGCCCGCCCCAGAATCGCCGCCCGCGATTGAAACCCGTAGCAGCAAAAGCCCGGATAATAGTTGCTACGGTCAGCCCGCCCCAGAATCGCCGCCCGCGATTGAAACGAAACGCCAGAAGCGCCCCAAGCCAAACGGAAAAAGTCAGCCCGCCCCAGAATCGCCGCCCGCGATTGAAACAATTTCTCGAAATGCGCTATCGTTACCTGAATCTCAGTCAGCCCGCCCCAGAATCGCCGCCCGCGATTGAAACTTGTCGCCATCAGGAGCGGACGGTATTTAAGTTTGGTCAGCCCGCCCCAGAATCGCCGCCCGCGATTGAAACGATTTGCTCTCCGTCACTCACAAAGGTGTGGTCTGGTCAGCCCGCCCCAGAATCGCCGCCCGCGATTGAAACACGTCGTGGTGAATATAAGCGGCTACCGTTGCAACGGTCAGCCCGCCCCAGAATCGCCGCCCGCGATTGAAACGGGGTAAAGGCGCTCCCAGGCTTCGCGGTTCAGCCGAGTCAGCCCGCCCCAGAATCGCCGCCCGCGATTGAAACATGATCCCGGTATTCTGGCGGTACGAAATTCATTTCGTCAGCCCGCCCCAGAATCGCCGCCCGCGATTGAAACTTCTACGTCCTTCCCTAACTTTACCAACGCGGCCGTCAGCCCGCCCCAGAATCGCCGCCCGCGATTGAAACTTGGCTTGCTCATCCTGCATAAATACCCCACACCACGTCAGCCCGCCCCAGAATCGCCGCCCGCGATTGAAACATGCTGTCAAACATCATCCAATCCTCCACAGGCCGCCGGTCAGCCCGCCCCAGAATCGCCGCCCGCGATTGAAACCGTCATCATCTGAGAGGACGGCCGTTGGCGTTGGTTCGTCAGCCCGCCCCAGAATCGCCGCCCGCGATTGAAACCAGCAGGCGAGGGACATAACCAGTGCTTTACAAAGTCAGCCCGCCCCAGAATCGCCGCCCGCGATTGAAACTGCTTCCAGTTGTGATGTTCGTCTGTCACGCAGGCCGGTCAGCCCGCCCCAGAATCGCCGCCCGCGATTGAAACGATCTGGTAGCGGCCATCATCCCCTGGTTTGCGCCGTTAGGTCAGCCCGCCCCAGAATCGCCGCCCGCGATTGAAACAAACCAGATTAAAAAGGGGTGTATTCTGGGTGCGCGGTCAGCCCGCCCCAGAATCGCCGCCCGCGATTGAAACCTACTTTTTGGTGGTGGAGGAATACGACCAGTGATGTCAGCCCGCCCCAGAATCGCCGCCCGCGATTGAAACTGCCGCTCTGGGTGTAGGTCGTATGCACCCCCACCTGGTCAGCCCGCCCCAGAATCGCCGCCCGCGATTGAAACTCGCTGACGTTGCTGGCGTCCGTGCCGCTGGTCCCGGGTCAGCCCGCCCCAGAATCGCCGCCCGCGATTGAAACTTGCCGCCGTGGATATGTCCTAATGCTGGCAAGTCAGCCCGCCCCAGAATCGCTGCCCGCGATTGAAACTCCCAGAGAATCTGCACCGACTCACGGCGTCCATCAGCGTCATCAGCGTGCTATCCAAGAATCTGGACCAACCCTTGAACTCAAGCCGCCACCACCAAAGCCCAAAGCAAAACCAACCTCGTTATCTGCGGCCACCCTTTCAGACCATGTCCCCCAACCCTGTGGAGGTGATGAGCGAGGCGTAAACCTTTGCTTGCCCGAGTCCAGGTAGGGAATTACCCCATTGGCATTGTCGTTCCCTTTGTTTACGCTACTCTCAGTAGAGGCCAACCCTCAGCTCGATAAAGAAGAAGAAGGGTAATTGACAAACCCGGCTAAATCAGCCGGGTTTGTTGTTGCAACGGGTCAGCCGCAGATACAATCTCGGTGGACATGGACGTAGAAGAGTTGACGGGGGGCAAAGAAGAAGAAGGGAGCTAAGAAAAGCGGAGGCCAGCTTTCGATGTTTTAGTCACCATTTATCATTGGAGCAGGTGACGTTACGCCAGGGTACAGGTCGGTCACAAGACCAGGGAGGAAACCATGAAAAGTCGTTTTTGGCTCATACTTGTAGCAATGATCGGCGTTTTGCTGGTGATTGGGCAGCAAAATACCCCTATCCGCGCGGCGGCCGCGCCACCGCCGGGAGCTTATGTGAGTGAGACCGAGGCGCTGCCAGCGCTGGCCCAGGCGCGGCTGATTCCCACGGCCGGCGCCGGGCAGCCCGCCCCCAACGCCTCCACCCCAGACAGGCCCGCCGCGCCGCTGAGTTTGAGCGGCCAGATCGCCTTTTCCAGCAACAGCAGCGGTACCCATGATCTGCACCGTTATGACGTAGCGGCAGGGGTGGTAGCGCCGCTGCCATCCAGCGCCACCGCCACCGACGCCACGCCGGTCTGGTCGCCCGATGGACAGCACATCCTCTTCGCCAGCGACAGAGGCGGCAATTTCGACATCTACCGGCTGCATGTGGACAGCGGCGAGACCATTAACCTGACGCCGAGCAGCCCGGCGCAAGACATCCACCCGTTCTGGTCGCCCGATGGGCAGCACATCCTCTTCAGCTCAGACAGGGGCGGCAGTTACTACCAGATTTACCGGATGGATGCGAATGGGGGCAACGTGCAGCCGGTGGCGGTGGTACCCGGCAATAACGCCTTTTACCCCCGCTACTCCCCCGATGGGGCCAAAATCGCCTTCATGCGCGCCAGCATCACCATTGCCGCCTGCGATTGGAACTGGGATATCTGGCTGATGAATGCCGACGGCAGTGCGCAGACGCAGATCACCACCCACCTGGGCGGCGATTTGTATCCCAACTGGCTGCCAGACGGCAGCGGCATTATTTACGCCAGCTGCCGCAATCTCCTCTTTTCCGATTTGTACCGGGTGGATATCAATACCGGCGTGGAAACCCGCCTGACCTTTACCACCTTTACCAGCGAGTGGAACGGCGTCTATGCGCCGGACGGCGATTACATTGCCTACAGCAGCAATGCGGCCGATGCGGCCGACATCCTCATCCAATCGGTTGACGGTACGCTCATTCCCAGCCAGATTAACAGCACGGCCGAAGATCTGGCACCCAACTGGTATGGGCCGGCGGACGGGTCGGCCATCCGGGGGCGGGTGGTAGATTTTGCCGGGAATCCCATTGTGGGCGCTGAAGTGGACAATGGGCAGGGGGAAACGGCCGTGACCGGCACTAACGGCGTCTACCTGTTCACGGACCTGATTACCGGCACTTACACCCTGTCGGTCAATGCGCCAAGCAGTTACATCTACCGCCCCCAGACCGACACGACGATCACCGTCCCCCCTAGCCGGTACGACGTTGATTTTTGGGCCAAAGATGCGGATTGTAGTGAAGCGACGGCCTCGCCACCCGTGATGCTCATCACCGGCTGGGGCGGTAGCGAAGGCCGGATGCTGGTGGAAGATGATCAACTGCGCTACTTCACCAGCTTCGGCAACCATACCGGCCATTTGACGCCCCACGGTTACGTGCCCGGCTGCAACCTGTTTTACGCGCAGAACACAACGCCGCGTGTTTATCTGGCGGAAAACGCGGCCATCATCAAGGCCGAGTTATGCCGTTATTATGATGAGGTACACATTCCGGGCGTCGCCTGGTCGGGCGAGTTTGACCTGATTACGCACAGTTATGGCGGCCTACGCGCCCGCGCCTACCTGGAAAATGAAGAACTGTATGGCACGGTCTGTGAGGGGACGACCAAACAGGTGCGGGTGCGCAACTTGTTTACCCTGGGCACACCACATGGCGGCGAATTTGGCAATTTGCCTTTTGCCGCGTTTGTTGGTTTGGGCGCAGTTGTCAATGGCAACCAATGGCCGGCGATTGAGGAAATGCTGCCGCCGGTGCGTTTGCTCGCCAATGCCCAATCCCACCAGCCTGAGGATGGGGTCTGTTATCGTCTGTTGGCGGGCGACGGCCGGGCCCAGGCGGCCACCTTGCCCACTTTACTGCTGCCCATTTACTACCAATGGCCTACGGCGGCGGCATGGCCCAACGATTTTGCCGTACACCAGGTAAGCGCCCATGCCCTGGCGCTAAACGCCTGGCTGTACCCGAACAGCACCTACATTCTCACAACGGATTTACACGGGCAGGTACCAGCCTGGATCGATCCGCTGCACCTGCTGCACTCGTTCGTCAATCCCCATGCCACCTTTACAGCCGAGATATTGCCCCGCTTGGGGTCGCCTGTTTGCCCGCCGCTGTCCACCGTTAACCGCGCCGCGTACCCGGCGCAAGATGTGGCCTCGCGCCTGCGGCAGCCTCAGGTAACAGCAGCCGTGCCCCTGCAAGATATTGCCGCCGGTATTTTGAACGCTGGAGAGAGTGTGACCGGTTCATTTACCGTCACCAATGACGGCCCCACCAGCGTTGCCCTGTATTGGTATGATCAGGACGTTTCCCTGGCGTTAACAGATCCCGCAGGGAACACCATCACCAGCGCCACCAGCAGCAGTGACCCTAACGTGGACTATGTGCATCTGGATACCGGCTTTGGCCTGCTGTCCTCTTTCCAAATCACGGAAACGCTCACCGGTGCCTGGACCTATACGATGACCGCCCCGGCGCTGCCAGAAGAAACGTTATACCGCTTGCTGCTGCTCCCGGCCGCGCCGGTGGCCGTCAGCAGTGCGGCGCCGGCATGGGCGCCGTCTGGCAGCCCGGTGGTGATCACAGCCACCGTCAGCCATGAAGCGACGACACCCGTGGTGGGGGGTGTGGTCAACGCCGTCATCCACCGGCCAGATGGGGCGACGGACGCGCTCGCCCTGTATGATGACGGCCTGCACGACGATGGTGCGGCCCATGACGGTGTGTTTGGCGCACAGGTCACCCAGACCAGCCAGGGCGGCAAGTATGGCGTGCAGCTGACGGCCGAAGGCGTTTATGACGGTGAACCTTATGTGCGTAGTGCCACGGCCGTGTTTACCATTGCCCCGACCACGGCCGCTTTAACCAACCAGTACAGTGACGGGGGCATAGATGCGGACGGTAACGGCCGTTATGAGTGGTTGGAGGTACAGGTGGGGATTGAGGTGACGGAGGCCAGCACCTATACCCTGTCGGCAGAGATTTACCAGGGGGCCACGTTTGTGGCCCACGCACGCCGTCACCTTACGCTGGAACCCGGTACCCAGGTGATTCCCTTACGCTTTTCCGGCAGCGCCATCTACGCCAGCCAGTTAGATGGCCCGTACCAGGTGCGCCATGTGCTGCTAACGGACCATGCGCCGACGGCCGTTTTGGTAGAGGCCGCCGACAACGTCCACACCACCGCGCCTTACGGCTATGCACAATTTGGGCCGATGACCTTTCTCTATTTGCCGGTGGTCAGACGGCCGTGAAAGTTGGACGGCCGTTGCGCGGCGGAAGCGGCTTAGAGTTTGCGCGCCAAAGCCAAATCCGCCTGTTCACCGTCCGTGAATAGGTCGCCAGGAAAGATGACAGGCAGCCATTTATACTGGAGAGCATCCCAAGGAGGAAACATTGTACCTGGCCTGTGGCCTGACCGAACGTTGAAAACGTAAGATAAGGAAAGGAGCAAAATCAATGAGTGACAGCAAATGGCAACAGTACGATATTGAAGTGAAGTTAATGAACATTCTCCGCGAGACGCCGGACGAAGCGGGTGGTCACCACTTTGGACGGCCGTTTCTCACCGCCTACCAAATCGCCATCGAATTTGCTCAACGTCACCCAGAAGTAGTTACAGCGCTCGGCCATCCGGTTGGCGGTCAAGGAATCGGCGTTCATTACAGTCTGGCTTCTTATCTGGCGCAGCAGTTGTCGGTACGCATTCGCGACGGCCTCATCCCTGTCGAAGGTGGTTTCCTTTCCAATAAACATCTCCATGCCATCGCATTTGACCACAACGACGAACTCATCATCTCCTCCTTAACGAACACTCAATTTACTCTCTCCATGTATCGTCTGCGGGAGGCATAACAAAACGGCATTTCAAGTAATGGCCTGGAACAACGGCAGACATCATACCAGCGGCGCTGGGTACGACTTGAAAATCAAAATTGTGGATCGAGATCACTATTTCGATCCAACCTGGAAGAGTGTGTTTTTATACCTGGAAGGCAATTCTCACCCGGTTGAAATCAACATTGGCAAACAATCTTTCTGGGGGTCAACGTGCCGCGAGTTAATCAACAAGGAAATCGGTGTCTGGTTACGCGCCAACAATCTGGCCCCCTGGCCCAAATCCAAACCGCCGAAGCTGCCCCTGGGGGTTGTGGGGAATCAAGAATTCAAGGTACTAAAACCGGTACATCTTTAGTATCTATTGGAATGCTGCATGGGCAACAAAGCACATTCTGAAATTTGAACAACAAGGACTGTATGAGCCAAACAGAAACCAAACCACTCAAACCCACTCTCGCCATGTGCGACGAATTTCACCAACTGGTCGTGCGCCAACTGCTCGGTCCGTATAACAGCGTGGAAGAAGGGCTTAGCGGCGGTGGAGATTGCGATCACGCTTTGGGCGGCTGCGCAAGGTTTGGGAAATGAACGTTGAACGTGAACTGACTGCTCCCGTGGACCTCTGCCTGCCCAACGGCCGTCTCAACCCGGCGGCTGTGGGCTGGTCACGCCACCCATTCCACCGCTGTAATCTACGCGGCCGCTGGCCACGCAAGAAACGCTGGAACTATTGGGCCATCACCACCGAGAGCCACCTCTTCTCCGCCACCATCAGCCACCTGGATTACGCCGGGCTGGTCTTCGTCTACTATGCCGACTTCAACACCGGTCGGCTCACCGAAGCCACGAAGCTGTTGCCCCTCGGTCAGGACTGCCACCTGGCCGATGTCGTCGCTGCCGATGCGGTCTATGGCAGCAAGGGGCTGCGGGTAGCCATGCGCCAGCAGGCCGTAGGGGTGGCTTTGCGGGTGGAGATGGCAGATTTTGAGGGACGGCCGTTAACTGCTCAATTGGCCATCACCATTCCCCCACAGCACGAGACCCTCAACGTCGTCGTGCCCTGGAATGACCGCACCTTTCAGTTCACCAGCAAGCAAAACTGCCTGCCGGCCAGCGGCACAGTCACCATTGGCGGGCAAGAGACGCTTTTCCAGGGCGAACAAAGCTTCGCCTGTCTGGACTTTGGCCGGGGTATCTGGCCGCGTCACTGTCGCTGGAATTGGGGCAGCGCTTCAGGGCGGCAAAACGGCCGTCTCCTTGGCCTGAACCTGGGCGGGCAATGGTCGGATGGCACCGGCAGTACGGAGAATGGGGTTTGTGTAGACGGCCGTTTACACAAACTCTCCACCGACCTGATCTGGCAGTATGACAGAACGGCGTTCATGCGCCCCTGGCGTATCAGTGACCCGACCGGGCGGCTGGAATTGACCTTCACCCCATTCCTGGAGCGGGTAGCGGCCAGCAATGTCTGGCTGGTGCGCTCAGAGGTACATCAGATGTTCGGCCATTACCACGGGCTTATCACCACGGATGAAGGAGAAGTTGTGGCCGTGCATCGTTTGGTAGGCTGGGCCGAAGACCATGTGGCGTTGTGGTGAGCGGCGGTGTTTGATTGGCCATATATCGAACAAAGGTTACTCGACATGATCTTGGATGATGTTCAGGGAGTCATGGGCTAACCATGTCCAACGAACCAAAACAATACACCCTCCTGCGCAGGCTGCTCAAGGCAATTGGTCTATCTGACGAGCGCATTGACGAACTCATCGCCACCATCCAGGCCTGGCTGGCAGACGACAACCAAGAGTCGGGCAAACCCCAATTCCCTTACCGGCTACGGGATGACTTTCTCTCTCCGGCCGAGCTAAACTTCTACCGGGCACTGCAAACGGCCGTTGCCGATTGGGCCATGCTCTTTACCAAAGTTAACCTGGGGGATTTGTTCTACGCCAGCACCGGCGATCAAGGCCAGAATCAGGCTTACCGCAATCGCATTAGCCGCAAGCACCTGGACTTTCTGCTCTGTGACCCGAATACGTTACGGCCGTTGTTGGGTATCGAGCTAGACGACAGCAGTCACAACCGGTCCGACCGCCAACAGCGCGACCAATTCGTGGATGGCGTCTTTGCCGCGGCCGGTCTGCCGCTGGTACATGTACGGGTTAGCCACAGCTATTCCCCGGATAAGCTCCGCGCATTCTTGCGGCGTACAGCGGCCCTAGATAATGGAGCTGAATCAGCCAGGCCGGACAAGACAGAGGAGAAGGGAACGGCCGTCCCCCATTGTCCTGAGTGCGGCGCGCCCATGGTTCTGCGTACAGCCCAGAAAGGAACGAATGCCGGTAATCAATTTTGGGGTTGTGCGCAATATCCCCGCTGCCGGGGAATCAGCCCCGTGCAGTGATCGGGACTGACGGCCGTACCATCTCCTACCATTCCCACCCAAAAGAGATGATTCCATTCACAACTCAGGCCATATGAAAACAATGGGATTCGGGTAGGCGTAGAAGCGAGGGTACGTTCGGTCAAGTATGTTTTTGCGGGAGGCAAGCTGCCAGTGCATGGCTTGATTCGGTCGCCGATGGTCGTTTTGGGGTCGGCATTGTTGGTCAATGTCCATCTATTCTGGCTTTGTTTGGCGGGTGGTTATCGTCGCATCTCGATCACATTCATGTCCACCCAGCCGGACCGGTTGTTATCTTGCCCCCCCATGGGCGTAAAGCGAATGTCAGGTTATGCCATCACCTCTTTTGGACAAATGGGGTGATGGCTGGTGATGGTTGGTGATGGCTATTGTCATGGTTATTGATAGAGAATTTGCGCTTCTGCCCTGAACTTGATTGGACAAAGATAGAGAGAAAAGATGAAATACGTGATCCTGTATTTAGTGGCCATCGTCCTGGCGAACCTGAGTGTGGCGGCCTTTGGGTCGAACATGGTCATCGTTAATGCCTTTTTGTTCATTGGCCTGGATTTAACAGCTCGTGATCGGCTGCATGACACCTGGCGCGGCCATCACCTGGCCTTAAAAATGACGGTCCTTATTGCCGCCGGTTCCATCCTCTCCTGGGTGCTGAATCGAGATGCGGCTCAAATTGCCCTGGCTTCTTTTGTGGCCTTTGCCTCGGCCTCGATTGTAGATGCTGTGGTCTATCATCTGCTGGGGAACTATCCCCGCTGGCTGCGCATCAATGGCAGCAACATTCCCAGCGCCTTGGTGGACTCTCTCGTCTTTCCCACGCTAGCTTTTGGCGCCTTCCTGTGGCCGATTGTGCTGGGCCAGTTTTTAGCCAAGGTATTGGGCGGACTTGTCTGGTCACTGGTGTTCCGCTGGTGGGATCGGCGTCATGGGGAGGTGGTGGAGCAGGCCAGTGACTAAAGTTGCCGTATTTGTGACCGCAGGCCCAATTAGGCCAAAGGGTACAGCAAGACGGCCGTGACGGGGTCATCATTAGCGACGCACTCACCCGCGTCAACCAACTATATGCCAGTCTGCTTCATACCTTCAGCGACAACCTGCTGGGACGCACCACCGGCCCGAGCCAGAAGAAAAACGGCAGCAGGCGACCACCCGCGCCCCGTACTATGCAAAAAATGCATCCATGTCCAAACCTCTCGAGTGCGAAGTGAAATTATGCTCTAGTTTTGGATTCCAGTAGAATCACTGAAATCCCAAATTTGGAGTATGCGTTTTCATGTTTTGGTTCCTGTTGCCCAGCTATTTTCAACACGTATCTCACTCATTATTTCCTACGCCACTACAACACCCAATTTGAAACTTTTTACGGCCGTTTCAGTTAATACCTGTCAAACACGCTGACCATCAGGAACAGGGATACCCGATGACAGAATTGAGCGACGCAAAATTAGTCGAGCTGGCCCAAAATGGAAACCTGGAAGCAGTGGGAGAACTATATGATCGGTATTGGCTGCGCATTTTCCATTATGTGCGCGCCAAAGTTTACAATATCCAGTTGGCGCAAGACCTGACGGGGGAAGTTTTCCTGCGCATGGTGGAACACCTGCCGCGTTACCAGGTCATGGAAGGGATTCTCTTTTCCACCTGGCTGTATCGGATTGCCCATAACCTGGTCATCAGCCATTGGCAAAAAGAGAACGCTTACCAGTTGGTACCTCTGGAAGCTGCTGCCAACAGCAACAATCACCACGATAAGCCTTTACGGATCGCCGAAGAGCAGTGGGAACAGACACACATCCAGCAATGTCTGGCCAGGATTGATGAGGTGCAGCGGGAAGTCATCATTTTGCGCTTTTATGCTGGTTTATCGCTCAAGGAAGTGGCGGCGGCGCTGGACAAAACGGTCGGGGCGGTGAAGTCGTTGCAGCGGCGCGGCCTGATGACACTGGTAGCTGTAATGAAAAGTATGCCCTGATGGGGAGGTTACGATGAACACAATGGATGATTTGCTACAACAACGGATTGAACAGTTGGGAACGGGCGACGCCCTGGATGATTGCCTGGTGGGCCTGTCTACCGAAGAGGCGGAGGCCGTCCGGCTGGTAGCCGAGATGCGGCGCGAAAGCAGCGCGTACGAATACCAGTCGGTGATGGCGGCACAGCGTGTGGCAGTATTGCGTGCGGCCGCCAGCCATTTGCCTGTCCCCACCCCATCCGCAACGCCGCCGTTGGCAGTGCGCCTGTCACGGCTGGCTTTCTGGCGGCAGCCAGGAATGGCACTTTCGGGACGGCCGCGTCTGGGGGCCGGTTTTGCCTTTGGGTTGACTGTGCTTGTGCTGCTGGCGGCCTGGGCGGGCACATCCTGGTGGTTGGCGCAGTTGGACGAGCGCGAAACGGCCGCACCGCTGACCGCACCGCCCGCCGAAACTGTCGAGACAACTGAAAGCGGCAGTTCCAGCAGTGAGACGGCCGTTCTGCCACCCGTCACGTCACCAGACGACCCGGCGGCATTTACAACCGGCGTTACCCCTGTGCCCACCTATGCCGCTTACGTGCCTGTGGTCAGTTCAGCCCTGGCGCTAAATCCCCAAACGGCCGTGTTAGACGCCATACTTGGTCTGGTGGAAGTGCAGACAGTGGATGGGTCGTGGACGGCCGTGAGCCACCTCACCCCCCTTACCGCCGGGCAACGAGTCCGCACGGGTGCCCTGTCCAGCGCCACCCTGACTTTCTTTGATGGCAGTTGGGCGCGTCTGGGGCCGGAGAGCGAACTGGACATCGAAACCCTGGACGCACCGCCACCGGCCGAAGGTATCCGCACCATCACCCTCAGCCAGGAGCGCGGCGAAAGCCAACACGACGTTGTCAGCCGTGACGACGACAGCGTTTATATCGTCAATACCCCGGCGGGAACGGCCAGCGTCCAGGGCACCCAATTTCAGGTCATCGTCCAAGACGGCCGGGTCAGCCAGTTCATCGTCACCCAAGGGCAGGTAGACGTATCCAGCCAGGGCGAGAATGTCGAAGTCATCAGTGGGCAGGCCAGTACCGTCATCGCCGACCAGCCCCCGACCGAGCCGTATCTCTTCATCAGCGGCGAGGGTGAGGTGTCTCAGACCGGCCCCACCTGGATCATCGCCGGACAAACCTTCCAGACCGACGAGCACACCCACGTTCTGGGCAATCCCCAAATCGGCGACCTGGTGCGCATTGAAGGCTTTTTGCGGCCAGATGGCGTCCAGGTAGCCCTGCGTATTACCCTACTGCACCACGCCCCGGAAAATCGCTTTAGCTTCACGGGCGAAGTGAGCAGCATCAGCGACCCCGTGTGGGCCGTAGCCGGGCAGAACGTCATTGTCAATGCGCAAACCCAGGTTGAGGACGGCATCGTGGTGGGCAGCATGGTGCGGGTAGACGGGGTCATCATTCCCGGCGGGACACTGCTGGCTGAGACGATACGCCTGGTCGTGGAAACGCCCGGCCTACCCTTCCAATTCACCGGGATCGTACAAACAATGGACACGGCCGTGTGGACAATCTCTGGCCAGGCAATTGCCCTCAACGATGATACAGTGGTCGAAGCCGGCATCGTCGTCGGTGATCAAGTCCTGGTGCGCGGCTGGATATTGCCCGATGATACCTGGCTGGCCGGTTCTATCGCCCGGATGCCCGCCGAAAATCCCTCCTTCGATTTTACCGGCCACGTCCAGAGCCTGGACCCCTGGCGCGTCAGCGACATCCTCTTTGAAACCCGCGACTGGACGCTGATTGACGAGGGTATTACCATCGGCAGCCGCGTGCGGGTCAGCGGCCCGATTTTGCCCGATGGTACCTGGGTGGCAGCGGAAATCCAGCTGCTGGACAATGCACCTGGCCACGAGATCACCTTTGTGGGCCGGGTAAACAGCATAGACCCCTGGGTGGTTAGCCAGATGCCCCTGGCCACAAACAGCGCCACCCAGATCATCGGCGATGTGCAAATTGGCGACCTGGTGCAGGTGCGGGCGACGGTGCAGCTGGATGGCGTCTGGCTGGCGCGTACCATTCGTAAACTATCGCCACCCGACGCCCACATCATCATTATCATCGAAGGCCCCATCGAATCTATCAATGGCAACATTCTGGTGGTAGGCGGTTTTACCATCGAAGTATCCCCCGGCCATCCCATCTTGAACCTGCTGGAAGAAGGGGACGTCGTGCGGGTGATCGG
The DNA here is from genome assembly GCA_023382655.1 of Anaerolineae bacterium. GTDB lineage: Bacteria > Chloroflexota > Anaerolineae > Promineifilales > Promineifilaceae > CAADGU01. The sequence continues at coordinate 3,287 of JAHDWK010000021.1, read as the reverse complement.
CCGGCTGCAACCAGATGGCGTAGTGCTCGCCCTGGTCATCTACAACATCTTCGGCAGCCCACCTGGCGACATTACGGTGCGGGTAGAAGGGCCAATCACGGCCATTGACGGCAACCTCATCCTGGTGAATGGTATCTGGCTCTGGCTGGATCCGACGCACCCCCTGCTGGCGCTGCTGCGCGTGGGCGATTTCGTCAGCGCGGAAGGGTATTTCAGCAATCACGGCACCATGATCGTGCTCATCGTGGTCAACATCATCATCATTAACGTCTCCGAGATTCCGCAAAACTGCTACTGGCACGAGGCGATGGGCATGGGCCACTGGCACTGCGGCATGGGCATGGGAACGTCTGATTGTCACTGGCATGAGGCGATGGGCATGAACGCCGGACACTGGCACTGTGGCATGGGTATGGGCATGGGCATGGGCATGGGGAATCCATAGATGAGCGTCAAAATGAAAAACGGTATCATCAACAGCCCCCTGGCCACGCCGCCCGCCGCAACAACCCGGGCGTATCCGGCGGCGGATCGCCGTGTGGCCCAGCATGTAAGGTGGGCACCGCTGGCAATCATCTTCCTGGGGGGAGCCAACCTGATCCTGGTGCAGTGGGTGACGGTGCGCGAAATTACAACGCTGTTACTGGGGACGGAACTGGTGATTTTGTTAACGGCCGTCGCCTACTTTGCCGGTATCTCGTTGGGGTACATGATCGCCAATTGGATCCGGGCGGCCTGGCTGCTGCCGCTGGCTGTCATCACCCTCGTTTTGCATCTGGCGCTGCCCGTCATCTTTCGCCTGGCGGTGACGTGGATGGGCAGCGCCGGGTATGAGGCCGTCGCTATTTTGCTGCTCCCCCTGTTGACTCCCTTTGTCGTTTCGGCCTTCTACAGCATCTTCTTGCCACGTTTTATTGATGGCGGCCAGGGGGATCTGCCTACGCTTTACCTGGTAGAACTGGCCGGGTCTGCTTTTGGCGTGCTGGCGCTGGTTTTCCTGGGGCAGTATGGCCTGCAACCGGTGATGCTGGTATATAGCGTCGGGCTGCTGTTCATTCTGCTGGCGTTGGGGCTGCATCGCCATGGGGTGGTCTTGCTGGCCGCGGCCGCGGGTATCTGGTTGGCACTGCTGCCACACGCCGACGCCTGGAGCAATGAGCGCTGGTATGAGACGGTGATGGGTTTTCCGGCGGGCACGGCGGTGCTCTTCTCCGGTTACAGCCCGTACCAAAAGGTAGACGTGTTGCAACTGCCTACCGGCGAGCGCGCCCTGTACCTGGATGGCCTCTCCCATTTCAACGCCGCCCACGGGGTGCGCCTGAATATCATCGTGGGTGAAGTGCCGGGTGAACTGCTGCGGCCACAGAATGCCCTGGTCATTGGCGCGGGCGTCATGCAAACGGAGCAAATGCTGGCCCAGTATGGCGGCCAGGTGACAACCGTCGAACTGGACCCCATGGTGGCCGATGTCGGGGAGCGCCTGTTCCTGGCCTACAACCAGATGGACAAATTGACCAATCGGACGGTGGTGGTGGATGATGCCAAACATTTCCTGGCTAATAGCCACGAGCGGTATGACCTGGTGGTAGCAGACACACCGGCCGCTTTCAGCGTGCAACCGGCCACTCTCTACTCCGCCGCTTTTTACCAGCACATTGCCAGCCACCTGACGCCAGGTGGCGTACTGGTGGCCAATATGACCAGCCCGTTTACCCCGGACGATCTCATCTCGCGCCGGGTAGCCGCTTCTTTGCTAGAGGCGTTTGATGAAGTGATCGTGGTCACACCCGCCTCGGTGGGCTGGAGCTTTGCCTTTGCCGGGGACGATTTGCCCTTTGACCGCCAGCAGTTAGAGGCGGCTTTGCGGGCGCATGGCGAGGTGCAATTCACGGTGATGGACACAACGGCCGTGCGCGCCGTCGTTGGCGACGCTCCTCCCATAACCCTCGATTCGATGGACTTTGTGTGGCAAACCAGCCTGGCCTGGATTGCCGAACGTTTGTACTGGAGATGAGCATGGTCGGGCACAATGAACAACACCGATGGGATTATTTCTTTTTTCCTGGCCTGGCCGGTCTCCTGTTTGGCCTGCTGCAAACCGGGCTTTTTTTCCAGCTCTCGTTTGGCCTCTCGTCTGGCTTCATCACCTTTCTGATGATCTCATTATGCTGGCTGGCGGGCAGCGCAGTGGGCTTATATCTGGCCGGAAAATGCCGGATTAGTCTGGCCTGGTTTGTAGGTTTGGGGCTGCTGGCATATTTTGGTTGTGTCGTGTTCCTGCAACTGGTGCCTTTCCAGACCCAATTCCGGCCGCTTTATGCGCTGCTGGTCATCATCATGGGGGTAGCGCCTGGCTTCTTTTTCGCCCGCACGGCCGTCCATTATTCGGCGCGTGACCTTTTTTTCCGGGAAAACAACGGTTTTATCATTGGCCTGGTGGGAGGGACGTTGCTATTCCTGTTAACCGGGCGGGTTGCCTTATGGCTGGCGCCGCTCCTGGTGAGTGCCGTGGTGGTTATGCAAACGCGCCGGTTGGGTGCGTGAGTGAGCGTACTATGCAAAAACTCCAATCACCAGTCACTACCCGAGAGAAAGCAGGTTTTGTTGCCTAGCTCACCACCATCTGTAAATGTGCTCGACCAGAATAGGATTGTGCCCGCTCCTGTTCGTTACGGATTCATCGGCCAGAAAACAGTCGTTTTCTTTACTCTTCAATGGGTGTTGTCGCTTCCGCCATTAATTTCTACAGCAGCCTATAAAACAAAGGCTCATGGGTAAAAAATGTGCAACTTCGGTGATAGACTTCCGAGGTTTGTCAAACCTCGGAAGTCTTTTGCACACATTTCATAGATGAGCCTTTCGAGGGGATACGCAAAGGCCCCGGTAATCGTATCCAGCGTATCCAGGGCCGCGCGTATGGCGTGGTGAGGGCTGGAAGCAGAGCTGGTCAGGTAAACGGCGGCCAGATGCTGGTTGGCCCGGCCCTCAGTAAGTGGCGTGAAAATAGGTGCTTGATGCGATAACCAATCCATTGACTGCGCCTGGTCGTTCGGAGCGCGGACTTGGACAACCAAAGTCATAAAGGTGTAAACGTTCGACGATACATTGGGTACAGGTTTCTTTGTCAGATAAAGCAGTAGCCGGGAAATCCATAATTTCCGATTCTACGCGATTCGCACAGTTTTAATAGTTGAGTCGAAGAGTTAACAGTGACAGAGTGTGTACCATTTGTGGGTGAAGCCTCAAGGTGAGCTACGGGAGCGATGCTGGCCAGGGAGATAGCAAAG
>JAHDWK010000020.1 GCA_023382655.1 Anaerolineae bacterium | reverse complement strand
TGATTATCGGGGAAAATTCCACTTTTGACTGGTCCTATTTTAGGGGATGGTTACCAGTGCGGCCGTCGCTGGCTGCGTTATTTTGTGGAGTATGAAGCCTTCCCCCGCTCTGGCCGCTGGTATCGCGGGCTGATTGCCGATGAGATGGTGGAGAGGGTGACGCCGGAAACGGCCGTATCCATCCTGGCAAATGTCGAATGGCGCTTTTGTGGCGGCAGTTACTTCAATTCCACCGGGCACAGGCATGTTGGCCCGTTGGTGTTGGATTGAGCAGAGGGAGGCATAAACCGTGTATTTTGATCAAAACGAATACGACATCCGCTTTGAATGGGGGCTGTCTGGATTACAGGCGCTGCTGCCTATGAGCGATGTGCTGGTGATTGTAGATGTACTCTCTTTCACCACCTGTGTGGACATTGTAGTGGGGCGCGGCGGCGTGGTGCTGCCCTACCGGGGCGAGGCGGCGGCGCTGCCCGCTTTCGCTCACACCCATGATGCCCTTTACGCCAGCCCCACCCGGCAGCACGACGCCCGGCAACACAATGCCGCCTTTTCTCTCTCTCCGGCCTCATTGATGACCATTCCCGCCGGTACCCGGCTGGTACTGCCCTCCCCCAATGGCTCCACCCTCTCTCTGGCCACGGGCGATGTGCCCACTTTAGCCGGCTGTTTGCGCAACGCCACGGCCGTCGCCACCAAAGCACAGCAACTCGGCCAGCGCATCAGCGTCATTGCCGCCGGGGAACGGTGGCCGGGTGGGCTGCTGCGCCCCAGCCTGGAAGACCTGCTCGGCGCGGGAGCCATCATTGCCCAATTGTCCGGCACACGCTCACCGGAAGCGGACACGGCCGTCGCCGCCTTCCGCCACGCCCAACCCCAATTGCCGGACATCCTCGCCCGCTGCGGTTCCGGCAAAGAGTTGATTGGCCGGGGTTTCGCCGAGGATGTACAGCTTGCCAGCCAGTTAAATGTGAGCGCCGCCGCCCCCCTGTTGGTAGAGAGCGCGTATCAAAATGGGTAATTGAGTAATTGGGTAATTACCCAATTACTCAATTACTACCTCTTCATCACCCCTCCCCCAGACATTCACAATTTCTACACAGCCTGCGCCTACTTTACGGTAATCGGTTATCGGTAAACGGTAATCAGTGGCTTACCGATAACCGATTACCGATTACCAAATACAAAGGAGTGTAGACCATGTTTTTCCGTAGATTTTTCTTCCTGTTTTTTATCCTTTTGTTTCTGGGGGCGCTGTTTGGCATGAACGGCCGTCAGCAATCCCAATACCAGGCCGGGTACGTCCAGGGTTTTGTCGCCGGGCAACAATCTATGCCAGCAGCCGAGGGTGACACGGCCGTAACTCCCCCTCCCGCACCCTATTACCCTACATACCACCCCGGTTTTAGCTTTTTCGGCTTCTTCATCAAAGGGTTTGTGCTTTTCTTTGGTTTTATGCTGCTGATGGGGCTGTTGTTTGGGCGGGGACGGCATAAGGGTCACGGCCGTTGCTGGCCCAAGGCGCACCACAAATGGCACCAGACCGGACACAAACCACCCTGGTATGACGTGGACGCCGACGAGCCGGTGATGAAGGCGTAATCCGTGAACCGTAATCCGTAATCCGTGCCGGTTAACGGATTACGGATTACGAATAACGGGTTACGGTTATAATCCCCCCATGAACGAACTCATCCTGGTGGTAGATGACGAACCGAAGATTGTGAAACTGGCGCGGGATTACCTGGAAAAGGGTGGCTTCCGGGTGGTGAGCGCGGGGGATGGCGGCACGGCCGTGGCCATTACCCGCCGCGACAAACCCGACCTCATCGTGCTCGACCTGAACCTGCCAGGCATGGACGGGCTGGATGTGTGCCGCACCATTCGCCGCGACTCCGACGTGCCCATCATCATGCTCACCGCCCGCGTGGAAGAAACCGACCGGCTGATTGGTCTGGAACTGGGCGCAGATGATTACATCGTCAAGCCTTTTTCGCCGCGTGAACTGGTGGCGCGAGTGCGGGCCGTGCTGCGCCGCGTGCGCGGGGGGCTGGTACAGCCCGGCATCCTGCGCGCCGGAGATTTGGAAATTGATTTACAGGGGCATCGTGTCAGCCGGAACGGCGAGAGCTTGCATCTGACGCCGATTGAGTTCAACTTGCTGGCGCTGCTGGCCGAACATCCCGGCCAGACCTTTAGCCGCGAACGGCTGCTGGAAAGGCTGCACGGTTTTGCCCATGAAGGTTACGACCGCAGCATTGACGCCCACATCAAAAATTTACGCCGCAAGCTGGAACCGAACCCGACCGAACCCATTTATATCTTGACGGTGTATGGGATTGGGTATCAGTTTGCTAATCGAGATTGAGAGACTGAGAGATTGGGAGATTGGTTTTTCAAATCTTCCAATCTCCTGATCCCAAAAAACAATGGACAAGAAACATAAAAACCATTGGCAGCATGAGAACTGGCCGGAGCAGTGGTCGGGCAAACCGGCGGGGCTGTTTGTCTGGTTTGCCTTTGTATTTGGCACGCTGGCCGTGCTGCTGCTGGGCATGAGCGGGGCGCTTATCTATTTGTTGATCACGGCCGTGTCCGAATCCAAATACAGCACCTTTCCCTTTTTCCTGAGTGCTTGCGGCTCGATCCTGTTGATACCCCTGCTGCTGCGTTTTATCGGCAGGCGGGCTTTTGCCGGGGTGGGCACGGTGGCTCAGGTGATGGCCGCCGCCGACAAGGTGGCCGAAGGGGACTTCACGGTGCGGGTGCTGGAAAAAGAGGGGCGGCACGGCCGTCGTCGTGGTCGTTTTGCCCGTTTAGCCCGTTCCTTCAACCAGATGACGGCCGCTTTGCAAGCGGCTGACGAACAACGGCGCAACCTGACGGCCGACGTCGCCCACGAACTACGTACTCCCCTACACATCATCCAGGGCAATCTGGAAGGCATCCGCGATGGCGTGTATGAACCCACACCGGAACACATTCAGGCCACGCTGGAAGAGACGCACCTGCTGGCCCGGCTGGTGGACGATTTGCACACGCTGGCGCAGGCGGAAGCGGGGCAGTTGTCGCTGCATCTGGCCCCGGTGGACGTAACCGAACTGCTGGCCGATGTGCAGACCAGCTTTAGCGGGCAGGCTGAAGCCAAAGGCGTGAAGCTGACGGTGAGTTTTGATGGCAAACCGGCCGAGTTGACGATGAGCGGGGATGCGGGGCGGCTGGATCAGGTGTTGGGCAATCTGGTGGCTAATGCGCTGCGGCACACGCCGCCGGGCGGATGCGTCACCTTACACGCGGCGCAGCAGGATGGCATGGTGCAGATTGTGGTGCAGGATACGGGCGAAGGCATCCCCGAAGCCGATTTGCCCTTTGTGTTTGACCGCTTCTGGCGCGGCGACCGGGCACGCACCCGCGCCGATGGCAGCGGCGGCGGCCTGGGACTGGCGATTGTGAAGCAGATGGTGGTGGCCCATCACGGCCGTGTGGCCGTCAACAGCACACCAGGGCAGGGCGCTACCTTTACGCTGTCGTTCCCGGCGGCTTCTTGACAAAGACCTCATGGGGTAGGCAACTTATTCACTGATGTGGTCTATGGTGAAGGGGACATATTGCCATTGCTCAGAGGTGTGGCAATACTCACATAAATGCCTGGCGCGTTGGTGGATGAATTGTTGGGCTTCGGTAGCCATCATGGCCATAGATCAATCAGGGGCTATTGGGTTTCAACCAGGTTGCGGACAAGGCGATTGAGATGGCTGAGGTAATCATCAATCTCTTCGTACCTGTCCAGTTCTTCTTCTTCAACGGCCGTCAATGTCCGTACTTGTTGTCTGGCTAATAGCTGCTCAATTCGTGTCTGTACGACAGTTGAGGCCCGAAAAATGGGAACGCCATTTTCCAGTGCCATATTGATGGCGCCATCGTCCGGGAGTGTGGCCGGTAACCGGTTCAGTTTGGGAAATGGATCAACCTGGAGCATCATAGGAAAATACCTCGGCAGCATTATATCACTAAAAATAACGGCCGTACCCCTCCGGTGATAAGGTGAATCGGTGATGGGTGAGCGGCCGTACCCCCCATCCGCTTATCCGCTGACGGCCGTTGCCAACTATGGCACGGTGGGCACAGCACCCCGGCGGGTTGTGAGATGATTACGGCCGTCGCACACGCAAACCACGCGGTGTAGCCCCAGCTACTGTGCCGGACAATGTTTCCAGGTCAACGTGTTCCAACACATCTTCCAAAAGTTTCAACATAGGGCGGATGCCATCTTCATCCGGTCGTAAGAGTTGATGTGCATGATTTGAAAGGTTTATGCAGGAAAGGGCACTAATAGTTCTTGCCGCATCACCTCGGCGGCGCAAGCCAGCGCGGCTTGAATGTCATCTTCTGTAAGTTGGGGATAAGCAGCCTGAATGTCGGCGGGTGCCATGCCATCCGCCAGACTGCCAATGATCATTGTCACGGGAATACGAGTTCCTTTGATCGTGGGGTCGCCGTGGTGGATGTGGGGGTCAATGGTGATGTGGTCTTGCCACTGAATTCGGCTCATCTTATACTCCAATTTACAAGGATTGCCCCATTTTAGCACAACCTGTCGGTGATTGATACGCAGGCCGTGACCGCCCAGGGCTGTGTGGCAGCGGGTGATAGGGGGTAAGCAGGCGCCTGTTCCATACGAACAATAGTACCACACCTGCCGCCAACACAAACAGACCGAAGCTGGTTATGAAGACGAGGGAGGGGAGCAGGTGGGGGGGGATACGGCCAAACACACGCTGTTAAGAGGAGTGCGTCTCCATATAACTGCGTAGGATGGCATTGATGCGCGTCTGGTAGCCTTTGCCTTGCGTTTTGTACCATTCCAAAACGTCCTTATCCAGACGGATGGTAATGGTTTGTTTGGCCTGGGGCAGACGGAGTTCCGCGTTGGCAAAAAAATCATCACCCAGCGGCGGAATGTCGCTGGTATCAATTTCCTCATCTATGAGTGCGTCCACTTTATCCCAATCGGTCTGCGAGATATTCTTCAAAGCGTTTTTGCTCATAACTCAAAGCCTTCCTCAGGGAGATGATGCGCCGGACATCTTGCGCATCATCTTCTGTATAAACAATAACAACCACCCGATATCGGAGAAAACCGATAGCCACCCAACGGTCTTCTCCATAATCCTGGCGTGTATCGAGTTGGACTAATAAAGGGCTGCTAAAGATTTCATGGGCATCTTGAAAATCAAGACCATGTTTGTGCAGATTGAGTTGCCGTTTGTTTTCGTCCCACTCGTAACGCATGACCAATTGTACATACAATGTGTAAATACACAAAGCTGAATTTGAAGTTGCTTATCAATTGCGAAGACAAAATATTTGGCCGTACCCCCTCTCTCCCTTCCCGTTCACATGCTATGAGAAATCAGATGTCTGGTGGCAGATAGCTCCGTTTATCTGCTGACGGCCGTTGCCAAATGGGGCACAGTGGGCACAGCATCCTGGTGGGTTGTGAGACGGTCACGGCCGTCAGGGCAGATTGTGTTATAGCAGGGGCTTTTAATATTTCTGTTATCAATCGCGTTTACTCGTGCAAGGATATACAATTGAATAGCCCTTTACAGTAAAATGAGAAAGGATGTTCAAGATGTCTAATATTGATTGGCATAATCTTCGCTCGCTGGACGGATCGCAAAATAGTGCGTTTGAAGAGCTTTGTTGTCAGCTAGCTGAGTATGAAAAACCAGTAGGTTCTACTTTTATTCGCAAAGGCACACCGGACGCTGGCGTCGAATGTTTCACCACCTCGCCAGATAAAAACGAATGGGGATGGCAGGCGAAATATTTCCTCTCAATGGGAAAAAGCCAATGGTCTCAGCTAGATCATTCTGTAAAAACTGCTCTGAAAAAACATTCCAACCTCGTAAAGTATACAGTATGCCTTCCTTTAGATTTCCCAGATGCTCGTATCGCTGGACAAGAATCGCTGCTAGATAAGTGGAATAACCGAGTAACAAAATGGTCTGGTTGGGCTACTAATGGGGGAATGAATGTTCAGTTTGAATATTGGGGAAGTTATCAAATTCTGGAACGATTGAGTCGCGAAGAACATCGGGGCCGATTTTTCTTTTGGTTTGGCAAAGAATTTTTCAGCCAATCTTGGTTTAAAGACCGGCTTCAAGAATCAATCCAAGTTGCTGGTCCTCGTTATACACCTGAAATCCATGTTGATCTTCCTGTCGCTCAACTTTTTGAAGGCTTAGGACGTACTTCTGAGTTTTTCATACGGATCAAGCACATGCTTCGGGATACAAAAAAGGACTATTCTTGGATCCGCCTTCAGAATCTGGGGGGGAAAACGGATATATTGGCATCTGCTTTGGATGAAAATGTGCAACTTTTGTTCGCCACCTTACTCGAACTTGATAAATCCTTAATTGATCCAATTCCATGGCCCCTTGTTAATAAACAAGCAGATCAAGTCCTTCAGACAGCATATGATTGTCTGGAACAATTAGAAGAACTTGAAAAACATGCGACGGATGAGAGAAAGGGGCAAGAAGAAAAGCCCTCACACTCTAATGAAGACCGGAGATACAGAGATATAAGCGGTTATATTCACCGATTTAACCGAAATATACGTGACTTGCGTGATTTCTCTGAAGGCTTACAAGCTAAACTTTGTAATTTACCAGCGTTACTCTTATGCGGAGAAGCAGGACAGGGAAAGACCCATCTGTTTTGTGATATTGCGAAAAGGCGAATTGCTAACGGTTTACCTACTATTTTGCTAATGGGGCAGCGATTTACACAAGCAGAGCCGTGGTCCCAAATAATGCATCAATTAGGTTTGCCGGAAACAAGAACTAGAGATGATTTTTTAGGAGCACTCCAGGCCGTTGCCCAGGCAAGAAACTCAAAAGCACTCATAATGATCGATGCTTTGAATGAGGGTGAGGGCAAGAAAATTTGGCCCAGTCATCTACCCGCTTTATTACAAACTCTTACGCGCTATCCCTGGATCAGCCTAGCAGTAAGTGTGCGTTCCTCTTATGAACATGTTGTCATCGCCGATGAGTTGGTAGATAAGGAGCTTATTCGGGCTGAACATCTTGGTTTTGCTGAACATGAATATCAGGCTGCTCGCACATTTTTTGACTTTTATGGAATTGAACAACCTTCTGTCCCACTATTAATTCCAGAATTTCAGAATCCGCTTTTTCTAAAACTGCTATGTAAAGGGCTGCATGAAAGCAATCAATCGAAGTTTCCTGTTGGGTTGCATGGCATTACGGCCGTTTTCAAATTCTTTATTGGTACGGTCAACAAGAAACTTTCCCAGTCTGAGTATTGTGGTTTTGACTTTGGACGTCAAATCGTCTGGCAAGCGCTTGATCGACTTGCTGAAGCGATGGCCGATAAAAAAGAAGATTGGCTACTGCTAGACAATGCAGAACAGATTATTAATCAAATTTTACCTGGACGAAATTATGAAAACTCTCTTTATAGACATCTCATTTCAGAGGGGGTTTTAGTTAAAAACGGCCGTTTTCTAGGGCAAGATGAATGGGTCGAAGTTGTTCAATTTGCGTATGAAAAGTTTTCTGATCATATTATCGTCAATCATCTGCTCGATAAACACCTTGATATTAATTCACCAGAACAAGCCTTTATGCCCGGTCAGCCATTGGCTTTTCTAACTGAGAAGGAGTGGCGGCACAGGGGAGCGATTGAAGCTTTATGCATCCAAATGCCAGAGTTAATCGGCAAAGAACTGCCTGAAGTCGCACCAATGATGGCAGACTTCTATTATGTTGGACAAGGCTTTATTCAGAGTCTAATTTGGCGAAACCCAAAGGCTATTGTGGATGTCACACGCGATTATCTTAACAAGTATGCCAGCCAGAGATCTGACGCAAATGATCAGATACTCAACGCATTGCTAACTGTGGCAACTAACCTTGACCACCCTTATAATGCAGAGTTTCTTCATGCGCGGTTGATAAAAGATGAGATGGCGGAACGAGATGCTTGGTGGTCTATCTTTCTGCATTACCAATATGGGGCACATGATGCCGTAGATCGGTTGGTAGATTGGGCTTGGTCACCCGAAAATAAGCATCATATTGATGATGAATCAATTCGCCTTTGCGGAGTGGCATTGACTTGGTTTTTGGCGACATCCAACCGCTTCTTGCGTGATAGGGCTACAAAAGCCTTGGTCAATCTCTTTACAAGTCGCCTTCATGTTTTGTCAAAGGTGCTAGAGCAGTTTCGGAATGTGAATGATCCTTATATATCCGAACGGCTATATGCAGTCGCCTATGGTTGCGCTTTGCGAAGTGTTAATGATACCCAAATTGAAGGTTTGGCACAGAAGATTTATGAATGGATTTTTCGGGATAATACGCCTCCACCTCACATCCTACTACGTGATTATGCTCGTGGCGTCATCGAATATGCTCTGTACAGGGGGATAGAATTGGAAATCGAGGTAGATAGAATTCGACCGCCATATGGGAGTGAATGGTTTTCAAGACTTCCAGAATCCGAAGAAATCAAACCCAGCAATTATTGGAAAGATACACCAGAAGCTGAACGTGGGGGAATGGGAATATATTCTTCAGTGATGAACATGGGTGATTTCAGTCGCTACATAATTGGTACAAATTTCAAGCCTTCAAGTTGGCTATCACTTCCTCTTAGCGAACCAAAATGGCAATCTTCGAAAGAAAAGTTCACTTCTTTCATTAGTTCCTTATCAAAAAAACAATATAAGGCCTGGCAACAGTATCAAATTCAGCAGAAACAAGGACAAGATGAATTAAGCAAATTGATGGAATCATTTCTTGAAAAACTTGCCTCAAATGAACAGGAAATCTTGTTTAACTACTTGAACAATGGGAAAGAAGATGATGAGATTCCACATGTTGCTCAACGATTTGCGGATGAAGTTGATATTACGGCCATAAACGAAATTGCGGCAGACCTGCAATCGGTCAAAGGTGGTTTTATTCAAACATTGAACTCAACCCAGAAAGAAATTTTTGAAGCTGACATTATTCCATATCTTAATGATCCTTTTCTGAGAGTAGAGCCACCGTATTTTGATTTATCGCTTGCGCAAAGATGGATTGTAAAGCGAGTATTCGATCTGGGTTGGACGGTTAAGCGATTCGGTTCGTTTGATAGACATCGGAATCAAAATAATTATAGAGAGGCGCGAAAGGCTGAACGTATTGGGAAGAAATATCAGTGGATAGCTTATCACGAGTTTCTGGCAAGGTTAGCGGACAATTTTCAGTTTCGGGATGAGTATTCCGAAGATCAATATAAACATCAGTACAATGGGCCATGGCAACTCAATATCCGAGATATAGATCCATCTTGTATCATAAAAGAAACCGGATGGGGTGATGGTTGGAAGATACATTCCACTACATGGTGGTTTCCGAACAACTACAATTCATGGGAAGCCTTAGTAGAAGATGTTGATTGGTTACAAGCATTTAGTGATTTGCCTGAGATCAAGACTCTCATTAAAGTTGTAAATCCAAAAGATGATTCTAAATGGTTAGCTCTTAATGGTCATTACCAATGGGAACAACCAACGCCGCCAGAAGAAGATAAGTATGATCTGTCCCGCCGTCAGATTTGGTACATACTCCGAAGTTATCTTGTCAATAATGACGACATAGATGAATTGCTCACTTGGGCAAAGGAGCAGAATTACATGGGGCGATGGATGCCCGAAACAAGCGCACTCTACAATGAAGTTTTTCTGGGCGAATTCTACTGGTCTCCCGCTTATGAATACTACAATGATCCTTACATGCGGACAATTGGTTGGCAAAAGGGCGAACCATATGGTCGTATTCCCAAGCCTATCATGCCGACGACGGATAGATGTGCTAAAGATGATAGTGGTTATGATTGCTCAGTAGATGCAGGAATAAGTATCAGCCTTCCAAACCAGTACATAGTTGAACAGATGAAACTCCACTGGCAAGGGGTTGAAGGTCAATATTTTGATAGGTCTGGTAAGTTGATTGTTTTTGATCCGTCAGTACAAAATAAAGGGCCTAGCCTGACCTTGATTGATTGGGATGCTTTTCTAGAATTCTTGAAAGAAAACAACTTGGCGATTTTGTGGACAATCTTGGGTGAGAAACAATTAATAGGGGGCGGATTTAGAGATGATGACTGGAAAGGACGTCTGGAAATAAATGGTGCTTATCGGATAAAAGATGGACGACTTGAAGGTGATATCACGCCTCGATTCCATTCCCCCCAAGAACGGGATTAATCGTTTCCATCCACTCATTTTTCTAAACTTCCATCATTTCCGACTACTGTTTTGTAGATCACAACCACCTTCTTTAAGTTAATCAGAAAAGTTGCTTAAAGAACTTTTTTACCGCCCAGATGCGACGCACTTCAAAAGTGCGTCGCACCTTTGGTTTTTACCCAACTTTTTGGAATTCGGCGTTATTGAGCGTCTTTTTGAACTCTTTGCCGGGGAGAACAACGGCTTGATGTTGGTGATATTGGTCGCATTCACGGTTTCGGCCGTCAGCGAGAAATAACATTATATTTGGTTGGCATCTTTTAGCTCCTTATGTTGTTGGGCGACAGGAACAGCTACGATCGTCTGCCGCGCGAGTGGATAAGTTGCCCAAAATATGAAGGAAAACGGCCGTTTTGTCAATCAACAACACTTGGTTCTCCCCCGTTCTTTTGCTACAGTAACACCCATGACCGCCGACCTCATTGCCTCCTTAGCCGCCTACATCCCTCATGACCGGGTAAATCATATCCTGACCGGCGCGCCGCTGGCGAGCGATGGCGTGGCCCTCATCGCCGACATTTCCGGTTTTACGCCGCTGACAGAGGCGCTGACCCAGGGTTTACAGGCCGATCATGGCGCGGAAGAATTGACCCGCGCTCTGGATTCGGTCTTCACGCCGCTCATCGCCCAGATTCATCGTTACCGGGGCAGCGTCATCAAGTTTGGCGGCGACGCCCTGATTGTCTGGTTTGGGCGAGAGAAAGGGAGCCGGCACACGGCCGTTGTCCACCGCGCCCTCACTGCCGCCCAACGGATGCAGCGGGTCATGCAGCAGCACGGCCGTATCCCCACCCCCATCGGCCCCGTCACCCTGCGCATGAAAATCGGCCTCACGTATGGCCCGGTGAAACGGTTTAACCTGGGGCTGCCTGCTTATGGCTTTGAAGATGTGCTGGCCGGGGCCACGCTGGACCGCATGGCCGACAATGAACACCACGCCGAGCCGGGCGACATCATGGCCGACGCGGCCACCTTGCAGGTGGTGGGGGATGTGGTCACGGTGCAGGCATGGCGCGAGGGGGTGGCGGTGGTGGGGAAACTGCGCCGCGTTGCTCGCGCCAAACCCTGGCCGCCGCTGGAAATTGCGTGGTCGGGAGAGCAAGAGGGTGGCACGGTCGGGAGACCGGCCACAGCAGAAGGGGGGAGACCGGCCATAGCAGAAAGACCGGGTGGCACGGTCAGGAGACCGGCCACAGCAGAAGAGGGGAGACCGGCCATAGCAGAAGGGGGGAGACCGGCCACAGCGGAAGAGTTGGTAGCGGAACTGGCGGCTTATGTGCCCCGCGCCATTGTGGAGACGCTGCAAGCGGGGCAAACGCAGGTGGCCGAACTGAAGCCGGTGGTGAGCCTCTTTGTGCAGTTTCATGGGCTGGATTACGACGCTGACCCGGATATTACCGCCAAATTACAACGCTATTTTAGCCTGGCGCAAGAGATTGTGGGGCGGTACGACGGCCGTCTCAACCGCCTCATCACCGGGGACAAAGGCAGCCTGCTGCACATCATCTTTGGCGCGCCGCGCAGTGTGGAAGAGCAGGAAGAACGGGCCATCCGCTGCGCCCTGGATTTGCAGGCGGAATGTGGCCGCCTGCCCTTCATCACCATGCAGCGCATTGGTATCAGTGGCGGGCGCGTGTTTGCCGGGCCGGTTGGCTCCCCCCACCGCCACGACTACACCACCATGGGCGACGCCATTAACCTGTCCGCCCGCCTGATGCAAAACGCGGCCGCTGACCAACTATTGCTGGACACGGCCGTGCGCAGCCAGCTGAGCCCCGCCCTCAAAGTCACCGACCTGGGCCTCATCCAGGTCAAAGGCAAAGCCGCCCCCATCCACATCTACACCGCCATCACCTACGAACCACCCACCCGCCAACCCCGCCGCGTCGAGCGCCTGTTTGGCCGCGACGAAGAGTTAGAGGTAATCGGTAATCGGTTATCGGTAATCAGTAACCGATCACCGATTACCGATTACCGATTACCGAACACCGGCGGCATCCTCGCCATCATCGGCGAAGTGGGGCAGGGCAAAACGCTGCTGCTGGACAATGTGCGCACCGAAACGGAAGCGGCCTGGCAATCTGACCGCACCGGGGGCATATGGGCCAGCGGCATCAGCCTGGCCTACGGCCACACCATCACCGGCTACCTCTTCATCGAACTGCTGCGCGACCTGCTCAACCTGCCGCCCGCGGCCACGCCGCACCAGACCAGCCAACGTCTGCGCGACTTTTGCGCAGAGCTATTTGGCGCGGCGCGGCTGGAAAGCGTCTATCCCTACCTGGCGGCGTTTATGAATCTGCCCCTGCCCGACGAAGTGGCCGCCCGCCTGGAAGGGTTGGCCGGGGAGAGCCGCCGCTGGCAGTTGTTTGAACTCATCCCTGACCTGCTGCGCCAGTTGTGCCGCCACTATCCCGTTGTCCTGGTGCTGGATGATGTGCAATGGGCCGACCCCACGTCGCTGCAACTGGTAGAGCGCATCGCCCCCCTGACGGCCGAACTGCCCTTGCTGCTGCTGCTGGCGCTGCGCCCGGAGATGGAGACCCGCGCCTGGGAAATGGTCTGGGGATGGGACACGGCCGTGCTGCCCCTCACCCGCCTCACTTTGGCCCCACTCAGCGCTGCCGCCGCCGCCGCTCTGATCACCACCCAGGCCCCCCACCTGCCGCCGCCGGTAGTGGATTATCTGGTGGCCAAAGGCGGCGGCAACCCCCTCTTCCTGGTGGAACTGGTGCGCACCTTGCAGCTAACCAGAGCCGATGACCTGGCACAGGTGGAACTGGACGCCCTGGATTTACCCAACTCGGTGCAGGGATTACTGCTGGCGCAGCTAGACCGGCTGGCGGTGGAGACGCGCCACACGCTGCAACTGGCGGCGGTGATCGGCAAAACGTTTCTGGATCAGGTATTGGCCCGCATCAGCACCGCCGAGCAGCAGGTGGACAACCTGCTGGCGGAACTGGAAGGGCAGGACTACATCCGCCCTGACCAGGCTGACCTGGGCGCGGCGCACACCTTTCGCCATGCGCTCATTCAGGAGGGGGCTTACAGCACGCTGCTGCACGAACGCCGCCGCGCCTACCACCGGCAGGTGGCCGAAGCATTTGAGCAGTTGTTCCCGGCGGCCATCGCCGAGCAGGTGGCCTTCCTGGCCTATCATTGGGAGCAGGCGGAAGCGCTGGACAAGGCGATTTATTATTACTCCCATACCGCCGATCAGTCCCGTTTACTCTATGCCAATGAAGAGGCGGAAGCGCTGTACCACAAAATCTTAGCCATGTTGGGCCAGACAGACACGGCCGTAGACATCTCCACCATTGAGCAACAAGCCAAAATCTACTTGAAACTGGCCCAAATCCGATCCAATTCCCTGGATTTCAGCAAAGCCCAAGATTACTATGAAATGGCTTTCACCCTGTTTGAACGCGCCCGACTAACGATTGAAAGCGCGCAGCCCGAAGGCATACCGTCTGATGAGGAACGTCTCTTTCATTGGGGGATTATCAAAAAATATGCTCATTTCGACCCCGGCAAGGCTGATGCCCGTGAAACCTCACAGCTTCTGGCAAATCTGTTTGAAGGGTTGGTGGAAGTTGACGACGAGTGGAACCTGATTCCGGCGGTGGCCCAACGATGGGAAGTGCTGGCTGGTGGTAAACAATATCTTTTCAGGCTGCGGCCAAACCTGCAATGGAGCGACGGACATCCCCTGACGGCGCATGACTTTGTTTTTGCCTGGCGGCGCAATTTAGACCCACAAACCGAAGCGAATTTAGCTTACCAGCTTTTTTTGGTGGCCGGCGCGGCGGCTTTTTATCATGGGCAAACCGCTGACCCCGCTTTAATCGGCATCAAAGCCATAGATGACTTAACACTGGAAATCAGCCTCGAATCGCCTTCGCATTATTTTCTCTACTTATTGGCTGACCCCATTACCTACCCCCAACCGGCCCACCTCATTCAACAGGCAGGCAGCAGGTGGAGCGAGCCACAAAATCTGGTGAGTAACGGCCCGTTTCAACTGAAAATTGGCGAGAGCGGCCGCCAGAGCGACGACGGGAGCGACGAAGAGATCCGGCTGGTGCGGAACCCTACCTATCACCGATTTATGGCCGGTAATCTGGAAAACATCGTCCTTAAATTTATACATCCTGGTTTTGAAGAATACCTGGCGGGTCACATTGACTGGTGTCGTGTAGATGATCAGGCGGACCTCTTTACCCATTACCCGGCAGAAACATATCTGGTGCAGGATTTATCCACATTTATATTGGGATTTGCCTGTCATTGCCCACCGTTTGACCGGCCGTTATTGCGCCGGGCATTTGCCCAGAGTATTGATAAAAAAGCACTCGTTCAATCTGTTTGGAATGGCGTCCAGAGAGCGGCAGCCGGGGGGTTAGCGCCTCCGGGCATGGCCGGACATTCACCAGAGATAAGTCTGCCTTTCGCGGTGCAGACTGCTAAAACCTTGCTTGAGAAGTCCCTGCCAGATGGTCTGGCGATTCTGCCAGACATTCGGCTGGTTGCGCCATCCGGGTTTAAACAAACTCCCGCTTTTCTGGTGGAAAATTGGCGTGAACATCTGGGTGTTGATGTGACGGTCTTAGAAAATGTGCCTTCTGTAGAGGCACTATCCCTGATGCAGCAAGGTGCAGCCCATATGGTATTGATGGGAATTGGTCTGGATTATCCTGACCCAAATGATATTTTAAGTATAGCCGGACAAACAGAAGGGCCATTCAGTGGCCTGGGTTGGGATGTTGAACAGTTTAACACGATCATTGAACGCATACCTGGGGTAACAGACCATCAAGAACGGCTCAATCTCTATCATCAAGCAGACAGGGTATTGGTGGCGGAGACGGCCGTGATGGTTCCTTTATATTACTTACAGGCCTATGGTTTATTGCGCGCCGGATTTACTTTGACGGGTGCAAGCAAAATTGTGCGCGGCGGCATCAAGTTTAAGAACGTGGTGGCGGCATGAGGGGTGGCATCTGCACCATGCCAACCCTCCAACTTTATGGAAGTTTGACGCAGTTCCCGGTGTTCAGGCGCACCGAGTGGTCAGGGTTGGCTACCAAAACGCACATTTTTTCAGCGCCAAAAGGCCCATCCGGGCGGTCGGCATAGTTATAGCCGGTAAAGGGGGAACTGCCGCCATACAAAATCCAGGGGCCGCTGCCGGGTACACCGGCATCTTCAGGAGCTACCGTGTCGAAGAAAAAGTGAACGTGTACATGCTGGACGTCCGGTTGAAAATTAGTCTCAAATTCGACCAGATAATTGAAGTTTTCGTCCAGAGTAATGCTCAGGATGCGGGCCTGTTCTGAATAAGTCGGATTGTCGAGGATGACGGGTAGGAAGGTGGTGTGATCGAGTACGGCCGTGTGCAATGTCCCACTCCCACTTTGCACAAATTGATAAGCGTTGGGCGTGTCGCCGGCGAAATGAGTATTAACCAGGCTCACGTGAGCCGGTGCGTTCCCCACACTTTCTACATACAAGCCACCACCGGCGGTGCTGGCCTCATTGCCACTAAACTGGCTATTGACAATGCTAACATTGCCGCCATCCATTTGCACGTATAATCCCCCGCCTCTTTCACCAGCCACATTATTCTGAAAAGTGCTGCCGTTGATGGCCACGTGACCCCCATTGACAAAGATACGCCCACCAGCGCCCACGCCCAACGAGCTGTAGTTATTGTTACCGGTAAAGTGTGTATTGCTAATAATGAGTTGGCTGCCGTCATGAACGTGAACTTCCAGTCCGCCCCCATTCAAGGCTGTGTTAGAGTAAAAGGCGCTGTTGATAATCGTTAAACGCGAGTTGTCCCATAATTCCACGTAAAGCCCACCGCCGTTTACATCGGCCGTGTTGGTGATAAACTGGCTATCTTCAATAAACAAATGAGATTGGCCATGTAATGCCAGCCGAAGGCTGCCGCCATTGTTTAAGACAAAATTACCATTCAAGAGATTGTTATCCAGATGAATCTCGGCCTGATCGCTAATGATCCCGGTAATACCGCCGCCATTTAAGGGCGATCCCGATGTGCGGAAGATCATGTTATCTATGACCAGCTTACTCAGATTGGGAAAGCCGGGGTCATTTGCGTCCTCAATTACTAACACAGAGCCATTGTGGTTGAGTTCGGAGCGTTCAGCCGGGGCGTTGTAGGTGAAACCATAGCTAAAAAACTCCACCGGGTCGGTAAAAACCTGATTCGGTTCCTCACAGTTTAGCGTAGGAAACCAGCCGCCGCTGATGCGCAGATTTTTTGTGATCACCGCGCCACCAGAATCTCTGGCGGGCAACATTTGGGTAATTTCATCGCCGTCCTGCGCCAGTTGAATGGCATCGGCAAAGTTACCGCAGTTACCGGCGCCATCCATCAGCCGGGCGGCATGAGCGTTTGACCAGAGGATAAAGAGGGCGGCAAATACGATCAAGAGGCTGAAGAATGTCAGTGAAACCAGGTGAGACCAACGGGATGATTTCATTTTTCTCTCCGCAAGAATTTATGTGGTGACGAGGTTGTATGGATCGGTGACGGTCTGTTTACGGGCACAGTATAGCGCAATGAGAGGGGTGGGTCACGGCCGTAGCCCGCCCCCTTTGTTCCCCTACCCCGGCAGCGTTACAATAACCGTTCGTAGTAGGCACTTTAGTGCCGTTAGCAGGCGATGAATCGCCTACTACGAACGTATTTACGAAGGAGAATATGATGAACACAATTATCCAGACCCTTAGTCAAGCCAAATGGTTTGACCTGACCCAACCACTCAGCATCTTCACCCCACCCTGGCCCGGCGAAATGCCGCTGCAAGTCCACTTTTTCAAACGGCTCACCGGCGCTTATGGCGGTGGGCAGGGGGCCAATGGGCAGCTTATCGAATGGAGCAACAACACAGGCACCCACCTGGTGGGGCCACGCGCCTTCCACTCCGGGGCGCAGGCTATTGCCGACATCCCGCTCAGCGCCTTGTGCGGTGAAGGCGTGGTCGTGGACATCAGCGACGCCGTCTCTGATTACAGCCTGTACACACCGCAGATGATTACCGACCGCGTAGAGGTAAAGCCCGGCGACATTCTCATCATCAACACCGGCTACCACAAATACGCCTGGGATCAACCGGATACGCCCAACCCACAGGCGCAGGGCAGCATTGAAAACAAGGAGTTTGGTTATTACGTGCGCCACCCCGGCCCTTCGCCGGACTTTTTCCAATGGGCGCTGGACATGAAATTGAAGCTGATTGGCGTGGATTGTGGCTGCGCCGAACATCCGATGAACACGAATATACGGAATTTGCACGGCCGTGAATTTGACAAAGCCGAAGCCAAATTAAAAGAAACACACGGGGCCGCCTGGGACGACCTTTTCCCGCCCGACCAATACCACGAACTGACGCACATCTCCATGCCCAAAGCCGGGCTGCTGCTGGCCGAATCTCTGGGCGGGCAGATTGCCGAACTGAGCAATCAGCGCGCCTGGATCATGATTCAGCCCATCCCCTTCATGGAAGTGGAATCCGCCTGGTGCCGCGCCGTCGCTCTGCAAGCACCGGACGGCATGAGCCAGACCGACTTCTTCGCCGCCATGCAGCAGACGCAAGCACTGGATATGACCCTGCCCTTCAGCGTGCAAACGCCGCAGTGGGCCAACTACGAACCGTTGAGCATCAAATACACCAAGCGTGTCGGCGGGCAATACTTCGGCCTGGGGCGCAACAACGCCCACTGCCGCGCCAGTTTCCACCTGGCCAGCCACATGGACGGCGAAAAACATTTCTGGGCCGCCGGCCGCACCATCGGCCAGGTGCCCCTCGATTACTGGCATGGCCCTGGCGTTATCGTGGACATCTCCGACGTGGTTAGCAATTCCAGTGTCTACACGCCACAAATGATTGAAGAACGGGTAGATTTGCACGACGGCGATATCCTGGTCATCAAAACCGGCTGGTATCGTTACGGCTGGAACAGCCCCGACTCCGACGAATTCCGCTACATGATCAAACATCCCGGCCCCTCGCCGGACTTTGGCGACTGGTGCATTACTCGCCAGATCAAGTGGCTGGGCATTGACTGTGTGGCCATGGAACACCCCATGAACACCATCCAGCGCAACTGGCACCCCAAAACGTTTGCCGAAGCCAACCAGAAACTCATTGACCAGTTCGGCCAGGATTGGGACGAGATGTATCCGCTGGATAAGTATTACCAGGACATGCACTTGAATTTGTTCCCGAAGGGGATTGTTCATGCGGAGAATTTGGGCAAGGAGATCGCGGCGGCGGGCAACGGCCGTTACTACATCGCCGCTTTCCTGCAACGGGGCGTAGACAACGCCTCCATGTGGGGCCGTTTTGTCGCCTACAAATAAAAATCCCCGGCAGCGTAGCGGGTACGCTGCCGGGGATTTTTACGGCCTCGGCCACCCCATATCTTCCTGATTGTAAATTCCCTTTCATCTCGTTATGTGTGCGAAATTCAATCTTGAAAGTGGCGGGATGTCCCTGGCGCCCGGTTGGTTTCTCAATTGTTAAT
The DNA here is from genome assembly GCA_023382655.1 of Anaerolineae bacterium. Lineage (GTDB taxonomy): Bacteria > Chloroflexota > Anaerolineae > Promineifilales > Promineifilaceae > CAADGU01. The sequence goes on along the minus strand of JAHDWK010000020.1, from coordinate 109,540 downwards.
TTTCCACCTGGCTGGTGGTTATTAACCCTGACCGGCCAAAGGAGTGCTTGGTGGTAACTATAGGCAGCTTTTCTAACGATGCTTCTGGCGTTCTATAATTTTGTTTGAGGCGTCAAGCAATCGGAGACGATAGTGGGGCATGGGGGTATTGAGATAATAATTGAACCCAATATCCCCCCATCCCCATAACACAAACCCATGATTGGTCTCATTCCCAAACCTACCCTTTTCCCGCCGGATAGCATCCGGGATAACCTGGACGATTTACGCGGCCAGTTGACTACCCGTATTGCTTTGCTGGCGCTGGTGACGGCCCAGTTGATGCTGCTGTTTTATGATCCGCCGGTCAGTTTTCCCCTGGACATGCTGTTTTATTGGACAGGATTAACCGGCTTGTGCTTACTGGCGTTGGTGCTTAATACCAGGCGCCCCCGGTGGGCACGGCGGTTACTGGCCTGGGGACTGGCCGCGGCGCTGGCGGTGATGATGGTACTCTTTCCGGTGGCCTGGCTGCCGTTTGTGGGCGCCATTCTCATTTTTGTCACGGCCGTATTGGTCAGCGGTGGTGAGGTGGTCACGGTCGTAATTGTGGGCGGTACGGCCGTGTGGCTCACCAACCAGGGCAGCCGCGTTTATGACCTCACCGGCGTTCTCACTGTGCTGGCGCTGGCGCTGGCGGCAGCCTGGCTCACCGCCCGCCAGCTTACCATCACCCTGGACTGGGTGTGGCACATGAACCAGCGCGCCGCTGCCCTGCTGGACACCACACGCAGCCAACAAGCCGACCTGCGCCTGGTTAATAAGTCGCTCAAAATTGTCAACGACCTGCGTGAACACGCCGAAAATGAACTGTTGTTGGCGCACAAACAACTGCGTGAAGCGCAACGCCTCAAGGAGCAATTCGCCGCCAACATCAGCCACGAATTACGCACTCCTCTGGCCATCATCCTCGGTTTCAGTGAGGTGATGGTGCTATCGCCGGAAGTATATGGCAGTGAAAGCTGGCCGCCCAAACTGATGCGCGACATCTACCAGATTTACCGCAACAGCCGCCACCTGTTAGGGATGATTGATGACATTCTCGATCTGTCCCGTTTTGAAATGGTTGGTTTCACGCTGCACAAAGAGCCGACGACGTTAGGCCCCCTGCTACAAGAGACAGCGGCCATTGTCACCAACCTGTTTGAGAGTTCACCCGACATTGCCCTGCGGCTGGAAATACCAGCCGACCTGCCTGTCCTAGAGGTTGACCAGACGCGGGTCCGGCAGGTGGTGCTCAACCTGCTTAACAATGCGCGCCGCTACACAGAAACGGGTGTGGTGACGCTGCGAGCGCAAACGACCGTAGACGAAGTCATCATTCAGGTACAAGATACCGGCCCGGGCATTGCCCCAGAGCAATTGGCCAACATCTTCACCGAGTTTTACCAGGTGGATCATTCACTCAGTCGGGAGCATGGCGGCGCGGGGTTGGGCTTAGCCATTTGCCAGCGTTTTGTGGAAGCGCACGACGGCCGTATCTGGGCCAAAAGTGAACCGGGCATAGGCTCCACCTTTGCTTTCAGCCTGCCGCTGCCCCATCATCGCCCGCTGCCCAAACCATACCAGACCCGCCCCATTGAACCGTTGCCACAGACGATACGGCCGTATCTACTTGCCGCCGACCCCGACCCGCTGGTTATCAGCCTGATGCAGCGCCATCTGACCGAATTTGAAATCATTCCCATGGGCAGCCCCACCGGGATGGCCGCACAAATCGCCACCTATCACCCGCTGGCAGCTATTTACAATCTGCCACCGGGGCAGACGGCGCCGTTGGAATGGGTGGACGGCCTGACCATCCCTATCATTGAATGTTCGCTGCCCAGCCAGGCGTGGATGGCCGACACATTAGGCGCGGTTGCCTGTCTGACAAAGCCGATCAATTTTGAGCAGTTGCGGGCGGAAATGGCGCAGTGCGGACCGATGCAGCGCGTGCTGGTGGTGGACGATAATCCCGGCGTTTGCCAGTTGGTGGAGCGAGGGTTGGCCGCGATTCAGGCGGAGTTGGTGGTGCAGGTGGCGTATGACGGCCGTGCCGCCCTCAACGCCATGCAGCAAGAACGGCCCGACCTGGTGATTTTGGACTTGATCATGCCCCAAATGGACGGCCTGGCGGTGTTGGCGGCCATGCAGGCTGATATGGCGCTGGCTGATGTGCCCGTTATTTTGCTGACGGCAACTAACTTTGTGGAAGACCGGCTGGCACAGGCGGGCAGCCAGATCAGGGTAAGCCAGGCCGCTCCCTGGCACCCCGGCGATACACTACGCTATCTGGAGGCAATTTTGAAGAGTTTGAGACCCGTCATTCGTAATCCGTAATTCGTAATCGGAAGTCCGACTTCGGGCTTCGGACTTCGTTTTCCTTATGCTCCAAACACAAGACACTCCCTCGGACGAATTTATCGAACAGGTGAAGCAGGCGCTGGATCACTTGTATGATTTTGCTTTCTTGCAGCGGCTGCCACTGGCGCAGCAGGTGGCCGGGGCACGACCGCAAAGCAGCCAACCGGCCAGCCACCAACTGCGGCGGGAATTGATCACGGCCGTGGAAACCCTCAGCCCCGACGCCCGCTCCGGCCAGGATACGCCCGACGCCCGCATCTACCATCTGCTGCACCTGCGTTACATCGAGGGCATTACCGTACAGGAAGCGGCCAACCGGCTGGGGCTGTCCACCCGCCAGGCGCATCGCTCCCTGCGGCGCGGCGAAGAGAGCGTGGCCGCTCTCCTCTGGAACCGCCTCCCCCCGGCGTCTTCGCCGCCATCTTCGCCGCCATCACCTCATCCCTCCACTTCTGCACAAGAACTCTCCTCTGTCCAATCCGAAATGGCCCACCTGGAAACGCACTTGCAACCAACGGATATACGGCCGTTACTCACCGAGGCGCATACGGCCGTGCAGCCATTGGCGCAGTCGGTGGGCATGGCGTTTGGGTGGGAACTGCCGGAGACGCCGGTGATTGTGCCGGTGGACACGGCCGTGGCCCGGCAAATTTTTGTCAGCATTTTCAGCCGCATTCTCAGGACTGCCCAGAAAAATAGTGTGCATGTCCGGCTGGCGCAGCGGGAAGCGCAAACCACCTTGACTATCGGCTACACCCCCCAGACCAGCGCCGCGCCGGAGATTTTAGACGATGTATTAGACCAGCTCATCGGGCGATTGGGTTGGGTGGTGCGGCAGGAAGGAGGGGTAGACGGCCGTCGTGCCCTCGTCTTCAACCTGAGCAACAGCGGTGCCCTCATCCTGGTGGTAGATGACAATGAAGGGCTGGTGGAACTGCTCGACCGTTACCTCACCGGCCACGCCTGCCGTGTTGTCACCGCCACCAGCGGCGCGGTGGGGCTGCAACTGGCCCAAGAACTCATCCCTGATGCCTTGATTTTGGATGTAATGATGCCCGGCAAAAGCGGTTGGGAAATCCTGCAAACCCTCCGCAGCCAGCCCACCACCGCCACCATCCCCATTATCGTTTGCTCCGTCTTCAACGATCCCGACCTGGCCTACGCCCTGGGTGCGACCCGCTTCCTGCCCAAACCCATCAGCCGCGACCACATCCTGGAAACCCTGCACGAACTAGGCGTGGTGCAAAGGTAGTAGTGGCTAAGACCGTCAGGGTTTTCTCAAACCCTGACGGTCTTAGCCGCCTCCGTAAAGCAACTCCTGGCGATATGATTGCACCTGTTCCGGGGTAATTTCAAAGTGGCGCAGCGTGTCCAGCGCCACCCCATTTTCCACTTTTGTCAATGCCAGCAGCAGATGTCCTGTGCTAATTTGTTGTTGGCCAGTTTCTCTGGCCTCTTTCAGGGCAATTTCCAGCAGTTCTCTGGCCGGCTGGTTCAATTCCGGTTTGACCGGCTCTTTTAATTCGTCCGTATGTTTCAAACGTTCTTCCATGCGGCGCGTTGGTTCCAGTTCCAACCCCAGCCGGTACAAAACTTTCCCGGCCGCGCTCTCGCGCGCCGCAATCAGGCCAATCAGAATATGTTTAGTGCCTAATTCCTGGTGATGCAACCGTACCGCTTCGTGGTAGGCAAACCACATTGCCGCCTCCGCTTGTGGCGTCAATGGGAGAAGATTCAACTGTTCCATCGTTCTCATCCTTTCCCGCGCACACTGCACCATTGCGGGCATACAAACCTGCCCGCATTATACCCGATTACCGATTACGGATTACGGGTTACGGATGACGAATTACCGCCCCATGTCACACCGCTGTCAGCAACGTGGCACAAAAGGCATTGTGAACCAGGCGGATCAGCAGTACAGTAAACTTGTCGCACCCTATTTCCCGGTGGCGGCATTTTATCCACCCCTTTTTGTTTGATTGAGGAGAAACGCAATGCAAGTCAAAAAATCGAGATTTACCCTTTTTGTACTTCTACTCTTGTTTGGGCTGCTGTTGGCGGCCTGCGGCGGCGACACCCAAACAACTACGGAGACAACGACGGACACGGCCGTTGAAACTACAGAAGAAACCACCACCGAAACCACTGAACCGGTCGAAGGCGGCATGGACGCTGTCGAGGTCTTCTCCTGGTGGACGGGCGGCGGCGAAGCAGCCGGCCTGGACGCCATGATCGCCATCTTCAAAGAAAAATACCCGGATACAGAATTCATCAACGCGGCCGTGGCTGGCGGCGCCGGCACCAACGCCCGCGCCGTGTTGGCAACCCGCCTGCAAGCCAATGACCCGCCCGATAGCTGGCAGGGTCACGCCGGGCAGGAACTCATCGGCACCTACGTCGCCGCCAACCAGTTGGAATCGCTGAACTTCCTCTATGAAGAGGAAGGTTGGCTGGATGTGATGCCCGATACCCTCATTCCCTTGATGTCACAAGACGGCAATATCTACTCCGTTCCCGTCAACATCCACCGCGCTAATGTTTTGTGGGCTAACCCTGATGTCCTGGCGGAAAACGGTCTGGACATGCCCACCAGTCTCGACGAGTGGTTCGCGGCCATGGATGCGCTGCAAGCCGCCGGCATGGAAGCGCCGTTGGCCTTAGGCGAACAATGGACGGCCATGCACCTCTTTGAAACCATCCTCCTGGCCTCGCTCGGCCCCGATGGGTATGAAACATTATGGACAGGCGGCGATTGGAACACACCCGAAGTAGCCCAGGCATTGGCCGACTTTGAAAAAGCCCTCAGTTACACCAACAGTGACGCCTCTGCCTTAAGCTGGCAAGACGCCGGGCAGTTGGTGGTGGATGGCGACGCTGCTTTTAATGTGATGGGTGACTGGCAGGAAGGGTTCTTCCGTGAATTAGGGCTGGCGCCGAATGAGGATTATCTTTGGGCGGCCGTACCCGGCACGGATGGTAATTTCCAATTCCTTTCTGACAGTTTTGTGCTGCCGGTGGGCGCACCCCACCGCGAAGCGGCTATTAACTGGCTGCGTCTGGCCGGTTCTAAAGAAGGGCAAGATGCCTTCAACCCCGTCAAAGGCTCCATCCCCGCCCGCAGCGATGGCGACCGCAGTTTGTATGGTGAATATCTGCAATCGGCGATGGATGATTGGGCCAGCGACCGGGTGGTGGGCAGCCTGACACACGGCGTGGTAGCCAACGACAGCTGGAAGTCCGAAATTGACACGGCGCTGGGCCTCTATCTGGCTGGCGGCAATGTGGCTGACTTGCAGGCAGCGCTGACGGCAGCAGCCACGGGCGCAGACCAGGAAACGATTGACACAACGACGCCGGTGGAGACAACGGCCGTTAGCGGCCCGGTTGAAATCTTCTCCTGGTGGACAGGTGGCGGCGAAGCGGCCGGTCTGGAAGCGATGATCGAAGTTTTCCAGGCGCAATACCCCGATGTGGAATTCATCAATGCGGCCGTAGCCGGTGGCGCCGGTACCAACGCCCGCGCCGTGCTGGCCACCCGTTTGCAAGCCAGTGACCCGCCTGATAGCTGGCAGGGCCACGCCGGGCAGGAACTCATCGGCACTTACGTCGCTGCCAATCAACTGGAACCGGTGAATTTCCTGTATGAAGAAAATGGCTGGCTGGATGTGATGCCGGAAACGCTTATTCCCCTCATCTCCCAGGATGGCGATATCTACTCTGTACCGGTGAACATTCACCGCGCCAATGTCTTGTGGGCCAACCCCACTGTCCTGGCCGAGTATGGCGTGGAAATGCCGACCACCCTGGATGAATGGTTTGCCGCGATGGACGAATTGCAGGCAACGGGCATGGATGCACCACTGGCAATGGGTGAGCAATGGACGGCCATGCACCTGTTTGAGACCATTTTGCTGGCATCCCTCGGTCCAGAGGGGTACGACGCGATCTGGAATGGCACGGACGACTGGAGCAGCCCGGAAGTGACACAAGCCATTGAGGATTTTGCTAAAGCGTTGACCTATACCAATAGTGACGCTTCGGCGTTAAGCTGGCAGGATGCCGGGCAGTTGGTCGTAGACGGCGACGCCGCTTTTAATGTGATGGGTGACTGGCAGGAAGGGTTCTTCCGTGAATTGGGCCTGACCCCACAGGAGGGTTACGTGTGGGCGCCGGTGCCGGGCACAGCCGGTAACTTCCAGTTCCTGTCTGATAGCTTTGTGCTGCCGGTGGGCGCACCCAACCGGGAAGCAGCTATTGCCTGGCTGGCGGTAGCCGGCTCGCAGGCAGGGCAGGATGCCTTTAACCCCGTCAAAGGCTCTATCCCCGCCCGCAGCGATGGTGACCGCAGTCTGTATGGCGAATACCTGCTGTCGGCGATGGATGATTGGGCCAATGACCGTGTGGTCGGCAGCCTGACACATGGTGTGGTAGCTAACGATAGCTGGAAGGCGGAGATTGACACGGCGCTGGGACTGTTCCTGGGCACCGGTGATGTGGCTGCGTTCCAGGAGGCACTGGTATCTGCCTGTGCTGCGTCGGGTGCTTGTCAGTAAATAACATCAATTGTAGGACAGGTGACGCAACCTGTCCTACAATTCCTCCCCATTATGAATCGAAAAAAGATTGATCGGGATACGGTCACGGCCGTGTTGCTCATATCCCCTTCCATTGTGGCGCTGGCGATCTTTGTTTATGGCTTCATTTTCTGGACGCTGCGGGTATCCACCAGCCGGTGGAAAGGGCTGACGCCTGACTTCACCTGGACCGGTTTGGATAACTATGTGGGCCTGATAAACGATCCGCGCTTCCACATTGATGTGCGCAACACGTTCACTTTCACGCTGTTGTTTGTGGTAGGCTGCCTACTGCTGGGGCTGGTGTTGGCGCTGCTGTTAGATCAGGGATTGCGCGGGGAAACGTTCTTTCGCAGTTTGTTTTTGTTCCCCATGGCCATCTCCTTTATCGTGACGGGGGTGGTCTGGCGCTGGCTGATGAATCCGGCCGGTGGCTCTCGCATCAGCGGCCTGAACCTGCTGTTTGATTCACTGGGGCTGGATTTCCTGATCAACCAATGGTATACCACGCCGACCTGGGGCATTGCCGCCATTGCCATTCCGGCCATCTGGCAGATGTCCGGTTTTACGATGGCCCTATACCTGGGTGGACTGCGGGCCATACCCGAGGAACTGCGCGAGGCGGCGCGGGTTGATGGGGCTTCGGAGTATCAGATTTACCGGCGCATCATTATGCCGCTGCTGCGCCCGGTGACGCTGAGCGCTATGATTATTCTGGGGCATATTTCGCTGAAGGTGTTTGATCTGATTGTAGCGGTGGCGGGAAAGCAGGTAGCGCTGGACGTGCCGGCCGTGTACATGTGGACGACAACGTTTGATGGGCTGTTTTACGGCCGTGGCGCTGCCATTGGCATCTTTCTGCTGATCACCGTCGCTGTGTTGGTAATTCCGTACCTCTATTTCACCCTGCGCCAGGAGGCAGAAGTATGACCGCTTCATATCGCCGTATCCCTACTCGTGCCCTGATCTACATTTTGCTGCTCTTTTTTTCCATGTTTTACCTGATCCCCATGTATGTGATGCTGGTCACGGGGTTTAAGAACTTTGATGAAGTCAGCCTGCGCACCATGTGGGATTTGCCTTCCGGGCTGGCTGTAGAAAACTTCCGGGCTGCTTATGAAGTGTTATCCCCTCATCTGTGGAACAGCATTCGGCTGGTCATTCCCACCGCCATGATTTCGGCCATGGTTGGTTCGATTAACGGCTACATCCTGACCAAGTGGCGTTTTCCTGGGGTGGGCATCCTCTTCCCACTCATCTTGTTTGGCATGTTTATCCCTTACCAGAGCATCATTATCCCCCTTGTGCAATTTATGAGTTGGCTCGGCCTGGCAGGTGGCATTCCGGGGCTGGCGCTGGCGCACATAATTTATGGCATTCCCATCACCACCCTTATTTTTCGGGGTTATTATGCCGGTGTGCCCACGGAAATGGTGGAAGCGGCGCGCATTGATGGCGCCAGCCTGATTCAAACGTATGTGAGCATTTTTCTGCCGCTGTCTATCCCGGCGTTTGTGGTGGTGCTGATCTGGCAATTTACGGCATCGTGGAACGATTTTTTGTTTGCCGTCATCCTCACCAATTCTGCTAACTGGCCGATTATGGTGGCGCTGAACAATATGGCCGGCAGCCAGATTATTGCCTGGAATGTGCAGATGGCCGGTTCGTTCCTGGCGGCTCTACCCACGCTCATTGTATATATCATTCTGGGGCGGTATTTCCTGCGGGGATTGATGTCGGGGGCGTTGAAAGGATAGGGAAGGTGCGCAGTAAGCAGTGAGCGATTACAGGCGGCTCGTTCTCATCGTTGGGCGTGAGGACGGGCCGTTTTTGGTTTACGGCCGTTTGTCGCCGCATATCAGGTATCAGGTATAATTACGGCCGTTAAGGAGATGCTTTTCATGGAATTAACCTGGTATGGATTAAGCTGTTTTCGTTTGACGGAACGGAAGTTTACAACGGTGGTGACAGACCCGTACAACGGCCATTTGGGGCTGCCTACGCTTAAGTTAAAGGCAGATGTCGTCACTATCAGTCACGACGCACGTGGGCACAACTTTGTGGATGGTGTCAGTGGGATCACACACCAATTGACCGGCCCTGGCGAGTATGAGATTGGCGGTGTTTTTATTACCGGCATCCGCACCAGCAGCGACGCCAAAACCAATCGAAATGTGATTTATGTGTTTGATTATGACGGGTTGACCGTTGCCCACCTGGGTGATATGCAGTCCGTGCCGTCCCAAACACAAATTGAGGCATTGGAACAGGTGAATGTTCTACTGGTTCCGGTTGGCGGTGGCCAAAGTCTGAATGCAGCCCAGGCATCGGAATTGGTCTCCATGTTGGAACCAAATATCGTCATCCCTATGCATTATCGCCTACCTCAATTACAACTGGAACTGGACGAGGTAGACCGCTTCCTCAAGGAAATGGGCGTCACCGATATGCGCCAGGAAGAGAGCTTAAAAATCAGTCTGGCTAATCTGCCGGAAGAAACGGAAACGGTGCTGTTAACGCCGAGGATATAAATCATGCCCACCAAATTATTGATGCGCTGGGATATTCGCCCGGATTCGGAAGCAGAGTATTTTGAATTTCTGGTTCACGAGTTTATTCCTGGCCTGAATAAACTGGGCATTATGGATATTCAGGTGTGGTATACGCAGTATGGAGATTGTGAACAGAAGTTAGCCAGTGGCATTGCGCCGACGGCCGAAAAGATGCGAGCGGCCCTGAACAGCCCGGAATGGGAGGCTCTGTCCGGCCAATTGCAGCAATATGTAGAAAATTTTCACAAGAAGGTGGTCGCCGCCACCGGGGGATTTCAACTGTAATGTGGTCACTAAAAAGCCTGCACAGATGGTGCAGGCTTTTTTTATATAAGGGAACACGGCCGTTTACGCTGCTGCCGCTGCTGCTTTTTCGACCGGGGCGCTGTTTTTAGCCGTCTCGGTACTCGATTCACTCTTAGCAGCCGCGCCATCGCTTTTGCTTTCAGTGGCAGCTTTGTTGGCGTTGTCATTTTTGCTGGCTGCTTTTGCCGCACCATTCCGGTTGTCGGTCACATAAAAGCCGCTGCCTTTGAACACCACCCCCACCGAATTGAGAACTTTGCGCAACTGCGGCTCGCCGCAGGAGGGGCAATCTACCAGTGGCGCTTCAGACATTCGCTGATTGCGGTCAAACTCATATTCACAGGATCGGCATCTATAAGTGTATACAGGCATAATTCAGTTCCTACCAATTAATTTCGCACAGGTATTTTAGCGGTCGCACCCTTGTTTGACAATGCGACATCGGTATGCTATAGAGGCCACGTAAAATTTTGATAAGATTTCTCAAACTGGTTTTGGTCATTGGTCATTGGTCATTGGTCATTGGTCATTGGTCATTGGCAAATGACAAAGGACTGATGACTAATGACAAAGGACTAATGACAACAAAGGAAACATCCATGAGCGCCTACACATTGCGCAATTTCATCAACGGCCGTTGGCAACATGCCCACACTGAACAATATCTGGAGGTGGTGAACCCGGCCACGGCCGTGACCCTGAGCCACGTCCCTCTTTCACCGGCGGCAGATGTGGACACGGCCGTGCAAGCCGCCCAGTCCGCCTTCCCCGATTGGCGACGCACCCCCGCCGGCGACCGCATCCAATACCTCTTCAAATTGAAGATGCTGTTGGAAGAACATCTGGACGAGCTGGCGCGCATCATTACCAACGAGTGCGGCAAAACCTATGCCGAAAGCGTGGGCGAAATCCGGCGCGGCATTGAAAACGTGGAGGTCGCCTGCGGCATCCCCTCCCTGATGCAAGGGTTCAACAACGAAGACATCGCCCCCGGTATTGATGAACATATGTTTCGCCAGCCATTGGGCGTTGTCGCCGCCATCACCCCCTTCAACTTTCCCCTCATGATCCCGCTCTGGTTCCTGCCTTACGCCATCGCCACCGGCAACTGCTTCATCCTCAAACCGAGCGAGCGCGTGCCCATGTCCACGCAGCGCTTTTTTGATCTGGTGGCGCAGCTTGACCTGCCGCCGGGCGTTTTGCAACTGGTGAATGGCGGCAAGGAGGTGGTGGATGCGCTGTTGGATCATCCGGCGGTGCGGGCCATCAGTTTTGTGGGGTCTACACCGGTGGCGCAGTACATCTACGGCCGTGCTGCCGCCAACGGCAAGCGCGTACAATGCCAGGGTGGGGCCAAAAACCCGGTGGTCATCATGCCCGATGCCGATATGGACACGGCCGTGCGCATTATGGCCGATTCCGCCTTTGGCTGCGCCGGGCAGCGCTGCCTGGCAGCGTCGGTGGCCATCACCGTCGGCCACGCCCAAACCGCTTTCACCGAAGCCATCGCCGATGCCGCTGCCAGCCGCAAAGTGGGCTATGGTCTGGACGCGGGTGTGCAAATGGGACCGGTGATCAGCCCGGCGAGCAAAAACCGGATTGAGCAGTTGATTGGGTTGGGGGAACAGGAAGGGGCGCAGGTATTGGTAGACGGCCGTAGCCGCCATGTTTCCGGCTACGAAGAGGGCACCTTTGTCTTCCCCACCGTCCTCAATGGTGTGCATCCGCAGAGCGAACTGGCCCGCACGGAGATTTTTGGCCCGGTGCTCAGCCTGACGCCGGTACGGGATATGGACGAGGCGATTGCGGTGGTGAACGGCCGTGCCTATGGCAACATGGCCTGCATCTTCACCGGCAGCGGCGCCACCGCCCGCCACTTCCGCTACGCCGCCGACGCCGGGAACATCGGCGTCAACATTGGCGTGGCCGCCCCGATGGCCTTTTTCCCCTTCAGCGGCTGGAACGAGAGCTTCTACGGCGACCTGCACGCCCAGGGGCGGCACGGCGTCGAGTTCTACACCCAAACCAAAGTCGTCGTCGAACGCTGGCCCAGCGAATGGAGTCGCCAGTTCTGATCCGCGAAGAGACGCGAAGAATTGAGAACGGGAGGAGAGGCTTTAGCCAACAGCTTATAGAAACTAGAGGGTATAATCGTTACTATGCAGCGACCTCCTATAGAACAACAAGTAACTTTTTTGTACACGGCCGATCTGGCTGCAACGGCCGTGTTCTACGAAAGCATCCTGCAACTTCCCCTCGTCCTCGACCAGGGCGTCTGCCGGATTTACGCTACTGGCGGCGACGCCTACCTGGGTTTTTGTCAGGCACTCAGTACAGAGGCGGGCAGCTTACCACCTACTCAGGGTATTATCCTGACGCTGGTCTCCCCGGAAGTGGACGCCTGGTATGAATATCTGCAAGCACACCATGTACCCATCGAAAAACCGCCCACACGCAACACCCACTTCAACATCTACCAACTCTTCGCCCGCGACCCCAACGGCTACCTGATTGAAATCCAAACCTTTTTAGACCCACAGTGGCCGAAACCCGTAATCCGTAATCCGTAACCCGTAATCGGTAATCCGTCACCCCATCACCCCATCACCCCCGCACCCTGTCACCTTGTCACCTTGTCACCCCCTCCCACCACCTGTAAACTTCCCCCATGCGCGCCGACCGTCTTATCTCCCTGCTGATGCTGCTGCAAACACACGGCCGTCTCACGGCCGACGAACTGGCTGAGCGGCTGGAATGTTCCCCCCGCACCATTTACCGGGACCTGGACGCGCTCAGCGCCTCCGGTGTGCCGGTGTATGCCGAACGCGGGCCACAGGGGGGCTGTATGCTCATGGAGAGCTACCGCACCAACCTGACCGGCCTGAAGGAAGATGAGGTGCGCGCCCTGTTCATGTTCACCGTGCCTGGTCTGCTGGCCGACCTGGGCGCGGACAAAGCTGGCGAAAGCGCCCTGCTCAAGCTGACCGCCTCGTTGCCGGCCCCTTTCCAGCAAGACGCGCAACGCATCCAGGAAAGGCTTTACCTGGACCCGGCGGCCTGGTTCCAGCATGAAGAGCCGACGCCGTTTCTATCGCTGGTGCAAACGGCCGTCTTCACCGACCGCCGCCTGCGCATGAGATACCGCCGCGCCGACGGCCAATGGGTGAAACGACTGGTTGATCCGCTGGGGCTGGTGGCCAAAGCCGGCATCTGGTATCTGGTGGGCCTCACCAACTTTCCCTACCCGCAAACATACCGCGTGTCACGTATTCAGGAGGCGGAATTGTCAGAGGGACACGGCCGTCGCCCGCCAAACTTTCAACTGGCCGCCTACTGGGAGCAATGGTGCGCCCAATTTGAAAACCGCCGGGAGCGGTATACCGTCACCGTGCGGGTTGTTCCCGAAGCTATTTCCCACATGCTGCGCTTTGTTGGCGAAAGTTTGTATGGTCTGTTGGCCCAACCGGGAGTCACCGACGCGCAGGGTTACGCCACACTCTCGCTGCCCTTTGACTCGGCACAGGCGGCGTGTGAAGCGTTGATGGGGCTGGGCACGGCCGTGGAAATCGTCGCCCCATCTGAATTACGTGAACAGATACGGGTGACGGCCGTGCAGTTGGCCGCTTTTTATGCAGAGAATGGAAGAATGGAGATTAGGAGATTAGGAGATTAGGTAATCTCTCAATCTCTCAGTCTCCCAATCTCCTACCTACAACCACCCCCGAAACCGATAAATCACAATCCCCACATACTCCTTCATCACACTGGTCGTCAGTTCCAGCGAATTGGCATCCGGCAGCAGGCTCAGCACCCAATAAAACCAGCCCGCATTTTCGCCCTCTGCCCAATCTGGCTGCACAAACTCATAATCCGTCGGCGCCGGGATGACATCCATACCCTGCTTCGTAAAAATCGCCATCGACCGGGGCATATGAATCGCCGATGTCACCAGCAAAACCATCTCCAGATCATGCCCCTGCAACAAGGGCTTGCTCAGTACCGCGTTTTCATAGGTATTCATAGATTCTGATTCCAGCAACATCGCCGCGTCAGGTACACCCATCAGCCGCAATGCTTCGGCCATCCGCTCCGCTTCCGAGGTCGTATTACCCGGCAATTTGCCGCCGGTCAGCAGCAGATAGTCCGCCGCGCCTTCATGGTACAGCCAGGCGGCATACCACAATCGGTCGGCGGCGTCATTCAGGCCGACGGTGGTCTGTGGATACCCTTCCATGGTCGTGCTACCGCCTAACACCACAATCACATCCGCCTGCGGTAGTGGGTCGGGTGGCAAATAACGCCATTCCAACGAGCGCGCCAACCACAACGAGACCAATGGATTAGCCGCCAGGTAGAGGAGGAAAAAAGCAGAGAGGAGCACGGCCGTTTGCCACCCCCGCCGCCGCCACAAAAAAATCGCCAGCAAAATAAGGACGCATACCAGGCCAATGGGGTAAATAAAAAGGGGGAGTGTTTTGGAGAGGAAAAAAAACATGGCGATCGGTTATCGGTAATCAGTTATCGGTAGTTGGCATTTGCACCGATCACCGTTCATCGATTACCGATAACCCTAAAAACTTCTGGTACCAGGCCATCGTCTCTGCCAGCCCTTCTTCCAGCGAATACTGCGGCTCCCACCCAAGTATTTTGCCTGCCTTGTCTGAGCAAAGGTACTGATCTTGAATTTCGTTTTTCACTTCATTCAAAATAATGGGCATCAAATCCGAACGTTCGGAAATCTTGATAATCGCCTGCACCACATCTAGCGCCATTTCCGGGTGGCCCACGCCAAAATTAAACGCCTGCCCGTAAAACTGTGCATCACCCAAACAACGCGCCGCCATCAGGTAGCCCCGCACCGCATCCTTCACATACAGGTAATCCCGCTTAAATGTGCCATCGGAGCGGATGATCGGACGTTCGCCTTGCAGCACACTGCGAATGGTGCCGGGCAAAATGCGGTTCCAGTTCAAATCGCCACCGCCATACAGATTGGCGCAACGAATAACAATCACCGGCAGTTGGTAACTGTGCGCATACGTCTGGGCGATCAGGTCGGCGCAGCTTTTGCTCACGTCATACGGGTGTCTGCCTTGCAAAGGGGCCGATTCCAGGTAAGGCAAATCGGGTTGGTCGCCGTAGGCCTTGTCGCTGCTGGCGACAATAACGCCGCGCACGGTTGGATTCCGCCGCGCCGCTTCCAGCAGCATATAGGTGCCCCGGATATTGGTCTCAAAAGTAGACATGGGCGCGCGGTTGGCAATGCCCACAATCGTCTGTGCTGCCAGATGGTAGACGTACTCAATCTCGTATTCAGCCAGGGTACGTTCCAGCAGGTCATAATCACACAACTCACCACGCACTACCTTGATGCGCTCCACCGTGCCGGAGCGATAAAGCTGTGACTGCGGTACATAATCGCGCACCAGCCCCACCACATCGGCCCCAGCCGCCACCAATGCCTCCGTCAGCCATGATCCCAACAACCCGGTGCAGCCGGTGATAAAAACTCGCTTATCTTGCCAGAATTGATTGTCCAATGTTCTCTCCGTTATCCGTTATCCGTAAGCCCTAATCCGTTACCCGATTACGGTTCACGGATTACGGTTTACGAACCTACCACACCCGCCAGGGTTGGTTTGCCTGCCACGCTTCTTTGAGCGTGATGTAATCTTGTAAGGTTTTCATGGATTGCCAGTAACCATGATGCCGATAAAGATGCAGTTGGCCTTGCGCCATCAGCAAGGGCATGATGTCTGTTTCAAAGAGATCGTCACGGTAGTTTTGGCGCAGCAGGTCTAACACGGCCGTCTCAAACAGCATAAACCCGCCATTCACCCAATATGGCAGCAGCGGTTTCTCCTGAAAATGGGTGACACGGCCGTCACCATCCGCCGCGATCAACCCATACTGCGAATGGCGCTGAATGCCCGTCACCGTCGCCAGCGCTCCATGCCCTTCATGGAAAGCCAGCAGCGCCGCCAGATCAATATCCGCCACCGCCTCGCCATAGGCCACAAAAAAACGGCCGTGAGCCAGATAGTCGGCCAGCCTCACCAACCGGGCGCCACGACCCGTTTCCAGGCCCGTATCTACCAACGTGACTTCCCAGGGGGGGTGTTCATAGTCGCCTTGAAACGTGAGATGGGGACGGCCGTTGCCATTGTCCCCATCCGCCAGATGAAGGGTCACATCCCGGCTCATCGCTTCATATTCCAAAAAATAACGGCGCACCTGATCGCCCTGGTGCCCCAACGCCAGGATAAAACGATTGTGCCCATACGCCGAAAAGATACGCATGACGTGCCACAGCAACGGCCGTCCGCCAATATCCACCAGTTCCTTCTTCGTCAACGTATTGCCCATGCGCGTGCCCTGCCCGCCGCACATGATGACCACCGGAATGTTCATATTCAGCGAGCAGTGAACAGTGAGCAGTGAGCGGTGTGTACTGCTCACTGCTTACCGCTCACTGCTTACTCCTCTCCATTTCTACCGCCTTGCGTAAATTCAACTCAAACGGCGGGTACACAATGCCCGCTTCGGTGACAATGCCCGTCACGTAACGATGCGGCGTCACGTCAAAAGCCGGATTGCGCGCCGTGATGCCCGCCGGGGCGATGGGTTGGCCTAAGACCGTCAGCACTTCATCCATCGGCCGTTCTTCAATAGGGATCAAATCGCCGTGCGCCAGCGCCAGGTCAACTGTGCTGGTGGGTACCACCGGGTAAAAGGGGACGCCGTTTTCTTTGGCGATCACCGCCAGCTTGTACGTGCCAATTTTATTGGCCACATCACCGTTAGCCGCCGTGCGGTCTGAACCCACCAGGACGATATTCACCTGCCCGGTGCGCATAAAATGACCGGCGGCGTTGTCGGCAATCAGGTCAAAGGAGATGCCGCGCTGCTGCAATTCCCAGGCGGTCAGCAGTGCCCCTTGCAGGCGCGGGCGGGTTTCGTCTACCAGCACATGAATCTTCTTCCCCTGTTCGTGGGCGGCAAAAATAACGCCTAAGGCGGTGCCCCAATCCACCGTCGCCAGCGCGCCGGTATTGCAATGATGCAAAATGGTATCACCATCTCGAATCAATTCCGCGCCGTGGAAACCCATGCGCCGGTTCAAAGCGACATCTTCATCGGCAATGCGCTGCGCTTCGGTGAGAACGGCCGTACACCCCGCATCAACCGTCGTCACTTCACCGCTATTGGCTACGCGCAGAATTCGTTGCACCGCCCAGGCCAGGTTCACGGCCGTAGGCCGCGCCCCATTTAACACCTGCCCCGCCGCTGCCAGATCCGCCCGCCAGGCGACTACATTGGTCGCTTTGCTTTGCTGCGCCGCCAACGCCATGCCAAAGGCCGCGGCCGCACCAATAGCCGGCGCGCCGCGCACCACCATTGCCGTAATCGCCTCGGCCACCGCCCGGTAATCGGTATATTCGGCAATCACCAGTGCAAACGGCAGCCGCCGCTGGTCAATCATCTTGAGCGTGTTGTGGTCAGAATCCCAAAATACGGTACGCATCTTTTCTCCGTAATCGGTTGTCGGTTATCAGTTGTCGGTTATCGGCGGGAATGTATTGCTCACCGATTACCGTTTACTGATTACCGATTACCGGAACGCGGCGCGATCATAACACAGCCCCCAGACCACTGCCACCCGGTTAACCGTGATGCGTGATGCGTGACGCGTGAGGTGTCACGGGTCACGCATCACACATCACGGATTACCGATCACCAAGTTAATTTGTTATCATTCCACCGATGATACGCAATCCATTCCGGCGCTTTATTTTTGTTTCCAGCAGCCGCTGGTTAACACCAGGTATAGGCATCAAACGGTGGCTGGTGGTAATGGGGATCGGTACGGCCGTCATCGGCATGGGGCTGGGCATCTTGTTGACGACGGCAAAGGAACATGATTGGCTGCCAACGGCCGTGGACAACGCCCTCACCCTGCAATTCCTCCCCCTGCCGCTGCGGGTTTTGACCGCCTTTGCCCTGGGTGCGCTGCTCATCATCATCAGCGTTCTCAAAATTGGGCGCAATCTGGTGGCCCCCTTTTCCCCGGCAGATATTGACGTGGCTGAAACCGTTTACCACTACAGCCGCCGCCAGCGCGGGCCGCATATTGTGGCCATTGGCGGCGGCACTGGCATGCCCAGCCTGCTGCGCGGCCTGAAAGAACACACGGCCAACATCACCGCCATCGTCACCGTCGCCGACGATGGCGGCAGCAGCGGGCGGCTGCGGCGCGAATTGGGCGTGCTGCCGCCAGGTGATTTTCGCAACAACATCGCGGCATTGGCGCGGGATGAAGCGTTGATGACCCAGGTGCTCCAATACCGGTTTGGTAATCCGGTAGAGGCCAATGGGAAATCATCAGCCAACGGCCGTAGCGACCTGCAAGGGCACGCCTTTGGCAATTTGCTGCTGGCGGCGCTGACGGGCATCACCGGCAGTTTTGACGAGGCGTTGCTGGCGGCGCAGCAGGTTCTCGCCATTCGCGGGCGGGTACTGCCGTCCACGCTGGCGAATGTGACCCTGACGGCAGATGTTTTGCTGGCGGCTGGCGTCGTACAACGCGTGTCGGGCGAGTCGGCTATTCCAGAGGCGCACGGCCGTATCCAGCGCGTCTATCTGGAACCGCCCAACGTGCCAGCCTATCCCCCCGCCCTGCAAGCCATTTTGCAGGCCGATCTGATTGTGATGGGGCCGGGCAGCCTGTATACCAGCATCCTGCCCAACCTGCTGGTGTCCGATCTGGCCGCCGCCTTGCAGCACACCCGCGCCCGCAAAGTGTATGTGTGTAACCTTGCCATCCAGCCCGGAGAGACGGATAATTACAGTGTGGCCGATCATGTGGCCACCATTTTAGAACATGTTCCCACCGGCTGTCTGGATATGGTATTAGCCAATAATAATCTATCTATTCCCCCGGAAACGGGGGGCGGGCATACCATCTTTGTGCAGCCAGACCCACCCACTGACATTCCCTTGATCCTGGCCGACCTGGTAGACGAGCAACGGCCGTGGCGACATGACAGCGCCAAATTAGCCCAGGCAGTGATGAATTGTCTGGCCTGAGCATGACATCCGGCATTGGCAACAGCCAATTGTGGGCGATAATTACTAGTTGAGATTTAGTACTGTAAGGCAATTTATCAAATTGCCCTACACAGTTAAGAAAGGAGAGTTTCGATGACGATAAAATTAGGTATTAACGGATTTGGCCGCATCGGCCGTCTTGTTTTCCGCCGCGCTCAGGAGATTGAAGGCATTGAGGTTGTGGGTATCAATGATTTGATTGATGTGAACTACATTGCCTATATGCTGAAATATGATTCCACACATGGTAAGTTTAAGGGCACGGTTGGGGTAGAAGATGGTAAGCTGGTGGTCAATGGCAAAGCGATCCGCGTGACGGCCGAAAAAGACCCCAGTAATCTGAAGTGGAATGAGGTCGGGGCGGAATATGTGCTGGAATCTACCGGTCTCTTCCTGACGGATGAGAAGGCCAGAGCGCACATTCACGCGGGGGCCAAACGAGTCGTGTTGTCCGCGCCGTCCAAAGACAGCACGCCCATGTTTGTGATGGGTGTGAACCACAAGACCTATGCCGGGCAAGAGATTGTGTCTAACGCTTCCTGCACCACCAACTGTCTGGCCCCTCTGGCCAAAGTGCTGAATGACAATTTTGGCATTAAAGACGGGTTGATGACCACTGTACACGCGGTGACGGCCACCCAAAAAACGGTGGATGGGCCGTCATCCAAAGATTGGCGTGGCGGGCGCGGCGCGGGCCAGAACATTATCCCCTCCTCCACCGGCGCGGCCAAAGCGGTGGGCAAGGTGATTCCCGAATTAAACGGCCGTCTCACCGGCATGTCTTTCCGCGTACCCACCCCCAATGTCTCGGTGGTTGACCTGACGGTGAATCTGTCTACCCCGGCCACCTATGACCAGATCAAAGCGGCTATGAAGGCGGCTTCAGAAGGTGAATTGCAGGGCATTATGGGCTATACCGAAGATGCAGTGGTTTCCACCGACTTCCTCGGCGAAGTTTGCACTTGTGTTTTTGACGCCGGCGCCGGCATTGCCCTCACCGATACGTTTGTGAAGGTGGTAGCCTGGTACGACAATGAATGGGGCTACTCCTGCAAATGTCTGGATTTGATCAAACATATGGCGACGGTGGCGTAAACGGCCGTCTTTGGCATTGAGATTGAGAGACCGGGAGATTGAGAGACTAAATCTCCTAATCTCTCAATCTCTTAATCTCCCATCTTTTTTCATGGAATTACGTGAACTGGAAACCCTGATGCACCAATTTGTGGGCAGTAAGGGCTGGTATGAACCCGATTCCCCCAAACCGCAAACGGCACGTAATTTAGCCGCTTCGCTGGCCATTGAAGCGGCCGAGGTATTGGAGCATTTTCAGTGGCGGGAGGAAGCCACGCAACCAGAGGAATTAGCCGGGGAGTTGGCCGATGTGGCGCTTTATTTGCTCCAGCTTGCCAGCGTCACCGGTATTGACCTGGAACAGGCGATCCTGGACAAACTGGCGCATAACCAGACGCGAGATTGGCCCGCTCCATGAAAATTTTGGCGGTCAGTGACCGGGTGATGGATCAGTTGTACTGCGCTGATGTACGCCAGAAGTATCCGGACATTGATTTGATTGTGGGTTGTGGGGATTTGCCATTTTATTACCTGGAGTTTCTCATTTCGGCGCTGGATAAGCGGCTGGTGTATGTGCGGGGGAACCATGATAAGGGGCCGCAGTATACGGTAGACGGCCGTCGCCTGACACATGTCGAAGGCGGCGCGGACATTCACGCGCGCTGTGTAGAACGGGAGGGGCTGCTCATTGCCGGGTTGGAAGGTTCTATGCGTTACCGCCCCCATGCGCCCTACATGTACACCGAGACGGAAATGCGCCTGGTGGTAGCCGGGATGCTGCCCAAACTACTGCGCAACAAGGTGAAACACGGCCGTTACCTGGACATCCTCATCACCCATTCCCCCCCTTTTGGTATTCACGACAGACCGGACATTCCCCACACCGGCTTCAAAATCTTCCTCAACTTCATGCAATGGTTCCGCCCCCAATATCTGCTGCACGGGCACATCCATATTTACCGCCAGGACACCCCCCGCATCACCCGCTACCTGGACACCACCGTCATCAATGTCTACCCCTACTATTTTCTTGATGGGGTGAGCAGGTGAGGGGGTGAAGGGGTCACGGCCGTGCCCCCCATCCGTTTATCAGCTTTCCCCATTCGTTGCCCCTGGGCTGGTATGCCAGAAACGATGCCGGACGAAATGCAAGGCTCCGGCTGTTGACAAACAGGCCGGTGCCTTGCAAGGGAATGTGACATGATGGGGTACGGTCAGCCACACCGATTCAGGAAGACCCACCTACAGCAGAGACTCTGTTCCATCAGAGTCATATAGACTTTCAAGATATTGTTGTGCAACACTCTCATTTATGCCTCCGAATATCTTTGGCGTCATCAGCTTCTGAATAATGTCCCATACCAGTTCTTGCATAGATTCATAATCTTCCTCTGAAACAAACAGTTCAGACATGAAGACAAAAGCTGCCCAATTGGACAAATCCAATTCTGCTATCTGCCCAGCTATATACCTTTGCAGCATGTGGCAAAGATGCCTTTTTCCGATTTGTACTCGTATAACTTTACTTAAGTCCAAATCAGAGCCGTGTCCAATTTCGCGACCATCTGGAGCATTATCAAAATTTAGGAACAGATAGCCATGCATCCCCTTCTGAATTTGTCGGATCGATATCTTTCCTTCAACAAAATCAGTAAGTAGTTGCCTTATACCATCTATTTCATTTGATGATAACGTTGCTGAGCCATTCGTGTTCATGAACTAAAACTCCCGCACTATTATAGGCTTGTTGAAGTATACTCAGTGTTCGACCGGATGGGTCGACAAGATAGGTCAATCGCTGAAAGCCGTCTATGCCTGCCCTTTCAGCAACAAATTGTGAATTACCATTTCCAATGACCCTGTGCTGCGGCCGGTCTTCCAGACCGTGCCGCCCCACCCCTGCTCCGGCGCGGTCTTCTGCTGGCGGCTGCGGCCGGTGTCCTCACCGTGCCGCCCCACCTTGGCCAACCGGAACCTCTTTACTCACCACACCACCTCCGTCAATATCACATCCGTCTCTCCCGGCGGGTCCAGCAGCCAATAAGCCGCCGACGAAAACCGCCATGCCGTTGTCTCCCACACCAGCCCCTTGCGCACCGGGTTGTCATGGATATATCGTACTTTTGTCTGCCAGAATTCGGCCGTCCAGATCGCCACCGCATGTTTGCTTTGTTGCCAGAACTGCCGGGCACGGTCGGTGCGGGCTGTGCCTTGCATCACCTGGGCAAAGGCGGCGGGCAGGTGCTTTTCACTGTGGTCGGCCAGTTGTCGCCCGGTGAATTGGCGCATATCGCGGACAGTGTTACGCAGGCGGTCATTGTCGAAGTCAGCGTCAAACAGCATGACGTGGGCATGGGTGGGCATGAGGACAAAAGCGTTGATGCGCAACGCTTTGTGGTGGTGGCAGTAATTCAGGCTGTCGGTGAGGATTTTGCATGGTTCTGCGGCCACAAAGACAGGCAGCCATTCGATGACGGTGAAGGTGAGGTAGTAGAGGACGGCGCCCTCCTGAATCTGGTACGTTTCCATGCCACAAATTGTACGTCAGGGAACAATGCCGCGCTAAAAGCAAACTAATGCCAATGGCAAAAGGCTGGTGACTGGCAAACACATGTGGCACGGTCGGGAGACCGGCCACAACGACCGGGGAAGACCTCGCCCCAGCAGGGCTGCTATCTAAATACAGAATACCATCCCTGCTCTGGCGCGGTCTTCTGGTTGCTGTGGTTGTGCTGCGGCCGCCTCTCAGCCCGTAGGGATGCTGTCCCCACCGTGCCGCCCCACCTTTGCTCACCGAGACCTGCTTGCCTACCACGTCACGGCCGTCAATACCATCTCCAGGCAGCAGATTTTACGCCGAGGATCACGGCCGTGCGAAAAACCATTTGGCGGCGCGCCAATTTTCACGTCGCCCCGGTTGAATTTACCGCCCGCTTGCAGTACAAATGGGCAGGTCAAAACGATGGACACATTTGCCGCCTACATACCCGTTGATCGCCGCCTGGCCCTGTGGCAGGGTATTACCTTGCCAGACACGGCCGTCGGCGCCGCCCTATTTGCCGACATCTCCGGCTTCACCCCCCTCACCGAACGGCTGGCGCTGCTCTTCGGCCCCCGGCGCGGCGCGGAAGAACTCTCCCGCCACCTGAACACCGTCTATGACGCGTTGATCGCCCAGGTAGAGTATTTCGGCGGCAGCGTCATCAGTTTTGCCGGGGATTCCATCACCTGCTGGTTTGATGAACGGCACGGGTCGGCCGGCAAACGGGCAGTGGCGGCGGCACTGGCCTTGCAGACCGTCATGGCCGCCTTTAGCGAAATCACCCTGGCCGACGGGCATACGGCGCGGCTGGCGATGAAAACGGCCGTCACCAGCGGCAGCGCCCGTCGTTTTCTGGTGGGCGACCCAACCATCCAACTGCTCGATACCCTGGCCGGGCGCACTATAACCCGCCTGGCCGCCGCCGAAAAGCTGGCCCAACCCGGCGAAGTCCTGGCCGACCAGGCTACTGTGGAGTCATTGGGCAAAGCCGTCACCCTGGCCGAATGGCGCCGTGAGGCCAGTTCCGGCTACGCCTTTGCCGTTATTGCCGATCTGCTGACGGCCGTACCCGCCCAGCAATGGCCCCCCCTACCCACCGACGCCCTGACGCTGGCCCAGACCCGCCCCTGGCTGCTCACGGCCGTCTACCAGCGCGAACAGACCGGGCAGGGACAGTTTTTGACGGAGTTACGGCCGTCAGTCGCTCTCTTCCTCCGCTTCACCGGCCTCAACTACGAAGATGATCCCGACGCTGCCCACAAACTAGACGATTTTGTCCACCGCGTGCAAAACATCCTCACCCAATACGGCGGCGCATTGCTACAACTGACCATCGGTGACAAAGGCAGCTACCTCTATGCCTCCTTTGGCGCACCCATTGCCCATGAAGACGACGCCTTCCGCGCCGCCAACGCCGCCCTGGAACTGGAAAAACTACCCTTCCTGGCGGCTGCGCCCGTACAAATTGGCATGAGCCGGGGTGTCATGCGCGCCGGTTCCTACGGCAGCCAATCCCGGCGCACCTATGGCGTGTTGGGCGATCATGTCAATCTGGCCGCCCGCCTCATGGAACGCGCCGAACCGGGCCAAATCCTCGTCAGCGAAACGGTAGAAAAGCTGCTGCGGCGCGGTTATTACCTGGAACCGGTCGCGGCCGTGCCTCTCAAAGGCAAGAGCGAAACCGTGCCCGTCTTCTCCCTCACCCGGCGGCGGCGGCCGCAAACCGGCTTCCTGCAAGCGCCCGATTACAGCATTCCCCTGGTCGGCCGCCGCGCCGAGTTAGAGCGCATCCGGCAAAAGCTGGCGCTGGCCCGCCAGGGACACGGCCAGATCATTGGCATTACGGCCGAAGCCGGCATGGGCAAATCCCGCCTGGTCAACGAAATCACGCGGCTGGCCGAAGCCGAGGGTCTGCCCATTTACCTGGGCGAGTGCCAATCTTACGGCGCGAACATCCCCTACCTGGTCTGGCTGCCCATCTGGTTTGCCTTCCTGGGCATCAATCCCGCCGATTCGCTGGCGCAGCAAATGCAAACCTTGCAGGCGCAGGTGGCGCGGCTGGCCCCAGAGCGGCAGGAAGCGATCCCGCTATTGGCTGCCGTTTTAGGACTGCCGGTCACCGAAAACACCTTCACCCAATCGCTGGACGCCAAAGCGCGCCGCTCGGCGTTGGAGGCATTGCTGCTGGCCTGTATGCACAGCCGAGCCGGGCAGACGCGGGCCGAGGGGGCGGCGCTGGTGTTTGTCTTTGAAGATTTGCACTGGATTGACCCCATTTCCCACGATTTGCTGGAAGCGCTGGGCCGGGTGATTGTGCCTCTGCCAGTGCTGATCATCATGGCTTACCGGCCGCCGGAATACACGCGCCTGCAAAAGCCTCGCCTGGAAGCGCTGCCTCATTTCACGGCCGTGCCCCTCACCGAACTCTCTCCTGCCGAAGCCCAGGAATTAACACAGATCAAACTCAAACAGCTATTTGCCGCCAGCGCCACGGCCGTACCCGCCAGCCTCATCAGCCAGATTATCGAGCGCGCCCAGGGCAATCCTTTTTACGTGGAAGAGCTGATCAACTACCTGCATGATCGTGGCCTCAATTTGCGCGACGCCGCCGCCCTGCAAAATCTGGAACTGCCCAGCAGTCTGCACAGCCTCATCCTCAGCCGCATTGACCAGTTGAACGAAGACCAGAAACTTACCCTGAAAATCGCCAGCATCATCGGCCGCCTCTTCCGTTTTGGCTGGCTGTTGGGTTATTACCCGGAACTGGGTACGGCCGAGCAGGTGCGCAGCCATCTAGTGGAACTGGAAAAGCTAGACCTGACGCCTGTGGACCAGCCAGAGCCAGAACTGGTCTATATGTTCAAACACATCGTCACCCAGGAAGTGACCTACACCAGCCTGTCCTATGCCACCCGCGCCATTTTGCACGAACAGTTGGCGCAGTATATCGAGGAATTGGATGCGGAACGGTTTGTAGATTTGCTGGCGTTTCATTACGACCGTAGCGAAAACCTGCCCAAAAAACAAGAATACCTGGTCAAAGCGGCGTTGGCCGCCGCCGACCGCTTTGCCAATGAAGAAGCGGTGGATTACTTGAGCCGGGCATTGACGCTGATGCCGGAAGGGGAGTACGGCCGTCTCTACGACCTGCACCAACACCGCGAACAACTATTTGACCTGCAAGGCGACCGCAGCCAACAGCAGACCGACCTGACCGCCCTACACCGGCTGGCCCGTCTGCTACGCGACCACAGCAAAGAAGCCGATGTCGCTCTGCGCCAGGCCCGTTACGCCGAAGTCACCGGCGATTACGACGCCGCCTGCGAAGCCGCCCAACAAGCCCTGGCCATGTCCCGCCTGGCCCGCCACGCCGAGCAAGAGGCCGCCGCCTATTTGCAATGGGGGCGCGCCCTCTTCCGCCAGGCAGACTACGAGAAGGCGCGCCGCTGTTTCCGCCACGCCCACGACCTGGCCGCCCGTGCCCGCCAGACCGACCTGGCCGCCGACTGCCTGATGAACCTGGGCAATGTGGCCTGGGCCAAAGGGGATTATGCCGAAGCACAGCAGCAGTACCAGGAGTCGCTTACCCTGAAACAGCAGGCCAACAACCGGCGCGGTGAGAGCATCTTACTGAACAATCTGGGCGTGGTGGCCCTCTCCCAAAGCGACTATGCCACCGCCCGCACACATTATGAGGCGGCTTTATCTGTTATGCAGGCCATCGGCGACCGGCGCAATGAAAGTTTTGTATTAGGCAACCTGGGGTTAGTGGCGGCCCATCTGGGACAATACCGCATCGCCGAAACATACCAACGGCAATCGCTGCGTCTGCGCCAGGAAATGTCGGACAGTTACGGCGAAAATCTGTCTCTGCTCAACCTGGGCACGCTCGCCTTGTATCAAGGTGATTATGCCCAGGCGATGACTCTGTATGAGCCTCTACTCAGCAAATACCGGGAAACGAATAATGCCCAAAGTGAAGTAGAGGTACTGGTTTACCTCTCTCTGCTACACCACCAGCAAGGAGACCAGGCGCAGGCATTGATTTACGCGCAGCAGGCAGTGGAAATTACCGAAAAAGTGGGGCTGCGCTCAGAGGGTAGTCTGGCCTGGCGTACTATCGGCCATGCGCAGGTGGCGTTGGGCCAGTGGGCAGAAGCGGCGGCAGCCTATGAGCGGGCAGCGGCATTGTGCCGGGAAGTGGGTAATTTGAATTGGGAGCAGGAGTCGCTGGCAGGGCTGGCGCGGCTGGCGCTGGCGCAGGGGAATCTGGACACGGCCGTGGCCCACGTGAATACCATTCTCACCTACCTGCAAACGGGCAACCTGCACGGTACGGATGAACCGCTGCGCGTCTACCTGACCTGTTACCAGGTGTTGCAAGCGGCGGATGACGGCCGTGCCGCCACCATCCTCACTGAGGCCTACCACCTGCTGCAAGAACGGGCCGCCGGTATTGTGGATGTGGAGATGAGAGAGCGGTTTTTGACGGCCGTGCCCTTCCACCGCGAAATCGTGCAATTGTGGCCACAATGTGGGGCAGACACAGTTGGGTAAATATCTTTGGTGTTTACCCAACTGGTATTACCAGCCATCTCGCCACCATCAGCAAGATTCGTGATACAATGACCAGGCATTATCTGGCAAACCAGACATTATCTGGCAGGCGTACAGAAGGACAACATATTATGAATGAATTAACACGCATTACCTTTGATCCTCAGATTATGGGTGGCAAACCAATCATCCGAGGGATGCGGGTGACCGTAGGCACAGTAGTAGGGTTGGTTGCTTCAGGGCATACGACAGCCGAGATATTAGCTTTGTACCCTTATCTTGAAGAAGAAGATGTCACACAGGCATTAACCTACGCTGCATGGCGAGTAGAAGAAGTGGAGGTCCCTCTGGCATAGCCATGAAGTTTGTCATTGATATGAATTTGTCCCCGCTTTGGGTGAAAGTGTTTGAAGACGAGGGTTGGGAAGCAAGCCACTGGTCAAATATCGGCGCAATAAGCGCCACTGACGTGGAAATCCTGCGCTGGGTTAGAGAAAACGAGCATATTGTTTTTACGCATGATCTGGATTTTGGCGCGATCTTGACCGCCACACAGGCCAAATCCCCCAGTGTGGTACAAGTTCGTACCCAAGATGTTACTCCAGAAGCTCTCAAGGATTTGCTGGTCACGGCCGTCAAACAACATGAAGCAATTTTGAAAACGGGCGCTCTAATTATTGTAGATGAACACAAACTCCGTGCCCGCATTTTGCCAATTAGCAGGTGACCCCCCAGAATATAGGATAAGGAGGCAACATGAAATACCTCTCATATGGAATTGCAGCCGTGTTGGTGTTTTTTGGTTTTGTTTTTATTGCCGGGTCGCAGGGGGTGCCTTTGCGCATTGTTTTCGGCGTGATTTTGTTGGGCGCGGCCGCGGCCTTCGTCTACATGGCCCGCGTCAAACCCCAGCCCTCCCAAACCACCATCGTGCAAAAAGTTGATCTCAGCGGTGACATGAATCTGGAGCAAATCAAGTGCCAGAATTGCGGCGGCGTGTTGGATAAGGACTCGATTGAAATTAAGGCCGGGGCCATTTTTGTCAACTGCCCCTTCTGCGGCGCATCCTACCAGTTTGAGGAGGCCCCCAAATGGTAAATTTGCTGCAAAGTGTCCGGCAAGATTGGCAGGGATTCCGCGCCGTTTTTGGCGACCTACCCCGGCCCACGCCAGGGATGCACACCTTTCGCGTGGCGCTGCCCGGCGGCCAGAAGCGCATCCATTTGCGGGTGGAACCAGACAGCAGCGGCGTCCTCTTTGTGGACGTCACCGACGCCATTCACCTGAACCCCACCGCCCTGCACATGGCTTATCTGGCACTGTGTGACCTGCCACAGCCGCAGGTGAAGGCCAATTTACGCCGCCAGGTGCATCGCCAGGATTGGCCGCAGTTACAGAAAGAGTTGGGGCAGATGTATGAGATGGTACACCGTTTCCGTGAGCCGGAGACAGGCTGCCCCACCTGCGCCGTCGAAGATTTGCAGCGCACGGCCCTGTTCAGCCACCGCGCCGATGCGCCCTACAAAGCCGACCTGGCGATTACCTACGGCTGCAACAATGGCTGCAACCATTGTTACAACGAACCGGCCCGTTTTGACATGCCCTCGCTGGGCAAATCCGAGTGGTTCCGGGTGATTGACAAATTGCACGAAGTAGGTGTGCCCCACCTGATAATTACCGGCGGCGAGGCGACGCTGCACCCAGATTTACCGGAGATTATTCGGTATGCGGATAGCTTGGGGCATGTGGTGGGGATGAATACGAACGGCCGTCGCCTGGCCCACCTGCCCTATCTGCAAGAACTGGAAGCCGCCGGGCTGAACCACGTGCAAATCACCCTCGGTTCCAACCGCCCCGATGTGCATGACGCGGTGATGAACGCCCGATCCTTCCATCAGACCGTGCGCGGCATTAAAAACGCCGTCGCCAGCAACCTGCACACCATCACCAACACCACCCTCATGCGCTGCAACATGGATCACGCCGAAGAGATTATTGATTTTCTCTACGATCTGGGCATCCGCACCTTTGCCATGAACGGCATGATCTACAGTGGCGGGGGGTTTGCCGACCCCAACGCCATCGCGGAAGCGGAAATGCCACCGCTGCTCATCCGCGTGCGCGACCATGCCCAGGAAAAGGGGATGCGTTTCCTCTGGTACACACCCACCGAATACTGCCGTATGTCGCCCGTGGAACTGGAAATTGGCGCGAAACGCTGCAACGCGGGCGAGTATTCCATTTGCATTGAGCCAAACGGGGATGTGCTGCCCTGCCAGTCTTTTTATGTGGCCGCCGGGAACATATTGCGTGACCCCTGGGAACAAATCTGGCGCAGTGAGTTGTTCCGCAGTTTCCGCGAGCGGGAAGACGACCCGGTGTGGGCCGGGCTGCCGACCAAGTGCCACCACTGCCCCGACCTGCCGCTATGTGGCGGCGGCTGCCGGATTGAACGCGAGGCGCGGGATGGGGTGCGCATTTTTGCGAGTGAGGATGACGCGATGTGTGCAGTGGATGGACACGGCCGTGCCCACAGCGATCAACGCCTCGTCGGTTTCATCCCGCTCAGTGTCATTTCATCATAGGATTTGCTGGTTTGACTCAGCAACCAGCCATCAACTGTACACGTACTACCCGTTAATCATTTCCCATTGTGAAAGGAGTGGAGAGCGATTATGGACAGAACACGTCTCATTTTTATCGGCATTGTCGGTGTGGCCCTGGTGGCCGTTTGTGGTTTCATCACTTTTAGCCTGATCAACAATGCCATGGAAGACCAGACGGCCGAGGGAGTGGCCACGGCCGTGGCCGCATCCACCACCGCCCCCGTCAGCACCCAGACCGTTAACGTCAGTCTGGAATCCCCGGAGCCGATTTGGGGGCCAAATTATGATCCCAACGACGGCCGTCCCACTTACATCTGTGGCGCGGATGCCTTTGGCAGCTACTTCACCTTGCAACAACTGCAAATGTCCGGGCAAGACATTGCCAATGGCTTCCACCTGGGCATTGTCCCCTTCTTTCTGGACGAAGACCCCGCTTACGACGTATCCGAGGAACAGCGCACGGCTCTGCTGAACGCCGGCATCTGGGATTGCCTGCTGACCACGTTGGATTCGGTGGCGCTGACCAGTCCCGGTGTGGTCACGGCCGTTGTAGACGAAAGCGCCGGCGCCGACCAGTTGTGGGGTCGTGACACTCCCACCATCAACGACCTGCAAGACAAACGCATCGCCTTCTCACGCGGCAGCGTCGGTGAATACTTTGTCTACTATGTTCTTTCCATTGCCCAACTCAGCCCGCGCTCCCAGGTGACGCTGGTGCCCCAAGACAGTGTGGCCGATGCTGTGGCCGCCTTCAACAACGGTCAGGCGGATGTTGTCTCCGGCTGGGAACCAGACATTTACGACGCCGAACAAAGCGGCGGTCAACCGCTGCTCAGTTCCAACCAGCTACGCATCGTCATGGATGTGATCGTCACCTCGCGGGACACCATCGCCAACGATGCCAACCTGGTGCAAAACTTCCACAATGCCTGGTTTGCCACGCTCAAAGACCAGGTGGAAAATTTTGACACGGCCGCCGTCCACATCGCCAATTGGGGGCACAACGATTGGAGCTTTGTTTACCCGGAATCCGCCAGTGACGATTTACGCCTCTGGCTGGAAAGCGTGGCCCAGGCCGATCTGGGCGATAACGCTTTTGTCATGCGTGACACGCGCCCCATTCTCAACCGGCTCTCCATTGCCCGGCGCGTCTGGGCTGCTTCCGATGTACCCGTACCTGGTGATAACGTGGAAGAGCTGATTAACCCTGGATTCGTGACCCGCGCGGCCGAGCAAGCCAGCTTGCAGCCTAACGGAACGCCGGTCAATGACACGTTTTCGATTTCCTCCCAACTGGATTTAAGCACGGTGAGTACCGGTGATGCGGCTACTTTGGCCATACTACCCTGCCGCACTTTCACCTTCCTGCCCGAATCTACCGAGTTGACATTGGAATCGCGCCGGATTCTGGATAACTGTGTCGTGCCCACATTGTCGCAAAGCATCGGCCTGTTCTTACGTGTGAAAGGCTCTTCCGCCTGGCCCGTTAACGATCCGCCCTGGACGGAAGCTGACATCTTGGAAGTGGCCGAGGGACGGGCGCAGTCGGTGGTAGATTATCTGGTTTCACAGGGGATCGATCCGGCCCGTTTTGTGGTGGAGGCTACGCTTCCACCTGAAGATCACCGGAACACAGATGACCCGAATATTCAGGCAGAAGACCGGTATGTGGAGTTAACGTTGGTGACGGCGGGGCGGTGATCCGCAGACCATAACATCCCGGAGGTTTTGAACCTCCGGGATGTTGGGAGAAGCATATGAAAAAGAACCGGTACAGCGGTATTTTCGCTTTTTTGTTGATGGTGGGGCTGACTACGTTGGCCTGCGGGTTTGGGAATGGAGCTGATGATGCGACGCCGGAGCCACCGCGCAATGCGGAGGTGGTGCAGATGGTAGCCAATACGAGTTTGGGGCCGTGGCTGGACACGGCCGTGACCCAATTCAACGCCAGCGAAACCCAGACCAGTGAGGGCAAGCCCGTCTTTGTGCAATTAACGGCTGCTGATGCCGGGCAAGCCATCAGCGATATTTCCGCTGGCGCAGAAACATCCTTGTGGATACCCGACGACATGGTCTGGGTCAACATTCTGGCCGATCAGGGAAACAACAGCTTTCAAGGTGATTGTACCAGTGTTGCCCAAAGTCCACTGGTTATTGGCATGTGGCGGGAGGTAGCGGAAGCTCTCGGCTGGCCTGGGCTGCCACTAGGCTGGCTGGATATCGGCAGCCTGGCCTCTGATACTGCGCTGTGGAACTATTACAGTGGCGGCGAACTGGGCAATGCGTTCCGCCTGGGGCATACCCATCCTGGCCTCTCTGGCAGCGGCGCAGGCACGTTGCTGGCGCTGGTGCAGGCCGCCCAATCTAAAACGGAAGCGGTGACGGAAACGGACCTTCAGCAGCCCATTGTGCAGGCTTCGGTGGGAGCATTTGAAGGGGGCGTTACCTGGTTTAGCCCCAACACGCGCGCCCTGAGTACCGCCATGAGCAGTCGCGGCCTGAATTACTTGAGCGGTGGCGTGATGTATGAAAGTGACGTGGTGAACAGCGGCAATGGGCAGCTTGTGGCCGTGTATCCCTTTGAAGGCACATTTATGGCTACGCACCCGGCCTGCATCAACGGCGCAGCAACGGCCGTACAGCAAGAAGCCACCCGCCTGTTTCGAGATTATTTACTCAGTGAAACGGGCCAGCAGTTGGCAGTAGCGGGGGGGTTAAGGCCGGTGAACACGGCCGTGTCCCTCGCCTCTCCTCTAGATGAAGCCCATGGTGTAGACCCTTCCCAACCGGAAGTGGTTTTTAATGCTCCCTCCGTCGCCGCTGTGTATGCCGCGCAAGAGTTGTGGCAGGCAGCGCGCAAGGATGTCAACCTGGCGCTGCTGCTGGACACTTCCGGCAGTATGCGCGGCGGCAAGATGGAAAGTATGCGTACTGCGGCCATCCAGTTTGTGGAACAGATGGGAGACGATGATTACCTCTCCATCATCTCTTTTAACACTGAACCGTACCTGATTATTAACCATGCGCAGGTTGGCCCCAACCGCCAAAAGATCATCAGCGCCATTGAAGATTTACGCGCCGAAGGGGATACCACCCTTTTTGACGCTATTGGTGATGGGGCGGTGGTTCTCCAGAGTACCACCCAACCAGAAACCACCAATGCGCTGGTGGTTTTGTCCGATGGGCAGGATACACGCAGCTACCGCTACGACGCCAGTTCTGCTTCTGACATGGCGCTGGCGAATAACCTGACCGTTTTCACCATCGCCTACGGCAGTGATGCCGACGATAACACGTTGCGTACTTTAGCCAGTCAATCAAACGGCAACTTTTTTGAAGGGGATGAAGCCAGTATCGCGGCGATTTATGAAGAAATGTCGGCGGCATTTGGCGGCAGTGTGGGGGTGGGGCGGTAAAAAGGTGGCCGGTTGCCAGTGGCCGGTTGCGAGCAATCGGCCACTTGCAATCACATGTTTGGGGTGTTGGAGAGTAACGGGGGGGCAAGTACGGCCGTGCCGTAACAAACCATGCGCTTTTCCCATTTCATAACAGATCATTTGGAAGTACGGTGAGCAAATGAATGATAAAACTCATTCCCTTCTTGTGTCGAACATCACTGTCTTGCCCGCCCGGTGGTAACTAAACTTGGGACAGCGGATGCTGTCAGCATAACCAGAAATAGTTGTGTCCATATTTCTACCGCTCCCGCACTGACAAAGGCCAAAAAACTCAAAAGTAAAAATAAAGCGTTTCGTTTTTAGAGCACGCAGTACTGCTCAATCACGTAGATTCAGCGTGCCATAGCTTTGGTGACAGGAGCATGTGGTTTTCCAGGCCAGCACATTGTCAAGTCAATTTATAACAGGGAGTGGTTCGCTCGTTTTAAGCAGGACTTAAGCAAATTTAAGCATCACCCTATTCTATTTCCACCTGGTCACTCCTATGCTGAGTTCAGTCCTTGGTATTAACAAATGATACCGATGACGGAAAAGGAGTCGGCACCATGAACAAGAATCAGAAATCTAGAGATTGGAGATTTTGGCGCAGTTGGGTGTTGTTTGGCGCATTTGGCTATGGTGGGGGTATTGGGGGTTGGTACATAACCCTTTTTATGTGGCTATTGCTCTATGCACCTTTGGCTAGGGTAACAGCGATGACTTTGGGAGGAGCTATAGCCGGACGATGGGTAGAGCAATTCCAGGAGGTTTATCATGGCTCAAGCAGGTATTCACAGTATCGTTGGGGTGGCCGTGCGCAAATGGTCACCGGCACGGCCGTGGCTGGTACTGGGCATCGTGTTGGGCAGTTTACTGCCTGACGCCGATAACCTGGCAGTGGCCATCGCTACCGTCACCGGCGGTTCTACTGAAGGGCTGCACCGCACATTTACGCACAGTTTTTTGACGGCGGCCGCCATTGTTATTGTCTTTCAACTGATTGGCCGGTTGAGCAAACGGCCGTCCTGGAGCAATCTAGGTCTGGGGTTGGGCATTGGCGTAGTACTCCACGCCCTGCTCGACCTGCTCATCTGGTTTGATGGGGTGCAAATTTTGTGGCCGCTGCCCTTGTGGGTCAATTTTTGGGAAGGGGTGACGCCGCCAGAATGGTTCAGCCAATTGATGATGCCGGTGGAGATGTTGTTTTTCGCTCTCTACTTTGGCGGATTGATTGCGCTGGCACAGCGGCAGGGTACGGATTTGGGCCGGGTGCGCTCGTTGAAGGTGTGGACGGCCGTGCAAACCATCCTCTTCCTCATCTTCCTGGTGCTGGTCTACACCCTGGAAAGTGACTTCATGACCATTTACGGGGCCGTCTACCTGCTGTCGTTGGGGCTGGCGGCCGTCATAACGGTGCGGATGCGCCAGACGATTGAGGCCACAGCCAAAAACCCCAGCGGTAAGTTATCCATAGGAGGACATCATGGATACGATTTTTGAATTGCAATTGAAATGGATCATGACCCTGCAACAACTACACGGCCCCATCATTGATGGCTTTTTTCGGGGTATCACTTTTATGGGCGAGGAGATGTTTTACTTGCTGGCCATCCCCTTCCTCGTCTGGTCTGTAGACATGGTCATTGGGGCACGAGTTGGCCTTGCCTTCTTGTTGTCAGCGTATCTGAACCCGGTACTCAAGGAACTTTTCCAGGAACCACGGCCGTTTTTCCTCGACTCCACCGTCAAACTATCAGAAGCAGACGGGAGCGGTATGCCCAGCGGCCATGCCCAGACGAGTGTGATGGTGTGGGGGGTGCTGGCCTGGCAGGTTGGCAAAAAATGGTTCTGGGGCATTGCCCTCGCGTTCATGCTGCTGATCGGCTTTTCCCGCGTATTTCTGGGTGTGCATTTTCCCCATCAGGTGTTGGCCGGTTGGACGGTGGGCATCGTCATTCTGGCAGTCTATCTGCTGCTTGATCCCCGCGTTGAACCGTGGCTGGGCGGATTGCCGCTCTGGCAGCAACTGGCGGTCGCTTTCTTCGTGCCGGTGCTGATGGCGGTGGCTTTTCATGCGGATGATTCATCGGTGTCGGCCACGGCCGTGATGGCCGGGTTTGGCTGCGGACTGGCAATCGCGCGGCGGTATGTGCCCTTCTCGGCCAGTGGCGTGTGGTGGTTGCGTTTGCTGCGCTATGTCATTGGCACGGCCGTGATGATGGGTATCTATCTGGGCTTATCAGCACTCTTCCCCGAAACGGATGGCGGCTTATATTACCTGCTCCGCTTCATACGTTACGGGTTACTGGGCTTATGGATCAGCTTAGGGGCGCCCTGGTTATTTGTGCAATTACATCTGGCAAACCCCACTGTGCCTAAGCCACAGCTAGCCTGATTCTGTTTTAGGTAGCAGTTGAGGTGAGATAATGGAACAGTTAACACGACTTTCCGTAACCGTTCAGCCAGACCTGTTCATTGAAGCGGTGCAAAGTTATGGCGTCAATCGGGGGCGGGGCAATCTGGTGGGCATACAGCCTTATATGACGGCCGTGCACTACGCCACGGCCGTGCAGTTCCAAACCCGGCTGGATGGTTACCTGGCGGCCGCCCAGGCACAGGGCTGGCTGCAACCGGACACCATCGTCATCTTCCCCGAAAACATTGGCACCTGGCTGCTCATCGTGGACGAACATGCCAGCATTTACCAGGCAGAGACAACGGCGCAGGCGAGCAAATGTATGGTGCGCCATAACCTGCTCCGTTTTCTGGCCACGCTGTTACAGGCCAGAGGGCAAAACCGCAGCGTGGATGCTCTGTTTCGCCTGAAAGCACACCCGATGGCCCACCTGTATCAGGAGACCTTTGCCCATCTGTCCCGGCACTATGGCGTGACCATTGTGGCCGGGTCTATTTTTTTGCCGGAGCCGACCATTGTGGACGGCCGTCTGCAACCCGGCGCCGGCTGGCTGCAAAATATCGCCTGTGTCTTTGATGGGGACGGCCGTCTCCATCCCCACATCACACGCAAAAACACCCCCGTCTTTGCCGAAACCGGCTTCCTCAAGGCAGGCACGCCAGCCGATTTACCGGTTTATGACACCCCGGCCGGCCGATTGGGCGTTCTGATCTGCGCCGACTCCTGGTATTCCGCTGCCTACGAAGCGCTGGCCGCGCAGGATGTAGCCCTCATTGCCATCCCCAACAATCAGGAGCATTGGCACGAACCCTGGCCTGGTTATCGTACCGCTACCAGACCATCCGATTTCAGCCCGCAAGATGTGGGCGCGATTACCGAGCGTGAAGCGTGGTTGAAGTATGCCCTGCCGGGGCGCATCGGAATAACGGACGCGGTGGCCGGGATGCATGTTTTTTTTCACGGCCGTATGTGGGATCAGGTCGGCGACGGTCAAACAATTATGGTGCATGAGGGCGTGACCTATGCCGCACCTCATGTGGAAAAGGCAGCATTGGTGAATGTATGGCTGTAATGCTCCGTTTTTAACCGCAAAGAACGCTGAGAACGCAAAGTTTTATACTTTTTCTTCGCGTCCTTCGCGCCCTTCGCGGTTAGCCATCTTATAAAAGGAGAGATGATCATGACAATCGCACATCAATTACCGGCGAGTGAAGTGAAATCACCGCAGCTGAGTTTTGTCCGTAAGTTAGCCTATGGCGTGGGGGATGTGGGGCCGGCGCTGGTGGCGACCATTTCCGGCTTCTTCCTGAATGTCTTTTTGCTGGATGTGGCTGGTCTGGAACCGTATCTGGCGGCCATTATCTTTCTCATTGTCAAAGTGTGGGACAGCCTCAACGATCCCATCATTGGCACCCTGACAGACCGCACCAATACACGCTGGGGACGCCGACGGCCGTGGCTGCTGTTTGGCGCGATTCCCTTTGGCCTGGCCTGGTTCCTACAATGGCTGGTGCCCGATCTGGGTACGGCCTGGTTATTCATCTACTACTTGGTGGTCGCCCTGCTCCTAGACACCTCGTTAACTTGTGTCAACGTGCCTTACACCGCCCTCACCCCGGAAATCGCCCCGGAATACGATGAACGCACCAGCCTGAACACATTTCGTTTCAGCTTCTCCATTTTAGGTGGCATGTTCGCCCTGCTGCTACACGACACCATCTTAAAATCCTTCCCCGACATTACCACCGGCTACATGGTGAGCGCCGCACTGTTGGGCGCGGTTATTATTGTCACCAACTGGATTACCTTCGCCGCCACCAAAGAAACCCACCAAAAAGCCGAAGATGAAGACGAGCCAGGATTTGTTGAAGGCTTCAAGATCGCATTTGGCAATCGGGCGTTCCTTATGGTCACCGGCATCTACCTCCTCTCCTGGTTAGCCATCCAATTCATCCAGGCCAACATGCTCTTTTATGTGCGGTACTGGATGAACGCCGAAGACAATTTCATTATTCTGGCCATGTCCCTGCAAATTTCCATCTTTGTATCCCTCATTTTTTGGGCCAAAGTGAGCGGGCGCATTGGCAAACGACACGCCTATTTTTGCGGCGTCGGCTTTTGGATTTTGATTGAGATATTCATTTTCTTCGTCCAGCCAGGGCAAATGCTGTTGCTCACCGTATTGGCGGTGTTGGCCGGGGCTGGCGCTGGCGTGGCCTACCTCATTCCCTGGAGTATGCTGCCCGATGTGGTAGATGTGGATGAATTGAACACCGGTCTGCGCCGGGAAGGGGTTTACTACGGCTTTTTTGTCTTCTTGCAGAAATTGGGCATCTCGCTGGGGCTGGCCATTTCCAATCTGGTTTTGCAAGTTGTCCGTTACGTCCCGGCCGTGCCGGGTGAACCATTTCCGGTGCAAAACGATACAGTTTTGCTGTCGTTCCGCCTGTTTATCAGCTTTGCGCCACTGGTCATTTTGCTGCTCAGTTTGCCCGTTGCCTACAAATACCCCATCACGCGCCAACGCCACGCCGAAATCCGCGCCGAACTGGCCGCCCGCAAGGGCACTGCTTAAGGTGTGGTACTATCTCCAAGAGTGAATCATTGACATTTGTCCATCGCAACTAGAGAAAATAGGGTGCAGATTTCCCCGATTTCTAAGATACTCCCGGATTTTTATCTTGAAAATCCCCAAAATCTGCGTTCATCCGGGTTCTATTTTGAGGATAGGTGCAAGAGAATGACATTCTCTAGGGAACATTATATTCGCCATCCGGCCGGGGTGGAGATAGATATGGATCTGCTGCGCCGCTTTGAGGATGAGTTGAATCCGGCCGCACCAGAAACACATGCTATCCCCAGCCAAGTGTTGGGGTATGGCGAAATCAGCACGGTTTTTGAGATTAAAGTGGCCCCCTTTGCCGGTTTGGCCCTGAAACGGATGGCAGTCTTTGAAACGGCCGTAGAACTAACCACCTACCTCACCGCCTACAACGAATACCATTGGTTGCTGGAAGATGAAATTGGCATCAAACTACCCGCACACGGTTATGCCGCCCTGAGCAATAAAAACCGCCCTCCCATCTTCTACATCATGCAGCAAAAGGTGGACGTCCGTGCCATTGGCAACCACGCCCTGGCCTCCCTCTCCCCCAATGACGCCGCCATCGTATTCAACCAGGTTTTGCGGGAAATGAACAAAGTGTGGGTCTACAACCAATCGCAAACAACCTACCAGGTAGCTTTGGACGGCCAAATCTCCAATTGGGCCATCGCCCACTTTGACCCCACGCAGTCAACCCTGCTCTATATTGACACCAGCACGCCCCTTTACCGCATCAGCAGTGTGGAACAGATTAACGCCGAACTGTTTCTGCGCCCCGCGCCCTCCTTCCTGCGCTGGATATTGCGCCGTTTCTTTTTAGCCGATGTCGTCGGCCGTTATTACGATTTACGGCGCGTGATTATTGACCTGTTGGCTAACTTGTATAAAGAGCAGCTAACTCATCTGATACCAGACTTCATTCAAGCGGCCAATCAGTTTTTTGAGCAGGAATTAGCAGACCTGGGCTTACACCCCATCACCCCGGATGAAGTGGCCGCCTATTACCGGGAAGACAAACAGATCTGGTCTTTATACGCCTCCATGCGCCAGCTGGATCGGTTTTTACACAACCGGGTATTTCGCAAACAATACCCCTACATCCTGCCCGGCAAAGTCCGCCGTTAATAATCCACAGATTACACAGATGGCACAGATTTTTAATCTGCGGAATCTGTGTAATCTGTGGATTTCTTAGAGGAGAAACAAGATGTACATTGCTCAAGATGAAAAATCTGTCATTACCGACCGCTTTGCCGCGCATGTTTCCAGTGGCAAGGTGGCGTTTTATGAACGGGTGGGCATCAATTTTATTTTAGGGAAACGGGAAGGGATTTATATGTGGGATATTGACGGCCGTCGCCTGATTAACTGCCACAGTAACGGCGGTGTGTTCAACCTGGGGCACCGGCATCCGCGTGTGGTCGAGGCTCTGCAAACGGCCGTGACCGAGCTAGACATTGGCAACCACCACCTGGTCAGCGAAGCCCGCGCCAATCTGGGCGCTCGTTTGGCGCAATTGTCACCCGGCGACATCAACCATGTCATCTTTGGCGTTTCCGGTGGCGAGGCTATAGACATGGCTATCAAGTTGGCCCGCGCCCACACCCGCCGCCAAACCATTATCTCCGCCCAGGGTGGTTATCATGGGCACACCGGGCTGGCATTGGCTGCCGGCGATGCCCAATATCGGGAACCCTTTCACTCATCGTCAGCCGATTTCATCCAGGTGCCTTTTGGCGATCTGGCGGCATTGGCGCAGGCGATGAATGAACAGGTAGCGGCCGTCATCTTTGAAACCATCCCGGCTACCCTGGGCATTGCCATTCCCCCGGAGGGTTTTTTCGCCGGGGTGCGCCAGCTTTGCGACCAATACGGGGCGGTGATGATTGTGGATGAAGTGCAAACAGGGCTGGGGCGTTGCGGCCAGATATGGGGCATTGACCTGTATGGCGTCATCCCCGACATCATCGTCAGCGGCAAAGGACTGTCTGGCGGCCTCTATCCTATGTCGGCCACGCTCTACCGCGATCATCTCAATCCGGTTATGCACGAAAACCCTTTCATTCACATTTCCACCTGTGGCGGTGCAGAATTGGGCTGTGCGGTGACGCTAACCATGCTGGATATTTTGACAGAGCTGGAATTCCTGCCCCACGTACGCCACATGGCCGAACTTTTCGCCGGGGGATTTGCCGAACTGCAACACAAACACGCGGCAATCATCCATGAGGTGCGGCAAAAGGGGCTGATGATGGGGTTGAAACTGACAAATCCACTGTTGGGGCCAATGATGACGGTGGCGGGTGTTGAGGCCGGGCTGCTGATCATCTACGCCAACAATGACACATCAGTCATTCAAATGCTGCCGCCGCTGATTATTAACGAGACCCAGGTCGGTGAGGTATTGCAGCGATTGGATGGGGCGTTTACGGCCGTGACCGCTATGTTGAGGTGAAAGGATGCAACCCATTATTGCAGGCTGCGTACAAAGAGGCATGTTTGTAGTAACCGCTTGAGCGGTGTAAAACAACAGGCGATAAATCGCCCACTACAAACTACAAGGAGAAGATCATGTTCAACAATCTGAACCCAGAAACCCGTAAGCAGCTTGGTTTTTTACTCTCAATCCCAGAGCGCACCATCCGGTCATTGGCGGCAGTAGGCGGCGGCACGGCCGTCCTGCTCTCCGAAACACTCATCCCCCCCACCCTACAACAATCTACCCTCTACCGTGTGACTCTGGGTGATTTGCAGCAGTTCTTGATTGAGCAGGTGGCGCAGATGGATAGCAGTGTGCTGACGGCCCTGCCCACTCGCAATCTGGAAGGCAACTTTATGTCCCGGCGTATGGCCGGTTCATTGGTTGATATGGCCGGACTGCTGTGGATACGCTTCTCCCCGCTGTGGATTTTTGCCATTGCCAGTGACGCCGCCACCGGCAGCAAAGTATTCCTGCACCGGCTGACCACCCAGTTGAAAGAAAACGGCGTGCTGGCAGAAGAGACGCAGATCAACAGTCTGGATGAATTGTTGGATGCCTTACATGCCGCCTCTGATAAAAGCGCCCAAACCGTCAACATCCCTCCACTGTCCGCAGAAGACATTAAACAAACGGCCGAAGAGCTGCGCCAGAGCTACGGCCGTCTCTTTGCCAACACCGGCAATCTTCTCCCCCGCCTGGAAACACTCTGGTCAGAAATGGAAACGGTCTCTGCCGAAGAAGGGACGAGTCCGGCCAAAGTCAGCGGGCTGATGGCGTTGGATTTGGTGGAATGGGGCAAGAAGGGAATGGAGACGATAACGGCCGTAGGCCAGACCGGCGGTGAATTACTCGACGAACATATCTTGCGCAGCTATGCCCAAACACTGGATAATCTGTCTGCCGAAAGACTACCCAGCTACTTCAGCCGCAAGATGGCGCCCTTTGCGGAAACGGCCGTCTCCCACTTCGATGCCAACCGCCAGACCTGGACGGAGCGGAAGGTAATCGGTAATCCGTAATCGGACTTCTGCTCACGGATTATGGCTCACGGGTAACGGATGACAGATTACGCGAAACACGCCACTGCATAAAACCAAAAAACAGCGCCAGCAGCAGCCAACCAACGGCGACTGCGCCGATCCAAAAAGCGCCTTCGCGGCCAAAGACAACGGTCGCCCCCACCATTGGCCCCACTTCGCCATTGGCATCTAGCCACCTCAGGCTAAACTGATACATAAACCAGAGCCAGAACAACCCAATCAGGCCGCAACACACGGCCGTAAACGCAAATATCACTTGTCGTATCGCTTGAAACATGGTTGCATTATGGGCAGGGAGTACGGCCGTCGTCAATAGCCCTTTCTTACCCACCCTAAATCACTTTTCAGGTCTTAACATAAATGCAAAAATATGTATAATAGAGACGTACTTTGCATAATGTTGCTCACTTGAACTGCTCGCTACAAGTAAATGAGCCGGCAGTTGATAAGCTGGGAGGTTATGATGATGGCGAAAAAAACAACTGTAGGATTACTGGCTTTGTTGGTCTGGTTCCTGGCAACCGGTGTGGCCTGGGCGCAAGAACCGCGCCCCACCCCCACCAATGTGGCCCCTCCCGGCGGCGGTGGCGACTCGGAAGAAGTTGATGACCAACGTGGCTCCATTTCGGGGTTTGTGTATGAGGATGTGAATGGCGACGGCCGTTGCGTCAATACCGGCGTCACCGGCGAAAATCCCATCCGGGGCATTGATGTGCGTTTTGTCAGCAGTGACCGGGAAACGGTGATCACCAATTACTCCGGCGACAAGGGTGACTTTGGTCTCTATGCTGCCGGGCAAAGTTACTGGGAAGTAACCGTACTGCCCGGCGCGGGCTGGACTGTGACCACACAAAGCACCGTCTATGTGCCTGTCTACCCCGAAAGCCCCAACCATGCCAATATCAATTTCTGCCTGACCAGAGGCACCAATGCCGTCATTCAGCTGCCGGGCGCCGGCGGCACGGTCTTATTGCCGGAATCTGGGGCCAGTTATGCCGAACGGCAAACGACCACACAGATGGATTCGATATGGGCCGGAGTTTTGCTGCTCACGGCCGTGAGCGGACTCATGCTCATCGCCACCGGTCTTTACCTGCAATGGGGGCGCCGAAAAGCATAAAGCTGGCAGTTAAAAGACCTCTAGCCAGAGCAGAGGTCTTTTAATTTTGGGACGTTTGGGCCTGGGGGATTTGGGCAATAATCTGGCGGGCCACACCAATGACGGCAATGGGCGAGGTCATCATTTCTTCAAAACGGCCGTCTAACATCACCACCGGCTCCACTTGCATAATGACGCGGCGCAGGGCAGACAGCTCTGCCTTGAGCCGCCGGTTTTCTTCCTGGACAATGTTTAACATAGGCTCCCACTCCTTATTCTCAGGCAGCAATGGCCGCTAGCTCTAGTGGCGCAAGGGGGACACGGCCGTTACTGCCACCTGTTTCGTCCAGCATCACCGCTTCCACGGGCATCGGCCATTCCCAGTCAGCCAGGAGTGACAATGCATGATACGCCGTCAGGTCTAACTGTAACGGCGTCACCGATGCATAACCCTGAGCCAGCGCACCCACATCTGTGCCTTCTTTGGGCACACCGGTAGGGCGGTCGCCGCCAATCCAGTAATAATCATTACCACGCGGGTCTTGCCGTTTATCCAACCGGTCCCGGTAAACGCGCAAACCCTGGCGTGTCAACTGCACACCCTGGAGTTCGCTCAATGGCAAGTGAGGTACATTCACATTGAGGAAGGTACGGTCTGGTAATCCTTTGTCAATGACGGTTTGCACCACCTGGCAGGCCACTTCCACGGCCGTGTCATAATCCAGTTCCCAGGAGCTAGTGCCCCGACCATCCAGTGACACCGCCACCCCAGGTACACCCCAGATAATACCTTCCATCACGGCCGTGACCGTGCCCGAATAGGTGACATCGTGCCCCAAATTGGCCGAGGTATTCACGCCAGAGACCACCAGATCAATTTTTTCATTCAGCAGTCCCATCAGCGCCAGCGCCACACAATCGGAAGGGGCGCCATCGCTGGTAAAGGCCGGGCTGCCATCCGCCAGCTTTACACGGCGCACCCGCAGCGGTCGGTTCAGCGTTTTCACATGCCCACCGCCGGACCAGTCGTGGTCCGGGGCCAAAATACTCACCTTACCCAGGCGGCGCATTCCCTGGGCCAAAGCCAACAATCCGGGCGCCGTCACACCGTCGTCATTTGTTACTAAAATATGCATCTTTTTCTCCTTCTATTCATACAGGTGGCAATGTAATCACCACGCGTTAAGCCTGAATCAACAGCCGGTTAAGAGCCGGCTAAGGTTTGGTTAACAACTGTTTAACCGGGCGGCAGACCAGGTAGGTTTCTAAAAACCTGTCTGGTCTCTACTAACTTGTTGCGTGATGGCTGGTTACAACGCAAAATTCGGGCTATGTATGAACGCTCTTTCCGCATCCGCCATTATGAGTGTGACGCCTATGGACATGTAAACCACACCAACTACCTGCGTTACATGCAGGAAGCGGCGTTGGACGCTTCGGCGGTAGTGGGGTATGACATCCCCCGTTATCAACAGATGCAGCGCCAATGGCTGATTCGGGAGACGGCCGTGACTTTTTTACGGCCGTTACACTATGGCGATACGGCCGTTGTCAGAACCTGGGTGCAAGACTTTCGCCGGGTGCGCTCCCGCCGCGCCTACGAAATTCGCCAGGCAGCCAGCGGCGAAGTGGTGGCCCAGGCACACACCGATTGGATCTTCATGGATAGCCAGACCTTGCGCCCGGCTACCATTCCCGATGAGATGATCCTGGCTTTTATGCCGGCCGGCATACCGGCACAAGCGCCGCGCCGGGAACCCTTTCCCAC
Source organism: Anaerolineae bacterium (assembly GCA_023382655.1). Classification (GTDB taxonomy): domain Bacteria; phylum Chloroflexota; class Anaerolineae; order Promineifilales; family Promineifilaceae; genus CAADGU01. The sequence goes on along the minus strand of JAHDWK010000020.1, from coordinate 64,986 downwards.
ACCGCCCCCGCCGCCGGCAGGTCTGTTCACCACCCGCCCCACCGTCAGATGGCGGGATATTGACGCCGCCGGTCATGTGAATAATGCCATGTACCTGGCTTACATTGAAGATTGCAGCCTGCAATCGTTAGCCACTTACGGCTGGCCCATCGCACGCCTGATGCAAGCCGGTTTTGGCATTGTGGCCCGGCGTTACCGCATCGAATACAAACAACCGGCGCTGTTTGATGAAGAACTGGAGGTGTCCACCTTTGTGACGGACGTAAGACGAGCTACGGCCGTGCGCCATTGTGCCATCACCCGTGTTCAGGATCGGGCATTGTTGGCTCAGGCTTGTATTACGGCCGTGTGTGTTGACCTGGCTACCGGCCAACCCCGCCGCATCCCCGCCGACTTCCTGGCTGACATTTCCACCCATATCACCCACGAAAATAAACAACCGTTACCTGAAAACAACACATGAAAACCAAGCAAATTGACCGTCGCTTACTTACCATTCTCCTCATTGTTTTTGTGAACATATTGGGCGCTTCCATGGTGCTGCCGGTGTTGCCGCTGTATGCGCTGCGCCGCTTTGAGATGGAACCCCAGGTGATCACCCTGCTGGGCGCTTCCTTTTTCCTGGCGCAAGCTATTGCCAGCCCCTACCTGGGGCGGTTATCAGACCGGTACGGCCGTGTCCCCGTTCTCATTGTCTCGCAAATTGGCACGGCCGTCAGTTTTGTCATGATCGGCCTGGCACAATCGGTAGAAATGCTGTTTGCCGCCCGCATTTTAGACGGCATTACCGGCGGCAACATCATTGTTGCCCAGGCTTACATCACCGACATCACTCCCCGCGAAAAACGCACCCAATCTTTGGGGCTGGTTTTTGCCGCTTTTGGCCTGGGGTTCGTTTTTGGCCCCGCTTTGGGGGGGCTGCTCTCCGGTTTATTTGGGCCAGCCATCCCCTTCTACATAGCGGCGCTGGCGGCTACGGCCGTGGTAATTTTGACCTACTTCACCCTTGATGAAACGCTTTCCCCCGAACAGCGCCAGCAAAACCGCCAGCGCGGTCGTGGGACTCTTTCCATACGACACATCCTCAGCAATTACCCATTAGTCATCGTCTTACTGCTTTCCTTTGTGGGGCAATTTGCCTTGGGGCTATTACAATCTACTTTTGCCCTCTATGGCGCGGCGGTGCTGTTTGCCGGTTACACACAGCAGATCACCGACCTGGGCATTGGCTTGTTACTCACGGTCGTCGGCATTACCCAACTGATCACCCAATTACTCGTGTTGCCCCGCGCCATCAAGCGGCTGAATGAAACAGTGATCATTGCTCTGGGCCTGGTTATACGGGCCATCGGTTTGTTCATTTTTGTGGTGGTCACTTCCCCCTGGCTGGGCGCTTTTGGCAGCGTGTTTTTTGCCTTGGGCATGGGGCTGCTCATGCCCCCGCTGCAATCGGCGGCTACGCGCACGGTAGCGGATGAAGTGCGCGGCGAGGTGCTGGGCGTGAACCAGTCGGTGGTCAGTATCTCCACCATTATCAGCACGGCCATTTCCGGCACCATCTTTGCCCTCAGCCCCACGCTACCCTATGCCACCGGCGCCTTGTTGTCCATCCTCACCCTGCCCCTGGTTATCGTGCTGCACAAAGTCATGCCAGTTGAGCAGAAAACGAATCCGGCGACGGCCCTAACCGACTAACTGTAAAATAAAACACAGTTTGCGCTGACGGCCGTTTTATAATGACATTCTTGCGGAAACAGGTTTTCTGCAAGCTTTATTAACCACAGAATCCTCCCTTTTGGGGGCGGACGCCAGACACAGAGTAGTAACAAATCGCCCATACAAGGTTGCACTGTGCCCGGCGCTGCTGCCAACGTGATCTGACATGACCATTTTTCTTACCCTCCTGCTGGCACACTTGCTAGGAGATTTCCCACTACAAACGAATCGCATCTTTCGCATGAAAGTCCAGGGGCCAAAGGGGCTGGCGCTGCACGCCGCCATTCATGTTCTGGTTACAGCCTTACTCATCCAGAACTTCTGGCAGGTATGGCCAACATTGTTCATTCTGGGCATCTTGCATTACCTGACGGATTGGGCCAAACTACGCTATGCAAATGATCCTCTCACTCCTGGCTTCATCCTAGACCAGGCCATTCATGTATTAACCCTGGCCCTCCTTACGATGTTAACGCCCCAAATCATCCCCGTCCTTCCCCTCTGGTTCCTCATACCGGCGGCTGGGTTGGCGCTCATTCCGGCGCTGCTCACCTTTGCCTATGTCTGGGCCAGCGACCAATGTCGGGCCAATATGTCCCGCCCCATACTGTCTACCGCCACCATCCAATGGGCGTGTACACAATTGCTCCCCCTTTCCCAAAAAACCGGCTGGGTTATTGTGGCGATGCTGGTTGCTGTTGGGCTGCTGGTGGTCACTTAACCGGCGTCAGGCGATTGAGCAAATTGTGCCACATCTCTTAATACCCTGGCGTCGGGGTGGGCGTGCCACCCGGCAGCGGCGGGGTATTAGTTGCCCCTGGATACGGGTTGCCGGGCGGCGTGGGCGTAGCAGGGGGCGGTGGGCTGGTAGCGCCCGGCGTGGTTAAGGTACCGGTGGGAGTAATGGTGGGGGTGGACGGCCGTGTCCCGGTCGCCGTGGCTGTTAACGAACCGGTTGGCGTGGCCGTTACCCCCCCGATGGTGGTAGAAGTCAAGGTAGGCATCACTGTTCCGGTCACGGCCGTACCCGTTCCTCCGGGCACAGTCAGGGTTGGGCTGGCAGGCAGCGTCGGCGTCGCCTGGTTTGTGGGGCGGGCTGTGCCGGTGGGGCCAACAGTGGGGAACATGGGCGTACTTAAACCCATGAGCAAAAAGGCGGCGGGATCGGCCGTCGTGGCCGCCAGCGGATTGGGCTGCACAATGCGCTCCACCTGCAAATACCACACATCGGCCGATTCCGGCCCCTTGCCACAACCATACGGGCCGCTATATAACCGCCATATACCTTCCACGGTGAGCACCGTGCCCGACCCAGCCAACGCCAATGCTCGCTCAAATCCCTGTGCATTCAACTGCAACCCCTCCGACACTAACGACCAATTAAAAATTGGCCCATTCAGAAAGGCACAATCAGGTGGCGATAAAGGCAGGTAATATCCAGTGACGCGAATGCGCTGGTTTAAATAGGTTGCGGCGTTTTCACTCAACTCCGGAAATGTGACCAACTGCGGCTGCCCACTGATAACCAGGGCAATGGCTGTCGGGTCGCCACGAAACGGCCGTAACGACCGCACCTCTCCCCGCAGCAGCAAAAGCGCCGTCGTCAGACACAGCCCCAACCCCAGCAACGCCGCAAAGGCCATCAGTGCCAACGGGCCGCGCGTCCAGCGTGGGGCCTCAGTGGCTTCATCTTCGTTCAGTAATCGGTCATCGGTCATCGGTAAACTTCGCGCTCTTCGCGGATCAAAATTTCAGTCTGGGCAACTTTGTGCCCCGGTGGTGTACCCACCACTCCAACAATAGCACCACAAAGGCCAGCGCCAGTAGCCAGGGCCAAAACTCGCGCTGGCCGACAGCGCCTTGTTCAGTAATGGTGACGGCCGTCTGCCCCACCTGTACACCCGCCGCCGGCAAAATCGCCGATTCAGCCAGGTTAAATAAATTGACGGCAAAACTACCGGCAGGGCGCTCCTCGCCACCCACACCACCATCGCGCAGTCGCACCTGGTACAGTCCCAACTGGTCAGTTTCGGCAAAGATGACTTCACCTTCACCCACTTCGGCATTCCAGATTGTGCCATCCGGTTTAATGACAATCACGGCCGTGCTGCTGGCTGCCGGCGTAATGGACACGGGATCACCCGGCTGCAAACCGGTGGGGGCATCAAACGCCCGTCCCGGACTAAGCCAGCCGGTCAGGTTTGCCATCAAGATAGGAAAAGCGATTTGCAGCGGCAAATCAGAGTCGCGCAAGTCAAAGTTGAGCAGCGCCACGCGATTTCCACCGCGCTGCCCAATTTGTAACAGCGGGCCACCCTGTGCCTGTACCAGTGTTTGCGCCCAGGGGGCAACCACCTCTTTAGCAGCGCGCACATTCACATCGCGCCAATCTACAAATTGCAGCAGGGGCGAGTCGGCCAACCGAATGGCGACGGTATCCGAAAAAACACCGTTCACCGTGAACAAATCACCGCCATCACCAGGCTGAGGGTTAATGATGAGCATATCGGCGGCGGGCAGCGGTTGTAGCAGCGGCACACCATCAAACACATACAGGTCAAAAGCCGCCTCCCCGTTTTCAGCCAGCAGGCCACTGCCCGGCGTCGTTTTGAACGCTTCCACACCGGGCAAAACGCTAAACACTTGCTCCAAAAACAAATTACCTTCCGTCACCAGCAGCGCGCGATTGCTGACGCCGCCTTCATGCACCGCCCAGGCGATGTCATCCAGTGGTAAATTGTCGCCCTGGTGATTAGCGAGATGCGCCTGGATAACGGCCGTGTCCGACGGTAACAGCCACGTCACACTGGCCGTACTCTGCCCTAGCGCCATCACCCGGCGCGAATCAAACAACACCCCGTCCAACGAAATGGTTAGCAGCGCCTCGCGGTCAATCACACCCTGGTTGGCTACGCTGGCAAACAGTTCAATCCCCTCAGTGGTCGCCCGCGTCGCCAGTGCGGTAATAGCCAGATTTTCACCGCTGTTCCCCACCGGCACATACACCAGTTCGGCCGGCAGCGGCGGCAAATCAGCCGGCAGGCCGCCATCAGAAATGAGGATAATTTTCGCTTTCTGGAACCCCTGAGCAGCGCCGGAAGCCAGAGCAAAAGCGGCCGACCAATCGGCCGCGCCATTTTCCGGCTGCGCCTGGTCAATGGCCTGGCGCAAAATGGTTTTATCAGTCGTGGGGGCGGTCAAGACAGTGGGCGTTTGCCCGGCCAGGATGAGGGTCATCTGGTTGCCGCCACTGAGGTCGTTCACCAGACGGTGGGCTTCAGTTTGCGCAGCGGCAAAACGATTGGGTTCAACATCGGTGGCCTGCATAGAGACGGAACCGTCCAACAGGACAACAACGCTGCTATTCACGAGAGAGGGCACGGGCAGAAACGGCCGTGCCAATGCCAGCACTAACAACGCCAGAATAATCAGTTGCAGAATCAGGAGCAAATTACGCCGCAACTTTTGCCAGGGGGCGTTGGCCTCCCGATCCCGCAGCAGCTTTTGCCAGAGTAACGTGCTGCTGACCATCATCTCCCGCCGCCGCAAACGCAGCATATACAGCAGGATGATGGGCGCTGCCAGTAAACCAAGAAGCAGAAAAGCGGGAGCCAGAAATGCCATGCGGCCTGAAGGTTATCATAGAACAGGTAAATGGGTAATGGTGTAACCGGAAAATTACGCAATTACTCAATTACGCAATTAGCCAATTACTCTGGCGGCGGGCACACGGCCGTCGGGTATGCCGTCCGATCCGGCGACCAGGGTTCGGCATACCAGAGCAGGTAATCGGTGAGATACTGCGGCCAATAGCTGTCTTCATGCGCTCCCTCGTTGAGAACCCAGGTGTGGGGAATACCCTGAGCAGTCATATCGTCGTGCAGTTGTTCGGTATTCGGCCGTAAATAATCCCGGTCACCAATATCCAGATAAATGCGCAGATCACCCAGGTCATTGCTCAGGGCGGTGTACTGCGGGTTAATGTCCGGACCGGCATGGGAATCAATAAGGGCAGCGCTGTGCCCCCCCACACTGACAAACTGCTCCGGATGGCGAAAGGCAATTTCCAGCGACCAATAACCACCACGCGACAACCCGCCAATAGCCCGCCCTGCCGGTTCTGCCCAGACGCAGTAATTTTGCTCAATGTAAGGGATCAGATAATTCAAAATGTGCGCTTCGTAGGAGTTAGGACCGCCGGAGGTAGTGTTGGCAATCCAACCCCCATCCACCATTACCAACAGCAGTGGCGGGATGAGTTTTTGTTGGATGGCGGCTTCGGCGGCTTCATCCAGACCATAGGTATCCCAGGCGCTGTCATCCTGGCTGTTGCCGCCGAAGAGATAGATGACGGGGTAGGCACGGCCGTCCAGCCCATAACACGGCGGCAAATAAACACGATACTGGCTTTCGCCGGTGAACTGGCTGGGGAAAAGGCCGGTTTGTATCTGCCCTGGTGGGCAGGGCGTCGGCGTGAGGGTCGGCGTTGTGGTGGCGGTGGCCGAGGCAACGGCCGTGTAGGTTGGTGATGGGGGGCTGGTAAAGGTTGGCGGGATGGCAGGTGTGGGTACGCTTGTGTTGAGCGCCGCCGAAACAGCCGTGACGCCCGGCGCCGCCGTGGGGGTAGCCGCAGATGTTGGCGCTTCTGTGGGCAGCATAACGGATAAGGGTACGGCCGTTGGTACAGGCGGCGGCGCTGACGAGCAGGCAACCCCGCCCCCCATAATAAAAATCAAAGCAAATAGTAGCACACGCATTGCTCCATTATCAGATCGGTTGCCAAAATTGACACCCTCAAATTCGCGCAAAAAGTAGCACATAAGTTCTATTTGTGGTATACTCTTTTTCCCGGCGCAGGCTGGAAAACTACTTTCTGTCAATCAGTTTTTCACAAAAAAGGAGAGTTCCCATGCAAGTTGTAAAACAGTATCCTGACGGTATTTTTTGTTGGGTGGATTTGTCCACCACCGACCCGGCTGGAGCCAAAGCGTTTTATTCAGCCCTCTTCGGCTGGGAAATTGAAGACCGCCCTATTGACACAGGCGGCGTTTACACCATGCTGAACCTGGGTGGGCACAGCGTCGCCGGTTTGGGCGAATTGCAGCCGGAGATGCAGGCGCAGGGTGTCCCTTCCCACTGGATGTCCTACGTGAAACACGACGATGTGAACAGCGTGGCCGAGCGTGTGGCGGCGGCAGGTGGCGTCCTCCTGTTCCCGCCCATGGATGTCATGGAAGAAGGGCGCATGTTGATGGCCCAAGACCCCACAGGCGCAATTGTGGGTGTGTGGCAACCGCGGCGACACACCGGCGCTGAATTGGTGAACCAACCCAACACCCTGGTGTGGAATGAGCTACAAACCAGAGACACTGGCGCTGCCCAAGAGTTTTACAAATCGGTGTTTGGTTGGGAAGGGCAGGCAGATGAAAATGGGTATGTGGTGTTCGCCCAGGACGGCCGTCGCCAGGCCGGTATGCTGGCTATGGATGAATCCTGGGGTGATGTGCCCTCCAACTGGGCTGTTTATTTCCAGGTTGAGGACGTAGAAGCCTACCAGGCCAGAGCGCAAGAGTTGGGCGCCAACATTCTGGTGCCCGTCATGCCCGCCGGCGAAATGGGGCATTTTGCCGTGATTCAAGACCCGCAAGGCGCAGTTTTCACCATTATGAAATTTAATGGGCCATCCGATCCGCCGCCGGGTTACTGAAAGTAGTCGAGTAATTGGGTAATCCCATAATTACCCAATTACTCTGTTTCCATCAACGCCACCGCCCCCCACAACGGCGCATCATCCGCTAAAGCGGCAGGCACAATGTCAAATTGCACTTGTGGCAATGCTGTTTGGCGGGCAGTCTGGCGTACCTTTTCCCACCAACCTGTCCCCGATTTGGTCACACCCCCACCTAGAATGACGCGCTGCGGATTCATTAAGTTAGCCGCATTGCCAATGCCTACACCCAACGCCCAGGCGCCCCGCTGTAAAATGGCAAGCGCGACCTCATCTCCCCAGGCAGCCATCTCGGCGACATCATGACCTGCTATTTCATGGCCAGGCATCCCCAATGCATCTGCCAGGTCAGCGGCCATGTAGGGGCCAGAGGCTAATCGTTCCACGCAGCCCTGTTTACCACATAAGCAGATTGGCCCTGCCGGGTCAACGATAGTGTGCCCAATTTCACCGGCCATGCCGTTGTGCCCGCGATACGGCCGTCCGCCCACTATCCAGCCACCACCCACCCCCGTACTCACGGTGATGTATAACAAATCAGCCACACCCTGCCCCGCGCCAAACCGCCATTCGCCTAAGGCCGCTACATTAGCATCATTGTCTATGCGAACTGGTGCGGCAAATATCCCTTCCAGCCGTTGTTGCAAAGGCGTCTCTTCCCAACCGACTACGTGGTGAGAGAGGCGTACCAACCCGGTGTGATAATCGGCTGGGCCGCCAAAACTGACGCCAACAGCCGTGGCTCTTTCCCCCGCCAGCAATTCCCGCCCCAACGCTGTCATCGTCGCCAGATCAACCTGCGCGTGGCCATCTGCCGGAGAATAAACCCGCTTGTGTGCCTGCCAGGTAAGGTCATGGGTGTGGTGCACGGCCGTGTCCACCACCCCCGCCGTCAATTTCGTCCCGCCAAAATCCAACGCTAAAATGATTCCCATTTTGTACCTCGTCGCTATACTTGATAAGGTGAACCGGTGATAAGGTGAAGGGGTGAGGAACACGGCCCCAAACACCTGACCACTTGAACACATAAACACATGAGTGTTTCTATGTTAGCGAATCGCCTACAAAAACGACAACGCCATTTACAAAAATGGGCCAAACGGCAAGACGTTACCTGTTACCGGTTGTATGAACGGAACATCCCCGAATACCCGGCCATTATTGATTGGTATGATGGAGAGGTGGTGACCTGGTTATATGAACGGACTCGTGATGAAACGCCCGCGCAACAAGCCGCCTGGCGGGCACACACACTGGCGGAAATTCAGGCGGGTTTGGGCGTAACGGCCGGGCAAATTTTCATTAAGGAGCGGGCACGGCAGCAAGGGCTAGAGACACAGTATGAACGGCTGGCGCAGACCGGGCATAGCCGGTTGGTGCGGGAACAAGGGCTGATTTTTGAGGTGAACCTGAGCGATTATCTGGATACGGGTCTTTTTCTCGACCATCGCCAGACACGGGCGATGGTACGGGAGCGGGCCGCCGGAAAACGGGTGCTGAACCTGTTTGCTTATACAGGGTCATTCACGGTGTATGCGGCACACGGCCGTGCCCACCACACCACCACCGTTGACCTCAGCCCCACCTACAGCGAATGGGCCGCCCGCAATCTGGCACACAACGGCTTTGCCGTCGGCCAGCAACATCCGATCATCACGGCCGACTGCCTGCAATATCTGGTGGATGCTGCCACTCGCGGCGAGCAGTACGATCTGATCATTTGTGACCCGCCCACCTTCAGCAATTCCAAACGGATGCAGCAGGCGTCGTTTGCCATAGATCGTGACCATCCAGCCCTGATGCAAAACTGCCTGCGCCTGCTCGCTCCCGGCGGCGAACTTTTTTTCAGCACCAACTCTCGCCGGTTCAAGCTAGACAACACGGCCGTACCCCCCGCCGTCACCTGCACCGAACTCACCCCCCAAACCATTCCCGAAGATTTCCACAACAAACGCATCCACCGCTGCTGGCTGTTACAAAAACCATAGAAATAGGGCCAGGCAAGGGGCAGAAAGGCGCTGGTTCATCAATTGGCAACTGCCATTGGTCGGGGCGCAGCCATGCCTCTTTTGTAGCGTGATGAAACCTGTTACACTACCTGTTCAGGAAAAAAGCCATGTTAATCGATCCATTAGAAGAGTGGCTGTGGCAAACGCCCATGCCGGTTCCCAAAGAGCCGTTAAATTACCAGCAGATGTCTGCCCTGCATGATATACAACAGTTGGCGGCATTTGGGGGCACGGCCGCTCCACAACTGGTGAACTTTTGGCAAGACACGGCCGTGACCACCGACCCCACCAACCCCTTCCGCCATGAACGGCTGACCATTGCCATCGCCGCCCTGGCCCTCATCGTCATTCGTCATTACCACGCGGCCGCTACCGCCAGCCTGCGCCAGCTTACCCACCACCCCCATGCCGAAGTGCGCGAACTGGCCATCCATTACCTGGGGCGCGCTTTTACCGAAGCGGGACGGCCGTTCCCCAACCCCATCCTCAACGAACTCGCTCTGGTCGCCGCCTATGATGCGGCCTTTGCCCCCCGCTTTCAGGCGCGGCGTATCTTGCAAATTGCCGGGGAACCGGTGCCGCTAGACCACCCCGACGGCGTGTATGATCTGAAGGTGATGCCCTTGCACAACCGGCGCGTTTACCGCACCATCGCTATTCGTTCCGAGCAAACCTTGCGTGACCTGCAACGCTTTATCCAGCACGCTTTTGGGTGGGACAACGAACACCTGTTTTCGTTTTACATGAATGGACGGAAGTATGACGGCCGTTACCGTTTCTCCTGTGCCCACGAACAAGACCGCCCCCCCTGGGCCTTCGAGGCCATCATCGGCCAGTTAGGGCTGGTGGTGGGCCATCATTTTCTCTACCACTATGACTACGCCGCCGACCACCTCTTTGATATTGAGGTCGTCGCCATTCGTCCTCAGGTGCAGGCCGGTAACTACCCCCGCCAGATTGACAACCACGGCAAGCCTCCCGTGCAATATGCCCGTGACCCGTAAACCGTAATCCGTAATCCGTGAACCATTCGGATTACAGATTACGGTTTACGGTTTTACGGCCGTGCCCACTCCCGCTATAATCCTCAGGCAACCTGACCAACTACCCAGACAAGGATTTCTTCGTGGAAACTGGCCTGAACGAACGAGATTGGAACCTCCTGCTGAAACGCATCGCCGACGGCAAATGCACCCCTTTCATTGGGCCGGCCATCAACCAGCCCTATCTGCCCACCCGCCGCGCCATGGCCACCCGCTGGGCCAGCGAATTTGGCTACCCCCTGGAAAATGGCGACCTGTCCCGCGTCAGTCAATATCTGGCCGTGGAAAACCACCGCTACTTTCCCCATGATGAAATGCAAAAGCAGATAGAAGCGGCCCAAAAACCAGACTTCGCCACCGCCAACCAGCCACATAGTATCCTGGCCGATCTGCCACTGCCCATCTTCATCACCACCAACTACGACAATATGATGATGGAGGCATTGGTGCAGCGTCAAAAGGAGCCGCGCCGCGAATTGTGTCGCTGGAACCCTTATCTGCTACGCTCCCACCCTTCCCTCCTGGAAACCGGCTACCAACCCACCCCGGCCAACCCCCTGATTTATCATCTGCATGGACACGTGGAATCCCCGGAATCAATGGTGCTCACCGAAGACGATTATCTGGACTTCTTGGTGAATATCTCTTCCAACGAATACAACTTGCCGCCGCGCATCCAGCAGGCGCTCACCGATTCCTCGCTCTTGTTCATCGGCTACCGGCCCGGAGATTGGGATTTCCGGGTGCTGTTCCGGGGGCTGGTGGCGGCCGCGCAGGGCGACCTGCGTCGCATCAGCGTGACCGTGCAGATGGCGCCACTGCCAGATGACGCCTCCGAACCGGCCAAAGAAAAAGTACAGGAATACCTGAACAAGTATATTGACCTGACCGACCGGCAAATGCGGGTCTATTGGGGTACGGCCGAACAGTTTATTGCTGAATTGAGCCGTCGCCGCCAGGGGGCAGCGTTTACCCCCCAGGCCAGCGTGGCCGCCCAGCCCATCATTGACCTGCTGCGGCTGCAAACAAACCTCAGCGACACCTTTAATCTGCAAGAATTACGGCAGATGGCGCAATATGAACTGCGGATTGATTACGAAACCTTCGCGGATACCAAACCGGTATTCATTATGGAATTGCTCACCTATGTACAGCGGCGCGGCCGTCTCTATGAACTGGCAGAAGTATGCCAGCGGTTACGGCCGCATGTGCAGTGGATGTAAACCGTAATCCGTTGTCCGTAATCCGTTATCCGACGGGTCACGGATAACGGGTCACGGGTCACGGGTCACGGATTACGGATTACGATAACAAGATGGTAGATACCACACCCAACCCCTACGTCGGCCCACGGCCGTTTGAGCGGAAAGACAGCGCCCGGTTCTTCGGCCGTGACCAGGAAGCACGGGAACTGCTATCGTTGATCGTGGCCAACCGCATGGTGGTGTTGTATGCTCAATCCGGCGCCGGTAAAACCTCGCTGCTGAACGCCCAGGTCGCGCCCCTGCTGGAAGCGGAGGAATTTGAAGTGTGGCCCATGGCTCGTGTGCAAGGGCCAGAAGTCGGCAACATTGACCCGGCCGAGATTAACAACATCTACGCCTTTTACACCTTGTTTAGCTGGGCCGGTAATGAAGGGCACACAGCCGATTGGGCCAACCAGACCATCCCCACCTACCTGCAAAATCATCCCCATGGGCAAGATGCAGCCGGTTACGACCAGCCCCGTGTTCTCATTTTTGACCAGTTGGAAGAACTCTTCACGGCGTATCCGGCGCGCTGGCCGGAGCGGGAAAGGTTCCTGAACCAGATTGCCCGCGCGTTGGATCATGATCCGCTGCTGCGCGTCGTCTTTTCCCTGCGGGAAGACTACGTGGCCCAGCTTGATCCCTATGCTCATTTGCTGCCGCGCAATCTGGGCGTGCGCTTCCGCCTGGAGCGGATGCGCCCGGAGGCGGCGCTGGCGGCCATTCGCAGTCCATTGCGGGAGACGGAGCGCAACTTTGCCCCCGGCGTGGCCGAACAACTGGTGGAAGATTTACGCGCCGTGCGCGCCGAAACGCTCGCCGGGCAAGTGAAAACGGTGACGGGTGAATTTGTGGAACCGGTACAGCTTCAGGTAGTGTGCCAAAATTTGTGGGAAGATTTACCGGCCGACGTGACGACGATTACGGCCGAACATCTGCGCCAGTTTGGCAATGTGGATCAGGCGCTTTCCAATTTTTACACGCGGGCGGTGAACCGGGCGCTGCCGCCGGCAGAGGTGGACGAGGAGCAACTGCGGCAATGGTTTGAAACGTCGCTCATTACCCCGGCGGGTACACGCGGTACGGTTTACCGGGGGGTACGGGATACGGCCGGTATTAATAACACGGCCGTGCAAATCCTGGAAGATATGCACATCATTCGCGGCGAAATCCGGGCCGGTTCCCGCTGGTATGAACTGACCCATGATCGGCTGATTGAACCCATTCAGCAGGCCAACCGGCAGTGGCATGACGCCCGGCAGGCGGCGCGGATCAAACGTATCCGGCAGATCGCCATCGGTATTGTTGGCGTGGTTCTCGTACTAGGGTTGGGCATCCCCTTATTAACACTATTTCCGCCACCAGGGGCTGACAGTGATGTGCAGACAACGGCCACCGCTTTTGCCGCCGCTGTGGATGTTGCCGCTACTGAACTTTTTGCTACCGGTACCGCGCAAGAGATGATGGCCGTCGAGTCACAAGGCACGGTGGCGGCGCTGGCGGAAACCTCTACGGCACAGGCCCCGGCCAACGAAACGGCCACCGCGGCCATTGCTACGGCCACGGCGGAGACCATTGCGCGCGACACGGCCGTCGCCCAAACGGCCGTCTACCAGGAGAGCCTCAATGCCACAGCCACCATGGAGGTGGTGCTCTTCAGCACGGTGGTGGCGCAAACGGCCGTGGCCCAACAGACCCAGGACGCTACCCTGGCACTGGCCGCTGCCGAAGCCACCCGCACTTTTGCCGAACTAGAACGGCTGCGCGTTCCGGTACGGCCGTTGCAGCCCGGCGTCAGCATTGGCAACCAGAACTCTAACACGGCCGGGACGTTGAGCGCCTTTGTGGTGGATGACCAGGGGGTGTTTTATCTGCTTGGCCCCAACTTTGCCCTGGGTGCGGCCGATGCGCCTGTGTTGCAGCCCAGCCCCATTGATGGCGGCCAGCCGGAAAATGCGGTGGCTTATACGGCCCGCCGCATCCCCCTCACCGACCTGCCCACCATAGACGCCGCCCTGTTCATCAACATCGCCCGTTTAGAGCCGGGTATCTCTTTCCAGACCACTGTGCCCGGCATTGGCCCCATCCTCGGGGCGCGTGAGCCGGTGTTGGGGGAAGGCGTGTGGGTGTACGGCCGTACCTCTGGCCTGGTAGAGCGGCAGATCAGTTGCGTGTCCGCCTGTCGGATAAGTATTGGTGAGAGCATGACGGTGAACGCCGATTTTTCCCTAGACAGACCCATGAGTTCCGGCGACGAAGGGGCGCTGGTGCTAGACGGCGAAGGGTATGCCTTAGGCATTGTGGCTGCCAATACCGCAGACACGGCATTAGGGGCGGCGATGACGGCCGTGCTCGACCAATTCGACGTGGAACTTGTCACCATCGGACAACAACTGGCTCAATTTAATCTAGGAAGAGGCGTATGGCCCGTTGCTTTTTCACCAGATGGCCGTCAATTAGCATCTACTAGCACCCAAGGCATCCATTTGTTCAATCTCGCTAATCTGGGCGCAACGCCACAAGTGCTGTCGGGACACGATGGCCAGGTTTTATCGTTAGCTTTTTCACCTGATGGCATCACGTTGGCTTCCGGCGGTCAGGACGATACAGTCCGGTTATGGAATATTAGTGGTAATGAGGAGGAAGCCATCGTCCTGGAAACACATACCAATGATGTTACTGGGGTAGCCTTTACACCAAATGGTCAATGGCTGGCATCTGGTGGTCTTGACGGAACTATCCGCTTGTGGGACGTAGCTTCACTAAGTAATGAACCTGTTTTGGTTGCTCAACTAAATCACGGTATCTACGATTTGGCTATTTCGCCAGATGCTCGTTGGTTGGCAACTGGTAACGGTGACGGCACCATCAGGTTGTGGGATTTATCTGATCTAAACGAGAGACCTGTTATCCTTTCAGGTCACGAAGACATCGTGACTTCTATAGATTTTTCAACAAACAGCAGCCATCTAGTCTCCGCTGGACTTGACGGAGATGTGTTGATTTGGGATTTGACTTCAAATCTATCTGAGCCATTTGTTAGGGTTGAACCCGGCGGCCGAACAGTCGCATTTTCTGACAATTGGCTGGCGGTCGGTGATAGCAGTGGGGCTGTTTACCTCTCGAACTTAGGTGATATAGCGGCTGAATCTCTTCCGTTATCTGGTCATAATGATGTAGTGCCATCATTGGTGTTTTCACCAGATGGGACCTTGCTGGCATCGGGTAGCACAGATGGTACAGTACGCCTCTGGCTTGTCCGCTAAGGGGCAATGCCAGGCACGGGACAAACTCCATAAGGCAGTCAACGATGTCAAGCCTGGTTTGGCGTCGTATGTGAGGCTATAATGACACCATGATCCGCGCTGTTATTGATACCAATGTGGTATTTGAGGGGCTGACCAAACGCAATAGCGCCGGCGCCCTGATTTTGCGTACCTGGCAAAGCAACCTGTTTCAACCTTGTGTTTCATTGGCTCTGCACTATGAATATTATGACGTTCTGTCAAGGAAGCTCTCACCGCAAAGATGGCAGCGTGTCCAGCCGGCGCTCGGCACGTTATTGAGAACGGCCGTACCTGTGATCCCGCACTTTCTCTGGCGTCCTATTTCTCCTGACCCTGGTGATGACTTTGTTATAGATTGCGCTATGAACGCTAAAGCGTGGATCGTTACTTACAACGTGCGGGATTTCACCCTGGCCAGGTTGGAGTTAGGTCTGGTTGTTTTCACGCCCAATGAGTTTCTTGCACAGTTAAGTGGATAATTGAAGGAGTCCTACATGCGCAGATTAACTTTAAGATTACCAGAAACGTTGTTTCATCGCTTAGAACTTTTGGCAGACAGTGAAGGCATATCGCTCAACCAATATCTTGTTTATTCCCTCACCCAAAATGTCGCCCGCGCTTACAGGGCTGTTCCAGTGTCCCAAGATGAAATCGAAAGACAACACCAGCAACTAGACAGGCTGATCGCCTCCTTGGGTGTTGTTTCCGATGAGGAGTTTGATGCTATTCTTGAAGAGGGGGAACTCGATGAGAATGGCACAGGATTAGACACTGATTTGCAGACCCGCATTGAGGCAAAAATAGCAGCCGCCCGGCTTAATTGACCGTGTCTACCTCCACCCCCTCTCTCAGCATCGGCCGTAAACTGGCATACGGCATCGGTGACGTTGGCCCGGCGCTGGTGGCCACGCTGCAAGGTTTTTTCCTGAATGCGTTTTTGCTGGATGTGGCCGGGCTGCCGCCACAGTGGGCGGCGGCTATCTTCCTCGTCGTCAAAATTTGGGACAGCGTGAATGATCCACTCATCGGCTGGCTGTCGGATCACACACACACGCGCTGGGGGCGGCGACGGCCGTGGCTGCTGTTTGGCGCTGTGCCTTTTGGCATTGCCTGGTTTTTGCAGTGGCAGGTGCCTGACCTGAGCACGGCGGGCCTGTTCTGGTATTACCTGGTGGTAGCGCTGCTGCTGGATACGGGGATCACGGCCGTGAACGTGCCCTATACCGCCCTCACCCCGGAAATCGCCCCCGACTACAACGAACGCACCAATTTGACCACCTACCGCTTTAGCTTCTCCATCTTAGGTGGCATGGCTTCCTTGATTGTGCATGAGACGATTTTGCGCGCCGCCGATTCCATCGTCACCGGTTTTGCCATCAGCGCTGCCGTCATGGGGCTGGTCATCATCATTACCAATTTGATCACCTTTGCCTTCACCGAAGAGCGCTTTTTCCACGAAGAGACCAAAAAAGAAGAGCCGGGTTTCATCGAAGGGTTTGTGATTGCTTTTCGGAACAGACCATTTGTGATGGTCACGGCCGTGTACCTGCTCACCTGGCTCTGCATCCAATTCGTCCAGGCCAATATGCAGCTTTACGTCCGCTACTGGATGGGCGCAGACGAACAGTTCATCTACCTGGCCGTCACCTTGCAGTTGTCCATCTTCGTCTCCCTCGTCATCTGGTCTAAAGTCAGCGAGCGCATCGGTAAACGGCACGTCTATTTCCTGGGCATGAGCTTCTGGATCGTCATCGAAATCCTTCTCTTTTTCATCCAGCCGGGACAAATGACCTGGCTGCTGTTGCTGGCCGGGTTGGCCGGCATTGGCGCCAGCGTCGGCTACCTCATCCCCTGGAGTATGCTGCCGGACGTAGTAGACCTGGACGAACTGAACACCGGCCTGCGCCGTGAAGGCATCTATTACGGCTTTTTCGTCTTCTTGCAAAAATTGGGCATCTCCCTGGGGCTGGCTATCTCCAATCTCATCTTCGCCGCCACCGGTTATATCAACGACCCCGAACCCGGCCCCCCGTTCCCCACGCAACCAGACGAAGTGCTGCTGGCGCTGCGCCTTTTCGTCAGCCTCATACCCGCCCTCATCCTGTTATTTAGTTTTCCCATCGTGTATAAGTATCCACTCACGGCCGTGCGCCACGCCCAAATCCGCGCCGAATTAGAATCCCGCCGCACCCAGTCGTAGGGGCGAGGCAAGTGGGCATAATCTTATCTAGCCCAACACCATATCACCCACCTGCTTCGCCCTTACTGTCGATCTGGTGCATTCTCATTCGTCGTATGGGTAGATGGAGCAATTGAGACTCCAAAATCAATCACCCACAAGGAGAAAGTTTTATGCAATATCTGATGTTAATTTACAACAACGAGGCCGAAATGATGAGCGCCAACCCGGAAGAGCTACAAGCCATCTCCAATGAGTATTGGGCCTTTACCAGGGAAATCCAGGAAAAGGGCCTCGACCTGGGTAACAATGGGCTGCAACCCACCAGCACCGCCACTACCGTCCGCGTCCGTGAAGGTAAAATTATGACCACCGACGGCCCCTTTGCCGAAACCAAAGAGCAGTTGGCCGGTTATTACCTGCTCAACTGTGAAAACCTGGATCAGGCCATCAAATACGCCGCCAAAATTCCCAGCGCGCGGTCTGGTTCGGTGGAGATTCGACCGATTTGGGAATACAACACGCCATAAACAACAAAACGGAGGATAAAACTGATGAAATATGCACTGCTGATTTACGGCGATGAGAGCCTGGACGCCAACATTACCCCGGAACAGTGGGACGAAATCATGGTGGCCCACAACCGCTTTAGCGAAGAAGCCGCCACGCGCGGCATGAACCCCGGCGGCGAAGCGCTGCACTCGGTCACGCAGGCCAGGACCGTGCGCTTCACCGGCAAAAGTACAACCGTCACCGACGGCCCCTTTGCCGAGACCAAAGAGCAGCTAGGCGGTTTTTACATCCTTGAATGCGATTTTGAGACCGCCATCGAGATGGCGAAAAAACTGCCCATGAGCGAAGGTTCTGTTGAAGTTCGGCCGGTGATGATCTTTGAGTAAGACGGGTAGGTGAGTCTTCTGAAAAAGGTAATGCAGAGGCGCTGAGACGCTGAGGTAACTGGAGAGAAAACCTCTCTGCGTCTCGGCGTTTTTCAAGAAGCTCACAGACACATTTTTGGAGGATAACCATGCAACTGTTTAAGGGAATCAATGTTGTGTCCATTTCCGTCACCGACCTGGATGCGGCGCGGGACTTTTATGCAAATAAGTTGGGATTGGGCGAGCCGCTGTACGACATGCCTGAAATGAGTTGGATTGAATTTGATACCGGCGGCGCGGGTAATCTCTCTGTAACCACCGCGGAAGAAGGCTGGCAGCCTAATCATGGCATCACGGTCGTCCTCACCACCGACGACGCCCACAAAACCTGCGCCGAACTACGGGCGCGCGGCGTGCGCTGCGACGATCCCGTCGGCATTCCTGGTGTTGTCACCTATTGCAGTTTCTATGACCCCTTTGGCAACCGCCTGCAAATGGCCGGCCCGCCCCCGGAGGCATAAAGCGCCAGTCAGGTGCGACGCACTTCAGAAGTGCGTCGCACCTGAGCCTACGATGCTCCAAACGCACACCATCATCGAACAAACCTTCCGCCAGGAGTCCGGGCGGGTGCTGGCAACGCTTATCAGTTCGCTGCGTGATTTTGAACTGGCGGAGGACGTGTTCCATGATGCCCTGGTGGTGGCGCTGGAACGGTGGCCTCACGACGGCATCCCGCACAATCCTGGCGCGTGGATCACCACCACCGCCCGCCGCAAAGCCATAGACCGCCTGCGCCGTGACCAAAATTTCGCCGCCAAACAGCAACTTCTGGCCGAACTGACCGCCCCCGATGAAACAGAAATGGACGAGATACCGGACGAACGCCTCAAGCTGATTTTCACCTGCTGCCATCCAGCATTGTCGCCGGAAGCACAGGTGGCGCTGACGCTGCGGACGTTGTGTGGGTTGGACACGGCCGTGATCGCCAGCGCCTTCCTCGTTCCCATGCCCACCATGGCCCAGCGGCTCGTCCGCGCCCAACGCAAAATCAAACAGGCGGGCATCCCTTACCGCGTACCGCCGCTAGAACTGCTGGCGGAACGGCTGGACGCGGTACTGACCGTCATTTACCTCATCTTCAACGAAGGGTACATCGCCTCATCGGGGGACAGCCTGGTGCGGCAGGAGTTGTGCCAGGAAGCGATCCGGCTGGCGCGGATATTGACCGGTTTGCTGGCCGATGATCCGACGCTGGACGAGAATGCCGAAGCGTTGGGGCTGTTGGCGTTGATGCTGTTGCATGACGGCCGTCGCGCCGCCCGCCTTAGCCCCGCCGGCGAACTGGTTTTGCTGGAAGAGCAAGACCGCTCCTTGTGGGACAAAACCCAGATAAACGAGGGGATCGCTATTTTAGAGCGGGCCTTGCCGATGCGCCAGGCGGGGCCGTACCAGATTCAGGCGGCCATAGCAGCGCTGCACGGTCAAGCCACCACCCCCGCCGAGACAGATTGGACGCAAATAGCTGCTTTGTACGGCCGTCTCTACCACTTCCAACCCACACCTGTTATCGCCCTCAACCAGGCGGTGGCGGTGGCCATGGCTGAAGGGCCAATGAAGGGGCTGGCGCTGTTAGAGAAGTTGGGGCAGAGCGATGTGCTGCAAAACTACCACCTCTACCACGCCGCCCGCGCCGACCTGCTGCGCCGCGCCGGCTGGTATACCGCCGCCGCCGAAGCGTATGCCATCGCGTTGGAACTGACCCAAAACAAGGTAGAACGCTCCTTCCTACAACGCCGGCTGCGGGAAGCAGAAGCGTTAGCTAACGAATAACAGAGTGTTGCCGCTTTGTAACCGGGTTGTGGTATGGTCAAGATTGGTTCAATCTGGCAGATTATCCCGTTTTAGAAGCTCAACTTCTTCGAAGAAGTTGAACTTCTTGACCCAAGGAAGATGACCATGACACGGCATGCGCAAATCCTCAGCACGGGCCGGTATGTACCTGAAAAGATACTGCCCAATTCCTACTTTAATGAGATTTTAGGCCGGAATGTAGATGACTGGCTGGTGCAAAATGTAGGCATCAAAGAGCGGCATGTGATGGCCGCCGATGAAACAACCAGCGACCTTTGCGCCCACGCCGCCAACCAGGCGTTGGCGCGGGCAGGCATTACGGCCGCCGACGTGAATTTGCTCATCGTCGCCACCGATACACCCGACTATTTCAGCCCGGCGACGGCCAATGTGGTACAGCACAAAATTGGTGCGGTGAATGCCGGGACGTTTGATATGAACTGCGCTTGCGCTGGATGGGTCACGGCCGTAGACACCGCCGCGCGCCACGTGATGACGGATGAAGAGATAAACTACGTCCTGGTCATCGGCGCTTATGGCATGACCCGTTTTGTGGATTACACCGACCGGTACACCTGCACCCTGTTTGCCGATGGCGCGGGCACGGTGGTGGTGGGCGCGGGGAACGAGCCGGGTTTTCTGGCCGGAAAACGGCTGGCGCGAGGGGATTTTTATGATGCGTTGGGCATTTACACCGGCGCGGCTGCCTGCCCGGTAACGCCAGCGCATGAGAACAACGGCCGTCCCCGTGTGCAGTTTGTGCGCAAGTTCCCGGCCACCTTCAATGCCGAAAACTGGCCGCCGTTGATTGAGGGTACGGCTGCCAAAGCGGGCCTCACCCTGGACGACATAGACTTTTACCTCTTCACGCAGCTCAATCTCAACACCATCAAGATGATCATGGAGATCATCAAGCAGCCTTTAGAAAAGACCCACTGGATTATGGACAAATGGGGCTACACCGGCTCCGCTTGCATCCCCATGGCCCTGGACGATGCTCTGGAACAAGGCATTGGCCCCAAACCGGGCGATAACGTGCTGTTTATCGCCAGCGGCGGCGGCATTGCTATGGCCTGCACGGTGTGGAAGTGGACGGCGAATTTGCAATGAGGGTATTGGGATATTGAGATATTGGTCAAATATCCCAATATCTCAATATCTCAATATCTCAATATCTGAAAGCACGATACCGTATGGAGTCATACCATGTACATTGGCGATTACCTGGGCAGGCGGGCGATTTATTCACCGGACAAGACGGCCGTGATAGACGCCGGGCATGATCCGGTACTGCGGCTGAATTATGCGCAGATGAATGAGTGCGCCAACCGGCTGGCAAACTGGCTGCGCCAGGAAGCGGGCATAGGCAAAGGAGATCGTGTCGCCATTTTAGCCAGAGATGGCATTGCCCATCTGGACTGCTTTTTTGCGTGCAGCAAACTGGGAGCCATCCATACGGCGTTGAACTGGCGGCTGCACTGGCGCGAACTGGCGGGGATCATGGCCCAGACTACACCCCAGGTGTTCATCTACTCGAATGATTTCCGGGAAACAGTGACCCGGTTGCAGGCCGACGCCAATGCCCACAGCCTACACCATTTTATACATCTGGAAGGCGAAGGGGCGCCCGGCAGCCTGCCTTATGAATCGGTGCAGCATAACGGGCAGCCAGACCCCATTTTTGACCCCACCATTGAAGCGGAAGATAGCGCCGCCCTCATTTTTACCGGCGGCACCACCGGGCTGCCCAAAGCGGCGCAGGTGTCACACCGCATGATTGCCTGGAATACGCTCAACACTGTCATCCACGATCTGCACCACGACGATGTATATCTAAACGTGTTTCCGCTGTTTCATACCGGCGGGCTGTTTGTGTATACGCTGCCCAACGTCATCATGGGCGGCACGACGATTTTGCTGCGCCAGTTTGAGCCGGAACAGGTGCTGCGGCTGATTGAGCAGGAACGGGTGACAATTTTTGCCGCTGTGCCCACCATGTACCAACTATTAACCCAGGCGCAGAATTGGGACACGGCCGTACTCACTTCCCTCCGTTTCTGCACCAGCGGCGGCGCGCCCCTGCCCGTCCCCCTGGTGCAAAAGTACACGGCCGAAAAAGGCATCCACTTCAAACAGGGTTTTGGCATGACGGAGTTTGGTCCCGGCATTTTTGCTCTAGCAGCCGAAGACGCCATCAGCCATGCGGGCAGCATCGGCCGGCCTAACTTTTACGTGGCGGCGCGGGTGGTGGATGACGAGAACCAACCGCTGGGCGCAGGCGAGATAGGCGAACTGGTGTTGAAAGGCCCCAGCCAATCGTCCGGCTACTTTAATGACCCAGCCGCCACGGCCGAAGCCATAGACGACGAAGGCTGGTTCCATACCGGCGACCTGGCCGTTTATGACGAGGATTGGTACTTCACCATCAAGGATCGCAAGAAGGACATGTTTATCTCCGGCGGTGAAAACGTTTATCCGGCGGAGATTGAGGCGGTGTTGTATGGGCACACGGCCGTACACCAATGCGCCGTCATCGGTGTCCCTGATGCCAAATGGGGGGAGGTGGGGCTGGCCTGTGTGGTGTTGCAGCCGGGGGCCGATGTCAGCGCCGACGACCTGCTCGACTACCTGAAAGACCACCTGGCCGGTTATAAAGTGCCCCGGCGCATCGAGATCATGAAAGCACTGCCCATCTCCGCCGCCGGTAAAATCCTGAAACGGGAACTCAAGCAGCAATTCACCGATTAAGGCTCTTTCTCCAAACCAAACAGCTTCAGCAGCCGCTGCCAGCCGCGCTGCCGTTCAATCGCTTTGGCGCGCCAGGTGCCGACGATGCCATAGGGGATAAACAGGACAATGCCCACGTAAATGAGTCCGAGCAGAAAGCTGGAGGCGTGGCCAAACCACCGATCCAGGTAGAATTGCAGCAGCCGAAACACGGCCGCGCCAATCATCGCCCCACTCAACGTGCCTACCCCGCCAATGAGAATCATCAACAAAGCCGCCACCGTCCAACCCAGACCGGCAATGTTGGGGCTGACAATGGGTTGGTGGATGGTGTGGAAAAAACCGGCGAACACGGCCGTAATGGAAGCCAATATCAATGCCGCCAATTTGAAATAAAAGGTGTTGTACCCCAACATCAGCGCCCGGTTCTCATTTTCGCGGATAGCCACACACACACGCCCTGTCGGTGAATCTACAAAGCGGCGGTAAACCAGGTAAACCAAAAAGGTAAAGAGCAGCGTAATCAGGTAAAGCTGGAACCGTTCATTGGACGTATTCAAAAACGCGGGCGCAATCACCCCTTGCAGCCCCACGTCCGCCCCCGTCCAGGCCGCCAGTTCACTGGCCTGCACCACGATAAAAAACATAGAGGCAATACCCAATGTCACCAGCGCAAAAGTTATGCCCTTTACCCGCGGCAGCACAATGCCAAACAACAACGCCTGCGCCACCCCCAACACAACCAATCCGGCCAGTGTTGCCCCCAATCCCCACCCCAAATTCTTAAAGGCGATACCCGTAAAATAAGCGCCGACGGCAAAAAACATGGCGTGCCCAAAAGAAAGCAGCCCGGTCACGCCCAAAATCAGGTCATAACTGATGGCATAAATCGCCAGGATGTACACCTCAATCAACAAACCCTGCAAAAATTTGGCGTTGCCTGAGTTGTTAGCCAGCACGTCGCCAAAAGATTGGCCGTCGGCCAGCGCCACCAGAAAGGGGAAGAGGATCAGCCCCAACAAGAGGGCCAACAAACCGGCGTTATCCTTCATCCATCCAGTCATGCGATTTTGGGCCACGCCCGTTTTAGAAACCGTTGTTTGCATTCTCAAACTCCCGTGAGCCGTATTCCGTGCAACGTAATCCGTAATCCGAAGTCCGTCAACCGATTACCGGTTACCGATAACCTTCCCTATTCATTTCGGCCAAAGAGGCCATTGGGCAGTACCAGCAAAATAATGACCATCAACAGCACCACCGAAGCGGGCACAAGGGGCGGTGAAGGTTTGAATGGTTCGGCCAGGAACGGCAGGTTGATGCCGATTTGCCCGTATTTGATGATGAACTGTTGCAGCAAGCCCACTAACACCGCCCCGGCTGCGGCCCCTGGAAAACTGGTCAGGCCGCCAATGGCCAGGGCGATGAGCGCCAGCAGCAAAAAGCGGGTGCCCATATCCGGCGACAGGCCCACCGAGGGGGCGGCCAATACGCCACCCATCGCCGCCAATCCTACCCCCAAGGCAAACACCAGCGTAAATACCTGGCGCACGTTGATGCCCAGCGCTTCCACCATTTCGCTGTCTTGCACCCCAGCGCGGATGATCATGCCGATGCGGGTGCGCTGCAAAACGAGCCAGACCGTGACCAGGACGATGAGGCCCACCAGGACGATGAAAATTTCGTTGTAGGCGCGCAGACGGCCGTCAAACAAAATCACCGTTGAACATTGATGTGCCAGCAAATCGGCCAGGCTGGTCGCCGGGCAGCCATCGCCGCTGCCAGTAAAAAGGGCGGCTCTGGGCATGGTGAATTCGGGCCGGCCCCAAATTGAGCGTACTACCTCGATGATGATGAAACCCAGACCCAGGGTCAGCATGAGTTGATAAATGGGGCGGCTGTACAACGGCCGTATCATCGTCACTTCCACCACGCCTCCCAACACCACGCCCACCAGCGCGGCCACCGCCATCGCCAGGAAAAAGCGCCAGGTGGTGCCCTTGTTAAGCAAACCGGTCGTGAAGGCATCATTGCCAAAATGGACAAGCAGCGCCAAAACCAACAAAACGACAGCAAAGATGAGCGGACGCCGGGCCACGGCCGTTGGCCGTACTCCCACTTCCCGACGCTGCCGGAAACCGGCCATGGCCACCGCAAACAGCGCCATCCCCAGAAAAATAACCAGCAGCAGATACAGCGGATTTGCCTGCGCCGCAGGCAGCGCCAGATTCCCCTGCTCCAGCGCCAGCGAATAGGTAATGGGGCTTTCCGAATAGACCGCCGGATTCCAGATGGCAATGGAATAACGGGGCACGGCCGTTGCCAGCACCGCCAACGACAAGACCAGCGCCAGCCAGGGCCACAGCCGCGCCAGCCGGGGCGACAGCCGCCAACGCGCCAGCAGCGATTCCCACAACGCTGTCAGCAGCAGTCCAGCCGCCAGCAGCAGCAGCAGCGGCAGCACGTCCACAAACGTATCCGGGCGCACAAAAACCGTCCAGCCCACATACGCCCCCAGCATAAACAGCTCGCCATGCGCCAGATTCAGCACATCCATCAGGCCAAAAATAAGCGACAGCCCGGCCGCCACCAGGAAGGTAATGGCCCCCACCGACAACCCCCGCATGACGGTAATGACCCAATCACGCGGTTCCATGCTTTGCACGGCCGTTAGAAACAAAACCCCGATCACCGCCAGCGTAATCAGTTGCAGCCGATTCTTTTGCAGTGTCACCAATGTATTACCTCCAGAATTATGAATTATGAAGGATGAATTATGAACTCTCTCTCATCCCCTCACCACTCACCGATTACGGATTACGGATTACCGATTACGGATTACCGCCTCTAGGCTGCGCCCAGATACCGGTGAATGGTAGCCCGGTCATCCATCAGGTCAGCCATCAGACCATGTTTCACCGTATGTCCCTCGTCCACAATCACATACCGCTCCGCCAACCGGCTGGCCATCAGAAAGTTTTGCTCCACCAGCACCACCGTCGTATTGGCCGAAAGCTGGCGGATCGCTTCCATCATCTGTTCAATAATCACCGGGGCCAACCCTTCGCTGGGTTCGTCAATGAGCAGCAGCCGGTTATCCGGCACCAGGGCGCGGGCCACCGCCAACATTTGCTGCTGCCCGCCAGACAGGTTGGTGCCCGGCAGTTTGATCAACCGCTGCAAATCAGGGAATAAATTAAAAATGAATTCCTCTTTCCGGGCCAGGTCGCCCTTTTTGCGTTCGGCGATTTTCAGGTTTTCCAGCACGCTCAGGTCGCGGAAAATGGCCCGGTGTTCGGGCACATAGCCAATGCCCAAAGCGGCAATATCAAAACTGCGCCGCCCCTGAATCTCCTGCCCGTCAAAAATCACCCGGCCACTGCGCGGCGGCGTCAGCCCCAGGATAGATTTGAGGGTGGTGGTTTTGCCCGCGCCATTACGGCCAAGCACGGCCGTGATACTCCCCACCGGCACTTCCAAATTGACCCCTTCCAAAATGTGGAACTGGCCGATAAAGGTGTGAATTTCCTGGACTTCTAAAAGGTTGCCCATTGTTTATAAAGTAATTGAGTAATTGGGTAATGGAGTAATTAGAGCAATTACCCAATTACTCAATTACATTCCTATACAACTCACCCAAATAAGCCGTCTGCACCATTTCATTGGCCGCAATCTCGGACGGGGCGCCTTCGGCCAGCACCGCGCCGTGATGCATTACCGTAATCCGGCCTGAATAATTCATCACCACATTCATATTGTGTTCCACCAGCATCACCGTCTTTTGCCCACCTGCCTGAATGGTCTGAATCAGCGCCATCAATTCCGGCACCTGCTCCGAGGCCATGCCCGCCGTTGGTTCATCCAGCAGCAGCAGTTCCGGGTCTGGCGCTAAAATCATGCCCAGTTCCAACTTGCGCTGCGCCCCGTGCGGCAGCATACGCGCCGGCAGCAAAGCCTGCTCTGCCAGCCCCACCTGGTTAACCACCGTCCAGGCCCGCTCCTCATACTGCTGCAAACGACGATGCGACTTCCAGAAGCGGAAGTTATCTCGCCCTAACGCCTGGCAAGAGAGACGGATATTTTCCAACACGGTCAAATTGGGGAAGATGTTGGTAATCTGAAAGGAACGGCCGATACCCAGATGCGCCGTTTTGTGTACCGGCAATCGGGTAATATCCTGTCCTTTGTAGACAATACGGCCACCGGTTGGCTTCAAATTGCCACTCAACAGGTTAAAAAAAGTGGTTTTGCCCGCGCCATTTGGCCCGATGATGGAATGCAGCGTCCGCGCCCGCACTTGCAGGCTGACGCCGTCCACCGCCACCAGCGCCCCAAACTCCCGGCGCAAATTGTGGGTTTCCAGAATGATGGGTTCGGCCATTTGTCCTCAGAAAGTAATTGGGTAATTACGTAATTACCCAATTACCAGTTTACTGCCCGCTCAGACTGCCAATCGGCAAATCGCCGCAGCGTTCTTGCAGCGCCTCCGGCAAGAGACAAGGTACGTCTGGTCGGTTGGTGGCTACCGGCTCAAAGTAACGGAATTCAGGATCGTCCACATTGAGCAAGGTGGCCACATACATATCCTGGATGGCTACATGGTCTTCAGGGCGGATATAGATCGTTCCTTTTGGCCCTTCAAACTCCATGCCTTCCATTGCCGCAATCAGCGCATCCACGCTGGTATCACCGCCGGTCACTTTGATCGCTTCCACGATCAGGAGGGCGGCGTTCATGGCGTCGGCATCGAAGAGGTCGGGCGGTGTGCTAAAGCGGGCCATCGTCTGCTCAACCAACCAATCGTTGATTTCATTATCGGCCAGCGTGTAATGATAGAGGATGCCGCTGGTGGAGCCAATGGCATTAGCAAAGAAGGCGGGCATGACCACGTTGTCCACAAAAGCAGAGGCAATCGGAATTTCATCCGTCACGCCCAGGTCGTTAGCCGCTTGCAGCAAGGGCACAAAACCGCCACCGGCCCAGGTGACAATCAGAGCTTCCGCGCCATTGTCCACGGCCGTAAATACCGAATCCATGTAAGCCGTGAAGTCAGTGGTGTCGGCGGGAGCGAAAATGTCATCCGCCACAAACTCACCGCCATACAACGTGCAGGCGTCGCGGAAAGCAGCGGCGCTACCCTGACCAAACGAGTAATCGGGTGCAATCTGCACAAAGTTATTATATTGAGAGGTCAGGTATTGGCAGATGTTGACCGCGTCTTGATAGTTGTTGCGGCTGGTGCGGAAGGAGTATTCATTAAACGTGGCCCCGGTGAGGTCATTGGCGGCAGCAGGGGCAGCAATGTGAATAACTTCATTGTCGCGGGCCAATTCTTGCAAGGTGGCGGTAGCGCCAGAGCTGACCGTCCCTACCAGGAAATCCACGCCAATCACTTCCACCAGTTCCCGGCCTACGGTGGCCGTATTTTCCGGGTTGCTCTGGTCATCCATGATGTAAACCTGGATTTCACAGTCGCCCAACATGTAGCTGGTGTACCCATCGCCAGATGTGCCGGGGTCGCCGGTAGCATATTCCATGCCCAGCGGGAAAGAGCGCAGCATATGTGCGCCATAGATAGCCAGGGAGCCGGTCTGGTCGGTAATGAAACCAACCTTGACAGGTTCGTCACAGGAAAGTTCAGCCATTGGCTCTTCAGCGGCTGGTTCTGCCGTCGGTTCTTCCATTGGCTCCTCTGTTGGTTCTTCCACTGGCTCTGCCGTCGGCTCTTCGGCCGGTGCTTCTGTTGGCTCTTCCATCGGTTCTTCAGTTGGCTCTGCCTGGACTTCCGCGGCGGGTTCTTCGGCCGGCGCTTCGGTGGGCACGGCCGTTGCCGTTTCCTGCGCGCCACTACAGGCCGCGATCAACAAGGCAAAGGTCAACAACAATATCAATAAGGTAAAAAATCGTTTACGGTTCATCGGTTCTACTCCTCCATAGAGTTAATCATTTTCGGCCGTCCGGTTGGGGATTAGGCACGGCCGTTTATCAATAATCATGTTGTCTGTTCTTGTCCAAATCATCCCATAACAGTCCTCCACAAGTGGTCTTTTTAGATTGGTTCGATCTTGAAGATGGAACCAATCTTCTAGCTCAAAAACTGCCTGACGGCCGTCACCGCCAGTTCCGGCGCTTCAAAGGGATAAAAATGGCCCACGCCCGGCAGCAAGACAACCCTGCTGTCCGGCATCTGCTGTGCCAACAAATCGGCATTTCCCGGCGGCACCACCTTGTCACAGTCGCCAAACAAAATCAGCGTCGGTGCTGGCACCTGAGCCAGTTTGTGTTCAAAACTGGCCTCATCAGACATCAACGCCAGGCCAATGGCTAACTGGGCCTCGTACGCCGCCGGGTCCAGGGGATGTGCCACCCGGTAAGCCACCCACTCCTCGATAAATTCGGGCTGCGCCTCGGCAAAACCGGGCGCGGTGCTCACCAGAATACCGCGCCGCAACCGTTCAATGGGGTCGCCCCGGCTGTCCATCAGCACCAGCAGTGCCTCCTGGGTAATCCGCATGTGGTTGGGGCCACCAAAGTTGGTCGCCGACAGAATCAGCTTACTGACCAGGTGCGGGTAACTGAGCGCCAATGCCTGGGCCACAAAACCGCCCATGGAGTGTCCGAGTACGGCCGTTTGCCCCACACCCAGTGCCGTTAACAATGTGGCCGTATCATCCGCCAACAGTTGCGCCGTATACGGTCCCTTGGGTTTGTCTGTGCCACCCACGCCCCGGTTATCAAAGGCAATCACCTGGAAATGGGCCGCCAGACCGGGGATCATCCTGTGCCACATCCAGCGGTCATAACCCAACCCGGCAATCAATAAGAGTGGCTCGCCAGAACCATGAATGTCGTATTCAATGCTGATGTTGTTCGCTTTAATCGTCGGCATGATGTGATATGTAATTGGGTAATTACGTAATTACCCAATTACTCAATTACCAAATATCTCTGCTTCAATTCCGCCTTCATCACCTTGCCATAGGGTGAATAAGGCAGGGCATCGGTAAAAATGACACGCCGGGGGACTTTGTAACGGGCCAGCCGTTGGCGGCAAAAATCCTGCAGTTCTTCTTCTGTGGCCGTTTGCCCCGCCGCTAACACCGTCACCATCAAGCCCACCTCGCCCCACGTTTCGTCCGGCTGGCCTATGAGGGCACATTCGGCCACCGTCGGATGCGCCAGGAAGGCCGCCTCCACTTCGGCCGCATACACATTCTCGCCGCCGCTGATGATCATGTCTTTGAACCGCCCGGCGATGGTGAAGTAGCCATCCGCGTCCTGGCGGGCCATGTCGCCGGTATAAAACCAGCCGTCGCGCAGCGATTCGGCCGTCGCCTGGGGATTGTTCAAATAACCGGCGCAAACGTGCGGGCCGCGAATGATGAGTTCGCCCGCTTCGCCCACCGGTACGTCACGGCCGTCGCCATCCACCAGGCGCATCTGGCTGTGAAAAATCGGTTTGCCCACCGAACCCGCTTTGCTGACCGATTCTTCGTCACTCATCGAAAAACAGTTCGGCCCCACCTCCGTCAGCCCATAGCCCTGGCGAAAAACACAGCCGGCAGCTTGCCGCCAGGCTGCCAGCAGCGAGAGTGGGCAAGGCGCGCCGCCGCTGATAAACCAGCGCATCCGGCTAAAATCAATCTCCGGCAAAACAGGGGTCTTGAGCCACACCTGAAACAGCGTGGGCACACCCAGAACCACCGTGCAGCCTTCTCGCTCCATCACTCGCAGCGATTCTTCGGCGTCAAATTCGCGGGCAATGACTACCCGACCACCCACATAAAACAGCGGCGTCAGAAAGACAAACAGGCCGCCGGAATGAAACATGGGGGTGAAGATGGGGGCGACGTCCACGGCGGTCAGTTCCCAACTGATGACGGTGTTGATGGCGTTCCACAAAAGCTGGCGGTGGGGAATAATGGCCCCTTTGGGCTTGCCGGTGGTGCCGGAGGTGTACAGAATGCAGTGCGGCGATTCGCCGTTCAGGTCAACAGGGCGCGGGGGTTCGGTAGACGGCCGTTTCGCCATGGCCGCGTCACATAGATGCTCAGGAACCACGTGCGCCACCTGAATACTGCCCCGCAATTCCGCCAGCGCCGCCTCAAATTCCGAGCCAAAAATCAAAAAGCACGGCGCACAATCATTCACAATATAACGCAGTTCCGCCGCCGCCAGCCGCCAGTTCAGCGGCGTAAACACCGCGCCAATCTTGCCACAGCCATAGAGCAAATCCACATACAGCACGCTGTTGTGCGCCAGCAGCGCCACCCGGTCGCCCAACCCCACGCCATAATCACGCAGCCAGTTAGCGGCCCGGTTGGCGCGGGCATTAAGCTCCGCATAGGTAAACCGGCGGCCAGTTGCCAGTTCCAACAGCGCCTCTCGATCTGGTATCAGTTCCGCCCGTTTGCTTAGTAAGTCGCCAGCGTGCATGTGGCCCATCTCCTCTTCGTGGCGCATCCTAACACAGGGCAGTTACCAGCCAGTAACAGTATAGTGCCAGGTACTTCTTGTGGAACCGGTCACTGGGAATGGAATTCTCAGGCTACTACAAGAAGTACGCTAAAGCGCACTGAAGAAAATGTGCCGCACAAAACTGGCGGTTTACAACGCACTTTCAGTGCGTTTTTTATCTCAGCGGCATAACGAAAAACTGTTACTGTTACACTACTTTTAGCGCAACATGGAGACCAGATACAGAAAAGAGATTGAATATGAGTACAAAGAGCATCCCCGGTAGCGATTTGCCTAAATACGAATCAATGATTGATGAATTGCAAAAATTAAAGCAACAGCAATCACAATCCGCAGCGGTGGATACCACAGAAAAAAACGGTTTTCTGGCCTTAGCAGAAATGGGCCAGGATTTAGGCATTGCTGATTTAGCCAAGCACCACGATCATTACCTGTATGGGGCAGAAAAGGCATAAAACTGCCCATTTTCATTGATGCGGTTGCAGATTGGTTCAATCTTTGAGATTGAACCAATCACCCCCCCGTTTGCCGGATCGTTTCGTAAGTGTGGGTTGTTTCTGGCATCGGTTCCACTCCCCACTTGTGCCGTAGAGTATCCTGGCAGCGTTCGTAAGTGTGCATAGCCTGGGCGCGGTTTCCCTGCCCGGCATACGCCAGCATCAGCAGCCGGTATGCCTCCTCCGCGCAATCATCGCGGGCCAAAATAGCCTGGCACACCGGCACCACCTCTTCCCACGCCGACTGCGCCACCAACGCCTGCGCCAGCCGCGCCGCCGACCGCAAATAGAGCGTGCGCAAACGCTCCTGCTCGGTGCTGGCCCAGTCGTAATAGGGGTACGCTTGCAGGTAATCACCCTGATACAGCGACAGCCCTCGTTTGTAGTGGGGAATGGCCGCCACCGGGTCCTGTTTGAACAGGCGGTCCGCCTGTGCCAGCAGCCGCTCAAATTCGGCCGCATCCAGCCACAGATCCGCTTCCGGTCGCAGCCCATAACGCACCCCTTTGCGCAAGATGAAGGCGGAAGGTGCGTGGCGCTTCCGTTCCGGCTCTAACACAGCGCACATGGCGCTGTAGGCAATTTTGAAGTCACGCACGGCGTCATCCGGGGACATTTCCGGCCAGAGCAGATCGCAGATTTGTTCGCGGTGCAGCACCTGGCCGTGATGGGCCAGAAAGAGCAAAAAGAGCTGCAATGCCTTTTTGCGCTGCCACTCGCGGTGGGGCACTTCCTCAGTGCCGCGCCAGAGGCGGAACGCGCCCAACGTTTGCACGCGCAACTGGTAGCCGGGATGCAGTTCCAGGGCAGACAGACCCAACTGCGCCAATAGATTTTCGGCGTAGGCGCTTTCTTGCCGGGTTTCGCAGGCAAACAGGAGCAGCGGCACCAGCACGTGAATGTCCGGCGGCCCCAACAACGTGGAGCGCAAAAACAACATGTCATATCCATGCGCGTGGCACAGTCTGAGCAAGATGGCGATGTCGCGCGGCAAACGGGCATCGTCGCCGGTTTGCCGCCAGAGCAGGCATTGCCACAGGCGGGCGACGGCTTCACCATAGGGATCGCCACAGGCGCGGAAGCCGGTGGTGGCCTGGGCCAACCAGCCAGCCGCTTCATTGGGCTGATTTGCCAAAAGGTAGGCAGCGCCCATAACGACGCGGATACCGGCCTCAATCCATTCATCGCCGGCCGCACGGGCGATTTCGATTCCTTGTGTAGCCACCTGCACGGCCGTGTCCAGATCACCCCGAAAACCATGCGCCTGGCACAGCCCCCAACTGGCTTCCACCTTGAGCCGGGGCACATCCAGCCGGTCGCTAAAACGGATGGCTTCTTCATGGCAGCGAGCCGCTTCGCGGTAGCCGGCCTCATTTTTAAGCAGCGTCCAGGCGTGCCCCTGCCGCATATACCCTACGGCCGTGACAAAATCCGAATGCAGCGCCCGACCCCGCTCGGTACCTTCTACGGCCGTTTGCATCGCCAACTCCTGTTCCCCCTGGTACGCCAGAATGAGCGACAGCAACAACAGCGTTTCGCGGTGGGCGCGCGGGCGTAAAACCGGCTCGCGCCGCTCTTTTTCCGCCTGTTCTTCCAGCAGCCGCCGCGCCTCCGCCAGCCGCCCCGTGCGCAGCAAAATGCGCACCGGCAGTTCCACCTGGGTGGGGCCTTCCTGGCGCAGTTCACGCACCTGTGCCTGGTACTGCCGCGCTTCCTCCGGGCGGCCCAGGTTCAACAGATTTTCGGCCAACAATTCGCACAAACGGGCGCGGCTTTCCCGGTCATCCTGCCCATCGGCCAGGCTTAGCGCCTCTTGCAAAAGTTGTTCCGCCTGGTTGGGGTTCACCGTGTCCAGGTAAACTCGCGCCTGGCCGCGTAAGGCCTGGCTCAACGCCGGGATGTCGTTTAACAGGCGGCTGCGTTTTTCTGCCTGCTGGTACCAGCCCAGCGCCGCCTCAAAACGGCTGTGCAGCCGGGCAATGTCGCCCAGGTAGGTCAGCAGCGGCGGCTGATTGGCCAGCGTATCGGCGGGTAATGCGCCAATCCAACCGGCCAATGTGTCTAAACGGCCGTTGCGCACCATCTCCTGCCCCATGGCCGTTAAGAGCGCCGCCGCTTCTGAAAAGGCCGTCGCTTGCAGCCAGTGGTAAACGGCCGTTTCCTCTTCCCCACGTTCCTGGGCATAAGCGGCGGCGCGCCGGTGGGCGGCCTGGGCTTCGGCGGCGGAAAGCTGCTGCGTCAGCAGTTCGCGGAACAGGCGGTGGTAGCGCACCTGCCCCTCACCAGCGTCCACCACAAACAGGCCGTTTTCCAGCAGGTAATTCAAGATTTGCTGGCTGTCCCGGGCATTACGCAAATAGTCACAGCGCCCGGCCGTCATCTGGCGCAAGACCGAGGTGAGGCGCAAAAATGCGCGGATGTCCGTCGGCTGCTGCGCCAATACTTCTTGCGTCAGATAGGTAAACAGGTCGCCAGTGGAGCCGGACAATTGCGCTACCGCTTCGGCGAAGGTAGCACCATTATCTTTTTGCAAATTTTTCCAGACTAGCTGTAAGGCGATGGGCCACCCCTCCAGTTTTTTCACCAGCAGCGCCGCCTGTTCCAACGTCAGGTCATGGCCGTAACGGGTGCGGAACAGGGCATCAATTTCCACCGGCGTAAAGGCCAGTTCCGCCTGCTCAATTTCCAGCACCTCCCCTTTGACGCGCCAGTTCAGCAGGGTGGGCATGGCCACGGGATGGCGTGTGGCCAGGATGATGTGCAGGTTATCCGGCGCCAACCCGGTAAGCCGATCCAGGATGAGAATGCAATCGCCGGTCTGCTGCAACTGGTGAACGTCGTCCAATACCAGAAAGAGCGGGTGGTCAGGCGGGATGGTGCGGCTGCATTCGTTGATGAGGCTGTCGGTCACGGCCGTCCAGGGCACAGCGCCTCGATTACTGCTCCACTCCTCCAAAACGGCCAGCGGCGCATCTGACAATCCCGGCAGCGTCGTCACAAACCCATGCAGCAAATGGGTCAGAAACCGCTGCGGGTCTCTATCTTCGGCGTCCAGGCGATACCAGATAAGGGAAAGCGGCTCCCCGGCCAACGCCGCCAGCGCCGTACTCTTGCCATACCCCGTACCCGCCTGCACAATGGTCAGGCGATAATCACGCGCCTCCAACAACCGCTGCGTCAGGCGTGGCCGCGGCAGCGTATACTTCTGCGGTCGCGGCGGCGCCAGCTTGGTGCGAACGATCAGGTTGGGCGGGTACATACCAATTCAAGTCGTATCAGACATCCGATTTCGGCAACCAACGGTTGCTTGAGAAATCGGATGTCTGTTGGCAGCCGTTACACATGAGCGAGGAACGCCTGCATGAACGCTTCCGGTTTTTCGATGTGGGGGCTGTGGGCGGCGTCGGTGATGACCACTTCCTGATATGTGCCGCCGCTGGCCTGATACTGCTCCAACACGGCCCGTGTTTGCGAAACCATCGGCTGCGGCGGGTAGACATCAGCGCCGGGCCAGCCAGGCACATAACCCAGTTGCCCCAACGTGCCCATATCAAAAAAGGAATTGTCGGCCACGATCATATCGCTGTCACCGCGCACCCAGAGGATGGGCGGTTTGTGCGGTGAATGAGCAATGGTGCTGGTGTTGAAATACTTGGGGCTGGTGGCGTTGATGGGACCGTATCGGCCGGGGGCCACATTGGGCCAGTTGGCCGAGAGAGTCAGATCACCAGGATAACGATCATCACCCGTTTTTTGCAGCAGCGCGGCCGTTAAAAACGCCTCCTCACGGGCAGCCTGAAACGGCGCTTTGTAGTAGAAGGCGTTGATCACGTTACGCGGCGAATTGGGGTCGTCGGCGCTGCGATCCCCCTCTTGGATGCGGCGGATAAACTCCGGGTTCACCACACCGCCGCCGGAACCGGCGCAGTCATCATAACAGGGGGCGCCATCCAGCCCCTTCGTGCCACCAAAACCATATGGGCTGATGGGGTTGACCAGCGTCAGCGAAGCGACCAATTCGGGATAGTCGAGCAGGAATTGCATCACCACCCCACCACCCAACGACCAACCGACCAGATGGGCCGGCCGGTCGCCGAACGTATCGGACAGTGCTTTCAGGTCATCGGCCCAATCACAGGCCCCCCGGCTGGCATCCACGAGCAAATCCTCGCTGTCGCCATAACCACGCAGGTCGGGGGCGATGCCGAAATAGCCGTCAGGCAGCGCCAGCATCGTTTCCTCCCAATAGGTGGCGGCCGAAAAGTTGCCATGAATGAAGACGACGGGAATGCCACCGTTTGTCCCACGTAACAAGACATGGGTGTGGAGGCGGGCTGTTTGTATCATTTTGGATGTGATTCCAGGTAATGTGGGCGCGGGCATTTTATTTTTCTCCTTTTGTGAGTAGATGGGTTTAATCTTGGAGATTGAACGCATCGTAGATGCCAGAGTATACCGCAAACAAGTTACGAGGCAGTCACATTATTTCATGGTTCTTGACAGCACAGGGACTTTTTTCTATACTGTGCCCATGAATAGGCGAACGTTCGCCCGAACGTTCGCAAAGCTGGCGGAACTGGGCATAAAAAAAGAGGAGAAGATGTCCAAGATTACCCTCAAAGATGTGGCAGCGGCGTCTGGCGTCAGTTACCAAACCGTCTCTAAAGTCCTGAATAAACAGGCGACAGTTTCTCCGGAAACGGAAGAACGCATTTGGGAGGCTGTGCGCCAACTGCATTACCGCCCCAACGTCAGTGCCCGCAATTTACGTACCCAATCCAGTAACCTGATCGGCTATACCTGGCAGCGGGCGGCCGACGAATCACCTCGACCAATTCTTGACCAGTTCTTGTATAACGCCCTGCTGCGCTTTGAACAGGCCGGCTATCATGTGCTGACGCTGCTGATGGGCGCCGATGAGGAAATGGACGTGACGATCTACCGCGAGTTGTACGGCCGTCGTCAGGTCGAAGGTTTCATCCTGGCCGACACAAACCACGATGATCCCCGCATTGCCTATCTTATGGAACAGAACATCCCGTTTGCCAGTTTTGGCCGGGCGAACGATGCCTGGGATTTTTGCTGGGTGGATGTAGACGGCCGTCATGGGATGCGCATTGTCGTGGAGCATTTGCTGGCCGAAGGCCACCGGCGCATTGGCCTGATCACCTGGCCCGAAGGTTCAGAAGCCGGGGCACACCGGGAAGCCGGTTACGCGGACGGGCTGGCTGCTGCCGGTATTGAGCTAAACCCCCAGTGGATTGTGCGTGGCGAAAATACGGTGCAGACAGGAGCCGAAGGGACGACAAGGCTTTTGGATTTACCGGCAATGGAACGGCCAACGGCCGTCATGTGTATTAGCGATTTTGTGGCTATTGGCGCTCTCAATGCGGCCCGCGCCGCCGGCTTGCAGCCAGGGCCAGACATCGCCATTACCGGCTATGACGATCTGCCCATGAGCCAGTTCTTCCACCCCCCACTCACCACCGTCCACCAGCCCATCGCCGAGGTCAGCTTGCAGTTGGCCGAACTGCTGCTCAAACAAATCAACAACGAACCAATTGCCCAAAAAGGGATTTTGTTGAACCCGCGCCTGGTGATGCGGGAGTCGAGTATGAGGTAATTGAGTAATTGGGTAATTACCCGATTACATTTCTGAATTTCAAGGATGGATACATGTCTTTACAGGCAGTGATATTTGATCTCGACGGGGTGATTACGGACACGGCCGAATACCATTACCGCGCCTGGCAGCGGTTAGCCGATGAAGAAGGGCTGCCCTTTGATCGGACGGTGAATGAACGGCTGCGTGGGGTTTCGCGGCGGGAATCATTGGACATTATTTTGAGCGGCCGACCCTACCCATCCGAAAAAATAGAAGGGATGATGACCCGTAAAAATGCGTATTACCGCGAGATGCTGGGCCAGATTTCCCCCGCCGATTTGTTACCCGGCGTGTCTCACCTGCTGGATGAACTGGACGCCGCCCACATTCCTTATGCCATTGCCTCCGCCAGCCGCAATGCGCCAGACGTGGTGCAAAGCCTGGGCATCACGCATCGCCTGGCGGTGCTGGCTGATGGGCACAGTGTCCCCCGTCCCAAACCGGCCCCTGACTTGTTCCGCTACGCCGCTGCTCAACTCAACGTACCCCCGGCACACTGCCTGGTGGTAGAAGACGCCGCCGCTGGTATTGAAGCCGCGCTGGCAGCCGGTATGCCCGCGCTGGCTCTGGGGCCGGCCGAACGTTTTGACAATGACATGTTACGCCACAGCTATTTTGCCCGGCGCGAAAGTCTGGATGGTCTGACGCTGGCTGATTTACAGACAATGACCCAGCCGGAAACCCTCTGGACGGTAACGCAGGAGACATTTGACCCGGCACGGCAACATCACCTGGAAACCGTGTTTACGGTGGGCAATGGTTACTTTGCCAGCCGGGGCAGCTTTGAAGAGGGGTATCCCGGCGAAGTCGCCACTACCTTTGCACATGGCATTTACGACAAGACGCCGGTGGTCTTTACGGGACTGGTCAATTTGCCGGGCTGGTTTGACCTGACTTTGCGGGTAAATGGCGATCTCTTCCGCCTGGATCAGGGCGTTATTCTTCATTTCCAGCGGCAGTTGGGTGTGCGCCAGGGGGTTTTGCAGCGGCAGATGCGCTGGCAATCGCCGGATGGGGTGGTGCTGGATTTGTTATTTGAACGGTTTGCCAGTTATGCCCAACCGCATGTGGGGGCGTGGCGGTTGTTAGTCACGGCCGTGAACCAGCCCTGCCGCCTCACCATCGAAACCGGTATCAACGGCCACGTCACCGACGGTGACATTGGCAGCAAAATTTACCTGCGCCACTGGGAACATCTGGGCCAGGGGCAAGACGAAAGTGGGGCCATCTGGCTGCACAGCCGTACCAATGAGAGCCAGATTGAACTGGGCACGGCCGTTAGTCTGCATAACTCAGCGGACACGACCGTTGCAGCAACGGCCGTTGTCTGCCAGCAATGCCCCGGCCAACCCCGTTTCCAACTGACACATGCGCTTTTGGCCGGGCAGAGTGTGCAGATAGACAAGCTGGTGAGTTATGCCGCCAGCCGGGATACCATCGCGGGTAGCGAACCGGTTTTTGAACGTGCCCTGGCCCACCTGCACAGTCAGACCTATGACGCGCTCAAGTCCGCCCATGTCGCTGCCTGGGCGCGGTTGTGGCAGGAAAGCGATGTTCTCATTGAAGGGGACGACGAAGCGCAACTGGCTGTTCGTTACAATCTTTTCCAGCTATTAGCTGCCGCGCCCCAACACGACGAACGAGCCAGCATCGGCGCTAAAACCCTCAGCGGGTATGGTTATGCCGGTCACGTTTTTTGGGACACCGAAATTTTCATGCTGCCCTTTTTCAGCTACAGCCACCCCGCTATTGCCCGCAACATGCTGCATTACCGCTACCACACGCTGGCTGGGGCGCGGCGTAAAGCGGCAGCTAACGGCTTTGACGGGGCGCAATTCCCCTGGGAAAGCGCCGCTACCGGCGACGAAGTAACGCCCACCTGGGTGACGCATTTCAGTGACCCCAAGAAGCTGGTACGCATCTGGACGGGTGACATTCAAATCCACATTTCCGCCGATGTAGCCTATGCCATCATGCAATACTGGCGCATCACCGGCGATGACGGCTTCATGCGCGACTACGGCGCGGAGATTATTCTGGACACAGCCCGCTTCTGGGCCAGCCGAGCCGAGCCGGAAGGATCTAACGGTGTGCGCCAATATGCCATCCGCGACGTGATTGGCCCGGACGAATATCACGACCATGTAGATAACAACAGCTTTACCAACTTTATGTGTAAGTGGCATTTGCAGACGGCGCTGGGCGTCCGTGCCTGGGTGCACCAACACTATCCGCATGAGGCGGCCAAACTGGAGCAACGTCTGGACTTATCCGAGGCGGCTTATGCGCATTGGCAGGATGTGATCAATCACCTCGTTTTTTTGTATGACCCGGAGACGCGCGTCATTGAGCAGTTTGAAGGTTTTTTTGAACGTGAGCCGGTTGACCCGGCATTTATTGCCAACGCAGATAAATCGCTCCAGGTGATATTTGGCATTGAAGGGGCCAATGAACGGCAAGTTCTGAAGCAGGCGGATGTGATCATGCTGCTCTGCCTGTTCCGCGACCAGTTTGGCCGAGATGTATGGCAGGCCAATTGGGACCGGTATATGCCTATTACTGACCATCGCTATGGCTCGTCGCTTGGCCCCAGTTTTCACGCCTGGGCTGCCTGCGAAATGAACCGGCCGGAGGAGGCGTACCAACACTTTATGCTGGCCTGCCGCGCCGACCTGCGCGATGTGCGCGGCAACGCAGGTGATGGCATTCACGCCGCCTCGTTAGGCGGGGTG
Source organism: Anaerolineae bacterium (assembly GCA_023382655.1). Lineage (GTDB taxonomy): Bacteria > Chloroflexota > Anaerolineae > Promineifilales > Promineifilaceae > CAADGU01. The sequence continues at coordinate 24,952 of JAHDWK010000020.1, read as the reverse complement.
TGGCAGGCGTTGGTATTTGGCTTTGCCGGTTTGCGCCTGATGAGCGAAGGGGTGGTGTTACGGCCGTGCCTGCCCGCCCACTGGCGACGATTGGCTTTTCACTATTGGCACCAGGGACAGCGGCGGCGGGTAGATATTCAACAAAAAGGAGGCGAAGAAAAGGAGGTGATTATCCGGCACGAATGATGGACAGATTATTTGGCTATGGCCGGTCTTCAGATCGTGCCACAGCAAGAGGTAAGCCGCACCGCACACGCGCACCCGGCAAGGCATGAATGTGCGGCCCGGCCCATGAGACGGTCAAGTCCCGGCAGGATTATAACAACGAACAACCAGATTGCCGTGATATTGACCTTCACAATTTAATGAAATAGGAGACGTCGCAATGCAACGTCTCCCGACAATTTGAAAGGAGAAGGAACATGAAACGTCATTGGTTTACCTTATTCGTGGCGCTGTTGTTAGGCGCCCTGTTGTTTGCTTGTAGTGGTGGTGGAGATTCAGATACCGAACCGGCAGCGGAGGCTGACACGGCCACCGAAACCAGTTCTGAACCGGCCGAAGATAGTGAGATGGAAGAAGAGGCCGAAGAGGCGGCGGCTGACTGCTTTATGGAAGTGGAAGATGGGGCCACCATCACCTTTTCCGGTTGGGGCAACGAGACCGAGCAGCAAGTGTACCGGGATTCAATTGAGCGCTTCAAGGCAGTCTGCCCGGCTGTTACCGTTAACTACGAACCCATTCCCGACGAATTCCAGACCAAACTGAAGGCGGCTATGGCTGGTGGCACCGCCCCCGATGTCTTTTACGTGGACGATCAGTTGATGACTGCTTTTGCGCCCAACGAACAGTTGTTGGCGCTGGACGAGTACATGGCCGAAGCCGGCGTCAGCCGCGATGATTTCATTGCTCCCCTGCTCACCATCTTCACGCTAGATGGTCAGACCTATGGTTTGCCCAAAGATTGGGGCACGTTGGGGCTGATCTACCTGCCAGAAGCGTTTGCCGAAGCGGGCATTGACGAACCGACCGCCGATTGGACATGGGATGATTTGCGCGCGGCCGCCCAGGCAATTGCCGAAAACACCGATTATGCCGGTTATTGCCAGGGGGCTGACTGGGCGCGTTTTGCACCCTGGGCCTTTTCTAATGGCGGCGCATATGCCACCGAAGATTACGCTAGTGCGACGCTGGATACGCCGGAAATCAAAGAGATGGCGGCTATGCAGTTGGAGATGTTCCAGGAAGGGAGCCTGCAACGGGCGTCAGACCTGAGCGCCGGTTGGTGTGGTGAAGCCATCGGCAAGGAGTTGGCCGGTTTGACGCTCGAAGGTGGTTGGATGGTCAACTACATGCGCACGGACTTCCCCGATGTGGAATGGAAAGCGGTACTCCTGCCGCAAGGGCCAGATAACCGCGCCGATGTCATTTTCACCAATGCTATTGGCGTCAATGCCTTCACCCAATATCCACGTGCGGCGGCCGCATTCACCATCTTTGTCACCGGCCGTGACAATCAGGGCGAAATTGTGGAAACCGGCTTTGCCTACAGCACACACCCGGATCAGGCTGAGTTGGTGCAAGATGAAAACGACAAAGCTATTGCCGAAGGTGGACTGCTGCCAGATAGCCGCGTCGCTTACTGGGGGCCGAACACGGGCCGCGTTAATGATGCGGTTAGCCAGGCCCTGGAACGCATTTTCCTGAACGACCAGAGTGTGGATGAGGCTTTTGCCCAGGCGCAAGAAGAAGCGCAGGCGGCATTAGATGAAGTAAGGTAGTGTGATTGAGTAATTGAGTAATTGGGTAATTACGTAGTTGCCCAATTACCCAATTACCGCCTCAGGAGGTGGTTTATGCAAGCCCAACAAGTCCGCCCCAAAGGGAGTGGCCCTAAAGCGAGTGGCCCTAAAGCGAGTGGCCCTAAAGCGAGTGGCCGGGCCAATGTGGCCGCGGCGGTGGCGTTTGCCGTGATTGTCATTGTGCTGATGGTGATAGCTCTGGTGAATGCGCCGGTAAAGACAAACCCGCTCATTGCCCGGAGTCTGGAATTGTATCTGGAGCAGGTGCGGTTGACGGCCGTGCCCTTCTTAACGGCCGTGGCCATCCTGGGCGTCATCATCGGTTTGTATGCCGCCCGCGCCGTGCGCCAGGCCTGGGACAAACCCAGCCAGCGCGCGGAACTGCTGGCCGCTTATGGTTTTATCGCCCCCTACTTGCTGGTCCTGCTGACCTTTACGCTGGGCGTTTTGTTTTTTGCCTTCTATATCTCCTTCACCGATTATGGCATTTTTACCGAACCAGAATGGATTGGCCTGGAAAATTACCGGCGCGCCTTTACTTCGCGCACTTTCCAGCAATCACTTTACAATGTATTCTGGTTCGCTTTTATCGTTACCTTCGCGCAAACGGCCCTTGCCATTGCCCTGGCGGTGTTACTTAATGCTCCCATACGCTTCAAACAATTTTTCCGCACCATTTTCTATGCCCCCAGCGTTACCTCTTCGGTCGTCATCACTCTCATTTTTATCTGGCTCTATTTGAAGACCGGTTATATCAACTACTGGATTGCCACTGTGCTGGGCTGGTTTGGTCAGACATGGGCGCCCATAGATTTTCTAGGGGACCCGCGCGGTCTCTTTCAAATTATCGTCGCCTGGTTTGGCGTCGCCATTCCCTCGGAGTATTGGTATTTGCGCGGCCCCAGCATCGCCTTGATGTCCTTGATGGCCATGAACATCTTCACCACCGTGCCCACCTTTATGATTATGTTCCTGGCGGCGCTGCAAGATATTAACCCGGTGGTGTATGAAGCGGCGGCGATTGATGGAGCTACTGGCTGGCAGCAGTTTTGGAAAGTGACGCTGCCGCTGCTGCGCCCGATCATTGTGCTGGTATTGGTCTTGGGCACGATTGGCACGCTGCAAGTGTTTGACCAGGTGTATCTGGCCACCTCTGGCGGCCCGCTAGGCACCACGCTGACGCCGGTTTATGAGGTGTTTACCCGTGCCCTGGGCAAGTTGGGGCCGATTGAAATGGGGTATGGGGCGGCTCTGGCTTTTATCCTGGCGGTGATCATTTTCATCTTTACTTACTTCCAGCGCCGCTTTGTGGAAAAGGGAACGCAACTTTATTAGGGGCGTAACGCGATTTGTCAAATCGCGCTACATTGACGGAGGAGATTGGCAATGGCAACAACAAGCAACCCAACCGCCCCGATGAAGGGGGCAGTGGTAACGGAAAATCGGCCGCGTAAACCGGCGCGGTTTTATGTGGGCCGGGTGGTACGGTACACGGCCGTCATCCTCATCGGCCTCGTCATGTTCACACCTTTTATCCTGGCTTTCCTGGGCACCTTTAAGACCGGCGCAGAAATTATCGCCTATCCACCCCAACTGTTACCCGCCGAATGGTTATCGGGAAACTGGGTACGGGTATGGAACGCAGACTTTGGGCAGGGGGGCACCTTTCCCCGCTGGCTGTTTAACACCGCTTTCCTCTCGGTCATTATCGCCGTAGCCCAGGTGATTTTTTGCTCCATGGCGGCGTATGCGTTTGCCCGCATGAGATTTGCCGGTCAAAACGCACTTTTGGCCTTTATGCTGTTGACGATGATGATTCCCGGCGCGGTGACGCTTATTCCGGCCTTTGTGTTGATGGCGAAATTGGGACTGTTGAATACGTACTGGTCATTGATTTTGCCGGGTCTGGTGAGCGCGGGCGGCATTTTCATCCTGACCCAATTTTTCAAGGCCATCCCCCGCGATCTGGAAGAGGCGGCTTTTATGGATGGCGCCAGCCGTTTTCAGATTTACAAGGACGTGTTACTGCCCCTGGCGCGGCCGGCGTTACTGACAATTTTCATCCTGCAATTTCAGGGGATGTGGAATAACTTTCTGACGCCACTGTTGTATCTGAATACGCCCCGGATGTGGGTGTTGAACGTAGCCCTCTCGGTATTTAGCGACCAGTATGATGCCAATTACAACCTGGTGCTGGTGGGAGCCATGTTCAATGCTATTCCCATCCTGGTGTTGTTCTTCTTCTTCAGCCGGTATTACATTGAGGGTGTTTCGTATGCGGGGGTGAAGGGGTAGTTGGCAGTGAGCAGTAAGCAGTAAGCAGTGAGGAGTGAGCAGGTAGGGAAAGAGAGAGATGCGTGTGACAGGGATGCATGACGGCCGTACATCTCCGGGTATCGGTCATATTATTCGAGCGGCGCTCAGGGATATGGCAGACGATTTGTTCGTCACGGCCGTTGTCAACCTGCTCTGGCTTATTCTGACGCTGCTCATCGTCACGGCGCCACCGGCCATTGTCGCCCTCTTTTACGTGGGCAACCGCAAGGCGCATGGCGAAGTCACCGAAGTCAGCGATTTCTTCTTTGCCTTGCGCCACTATTTCTGGCCTGCCTGGCGCTGGGGGCTGGTCAATGTGATCATCTTGCTCTTCCTCTGGGGAGACGTGGTGTTGACCGGCTATTTGAGCCAGTCGGCGTTTGCCCGCTTCGCCCAGGGGTTTTACCTGATACTTCTGGTCATCTGGCTCTTTTTGCAGTTGTATGCCCTGGCCCTCATGTTTGAACAGGAGCAGCCCTCGCTGCGCCTGGCATGGCGGAATGCGGCCGTGATGCTCGGCCAAAACGTCGGGTTTTCGCTGGCGCTGGCCGCGGCCTTAGTCCTGGTGCTGCTGGTAAGCACTCTCTTCTTCCTGGTCATCATGGCTGCCGGGGGCATCCTGGTCGCCCTGATAGCCAACCACGCCGTTCTTAACCGGCTTCAAATTGATTTCCCCGGAAACTCGGAGTTTCCGGGGAAATGAGACACATGCAACTGAAACGACATCCAGCCAGTCCACTTTTATTACCCGATCCGCTTTCAGCCTGGGAATGTTACAACGTCTTTAACCCGGCCGTGCTGCATCACAATGGCCTGTTCCACATGTGGTACCGGGCGCAGGGGTTGGACTGGGTCAGCCGCATTGGCTATGCGGTCAGCGCAGACGGCATTCAGTGGAACCGTCTGCGCGAACCGGTGTTGGCCCCCACGGATGGCACGGATTCACGGGGGGTGGAAGACCCGCGGGTGGTGTGGCTGGACGGCCGTTTGACCATGACTTATACCGCTTACGGCCGTGACTTTAGCGGCGCGCAACCTACCCATGCCGGCGGCGGCATCTTGCCCATGATTGCCGTCAGCGACAACGGCATCACCTGGCAGCGGTTGGGGCCGATTGTGCGTGGGGAGGATAACAAGGATCATGTGCTGTTTCCGCGGCGAGTGAACGGCCGTTACGCCGCCCTGCATCGCCGCTGGCCTAACGTCTGGATCGCCTATTCCGACGATCTGCTCACCTGGCGCGAAGAGGATATGGCGCTGCTCTATGGCCCGCGCGTGGATGAAGCCGATGCCTGGGACCGCAAAAGCGTGGGCAGCAACGGCGTCCCCATTGAAACGGAACATGGCTGGCTGCTGCTAAATCATGGCTACAATGACGACCACGTATATAAGTTTGGTGTGGTGCTGGTAGACCTGGATGATCCCACCCGGATCATCAAGCGGCCGCGGACGGCCGTTTTTGGCCCGCAGGAATTATGGGAGCTAAAAGGGGACGTGCCCAATGTCGTCTTTTCTTGCGCCAATCCGGTGGTGGACAGCACGGTTTACGTCTACTATGGCGGCGGCGACCACGTTATTGGCCTGGCCACCTGCTCCCTGGCCGAGCTGCTCGATTTTGCCCGCTTTGGTTAGCGACAAGTAATAAATAGTGGGTTCGTAGGGGGAATGGACTGCATCCGTTCAGTCGCAGCGGCTTCTTTAGGGTTATAGTTACGGCCGTGACCTAAAGGAGGTGTCTCATGCGATCTGTTGTCCTTTTTTCCATTGTGTTCGTGATACTGCTTTTAGCTGCCTGTGTGCCTACGGGCAATGTGGAACCGGCGAGTAGTGATCTGCTTGAAGTGGCGACGGTGGTGGCACGGCCGTCAGCAACCCCCATCTCTCTCCAGGAAACCCGAACCCCACCACCCATCGCCACAAGGACGCCAACCTGGACACCGACAGCCACTCACACGCCCACAGTTGATCCCACCGTGCTGACAACCACGCCCTGGCCGCCAGATCCTATACCGTCGCCAACGCCTGTGCCGCCCTTTCCCGGCATGGTGTACACCACCGATGAAGGGTTATGGCGCGTTAATGCCAACTGGCAGCCGGAGTTGTTGTTTGACAGGCCAGGGGTGATAGAGCCGAACGGCCGTCGTCTATTGTACGGGCAAGATGGCGACATCTGGGTACTTGATTTGACCACTGGCAACCGACAAAATGTAACAAATACGCCTGATAGTATCGAGTGTTGTGTCGAATGGTGGCCCAATAAGCCTGACACATTTTTCGCCATCACCTACCATGAAGATGATGTGTTTGAGTCTGTTGTCGGTAAGATGACGGCCGTCACACTAGATGGTAATGCCACAATCCTCGCCGAAGAAACAGTGCGGGCATCCTCTATCTCACCCGATGGACAGACAATTACATTCGAAGATCTTGGCTTCCAACCCTGGTTATTTCATGCAAACGGTGAGATTGAATTGTTAACCCTGGAATCAGAAATGTTGGAAGAAGCCGCTTGGGCAACATTTGAACGTCCTGTATGGTCGCCTGATGGGCAGAAAATAGCCTGGAATATTTCTTATGGGAATGAAACTGAACAGTGGGTTGCACTGGCAATTTATTATGTCGGCGGGCCTGAGATTCAAATACTTCATCCTATTCGCCCCGCCGGATACAGCGGCGGAACGCATCCACCTGTCTGGCATCCCAACAGCGAATGGGTTGTTTTTGATGCGGTTGATGAAGTCGTATCCGAACAAGGCTCATGGGTTATTGCTCTTGACGGTAGTTTTCAAAAAAACATTGGTGTTACCTGGTGGCCTTTATGGAGTCCCGACGGCCGTTACCTGCTCTACCAGACCGACGAAGGCTACGTCCTCACCTTCCCGCCGGATTTCATCTACAAAATCAACCTGTACCTGCCACCCGATGCGCGGGTGCTGGATTGGCAAGAACTCCCATAGCGCCTCTGGTTCGTAGTAGGTGATTCATCGCCTTGTGGTGGCGATGAATCGCCTACTACGAACGGGGGAGGTGTGGTATCATCTGCGGCATGGCGATTCGGGTTTTGCTGGTGGATGATCAGGCGTTGTTCCGGGAAGGGTTACACACACTCCTGTCGGTGCAGGCTGACCTGGAGGTGGTGGGGGAAGCGGGCAATGGCGAGGAAGCGGTCACGGCCGTCGCCAATCTCCAACCCGATGTGGTGCTCATGGATTTACGGATGCCCATCCTGGATGGTGTGACCGCCACCCGGCGCATCATGGAAGACTACCCGGCCACTCGCGTGATCGTTTTGACCACTTTTGACAATGACGAAGATGTATTTGACGGGCTGCGCGCCGGGGCGGTGGGCTACCTGCTCAAGGACGTGCCCTCGGCGCGGCTGTATGAAGCCATTCGCGCTGCCGCCGGAGGCGAATCCTTTTTGCAGCCTTCCATTGCCGCCAAAGTGGTGGCGGAGTTTGCCCGGCTGGGGGCACGGCCGTCCATCCCCGTCCAAACCGAACTGGTGGAACCGCTCTCCGAACGGGAACTGGAAATTTTGCAGCATCTAGCCGCCGGGGCCAGTAACCGGGAAATCGCCAATGCCCTCTATATCACCGAAGGTACCGTCAAAAACCACGTCACCAACATCCTGGGCAAACTAGGTGTGCGCGACCGCACGCAGGCCGCCCTCAAAGCCAAAGATATGGGGCTGATTTAAGCGTTGGTGTGTTTTGGTGTTATCGTGTTCATGTGCTCAAGTTGAAGTAATCAAATGTCAATTTCTATAGAAAAACCGACGTTACTTTTGGACAAAGCTAAAACCATGCGCAATATTGAGCGGATGGTGGCACGGGCGCAGGCAGGTGGCGTGGCGTTTCGGCCGCATTTTAAGACCCACCAGTCGGCGGGCATTGGCGACTGGTTCCGCGAACGGGGCGTGACGAAGATTACCACCTCGTCGGTGGATATGGCTGTTTATTTTGCGGCGGCGGGTTGGCAGGACATCCTGGTGGCGTTCCCGGTGAATGTGCGCCAGAGTAAGGCGATTAACAAACTGGCGCATGAGGTGAATTTGCATCTGGTGGTAGAGTCGGTGGCCACGGCCGTGACCCTGAACAACTTCCTGGGCGCGAATGTCAATGTCTGGCTGAAAGTGGATGCCGGCAGCGGCCGTACCGGTATCCACTGGCAAAATGAAGAACTGCTAACCGACGTGGCCTACACCGTCGCCGACGCACCGCGCTTGAACCTGACCGGTCTGCTCACCCACGCCGGGCAGACCTACCGCGCCACGTCACCAGAGGAGATTGTGGCCGTTTATGACGAAACGGCCGTGCGCCTGAACCACGTCCGCGATCTGCTACACGCCGAGGGGCACAACTTGCTCATCTCCGTGGGCGACACACCCGCGTGCAGCATCGTGGAAGATTTTGGCCGGGTGGATGAAATTCGTCCCGGTAATTTTGTCTTTTATGATGTGATGCAGCAGCGGTTAGGCGCTTGTTTGCCCGAGGACATCGCTGTGGGCGTGGCCTGCCCCATTGTGGCCAAACATGAGGTTGAGCATCGAGTGGTGTTATATGGTGGGGCCGTGCATCTTTCCAGAGACAGCATGGTGGTGAATGGGGAAGTTATCTACGGCCGTGTGGCCCGCCTGACTAAAGATGGGTGGGGACAAATGCTTTACAGCAGCAAACTGGTATCATTGTCACAGGAACATGGCATCCTGAAAACCGATGCGAAGACGTTTGACAGTCTGGATGTGGGGGACGTGCTGGTGGTGCTGCCGGTCCATTCCTGCCTGACGGTGGATTTGTACGGCCGATACACCACTCTTTCCGGCGAGACCATTACCAAAATGCGCACCAATGAATAACGTGATCGGTAAATCATAATCCGTGAACCCTAATCGGATTACGATTTACTGATTACGAAAACAAGGAGGAAAACATGCCCTTACAAGGCCCGCAATTAACCAGTTATAACGTGGAAGTGAGCATTCATAATTTTTTACTGAAGGGCGCGTTTGTGCCCCGTTCTGAGTTTATGGTTTTTATCAATGACAAAGATAATGCCACCTATCCCTTCACAGACGCCCAGCTTTTGCCGCTGTCGCCTGACTATCAGGTACCGGGGATTCGTCACTCGTTGATCAATCTCAACCGCGACCTGATCGCCTTCATGGCTGTTCTGGAAACACACCAGACTTCGCGCCTGCAATATGTGGCGGCTTCGCGGCGGGTCGTGTTTTATACCGAATGGTTTGCCATTCGCGGCGAACTGCACGTGCATGGCGAAGCGCGTGATGATGATTTGCTGGATACGGGCCATGACTTTTTCGCCGTCACCCATGTGGAGATTCACCCCCTCCGCGCCATCAACGTCAATTTCCAACGAAAGGCGCCGGTGGTGGTGATTAACCGGCATCGGGTACTGGCTTACAACGTCTATCAGCCATAAAAAAAGAGGCGCTGCCGGGCAGCGCCTCTTTCGATTTATTACGGAAACATACGATTGCTTAAAGCAATCGGTATGTTTTTACATCACCCGCTGTTTAGCCCTGAGGAGCGGCGGAGCTATTACCGTTACCATTGCCCTGTCCACCACCCTGTGGGCCAAAACCGCCACCAAAACCGCCGTGTCCGCCATGATGTCCACCACGTGGGCCGCCGCCAGGCATACCCATACCCATACCGTTGTTATGCCGTTCTAGCATCCAATCGGCCTGTTCCTGGGTGATGAGACCATCGGCTACCGCCTGCAAAATGGCGGCTTCATGGGCGGCTTGCACGGCCGTTTGCACATCTTCCAGCGCCACACCCAATTCTGCTGCCAGTTCTGGCAGCCGTTTGCCTTCGGCGTGGGCCGCTTCCAACTCGGCCACAGTGATGCCCAACGCATCGGCAATCACAGCTTGCATCTCTTCATGCAGCATCAGCGGGCCAATGCTGCGCAGCCCTTCGCCGCTGAGGATGGCGTCTGCCTGTGCCTGGGTGATCGTGCCATCGGCTACCAACTGCTGCAAGACGGTCTCTTTGGCCGCCTGCCGGGCGGCGTTTAGTTCTTCTACCGTGATCCCCAGTTCATCGGCCAACGCCGCGTCGTAGTTTTCACTGTTAAAGAAGCGGGGGCCTTGCATACCTTGCATGCCTTGCATACGGCCGTGACCCATCCCCATCATCATGCCCATGCCATTGCCGGGCGCGGTGGGGGCATCTTCCACTTCAGGAGCCGGCGTTGTGTCCGGCGTATCATTCTGGGCAAAGGTCATCGTCGCTCCAATCAGGGCGGCCAGTGCCAGCAGCGCGATCAACACGCCACCAATTTGAATCATTTTGTTTTTCATGTTGAACCTCCAATTCAAAATGTTGTATTGGTTGAAGGTTAACATTCGATTGTTCAAAAATTATGAAGAATGCTTAACAACTTTGTAATCCACATCAGGTATGGTTCACAGCGTAGCGCATCAGAACCACGCCTGTCGGGAACGGTTTGCTTTCGATGAGTTTCAAATCCACACGCGAGCCATCAGGGAAGAGGCGTTTCCCCCTGCCCAACACCAGCGGATAAACCAGAAGGCTGTACTCATCAATCAGATGGTGCTGCGCCAGCGTATGTACCAGGACGCTGCTGCCATCCACGTAGATGTTCTTGCCGGGCTGCGCTTTCAGCTTTTGCACTTCTTCCACCACATTCTCCCGGATAATGGTCGAGTTGCGCCAGGCAGCGGTTGATTGCAGCGTCGTTGAGACCACGTATTTGCGCATCCCTTTCATCAGGTCGCCAAAGGGGTCGCCTTCTTCTATCGTCTCAAAAACGGCATGGCCCTGCCATGTTCGCCGCCCCAGCAAAAAAGCGTCGCAGTCGCTCATTGCCTGGTCAAAATGGGCGCCAATGTCGTCATGCCAGTAGGGAATGGTCCAGCCGCCATAGGCAAAACCGCCGTCCGTATCTTCATCAACGCCACCTGGCGCCTGTATCACGCCGTCGAGTGAAACAAATTCAGCAACAATCAGTTTTCGCATGATCTTTTTCCTTTGTTTGTTCAAGGTTTTGGTTTGTTGTGATCGTCTGATAGCCCGATTATAGGGCGTCTGGAGGGATGTGTCTTGAACAAAAACGACACGTTGGCTAATGAAGACTCAGGGAGTTGACGAGCCGTGATGCGTGATACGTGATGCGTGAGGTTCCCCAGGTCACGCATCACGTTTTACAATGTTTACCCGGTCAGCGCCGTCGCCGTATCGGCATAAAACGACAACTGTATTGAATGGGTCTCTGCGGCCAGTTGGGCCGGGGTCTGTCCGATCAGACGTTTGAGGGAGCGGGTAAGGTGGGGTTGGTCGGCATAACTGGCCCTTTCGACGGTATCCAGGATGGAGACGCCCTGCCGCAGCAAAGAGAGCGCCAGATGGGCACGTTCGATCTGGCTGATGGCGCCGTGTGTCAGGCCGGTAGCGTGCAGGAAACGACGCTGCACCGAACGGGGTGAGAGGTAGGTGGGGTGCGCTTGCAACACGGCCGTCACCACCGGATCACACACCAGCAGTTCTTCTTTGACCAGCCGGGCGATGAAGGCTTCGGCATTGTCAAACGTAGGGTACTCCCACGACGCGCCGTGCAGCCAGAATGACCGACCGGACGCTGGTGGCAGCGTGACGTCACCATCCACCAGATCGCCGGTGGGCAGATGGGGTAAAAAGACACCGTGATGGAACCGGATACCGAGCCATTCGCCATCGGGCGGGCAGTGGGCAATGGTGGGGTGCGTTTCTGGGCCACGCACCGTACAGTAAAGCTGCCCCTCATGGCGCGCCACTACCAATTCCAGCCGGCTGACGGCAATGGAGAGAAAGGGGCCAGCCTGGTCGCTCTGGCTGCGCCAGATTGTTTCCACCAGTGGCGATTCGGCAGGACGACTCTCAAGATTTAGCAAGGTCTTGGCGCTCATGACGTTATTTTATCTGAACCTCTGCAAGCCCTCAAAAATAGGTTGTTGTTCTTCGGCAATGCCCAGGTATCATTATTTGAAGAAATCCTGCAATTGGTGTAGGGTAATAAATAGTCAGGCAATGAAGAAAGGAACGGCAATATGTCTGAAATTCTGGCGTCTACCTTTGTGTTGGCGGTCAACGATCTAGAGGTTTCCAAGAGATTTTATCTGGAAAAGCTTGGTTTCGTCGAAGATTTCAGCGTTGATGGATGGGCATTCTTGAGTCGCGGTGTTTGTAAGCTGCGTCTGGGCCATTGTCCCGATGCGATGCCTATGTCGCAGGCTCCGGATCACTCGTGGTTTGCCTACCTTCATGTCCGGGACGCAGCGGGGCTTTACGAAGAGACCGTCAAGAATGGGGTGGAAATCTGGCATACACTGGCGGACAAGCCCTGGGGAATGCGCGAATTTGCGGTTGTCACGCCAGATGGTCACAGGATTGTGTTTGGGGAAAGTTTGGCTGAGGTTGGTCGCTAGATTTTCTACGGTAGGTTCCGTGTTAATGCCGTTGAAGTTCCGTGATGTTTTGATTGAGCGGCCCAAGGTGAGGGAGATTGATGTCGTTTGCCAGTTCCAGCATTTCGCCATCATCACCTATGCGGTCACTCCTGAGCGGTCCGCGGGCCTCATCCCCGGCAGGTTCAGGCTCGATGAGGTGGAGATAGACGGCCGTGCCCAGGCACTGATCTCCGTTGTTCCCTTCATGGATGTGGATTTCACCTCGGCCGTCTTTCCCTTTCCGAAATTTCAGATGGGCCAGACGAACTACCGGGTGTATATCGTGGATACGGCCACAGGTGAGCGCGGCGTCTGGTTTCTGGGTACAACGCTTGATTCGTGGACGGTGGTCATCCCCCGGCAAATCTGGAAGCTACCCTGGCACCCTGGCCAGATCACCTTTGACTGCGCGTATGACACGCAGGCTGGCCGGTACAGGCGGTATCGGATGAGGACCGATGCGGATTGGGGGCCGGTCGTGGTTGAATTGACCTAGAGTACGGACTTATCCATGTGCCTGCCGGGATTTCCGGACACAGAGAGCGGTCTTGTCTACCTGACGCACCCTCTGGTTAGTTTTTATCGTCGCCGCGACGGAAGAATGGGTACGTACCGTACAAAGGATGAACGAATAGATAATAGGATACGATGACAACAACCAGAACCCCAACAAACAGACTGACCCAAGATGATGACCCTGAGACCTTTGTGAAGCGTGAGCGGGATTGGCGTAATGGCGCTATCGTCTATCAGGTGCTTGTGGACCGGTTTGCGCCTTCAACGCAACTGGATGCCAAGCGGGCGCTGTATCCGTCCCCCAAAGTGCTGCGTGATTGGTCGGAGACGCCGAAACCAGGCACTTACCTGCCAGAGGCGAAGCTGAACAGTCAGGAATTAGACTTCTGGGGTGGGGACTTTGCCAGTCTCCGCGGTCGACTTGACTATGTGCAGCAACTCGGCGCGAATGTGCTCTATCTCAACCCGATCCATCTGGCGTACACAAACCATAAATACGACGCCCTGGACTTTCTGAAAATCTCACCGGAATTCGGAGACCGGGATGATTTCCTGCGCCTGGTCGCGGATGTACATGCCCGCGGCATGAAATTAGTGCTGGATGGAGTCTTTAATCACATGGGGCGGAACGCCCCCATCTTTCAGGACGCACTCGAGAACCCAACCAGCCCCTGGCGGGACTGGTTTGCCATTGGATCTCAGTACGCTGGCGGCGCCCGGTCATGGACAGGCTTCCAAAACCTCCCCGAATTAAACCTCGAAAACCCGGCCGTGCGCGCTTATCTCTATGAAGATCCAGACTCCGTTGTGCGTAGTTACCTGCGTGACGGCGCGGATGGTTGGCGTCTGGACACGGCCTTTGAATTGGGATTTGATAATCTGCGCGATCTCACCCGCGCCGCGCACCTGGAAAAGGCTGGCTCTCTGATCGTGGGCGAGGTCGTCAATTACCCCGGTAGATGGCTCGAGTCCATTGACGCGGTCATGAACTTCAGCCTGCGCCATATTGTGCTGGGCCTGGCTTCAGGCGTGATCCCACCCGCACCAGCCGGACGTATGCTGAACCGCCTGGTCACTGATGCTGGCATCGAACCATTACTCAAATCCTGGATGGTGATTGATAACCACGATATCCCGCGTATTGCCAGTCAGATTCCCAGAGAATCGCTTCGCCGTCTGGTCGAGGCGTTGCAGTTTACATTGCCGGGCGCTCCGAACATCTACTATGGCAGTGAAGTGGGAATGACTGGGGGCAGCGATCCTGAAAATCGCGGACCCATGCGCTGGGACCTGGTACGCGACGACAATCCCGAACTGGCCTGGATCAAGAAGCTGATCGCGTTGCGGAAACAGCACCGGGCACTACGCGTCGGGAATTTCCGGCTTGTTGAGTCAGATCGCTTGCTGGCGTTTGAGCGTTATACCGATCGAGCGCTGGAGACAATAGTTGTACTGGTCAACCCGGCCGGTACAACCATTACAGAACAGGTGCTGATCGCTAATGAGTCTCTGATGGATGATACCCCCCTGATTGATGTACTTGCTCCAGTAGATTTTCCCTCTGTATGCACTGTCCAGGCGGCTTTCATAACGGTTTCCATGCCTCCCGAATCACTCTTTGTCTTGACACCCCGCGAGCGTTCGTTGGGAGGATACAGTCGCTACAAACGAGTTCGATAGCAAGTCAGCCGTACTGATGAAGCACGGTCTCGAAGAGTGATCACAGCAGGATGGTTAGGGAGTGAATTTATAGACGCGGCCGTGCCCCTCCACAACCATAACGAAATTATTAGATGCGGGGGTACGGCCGTGTCATGCCAGCATTCACGTTGAGCAAACAGGAGTGACACGGCCGTGACGCCGGTCACGGCAACGGCTAGACGGCGTTGCGCAATCTCTTCATATCATCCCAACCATAAAGTATCTCTTCTGTCTCATACCCTTCCCAATTGTACGGCCGTGAACCCAGGTGAAACGCCCCCAAATGCGCATAGAAACCCCGGTTTGGATTTTCAACCAGTACTCTGACCAGCAAATGGGATAGCCCTTCATGCCAGAGTTGGTCCGCCACACGTGAAACCAGCCGACGTCCCACGCCCTGTCGTTGCCAGGCCGGGGCCACTTGCAGGGAAAGGAGTTCATGTGAGAACGCTTTGAGGTGAGGCAAGTCAGGGTATTTATCAGTGGCTGAAAGTTCACTCAGGAAAGCGAGGCCGATAACACCATGTGGTTTGGTTTCGGCCACAAAGAGGTAATCTCCCGGAGCAAGTTGCTGCTCTGACTGGAAGTTTTTGGCCCAATTGGCCGCGCTTTCTTCAGGTGTTAACCACTCCAGGCAACGGTCTGGAACCAGGCCACGAAAGGCGTCTTGGGTCGCGGCGACGATAATCCAACCCAGCGCTGGACAATCTTCTATCCGCGCCTGTCTTATCACAATCTCTGACAATTGAACCTCCTCAACCGTCTAAATGATGCCAATTCATTGCAGAACAAACCGTCATAAAACCATCTAGTGGTACCCCCTTCAATATCAGCATGTTTGTTGCAACCTGCCGATTGTTCGCCAGTGTAATGAAAGAGGTCACGGCCGTCAAACCAAAACCCCTGCATGTCTGACGATGGTATCAGGGCTGCGGCGGTGGGCCAGCATCTGCCGGAATAGGCACGCCATCTGGTATCCCGCGCAAGTCAACACAAGGGACAAAATACACATCACGCCAGACATAACCACGCTCGTTGAAGGTTTCGATGGTGTCAATCCACCGTTTTTCGCCGTTTTCCATGAGATAAATGTGCGGGCCGGCTGCGCATTTGAGCAGGATGGGATCGGGCTTTTCGTAAACGATCTCCTGCACAGACACAGGCAAGTTATTAAGCGCCTCTTGATTAGCGCCAAAGAGCCAGGGCAGCGCTAGAATCACAACCACTGTCCAGACGGCATAAGCGACCGTACCTACGCTGTAGGCACGATAGAGTCCGGCCAGCCAGCGCCCCTCTTTAACCCGCACCTGATGAACCAACAGTAGGATAAGCAGGCCGATGTTAATCAGGTTCCAGCCGATGAAGGTGAGCCGGTTGGGGGTAAGCCGGTCAAGAGCAGTACGGTAGAGGATGGCAGTCAGGGCATAGAGGCTGACAAGAAGGGCTAAAGCGGCCACGGCAATTATGCCCAGCCGCAGCCAGTGGGCCAGACGCGGCGAAAGTCCAGCCAAATTCACCGGGGTCGCACCCACCAATAAAGCCACGACAGCGAAGAGCATCACATTGTAGACGATCAGCACGTCACGATTGTCGAACGGGGCACGGAAATTGAAGGGGATGAAGGCCAGATAAATAAGCAACACCAGCAGCGTTAACGGCAGCATCAGGCGCATGAGCAAGGCCACCAGTTTACTCAGACCTTCGTTAAATGCCTGTTCGGCCGGGGGCACGGTGGGGTTGTACATCACGGCCACAGCCACCACAGACACCAGTCCTACGCCACCGGCGATAAACAGGCGCATTACTGCCTCCGGTAATTCGACATCGAGGGCGGAAAACAAGGCGATGGTGATCCCGGTGAAGATAACGCCAGCAATGAGGAATAACCCGCCGAAAATGAATGCCTCCAGGGATTTAATCAGGAAGGTGAAACGATTGACCGAATCACGGTACCCGGCGACCAGGAACGCACCCACACCTACCCAGGCCAGGATGGGCAAATGGATCGCCATCAAAGTGAGATATTGTTCCTGGAACGGCCGTATACCCAGCCGAGGATACGTCAACAGCACATAGGCGACAGCCGCGAGCAGGATGATGCCGATGAGCGCGCTTAGGCGCCAGCTTTTATGGCCGACGGCCGTTAAGTAAATCAGCACAAAGGCAGCGCAGAGCGGCGCGGCTAACAAGATAATTCCGGGAAAAAAGTCACTATCGGTTCCCGGAAGCAGCCCCTTAATGGTGATGGTGTAGCGCTCATCGGAGAGCCACCAGAACAACAAGCCGTTGATGACGGCCAGGGGGATGACCCAGGCCCAGGCGACCACATACCCTTTGGCCTGCGCGGCCGTCTGTTTGAGGCGGTAGAACCAGGCGGCGTAGAGCAGGTTGTCAGGTACGGCCGTGTGGCTGGCTTCGATGGCTTCCTGGAAAGCATCTGCTTCACCTGCTTGCAGGGACGCCTGATAAACTTGCTCCAGTTGGGCCGCATCGGCGGCCAGGGCGTTGACAGTGTCGTTATATGACATAGAGATATCCTCCAATTCTTACTGGGTTAGATTATGCCTCATAAACAATCACCCTGACTAACACTTGAGTCATCTGAATGACGCACTCAAGTGCTTAACGTGATCCATTTTGTCTTCATCCGTGCCGCCCATCAGATGACACAAAGCCATCATTGGCAGTTTTGGTACGTCCATCAGGAGCTAACGCATGTTGATCAGGAGACTTGATCATCTGCTGCGGCCGTAACGAGGGGTACGGTCGTGTCATTCCAGCGTTCACCTTGCGCAAACGACCAGCGGAGAATGTTTGTTGGAGAGGGGTACGGCCGTGTCCCTCATCAGTGATTCGCCTAACGGTCGTGTTCACCCGCACACGTAGCAAAGCGGAACGCGGCGGGTGCAACTCGTCGTTAGCCGCGCTTTTTCTTTGCAAAACTGACGCGCCGTTGCTCATTTCTCTACACTTTGTAACTTCTCGCTGTGTTCTGCATATTATATATAGAGAAGCTCACATGTTTGATTTTCACGATTTATATGCATCGTATGCGCCTGAAGTCTATCGCTTCGCCTACTGGCTCACGGGTGATCTTGCTGAAGCAGAAGATATTACGTCGGAAACCTTCATCCGTGCCTGGAACCATTATGGGGCTATCCGAACCGCGACCTTGAAGGCTTATCTGTTGCAGATTGCACGCAATGTTTTCTTGGAGCGCTTGAGAAAGCAAAAACGCTACATCGGTTTGACGGATGTCCATATAGACCCCCACCCTGGACCCGAGAAACTAGCCGAAGAACATGCTGAGCTGGCAATCGTTCAAAGAATGCTTCAGGCTCTCCCAGAAATTGATCAAGTAGCGTTTATTCTACGAGTTCAACAGGAGCTGCCGTATGATGAAATTGCGCGAGTGTTGCAAATCTCGGTGGTTGCGGCGAAAGTTAAGGTCCACCGCGCACGCAAGAAATTGCTAACGGCTCGTATGAGCAAGGAGGCAGTGTGAATATAGAAGTCACGCGAAACGTCATTTTGGACTTATTGCCGTTGTATCTGGCCGGTGAGGCCAGCGTAGACACGGCGGCATTGGTCGAGAATTATCTAAAAACGGATCCGGAACTGGCGAGGCTGACTGAACAAACGGCCAAGACAGGCCTTACCGAAGTACCTGTTCCCCTTTCTAAGGAGGCTGCCATGGAAACTTATGTAAGAGCAACGCAACGAATGTTATATCGGACGCTCGCATTGTCTGCGCTCATTGTTGTAACGGTCTTGGGTATTCTCGTGTTAATTCTGTACTTTGGGTTTGGCCTCAACTGACACATTGTTAAGCCAGTTCATCGACAGAGCGAGGTGGAAGAAGGGGAGATTGCCCCTCCCCTTCTCGACATCCATGCCGCCCAACGGTGAGCATTAGCGGCACGTGGGCGGACTGGGATCCTGTTTGGGAGCAGAAAGACCCAAAGCCAGAAAAATGCCTGTAAATCGCAGCGCGTACCCACCTGTCCGCTGCAATAGGTTGTTGGGCCACCTTACTTTTTGACGGTTTTTTACTTGATAACGCGGAAGCGCAGGTGGATCGCCTCTTTGGTCTCGATCACCTCTATCGTTTCGAGCGGCACATGCTCACCGTCCGGCTGCGCGAACAATCGTATCCCACTGCCAAACAGCACGGGAACCAGGTGGATAGAGATCTCGTCAACGAGGCCGCGTTTGATGAATTGCTGCGCAGTATTTGGCCCCTGGACGCCGATGTCCTTGTCGCCAGCGGCTTGTTTCGCTTTTTCAAACGCGGTTTCAACGCTATCCACGAACGTATACACACCTCCGGCGGGCACATCGGTGGGTACGCTGTGTGAAAGGACGATTACGGGCACCCGCGCGGTGTAGATTGGCCCATCTGCTCCCCAGTACTGTATGGAAAGGTCATATGTTTTTCGGCCAACGATAACTGCACCCGTGTTCACCCACGCTTCCACAAGTTCACGGTTGCGCGGGTCTGTGCTGTTAAACCCCCACTCGTGCAGGCGTTCACCACCATCCCCCAGACCCGCCTCAAGACGGACATTGGGGCCGGAGATAAAACCGTCCAGAGACATACTAATGTCGTAGACAACTTTTCCCATTATAACTCCTGTGGCTAAACAATCACTGATCAGTTAGCCGCAAGTTTACCGCAATCTGCCTGTTGTCCGCTAGTGTCATCAATGGGTACACGGCCGTCACCCCCATCGTTCATGTTGATCAGAAGACTTGATTATCTGCTACGGCCGTGATGAGAGGTACGGCCGTATCCCCCAACATTCACCTTGAGCAACCAGATGTGGTGCGGTCTCGAAGAGTATGCCCACAGGTTAATAGACGGCCGTAGCGGGTAGACGCCGCTTCTAGCCTCCTGCTTCAACGAATGTCGCCAGTTTATTGAGCGCCATCCGCCAGCCAAGCTCATTATCGCCCGGTGAAACACCAGGGGGCAATCCTTCATGCACCGCGACCAGATGCGTGCCGCCATCTCTATCGGTAAGGGTGATGGTGATAACCATCTTCCCCATCAGGGCCGGATCTTCTGTCTCAAACTCATCTTCTTCGACAACCTGCACGTCGGGTACGAGCTTTAGGAAACGGCCGTGATACGTGTCTGTATGGGCGTTTGTCTTGCCCAAAGCAGTGGGGTCGTCGTAAGTCAGTGAGATCCTGAAGGAACCACCTTCACGAGCATCAAACTCGTAGACTTCGCATCTCATCCCATCGGGCCATCGGGCACCTTCCAACTGGCGACTGCTCGTGGGTCTATAAGGGCGCGATAGACGCGGGCACGAGGCGCATTAATGTATTGACTGATTTGGGTCATACTCACTCACCTTTGTGTCGTCTCATCAACAGGCCATCTATTGATAGCCCTCAATAGCTGCAAGTTTATCGCAATCTGCCGGTTGTTCGCCAGGGTTATGAAAGGGATACGGCCGTCAAACCAAAACACTTGTATGGTTAACGGCCGTACTCCCCCACGGCCGTACTCCCCCCATAGTTCATGTTGATCAGAAGACTTGATTATCTACTACGGTCGTGATGAGAGGCACGGCCGTGTCAATCCACCATTCACATTGAGCAAACGGGCGTGTCACAGTTTCAAAGATCAACCTCAACGGGAACGGTTTGTTACGCTGAATTCAAAGCCCGCAAAACCGCCTCTGGTTCTTTCGCCACCACATTCAGCAACACCAAAGCCGGGCCTTGTGGTTTTCTGTCACCACGTTCCCAGTGGCGCAATGTGCCCAGGCTAATCCCAAATGTCGTCGCAAACTCAGCCTGTGTCATGCCAACTTTCGCCCGTACTGCCTTGATGTCTAGCGGCGCAAATTCATGCACCACCGCCCCACTCGTCTGCCCCTGGGCAAACTCTATCGCCTCTGTTAAGCCTTGTTTGATACTTTTGAATGCTTCGCTCATCTTTTCTCACCGTAAGTTTCAATCAGAATGTGCGTGAGTTTTGCCAATTCATTGCGCTCTGCCTGGCTCAAATTCACCTTTTCTGATTTTCCAAAGATGGTCAGGAGAAATAAAGGGTATTCTCTGTTCATCTTCAGTCAGCAGCTTTTTTGACCGGCGGATGAATTCAGGGAGTTCTACGATGGTAATCATACATCAAAATGTAATCCAATGGATTACATCTGTCAAGGAATCAAACCAAAGTGCTTGAATATCTGACGGCCGTACTCCCCTCACGGCCGTACGAGATGGATGAAGGGGTCACGGCCGTACTCCCCCCATCGTTCCTGTTGATCAGGAGACTGGATCATCAGCTACGGCCGTAACGAGAGGTACGGCCGTGTCATACCAGCTGTCCACGTTGAGCAAACAAGTGTGGCACGATCTCAAAGGGCGGTCGCCGCATGGAAAGTTTTGCGTTGCCCATGATGATTGACAAGCATCGCGTGACAAAGTACATTTTGGACATGATCAAGTCGTTTGCGGATCGACGGACACAAGAATTGTATGTTACAGGTAAGGCAAAGCGATTTTCACCTGATATTGCCAAACGGGCGGCCCGCAAACTAGAGTACATTGACTTGGCGACCAGGCTTGATGATCTAAAAGTTCCACCTGGTAATCATCTTCATATGCTAGAAGGCGACCGCAAAGGGCAATATGCAATCTCTATTAACGACCAGTGGCGTATTTGCTTTCGATTTGTTGACGGCGATGCGTATGATGTTGAAGTTTGCGACTATCATTAAGTGAGGTACGAATGATGAGTATTCCAAATACAATCGCCATGAAACGACGACCAACACATCCAGGCGAGATGTTGCGCGAGGATTTTCTGCCAGATTATGAACTTACCACCACCGCTTTGGCGCAGGCTATTGGCGTGTCCCGGCAGTCCATCAATGAACTGTTGCGGGAGCGGCGGAGTGTTAGCCCGGAGATGGCGCTGCGGCTGGCGCGGCTGTTCGGGAATTCACCAGAGTTCTGGTTAAACGCTCAACGGGCCGTGGATCTGTGGGATGCTGCGCAGGCTATTCAGAACGATGTGGCCCGTATACGGCCACTTCATGTTGTTTAGTAACCAAATGTGGCACGGTCTTGAAGACCGACCACAGCAGGGGGGAGCAAATGGACGTTGATCAAGAACTAACACACGTCCATCAGGAGCTAACATATGTTGATTAGGGGCTTTGATCATCTGCTACGTAACGAGGGGTACGGCCGTACTCATCCCAGCCATTCACATTGAGCAAACAGGTGTGGCACGACCTCAAAGATCAACCATAGCAAGGATAAACGCTTGCCCTCTTATAGCGACAAGGTATCATTCCTCCAAATAGGAATAACCCATAGAGGTAATATTCATAGACAATTGGATGTGTTTGACGGGAGTAATTCATGGCCTTGCCACAAGAAATCTTCGAGCAATTGAATACAATCTTAAAAAGTGAGCCATCACCCTATCGTTCACCAGACACAGATTTAGGCCTCGAGGTCTGGGCATGGCCGATTCCGAACACCCCGGCCGATGAGATCAAGCAACTTATCCAGCAAGAACGTAGCCGAATTGCCCGGTCAGGTGCAGATCCAGACATCACGGCGCTAATTGCACAGCTTCCACCATCTCTCCAAGACACCTTATCCAGCTTCAATCGGGAACCCCAGGAGGAAATTTACGCGCTCTACCCTGATACCGCCCGTCAAAAAGTCAATGAGATACTGTTATGTGGGTTTGAGCAAACAGTGAATCTGTTGTTGCATTGGCATAGTTCTCCCACCGTTGAAGAAGCATCGGCCACTTCTCAGGCACTCACCTTTTTAAGATCCACTAATCTTCCTCATTACATTACCTCACCCCATTTAGTCGTCATTAACAGTGTCGACATCTTTGATATTCTCAGAGTTGAACACACCGACGGTACCAACTACGGGCTTGATACTGAGGCTATTATCAGCAAGCTGTCGTCCTGGCAGCAACTATACGGATTGCAAATAACCCAGGCCACATCAAGCGGCGTTACCATACAGCTAGAGAAAGTGCCGAGAAATTCAAAGAGCCTTATTGCGGATCTGCTGGAGTTCTGTCCTGATCTATATGAGATCACGCATCAACAGCTTAAAAAGCCCATCGAGTTATGGTGGGATTAAATGACATCAGGTGACACCGCTTCCACCAGCACATGGTCGCCATCCCGTACCTACCCCTGAACGAATTGTGCCGTACTCCCCTCCCCAACCAATATGGTATACTTTGACTATGATGCAAACTGTAACCCTTCAACTGCCAAACCGTGTAGTTTCCACCGCCCGTTCCCTGGCTGAACAGACTAAACGGCCGATTGAAGACATTTTGGTCGAATGGCTTGATCAGGCTGTGGCCGATTTGCCGGTAGATAGCTTAACTGATGAGCAACTCCTGGCGCTGACAAAACTGCAACTGGACACGCCACAACAGAACCAGCTATCTGCGTTACTGGCCAAGAACAGGGAGGGGACGCTTACCCCTGCTGAAAAGCAACAGCTAGACGAGTTGATGCAACTTTACCGGCACGGCCTGGTGCGTAAGGCCGAAGCGTTAAAAGTGGCTGTTGAACGTGGACTACTACCCCCGCTTAGCTAAAGACATCAATCGTGCGCTCACATATTCCAGAAAAGGTCAGGCAAAAAGTCCGCGAAGCGGCCAGTCATCGTTGTGGTTACTGCCTCAGCCCACAACATCTGGTCATGGCGCGCCTGGAAATTGAGCACATTGTTCCTCTGTCCAAAGGGGGAACAAACGAAGAACTCAACCTTTGGCTGGCCTGCCCCATCTGCAATAGGCACAAAGCAGATCAAACAGAAGCCGTGGACCCAGAAACTAACCAGATAATTCCTCTGTTCAATCCAAGAAGCCAAAGATGGCACGAACATTTTGCCTGGAGCGAAGGTGGGTTAAAGATCGTTGGCAAGACCGCAACGGGCCGGGCCACAGTTATGGCCCTATACCTGGCTGATGATCCAGATGCTTTACTGGTAAGAAGTTATTGGATTCAAGCGGGCTGGCACCCACCTGAGACATAGAAAGACCGGAGTGTCCACCCCAGCTATTCCCATTGCGCCAACAGTTGAATGCTGACCAGGGTATTTGATTATTTGTTACGGCCATAACGAGCGACACGGCCGTGACCACACCAGCTATTCACATGGAGCCAACAGGTTTTGGACGCTGATGAGGGGATTTGACTTTCTGCTACGGCCGTAATGAGGATTACGGCCGTACCACTCCACCATTCACATTGAGCAAATAAGTGTGACACAGTCTCAGAGACGAGCGACAGCAGTGAGACTGAGGTGCGACTACAACAGGGGCATTATTGCTTGCCTTAACTAAAAACTTGAGATGAAACCCATTTCGTTAACATACCTTCATTGTCTTCTCCGACTACAATTTTGCCATTTGGTAAAGCTACAACTCCAAGATGGTGTGTTAGTAATTTCAATCTGTTCTCGTTGAGAACAGCGATACCCATCTCTAAGATTGTTTCTATCAAAGCATTGAGATGATCTGGGCTGAAATTTAATATCTCTAAATCTTGTATATCTAAAGCTTCAATGCCTGAGTTCTCATTATCGAGAAGGTATAAAATGATCTGGCATTGTTCATCATTAACTTCTATAGGCTCCCAGTTTAGTAATTTTGGTAGTTCGGCGAGTTGTTCATCAGAAAATGGGACAAATTCATAATACCACCCGACAAGGTCGCCCCGCTGTATCGCTTTTGCCAACACTAGGGGGCGAACTATTTCCAATCCCAAATCATTATTACTGCTAGTTTTTAGGTGTTGGTTGTACTCTAGCCTTGTCCAAATAAGCTCAATAAGGAGCAATAGTGGGTTTTCTGGATAAGAACCATAAAGCGGCCACATATTATCTCCACTAACTGGACTCTCACTCGCATCAACATTAAAAAGGCTATACACACGATAAATATATTGGCGGTCGTTAACACGTATGCCGTATGGCATACAATTCAGCTTAACTAATGAAAAATCTCCGCTAATAATGAGATTTGGGAGGCTGACTGGTCCATATCCACTAGGTCCAATCTTTTCGTTTAGATATTTAACCCAAGTTGCTACCTTAACATTGCGATGTCCATGAGAAATCCTTAAAGTTG
>JAHDWK010000019.1 GCA_023382655.1 Anaerolineae bacterium | reverse complement strand
TTTCATGAACTTTACAAGCCTTGAAAACTTATGATTATTTACGTTACGAAGCACTAATAGACTGCCATATTAAAACATATCAACATTTTTGGGCCTAAATATTTTCAGCACATATTTAAGTAGTGCATAATTGTTCACTATGGCTGGTTTGTTGGGAGTTTTTGTTCAGCAGGCCAAGTGCGGCTGATATTTTTACGCATCTTTTCCAGATAGGCTTCCTCTAGGTCAATGCCGGTGACGTTAGCCAGTTTGAGTAGGTGGGTGAGCATCTCGGCCAGTTCGTCACGCAGGACCACGAGATTGCTTTCAACGATGGTGTCTGATGATGAAATGGTGTCTAGTTGTCGTTGGAAACTTTGCAGCGTGGGCAGACGGCCGTCAACCGGCAAACTCAACCCGGCATCAACGGAGGTGCGGGTTGGCGTTTGCACAGCCAGCATTTCCTTGATCTGGGCGGCAGCGTAGGCTACGTCGTCCGGGTGGGAGAGGAAATCGAGTTCGTTGACAGACAGGACGAGCACGGCCGTGTCCTGCAAATTGCTCAACCAGGCTTCATAGGCGGCAGCCAGTTGGCGAATGTATTCCGGGTCCATGTCCCGTTCATAGGGGCGGTCGCGTTGGGCAATGCGGCGCATCACCACCTCGTGGTCGGCTTGCAGGTAGACAATGAGGTCGGGTTTGGGGATTTTGTCACCGAGGGCGGCATGGACACGGCCGTACATCGCCAGTTCGTCATCCTTCAAATTCAGCCAGGCAAATAGCTCGTCTTTGGCAAAGGTGTAGTCGGAAACCAGGTATCCTTGCTGTAAAGCAGTGGGCACCGCTTCATGCTGCTGATGGTACCGGCTAAGCAGGAAAAAAATTTGCGTCTGAAAAGCATATTGTGGCCGGTTCTGGTAAAAGTCGGCCAGAAAGGGGTTTTCTTCAAACACTTCCAGCAAAACGGAGGCATTGGGGAAATAAGGCGGCAGCAATCGCGCCAGCGTCGTTTTGCCCACGCCGATGACGCCCTCGATAGCAATGAAATTGTGTTCTGTCATGATCGCTGGCGTGATGCGTGATACGTGCTGCGTGACCAAAACCCAATCACGCAGCACGCATTACGAATCACGTATCATATGCCGCTGCTGAGAAACTGTCCGCCGTCAATCAGGAAGGTGCTGCCGGTGGTGAAGCTGGAAGCAGATGAGGCCAGATAGAGGGCGATGCCGGTTAGCTCTTCTGGTTCGGCCATACGCCCCTGGGGGATGGTTTTCATCACCATGTTGTTAATCTGTTCATTGCCCCAGATGGCCTGACTAAAACGGGTCTTGATGAAACCGGGAGCGATGGCATTCACCTGGATATTCGCGTCCGCCAGTTCGACGGCTAATACTTCGGTGAGCATTAGCACAGCCGCTTTGCTGACGCAGTAGATACCCATGCCGGGCTGTGGTTTTTTCCCGGCAATGGAGGCCATGTTAATGATCTTGCCGCCGCCGCGCTGCTGCATAATGGGGGCACACGCTTTGGCGACGCGGAAGTATCCCTTCACGTTCACATCCAGGATTTTGTCCCAATGGCTTTCTTCTGAGGTCATCATGGGGCCAAAGTGGGGATTGGTGGCGGCGTTGTTGACCAGGATGTCAACCCCGCCAAAGGCTTCGGTGGCCTGCTGGATGAGGGCGTCTACGGCCGTTTGCTCCCCCGTATGTGCGGCTACAGCCAAAGCCTTACCGCCCTGGTTGTTAATGAGTGCGGCCACTTCATCCACGCCGCTTTGTTTGCGGCTGGCGAGGACGACGCTGGCCCCGGCGGCGGCGTATGCTTCGGCAATGGCCTGCCCAATGCCGCGTGACGCTCCGGTGATGAGGGCTACTTTTCCGGTGAGATCAAATTGATTCATGGGTACTCCTTTTTTCAACGCAAAGGCGCAAAGTTGCAAAGAGAGCAAAGATAAGAAATCAAGAATAGGATGGGTAGCGGATACTATATCGGGCTATACGTTTGTGCAAGGTAAAGGAAAAAGGTACATTTGACATTATGAAGAGATGGTTGTTAGTTGGGTTGGTAATGTGGGTGATGATGTGGGGGGCACAGCCTGCCCTGAGCTTGACGAAGGGGCCGTTGGCCGCGCAGGAAAACCGCATCCCGCACTCCGTCCAGGTGGGGGATACCTGGCTGGCGCTGGCTTACCGGTATGGGGTGACGGTGGCCGATTTGCAGGCGGCGAATCCGCAGGTGAACCGGCAAAGGCAGCCGGTGATGGGCACGGCCGTTGCCATTCCTGGCTCTGGTGGTGAAAGAATGGGGGTGGTGGTACGGCCGTATGGGAATGTGTTGGCGACGGCCGTCTCTATGAACCAATCCCCCTGGCAACTGGCCCAGCAAAATGGGTTGGAAACACCTTATCGCCCGCTATCGTATGCGCCGCTTTTTGCGCCCGGCGGGGCCACGCCGCCGCAGGAATGGCCGGTGGGTATAGCCGGGCTGGAACTGTCGCAGCCGGTACCGCAGCCGGGGCAAGCGTTGGGGATACGCGGCACGGTTGCTGGCGATGAGCCGGTGACGGCGGCGTTGGGTGGGGCGGGGATGGATAGTTTTGTGGCCAACGGCCGTTGGCTGGCATTGACGGGCACGGGGGCGTTTTACGGCCGTCGCCAGCCCGAACTCACCATTCAGGTGGCGGAGCAGCCGCTCTGGTCACAGCCCTGGCAGTTTGAAGACCCCAACTTGTGGGAGTACCAATCCATTACCCTGACGGGTACGGCGGCGGCCATTGACCAGGAATCCATTCGCCAGGAACGGGAGCGGCTGTTTGCCATTTGGGAACAAAACAGCCCAGAGCCACAATGGGACGGGCCATTCCAACTGCCCATCCACGATTATCTGGAAATCTCTTCCGGGTTTGGGGCACGCCGTTCGTACAATGGCGGGCCATTCAGCACCTACCACGAGGGCGTGGATTTTTCGGCGTATGGGGGTACGACCGTGTTTGCCCCGGCGGTGGGTACGGTGGTGGTGGCGGAACCATTGTATGTGCGCGGCGGCGCGGTGATTTTGGATCACGGGCTGGGCATTTATTCCGGCTACTACCACCTGTCGGAAGTGTTGGTCACGGTGGGTGAGGTGGTGCAGCCGGGACAAACGATTGGTGCAGTGGGCACCACCGGCCTTTCCACCGGCAATCATTTGCATTGGGATTTGCTGGTGAATGGCGTGTGGGTGGATGCGCAGGCGTGGCTGGCGCAGGATATGGCCTGTTGGCTATTGGTGGGGTGGGCACGGCCGTGTGCGCCGCAGGGTTGACCAACGTACCGTATTCACTCAGGTCAGAATTAGGCTAAACTACCACTATGGCATTGCAATTTGTCCCCGCCAGCATCCTGTACATTCTCTCAGCGGTCGTCGCTTTTACTCTGGCATTTATCACCTGGCGGTTAAAACCGGAGCACGGCCGTAGCTGGTTTATGGTGATGGTCTGTGCCGGTATTTGGGCGACGGCCAATGCCCTGGAAACGTTCCCCACCGACCTGGATACAAAATTCAACATCATCACCACGCTGCCGTATCTCGGCGTCTGTGGTCTGATCTTTTTCTGGTCACTGTTCGCCATTTCTTATAGCCAGCATGAAAGCTGGCTCAATCGGTACACCATTGCCTTGTTGGCCTTTATGCCGGCGACCACCTATCTGATGGCGCTCACCAGCCATTGGCACCGTTTTTTTTGGGATTCTTATTGGTTGGTGGAACATGATGGCCTGTTTTTTATTGACACGGCATTTGGCCCCTGGTTTTGGTTGTGGGCGGTATATGCCTATCTGGTGATTTTGGTGGGGGCGCTGATGATTATCACGGCCGTGATCCGTTCCCCCCGTCTCTATCAGGGGCAGGCGGTCATGCTCATTTTGGGGTCGCTCATCCCCCTCATCTCCAACTTTCTTTTCCTGACCGGCATCAATCCCATCGCCCCTCTCGATATTTCGCCGCTTGCCCTGACCTTGAGCGGCATCTTTTTTACCGTCGGGATGCTCCGTTTTGGTCTGTTTAGCATTGTGCCGGTGGCGCATGACCTGGTGGTGAAAAATGTGAACAGCGGCGTGATCGTAGTTGACCTGAAAGGGCGGATCATCGAAATCAATCCGGCAGCGGCCAAAATTCTGAACCGTTCACGTAATGAGTTGGTGGGGCAGGATGCTTTGGTAGCTTTGCCTGAATACGTCACCCAAATGCAACAATTTCAGGATACCTGGGAAGTGAAGACGGAAATGGCGCTGGGGGCGCGTATTTACGAATTGGAAATCACGCCGCTGGTGAATCGCAATGGTAAACGAGCCGGGCGTATTATCCTGCTCTATGACATGACGGAGCGCAAACAGGCGTTGCAAGAACGGGACTCGCTGATCAAGGAATTGGACGCTTATGCCCACACAGTCGCCCATGACTTAAAGAACCCACTCTCGCTCGTTGTTGGCTACAGCAACCTTATGTTGCGCAAAGAGAAGGAGACGTTGTCGGCTTCGGCGCAGAGTTCGTTACAAACCATTGCCAAAACGGGGCATAAAATGGCGGAGATTGTAGACGCCTTGCTGCTGCTGGCCAGTGTGCGCAGCATGGAAAAGGTGGAGATGAAGCCGCTGGACACGGCCGTGCTCGTCCACAACGCCTGGAATCGCCTGACCAATTCAAACGATGTGGCGGCGGAATTGAGTGCGCCGGAAAATTGGCCGACGGCCGTCGGTTATGCGCCCTGGGTGGAGCAAGTGTGGGTCAACTATCTGAGCAACGCTATCAAATATGGCGGGCAGCCGCCCACCATCGTTGTGGGGGCAGAGGTGTTGACAGAGACAGGGAATGGGGCACGGCCGTATCTGCGTTTCTGGGTGCGCGATAATGGCAAAGGGCTGTCGGCGGCCGAGGCGGACCAGCTTTTCCAACAATTTACGCGGCTGGACCAGCACACGGCCGTGCAGGGGCATGGTTTGGGTCTTTCCATCGTCCAGCGCATTGTGGAACGGCTGGGCGGCACGGTCGGCGTGGAAAGCGAACCGGGTGTGGGCAGCACCTTTTATTTCACGTTACCGGCGGCGGACACGGCCGTGCTTCAGCCTGAACCTGCCGTAATCCGTAATCCGTAATCCGTGATGCGTGATGCGTGATGCGTGACCAGAGGTTCTTTACGCTTCAAGCCGCCTCCATAAAACCACCATCCGCTTGTTTGCTCCCCATCCGCTGCCCCCAGCCAGTAGAAAAATCCCCCCAACCGGGTAAAATCCAGTCAAAGCCCATTGAACAAGGTAACGTATGAGCAAACTGATTGAAATCATCACGGCCGTAGACCCCCACACCCGCAACCGTTCCCTGGATGACTTTTGCCAGGCGGCAACCCTGCCCGAATTGCTGGCCGAATGTGCCGCGCTGGACAGATTCCGCCGCGAACGGGAGAACCTGTATGAACGCGTGCGGGCGCTCTTTTTCCTCTATGCCATCTACCGCTTTCACCTGCCGCAAAAGGCGGGGCTACCCGGCAAAGGGCACATCCCCTACGCCGGTTACGAGCATTTGCTCAACCGCCGCTTTGCCGAAGCCATAGACAGCTTCCTGGCGCAGCAAACGGCCGATGGCCCCAACGACGCCATCGGCAGCGCCTTAGCCACTGCGTATCACCGGCTGGGTTTCCAAACGTTGGCCGACCAGGTGCGGCGCAGTGTGCGTACCGTGCGCGGCAACCAGTGGATGTTCCGCACCGGCCACCCGGCCGATCATCCGCTGCGTATTCGCCCGGAATTGTGCCAGACCAGTAACGGCCTTTTTCCCATCCTGCGCGAAAGTACACCGGTGCGTATGGATCTCACTCACTCCGGCTGGAGCGATATTTTCTTTCTGGGCATGGATTTCCCCGAAGGCGCGCGTGTCCTCAATGTTTCCATTGACCTGGTGGTACGGGGGATAGAATCCTCTATCCCCCGTCCACCAGTCGAAGCGTATTTTCGGGTGATTGATGAGCCGGTGATTCGGTTGACGAGTGTGGATTTGGGAGCTACGGCCGTGATCACCACCCCCGACGAAATTTTTGACTTTGCCCGCGATTACCTGGGGCTGCTCAAAGCAGCCATCATTGCTGCCGGGATTGTGCCGCCGGGCATGGAAGGGGCCGGGCAGCCGCTGGGTGACTTGCTGGCGCAACTGGTCGGGCCGGGGCGGGGCATGGAACTGGTCAGCAGCGTCAATGGCATCCCCAAAGGGTCGCGGCTGGCGGTTTCTACCAATTTGCTCGCCTGCCTGATCACCGTTTGTATGCGGGCCACCGGGCAGGCGCAATCGTTGACCGGCCAACTCAGCGAAGCGGAGCGGCGGCTGGTGGCGGCGCGGGCCATTTTGGGCGAATGGCTGGCCGGGTCGGGCGGCGGCTGGCAGGATTCCGGCGGCGTCTGGCCGGGCATGAAGATGATTCATGGTGAACTGGCTGCCGATGGCGACCCGGAATGGGGTATCAGCCGGGGGCGGCTGCTGCCGGGGCATCATATTCTCACCCTGGACGAAGTGTCACCGGCCACACGGCAGGCGTTACAGGAAAGCCTGGTGCTGGTGCATGGCGGCATGGCGCAGGACGTTGGCCCCATTTTGGAGATGGTGACGGAGAAGTATTTGCTGCGCTCGGCGGCGGAGTGGCACGGCCGTCAGACCGCCATCCAGATTTACGATGAAGTGGTAGCCCATTTGCAGGCCGGGGATGTGGCCGCTATTGGCGCGGCCACCCATCGCAACTTTCACGGCCCCATCCGGGCCATTATCCCCTGGGCGGGCAACCGCTACACCGACGAACTGATTCGCCAGGTGCGAGCCGAATTTGGCACGGACTTTTGGGGTTTCTGGATGTTGGGCGGCATGGCCGGCGGCGGCATGGGTTTTATTTTTGCGCCATCACGGAAGGCGGAGGCGCAAGAGCAGCTGCAAACAATTATGAGCCAGACCAAAGGGGGGTTGGAAACGGCCGTGCCCTTTGCCATGGAGCCGGTGGTGTATGACTTTGCCATCAACGAACGGGGTACCTGGGCCGAGTGGCTGGCGGGCGCCGCCGCCCTCATGCCGCCGCATTATTACACGCTAACGGTTCCCACCTTGCTGCGCAAAGAGGCCTGGGAACTGCCACCCGCCCGCCGCGCCGAATTAGACCATTTTGCCGCTGCGTCGCGCACCCGGCCCGAACTGGGCGGCACGGTGCAGGCGTTGTTTGACCGGCTGCTGCCCGGCGCGGTGGAAGGGGCGCAGACGGGCAAAAGCCTGGAGACGCTGCTGGCCGAAAATGGGTTTGACCGCATCCAACACGAGCAGATTCGGGGCGATGTGCGCGCCGGGCGCATTGGCCTGGCGCAAAACCGACTGCCGGTGCGCAGCCTCATTGAAGACGTCCACCCGGACGATGTACAGAATTTGACTGACGAGAACGCCCCCCATTTTCGGGAGCGGGGGCTGGCGGCGCTGGCTGATGGGGCGGTGGCGGTGGTATCGCTGGCGGGTGGGGCGGGCAGCCGGTGGACGCACGGGGCGGGCGTGGTGAAGGCGCTCAATCCGTTTGTGGAACTAGACGGCCGTCACCGCACATTTATCGAGGTGCATTTAGCCAAAAGCCGCCAGGTTGGCCGGTTGGTGGGCGTGGATTTGCCCCACATCATCACCACCAGCTACCTGACGCATGACCCCATCGCCAGCTTTTTGCAGGCGGAGGGGAATTATGGCTATGAAGGGCCGCTCTATTTGTCGCTGGGGCGGTCGGTGGGGTTGCGGCTCATTCCCATGGCGCGGGATTTGCGTTTTGCCTGGGAGGAGATGCCGCAGCAGCTATTGGACGAGCAGGCGCAAAAGGTGCGCGAGAGTTTGCACAACGCCCTCATCGGTTGGGCGCAAAGCATGGGCGAGGGCAGCGATTACACCGATAATTTGCCGCGCCAATGTCTGCATCCGGTGGGGCATTGGTATGAGATTCCCAATTTGCTGCTCAATGGGGTATTGCGCGATTTGTTGGCAGCACGGCCGTCGCTGCGCACGCTCATGGTTCACAACATTGATACCCTGGGGGCCAACGTGGACCCGGCGGTGTTGGGCGCACACCTGGCCTCCGGCGCGGCGCTGACGGCCGAGGTGATCACCCGGCGTATTGAGGATCGGGGTGGGGGGCTGGCGCGCATTGACGGCCGTGTCCGCCTGATTGAAGGGCTGGCGCTGCCCCACGAGGAGGTTGAGTTTGCCCTGAGTTACTACAACTCGAACACGATGTGGCTGGACATTGACCAGTTGTTGGGTGTGTTTGGGCTGAGCCGGGCGGATTTGGGAGATAGCATGAAGGTGGCCACGGCCGTGCGCCAGATGGCGGCGCGGATGCCCACCTATATCACGCTGAAAGATGTGAAAAAGCGGTGGGGCAAGGGCCAGGAAGACATCTTCCCGGTGGCGCAGTTTGAGAAGTTGTGGGGGGATATGACGGCCGTGTCGGAACTGAAATGCCACTACCTGGTGGTGCCGCGCCAACGCGGGCAGCAGCTCAAAGAAGTCGCCCAACTAGACGGCTGGCTCCGCGACGGCTCCGCCGCGTATTTGGAGTCGTTATGTGCGTGGGAGTAGAAATTATTCGTTCGTTTCAATTGCCTGGAAAACTTGTTTAACGATTTTTGGATGCAAGACTTTGCCGCTATGAAAAGGAACGACGACCCTGCTTGTATTTCTCATATAGATGTGATGGCTGCCTTTTGTGCGCACCAACGTAAAACCCGCTTCAAGCAGCAAAGCTTCGGCTTCTTTGGCTGTGAGGCGTGGTTGTTTAGGCAACGGCTATCTCCAGGGTTGTGGTGAGCACTGAACTGCTGAGGGTTTGCCTGATTTCATCTTCGGTCATGGTCTCTAAATACAGTTCAACGGCCTCTTGAATGTTGACCATTACCTCGTCCAGGGAATTTCCTTCTGTCTGGCAGCCTGTCAGTTCTGGGGCATAGGCATAATACCCATGTTCATCTTTTTCAATAATAATTGTGGCTTTATAGGTCATATTTTTGCTCCTGATGCCCCATTGTAACACACGCTACACGTCGTTTCGAGAACTCTTCCACAAGGAATCTTGCTCTTTGACAGGTAGTTGGCAACCCGGCTGATTCTGTCATGTTATCGTTCCGGTTATCATTGCGCCACACGTTAGTCTAACGGCCGTAAAAGTTCAAGTAATTCCGCGCTAGTGGTCTGGTGTCATAACTGAAATGCCACTACCTGGTGGTGCCTCGCCAGCGTGGACAGCAGTTGAAAGAAGTCACCCAACTGGACGTCTGGCTCCGCGACGGCTCGGCGGCGTATTTGCAAACCCTGTGTACGTGGGTGTAAGAATGGTTGGGGGAAGTGTGGCTGTGAGGGGGCACGGCCGTAAAAATCATGGCCTAACGGTCGAGTTAGCCCGCCTTGCTACGATTGGCCAAAAATTTTAGTGTTGTGATACGCAATATAAACATCACTAATATCGTGTCCGGAAATCATAATAAGTTGAGATTTATCCAAATAAATTACCCCATAATCTAAAAGCACATGATGCTTTGGGCACACACAAATGACATTTTCCACAATATCTGGTCCATTGTGGCGTTTGCCCAGTGGTTGTATATGATGTGCTTCTGCATAAAATTCTCCGTTGTTCAATTTAATGGTATCTCCACATAGTTGGCATTTATATCCGTGAACGTATTTCACCCATCTGGAAACTTTAGTGTCTCGAAGAATTCGGTAACTCTGACTTAAGACTCGTTCTGTTTCTTGATTGTCCTCAGGCATATCATTGGCTATAGGTGCTTTCAAAGCGCGAGGTTCTTGATCCTTGCTTTTGCCCGTTTGATACTTTGCACTATCTTCAGCGGTTTCCTTAATTTTATTGCTGAAGGCTTGCAAATGCCCCTTTTCAGTAACCCGTATATAGTTTGGCATGGATGAAATACCGTCGGATATGTGCAAATCTTGCTGGATTTGCAAGTAAGGTGATTCCCAATAATCCCTCTCTGTTTCGAAGACAACATATCCATTAGCGTCGAACAGTGCCCCAGGAAATTCCGTAAGTTGGTGATACCACTTCCCATCTTCTCGGTATAAGGCATGTTTCGCCCCAACTCCCCACAGATCGTTAAGATATTTTCCTGTTAGTTTTTTTGGTTTGGTTTCCATGGCTTATTTAAGAAATCAGTAACGAATTATTGACCGTGACTCGTTTGAGCGGACTAACTATTTATTACCTTGCACCGATTGCAGGGTTTTCTCTATCGAGAATGATACCCTGCCATTGTAAGAGGGCAACCATTGGTTTTGGGTGATTACCCTGTCTATTATTGCCGGGTAATCACCCGGTCACGGCCGCCTACCCGGCAATGGCTGTTGCCAAACCTGCAAAAAGATGAGAAGGTAGAGATGCAAAAATGTTGAAAGCGGAGAAGTGATTTGACGAACTTTGAACTGTACGCCAGGGAGCTGGCGTGGCCGGTGGATTGGACGGCCGTGTATCACCGCACCGCCCCTCTCCTCGTCGAAATTGGGTTTGGCGGCGGGCACTTCCTGGCCGAGTTGGCGCAGCAGCGGCCGGAGGCCAATGTGTTGGGCGTGGAAATCGCCCGTCCCGCCATCCGGCGGGGGCTGAAAAAGTTGCAGACAGCGGGGGTGAGCAACGGCCGTGTCCTGCAAGCCTCCGCCGAATACCTGTTGTGGGCCTGCTGCGCGCCCGGTGTGGTGAGTGAGGTGTTCATCAACTTCCCCGACCCCTGGCCCAAAGGCAAACAAACCCACCGCCGCCTGATCAACCCCCGCTTCCTGGCGCTGTTGGCGGCGCGACTGCCCGCCGGTGGGCGGCTGCACATCGCTACCGATGTGGCCGACTATGCCCACGCTATTGCCACCGACCTGGCCCAATCGCTCCATTTTGAAAGCGTGTATGAAACGCCATTTGTGACGGAAGTGGACGGCCGTCTGCCGAACGGCCGTGTCCGCACCAAATACGAACAACTGGCCCTGGCTGCCGGGGCCACCTGCCATTACTTCACCTGGCAGCGCAACGACACACCGGCGGCCCACGAATTCCCCATCCCCCAGGAGACCCCCATGCCTCATGCCATTTTGCATTCCCCGCTCAGCCTGCCCGAAATTGCCGACCGGTTCACGCCGCTGCATGACACCGCTGGTGAAATCCACATTCGGCTGCCTATGCTCTTCAAATCGCAGCAGGAACATTTGCTGCTGGTAGAGGCATACATCAACGAAGAGCCAATTTCGCAGCGGGTGGGCCTTCTCCTCAAGCAGCGCGCTGATGGTCACTATTTAATTGGTTTGTCCGAAATGGGTTTTCCCCGACCGACCCCTGGTGTGCAACTGGCGATAGCCTGCCTGGCCCGTTGGCTGATGACGCTGCATATAGACACGGCCGTCAGCCACCACAATTTGCCCTACTCATTAGACCCGTCATCTGTGACCCGTAAGCCATGATCGAATAACGAATGACGAATTACGGAATCACCGTCCCAAATACTCCTCTACTTTATGCACTAATACCTTCATATTATAAGGTTTTTGCAGAAAACCAGCTAAGCCCTGCCCCACGAAATGGCGCGTGGCTTCAGCTTCATCATATCCTGAGGAAAGGATAACCTTGACGCTGGGATCAATTTTGCGTAATTCCTGGAATGTGTCAGCGCCATTCAAGCCAGGCATGGAAAGGTCGAGCAGCACCAGAGCAATGTCGTGTTGATGGGTTTTGAATAAATCAATACCCATGTCGCCGTCCACGGCCGTCAACACCTTTACCCCGGCAAATCCCAAAATATCGGAAACTGCTTCTCGCACGGCTTCTTCATCATCAATTATCAATACCAGTTGCCCCATATTTTTTGCTGCCATCATTACAAATTCTTCCCTGCCATTTTATTTCTATCTATTACAACGCTTCTGTCAATCATAGCGGCAATTGCCCCAACTTGCCCATCGGCCATTCATTGCTAGACTTGTTTGCATAGGCGTCCAGGCCACAGCCGGGATGTCGCCAGATTTCACTGTTCTTCATTGGAGGTTATGATGAGCAAACCGCAAGATGTATTACCCCATTGGGATACACAAACCGTTTATCCCGGTCTGGAGTCCGCTGAGTTTTTAGCCGCCTTTCAATCCTTGATGCAGGCGATTACCGATCTGGTTGCCTTATTTGACACGCACGGCATCAATCGGGTGGAAACATCCCCTCTCGACGAAACCACAGTAAGCAAATTTGACGCCATCGTCGGGGCGATGAATGAAACATTAACGGCCGTCAACACTATGCGCTCCTACCTCTTTGCCTTCCTCACCACCGACTCCCGCAACGAAACAGCCCAGGCACGTTTCAGCGAATTGCAGCCCTACCTTTCCAAATTGGAATTGTTAGGCACCCGCTTCACCGCCTGGATTGGTTCCCAAGATGTAGATGGCCTGATCGCCTATTCTCCACTGGCGGCCGAACATACCTATGTGCTGCACAAAGCGCGCCAGGGGGCACTGCACCTCATGCGCCCCACCGAAGAAGACCTCGCCAGCGAATTGGGACTGACTGGCTCCTCAAGCTGGCAGCGCCTGTTCAACGACTTCACCTCCCAACTCACAGTAACGCTGGAACTGGATGGCGAAACACAAACAGTACCGCTCACGGCTGCCCAAAATCTGGCATTCCGCCCCGAACGAGACGTGCGCGAACGGGCGCATCTGGCTGTCTTACACACTTTGGAAGAGGCATCCGTCCCCCTGGCTGCCGCCCTCAACGCCATCAAGGGGGAAACGCTCACCCTCTGCCGCCGCCGGGGTTGGGAATCGCCGCTGGATATGGCCCTCTTCGATAATGCCCTGGATCGCCCCACACTGGATGCCATGATGGCTGCCTGCCGGGACGCTTTCCCCCACTTCCAACGCTACCTGAAGGCACGCGCGCGGCTGATGGGGTTGCCGGTGTTGGCCTGGTATGACCAGTTAGCGCCGCTTGGTCAGGGCAGCCAGAGTTACACCTATGCGGATGCCACCGAATTTGTCACCCACCAGTTTGCTTCTTACTCGACGCAAATGGCGCAGTTGGCGCAGCGTGCTTTTAGCGAAAACTGGATTGACGCCGAACCCCGCGCCGGCAAGAGCGGCGGTGCGTTTTGCATGTCACTGCGGGATGATGAATCGCGCATTCTGCTAAATTTTGAATCCAACTTTAACAGTGTGGGCACCCTGGCGCATGAATTAGGCCACGCTTACCACAATCTAGCGCTGGCGCAGCGCACCCCGCTGCAAAAGTATATGCCCATGACGCTGGCCGAAACAGCCAGTACCTTTTGCCAGAAAATCGTAGAAAATGCGGCGCTGCAAACGGCCGTGCCCCAAGACCAGATCATCATCCTGGATGGCCTGCTGGAATATGCCACCCGTGTTGTCTTGGGTGCGACCAGTAACTTCCTTTTTGAACAATCCGTCTTTGAAAAGCGGGCACAGCGTGACCTGTCCGCTGCCGAATTCTGCGCGCTGGAAGTGGCCGCGCAAAAAGAAACACGCGGCGACGCCATTCACCCTGACCATTTCCATCCGTACCGCTGGGCGTATGTGCCTCATTATTACATCGCCACCTACTATAACTTCCCCTACATCTTTGGCCTGCTTTTTGGCCTGGGGCTGTATGCCCAATACCAGGCCAACCCCGACGGTTTCCGCGCGGGGTATGATGAGCTGCTCTCCGCCACCGGCCTGGGTGATGCCGCCGATCTGGCCGCCCGTTTTGGTCTGGACATTCGCCAAAAGGCGTTCTGGCAGGCCAGCCTGGATGTACTGCGCGCCGATGTAGACCGCTTTGAGCAATTGACAATTGGGTAATTAAGATATTGAGATATTGGGATATTGCTCCAATATCTCAATATCTATTCACGATGGACTCTCTGGCATCGTTACACACTGAGATGCGCGCCTGCCGGCGCTGTCTGGAGGCCGGGTTTGACATTGCGCCAGGGGCGGTGTTTAGCAGTGGCTCGGTGCGCCGGGTGATGCTGATTGGGCAAGCGCCGGGCGTGACGGAAGCGCAAGTGAAACGGCCGTTCAATGCCGGTAGTGGGCGTCGCCTGTTCCAATGGTTAGGGGAGGCCGGTTGGGACGAGGAAACGTTTCGCGCGGAACAGTATATGACGGCCGTGACCAAATGTTACCCCGGTAAATCGGCCAACGGCAAAGGCGACCGTGTCCCTTCCAAAACCGAACAAGCCCTGTGCCGCCCCTTTCTGGAGCGGGAGATCGCCCTCGTCAATCCCCGTCTCATCATCCTGGTGGGTGGGCTGGCGATCAAGCTGGTCTACCCCACCACGACGCGCCTGGAAGAGGTGATCGGCACGGCCGTTTACTTTCCCCCCGAATCACTGACCAACCCGCTCAATTTTGATCTGGCTACGGCCGTGCCGTTGGGCAGTGAACAGGTGGGGTCATTTTTAGAAGCGGGGGTGGGGCACGGCCGTTTCATCGTCCCCCTGCCGCACCCATCTGGGGCCAGCTTGTGGCCCAACAAACCCGAAAACCGCCAGCGCATTGCCCGTGCCGTGGATATCCTGCGCGGTATAAGGGAGTATCTGGAGGTGTGACAGGTAATTGGTAATCGAAAAACCTTCGCGCCATTCGCGTCTGCCACACGTCCATCTGGCCCGTGGCCCCGGCTACGCATCGTCCATGAGAGGCAGTGCCACAAGGTGGGTATGCCCCATGGGGCTGATGTCATAACCGGGCATGGCGGCCACGGCCGTGCGAAAATCCGCATCGTGTAGTAAGTCCAGCAACGGCCGTAACAGGTCGCTTTCAAAATAAACTTGCGGGATCACCAGGTCGTATTGCTCGTGCGCCAGGGGCACGAAGTCTAATTCCAGGGCGCGGGCGGCGGCGCGAATGCCCAAGCCGGCGTCGGCCGTGCCAGAAGCGACAGCGGCGGCGACGGCCAGATGGGTGTATTCTTCACGGCCGTACCCTCTTACCTGCTCCGGCGTAATCCCCAGTTTGCCCAATTCATAATCCAGCAGCACCCGCGTGCCCGCTCCCCGCTGCCGGTTCACCATTTGCACGTCGGGGCGGGCGGCGTCGGCCCAACCGCTCAAACCTTTGGGATTGCCTTTGGGTACGATCCACCCCTGTTCACGGCCTACCAACGTTACCAGGACGATGGCCTGGCCGGGCAAATATTGGCGAATGGTGCTGACGTTATATTCCCCGGTCTCTGGATCGAGCAGGTGAGAACCGGCCAGGTGGGCTTCGCTGCGTCGCAGCGCCACCAATCCCCCCAGGCTGCCCACATTGGCGGAAACCAACCGGCGGTTGCTGCGTTCCGCCAGAAATTGGGCCAGCAAATCCAGCGTCAGGTCATGGCTGCCAATGACCAGGATGCTGTTTTCAATCTCGTGGGCAGGACGGTAGAGGTGGACGGTTACGGCCGTGCCCGCATCGGCCCCTTCGCTAAACCGGGGAATGCGTACAATGCCATCGGCCCGCACCAGCGAGGAGATGACACCCGCCCCCCGGCTGATGGGCGTCGCCAGCGTTCGCCCGCCCACGTTGCCCACCGCCACGCGCACAAAATCATCATCGCCGGTGTGGGAGACCACTTTGCGGGTGAGCACGGCCGTCAGGGTCTGCGGCTGGTATGGCGGCTGCCCCCGCCACCGCGCCAGCAGCGGCTCCACAAAAATCTCGCCCGTCAGCGCCGCGCTGACCGGGTAGCCGGGCACGCCAAGGATGGGACGGGGGGGTGAAGGGGTGACAGGGTGAGGGGGTGACAGGGTGAGGGGGTGATCGACTTGCACCTTGTCACCTTGCCACCTTGTCACCGTGTCAATCATTCCCAGGATGACGGGATGGCCGGGCCGGACGGCAACGCCGTGAACGAGCAAGGTACCCAACGACTGTACCACGTGGGCGGTGTAATCTTCGGAACCGGCGGAGGAGCCGGCGTTGAGCAGGATGAGGTCGTGGTTGGCGGCGGCTTCGCGCACGGCCGTTTGGATGGTCTCAAATTCGTCGGGCACTATCGGCCAGCGGGTGGGTTGGCCGCCCCAATTTTCCACCTGCGCCGCCAGCACCAGGCTGTTGTACTCGATGATCTGGCCGGGGCGAACGCCGTCGCGGGCGGCGTCTTCGGCGGTAATGAGTTCGGAGCCGGTGGGGATGATGGCCACACGGGGGCGGCGGTAAACGGGCACGGCCGTGTGCCCCGACCCGGCCAGTGCGCCCAAATCCACCGGACGCAGCGTATGGTTGGCGGGCAGCACCAGTTCGGTAGCCACCATGTCTTCACCCATCGCGCGGACATGCTGCCAGGGTGGGAGGGAGGCGCGAATTTCAATGGCGGCACGGCCGTGTTCATCGGCGACGGGCTGCGTGTGTTCGATCATCACCACGCTGTTGGCCCAGGCGGGCAGGGGATGGCCGGTATTGACGGCTTTGGCGGGGTGAAGGCCGGAGTCTGCGTTGGAGTCAAAATCTTCTACCAATGTCAGGTGCACGGGGTTGGTTTCGGTGGCGGCGTGGGTGTCCTGGGCGCGCACGGCGAAGCCGTCCATGGCGCTGGCGTGGTAGTGGGGGGAGGAGAGTCTGGCCCAGATGGCGGTGGCGGTGGTACGGCCGTTAGCCTCCGCCAGCGACACCTTCTCCACGCCCAACGGCCGCCATAATCCAGCCGCTGCCAGCGCCCCCCGCCAGGCCGCCCACGCCTCATCCAGCGGTATGTCTT
This sequence comes from Anaerolineae bacterium, assembly GCA_023382655.1. GTDB lineage: Bacteria > Chloroflexota > Anaerolineae > Promineifilales > Promineifilaceae > CAADGU01. The sequence continues at coordinate 116,819 of JAHDWK010000019.1, read as the reverse complement.
CCAGGTAGATTTTCCGTTCCATGTGGGTGATTGTATAGGTAGATGGGGTGATGGGAAAGAGCGGGATAGGGTGAGGGGGTGTACGGCCGTGCCCCCCATTCGTTCCATTCTCCCATTTGCTGTCCCCTCCCCACAACGGCACAACCACCCTTTCTATTCACACCGAGCGGATGGAATGCCGGGGAACGTGGCCGCGAAAACCGTGACGCGACGGATGAAGACCGGGCTGGTGACAGGCAAACACATGTGACACGGTGGTGACACCGGCCACAGCTACCGGGGAAGACCGTGCCGCAGGCGAGGATTCCCTATTCTTGATACCTAAAACTAAATAGATTTGTGCCATTTTCAAAATAAACAAAAACTCTACTATTATCGGAAGCAACAAGGATTGAGGCGTTTTGGAAATCGTAGGTGGAAAACACCTCATCTAATTTTGGTGCAAAATAAACAAAACCAGATACATCCCCTGTTTGCACATCTAATGCAACAAGCTCAGTATCTTTTGATACGAAAAACATAGTAGTAGCAGAAAGTGCCAGATTACTCTTTAACGCGATTTCCGTTTTCCAAAGAATGTCACCTGTATTCTTATCTAGAGCCGCAATTTGAGTGGTTTCTGGGGCTTGCTTGTATGCCAATATAATTTCTTCACCTTCGATAAATTCAACCAGCATACTGCTTTGTTGTGGCGAAAAATCCAATTCGGTTTTCCATTGCCGTGGACCGTTTGCTACTACGACATCATTGTTCTCAATTGAATAATAAGGAAGGTTCACTTCAGTAAAAAATGCTTCCAGTTCAAATTCTTTGTTGAAAATGGCTTCTTTTTCACCAGAGTACAGATTCAGCACATACCATCTTGCATCTTCCCTATTTTGTGTTTTCACAACCAGCCCAAGTGGTGTAGCCCTTAAAGAACCAACCGCGCGGTAATCCAATCTTTTCTGCCATTGAATGGATCCTGTTGATCTGTCATATGCGAGTATGTGAGACCCTCTACTGTATTCTGAAACAAAAACCAAATCTGTATTAACCGCCATTTTCCCAGACCCGCACACCCACCAATTAGGCGACTCTATCAAGGAGCGCACATAACGTATTTTCCTCTCCTCAATGTTTAGCCCACCTTGAATAAAAATGCCATCTTCTACTGGTAACATATCACTTATGAATAAATTTTTGACATTTTGATCGAGTGCTATGTTCGGTGAGTTATTTACTATTCCGAGAGTTACGCCTGGGGGCAATTGTTTGAGAACATAGCCGCTGCAATCAGGAGATACCTTCCCGAAGTTCAAAACGAGCATATTAAGCCCGAGCAAAGCAATGATTGCAATAAAGAATAGGAAAGACTTGATGAGCTTGTTTGTTGTCAAAAGAATAACCCCTATCTCCTGATTGACGGCAAATATAGCAGTGAACGGGAGCAACACAAAAACATTTCACACTACTCATTCTCTTATTCGCTCTTTATTCGCATCCAGAATCATTCACTCTCAAGTGCTGCACACAAGCATAGGTCTCATTCTTGGCGTAATTCTTAAGCCAACCCCTGCTCCGGCGTGGTCTTCGGTTGGCGACTGCGGCCGCCTCAACCAATTGTATGCCCGGACGACGGCCGTGCAAAAAACAAGGCGCTGCTGGTTGCTTCACGGCCGTACACCCTCTTATCCCGCCCCTTACCTGCTCCATTTCTTTCGTGTATACTAACCCCCATGCCCGCTTTCATTAGCCGCCTCTTTAATATCCGCCGTGAGGAGTGGCCGCGTGTCTTATTGCTCTTTTTGATGGCATTCCTGGCGGTGACGGGCATTACCTGGGGCAAGCTGACGGTACAGCCGTTGTTCTGGCAGGTGGTGGGGGTAGACCGGCTTGGTTTCAGCTTCATCGTCGAAGGGGTGGCGGCCATCCTGCTGGTGATGGTGTACTCCCCCTTTGCGGACCGGTTGAATCACGGCCGTCTCCTCTGGATTATTGCCTTGGGCAGCGCCACGGCTGTACTCATTGGCTGGTATCTGCTCATTGCCGGGTATCAGGTGGCCGGCGCGTTTTTGCTCTATCCCCTCTTCACCGTCATCCCCTTCATCCTGAACCTGCATTGGTGGACGTATGTCACCGGTTTTTATGACGCCCGCGCCGCCAAACGCATTGTGCCCGTGCTGGCTTCCAATGCGCGGCTGGCCGGGGCATTTGCCGGGTTTAGCGTCGGTTTGCTGACGCGCTGGTTGGGGTCGTCCGAGGCAGTCATTGCTTTGTGGGCGCTCACGTTGCTGGTAATGGCCGGCCTGGTGTGGTTGTCGCCGGTGATATTACGCGCGGAGGTGGACACGGCCACTGCGGCTACGCTCAACGCCGGCGTGCCCACCCCCATCTTCTCCTTTACCGACAGCCTGCGCGAAGGCTACCGCTACGTCATGGATTCACCCTACCTGCGCTGGCTGTCACTGGCAACCCTGCTCGTCTCCCTGCTGCTCTTGCTGATGAAGTTTGAAAGCAGCCGCATCATTGACGGCGTTTTTGGCGACCATCTGGCTGCCACCGCCTTCCTGGGCAACCTGGAGGGATGGGCCAATCTGCTGCTGCTGCCGGTGCAAATCTTTCTGCTCAGCCGCCTCATCAACAAAATTGGCCTGCACAATGCCAACCTGATCTTTCCGGTGGGTACGGCCGGTATTGCCGGGGGACTGCTCATTGTCATCTTCCTCTCCCTGACGCCCGGCATCGTCATTCTGGGGTCGCTGGCCTACCTCTCCGCCAACGTGCTGAACACCACCTTCCGCAACCCCATTGACAATTTGCTGTACAACGCCGTGCCCCTGCGTATGAAGGGGCGGGCGCGCGCTTTTGTCAATGGCCTGCTCGTGCCCACGGCTTCCTTGCTGGGCGGTTTGTTGTTATTGCTGCCCTTTATCACCGGTACTGGTTGGGTGTTGCCGTTGCTGCTGGTGGTGGGCGCGGCCGTTTATCTGATGGCCGCCTGGCGCGTCAGCCGCCAATATACCAGCGCCCTGGTAACAATGTTGGAGCAGGAAGATTACTCCTTCTTGCTGGGGCAGGAGGCGGCGGATGTGACGGTAACAGACCCGGCGGCGCTGGATTGGCTGCGTGAGCGGTTGGACCAGAGCCAGAGTGATGAATTGACCCTGTTTATGGTGACGCTCATCAGCGAGGTGGGCGGTGATAAGGCTGTGCCCATTCTGGCCGATGTGGCCCGCAGCCGGGATGCGCATATGCGGGCGGCAGTGCTGGACATTCTGGCGGCAGTAGCCGCCCCGGTTCCCGCCGTGCATGACTTTTTTGCTGAATTTTTGGCCGATGAAGACCCGCAGGTGCGCCGCTCGGCGCTGGCCGGTTTGGAACGGGTGGATGGTGCGCAAGACAGCCATTATCTGGCAGCAGCGGCGCGCATGTTGGCCGACCCGGACACGGCCGTGCGCCTGCAAGCCTTACCCGGCCTGTTGCGCTATGGCGACCTGGCGCAGCGGGAACAAGCGCTGCGGCTGGTGCAAACGATGTTGGGCAGCGAGGAGCCGGTAGAGCGAGCGGCGGCGCTACGGGCGTTAGGACAAACGGAGGATGTTGGTTATCTGGGCAATGTCACCGGGATGTTGCCGGACACCTCCGACCGGGTGCGCCTGGAAGCAGCGCTGATTTTGGAACGGTTCTCGACGCAGAAAATGCCGCCGCCGGTGGTGGAACAGGTAACGCAGGCGATGAGCGACCATCTGCATGACCCGGTAGAGCGTACCCGCCAGGCGTCGCTGGTGACATTAGCGCGGCTGGGCGATCAGCGTGTTTATCCATTGTTGGCGGAAACGCTTAGTGACAGCAGCCCACAGTTGCGGGCAACGGCCGTCACCGTCCTGGCCGGTCTGGGCAAAAAAGTGATCCCCACTGTTCACCTGCTGTTGGATTCGCCTAACCCGCAACTGCGCAAAATGGCGACTGTGATCCTGGGGCGCATCAATCGGCGTGAATATGGCCCCCTGGTGACGGCGCAAATTCAGGCGAACTTGCTGCAAATTGCCGAAAATGTCGGTTATTTAGAGGCGTTGGCTCCCATTAAAAGTTATGCCGCAGTGAATGTGCTGCTGACGGTATTTCAGAATGAAAACAGCCGGTTACTGGACGAGATTTTCTTTTTGCTGACGGCCGTGCAGCGGCCAGAATCGGTAGCCATCATCCGCGAATCGTTAGCCAGCGACGTGGAACGGGCGCGGGCCAATGCGGTAGAGGCGTTGGAGTCGCTGACCTCAGCGCAGACGGCCGAAATGATCGCGCCGCTGGTGCAGCCGGAAACCTCGCTGGTGGAAATTAGACAAATCAGCCAGGAGATGTGGGATATGAAGTTTCCCAGCACCGCCGAAGCGATGGAGAAGTTGGCGACCGACCTGGCGGTTGACCCCTGGCCGCGTTCGATTGCCGTGTATGCGCTGAGTGAGATTGGGCAGGCTATTGTTGCTCCGCAACAAACGGCTCCGCAACAAACGGCTCCGCAACAAACGGCTCCGCAACAAACGGCTCCGCAACAGCAACAGCCCATGCCGCCAGCCGCGCCGCTAACAACGGAAGAAGTTGCGCCCCCGGACGGCCGTGCCACCAGCCGCCCCCGCCGCCGCAGCGCCGATTTGCTGGATATGCTCGCCGAAGATGGTGAGACGCCGCCGGTTGCCGATAATCTACCACCCACCGGCAGCCCGCCAGCCGATGCCCGGCAGGCGCGGCGGGAACGCGCCGTCCGCGCCAGCGGCCTGCTGGAAGACCTGGCGGCTGATGAATCACCAGCCGCGCCGCCGCGGCCCGCGCCGCCACCCACGCCAGCCGCGCTGGAAACGGTCTATTATCCGCCGCCGGCGGTAGCTAAGAGTATCCCCATTACCCGGGTGCTGGCCTGGTTGCAGGCGGCCAATCTGGCCCCTGAAGAAGAAGTGCGGTGGGCGGTGCAGCGGGCTAATGAACGCATGGCGGGGAAGGGGTTGACGCCTGCACTGAGCGTAGCCGAAGTGGCCGGGCCATTCAAGGAGGGTACGATGTTATCTACTATTGAACGCATTATTTTCCTGAAAGAAGTCCTCTTTTTCCGGGAAATGACGGTTGACCAGTTAAAAGTGCTGGCTTCGGTCTGTGAGGAGGCGTTTTATACGGAAGATGCGCTGGTTTATAAAGAGGGGGACGTGGGCGGCCAGTTGTATGTGGTGGTGCAGGGCCGGGTGAGCATTGAGCGGGAATCACGCAAGGGGGTGGTGGCCCGGCTGGCGACCATTGAGGCATACTCCTATTTTGGCGAGATGAATTTGTTTGACGCCAGCCCGCGCACGGACACGGCCTTAGCCTTGCAAGACACCCTCACCCTGACGCTCCGCCGCGAACCACTCATTGCCCTGGCCCGCCAATATCCTGACCTGTCGCTGGAATTGATCAACGTCCTCAGCCAACGCCTGCGCGAGACTACCGACCAGGTGGCCCGTCTGACCAAATCGCATCCCCGCGCCTTGCATAAGGTGTTTGACCAACTTGAGTAACTCGTAATCCGTAATCCGTTATCCGATTACGGGCTACGGATTACGGGTCACGGATTACGAAATATCCATGCCTACTATCCGCCCCGCCACCCCAAACGACATTCCGGCCATTACGGAGATTTACAATGAGGCCATTCTGTACACGCGCAATACGTTTGATACGATGCCGAAGACGGTGGCCGACCGGGAAGAATGGTATCACCAGCATATGCCCGCCTACCCCATTTTGGTGGCAGAGGATGAGGGCGTGGTGGTGGGTTTTGCCTCGGTGAGTAAGTGGTCGGATCGGCCGGCCTACGGCCGTACTGTCATCGCCTCTGAGTACATTCGGCAGAATTATCGTGGTCAGGGGATTGGCAAGGCGCTGCTGGTAGCGTTATTGGAGGCAGCCTACGCCGCCGGATATCATACCGTCATGGGCAACGTGTATGCCGGCAACGAAGTCAGTCGCCGCATGGTGGAATCCATTGGCTTCCGCACGGTGGGCCTGCTGCAAGAAGTGGGTTACAAATTTGATGAGTGGCTGGATGTGTATTTAGTGCAGCATATGAAGCCACCAGATAAGGTGTAGGGCGATTTGCCAAATCGCCCTACAAAATGCATCCTTGACCAATTTAGAGCGAGACGCACAACCGAGACAAGATTTCAATACCTTTGCGGATGAGTATGCTCAGTTCCGCAAAATTGATCCGCCGGTATTGGCGGATTTGTTGACGCGCGGCAGTATCAATGCCGAAAGCGTGGTCTTGGAAGTGGGCTGTGGCACGGGCAATTACCTGATGGAGATTTCGGCCCGTACCCACGCTCTTTGTTATGGGCTTGACCCGGCGGAGAAGATGCTGGCTCAAGCCAGAGCCAATCCCCGCGCCAATAGCATCCAGTGGCGCATGGGGTATGCTCGCCAACTGGATTTCCCTGACGAAACGTTTGACCTGGTGTACACGGTGGATGTGAGCCACCATATTCAGCACCGGCTGACTTATTTTCAGGAGGCGATGCGCGTGTTGAAGCCAGGCGGCAAGGTTTGCACGGTGACGGATTCGGAGTGGATCATTAGCCACCGAGAGCCATTGGCCACCTATTTCCCAGAAACCATAGCGGTTAATCTGGCGCGGTATCCCACTACCCACGAATTGTTGTCAGAGAAGGCGAAAGCGGGATTTGTGAACATTGTGGAAAAGATGGCGGAATATCCGTATGTGTTGTATGACCCTTCCGGGTATCGCCAGAAAGCGTATTCTTCACTGCATCTGATTGAGGAGGCGGCCTGGCGGCGGGGGCTGGCCCGCCTGGAAGCCGATTTACAACATGGCCCGATGTTATGCCATTCGTATTATTTGTTGATTTGGGGGGAGAAAGCGGCGTGATGCGTGAGGCGTGAGGCGTGACCGGAGAAACTTCACGCATCACGCATCACGTATCACGAGAATATAAACCATGGTAAATAAACGTATTTTAGGACTATTGCTACTCTTGTTGGTGGGGTGTACGGCCGTGGCCGAACCCACTATCAAACCCACTGCTACCCCCATCGTCATTCCTACGTCGGAATTGAGGGATCGCACGCTGCGGCTCTTTTGGTGGCAGGCGCCCCAGGTGGTGAATCCGCACCTGACCAGCGCTACCGCCGACCGGGACGCGGCCCGAATGATTTATGAACCCCTCGCCAGCTTTAATGCCGACGGTGAATTGGTACCGGTGTTGGCGGCCGAAATCCCCAGCTTTGAAAATGACCTGCTTGACCCCGATCTGAAATGGGTGCGCTGGACCATCCCGGTAGGGTTGTCCTGGTCAGATGGCAGAGCTTTTACTGCGCATGATGTTAAATTCACTTACGATTTCATCAAGAGTGAAGGGGCAGTGACGGCCAGCACTTATAACGCTGTGGATAGTGTGGAAGTGGTAGATTTGCAGACGGTGCAAGTCAATTTCAAAGACACCAACCCGGCCTGGGCGCTGCCCTTTGTGGGCACCGAGGGCATGATTATTCCGGGGCACATTTTCTCCGAAACCGGCGATGCGCCAACGCCATCGGTGGGGACGGGGCCGTACCAATTGGTATCGGCCAACACGGAAGAGGTTTTGTTCCTGGGCAGCGAATTGGTGACAACCGTGAAGCTGATTTATGAAGTGAATCCGTATTACCGGGGTGCGGATGAATTGTATTTTCGGCGGGTAGAGATGCAGGGGGGTGGTACGGCCGTGGAAGCTGCCAGCGCTGTCTTACAATTTGGTGATGTGGATTTTGCCTACAACCTGCAATTAGAAGGGGATGTGCTGGACAACATGGTGGCCGAAGGTAACGGGGTAGGGCGGTTGATGAACAGCCTGGGCGGGCGCGTGGAGTTTGTTTCCCTGATCCAAAATGATCCCAACGATCCCACTTACCAGACGCCTCATCCCTTTTTAAGCGTGGAATCGGATGCCAGTAATTTGTATGTGGCCCAGGCCATTGCCCAGGCTATTGACAAGGAAGCGATTGCCGCTTTATACGGGCCTACCGGGGCGGCAGCCAACGCCATCTTGTTTGCCCCGGCAAATTTCCGCTCGGAACAAAACTTTTACCCCTATGATCTGGAAGAGGCCAGACAATTGCTGGCGCAGGCCGGTTGGGCGGATAGCAATGGGAATGGGATTGTAGACAAGAACGGCCGTGAACTTTCCCTTACCCTGCGCACCGGCGCCAACGCCCTGCGCCAGGAGACCCAACGCCTCATCCAACAATCCCTCAGTGAAATTGGCGTTGACCTCAAACTGGATGTCAGCGGCCAATTTTTTAGCACGAACGCCACGATTCCCAATAGTTTATGGGCGGGTACAGCTGACATGCCTATGTTTACCAATGGCAACCAGACGCCCGACCCGACCTCGTATATGCGTGAATGGACATGCGCCCGCATCCCGCAGGACACAGAGGGCAGTTGGGTGGGGGTGAATGTGGCTCGCTGGTGCAGCGAGGTTTATGATGCCTTGTATACCCAGGTGGTCACAGAAACAGATCCGGCTGTGCGCGAACAACTTTTTAAGCAGATGAATGACATGCTGGTGGAAAATGGTATTGTCATTCCCCTCATCAGTCGGGCGCGGGTGTCTGGCGTCAGTAACCAGATTGAGGGGGTAGAACTCACCGATTGGGATTCACATCTGTGGAACGTTCACGAATGGAGGCGTAGACCATGATAGACACGGAAAAAACAACGCCTGACGCGCCTGTGTTGGAGACAATGGCGGTGGAGGTGCGGGCGGAAACAAGCAATCGGCAAACCTTCTCCCTCTTTCGCCGCATCCCCATCAGCCGCAAGCTCACCATTGGCTTTTCTATTCTGGTACTGCTGACGTTGCTGGTGGCGGCGCTCAGCTATTTCAGCAGTGACGACGCCAGCCAAAAGATTGAAGATACCAACCAACTGCGTGTGCCTATTGCCCTGGAAGCCGCCGCCGCCGAATCTAACTTGCTGCGGATGCTTTCTAACACGCGCGGTTATCTGGCGCTCGGTGATGAACGCTTCTTCAATGATTATCTGGCTGCGCGGATTGCGTTTGAGTCAAACCTGGACAACCTGGAGCCATTGTTGGCGGCTACTGGTAGTAATGGACAGGAGCAGTTAGCCATGCTGGGGCAATTGCGGGTGGCGCTGGTGAGTTATGCCGACTGGGCAGACCAATCTTTTGTGTTGCGGGATGATCAATTGGCGCGTGAACCGGCCTATAAGATCGTGGCGACCGAAGGGACTACCCTTGCCGGTAATGTGCTGTTGGACACGCAAAAGGTGATTGATAGTGTGGCCCGTGAAGCGGCTATTGAGGACGTGCCCTTGTTGGAGGACCTGGCCGAGTTTCAAAGCTCGTTTCTGGCGATGTTATCCGGTTTACGTAGTTATACAACCACGCGCAATCGCAGTTATCGCAGCGAATATATTGCCAACAGCTTGCTGAATGACCAGGCGTGGGCGCGGCTGCAAGGGCGGGTGGATCGCAATGAATTTGACGCCGAGCAGATGGCCTTACTCACCGCCATTAACGAAAACCGGGAGGCCTTTCTGACGCTGCCGGAAGAGCAAGTATTCCCTATTTTGGAGAGCGATGAATGGCGGCAGGATTTGTTGTTGTTTCGGGAAAATCTGTTGCCCGTGGCGGATGACATGCTGCGCTTGTTGGAAAATATCACGGCCAGTCAACAGCTTCAGTTGCAGCGCGAATTGGGAGAAGGCACGTTTAGTCTGGCACAGTCGCGGCAGTTGACGCTGACGATTGGCGCGATTGCTATTGTGATTGGGGTGATGTTGGCTTACCTGTTCCGGCGGAATATCGTGGGACCGGTAGGGCGGCTGACGGCCGTATCCGAACGTATCCGCGGCGGCGATTTGCAGGCGCAAGCGCCGGTGGAGTCGGCGGACGAAATTGGGGTGTTGGCGCTGACCTTTAACCGGATGACCGGGCAACTCCGCACCACGTTGGGCCAGGTACGCCAGGAACGTGACCGCGCCGATAATTTGCTGAATGTGGTCATCCCCATTGGTGTTGAACTCTCTTCAGAACAGGATTTTGACCGGATGTTGGAGAAGATGTTGGTGGAAGCCAAGACCTTTTGTCATGCGGATGCGGGCAGCCTCTACCTGCGCACGGAGGATGATAAATTGCAGTTTGTGATCGTGCGTAACGATTCGCAGCAGATTGCGTTGGGCGGCACGACGGGGAATGCCGTCACGTTTCCACCGCTGGCGCTGATTGACGAACACGGCCGTGCCAACCACCAAAACGTCGCTGCCCATGCCACCCACATGGGCCAATCCATCAATATCCCCGATGTTTACGCCACTACCGAATTTGATTTCAGTGGTCCTCGCCGCTTTGACGAGCAAACCGGTTACCGCACCCAATCCATGCTCACCATTCCCCTCAAAAATAGTCTGGGTGATGTCAAGGGTGTGCTGCAACTACTCAACGCCACCGATACAGAGACCGGGCAAATTATCCCCTTCGATCCCAATTTGCAGCAGATGATGGAATCCTTTTCCTCGTTGGCCGTGGCGGCGCTGGAAGCGTATATCCGGGAACAGGCGCTACGCCAGGAAATTCAACAGTTGCGCATTGAAATTGATGAGGCAAAATTACAAAAGACGGTCAGCGAAACGGTGGATTCTGACTTCTTCCAGGATTTGCAGGCCCGCGCCGCCGACATCCGCCGCCGTCGCCAATCGAGCAAAGAGGAGGAGCGGTAATCGGTTCGTAGTAGGCGATTTATCGTCCTTGACAGGCGATAAATCGCCTACTACCAACTTCCAGGAGAATTATGTCTCGAATCATATCCATACACTCATTCCGGGGCGGGACGGGTAAGTCCAATACCACCGCTAATATCGCCGCGGCGCTGGCGATGAAAGGTAAACGTATCGCGGTGGTAGACACCGATTTGAACTCGCCAGGCATCCACATGCTTTTTAATTTTGATTTGGAAGACCCTGATCTCGGTTTTGTCCTCAACCATTTTTTGTGGGGCGACTGTGAGATACAAGAAGCGGCGCATGACGTCACAGCCAATTTAGGCCCCAACATTTCCGGTCAGGTGTATTTGCTGCCGGGCAGCATTAAAACGGCCGAAATTTCCCGGCTGCTGCGTGAAGGGTATGATGTGGGGTTGCTCAATGATGGTTTTGACGATCTGATCGAGGCGCTGAAACTGGATGTACTGTTGGTGGATACCCATCCCGGCTTGAGTAATGAAACGCTGCTTTCCATTGCCATTACCGATACGCTGTTAATCACATTGCGGCCGGATTACCAGGATTACCAGGGCACGGCCGTGACCGTCGAGGTCGCCCGTAAACTGCAAGTGCCAGACATGCGGCTGATCATCAATAAGATGCCAGACGTGTATGACTTTAACCAGGTGCGGGAACTGGTACAAAGCAAATACCGCTGTGCGGTGGCTGCCATTTTGCCACATACCGACGAAATGATGACCCTGGCCAGCCAGGACATCTTCGTCCTCCGTTATCCTGACCACCGCATCAGTCAGGAAATTAAAGCCCTGGTAGATACGTTCTTGTAAACCGAAGTCCGTAATCCGTAAACCAACTACGGATTACGGATTACTAGATTCCATGTCACTCCTAATCTCTATTCACTCTTTTCGCCGGGGTACAGGCAAAACTACACTCACCGCCAATATGGCGGCGCTGCTGGCGCAGGCGGGGCATCGCGTGGGGGTGATTGACCTGAATCTGGCTGCGCCCAGTTTGCACCTGCTGTTTGGGCTGGATGAAGTCCAGATTCCGGCATCCATCAACGATTACCTGTGGGGGGCGTGTGACATGGCGGCGTGTGTGGTGGATATGAGTCGCCAGACGGCCGTACCCGGCACATTAACCCTCGTCGTCGCCAGCACACGGCCGTCCCAGATAGCGCGCATCGAACGGGGTGGTTACATTCCTTACCTGTTGGCCGACGCCTGCCAGGAATTCATGGAAACAGCCGCGCTGGACTATTTATTGGTGGATACTGCCGCTGGCATGAGTGAAGAAACACAGGTGATTACGGCCGTCTCTGACATCACCATCGCCATCACCCGACCCGATAAACAAGATTATCAGGGCACCGGCATTTTGTTGGCATTGGCACAGCAGTTAGGGGTGGGGCAGCGCTGGTTACTCGTGAACCAGACACCACCGCAATACGACGAGACGGCCGTGCAGCAGCAGTTTGCCAGGGCATATCATTGTGATTTGACGGCCGTGTTGCCCCATTCCCCCCACCTGTTGCAGTTAGGCAGTTCCGGCCTCTTTGTGTTAGAGTACCCGGCAGATATGGTGACGGCCGTGCTGAAAAAATTATGCAATTGGGTAACTGAGTAATTATCCAATTACTCAATGACTCAATTACTTCTGGAGCGCAATCATGGGAAAAATCATCTCCGTCCACTCCTATCGCGGCGGAACCGGTAAATCCAACACCACCGCCAATTTGGCGGCTACCTACGCCGCCCTGGGCAAAACCGTCGCCGTGGTAGATACCGACATCCAATCACCCGGCATCCACATGATTTTGGGCCTGGGCGAAGACGCGCCGCCACCCGTTTATGCTCTTAACGATTACTTGCATGGCAACTGTGAAATCGAACAGGCGGCTATGGACATCACCACCCAACTCAATCCCAATCTCAGTGGTAAATTGTACCTGGTGCCCTCACGTACCCAGGCCAGCGAAATTGCCAAAGTGATCAGGGGTTACGATGTAGGCCTGCTGGTAGATGGCTACGAGCGGCTGATGGAAGTATTAAATCTGGATGTGCTGCTGATTGATACCCACCCCGGCCTGAACAATGAAACGCTTATGTCCGTCAGTGTGTCGGATGCGGAAGCGATTATTTTGCGCCCCGATTACCAGGATTATCAGGGTACGGCCGTGATCGTCAGCATTTCGCGCAAACTAGGTGTGCCCAATCTGGTTCTCGTCGCTAACAAAGTTCCCAAATCCATCTCCCTCAGTGACCTGCGCGCCCAATTGCAAACCCAATACGCCTGTCCTGTGGGCGCCCTGCTGCCCCATTCCGACTCTATGATGGCGTTGGGCAGCCAGAAAGTGTTCGTCCTAGCCTATCCCGACCACTTCATCGCCAACCAGGTTAAACAGCTCGCCCAAACCCTCCTCGGCTGATCCCCTGGCATTCAAATAACCATCAAAATCTCACCCCGATTTGCAAACGCTTGCAAAAAACCATTGACAACCGTCATTATTTTTGTTATCTTTTTGCAAACGCTTGCAAACTGTAGAATCTGGTAGGGAAGATGGCTCACAAAAAGACACTCGCCGATATTACTATCATAGATGTCGCCAAAGAGGCGGGTGTTTCTTATTCTACGGTCTCTCGTGTGGTCAACAACAAAAGTTACGTCAAACCAGAAACCCGCGATAAAGTGACTCAGGCCATGAATCGCCTGGGATACCAGGTCAACTTGCAAGCCCGATCTCTCGCCGGTGGCAACTCACATGTCATTGGTCTGCTGGTACACAACATGTCCACCCAATATATGAGCGAGATATTCCGGGGCATTGATGACGTACTCGCCGCTCACAATTACGAACTAATGCTCTACACCACCCACCGGCGTATGACCAAAGAATCCACTTACGTCAATATGATGGCACGCGGCCTGGCCGATGGACTGCTCATTGTCCTCCCCCGTCAGCCAGAGGCTTACATCGAATCCTTACGCGCGCGTGACTTCCCCTACGTTCTCATTGATCAGGTAGGTATTGACGAAAACGATGTTTCGGTCACGGCCACCAATTTTCAGGGGGGCTACGAAGCAACCAGCCATCTCATTGCGCTGGGGCATCGGCGCATTGGCAAAATCACCGGTTGGATGGATATGATCGGCGCCCGTGATCGCCTGGATGGTTATAAAGCCGCCCTGGCCGACCACGATGTTCCCCTGGACCCACAGCTAATCGTTATCGGCGATTTTGAGAAAAGCAGCGGCTACCGGGGTGCGGCCACTTTGCTTAATCTGGCGGAACCGCCAACGGCTATATTTGCCTCCAACGATGTGATGGCGCAGGGTGCGTTAGAACTTTTGCGCGAGTGTGGCCGACATGTGCCTCAAGATATGTCATTGATCGGTTTTGACGATATTCCCCTGGCGGCTATTTTGAGTCCCCCGCTAACCACTTTGCGCCAACCAATGGTGGAAATGGGGCGGCGGGCAACCCAAATGTTACTCGACTGGATAAGCAACCCTGAGCAAAAACCAACCAGCGTTACCTTGCCTACAGAGCTTGTCCAGCGTGAATCAACGTCCTCGCCTCGTCCCTAAGTAACGAGCCGGAGGACGCTTTTTTAGGCTATTTTTGCAAGCGTTTGCAAATCTTTTGAAATTTAGCAAAAGAGGAGGCGCCCATAAATCAAAAACACCTGTTTCCAACCTTATCCATTTATCAGAACATGTTTACAATAGTTAACCCATAAGTGAGGAGAACCATGAACAAAATAAGAGTCGCATTATTAGTGTGTTTATTAGCCTTAGGCATGACACTGGTGGCCTGTGGCAGTGGTGGCAGTACGGCCGAACCCACTGCCGCGTCCACGACCGCACCCGCGCAGGAAGAGGTAGCCGAAGAATCAGCCGATGAACCTGCTCCCTCTACGGATACCTGTGCCGAAACTGTGGAAATCGAATGGTGGCATATCTCTACGGCCGAGGCCGAGCAAGCGTACTGGCAATCCAAGGCCGATGAGTTCATGGCCGAAAACCCATGCGTTCAGATCAACATCACCGTCCTGGAAAATGAAGCCTTCAAATCTCGCCTGACAACCGTTATGCAATCTGGCGAACCCCCCGATCTCTTCCAAAGCTGGGGTGGCGGTGTTTTGTGGGAGTATGCAGACGCTGGATTGGTGAAAAACATTACGCCCATGCTGGAAGGAGAATGGAAGGATTCAGTTGCCGCCGCTGCCGCTTTGGATCTCTACAGTAAAGATGGCGTCTATTACGGTGTTCCCTGGCAATGGGGCGCGGTGGGCATATACTACAATAAAGATCTTTTTGAGCAAGCCGGACTTGATCCCGAAAATCCACCCCAAACCTGGACTGAATTCCTGGATGCGGTACAAACACTGAAAGATGCTGGTGTCACCCCTATTACTGTGGGTGAGGGCGACAAGTGGCCGGGGCACTTCTGGTGGGTGTACTTAGCCATTCGTAACGGTGGCGAGGACGCTTTCCTCAAAGCCTTTACCCGCGATGGTGCCTTCACCGATGCCCCCTTTGTCAAAGCTGGCGAAGATTTGCAGGACTTGATTGATATGGAACCGTTCCCCGAGGGTTTTCTGGGTTTCGCCTATGGTGATTCAGCGGCCGTTTTTGGCAATGGCGAGGCCGCCATGGAACTGATGGGGCAATGGCACCAAAATGTGCAGCGCGATAGCAGCGAAAGCGGTGAAGGTGTGGCCAATTTGGGCTGGTTCCTCTTCCCCATGGTTGAAGGCGGCGCCGGTAACGCCAGCGATGTTCTGGGTGGTGGTGATGGCATTGCGGTAGGTAAAGACGCACCTGAAGAAGCCGTGCAATTCTTGCGCTTCCTCACTTTGCCTGAAAATCAGATTCAAGCCCTTAACCAGGTTGGTTTTGGTCCACCAACCGTCACAGGCACAGAAAGCGCCATAACCGATCCCATCCAACAAGCTATTGTTCAGGCACGGAACAATGCCGCTTACTTCCAACTCTATTATGACCAGTTCTTGCCACCATCAGTCGGTGGTGCCGTCAATGATGCTGTTGAGCAATTGTTTGCTGGCGTAGCCACCCCGGAAGATGTAGCACAGCAAATTGAAGATGCCGCTGCTTTAGAACTCGACGATTAAGTCCCGGCGTTAGGATTAAAAGTATGGAGCGGGAGTCAATCTCGCTCTATACTTTGTTGATAAAAGCGTGGCCGATAGTTGTGCCCTCTTAATTAACGGCCAGCTATCAGCCACTCATTTTAGGATGAGATTAAATGGATGAAAGCAGGGTGATGGTTCAGTCACCATCCACGGCCAGAAACACCACAGACAAAAGACGCGCACAGTGGAACAAAGTGGTGTTGATTATTGCCTGCTTGTTGCCAGGGTTTGTATTGCTAACAACATTCTTAATCATTCCTATTGGGCAGGCATCGTACTACAGTCTGTATGATTGGAACGGGTTAGGCCCGCTAGATGATTTTATTGGTCTGGAAAATTATCAGCGCGCCGTTACACAAGAGGTATTTCAGGGGGCGATCAGACATTCCTTTATTATCATGGGGCTATCATTGCTCATTCAGTTACCATTGGCAATGGTATTGGCGCTCATTTTGGTGCGGGGGCAGTTACGTTTTCAACGTTTTTTCCGCACGCTGTTTTTTCTGCCTTATGTTTTTTCGGAAATTGTGGCCGCCTATATCTGGTTATATGTATACAATCCCAGGGGCGGGCTGCTAAATGAGTTTCTGGTGTTTTTTAACCCCGAATATGCCGGTACAGCCTGGTTAACCGGCTTGAATACAGTATTGATAGCTATATTTGTGGTGCTCACCTGGAAGTTTTTTGGATTTCACATGCTGCTTTACATGGCCGGTCTGCAAAATATCTCCAAAGAAGTGGAAGATTCAGCGCGGGTTGCTGGTGCCAATGAATTGCAGGTTTTGCGGTATGTCACCATTCCGATGATGCGTGATACCATTACCTTAACAGTGTTTTTATCTATTCTAGGTTCATTCCAGCAATTTATTGTGGTGTGGATATTAACTGAGGGAGGGCCAGCTTATCGCAGCGAGTTGATCGTAACGTACTTGTATAAGTTTGGCATCCAGCGGATGCAGTTGGGGTATGGCAGCGCACTGGCTGTTATTTTGTTTACGATGACGTTGCTGTTTTCTATTGGGTACCAGCGCGTGGTTTTGCGTCGCACCATGACGGATTAGGGGATGGATATGACGAGTACACCTAAACTTACATTTAGCCGCGTTCTGATGTATTTGTTTGTGATCACGGTAGCTGTGATCATGTTCAGTCCAATTGTGGTGGTTATTTTGGGTAGCATTCGCACCACCGGTCAGTTCATGTCTAATCCTGTGGGATTACCAATAACGGGTATTCAGTGGGAAAACTACACAGATATTGTGATGGAGGGAGATTTTTGGCGGGCGGCCAGCAATAGCATGCGAATTACGTTAACTACTACATTTTTGGTTGTGCTAATTGCCTGTCCGCTGGCCGCAATTTTTGCCCGGGTGAATTTCAAAGGCCGCTCTATATTTTTTAATATCCTTTCTATTGGGTTACTTTTTCCTCTGGTGGTGGCGATTTTGCCAGTATTTTTACAGATTCGAAACCTGGGGTTGATTAACAGTTATTGGGGTGTCATTTTGCCGTTGGTGACTTTTGCTTTGCCGGGGAGTACGGTTATTTTGATCGGCTTTTTCCGGGCGATACCGGATGAGCTGGAGGATGCTTCTTACATTGATGGCTGCACGACGTTTGGTTTTTTTAGGCACGTTTTGTTTCCATTGGCCCGGCCGGCGTTGGCGGCCATTGCCACATTGACGGTGGTTACTGCCTGGAATGAGTATTTCCTGTCATTGGTGGTGTTAGGGGATTCAAGTAAGTGGCCGTTGACGTTGGGCATCATGCAATTTCAGGGTCAATATGGTACGGAGTGGGCGAAGGTGATGGCTTATGTGACGTTACTTATTATTCCGGCCGTTATTTTTTATTTGTTGGCGGAAAGATACATAGTGACTGGTTTGACGGGCGGTGAG
The DNA here is from genome assembly GCA_023382655.1 of Anaerolineae bacterium. Lineage (GTDB taxonomy): Bacteria > Chloroflexota > Anaerolineae > Promineifilales > Promineifilaceae > CAADGU01. The sequence continues at coordinate 99,012 of JAHDWK010000019.1, read as the reverse complement.
CTAAAAGGGTAGTTGCCTGACCTGACAGGATGACACGGTGACGAGGTGAGAAGATGGAGGATGATATGGGTTGTCAGTTTTTTGGCGCTGACCGAGGTTGGCGGATATTGGGAGTTATCATGTCGGCTATTTTTCTGGTGGGTTGTGCCCAGGCAGGGATGGGAGGATCTGAGACGATGACTACGGCCGTTATGCCCACCGCTTCTCCTCTTACCCCCGTGTATGCCGGCGGTGAATCGCCGAATCTGTTTACCGAGTTGTTGGGTAAATCCGAAGCCGAAGTGGATGCTAAAATTGAAGCAGCCTGGCAGCAGCTTTTTTACGGCGATCCGAAAACAGCGGCGGTTTATTATCCCGTGGGCGACGATATGGCCTATGTGAAGGATATTGGCAACGACGATATACGTTCTGAGGGCATGTCGTATGGCATGATGATCGCTGTGCAGTTAGACAAACAAGAGGAGTTTGACCGTATCTGGCAGTGGACCAAGACGTATATGTACCACGAGGAGGAGCCGTATAAGGGTTATTTTTCCTGGCATAACCGGGACGATGGCAGCCAGATTGACGCCAACCCGGCCAGTGATGGCGAAGTGTGGATGGCCATGGCTTTGTTTTTTGCCGCGCACCGCTGGGGGGACGGTGAGGGTATTTTTAACTACAGCCAGCAGGCCAACGAGATTTTACACACCATGCGCCACACCAAAGGCAACAGCGCCGTGGCCACTAACACGTTTGATGAGGAGACAAACCTGATCGTGTTTGTGCCTTCGCGGGGACGAGTGAGCCAGTTTACCGACCCATCGTACCATGTGCCGCATTATTACCAACTGTGGGCAGAATGGGCGGAGAAGGACAATGAAGCGTGGGCGGATGCAGCTGTGAAAAGTCGGGCATTTTGGCAAACGGCCGTGCATCCTGAAACAGGCCTCTTCCCTGATTACTCAGCTTTTGATGGCACACCCCTGCATTTTGGCGGTGGCCCGTCACACGACGAATTTCGTTTTGATGCCTGGCGCACGGGCATGAACATCGCCGTAGACCACATCTGGTTTGGCGAAGATGAGTGGGCGGTAGAACAAAGCAACCGCTGGCTCAACTTTTTTTGGGAGCAGGGGATTGATAGCTACGTCAATCAATACAGTTTAGAAGGCGAACCGCTTTCCCCTGATCGTTCGCCTGGCCTGATCGCCATGAACGCGGTGGTGGCATTGGCCGCCGACCATCCGCAGCGCGCCGAATTTGTGCAGGCGCTCTGGGACCTGGAGATTCCGTCTGGGCGTTGGCGGTATTATGATGGCCTGTTATACATGTTGGCGCTGTTACAAACGAGTGGTAAGTTTACCATTCACACGCCCGACGCCAATCCATAAGCTGAATCCGCTTGTGGAGGCAAGACTAAATATTTGTAAAGCAGAGACTCTGCTCAGCCTCATCTGTCAAGCCCTTATCTGCGTAAATGCTGCACACGTTTGCAAAAGTCATTGACAACCTCAGGTGTTTTTGGTAAAGTTCTCTGCAAACGCTTGCACAAATTCCCTGGAACTGAAATACCGTGCGAAAAAACTCAGACAAAATAACCATCATTGGTGTGGCGAATGAAGCCGGAGTTTCTAATTCCAGCGTGTCCTATATTGTCGAAAATAAAACAGATATTAAATCAGACATCTGCGATGGTTGGATGAACCTGATCAGCGCCAAACATTATGTGGCGGGCAATAAAGCGGTATGAGCTGATGTAGGTTCTGTATGATCCCAACCTGATATTCGTGGGAAATTTCATCAAATTCTACGGCTTTTAGGGACTGGTTACTTTTTGAGTAAACCAATCTCGCCTACGGCCGTGTTTGTCCAATCATGGGTTTGCCATAGGTGTGAAATGCTACCAGCATTTTTTTTGACACTTTTTGCAAACGCTTGCAAAGGCAGTCACAAGAGGAGGTGTTATTGGATTGATATATAAACCTGATTATTCGCCCACGCCTTATCAGCCTAGCATATAATGATGGAGAGAAAAATGAAAAAGATTGTCGCCCTGTTATTTATTCTTGTTTTGTTTGTCGCTTGTAGTGGTGAACCAATTGAAGTGACCCGTGTTGTTGAACAACCTGTTGAAGTGACTCGTGTTGTTACGGAAACAGTGATGGAAGAAGGTGAGACCGTAGAAGTCACTCGTGTGGTAACTGAGACGATTATTGAAGAGGTTGTTGTGGAAGTAACGGCCGCAGCTTCCGAAGTTGAAAGCGAACCGGCTCCCGACGTACTGGGTGTTCTGCCCAGAAACCAGACGCTTATTGTGGATATGCTCACCGGTCGTGCAGGTTCCCCTGGTAACTTTAATGAATGGGTTGGTTGGAAGAACCGGGATCGTGGTATGCAAAACCTGGCCAACGAGCCGCTATGGTCGGTGGACTTTGCTACTGGCGAAATCATCAATGGGTTGGCCGCAGGTGACCCGATTTACAACGAAGACTTTACTCAGGTGACAATTCCCCTGCGTGAAGGTGTTACCTGGGATGATGGAACGCCCTTTACGGCGGCCGATGTCGTCTTTACAGCAGAAACGCTCGCCGCGACGGAAGGCCTAAACGGGCATACTTTCTTCGCCGATAACCTTGCTGGCGTATCCGCTCCCGATGATTACACCGTTGTGTTTGAACTCACTCAGTCAAACTCCCGTTTCCACACCACCTTCCTCGACCGTTGGGGCAGCACCTGGATCATGCCCAAGCACATTTTTGAAAACGTAGAGGATATTGTGGCTTTTGAATTTAATCCCTTCGTAGGCACTGGCCCATACAAGCTGCACAGCTATGATGAAAATGGGTTCTGGACGATTTGGGAGAAACGGGAAGATTGGCAGAATAGCCCCACCGGCATCCTCTATGGCGAACCCAAACCGCAATACATTGTTTTGCAATACTTTGCTAATGAGGGTGCTAAAATTCTGGCTCAATTAACGCATGAGGCCGATGTGGTCAACCTTTCATCGGAAGGGCTGAAGGCTGTCCTAGCCCAGTCTGATTCGTCTCGTGCTTATCAGCAAGGATATCCCTGGGTTGTCAATAATGATCCGGCACAAACGGGTTTAACCTTCAATGTAGTCAGACCTCCGTACGATAATCCCGATGTGCGTTGGGCATTGCTGTTGGCTATTGACATTGGTGAATATATGGGCACGGCCGTTGACGGTGCCGGCACCTTAAGCCCAGTACACATACCCTCTCTTGGTTCTTACCCCACAGATTACATCGCCCCGATGGAGGAATGGTTAGCTGACTTTGAACTCGATTTGGGCAATGGTGAGACATTCAAACCGTACGACCCGGATGCGCCACAGCGAATTGTGGAATATGCCCAAGGTCGGGGCTATGTTGTACCCGAAGATCCGGCTGCTCAGGATAAGGCTTTTGGTCTGGGATGGTACAATTACGCGCCTGAAGTAGCCGACCAACTGCTGATCAAAAACGGTTTCTCCAGAGATGATGATGGTATGTGGCTGCTGCCGGATGGTACGCCCTGGGAGCTAGAATGTATGAGCGGTCCACAAGTGGCGACCGATCTGCAAGCCCGGAACTGTATTGCGGCCGTGCAGCAATGGCGGGAATTTGGTATTGATGCCTCCCATTTTGCTACAGAAGCAAATGCTGATCTGGTTGCCGTAGGCGACTTCGACGTTAACGGTGCCTGGCCTGGTTGGGAACCCTGGGGCGCTGGCCCTGACCTGTACCGCACCCTGGACCGTTGGAATTCAGCCTATGTGTTGCCGCTTGGCGAGCGAAATCAAGGGCACCAATCCCGCTGGAGCAGCTCGGAGATGGATGTTATTATTGCCCAATTGCGGGAAACAGACCCCGCTGACGCGGAAGCAGTGATTGCGGTGGGCATTGAAGGGCTTAAGGAAGCCGTCATCAATATGCCGGGTATTCCTACCTTCGGCTACATTGGCTTCATTGCCTGGGATGAGACGTACTGGACCAATTGGCCTGGCGCGGAAAACCCCTACACCCAGCCATATACACACTGGGGGCCGTTTAAGTACATGACGCCGTTCCTGGAACCAACAGGCCGGTAGATTGTTAGAGATTAAGAGAGTAGGAGATTGGGAGATTTAATCTTTCCAACTCTCCTACTCTTGCAATGGGCACAGGCAGAGGGCCGAGGAGGACATTGCCATGATCTTTATCAAAAGATACCTCATACCCAGACTGATTCAGTATTTCCTGGTGATCTTTGTGGGGATCACGGCCGTGTTCCTCATTCCCCGTGCATTACCCACAGACCCGGTTGGCCGCACGATCTCACAATTGGAGGCGCGTGGCTCCACGCTAGACCCCGGGACGATTGATGAGATGATTGAAGACCTCACCGAATTATATGGGTTGGAAGGCTCAACCCTGGATCAATACAAGGCGTTTTGGATAAGACTGTTTCAAGGGGACTTTGGCGTCTCGTTTTTTCAATTTCCTACGCCGGTAAACCAGATGATCAGAACGGCAATGCCCTGGACGTTAGGTTTGTTGGTAACAACAACGGCTATTGCCTGGACTTTGGGCATACTTCTGGGGGGATTGGCCGGATATTTCAACCGTACGCGCTGGTCGCGGGCGCTGGATGCCGGCGCGATGATCATCCGGCCTATGCCGTATTACATTTTTGCATTCGCTTTGCTGCTGTTATTTGGCTACGTTCTGAGATGGTTCCCTATTGCCGGGGGCACGGACATTGGACGACAGCCGTCTTTCAGTTCGGCATATATCTATGATGTGTTGAGACATGCCTTCCTGCCCGCTTTGTCCCTCATTTTGCTGGGCACGACGGCCTGGTTCCAAACGATGAAATTGGTCGTGCAAAATGTCAATTCGGCCGATTATGTGCAATATGCCAAGATGGGGGGCGTTCACGAAAGCAAAATTGTCTCGCGGTATGTTATTCGCAATGGTATGTTGCCGCAGATCACCGCACTGGCGCTATTGGTGGGGCAGATTTTCAGCGGCGCGCTCATCGTTGAAATTGTTTTCTCTTATCCAGGAATTGGCACTCTCCTTTATAATGCCATCCTTACCGGAGATTACAACCTGATCATGGGTATTACCGTTTTTTCGATTGTGGGTATTACCACCGCCATCCTGATAATAGACCTGACGTATCCCTTGTTTGATCCCCGGATTCGATATAGCTAATGGCCATGTGGTAATAAGTGACAGGTGGCAAGTGACAGGTAGCAAGTACCTGCTACCTGCCACCAAATGGAATGGGCCAAATGAATGTGTTCAGAGACCTTTTCAGAGATTTCCGGTTCCGCTGGAGTTTTACCATCGTGGTTATCCTCGGGTTTTTTGCCGGCCTTTCTTTCTTCGCGCCCCACGACCCGACTATGTGGGGGACCTTTCCCAGGGACTTGTCGCCATCGTCAACGAACCTGCTGGGTACTGATTCCAGAGGTATAGATATCTTCTGGACAGCGACGTTTGCGGTGCGTAATTCTCTGACTATCGCTTTGGTCGCCGGTTTAATTTCCCGCATGATTGCCGTACCTGTAGCCTTGCTCGCCGGATACAAAGGGGGGACGACAGATAGGGTTTTCATGTTTATTGGGGATAGTTTTCTTGTCATTCCGCTCTTTTTAATCATTGTCCTGCTGGCGATGCTGGTGCGGGATTCCATGAATTTATTTACATTGGGGCTGATGTTGGCCTGCCTGGGTTGGGCCTGGGACGCGCGCGTTATCCGGTCAGAGATTTTGAGTTTGCGTGAGCGCGGTTTTACGCAAACGGCCGTGCTCTCTGGTTCCGGTACCATGCGTCTGGTAATGAAAGAGTATATGCCCTTTATCACCCCTCTGGTGTTTGCTACCTTGATCAACGTCATGGCCTGGGCCATTTCGCTGGAAATCACGCTTGCCATTCTCGGCTTGGTCAATCTGGACATTCCCACATTGGGCACCATGATCTTCTGGGCGCTCAGTTATCAGGCGGTTATGCTTGGTTATTGGTGGTGGTTGCTCACCCCTGTGGTTCTCTCTATTCTCCTCTTTATCGCCCTGTACTGGCTCTCTGTCAGCATCAGCGAATATCTGGACCCACGTTCCCGCATCCAACGTGTCGGCGCCTAATCATAAAAAACCGATGAACAAGCCCATTCTCAGCACAGAAAAACTGAAAGCCTTTTATGTCCTCGAAGTGCATGGTACCCAAAAAGTCGTTAAAGCGGTCAATGATGTTGAAATCGAGATCATGGAAAATGAAATCTATGGCATTGCCGGTGAAAGTGGTTGCGGCAAATCAACGTTACTCAAGGCATTGGCGGCCGTCATTGAACCTCCGCTGCGGCAGCTTGATGGCAAAGTTTCTTATCACGTAGACGGCAAAACAATTGATGTCTCTTCTCTCAGCGCGGACGAAAAAAGAAAACTGCGTTGGGTTTATGTGTCTTATGTGCCCCAAGGCTCTATGAGTGTTCTCAATCCGGTGAGCAAGCTGAAAAACACCTTTCAGGATTTCATCACCAGCCATGTGGAGGGGAAGTCACAGCAAGAGGCGTTTAGGTTAGCCCAGAGCCATATTGCCGATTTGGGATTGCCGCCGCAGGTCATGGATGCCTACCCACACCAGTTGTCGGGCGGGATGCGGCAGCGGGTGACAATCGCCCTGGCCGCTCTACTAGAGCCACGCATCATCATTGCCGATGAGCCGACCACTGCTCTTGACGTGGTGGTGCAGCGGGGTGTGGTGCAACTGCTCAAAGAGATTCAAGAAAAACTAAAAAACACCATTATCCTGGTGACACATGATATGGGTGTTCACGCCAATGTGGCTGACCGGATTGGCATTATGTACGCCGGTAAAATGGTTGAGGAAGCACCAACCGAGACGATTTTTGCTGAACCGCTGCATCCTTATACCCAATACCTGGTTAACTCGTTGCCGAAGTTTGGGGACAAGACGCCGCGTGATAGTGTGCCCGGCAACCCACCTTCTCTGGCAGACCTGCCACCTGGCTGTCCTTTCCATCCCCGATGCCCTCATGCGATGGATATTTGTAAAGAAAAAATGCCTGAATACATCGCCATAAAATCTAACCACAAAGTTGCCTGTTGGTTGGTGGAGAACGAAAAAAATGGACAAACTTCTTGAGGTTGAGCGCCTGACAAAAGTGTTCTCCTTCGGGAGTATCACTTCAAGAGTCAAGATTACGGCCACCGATAATGTCTCTTTTGACATCAAACCGGCGGAGATTTTCACGTTGGCCGGGGAAAGTGGTTGTGGTAAGACGACGACGGCCAAGATGATTCTGGGTTTTGAAGAGCCAACGTCTGGGGTCATTCGTTACCAGGGCAAGGAGAAGGCGCGGAAGGAAAAGGTCTGGTTTACCGAAGGGGTTCAGGCTATTTTTCAGGATCCGTTTGGCACATTTAACCCGCTCAGAACGGTAGACCGATATTTTTTTGAGACGATTTGGAATTATAAACTGGCGAAGGATAAGGCTACGGCCGTAACCCTCATCGAACAAAAATTACACGCCGTCGGTCTCTCTTATAGCGAGTTTGCCGGTAAATATCCCAGCGAATTTTCCGGTGGGCAGTTGCAGCGGATTTCCATTGCCAGGGCGCTGCTGACCGAACCAATACTGTTGATTGCCGATGAGCCGGTTTCGATGGTAGACGCCTCCCTGCGTATGTCCATTGTAAACCTGTTCAAAACGCTCAAAGAAGAGTTTGGCATGAGCGTGTTGTACATTACCCATGATCTGGCCACGGCTTATTATGTGAGCGACCGAATTGCCGTGATGTTCCGGGGGAACATTGTGGAAATGGGCACGGTGGAACAGGTATTGGTGAACCCCCGACATCCCTATACCCAGTTATTGCGAGATTCTATTCCCCAGGCTGACCCCACCATGCGGTGGGTGGGGAAAGTTAATCTTAATGAAACAGAACAGGATGAATACTTAAAACAAGGTTGCCGGTTTGTCGGCAGGTGCCCGTTGGCCATGGAAGTTTGCAAACGAGAGGTACCAGCGGATATTCTTGTTGACGATGTACTCGTCAAGTGTCATTTGTATACCAATGAGGAGATGAGAGGCGAGCAGGTGGGTGTTCCGTCGCTTGAGTTGCTTGAGGCCTGACAGGTTCTTAAAGTTTCTGAGCAGACGCTTGCTTTGGTAAAAACCGGTCGCGTCTAAAATGGCGTATGGTGCACACGGCCGTATCCCATCCCCATCTTTCCTAACCCTATGAGGCAAAAAGATGCAAATAGTTGAAACAAAATTCATATACCAGGACCCCAACAGGGCTACGGCCGAACGGGTCGCCGACTTGTTGGCGCGGATGACCCTCGATGAAAAATTGGCCCAGTTGGGCAGCGCCTGGGTGTTTGAGCTGCTGACCGACATGGTTTTTGATGAGGCCAAAGCGCAGGAATTGATGGGCCACGGGTTGGGACATATCACCCGTCTGGCCGGGGCCAGCAGCCTGAAACCCAAAGAAGGCGCAGCCCTGGCAAACCAGATTCAACAATATCTGATAGACCATACCCGCCTGCAAATTCCGGCCATCGTCCATGAAGAGTGTTGCAGTGGTTACATGGCCCGCAACGCCACCTGCTTCCCGCAAATTATTGGCCTGGCCAGCACGTGGCAGCCAGAATTGACCGGGGCCATGGCCGAGGTAGTCCGCCATCAGATGAAAACGGTCGGAGCGCATCAAGGTCTCTCCCCTCTGCTGGATGTGGTGCGTGATCCGCGTTGGGGGCGCGTGGAGGAAACATTTGGCGAAGATCCTTATCTTGTCTCCCTTATGGGCGTTTATTATGTGCATCGTTTACAAGGGGAAAACTGGCAGGAGGGCATTATTGCTACGGCCAAGCACTTTGTGGGATACGGCATACCGGATGGCGGCTTAAATTGGAATCCGGCGCACATTCCAGAGCGGGAACTGCGTGAGGTGTATTTGGCCCCGTTTGAAGCGGCCGTCAAAGAGGCGAATTTGCAGTCGGTGATGAATGGGTACAACGAACTGGACGGCATCCCCTGTGCCGCCAGTGATCTGCTGCTGAACAAAATTTTGCGCCAGGAATGGGGTTTTGATGGTGTGGTGGTGTCAGATTATTTTGCCGTTGACCAGCTAGAAAGAGCGCATCACATGACGGATAATCAGATGGATTCGGCCGTGCGCGCACTGACGGCGGGGCTGGATATTGAACTGCCGAGTACGGATTGTTACGGTACCCCTCTTAAAGAAGCGGTCGAACGCGGCCTGATTGACGAAGCCATCGTTGACCAAAGCGTGGCCCGGTTGCTCACCCAAAAATTTGAATTGGGGCTGTTTGAAAATCCGTTTGTGGATGCCAGTGTCGTGGAGTTTGACACACCGTCCGAACGGCAGTTGGCGCGGGAAATTGCCCAACAATCGATCATCCTGCTCAAAAACGCGGGTGATTTGCTGCCCTTGTCCAAAACAACCGGCAAGATCGCCGTCATTGGGCCGCAGGCCAATTCCACCCGCCATTTGGTGGGCGATTATGCCTATATCTGCCATATTGAAAGTCTGATGGCCGCGCGCCAGCAAACGATGTTGGGCATGGCCATGCCCGTCCCCGATGTGATGGAAATTGACGCCGCATTTGTGGAAATGAACACGATTTTGCAGGCGTTAGGTGATAAAGTTTCGCCAGAGACGGAGTTGATTTTTGCCCCCGGCTGTGAGGTATTGGGCGAGGATCGTTCCGGTTTTGCCGAGGCGGTGGCTGCCGCGCAGCAGGCAGACGTGGCATTGGTCATGTTGGGTGGCAAGTCCGGGCTGACGGATGATTGTACCTGTGGCGAAGCGCGCGATCAGGCGGATCTGGATTTGACTGGGGTGCAGCAGGAGTTGTTGGAAGCGGTGGCAGCGACGGGGACGCCGGTGGTGTTGGTGTTGGTCAACGGCCGTCCCCTCACCACCACCTGGGCCGCCGAACACATTCCGGCCATTGTGGAAGCGTGGCTGCCCGGTGAAGAAGGGGCAGAAGCGGTCGCCGATGTTTTGTTTGGCGACGTGAATCCGGGCGGCAAGCTACCCATTACCGTGCCGCGTCATGTGGGGCAGGTGCCCATTTATTACAACCACAAACCGTCCGGCGGCAAATCCCATTGGAAGACGACCTATGTGGATATGAGCAACAAGCCGCTCTGGCCGTTTGGTTTTGGGCTGAGCTACACCCGGTTTGAACTGTCCGGTCTGCAAATGGACAAACGCAAAGTGGCCGCCGGTGAAGCTGTGCAAATCAGCCTGACCGTCACCAATACCGGGGTGCGGGATGGAGATGAGGTGGTGCAGTTGTATGTGCGCGATAAGGTGGCGAGTTTGACACGGCCGTTGAAAGAACTCAAAGGGTTCAAACGTGTGGCCGTGCCCGCCGGTGCGTCCCGTACTGTAACCTTCACCTTATTTGTGAACCAGCTTGGTTTTTATAATCCCAACATGGCCTATGTGGTGGAACCCGGCATTATTGAATTGATGATCGGCACATCGTCTGAAGATATTCATTTGCGTACCGAAATCGAAATTGTGGGCGAAACACAAGAGATTTTGGCGAGCAAAAAATTCTTCAGCGAGGTGCAGGTTGTTTAGGAGTTTTCAGATTGGTTCAATCTCCAAGATTGAACCAATCTCCACCTCAAATAAAGTGTGCAATGTTTCAAAATCCCATTCTCTCTGGTTGTTATCCCGACCCGTCTATTTGCCGGGTGGGGGAAGATTATTATCTGGTTACGTCCACGTTTGAGTATTTCCCCGGCCTGCCCATTTTCCATAGTCGTGACCTGGTGCATTGGCGGCAGATTGGGCATGTGCTAGATCGGCCGTCGCAGCTTGATCTGGATGGCATACGACCGTCCGGCGGCCTGTACGCCCCCACCATTCGTTACGCCAACGGGCTGTTTTACCTCATCAATACGCTGGTAGACGGCCGTACCACATCCGGCAACTTCATCGTCACGGCCAGCGATCCGGCCGGCCCCTGGTCTGAACCATATTGGCTGGACGCCGCCCCCGGCATTGACCCTTCGCTGCTTTTTGATGACGACGGCCGTGCCTGGTATTGTGGGACAAACCTGGTGGAAGAAGGTCATTATCGCGGCCATACCGAGGTCTATGTTCGGGAGCTAGACCTGAAGCAGATGCAGTTGGTCGGCGAACCGATAGTCATTTGGGATGGCGCGGTCAAAGGGGTGGTCTGGTCAGAAGCACCACACATTTACAAGATAGACGGCCTCTATTACCTGCTCACGGCCGAAGGTGGCACCGCCCACCATCATGCCGTCGCCATCGCCCGCAGCGAGCACATCACCGGGCCGTATGTGGGCAATCCCGGCAACCCCATCCTGACGCACCGCCACCTGGGGCTGGACTACCCTATCGTCGGCACAGGCCACGCCGACCTGGTGCAGACCCAAAACGGCGATTGGTGGGCGGTGCTGCTGGCGATGCGGCCGTATGGCGGCTACTTCTACAATCTGGGCCGGGAGACGTTCCTGGTTCCGGTGCGCTGGGAAGATGGCTGGCCGATTGCCAGTCCGGGAACCGGGCGCGTGGAAACGGACTATCCGCTGCCCAACTTGCCGCCCCATCCCTGGCCCGCGCGCCCGGCGCGTGATGACTTCGACTCATCTACGCTGGCCGATGAATGGAACTTCCTGCGCACGCCGCGTGACGACTTTTGGAGCCTGCGTGAACGCCCTGGGCATTTGTCATTGAAACTGCGCCCGGCGCAGCTCAGCGAATGGGCCAATCCCAGTTTTGTCGGCCGACGGCAGCAGCATATTCATTTTATGGCGGCCACGGCCGTGACCTTCACTCCGCAAAACGAACACGAATGTGCCGGTCTGGTGCTGCTGCAAAACAACAACTTTCACTTTCGTTTTGTTGTTACCCAGGCTGACGGGCCGGTCATCAGCCTGATCAAACGGGCGCAAGGAGAGGAAGAGGTCATCGCCCAACGCCCCATCCAACCGGGCACATTCTTTCTAAAAGTGACCGGGCATGAACAGGATTACCGCTTTTATGTGGCCTCAGAACCGGATAGATGGGAATTGGTAGCCGGCGGCGTAGATGGCCGTATCCTCAGCACCCCGGTAGCGGGCGGCTTTGTCGGTGCATATATCGGTCTGTATGCCAGCAGCAACGGCCGTGAGAGCGCCAACGATGCCAGTTTTGATTGGTTTGAATATGTAGGATTGGAAGAATGAGATTGGGAGATTGTCTGATCAATCTCCTAATCTCCAAATCTCCCGATCTCCTGATCCCTTTAGCACCACAATATGGAGAAAATTATGTACACCCCCCAACCTGAACACAAATTTACCTTCGGTCTGTGGACGGTCGGCAGTACGGGCCGTGACCCCTTTGGCGAACCGGTGCGCAAAGAATTGTCCCCGGCTGAAATCGTTCACCTCCTGAGCGAAGTGGGCGCGTATGGCGTCAACTTTCACGATACCGACCTCATCCCTATTGATGCCACCCCTGGCGAGGCGGCCGAGATTAAAAAATTGTTCCGCAAAGCCCTGGATGACACGGGCATTGTGGTGCCCATGGCTACCACCGATTTGTTCAGAAGCGCCATTTTTCGTGACGGCGCTTTCACCAGCAATGACGCTAAAGTGCGCGCCTATGCCCTGCAAAGGACCATGAACGCCATTGACCTGGGCGTGGAATTTGGCGCCACCACCTACGTCTTTTGGGGCGGCCGCGAAGGCGCCGAAACGGACGCCGGGAAAAATCCGCTCGACGCCGGGAAATGGTTCCGCGAATCGCTCAACTTCCTCTGCGAATATGTGCTGGATCAAGGGTACGACCTGAAATTTGCCCTGGAACCAAAACCCAACGAACCACGCGGCGACCTATACCTGCCCAACGTGGGCGCGATGCTGGCCTTTATTGAGACGCTCGATCACCCGGAGATGGTGGGCCTGAACCCGGAAGTGGCCCATGACACGATGGCCGGGCTGAACTTCGTCCATGCCATCGCCCAGGCGTGGGATATGGGCAAACTGTTCCACATTGACCTGAACGATCAGATGATTGGCCGGTATGACCAGGATTTCCGCTTCGGCGCGGCCAATATCAAATCCGCCTTCTTCCTGGTCAAGTTCCTGGAAGATGTGGGTTATGCGGGCAGCCGCCACTTTGACGCCCACGCCTACCGCTCCTCTGATTACGAAGACGTGAAGGCATTTGCCCGGGGTTGTATGCGCACCTATCTCATCCTGAAGGAGAAAGCGGCGCAGTGGAATGAAGATGCCGAAATTCAAGATCTCATCGCCGAGATCACGGCCGATGACGGCAGCATGGATAGCTACAAAGGCGCGTATTCCCGCGCCAAAGCCGCCGCGCTCAAGGCCCACAGCTTTGACCGCGAAGCCATCGCCGCCAAAGGCCAACCCTACGAACGGTTGGATCAGCTCACGGTTGAACTGCTGTTAGGTGTGCGGTAACATGTAAGTGTTCAGTTCCTCTGGAGACCTGACAGTTTTTTCAGATCAAAAACCTGTCAGGCCTGAAAGCTACATGTAAGGAAAGGTTATGAGACAATTTCAGCAGTTTACGGCCGTGATTGAACGAGAAGATGATGGGTTTGTGGCCCTCTGCCCTGAGCTGGATATTGCCAGCCAGGGTGATACCGTCGAGGAAGCCCGGCAAAACCTGATTGAAGCTATTGAACTGTTCCTGGAAGAAGCTGATCCATCAGAAGTAGAGCGACGGTTGCAGTCTGAAATCTTTATCACCCAGGTGATGGTTCCCGTTGGGTAAATTACGTAATCTATCCGGGCGAGAAGTATGCAAAATTCTCGAAGAACAAGGTTTCGTCCAGGTGCGACAACAGGGTAGTCACATCATCGTGCAGAGGCGAATAGCGAATTCGACGACCACTGTGCCTGTTCCCAACCATAAAGAAATACGCCAGGGGGCGTTACGTTCTATCATTCGTCAATCAGGGCTGCCTCGTGCGCTATTTGAAGTAGAGTGACCCACTTGGAAATCATTTTAGAGCGGTAATCATGGACTATTTTCTAGGCATTGACAGTTCAACGACGGCGACGAAGGCGTTGTTGATGGACGAATTGGGCGCGGTAGTGGGTGTGGCGGCGGCGGAATATGGCTATGAAACGCCACGGCCGTTGTGGAGCGAACAGGCTCCAGATTTGTGGTGGCAGGGCACGGTAGCGGCTATCCGGCAGGTGATGGCGGACACGGCCGTATCCCCCCACCACATCCGCGCCATCGGCCTTACCGGGCAGATGCACGGCCTGGTTTTGTTGGACAAGCACGGGGCCGTCCTGCGCCCGGCCATCCTCTGGAACGACCAGCGCACCGCCGCCCAATGTGACGACATCCGCGCCCGCCTGGGCAAGGAGCGGCTCATCCAGATTACCGGCAATGACGCCCTTACCGGCTTCACCGCCCCCAAAATCCTGTGGGTGCAGCAGGAAGAGCCGCACATTTACGCCCAAATTGCCCACATTCTGCTGCCCAAAGATTATGTGCGTTACCAACTGACCGGCGAATTTGCCATAGACAAAGCCGACGGTGCGGGCACGATTCTCTTTGACCTGAAACAGCGCGACTGGTCGCCGGAAGTGCTGGCGGCTCTGGAAATTGATCCCGCCTGGCTGCCACCGACGTTTGAGGGTACGGCCGTGACCGGCCATCTCTCAGCCGCCGCAGCCGAAGCAACCGGATTGCCTGCCGGCATTCCTGTCGTGGGCGGTGGCGGCGACCAGGCCGCCAACGGCGTTGGGGTTGGTGCTGTTGAGGAAGGCATTGTCGCCCTCAGCCTGGGCACATCCGGCGTGGTCTTTGCGACGACGGATACACCGGCGATTGAACCGGACGGCCGTCTCCATGCGTTTTGCCACGCCGTGCCCGGTAAATGGCACTTTATGGGCGTGATGCTCTCGGCGGCGGGCAGCCTGCGCTGGTTCCGTGATGCTCTGGCTCCTGGCGTTGAGTTTGGCGATCTGGTGAATGAAGCGGCAACCATCCCCCCTGGCAGTGATGGCCTGCTCTTTTTGCCCTACCTGACGGGCGAACGCACACCACACCCTGACCCGTTAGCGCGGGGGGCGTTTGTGGGGCTGACGGTGCGGCACGGCCGTGCCCACCTGACCCGCGCCGTATTGGAAGGGGTCGCCTTTGGTCTGCGGGATAGTTTTGAACTGATGAAGGGGGCGGGCATGACGGCCGTAACCCAGGTACGTATTGCTGGCGGCGGGGCCAAAAGTCCACTCTGGCGGCAAATCCTGGCCGATGTATTTGCCGCTGAACTGGTGACGGTGAACACCGCCGAAGGCGCGGCCTATGGCGCGGCGCTGCTGGCGGCGACCGGCGCGGGCGCGTTTGCCAGCGTGGAAGAAGCGTGTAAGGCAGTTATCCAGATCACCGGGGCGACCACCCCCGGCCCGCAATCCGCCAGTTACCAGACGATCTACCCCCATTATCGGGCGCTATACCCCGCTCTGCGGCCAATTTTTCAGGCTCTTTGAGGACAGAACTGGGATGCGTGATGCGTGACAAGTGATGCGTGACCAGAGAAGCCTCATGCCTCATGTAACGGGATGGCCCACACAAAATCTTGCGGAACCACCTCTCTTTCATCTGCATACAGCCGGGCAAGCGTAGGGTGGGGGCATGGTCAGGAGCGGGAATGGCGGTACAATTTCGCCATGAGTCGCCAACTGTTTTTCGCCACGCTTTTTTTGTCCCTGCTGCTGCAGCCTGTACCAGCGTTGAACCCACACCTACCCTAACGGCCGTTGCCGCTCTGAACGTCACGGCCGTACCGCCTACCCGCACTATACCCCCTGTTCCCACAACCGCAAACAGCCCCACTGAAACGCCAACGGGTACGGCCGTGCCCACGCATACGGCCGTGCCTGCTACCCCGACCCACACCCCTGAACCGACGCCGACTGTGCCGATGTGGGTGGCGGCGGGTACGGCCGTGCCCCAACCAAGCGCCATCATCTCCCCCGAAAACGCCCACCAATTAACGGAACTGGCCCGTTGGGGACGGGGGGTGATTAACGATGTGGCAGTGTCGGGTGACGGCCGTTGGGTTGCCGTAGCCGCTACTACAGGGGTCTACATTCACAATGCCCAAAACTTGCAGGCTGAACCAAGCTATCTGCAAACACCAGCCAGTGTAACTGTTATTGATATTTCTTCTGACGGCAGCAAGGTTGCATTGGGACTAGATGCGGGGATTACACAGGTCTGGGATATGGGTAATGGAACATTACTTTTTTCAAAACCTCAACAAACATGGCAGTTACAATTTGCCCCAAATAGTGAAACCCTGGCTGTTGTCAGTGAAAACGGTGTTGAAGTATGGCTGGTTAGTAATGGCGAGGTTTTACAGGTGTTTGAAGATGCCTTTGGCATAGAGTTTTCTCACGACGAAGATAAACTGGCTGTTTGGGATTATAAAACGCTGTCGCTGTTTAGCTGGCCGAATAGTGTATTACTCAGGGAGATCGGCCCAATTTTGTATACAGTTGCCGAGCAAGGTGAGCAAAAGGCGTCGGATTCGATCATCGCTGATGTAGGGTTTTCAGAGACTGATGAGCCGATTCTTATGAATCTACCTTCGTATCCCAATGGGACAACGGGACGGGTAGAGTTTCAGCAAGGAATTGATGGTCAGCTACTATTGACTGTACCACCGATTGCATTGCTTTCCGAAAGAATTGAGGGGGCATGCAACGTGCCGATTTATTTCGCAGATCCACCGACGCCACCTCAAGCCTGGCAGTTTGAATTCTCGCCGGAAACACAAATTACCGCGTTGAAATATAACGACGTGGGTTTTGGAGGGAATGTCAAAGAAAATACAAGTATTCAATTTTACCGACTAGATACAGGCCAGCAGCTTTACACTTTGGAGGAAGGAGTTGTAGATATTGCTTTTTTACCAGACGGGGAAACATGGGTTGCTGGTTTTCAGGACGGCCGTTTGCAAATTCGCAGTATCCGTGATGGTTCTGTGCTGGACGAAGTGGATGCGTATGAATCGCCCATTCTGGATCTCGTTGTTTCGCCAGATAATCAGATGCTTGCTGTGCAATATCTGGATGAGGTCAAGGTGGCTAACGTGGCTGATGGTGTGGTGACCCAACGCTACCCGGCGGTGCGCGTTGCGATTTCACCTGATAGCACAACTTTTGCACTTGGTTATGCGGACGGCCGTATTGAATTTCGTGCAACCGGCGATGGCTCACTACTCAAAAACCTCAATAGTCACACCGATGTCATTACAGCCTTAACTTTCTCGCTTTCCGGCGAGCGGTTAATTTCTGCCGGATTAGATTGCCAGCTAAACGTGTGGCAGGTACCGGAGGGTATACTATCAGGTCAACTAGAGAATTACATGATTGACGGATTACTTCCCAACGAAAGTGAGTTTACCCCAATGCGAGTCTGGGATTGGTATTTGCCATCTACTGAGCCAATAATAGTTGGTCGGTTTTTTAATTCAGTCGGCGTATGGAATTTGTCGGATGGTGTTCTTCAACATGTGTCTGAGCCAATCAATTTTGTGAACGATCTGGCAGGTTCTCCTGTAGGAAGTGACTTTGCCATTGCTGGCAGCCCGCTGCGTCTGTGGCAAATCAATCCGAGTGAAGATTTCTCAAATAGATGGGAAGGTCATCGAACAACTACAACTGCCTTCTCCCCTGATGGGCAACTGTTGATTTCAGGGTTGGGTGATAAATTTAACGGCTCTCTGGATGTATGGCTGGTGAACGATGGAGAACTATTCCATACTCTGGGCGATCAAAAAATTACAGCTTTAGCCTTTGCGCCAAATGGATATTTCCTCGTTTCAGCCTCTCTTGATGGATTAGTTCAACTGTGGGGCATCCCGTAAACTTGCTATGAATCACAAACCGTTATTTGCCTTGTTCTCACTTTTCTTGCTGCTGGCAGCCTGTACCAGCGTTGAACCGACGCCTACGCCAACGGCCGTTGCCGCTGTTGAGCAACGCCATTCCTTTACGCCATCTTCGCCAGGGCCGACTTTACCGAAGCGGCGGCTGCGGAACTGACGGCGCGTCAGGGTTTGTCGGTAGACCTGGCTGCGTTGGATGTGGGGCTATCGGCCTGATTTTCCTTCCGCCAGGCTCATGGGCTTCGTTCGTGGGCGGCGGCTGAGAGCCGCGCTAAGAAAATTTGGAGATTTTTCCGGAAATTTACCGCCAATATTTGCCTTAATTTACAGGTCTACACGAATCCAACTAACCGTACATAAACAGTATGAACTGGTCTTTATGTCTCAGTGTTCGTACCGCAATGTTCTCGGGTAAATGAGCCACTTTCTTCAACATCCTCTTTTCAAACCAGAACCTGTACAGTCTGCACCGTACCCGCCGCCGCCAGCGGTAAATAGTCACTGTCGTAGGAACGGCCGTTTACCACACAACCTGGAATTTCTTCCGCGCGAACACGTCGCACTTCAATGTGATAGACAGCGCCGCGAAAGCGCCGCTGCAACCTGAAACCATCCCACTCCGTGGGCAGGTCGGCCATTACTTGCAGCCCTTCCAGATGGGCGGTCACCCCTAGCACGCCCTCTACCAGGGAGCGCAGATACCAGGCAGCAGACCCGGTATACCAGGTCCAACCGCCTTGCCCTGGTTGGGCCGCGTGCGGGCCGTTCACATTGCCCGGCATGACATAGGGTTCGGCCACGTAGATTTCGGGCGACTCAGCGCGACGTGGAGGACAGAAGCGCCGCCATAAATCGTAGGCCGCCTCAGCGTCGGCCAGCTTTCGTTCGGCCAACACGGCCCAGCACGAGGCGTGGACGTAAACCCCGCCATTTTCGCGCGTGCCCGGCGCGTAGCGGGTCAGATAGCCCACGTCTGGATCAGGTTTGCTGTAAGCGGGAAAAAGCAGCAGCGCGCCATAGTCGGTGTACAAGTATTCTCGTGCTGCTGCCATGGCCTGCTGCGCCCGCTCTGGCGGCGCCATGCCGCTTAACACCGCCCACGTCTGGGCATTGAGGAAAATGCGACCCTCCTCGCGTTCTGCCGATCCCAACCGCACGCCCTCATCGGTAGAGGCTCGCCAATACCAGCCCTGATCCCAGCCATGCTGATTAGTAATCTCTCGCAGCACTTCAGCCTCATGGCGGAAGAGATTTTGGGTCTCCTTCTCAATCGGCAGATCCGCCCAATGGGTGAGGAGATAGTAAAGGAAGTGCGCAATCCAGATGCTTTCACCCTGGCCGTCAGGGCCGGTGGCATTCAGGCCATCGTTCCAATCACCTTCCAGAATCAGGGGCAGCCCCCGCTCGCTGCGACGCGAGAGGGCAACCTGAAAAGCGCGTAGGCAATGTTCCCAGAGAGACGCTGAACCCCCGTCGAAGAAAGGCATCTCTTCCTCCAGAATGGTGAAGTCGCCCGTTTCTAGCAAGTAGTGGAGGACGACAAATGGCAGCCAGAGCAGGTCGTCGCTGTAGTTTGAACGCAAGCCGGATTCCGCCAGCGGATGCCACCAGTGGAGCACAATGCCCTCCTGAAACTGATGGGCGGCGTGCAGGCGAATCTGTTCCAGTGTCTTTTCCGGCCGTCCAAGCAGCAGCCAGACGAGGCTGTCCTGAAGCTGGTCGCGGAAACCATAAGCACCGCCCATTTGATAGTAGGCGGAACGCCCCCAGAGTCGTCCAACAATGGTCTGGTAGACGAGCCAGCCGTTGGCCATCACGTTCAGGGAGGGATCTGGCGTCTCAATAACCAGGCGACCAGTCAATTCCTGCCAGAAGTTGCCCACGTTTTCCAGTTCCTGGTGGGCCGCGGCTGGCTCTTTGTATTTATCGGCCAGGGCCAATGTCTGGGTCTCATCTGCCACCGCTCCCAGCGTAAAGACGACTTCAACCGCCTCTCCGGGGGCAATTTCCACGGGTACCTGCAAACTGGCGATTGCGTCCATCCCACGGCCGGATGTGTTGAATGAACGGCCGTTGCGCAGGGAACGCGGCATTGCCAGCCGACCATTGCGGCCCAGAAAAGCCGCCTTGTCGCCATCGTAGCCGGTCGGTGAGATAGAGGAACTATGGAAAGCAACGTAGGGCCAGTTCCGGTTGAGATGAGGGCCTTTTTCGCCCGGTAACTCCCACAGAACTTTGGTCGCCAGCATGGCATGGTGAGCTTCATCATAGCGCGTTTCAATAAAGAGGTGGTGAAACTCGCGGTGCCAGTCTGGAGCCGCGCCGAGCAGCCATTCCAGGTAAGTAAAGAGTTGTAAACGCCGTGGTTTATCCCCCCGGTTTTCCAGGCGCAGCAGCCAGACTTCACAGGGATCATCCAGGGGCACGAAGATGGTTAGCGAACCGTGAAGCGTCTCGCGCTGCCACTGAATGACGGAGTAACCAAACCCATGTCGTACCTGATACGCTTCCAGGTCATGTCCGGCCGGATGCCATCCGGCAGACCAAAATGCGCCGCTGTCCAGGTCGCGGATGTAGAGGTATTTGCCCCAATCGTCACGCACCAGGTCTTGTGACCAGCGGGTGATACGATTCAGTGAAGCGTGAGTCCGCCAACTGTAGCCACTGCCTGTCTGTGAGAGCACCAGGCCGTAGTCGCCATTCGAGAGGACATTGATCCAGGGCGCGGGTGTATCAGGGTTGGTGATGACATATTCACGGCCGTTTTCGCTAAAGTAGCCAAAGTCGTTGGGTAATAACATAAGTTGTGCCTGGGTAACAAGGATCCGGCTGGGCGCTTATCCGTCCGAGGAACCGCACGTTGGCTGATCCGTGCGGTTCCTCTCGTGAGCGATAGCCGCGAGTTTAGTGGGTTTCTAGAAATGCAGGCTGCCAGGTGGTCGGCTGCGGCATCATGGTTGTTACGCTATCACCGCTGATGCCCGCAGTGAACTGCTCCATTGCCAGAAGTGGTCTGATAGCCTGCTCGATCTCGCCGCGGGTAAAGTAATATTCCAGGCGGCCGTTGCGCAGGTAGTTGCCCAAAGCGGCCATGATCATGCCCTGATCCAGGGCCAGGTAATAATAGGCCACTTCGCCCGTGTCCACATTCACGGCGTCGTAGAATCCCAGTTCGCTGTAAACATCGAAGTCCTCGCGCAGGTTTTGCAGGTTCTCCAGCGCGGCCACCGGCGCTAAGTCGAGCGCCAGGAAGACAGCGTGAGGCGTGACGACCCCATTGGTATAGGCGGAGGGCGGCGGGAGCGGCTGGGCCGGGCGACAATCCCCAAAGCCATAATCAACCAGCGTGTTGTCGTTATTGGATGCGTAACCATCCGGATTCATACCGATGGCATCAACGCCGTATTCGCGGTAGCCGCCAGAGGGGTTGTTGGAGGGGGAGAAACCCCAATAACCGTACTGTGTATCCTCGAGGCCATGTTCGATCTGGGCCTGCACGTAAAGGGGATGGGTGATCCCCCAACTTTGCGGACCCCACTCCTCTTCGGGCACCAGCAGCGTCACCATCAGCGCTTCAAACATGCTGCCACCCCAGGAAGGAACGATGTTCATGCCGCGATAGGTGTAATGACCTTCGTAAACGTCCACGCCCAGGTAGGTATGGAATTCACCCTCTGGCTGCATTTCGTGCCAGCCCCAGTCGCAGGTGGCGGGGAAGGTTCGCCACATCTTGAAGTAGTGAGTCTCTGGCACCTGGTCCCAGGCAATACCGATATAGCTGGCGATGCGCGGTTCCGTATTCAGCGTACCGTAATGGTGGCAGGTGTAGAAAACATCGGCACCGTTGCCAGGGTAGTTATCCTGAACGAAGCATCCGGGTGGGGGTGAGTCCCAGAAGCCGCCGCGCAGCAGCCCGGCGGCCGGATCATAGTAAAAGCCAAAGTCCATCTCGTCCAAAATGACCTGTGCTTCGTCGCGCAGTTGCGGGACGCTGTTCGTGACCATGATTAGCGCGGCCGCCAGCCAGCCGTTGTCGACGGTGGACAGGAAGGGATAGACGGGATCGCCTGACGGTGGCCATACGGTTAGCTTTTCCCCAGTAGCGGGATCATACCAGTTATAGAACTGACCGCTGGCTTCGTGCCGTTCCAGCGTGGCCAGGGTGGTCAGTGTTTGCGCGATGCGCTGGCGCGCCTCCCGTGGTTTGATGATGCCCAGGTCACGGGCAACCAGAGTGCTCCAGATGTAGCTGCCGATGTTGGTCGGCGAGCTGTAACGAGCGCGTGTACCATCGGCGTGGAGATTGTCGGCCGGCAAGCCGGTTGGATAGGTCATGGCGACGAAGGAATCCCAGGTGTCTTCGGCAACGATGCGGAGCGCCTTGCGCACCGGGGCGGGGTTGGTCTGATCCGGGATGACGGCCGTTAGCTCG
Organism: Anaerolineae bacterium; assembly: GCA_023382655.1. Taxonomy (GTDB): domain Bacteria; phylum Chloroflexota; class Anaerolineae; order Promineifilales; family Promineifilaceae; genus CAADGU01. The sequence goes on along the minus strand of JAHDWK010000019.1, from coordinate 76,653 downwards.
TTCTGCGCCTGAACCGGGACAATCGCGGCCAGGAACACAAACAAAGCCAATAACAGAATTTGATGACGACGAACAGTGTGTGTCATGGGAATACCTCCAAACGAATATTAGGCAGCAACCAGTAAACAGTAATCAGTAATCAGTAATCAGTCTCCAGACTCTCAGTCTCCCCTCCGTCACCGTGAGATGTCAGCTTATAGTTACTCCTCAACGCCCAGGCGCGTCAGGTTTGCCTGGGCGCGCTCGACCAGCTCCGGCTGGTTGCGAAACGAGCTGAGGACTTCACGATAGATATCTTCGGCCGCGATCATGTCCCCGTCGGCTTCATAGAGTTCGCCCAGCCGCAAATAAACAATTCCCAGGTAGGGGTTCGCGCGGCCGATATTGCTCAGGACAAATTGCTCCGCCTGCTCGATAGTCAGGCGTTCGTTGATGATTTCATCAATGCGAACTTTTGCGTTCGAGACAGAGGCGGGTACGGGGCGGGCATATTTACCGCGCCAGATACGCTCAATGTCGCCATAGCCGCCGTAATGCACAAACTCATTACTTTCCTCGTCGAATCCCTCATAGCCGGCAAGCGCCTCCAGGTAATTGCCGGCTTCAAAGCTGGCATTCGCATCGGCCGTATAGGTGGCTGTCAGCCGCTGCGCATCCCACCAGGCCAGGGCATAGGTAGCGACAAAAACGGCCGTTACCGCCAACGCAATAAGCGGAAAACGCCACTGTTTGAGACGACTCGGTGCTACGGGAACAGGAGTTCCCAGAACGATGGGCAGGTTCGTGGTCATACGCTACCTCACTTAAACGTCACGTTGGCAAATGCCTTCATGAACTGATCCTGCAAAAGGAAGAAGATCAAGACCAGAGGCAGCGTAACCAGGGTCGTCGCCGCCCAAATTTGCTGGGCATTTTCGCCCGGCACCGATGATTGGAATTGCAGCAGACCCAACTGCACCGTCCATTTATCCGGGGTATTGAGATAGAGCAAGGGGCCAAAGAAGTCATTCCAACTGGCCATGAAGTTAAGGATGGCGACCGTCGCCAGCGCCGGCCGCGCCAACGGCATGATAATACGCAGGAAGATCGTTAATTCATTCGCCCCATCCAGCCGCCCCGCTTCCACCACCTCATTGGGGATAGTGACCATAAATTGGCGCAGCAAGAAGATGTTGAACACCGTCACGGCTGCGGGAACGATCAGGGCGTGATATTGGCCTACCCAACCCAGGTTAAACATCAGGACGTACGTGGGAATGAGAAAGAGAATGCCGGGAATCATCATCGTCGCCAGCATGAAGCTGAAGATGAAGTTGCGGCCGGGAAAAGGTATCTTGGCAATGGCGTAAGCGGCCAACGCGCTCAGCAACGTGTTGAGTACGGTAATCGAGATAGCCAGGATAAGCGAATTGCGGAAGAGCAGGCCCATATTCAGCCGCTCGAATACGCCTGTATAGCCGCTGAAGGTAATTTCGCTCGGCAGGCTGGTTGGCTGGTGCAAGATTTCACGGCCAGGCTTTACCGAGTTCATCAGCATATAAATAAAGGGATAAAGCACCACGATGGCCCCGAGCACCAATAGGGTATAAATGATGATGGTGGACCACGGGATGCGTCTCCGGGGTTGGGTCAAGACAGCTTTGGCTGATATCTCGCTCATAAATCACCTCAATCACTGTCCGCCGAGACAAAGCGGAACTGTAAGACCGTTATCACGCCGATGAGAACCGCCAGCAGCAGGCCAAGCGTGGAGGCATAACCCATATTGGAACGGTCAAATGCCTGTGCATATAAGTAGAGTACCGGCGTCAATGCCTGGTTGTCTGCACCGCCGTAGAGGTCGAAGAGGGCAAAAACCTCTGTGAACATTTGCAGACCGTTGATAATGTCCACGACCAGGAGGAAGAAAAGCTGCGGCCGTAATTGCGGCAGGGTAATGTAGCGAAACGACGCCCACTCGCCGGCGCCATCAATGGAAGCCGCATCGTATAGGTCTGGGCTGATTGAATAAAGACCTGCTAACAGAATGACAAAGCTGATGCCGAACCATTTCCAGGTGTTGATCAGGGCGATGATCGGCATTGGCAGCCATCTGTTGAAGGTCCAGAACACGGGTCCATCTGTGATACCGGCGTTCACCAATATGCTCTGCACCGGCCCGGTAGGGCTGGCCAGATAGCCGCCGACAATCATAAGCACCATCGTGGAGGTGAGGACCGGTAAAAAGTAGACCGTGCGAAAGAAACGCCCGCCCCATTTGGCGCGAAAGACGAGAACGGCCGTGAGCAAACCCAGACCATTCTTCAGCACAATGAAGATGGCCTGATTGTAAACAATGTTGAACAGGCTTTTCCAAAAGAGCGGGTCAAGTATTCCCTTCAGCCAATTGCCCACCCCAACGAAGGCGCGGCTTTCCGGGGCTACGAAGGAGTAGTCAAAAAACGTGAGATAGAATGACAGCACAAGAGGATAAAGCCCAAAAACGATATAGAGGACGACCCACGGTGCGATAAAGACATAGCCCCAGAAATGGCGGCGCATGTTTTGCCAGAGGGAGAGCCCTCGCCTGGTCCCAATGGTGCCGGGCAGCCGCTTTTCGGCGACCGTTACATTAGCCATTTGGGTTCTCCTTTCCCAATGGGAATGTACGGCAGCGTGAAAAATGCAGGCGATCACGCTGCCGGCGTGAAAACAGGGTTGACTATTGGCCTTCTAATGCAGCGCGCGCTCGTTCGGCCGCCTGCGTAACTGCTTCTTCGGGGGTTAGTTCCCCTTCAACAACTGCCCGCTGGTAGACAGCCTGAACCTCATTGGCTACGGTCTCGGCCGTGGAGAACTGCTGCGGCAACATACCGTTCTGCAGCACTTCGATAAACATCTGGCGTGCTGGTTCCTGGAAGTAAGGGTCTTCTTGCAGACTGATGAGCGTTGGCAGGTAGCCCAGCTCGGTGATGAACTGCCGGTTGTTTTCCTCCTCCATGAGAAACTGGAGGAAACTCCAGGCGCGGGACTGTCTCTCCGGCGTTGTTTTCATGATGATGAGCGCCCGGCCGCCGTAAGTCGTGAAGCTAGGGTCACCTTCGCTGAGCACGGGTACCGGCGCGACGCCGACATCTTCACCAATCACCATGGGTCGGTCGGCCGCGGTCTCAAGGTTTGGTTCCCAGGAGTAGCCGTATTGCGGCCACATGCCGATCTTGCGGCTAAAGAAGTTCGTCTCCATGGTTAGCGGGGCAAACCGCTGGGCTGCCTGGGTGAATCCAAAGAACGCTTCCATCTGGCAGTCGGGATTGTCAAAGGTGATATCCGTGCCGAGCCGGTTTACAAGTTGGCATTGACCCTGATTTCCGTTGAGATAGATGGGCTGGAGCATATTCCAATACCATCCACCCCAGGCCAATGCCTCGTTCCAAAAAACGTTGCCGTATATGTCATCACCCAGATTGTCAATAGCTTCGGCCGCAGCCAGATATTCATCCCAGGTCTGAGGCGGATTCTCCGGGTCGAGGCCGGCCTCTTCGAAGAGTTGTTTGTTGTAAATCATCAGGGTGACGTCGGCGCCGATCGGGATATAGTAGTTGTGGCCGGAGAACTGTTCCACAATTGCGGGATCTACCCGATCCAGTAACAGTTGGAAGTCGGGCAAGCCCTCTAGGGGAATCAGGGCGTCATCGGAAGCCATTTGCCCCAGTGCAGGCCCCAGGGAGGTGACGACCAGATCGGGCTGGTTGCCGGCGGCGATGAGCGCCTGGAAAATACCACCTTCAGGCTCGCCCTCCACCGTTACCTGAACGTTGGGGTTCTGCGCCATGTATTTCGCTGCCAGGCTGACCAGCACGTCATGCATGGCCCCGGCTACAGAAGAAACGCGAATGCTTCCCGCCGCAGTTTCCGCTTCCCCGGCCTCTTCTGCGGCCGGTTCAGCGGCCGTCGGTTGGTCAGCGACGGCATCTGCTCCTTCTTCGGCTGGCACGGCCGTTTCAGGCGTTGCCCCCCCGCCACAAGCTACAGATAAGCCCAGGCAGAACACCAAGACTAACAGCAAAATAGACAGTCTACGTAAATGGGTAATCTGGATATGCATTTTCCTTCTCCTTCCTTAAAGGCTGAACTAGAAGCCTTGCCCAAGTTGATTACTAGAAGCACCGTAAGCATACATCCAACAATTCGCGGTTTCATCGGCCAGTCAGGTAGTAATTAAATCCCCCAGTTGGGGGATATATGGCGGTTAAGGGTGCATTCGGGATACAAAAAAGTCCTATGCTCCATCCGCTGGGCCAGATCATCAACTGTAAGGCGCAAATAAACCCTGGTGGTCTCCAGGCTTTCATGGCCCAATATGCGTGCCAGACCGATTAAATCGCCTGGATACTGCTCAAGGTAGCGATGAGCGAAGGAATGCCTGAGCGAATGCAGCGTTATGTCGGCTGGCATCAAACCGCGGGCAGCACAATCGTTGACCAGAGAAGCAAACATTCGCCCGATGGCCGAGGCGCTGAGATTCTTTCCTTTAATCCCCGGCTGTGGCCTGGTAAAAACGCAGACGGGTGTTGTGGCCCAACAAAGTTTCCAACGTATCATGCAAAAGTGCGTGATGAGCTACCACTAAAACACTTGTCTTGCGGATCATCTTATTAACTCTGGCGAAACGACCTCAAAAATAACGGCGTCATGGTCCCGATAAATCTCTAGCAGGACGGGGTCGGCGGCGGCATGCGCCAAAAACGCTTCGTGTTCCCGGTCGGCAAAGACGTAGGCGGCGTTGAAACGGTCGTGGATGGCCGCGCCGGGCTGGGCGACTGGCTTACCCATTCAGCGAACAGGTCGGGATCATGGCGCGACATGAAGGTGGGTCTAGCCCCACGGTGTATTGGGCTTCGCTGTTGTAGAAGAGGAGGCGGGGGAAATCATCCCAATCGGTTTGCCAGGCCATCGCCCCGGGTTCCGCGTAGGCGCGCAACCAGAGGGCGGCGGAGGCGTAGTGGTCGGCGGGATGGGAGTCGGCAACGGCCGTTGCTGCTGTTGAGCAACGTCATTCCTTATTCATGGGCAAGTGTATAGAGGGTGACAGGTGCGGGACTATGGGATTTGGGGTACGGCCGTTTAGTAGGGGAATCACTTTCAATTGGCCGGTTTATCTGGTTGCCTAACGCCACCATCAGGTGCGCTGGCGCGGTCAGCCAGAGCCTTAACCGCAGCTAAAGAGCCAGCCTTCCGAGGACTCGCGCCAGCGTCACCTGCATGGATTGTTAGGTCTCTTTGCCTTTCTGAGCAACAATTCCTAATGCCTTTGCCTAAAGCGAATTCCTAACTGTCTCTACGAGTTCTAAACTTTTAGCGAGCCGCGGAATCCCCTAGCTGCATAGAAGGATGGAGCACCATTATGAAACACGAAGACATGACCGTAGCGACGATCCGCAAAGATGGCGCCGCCAAGTTTTCGAATATCAGCAGGTGACTGTATCCAGCTCTCGGTCTTGGTATCAAATTCTCCAAGTTCCTGTAAGCCTCGATATTGATCTTCATCCAAAAGTTCGATACCCATGGCGGCTGCTATATCAATAGCATTACCGGCTGGATAAACACCTTTCTTTTCTCTTTCTGCCTGCGCTTCTCCGTCGTAACAGATACTTCTTCGGCCTATGGGGCTTTGCTCTGAGCAATCGTAAAAAATGTACTCATCTACCTTCTTGTCGTAGCCAACAACATCCGGCTCGCCGCCGGTACTCTCCATTGCATAAAGTGATGAAATCTTTTCAGGTTGAGCTTCTAGTTTGGCTTGTATCTTGGGCCATTCTAGACCCTTGTGACGGTTCCTGTTTTTCTCGAACCGAGCCTTCAAATCTCTGAAAAGTTCCACACGTTGTTGTGGTGACACTTCCAGGTTTATCTCCACTTTGGGAATAGGTTTACCACTGCCTTTCGATGGTTTTTTTACCATGAATTGCCTCCTTCGCCTGGCGATTAGGGGCTATTGATGTCGCTTGCCGCTCCCAACACTTATTATACTGTACGAATGCGGGATAAACCCCCGAAATTCGTCTTATACCGCGTGTTTTGCAGGATAAACCCCCAAATCCAGGTACATACCCGGCAAAACCTGCGGCATAACATGAAAATTGTGGTTTTATCCGGCAAAAGTGCATGATAAACTTCTTTTTTACTGGTGGCAGTTTGCTCTGACGTTTCACAGTATAAAAGGTAATCAGCAACTCCACAAGGGGAAAAGAAGATGACAGAAAAACCAAAATTGCTTGATCAGGTGTGACAGACGCTGCGATTAAAGCATTATTCCTATGAGACGGAAAAATCCTATGTGCATTGGGTTAAGCGGTTCATTTTTTATCACGACAAACGGCATCCGGCGGAAATGGGCAAGGATGAGGTGGAAGCTTTTCTGGCTTATCTGGCGGTGGAGCAACATGTGGCTGCCTCAACCCAAAATCAGGCGCTCAGCGCCCTGTTGTTTCTCTATCTGGCCGGAAATCGTTCAACTTCAGGGAATCCACCAGACTCACACCGAACGGTGGCCGCTTTCCGTGCCCGGCGCGTCCGTCAGCAGTTCCAGAGCGTGGGGCAGGACGGGCAGCAGCACCTCCAGGTTTTCCCGCGCCGCTTTGGGGCTGCCGGGCAGGTTGATGATCAACGTCTCCCCCCGAATGCCCGCCACCGCCCGCGACAACATGGCGTGGCGGGTAATCTGCAAACTCTCCGCCCGCAAGACCTCCACAATACCCGGCGTTTCCCGTTCAATCACCCGTTTAGTCGCTTCCGGCGTCACGTCACGCGGGGCAAAGCCGGTGCCGCCGCTGGTCAGCAGCAAATTCACCCCCTCGTCACACCAACGAGTCAGCACGGCCACGATTGTCTCAAAATCATCGGGGATGATTGCCTGGTGGGTGATGGGCCAGGCGGTATGTGCCCGCAGTTTGGCGGCAATGATCGGCCCAGTGCGGTCTTCATACTCCCCCGTTGCCCCCCGGTCGCTGATGGTGAGGATGCCGATGTTCATCGTAATCCGTCATCCGTATGCCGTAATCCGTAATCCGACGGCTCACGGATTACGGGTCACGGCTCACGGATTATGCTGCCTCAATCAGCGGCAGCCAGGCGTCATTCAAGCCGCTGTCGGTGACGCCGTAGTAAATATGTACGGTGTCCCCTTCGCGTAGGGCCAGGTCATACCAGATGTTGTCATCTTTTTCGCGTTTGTTGATGAGGGCAATGTCGCCCTGCCATTTGATCTCCTTCGGCTTGGGCTGCCCGGCTTCCACCTGGGAGATGGCGTAATGCCACAGTTTACGCGCTGAGGAGCGGGTGACGTTTTTGATCAGGTTGCCGTTGCGTAAATCACGCACAGTATGGTAATAGGTGCCCTGGCGCTTTTCACTTTCCACCACTTCCACGCCGGTGCGCGGCGGTTCAATCTGTTTGGCCGCTTTTCCACCAGCTTTACTGGCTGTGGGCGCGGGTACGGGTTCGGCCGTAGACAGCGACCCAGAACGGGGTTGGGCTACAGGGACAGGTTGTGAGCCAGGGATGGGCAGGGGGGGTAGTACACCAATCGGTTCGGGCGTCTCCTGGCGCAGGCTGCGTTCCACCAGGCGCACAATTTCATCACGCACGGCCACGCTGGTTTCGGCTTCATCGCGCACGTAGAATTTATTGTCGTCAATGGCGTAAGGGGTGTCCGCACCCGGTTGGACGGTGATGCGCACAATTTGCGCACCGCGGGAGGGCAGGGTGTCTATGTGGATGTCGGGTTCGGGGGTGATGCGGTTGCTCACGGCCGTGACCAACTTCTCCACCGCCTTGTCGGCATCCTTCACCCCTTCCGGTTTCATTTTGGGGTCGGCGCTGATGCCCACGTAAATGGCGCCGCCGTTAGTATTGGCCATCGCGCAAATATCTTGCAAAATGCGATCCTGGTGCCCACCGCGCTGCACCAGACTGGGGTGAAACGCCTGGACGATGGATTCCCCTTCCTCCTGCGCCAACTGCACAAAATCAATGGGATTGGCCGGGCCGCGATACGGCCGTGTCAGCGATAAATCATTCCCCTTCAACACCGCCGCCAGCGCCGCAAACGTCAACTCTGGCAACAAAATCTCTGTGACCCGGTCGCCCACGCCCAGGTGTTTGGGCTGCGCCGGGTCGCGCGTCAGCCGGTGTGCGTCCGACCCCTGAATACAACGCATGGGGCGTGGGTATTCCGGCTTGGAGCCATCAAAAAAGCGGCGGGTAGCATAACTACGTTTATCCAGGTCGGTCACTTCCAGCGTATGCAGGTAAGGGTCCTGGGTATAGGCGATGCGCGTCTGCCCCCCAAAATCCAACCCCCGCATGGCGACGCCGTTGCCCGAATTGGCATGGGCGGCAATGACAATGCCCCCGGCCTCATGGATGACCCGGTAAGCGGTTAATACGTCAGTGGTCGCGCCCACCAGGGCGCTGCCCTGGTGCAAAACCTGGGGTGGTACTTTCAGGGTCAGCAGCAGATGTTCCAGAAAGCTGACCGATGTTTCCGAGGGGAAGATGCCCAAAATGTGAAAGCCAAAGGTGGCGGTGAACTCAAATCCAGGCAATACCAGGATTTTAGTGAGCAGCCGCCGGTATTCATCCAACCGCCGCTTTTCATCCGGTTCAATGCGCCGTCGCTCTTCCAGCCAGAGCAACTGCTCGATCTCTTTCTTCATCGCGGCGAAACCGGCGACTGTGTTGTGGTCGGTGAGGGCAATGATGTCCAGGCCACGTACTTCGGCCTGACGCAAAATATCCAGGTAGCTGACTTCCATTTGTTGGTAGTCGTTAGAGCCTGGGGTGTGCAGGTGTAAATCCATGCGCCGCCATTGGCGCGAGGGAGCGCTGCTTTTGTTCGCGGTGGTATGGCCGCGTTTCCGGCCTGTTTTTCCGGCCATTATGCTTCTCCTATGAAAATTATGAATTATGAACTATGCTGTAAAAGAGAAGCTAAGAGCTTAGACAACTCATCTGGTGGGTAGGGCTTGAGGAGGAAGTGGTTAGCGCCGGCGGCCAACGCTTCTTGCTCGCGGCGGTGGTCGCCGGAGGAGATGATGACGGCCGTGTCCGCGCGAGCGGCCGTTTCTCCCTGGCGAATGGCGCGTAATAAGTCCAGACCGCTGGCATTACGTTCCAGGTGCCAGTCCACTACAAAGGCATTGGTGGTGGCATTGGTTATGGCCATGGCCTGTTCCAGATTGGTGCAGGCGTGTACTTTGAAACCATCCAGTTCCAGCAGCATTTGCAGCAGCTGTACATTGGTAATGTCGTCATCTAAGACCACGATGTTGGGCATAAGGAGGCGCCTTTATTTCTTCTTTGATTTGCCGGATTTACCATCGGCGAGGGAAGCAATACCACGCACGAGGCCGATGATGGAAATGGCTAACCCCAGCGCTTCGGCGGTGGAAACTTCGGGCGCCTGGCCGTTGCTATTTTTGTCGGCATTGCGGGTGAACAAGGTGGCCGCGCCCAACCCAATGAGCGCGCCAATGAGTGTGCCTAAGACCATTGCTTTTGTTTTCCAATTGATGTTGGACATTTAGTTATCTCCGCGTGAATAATTTTTGGATGGAATGAAGCCAGGATTGCCCATAAGCAAACCAGCCGTTGAACCGGATGATGGGTTGGGTGATGCGCTGGCTGATGCGGCGCAGTTTGGGTAGGACAATCATAAGCAGCAGACTATCGGCGCGCCACAGCAGGGTACGGACACGGCCGTAAGGCGGCGCTGGTGGTATCGGTCTGTCGGCTTCATCCAGGACATAGTTGTAATACACATAGCCACCAATAACGGCCGTCATCACCAGCCCAAAGATCAGCACTACCGGCAGCAGCATCATAATAAGCACAAAGTCGGCCAGTCCGGACAGGAAGAGGTAGGTATCTTCCGATGGCGGGAAAAGGGCCAGGTAGAGCAGGTAGAGGGAGAGGGCGAGGATAACGGCCGTGACCAACCCCACCGGCACATAGACATAGAGGCGATTAAACCGCCGCAAAGCCGCCGCCCGGGCTAACTGCTCGGTGCTGGGTGTAAAACCGCCTGTCAATGATGCCGTTGGCGGTGTGGCTGATTGGTTAAATGAATTGCCTGGGAGCGTCATACTGATCCTGTTACATTCGCTTTTGTCTGTTCAAATCGTCGTGAATTGTATCACAATTTGCATAACATAAACCAGAAATGTGGACAACCCTTGCTGGACACGGCTAGACGCGGGCGGTTGCGCCGCCGCGCCGGTTGTCGCCGGCGGCTTCCAAACGGCCGTCCGCCGTCCGCGCCACCGAATGTGCCCCACCAAAATAGATGCTGCGGTTGGGCCAGCGGTTGACGGGATAATGCAAAGCGGTGGCTAATATGAACACGGCCGTCTCGTCATACCCCGCTTCGCATTGCAGTACCCCATTCTCCAGATGTACCCGTGCCCGGTTGACGGCTTCGGCCAGGGGCAGGTGGTAGTCCAGAACATTGCTCAACGTTTGCAGGATGGCGCTGCGGATGCGGATGCTGCCGCCGCTGCCGACAACGAGGCGGGTCATGCCGTCTTGCAGCACAATGGCCGGGGCCATCATGGTGGGCAGGCGCACGCCCGGCGGGCGGCTGTGGAAGCCATACGGGTGCAAATCTTCTTCGCCCATCATGTTGTTGGGGATGAAGCCGGTGCCGGGCACAACGTAACCGGCCGATTCCCCGGCGGTGGTGGTGAGGCTGACAGCCAGGCCGTCGGCGTCTATGACGCTGAGGTGGCTGGTGTGGTTGGGGCCGTCCGGCTCGGTGGCGGGGGAGGATGGTTGGCCTATTTGTAGAGCAGTTTCTATTTGCCGGGTATACGGCCGTACAAACCCCTCGGCCAGGAATTGCCCAATTGCCGTCTCCACCGGTAAGGATTCGCTCCACGTTTCCCAGTACGGCCGTGCCCGGTTCGTCGCCATCATCACTTCATACAGCAGTTGCAGGTGGCGGGCGGAATGGTGGGGGAAGTGGGCCATGTCAAAGTGACTCAACAACTTGAGCGAGAAGGCGGTCAGGACGCCGCCGGTGGAACTGGGCGGTGGCAGCAGGATTTCATAGTCGCGGTAGGGGATGCGGATGGAGTCCGCTTTTTGCACTTCGTAGTGCGCCAGGTCGGTGGCGCTGAGCAGGCCACCGTTTTGCTGCTGGTCGGCGACGAGGGTCTGGGCCAGACGGCCGTGCCGTAGCAACCCTACTCCTTCTGCTGCCAGCGCTGCCAGCGTGTCTGCCAGATGGGGGATGAAGAGGCGTTCACCGGGTTGGATGACACGGCCGTTTGGCGCAAAAATGGCACGTATATCGGCGGTGTGGGTATAGAGCGGCGAGAGCAGGTCACAGGTGTTGGCCTGGAATGGTTCTATGAGGACGCCATCGTGGGCCAGTTGCCGCGCCGGTTCGAGGAGGGTGGGCAGGGGGAAACGGCCGTAATCGGCCGCCAATTGGCACAACCCAAAGATGTTGCCGGGCACGGCTACCGCCGCCCGCCCCAGGTAAAAATCCTGCGTGGTCGCCCCAAAATCTACCACCACTTTGGCAAAGTCCAGGTGGGCGGGCGGAGTCGCACCCAGGCCGGGTGTATTGCTGAAAAAGTCATACACAAGGGAGCGTTGGGCGCGCGGATCGTACAGATGGGCAATGCCACTGCCACCCCAATGCACCACGCCAATTTCGGCAATAAAGGAAACAAACGCGGCGGCTACGGCCGCATCCACCGCATTTCCACCCATTTGCAGCATGGCCGCCCCCGCTGCTGCCGTTGCTGGCCCCCCGGCTGCAATCACGCCTGCCATAGCTGCTCCTTTGTAGGTTTATCCACAGATTCCACAGATTACACAGATAAGAAAATCTGCGGAATCTGCGGAATCTGTGGATTCCTATTCATTTTCATTCTTTCCTACAAACTCTACAATTGCCTGGGCCATGAGGCGGGCGTTATCGCCGAATAACATGGTGATGTGGTTGCCAGGAATGGGGACAAGCTGGCAGTGGGGGATGATGGCGGCGGTTTGTTCGGCCAACTCTCTGGGCATGACGGCGGGTGTGCCCGGCGCGCCATACGCTTCCGTGCCGTTGAGCAGCAAGGTGGGTTGGTGCAGCCGGGCCATCAACTCCAGCCAGTTATAATCCAGCCCTTTACCGGCGGCTTCGGCAATGGTAGCGGGTTTGGGGATGGGGGTGACTGTGCTGTCGCCATGCACGCGGACATCGGCGCGGTAATAGGCTTCGATGTCGTCATCCCACTGCCCGTGCCAGTAGGGAACGGCTTTGATGGCCTCGCGGTACACCTCCCAGGAAGGATAGGTCTGGCCGAGCCGGGCCAGAGAGGGGCTTATCAATTCGCGTACCTGAGGGTGCATCAGACCGGCGTCTAAGACAATACATTGGCGCACGCGCTGGGGGTGGTGGACGGCCGTGTATACCGTGAGCAACCCACCAAATGAGTGCCCACCCAATATCACCTGGTCTAGTTCTAAAGCGTCCAGCAGGCCAATGAGATCGGCGGCATGGTCAGGCATGGTATAGCCGGAGACGGGGGCGTCACTCTGGCCGCGCCCGCGCAAATCTACCGCCAGCACCCGGCAAGGCAGCGCCGCCATCAAGGCGCCAAAACAGGCGGCATTGGCGGTGAGGCCATGCGCCAGCAGCAGGGTTGGTTCTGTGCCCGGTTTTTCCAGCACATGCAGTTGGATATTGTTGGTTGTCACAAAATGATTCATGTGTCCTCTAATTTTGCCCGCTTTGATGCCCGAGACAGCCACTTCAATGCCATTTCCCGTTTGTAGTAGGCGATTTATCGCCGTCAGAAGGCGATAAATCGCCTACTACAAACAATTAGATGTTGGTTTCCTGGTCGGCCCAGTAAGGTTCACGCATGACGCGCTTGAGCGTCTTACCGGCGGTGGAACGCGGGAAGTCGGTCATGAAGACCACGCCGCTGAGTTTCTGGTAGCGGGCCTCGACGCGCTCATTCACCCAGGCCAGCAGGTCGGCTTCGCTGATGCTGCCCGGTTCATTCAGGACGACGGCGGCCATGGGCGTTTCGCCCCAATGGGCATCGGGCACACCAAAGACGGCGGCTTCGCGCACGGCCGTGTGCCGCACCACAATCTCCTCAATATCCCGCGGATACACATTCACCCCGCCGGAAATAATCATATCTTTCTGCCGGTCTACCAGGTACAGGAAGCCGTCCTCATCCAGATAGCCTAAATCGCCGGAGTGCAGCCAGCCATTGTGAATGGCCTGCGCCGTCAGGTCGGGCCGTTTGTAATAGCCGGGCATGGTCATGGGGCCGCGCCCCACAATCTCGCCTACCTCGTGCGGGTCACACAGTGAGCCGTCGGGGCGCTCAATACGCATCTCCATGAAGGGGGGTGGCGTGCCCACCGAGTTGGGTTTGGCGGCAAAGTCGAACTTGTCCAGAATGGTCATAAAACCTTCGGTAAGGCCATATAGCTCATAAAAACGGCCGGGCAAAACGCGGGCCAACTCCTGCTTGTGTTCCAGGTGCAGCGGCGCACCCACGGAGCCGAGCATTTCCAGCGAGGCCAGCTTTTCCGGGCTGAAGTTGGGCGCGTGCAGCAGGGCGATGATTTGCGAGGGTACCATCTTGATGTGTGTTACCTTTTCGCGGGCGATGAGTTCGATGAGGGCGGCGGCGTCAAACTGTTTCATCAAAATAAAGGGCGCGCCCAGGAACATGGCGGGCATGAGGGTGAGAAACGCACCGTTGAAGACGACGGAACCGGCGTGGGCCATGATGCTTTCCGGGTTCATGCGGTAGGCGGCGGCGTAGGTGGTGCAGTACCAGGCGCGGATGTCGTGGGTATGCACGATGCCTTTGGGCAGGCCGGTGGTGCCGCTGCTGTAGATGATGTTGTAGGGGTCATCTCCGTTGATTTCCACGTAGGGCGGTTCACTTTCCGGGGCGGCGTTTACCAGATCGTGGTAATTGTGGTAGCCGGGGGCACGGCCGTCTGCCAGCACATAGTGGCCCACCTGGAGCAAATCGCCGCGTACTTTTTCCAGGTGGGGTACAAACTCCTGGTCGGTCAGCACCAACACACTATCGGAGTCATTCAGCAGGCGGCTGAGGCCCGTGCCCCGCAGCATGGGGCTGAGAGGCACCACCACCGCGCCCGTTTTGGCCACGGCCCAATACATGGTCAATTGTTCCAGACAGTTAGGCAGGATGGTGGCGACTTTGTCTCCTTTTTGCACGCCGAGGTGGTGCAGGGTGTGGGCGAGTTGGTTAACACGACCGTTGAACTGCCGAAACGTCAGCCGCGTTTCCTCAAAAACCACCGCCAGACGGTCAGGGCGGTACGTTGCATGTCGTGGCAAGAGCAGGCCAAGTTGCGTCATGGGGTTCTCCGGACAACGTCCCGGAGCTTCAAAAGCTCCGGGACGTTAGATATAGCGTGATTTTAACGAGGCTGGTAAAGGGCGGCAAACGGGGATTGTGTTATACTTCGCCGCTGCAAAACAGAGAAGTTGGGTAGAGTAACGATGAAATTAAAGAACGACAAAGCCATTGCCAGAATGCGCATCTCCGGTCGCATGGTGGCCGAATGTTTTCAGCTATTGGGCGAAAACATCAAGCCAGGCGCTAATCTGCGCGTACTTGACCATATGGTAGAAAAATACATTGCTGACCAGGGCGCGGAGCCGCTGTACAAAGGATACAAAGGCAGCGCCAACAACCATCCCCCTTTTCCCGGCGTCATCTGCGCCTCCGTCAACAACGAGATTTGTCATGGTTTGCCCAACGACCGCTTTCTCAAAGAAGGAGACATCGTGGCCATTGATATTGGCTTGCGCTACAAAGGTTTTTGCGGCGACGCCTGCTACACCTTTCCGGTGGGCAAAATTTCGGCCAGGGCGCAGCGGTTGCTGGACATCACCCAGGAATGTTTGCGGCGGGGCATTGCCGCCGCACAGCCGGGCGCTTACCTGAATGACATTGGCCGGGTGATCAACGACTACGCTGACAAACAAGGGGTAGGGGTGGTGCGCGAATGGGGCGGGCATGGCCTGGGGCGGTCGCTGCACGAGTCCCCCTCCGTCTCCCATGTGCGCCAGCCGCAGCCAGGGCCACGCCTGCGGCCGGGCATGACCTTCACCATCGAGCCAATGATTAACGAGGGCACACACGAGTGGCTGCTGCTGAATGATGGCTGGACGGTGATTACGGCCGATGGCAAGTTGTCGGCCCAGTATGAACACTCCATTGCCATCACCCCCCACGGCCCGGAGATATTGACGCTGCCGTAAATCAGGCTATCAAGGAATGGCCCAATTTACGGCCGCATCAAACAAAGCCCAGCCATCGCCGTTCATGTTCGCGCCGGTGGTGGCGGAGAAGAAGAAACCGACGCGGCGGGCGGGGGCGTTGAGGCCAAACATGGGCGCGCCATTTTCATAGCCAAACAAGAGACCACGATTAAACCCATCCAGGCTGATGCCCACCAGGGCGGCGTTGCCGTTGGGGTTGCCCCAACGCATCTGGTTTTGGGCGGTGTAGACGGTGACGGGACCGCTGTAACCACCGGCCAGGGGATGGCTGGAGTCTATGATGTTCACGGCCGTTTGCAGCGAATCTGTATACCCATAATCCACGCCTGGGGTGGGGCCGGTCATGCCCATGTCATCATACAAATTGCTTTCGCTAACCATCACCGGGGTGGGCACGTTGCGCATCGTCGTGCCCACGATGTTGGAGTCGGCGGTGGCGGAGATGTAAACCAACGCCATGCCAGCGGCGTTGCCGGGCGTCACGTCGTCGTCACTAACCATCGTCACCAGGTACCCTTGCGAGAGGAGGCGGGCTTGCACGGCCGTGTCTGCTGGTGGCGGACTGCCGGCATCTCCCACCACCATTAGAATGTGACCAGGCGTTGGCGAAGGGGATGGGGTCGGTGTCAATGTTGGTGTGGGTGTAAACGTCGGTGTTGGCGTGAATGTGGGTGTTGGCGTGAATGTCGGCGATGGTGTGGGCGTGAACGTAGGCGTCGGGGTTAATGTGGGTCTCAACGTTGGTGATGGTGTGTAAGTGGGCGTGTGAGTTGGCGTGAAGGTAGGCGTGTGGGTTGGCGGAATAAACGTGCCGGTGGGTGTGGCACTGGGTGTGTGTGTCGGCGTCGGTGAGGGTGTGCGCGTGGGTGTATGGGTTGGTGGTACGGCCGTGCCCGTGGGCGTGTTACCGGGCGTGTTGGTGGGGGCGATGGTGTTGGTGGGGACGGGCGTCAAGGTGGCAGGTGGTGGTTCACTGGTGGGCACGGCCGTAGGCGTGACGCTGGCGGTGCTAATGGGGATGCTGGTGGCAGTGCTGGTGGCACGGGCTGTAGCCGTCGGCAGAGGGATAGTGGGAGTGGGAGTGCGTGTGGCCGGGGTGGTGGCTGGGGCCGTGGGTAGTTCTGCGGTCGGTGACGATGTGGGTGAAGCGGGCACGGCCGTGGCCGGGGTGTGGCTGGTGGGGGTGGCGATAACGGCCGTGGGCAGACTGGTGGGTGTGGTAGTGACGTAGGCGATGACAATCGGTGTGTTCATCGGCACGGGGTTGCCGGTATCAATGACCGGCGTTACTTGCAGGCCGGTGCTGTCTTCGGTGGCCTGGATGATGATTTCCGGGTTGATGGGCGCAAAAAGAGTGGGGAAGGGGTCACGGCCGTAGTTCGCCTCATTTTGCGCCAGCATATGGGCCTGATCAATCTCTTCAGGGCCCAAACTTAAGGCCAGGTGTGTGGAAGAGTAGACGCAAAAGCAACTGAGCAATAAGGGCAGTAGCAAGAGCAGCCAGAGGCCATAATGGCGACGTTTGTTTTCGGCGTTTTCCGGTGGGGTGTTCATAGCTTTAGCTGGCTTCCGTTGCCGCTTCAGTGATGCCCACTATCAGAGGGAGTTCACAGTGGAAGGTGCTGCCGGCGCCCGGTTTGCTGTTGACGCTAATCTGGCCGCCGTGCAGGGTGATCAATTCTTTGGTGATAAATAGCCCCAGGCCAATGCCCCGTTCGGCGTAGTTCTGCTCATTTTTAGCGCGGAAGAAACGGTCGAAAATGTAGCGTTGGTCGGTGCTGGCGATGCCAATGCCGCTGTCTATGACATCCAGGCAAACGGATTCCCCCTGTTCATAGACCTCAAGCCGGACGCTGTTGCCGGCGGGAGTATAGTTCAAGGCATTTTCGATCAGGTTATCAAGGGCCCATTGCAGCCGGTCACTATCACCGTTGAGGGTCAGTTCATGGGCCGGTTGTTCGACGCTGAAGTAAATACCTTTGGCAGCCATGAGCGGCTGCCAGCGGTTGCTGATCTGGCGCATGAGTTCGGTGAAAGAGAAGTCTTCCTTTTTCAGGTTCAGGGTACCGGCTTGAATTTCAGAAATGTTGATCATCTTCTGAATGTGTTCTTCCAGTTCACTGCCAGCTTTGATAATTTTCTCCAGATAGAGATATTGTTGTTCATGTAATTGGCCGTTGGCCGAGCGGCGTAAGAGATCGGAATATACTTTGACGACGGTGAGGGGGGTGCGCAGTTCGTGGGACATGCCGGTGATAAAGTCATCTTTCAGGCTTTCGGCTTCGGCTTCGCGGGTGATGTCGCGCAGGACCATAACAGCGCCCAGCCGGTCGCCGCCGGGGAGGAGGACGGGAGCAGAAGAGGCGCTCAGGACACGGCCGTTCATTTCAAAACGCCGCACTTGTTCTGCCTCTTTGATCGGGGTGTATGGTGGTCGGCCCTCAATGAATTCATGCAGCGCGCCCCTGGAGAAACCTTCAGAAAGGTCAGACAGTAATTGCTGGGCGGCGGGGTTGGAGGTGACAATGTTGTCTTCGGTATCCAGCACGATCACACCGTCGGCAATAGATTGCAGGATGGCGGTCAATTCGCTTTTTTGGGCGACCAACTGTTGGGTGCGTTCGTCCAACCTTTCGGTCATGGTGTCGAAGGATGTCGCCAATGTGCCGATTTCATCTTTGCGCTGGATGCCGGTGCGCTGGTTGAGGTCACCTTCGGTCACGGCCGTGGTCACATCTACCAGCCGGTTTAACGGCCGTACAATTCGCCGCGCCACTAAAAAGCCAATCAAAATGACGCCAATGGTGGCGACGGTAAAAACAATATTGAGCAGGTCACGACTGGTGGCGGCGGCATTGACGATGAAGTTACGTGGCAGGGCTACGCTAAACAGGCCGTAGGAAGCATTACGCAGTCGCCAATCGCCAAAGGCCAACTGGTAATTCTGGTTCAGGATCTCTAGCTGACGCAGGGGTACTTTCAAGGCGGCGTTTTCAGCCACTACCTGGTATTGACCGGGGGATTCCTGGAGCAATTGCAGCACGGTAACATATTGGGCGGGCGGCTCTTGCAGCAGGTCAGCGATGTTTTCACGGCCGTCGCCCAGGGTTGTAGCCACTACCTGCCCATTCTGGTCATAGAGGGTGACGCGCGCCACGGCAATTTGGGTAAGCGCAATCACCAGTTTGCGTACATCCGCGCCGACGATCACAGCCCCTACCTGTTCTTCATCCAGGAAAACGGGGCCGGCGGTGAACAGCATTGGCCCATCGGCAGTTTCGGCCAGGAAGGCCCGTTTGTCACCAAACTCGTCAGCGTGGCCGGCCAATACAAGTTGCACATCGGCAATGGGAGAGAAATCGGTCTGGATGGTAAGGTCTTGCCCGATGTTAAAGCGGTGCCAGGCGAAGAGTTCACGGCCGTTCATGTCTAGTAAAACCACTGCATCGGCAGGACTGTTGACGATGATCTGGGGCACAATCTCATCCAGGGTTTGCCGGTCGTTGGTGGCTACGCTTTCGGCCACGCCTTCGGTAAAGGCTACCTGCCGCAACACGGTCAGGCGATCCGCTTCGTAACCCACCATCGTTTCGGCGACCACCCGGCCGGCGTCTAAAAGCTGATTGTTGAACCGTTCTTGCAGGGTGCCTGTGACCAGATTGACAACGATAAACGCCCCTATGCCCGCCACCATGAGCGTGAGCAGCAGATAGGGGAGGATGATTTTTGAACCAATGCCAGAAAAAAGTCTGTTCATAATACCTTTGCTTCAAATGTATACTGCTTCTGAAACCTGGTAGTTAGCGTTTGGTCTGAACTGTGGGCTTAAAACTGGTAGTTTAAGCTGTTCCCAAAACTGGCTAACTCTTGTTATTGTTCAGATTCCAGTTCTAACTTTCTTCCAGCTTACATCGCTCGCCCCTGCCACAAAGGTAGAGCATCAGGGGATTTTTCTCAATGGTATTTTGGGGGGATTGAAACGTGAAAAGGAAGTAAATGTGTAGCGGCTTCAGTCCCCTTTGCCACAAGGCCAGGCTGCAAGTTACTTTTGGTCAGATTGGGATGCATAGAAGTTCTATTTACCCCTACAGCCAGCCACGATGGCGCATCCAGAAGAGCATGATAATGGGTACGGCTAACATGGTACTCATTGCCAGGGCAAAGGAAGCCCAACCGCTCAAGAGGTGGGTATCAATGGTAGTAGCGAAGAAGTTCATCCCGAAAAAGCCGGTAATGAACGTCAGCGGCAGGAATAAGGCAGTGAAGATTGTCAGGGTCTTCATGATATTGTTCATGTTGTTGTTGACGACGGAGAGATAGGTATCTAAAACGCCGCTGGTCAGGTCGCGCAGGTTATCTATGAGTTCAACCAGGCGCATCAGATGGTCATACCCATCGCGGAAGTAGATGCGGTCGCGGGGGTCTATGACGGCATAGTCGTCGCGGGCGAGTTTGTTCAGGACTTCGCGCTGGGGGGCAATGACCCGGCGTAGACGCAAGATGTTGCGTTTCAGGTGGAAGATGCGTTCGGCCGTTTCTGGTGAAGGGTTAGCAAAAATGATGTCCTCTATTTCACCCAGAGTTTCTTCAATTTGCTCTACGACGGTGATGGCATCGTTGATAATTTCATCGGTGAGACGGTAGAGCAGGTGATCGGGACCATTGTTCAGCAGGCGGGGATCACGTTGACAGGTGGCCCAAACGCGGTCTACGGCCGTGATCGGCTGTTCGTGATATGTAACCACATAATGATGTCCGATGAAGATATCTAGTTCTGGTACCAGGATTTCTTCGTCCCCCTCTTCATTTTCTATGAGGTAGGTAAAGGAACGCAAAACCAGATAGAGATAAGTTTGCCAGTCATCTATTCGCGGGACGTGGGATTCAGTCAGGGCATCGTCTACGGCCAGGGGATGAAATTTGAAAATATCGCCTAAAATCGTTTCGCCAACGGCCAACGGCTCGGCGCTGAAATCTAGCCAGAGCAGCCCTTGTGGCTGCGCCAGGATAGCGTCCACATCGGCCAGTTCCAGATCGGTGCGATACTCGTCTTCGGTGGGGCTATAAAGAATGCGAATCATGGTTAGGTATTGACGAACCCCAGACACGGCCGTTAAATTCTTCGATCAGGGCGTCAATGATGTGTACGGTGGTGGGCACGGCCGTCCAGTAATCGTCATCATACCATTGTGCCTGAATTTCGGCATAACTTTTGCCCTGCTGTTCCACCCAGGTGTAGTATTTCAGGTTGTGGATGCGTTGACGGCCGTAATAACTCAACTCCTCCACATAATCAATGCTCTGCCCCAACAGGAACCGGTGGTAAACGCCCGCCGCATCCAATGGCGTGAATTCCCCCTCTTCCTCGTTGAATTCCCGCAAACGGCTGCCATACATCTCCATCGAATCCGTCGCTACCGTCAGCACCACATCGTGTGCGCCCAATTCATAATACTTCGCAAACTTGATGGCCGAGAGCAAATTGGCACAGCCAGAAATACCCAACAAGTCCAACTGATTAACCAGCCCCACATCCACACCCCGCTGCACCAGATATTCCCGCCCCGCCGGTTCATTAAACAGGCGAATCAACCCCATCGTGGCCGCGTCATCAATGGCTACCACCATGTCTGTATTCTTGACGTTGTGAATCCAGGGTACGTGTTTGTCGCCGATCCCCTCAATGCGGTGCGCGCCAAAACCATTATTGAGCAGCGTGGGGCATTGCAGCGCTTCGCTGGCGACAATTTTGCCGGTGGGATATAGCGTTTTCAGGTAATCGCCACAGGCAATGGTGCCCGCCGAGCCGGTGGTCAAGACCACGCCGCGATACCGGTCTTGTGGCCCCATCGCCTGCGCCAGCACCTCGGCCATGGCCGGGCCGGTGACTTCGTGATGCCACAGGTAGTTACCAAACTGGTCAAACTGGTTGAAGATGACTACGTCTTGCCCGGAAGCCATCAACTCCCAACATTTGTCAAAAATCTCTTTGACGTTGCTTTCCGAACCGGGCGTTTTGATGGTTTCGCCGGCCACACTGGCCAACCAGTCAAACCGTTCCTGGCTCATACCTTCGGGCAAAATGGCGATGGAGTCGCAGGCCAGCAGATGGCTGTCATACGCGCCGCCCCGGCAGTAGTTGCCGGTGGAAGGCCAGACCGCTTTTTGGGTGGTGGGGTCAAATTGGCCGGTGACTAATGGCGGAGCCAGGCAGCCAAAGGCGGCCCCAACCTTGTGCGACCCGGTGGGAAACCATTTGCCCACCAGGATGAGAATGCGCGCCGAGACGCCGGTGAGTTCCGGCGGAAATTCCAGATAGTTGACGCCGCCAAAACCGCCGCCGTGCGCTTTGGCCTCGTTGTGCCAGGTGATGCGGAACAGGTTACGCGGGTTCAAATCCCACAGGCCGACATCGGCCAGTTCTGCTTTGATGGTATCGGGAATGAGCGCCGGATTACGCATCTGCTTAAACGTGGGAATGATAATGTTTCGTTCGCGGGCGCGCTGCATAGCCCGCGCCAGAGCTTCTTCGTTTCGAGTGATTAAATCAATCATGTCTGCCGTCCAAAGCCTATGAATCGAATTCATAGGCTGATACGAGAAACGTGCTCAAGCACGTTACCATGTGTGCAATTCAATATATTTTCGTTAGCTATTAGACCGCGAAGGCGGTCTTTGCCTGTGTAGCCGCGAATTTATTCGCCGGGTTTCAAAACGGCTTCAACATCGGCCAATTTGGGCTGAATGGCATACGGCCGTACCCCCACCCCTTGCACCGCCTTCATCGCCGCCGCTACATCTTTCAGCCCGCTGCCGGTATTGATGACCACTATCCGGTCGGTCGGCTGCAACAGTCCTTCGCGGGCCGCTTTCACCAGACCGGCGTAGGCCGCCGCCCCCGCCGGTTCGGCAAACACGCCACAGCCCCGCGCCAGCGCCGGAATCGCCGCCAGGATTTCTTCGTCGGCGACAGTGACAAAAGCGCCGTTGGTGCGGGTCACGGCCGTCATCGCTTTCAACCGGTCTCGTGGTAGCCCGGCGCTGATGCTGTCGGCTACCGTTTCTGCTTTGATGGGCGTTTTGGTCAGCACATCTTCGCCATTTGCCCACGCTTCCGCTAGATAATTACTGCCCGCCGCCTGCACACCGATCAATCGTGGCATCTGCTCAATCCAGCCCAACGCCAGCAAATCCATGAAACCCTTATGCACCCCGCCAATAATGCAGCCATCGCCCACGCTGACAAAGACCACATCGGGTGCCTGCCAGCCTAGCTGCTCGGCAATTTCGTAGCTCACCGTCTTTTTGCCTTCGGTCATGTAGGGGTTATAGCCGGTGTTGCGGTTATACCAGCCAAATTCGGCCGCCGCCTGCAAACAGAGGTCAAAGGCGTCATCATACGTGCCCTCAACCAGCAGCACCGTTGCCCCAAACGCCAGCAGTTGGGCTACTTTGGCTTCTGGTGCGGATTTGGGTACAAAGATGACGTTAGGCTGCCCTACGCTGGCGCATAATCCAGCCAGCGCAGCAGCGGCGTTGCCGGTGCTGGCGGTGGTGATGGTGAGGGGGTGAGCAGGTGAGGGGGTGACAAGGTGACAGGGTGGCAAGGTGACAAGGTGACGGGGGGATTTGACACTTGACACCTGCTCACCTGACACTTCGTTTGCCTTAACGACGGCGATGGCGCTGGCGCGGTCTTTGAAGGAGGCGGTGGGGTTACGGCCGTCGTCCTTCACCCACACATGCTGCAATCCCAGATCGCCTGCCAGCCGGTCAGCTTTGTACAGGGGGGTCCAGCCGACAGCCAGGGGTGGCACGGCCGTGTCTGGGGCGACGGGCAATAGCGGTTTGTACCGCCAGATGGAGGTCTCCCGGTTGGTAGCTAAGGAGGCGGGGGAGATGGTGGCGGCGATACGGCCATAGTCATACACCACATCCAAAATCCCCTCGTTCCCATGCTCCGGGCACACATACGCCACCGCATCCGGCTGGTATTCTTGGCCACAAATCAGGCATTTCAGGTGTAGTACGTGTTCCATTTTTGAAAAGTGAGCAGTTTGAAAAGTGAGCAGTGAGCAGTCAGCAGTGAGCAACCAAGAGGAAACTGCTGCCCACTGCTGACTGCTTACTACATGGTAAGCGCCATCACCGCTTTCTGCACATGCAGCCGGTTTTCCGCTTCGTCATAGACCACACTCTGCGGGCCGTCAATCACGCCATCTGTCACCTCGATGTTACGGTCGGCCGGCAGGCAGTGCATGTAAATGGCGTCCGGTTTCGCCAGCGCCATGCGCTGCTCGTCCGTGATCCAGCTTGTGTATTTCTTGCTGATTTCGGCCGATTCCTGCAAATCGCTGGTCGTCAACATACAGCCCCACGCCTTGGGGTAGACAATGTCTGCATCCTTAAACCCGGCGTCAAAATCATCCAAAATCTCAAACGACCCCCGCGCTTTGCGTGCATTCTCTTTTGCCTGCTCCACATATTGCGGCATCAGGTTAAATTCCGGCGGATGGGTGAGGCGCACATTCATACCAAAGCGGGTCATCAGCAAAATGAGGCTGATGGGCACACTCATCGGCTTCTGGTAGCTGGCGGCATAGGCATAACTCACGTTGATCGTCAGCCCACGTGGGTCGCCTTTCTTTTCGATGATGGTCATCAAGTCGGCCAAAATCTGGAACGGGTGGAAATGATCACACTGCATGTTCAGCACCGGCACGCGGCTGGCGGCGGCTACGTCCCGAATATACTGATTGCCCACCCCCCAGTCACACTGGCGAATGGCGATACCGTCAAAGTAACGGCCGTAAATCTCCCCCATCTCCTTTGCCGTATCCCCATGGCTGATTTGGGTCGTGGTGCTGTCAATAAATGCACCATGCCCGCCCAACTGCACAATACCTGCCTCAAAGCTGGCCCGTGTGCGCGTGCTGGTGAAGAAAAAGAGCATCGCCAACACCTTGTCCCGCAGCGACGCATGGGAAATCCCCAGTGCCCGCTGCCGCTTCAATTCAAAGGCCACATCTAAAACCGTATCAATCTCATCCTTCGTCCATTCCTGTGTTGTGATCATATCTCGACCACGTAAATGAGTTTGCATCTATCTTTCCTCCACTTCAATTTTCTTGAGATAATTAACGATAAGACCATTAAAACCCTGCAATGTGGTTTCATCTATCTGTTGTATGTTGTACCAGCGTGGACATTCTGCTTCCGCGTCATCCACCTTCTCATCACTGACCAGCTCAAAAGTGAGTGGCGTACATGCAAAAACAAAACGAAAACTATGGAAGGCTACATCCTCCGGATCGTAGTAAAAGAATTCTTCTTCAAAATGCAGAAACTGACCAACTTCCACCTCAAGTCCCGTCTCTTCCCGTACCTCGCGTTTCAAGGCTGTGATCATTGGCTCGCCAATTTCCACACCGCCGCCCGGAAGCGCCAGCAAATGGGCCGAACGGGAGTTGAGCAGCAAGATTTTGCCCTGGTGGACGATGATGGCATACACGGCCGCGCGCAACGCCAACTTGTCTCTGGGAATCAGCTTTGTATTGCCGTAAATAGACCGGCATTCAATATAATCATTCATGTTATAATCAGCGCCAGGATTGATGATTTGTATTCTTTGGAATAGAGAAATGACTTTACTTCTAAATCCCTCAACCAACGAAGTAATCCAGGCCCAGCCACAATTATGGCAGATCAGCGTCGAACGCTACCATGAGATGATAGCAGCCGGTTTACTTACCGAAGATGACCGCCTTGAACTCCTGGAAGGGTATCTGGTAGAAAAAATGACTATTAACCCCCCCCCACACCTTTGTTACCGAGACGATTCGAGAAGCCATCACAGCAATCATTCCTGATATTTTTTTGTTAGTTTACAACAGCCTGTTACCATGTCAGACAGTGAACCAGAGCCAGCTGTGCTGGTGGTAAAAGGTAAACGCCGTGATTTTATTCAGCGCCACCCGATGCCGGAAGAAGTTGCCTTGATCGTGGAAGTGGCCGATAGCACCATCAACCAGGATCAAAATTGGGAAAAGCGAATTTATGCCCGCGCCGGTATTCAAGTCTATTGGATTGTTAACCTGCCAGAACGCCAGATTGAGGTGTACACACAGCCTTCTGGCCCCACAGCCCATCCCACCTATCATCACATGATCACCTATCGAGAGAGTGATACAGTGCCTGTTGTTTTAGACGGGGAAGAAGTAGCTGCATTACCTGTCCATGAATTATTACCCTGATCCATCTCCAGATTTGATACGCATTTTTCCACAATACTCATCAAAACGCGCTTGAGCGCGTTTGTGCATGTCAGACGCCGAATTCCATTCGGTGGCTGCGCGTCAGATAACGCCTCTCAACATCAAGGGCAGTAACCCATAAAACTTCGTTGCCTCCACCACATCAGCTAGAGGCACATGCTCATTGACCGCATGGGCGTAGATTTCATTGCCGGGGCCAAAGCCGATGCAAGGGATACCCAATTTGCCCGCCCAGTAGTTGCCGTTGGTGGAGAAGTCCCATTTGCCCTGTCCGTGAAAATCATTGGTATCTGGCCAGAGCGCGCGCATCGTTTCCCGGCCGGCCGTGACCAGCGGATGATCTTCGGGAAATGCCCAGGACGGGAAGTATTGCTCATATTCATAAACCGCCCCGGTATGGCTCGGCTCCGTATAGGTGAGGCCGCGAATCTCAAAATCTTTCCTGGTGGCAGCGGGAATAATAGCTTCGATTTGGGCGCGCACCAGTTCCTTTGTTTCGCCAAAGGTGATGCGGCGGTCAATGAAGATGGTACATTCGTCGGGCACGGCGTTGTTGCTGGGGCTGACGCTGCTGACTTTGGTGACGGTGATACGGCCGATCCCCAGAAATTCATCCGGTGTGAATGTTTCTTCCAACCGGGAAATGGCCTCAATCACCGGCAGCATCTTGTAAACGGCGTTATCGCCCATGTAATTGCTGGCGGCGTGGGCGCTTTTGCCTTTGCCGGTCACTTCCAGTTCGTAGCGCCCCTTGTGGCCGCGATACACCTTCATGTTGGTCGGTTCGCCAATAACCACAAAGTCGGGATGTACCCCTTCCCAATCGTGGAAAGCGGCACAGCCCACGCCATCGCACCACTCTTCAATGTTGCCCAGGACGTAACAGGTGAAGCCGTCTAATAGTCCCAGATCGCGGGCAAAAGCCAGGCCGTAGACCATGCCGGGGGTGCTGTTTTTCTCGTCCAGCGCCCCGCGAGCGTACAACAGGCCATCTTCCACTTTGCCGATGAACGGGTCCCATTCCCATTGCGCCGGGTCGCCAATGCCGACGGTGTCTATGTGCGTATCGTAGAGCAGGATTCTACGGCCGTTACCAATCCTGCCCACAATAGAACCATATTTATCCACGTACACCGCGTCATAACCCAGCTTTGTCATCTCTTCGCCAATGCGTCGGCCGACGGCTTCAATATCACTGTTCATGCTCGGAATCGCCACAATCTCGCGGAAAAAGCGCAGAATATCCTCTTCCGCAGTAGTTACTTTCTCACTTAGTTGTTGGATGATGTGTTCCATGTTGATTACCTTTGGAAGTTTAGGATTGGTCTGATGCGCGATGCGTGACCCGTCACGCATCACGCATCACGCTTCACGCAGTTTGGCCGCCACCTTGCCCGGCGTCAGCGGGATTTCGTTGAACCAGACGCCGGTAGCGTCGTGCAGGGCCGCGGCGATGGCCGGGGCCAGGGGGATAAAGGGCATTTCGGCCATGCCGCGCGCGCCCCACGGCCCACGCGGGTCGGGGATTTCCAAAATAACGGAGTCTACCTGATCCGGAATGTCGCAGACGCCGGGGATAAGGTAGGTGCTGAAGCGGGGGTTGAGGGTACGGCCGTCCTTTACTACCAACTCCTCCGTCACCGCATAGCCCAACGCCTGTACCACCCCGCCTTCAATTTGCCCCTCAATCAGCCGAGGGTTGATCGCCTTGCCCACGTCATCGGCGCACACCACCCGCAGCAGGTGGATGTGTCCCGTTTCAATATCTACCGCCAAATCCACACATTCGGCCACGTAGCCATAAGCAAAGTTGGGCGTAGAATGGCCGGTTTCCGGGTTTAATGGTTCGGTGGCCGGCGGCGTGAACCGGGCATGGCCGATGGCCGGGCGGTCTTCATCTGTCCACTCTTGTTTGGCGGCCTCGGCGGCCAGTTGAATGGCGTTCCCGGCCATCCACGTCATGCGCGAAGCGGAAACGGAGCCGGAATCAGGGGTCACGGCCGTGTCCGACATCACCAGTTCCACCATTTCCAGCGGCACGCCCACGGCCGTCGCCGCCATCTGTCGCAACGCCGTGTGTGTGCCTTGCCCCACCTCCGCCGCCGAATGTTTCAGCACCACCCGCTCCACGCTGCCCGCGCCATATAGTTCAATCGTCGCCTCACACCGCTCCGGGAAACCAAAGGAGTAGCCGATGTTTTTATAAGCGCAGGCGAAGCCCCGGCCAAAGCGGAGGGTGGCGGGGTTTGGGGGGAGGGATTGAAAAGGAGATTGGGAGATTGGCGGTGAGGACACCGCGAGATTGGGAGATTCTTCACCTGCCACCTGCAACTTGCCACCCTTCGGCGACCTCAGGGCAGGCTCTGCTACCTGCCATCCCGCTTTCGCCGCACACGCCTTAATCACCTGTGGCAGGCTGACACCGGCGGGTAGGGGGGTTTGGGTGATGCCAATGCTGTTTTCGCGGTAGCAATTTTTCAGGCGCAGTTCCACCGGGTCCATGCCCAGCGCCTCGGCCAGTTTGTTCATCTGCGACTCGGCCACAAAACAGCCCTGCGGCGCACCAAAGCCGCGAAACGCGCCGCCGGGTACGCTGTTGGTATAGACGGCGTAGCTGTCAATATGCGCGTTGGGAATTTCATACGGCCCACCGACCGTCAGGTGAAAGTTGCCCATCACTTTGTTGGTAGTGTAATTGTAGGCGCCGGCATCCATATACACTTCGGCTTCTACGGCCGTAATCTTCCCCTCTTTTGTGGCCCCCCACCGTGTTTTGGCCCGGCCTCTATGCCGTTTGTGGTGGCCGATAATACTCTCTTCCCGGCTCCAGACGCAGCGAATGGGGCGTGTTTCACCGCGTTGGTGCAATTTCCATGTGGCCAGCGCCATCACAATTTGTAACGACATATCTTCCCGCCCACCAAACGCCCCGCCAATGGCCGGGTAAATGATGCGCACCTGCTCTGGCGGCAAATCCAGCGCATGGGCAATTTGCGCCTGGTCTTCATGCGTCCACTGCCCGGCAATTTCCACTGTCACCCGCCCCTGCTCGTCCACATAGCTCAAGGCCGCTTCCGGCTGCAAATAGGCGTGTTCCTGGTTGGGCAGGTGGTATTCACCCTCGACGATTGTGTCGGCGGCGGCCCAACCGGCAGCCATATCCCCTTTGCGGATTTTGTAGTGATGGTAAATGTTGCTCTGGGCGGGGTGTTCGGGGTGGAGCAGAAGTTCATCGCGCACGGCCGTGTCTATATCCGGCAGCAGCGGTAACTGTTCCCACTCAATCTCGATCCGCTCCCGCGCCTCGGCCGCCGCCGCTTCCGTCTCCGCCACAATGATCCCCACCTGATCCCCTTCCCACCGGCTGACATCAGAGGGGACGGGGCTGCGGCCCGAAGCCGCTTCGGGTTCGCCACTGGCATTGACGCCCACCAGCACCGGCTGGTCAAACATCGTCAGCCCATACTCATTCACCGGCACATCAACGGCCGTGAAGATGGCAATGACGCCGGGCACAGCCGCGGCTGCGGCCGTATCCATGCGCACCATGCGGGCATGGGGCTGGTTGCTAAACAGCACTTTGGCGTGCAGCAGCCGTTCCCGCGTCAAATCCCCCGGAAACAAAGCCGCCCCGGTCACTTTACCCGGCGCATCCACACGATAGGGTGATGTTCCTATGCTCATAGTTATAGGGAGGCTGTCTTTTCGACAGCCTCAATTATTTTGTAATAGCCGGTGCAGCGACAGAGGTTGCCGCTGAAGGCTTGCTGAATTTGGGCGTGGGTGGGCTGGGGAATTTCTTCCAGGAGTTTAGCGCCGGACATGATGAAGCCGGGGATGCAGTAGCCACACTGCACCGCGCCGGTTTCAATAAACGCCTGTTGTAAGGGGTGGAGTTGCTCGTTTTCAGCCAGCCCTTCGATGGTGACGATGTGCGTGCCATGTGCCCGCGCCGCCGGTACCAGGCATGACATCACGGCCGTCCCATCCAGATACACTGTACACGCGCCACATTCGCCTTCGGCGCACCCTTCTTTTGAGCCGGTTAGGCCCGCTTCATCGCGCAGCCAGTGGAGGAGGGTCTTGTTTAAGCCTGGTGCGCGCAGTGGACGGCCGTTCACCGTTGCCTCAATGAGCGTCTGTTCATCATGGCTCACGGCCGTTGGCAGGTGAGTGGGCGTTACGTCGGCGGCCAGCATGACCGGTTGTTCGGGCCATTGACTGTGTTCCTGCCCCTCATGTAGCGTCGCCAGCGCCCGTCGCACCATCACGGTGATCATTTCGCTGCGGTACACGGCCGTGCCGCGAATATCATCAATGGGTGTGGGAATGGCCGCCGTTAAGCGGGCGGTTTCGGCAATGGTTTCATCGGTCAACGATTTGCCGGTCAGATATGCTTCGGCAGCCGGGCTGGTGATGACGGTGGGAGCGACGCTGCCCTGGGCGATGGTCACGGCCGTAACCACATCCCCCGCCAGCCGCAGCACAATCGCCAGATGCACCACCGAAATAGCTTGTGCTCGGCGCAGCCCCAACTTGACAAAAATGCCGCGTTGATCGGCCGCCAGTGCGGGGAAGGAAATATCAATGAGCATCTCCTCCGACTGCATCACCGTGCGCCGTACGCCGGTGTAAAACGCATGGAGCGGGATGGTGCGCTGGCTGTTTGTGGAGGCCAACGTCACTTGTGCCCCCAATGCCATGAGCGCGGAAATGGTATCGTTGGCGGGGCTGGCGGTGACGAGATTGCCGGCGACGGTGGCCCGGTTGCGCAGTTGGGGTGAGCCAATTTCCAGGCAGGCCTGCGCCAGCGGCAGCGCCCGTGCCACCAGCAGCGGCGAGGCCACTACCTGGTTATGTGTTACCAGTGGCCCCAGGTGAATGAGGCCATCAGCGTCCAGTTTGATTTCGTTCAGACCGGGAATGCGGCTGACGTCAATGAGTATCTCCACACCGGGACGTTGGCGGCGGGCCAGTTCCAATAACAGGTCAGTCCCACCGGCAATGAGGCGGGCGGCACGGCCGTATTGTGCCAGCAGCCTCAGGGTATCAGCCACCGTTACCGGTGTTTCATACCTGGTAAACAATTGGCCGGATTTTTGTATCTCGTGCATGGTTTTGTGGGAAGCTCAACAACCTGAAAGGACAAAAAAGTATGCCGTTTTTTAGCACAGAATGGGGGTTTGGGCAAAGGGGGGTGTAGGGGCAACCACAAGGGTTGCCCCTACGGCAGAATCAAATGCAAATCGCCAAATTCATGCCAGAGGTAGTGGTGGGCGAGCGCCTGTTGGTAAGTGTGGTGCAAGTGGGCACGGCCGCACAACGTTTCCAGCATCGCCAGATGGGTCGCTTCTGGTTCATGCAGGCCGGTGAGCAGCCCGTTGACGGCGCGGATGCCGCGCTGTGGCGTGATGACCACATCGGTCCAGCCCGTGCCTGCGTGGGTGACGGCCTGCTCGTCGGTGACGCTTTCCAGGGCGCGGATGACGGTGGTGCCCACGGCGATGATGCGTTTGCCTTGCTGCCTGGCCTGGTTCACGGCCGTGGCTGTCACCGCCGGCACACGATAATACTCCT
The DNA here is from genome assembly GCA_023382655.1 of Anaerolineae bacterium. GTDB lineage: Bacteria > Chloroflexota > Anaerolineae > Promineifilales > Promineifilaceae > CAADGU01. The sequence continues at coordinate 45,477 of JAHDWK010000019.1, read as the reverse complement.
CATACGGCCGTTCGTGTTCTTCCGGGCTGGCGACGCCGGTGTGCAATATGAGCGGCACCACCTGTACCCCTTTGGCAACCAGTTGGGTGATCAGTTCCGGGGTAAAGGCACGCCCGGCGGAGGGCATTTCGGCGCTGCCAATCTCATTCGCATAGACAGTCTGGTAATAGCTGACCGGCCAGGCATCGGTCACATAACTGTAGCGGATGGGGAAACCATACTGCTGCAAATAGTCGCCCAGTGGCAGGGGCAGCTGCAAAACAGCCAGCCACAACCGGACGCGGTGGTTGGTGAGAAAAACGTTGTGCCAGGAGGAGGTGAGGCGTTGCGCCGGGTTATGTGGCGTGAGCAGCGTGACCAGCCCGCCGCCGGGCAGGGCCAGTTGTTCCCCGGCACGGCCGTCGAAAAAGGGTGTGGTGCTGTGGCCGGACGGCCGTCGTAGTTCTACGCTCCAGATGTCGGCGGGCAGGCGGGTAGAAAGGTGCAGTTCCAACGGCGTACCATCGGCCCGCTGCACGTGCAGGGCGGCGTTCATGGTGCCGCTGGTGTTGATGACGACCACATCCCCGGCTTGCAGGTAGTGGGGAATCTGGTCAAAGCGGGTATGGTAAATCCGGTCATCCCGGTAATGGGAGACCATGAGTTTCACCTGGTCCCGCGCCAGCCCACGCGCTTCCGGCGGCTGCCCCGCTTCCAGTTCCGGCGGCAGGTCAAATTCCAGGGTGGGGAGGGGGGATTGGAGGGTGGCGAACATGGTTTTACACCAGGTAATCGGTTATCAGTAATCGGTAATCGGTGCGCTAACGACCGATAACCGATAACCGGTTACCGATTACCGACCTCCGTCAGCAACTCCCGCGCCTGGTAACGGCCGTTGGGCCAATCGCCTTCGAGAAGGGTGACAAAAGCGGGTACGGCCGTTTCCGGTAGGGGGCGGTCGGAAATATCCTCGCCGGGGAAGGCTTCCTGGTGCATCTGCGTTTGCATGTCGCCGGGGTCTACCCAGAAGACACGCAGCCGGGGGTTTTCTTCGGCCAGGATGGCGGAGAGGTGTTCCAGCGCCGCCTTGCTGCTGCCGTAGCCACCCCAGCCGGGGTACGCTTCCACGGCCGCGTCGCTGGTAACGTTGATGAGGCGCGCCCCCGGTTTCAGTTGGGCGCGGACGGCTTGCAAAACGGCCAGCGGGGCCATGACGTTCACCTGGTACACCTGTGCCAGAACGTCCAGGGGATAATCGAGCAGGTTGGGCTGGGGGCTGGGGCCTAAAAAGCTGGCATTGTTGATGACGGCATCCAGGCCACCGGCGGCCTGGGCGGCCACGGCCAATGCCTGCCGGTGCGCCTTGTCGGTCACGTCGCCGGGCACGGCCGTGACCTGCGTATGTGCGCTCAGTTCCCGGTGGACGGTTTGCAGGGTGGCTTGGTTACGGCCGTTGATAATCAGGTGCCAGCCGCGCTGCGCCAAAACCCGCGCCAGCGCCAATCCTAGCCCGCGCGTGACACCAGTAATCAATACTGTAGGATATAACTGATCTAGCATAACAAACTCCTTTATGCACACGTTGCGCTAATAGGGTGATCGCTGATAGACGGCTCGCTGAACAGTGACATTCAGGCTGCTCATGATCTCTTGGGGATTGAATCCCCGGCTCTGAAATTCCGCAGCAGCCGCATTCCTGGCATGTTCAAACGCCGCCTGATCCTGCCAGACGGCGGTCGTCACCATATTATGAGAGCTGTCGCCGTCACTCTTCTCGTAGATGTACCCTTCGATAAATCCCGGAAGGGTTCGCAGAAAGCTGGCACTTTCCTTTGCTTTTTCAATAAATGCCGATTTAGATGCCTCTGGCACAACGAATGTGTCAATTAGTACGATTTGCATGAAACCCTCCTGTGGTGGTGGTTTCGACTCCAGGAAAAGTGTTTGTGATGTAATCAACTATGGATGTCTCATTCATATGTGAACTCCTCGTATGATATGAAGTAACGGGACAGACTCCGTTGACAATAAAACGAAACCCTTTGCCACCTGATAGTAACGTAGGGGGCCGTTTGCCCACATCCGGCAACGGGACAGCGACAGGCACGTAAAAAGGACAGTTTTTTTGCCTGTCCTTTTGGACAGACCTGTCTTTGAACAGCCCTGCTCTTTTAGGTGGGGCATGTTTGTTGGGAAAGAAGAAGTAGATAAAATTTAGCCCAAACGGTTTGGAGGTTGTCCTTGTAAGAGATATGAGTAAACCCTGGAGTCGTTCTACCCGGTATCTTGTTTTAATTTTGGCGCTGATTATTTCGGCCTTGTTGCTCTATCAGTCGCGGGCGCTGCTGGGGCCGATGGCGGTTTCGGCGCTGTTGGCCTTCATCTTGAATCCGGTGGTTTCATTTGCCCATGAACGGATGAAGTTGAGACGATCTGTGGTGGTACTGCTGGTTTATCTGGCGTCATTAGCCGGTTTTGTGCTAATTGGGTTTGTGGTGGTGCAGGTGATTTCGGAACAAACCGCCAGTCTGGTGATAGAATTTCAGGCGATATTGGACCAGATTCAAACCGCGTATCTGGATCGTCCCTGGGTTATTTTTAATTATCAGATTCAACCGGCGCTGTTGTTTTCCGAATCGGCGGCAGCAGCGCCTGACCTGCTCCAGGCAGATGTGATCTTCCAGATATTTCAGGCGACAACGACGAATCTTGGCTGGATTTTAGTGGTTATTGTCACAACCTATTATTTGCTGCTGGATTGGAGTAATCTGCGTGAATGGTTTTTCCGTTGGCTGCCGGAGGGGTATGAAGGCGACGGCCGTCGCCTGTATGCAGAAATACAGCTTGTCTGGCGGCGTTATCTCCAGGGGCAGTTGCGGTTGTCGGTGATTGTGGGGTTTTTGACGGCCGTTGGCGCGTTGATTATCGGCTTACCCGGCGCGGTGGTATTTGGCATTCTGGCAGCGGTGTTTGATGTGCTGCTATCGGTGGGGCCGGCAATTGTGATTGCTATTGCCACGGCCGTGGCCCTTTTCACCGGTTCCACCACCTTGCCTATCACCTCTAATCTGCTGTTTGCCATTCTGGTACTGTCACTGCTGAGTCTGATACAGATGGTAGAAAATATCTGGTTGCGGCCACGGGTGATGAGCAACAGCCTGAACATTCATCCGGCCATTGTGTTTATTGCCATCATTGCTTCGCTGGCTTTAGCCGGGGTGCTGACGGCGTTGGTGATTGTGCCCGTCATTGTCTCTGTGGGCATCATCACCAAATACATCTACTTCAAGCTGTTTGAGATGGACCCGTGGGAGAATTGGTAATTGGATAATTACCCAATTATCCAATTACCCAAGTACCTATTTAATCACTATTGGCAGAAATGTTTGTTCCAGCAACGGCCGTACCAAAAACAACCCCTCTGTCCGGTCACTGATCGCCACCACCCCGCTTTCAAAATACGGATAAACCGCCCATGCCCCCTGTTCATGCCCGGCAAAATCGTTTGGGGCGAAGTTATCAAAATAAGCTGCCTGACTAAGCTGCCCGCTGCCAATCTGGCGCAAATCTAAAATACGCAGCCCGGCGCGTAAATTGCCGATGTAGGCATAATCGCCACGTATCCAGATGTTGTGGTCGCTGCCGGTGGTGGGGCCGGTGTAAATGACCGGGTCTTGGGGAATGTTGTCCAGGTCAGAGGCGTCCCAGATGAAAACACGGGTGTTCAAACCGTGATGATGTTCGTCATCCATATCTACAGTGAGAAAATAGCGATGATCTTCCGTAAACCAGGCGCTGTGGGCGCGTTCAGCATGGAGATAATCCCGGATGGCTAACGTTGGCGTGGTTGGGTGCTTAATATCGGCTATGACAACGTTATCATCGCTGGCAATGGCGCAAATCTCCCGCCCCTGGTAATCGGCATCAGGGCCATGATACAGCACACATTGCAGGTCAGAAGCAATGCCACCATCACCATAACAACCGGCATCCACCGGGTTTAGTGGGTCTTGCAGGTCAAGCATTACTGTGCCGGTGTTGCAAACGCCCGCACCGCGCCGCACCACATAGGCGTAGCCGGTGGCCTCGTGGATGAAGATGTTGTGCCCGTCCACGAGGCCATCATAATGGGCAGTCTCGCTGAAGGTGGTGGGGGTAGTAATGCTCCGTAACGTGGTCAGGTCAAAAATCTGCATCCCGTTCTGGCTGGGCGCGTCGGCAATGATGTAGGCATGGTTCTGGTACACTTTCATGTCCCGAAAGACGGAGAGAGTGGCGGTGGCAAAATGGGTGGGTAGCAGCCCCAGATAGGTTGGCGTCAATGGATTACTGACATCCACAAAAGCGGTACCTTCCGGCAGACCCAACAGCACATACTCTTTCTCAGTCTCCGGGTCTGTCCAACCCCAGAGGTTGGCGACCAGACTGTCGGTAATGGTAGCGCCCAACTCCATTTTGGAAGCGAAGGCGAGCAGGTCTACACGGTCACACGGGTAGCCGACGGCCGTGCCGTTCTGGCAGGGAACGGCCGTACCGCCACTGGGAGATAGGGTGCTTTGAGCCAGCAACTGCTGCTGCCGGATGAGGGTGGTGATGGCTAACAGCAGCACGGCCGTCAACCACAAAACACGATTCATTCGTTGGGACATATACAAACTCCTTTGCAGAATTACGAATTATGAAGGATGAATTATGAATTTCACCCTCTCTCGCGTGCGTCGCTTATGGGGAGCGACGGTGAAAAGTCGGTGCAATAGCAGGTTGCCGATAATCTTTGCTGTTTGCCAGTTGCTACCTTATTGGGTCGTCATGGTTACAATTATGACGCTTTTCTATTACCTGACAAAAGGAACGCTTTATGATTCGTCGAATACTCACGTTGTCCCTGGTGTGCGCTTTGCCCTTGTTGTTGGTGGGGTTAGTTACGGCCGTGTTTGCCCGCACTCCCTCTACCGATTACCGATTACCGATTAGCGATTACGGATTACCGATCTACGGCACCTATCTCGGCGGTGACTTACCCGACTACGGCCACAGCATTGCCGTCGATCAGGCAGGCGGTGTTTATGTGGTGGGGCGAAGTGAATCTACTAACTTCCCCACTGGAACGCAGACATTGGCGCCCAATCACGGCATTGACGCCTTCATTGCCAAATTTAACCCCGATGGCAGCCAGGCGGAATATATCTTCTGGTTCTACACCCAGGTCTTTTTTGCTCTGGACGAGGCGACCGATGTGGTCGTAGATGACCAGGGATATGCCTATGTGGTGGGGAATACGGCGTCTGATGACTTTTGCTCCCTCTTTGGCGATGTGCCCGGTTATGACACCACTTACAATGACAGCGGTGATGGTTTCTTGCTGAAAGTGCAGGCCGATGGCAGTGGCCTGGTGTATTGCACCTTTTTAGGTGGGTCAGAGCCAGATCGGGCGATGGCCGTAGCTATTGACAGCGAAGGCAATGCGTATGTCACCGGCAGCACCACCTCCACCGACTTTATCACCAGCACCAACAGCGTAAATAACCAGCCGGCAGGGGGGCGAGATATGTTTTTGCTGGTATTGGATGCGGCGGGCACGGCCGTGCTTCATGCCTCGCGTTTGGGTGGCAGTAACCAGGAAGAAGGGCGGGCTATTACCCTGGACGACGCCGGCAATGCCTACACCACAGGTTGGACCAATTCCGAAGATTTCACTACCACTGTTGGCGTTTTGGGGCCAACGCTGCAGGGCGACTTTGATGCCTTTCTGATGAGTATAAACGTTCAAACACCCACCTTGCGCTACGCCACTTATCTGGGTGGCAGCGGCGAAGACCGGGCCTATGGGCTGACGGTAGATGCCGAGGGAAACGCTCACGTGGGCGGCGTCACCTATTCGGCCGATTTCCCGACCACGCTTGAAGCTTTTGCTGTTGATTTTTCCGGCGTTAGTGATGGTTTTGTGGCGAAGGTAAATCCACAGGCGACGGCTTTCCGCTACAGCACGTTTTTAGGTGGCAGCCTGGCAGACCAGGTGAATGGCCTCACATTGGATGCGGATAATAATTTGTTTGCTACCGGCGAAACCTGGTCGGCCGATTTCCCTGTTTCACCCGATGCCTGGATGCCTGACCTGACGGGGGGGCAAAGCGCCTTTATGACGGTGTTAAACCCTACCGGCCGCCAGCTTGCCTATGGCACATTTGTGGGCGGCAATAACTGGGATAAAGGGTTGGCGTTGGATAGAAGTGACGACGGCCGTATCTATCTGGCCGGGGCCACTCTCTCTACCGATTTCCCGGTTTCCGCCAACGCTTATGCCATCACCCACAGCGGCGAATATGACGCCTATTTCACCAGCTTTGTGGTGACGGTGACTAACCACGTAGCGTCTGATTTTACGGCCGTGCCCACCATTGGCCCTGCCCCCCTCACCGTCCAGTTCACTAATCTCTCCGTGGGTGAAAACCTGACTGCTGCCTGGCAGTTTGGCGATGGTCAGACCAGCACTGATTTTAACCCCAGCCACACCTATACCCAACCCGGCAGCTACACCGTCACCCTCACCGTCGCCGGGCCAGATGGCGTAGACAGCGTCAGTCAGCCTAATGCCGTGCGTGTCTGGTGGCCGGTTTATTTGCCCTTTATCCGTAAGCCGTAGTCCGTGAGCCGAAGCCCGAAATCCGAAGTCCGACTTCGGACCTCCGACTTCCGATTTACGGATTACGGATTACCGGTTACGAGATATAATTCTCCCATGAAACCAAACTACCCACCTCGCCTCTCTATTGCCCACCTGCCCACGCCGTTGGAAAAGTTGGAACGGCTCACCCGGCATCTGGGTGGGCCGGACATCTACATCAAGCGAGATGACCAGACCGGGCTGGCCGGTGGTGGCAACAAAACGCGCAAATTGGAATTCCTGGTGGCCGATGCTCTGGCGCATGGTTGTGACCATTTGATTACCACCGGCGCGGCGCAGAGCAATCATTGTCGCCAGACGGCCGCTGCCGCCGCCAAATATGGAATGGGATGTAGTCTGGTGCTGCGTGGGCAGCCGCCAGCCACGACAACAGGCAACCTGCTGCTCAATCACCTGTTGGGCGCACACCTCTATTGGACGGGCGACCGGGAGCGCAGCCAGGTAATACCGGAAGTGGTAGCGGAAGTGGAAACGATGGGGCGCAAGCCGTATGTGATACCATTGGGTGGCTCCAATGTGCTGGGAGCGACGGGTTATGTGCTGGCGATGGAGGAACTGGCGGGGCAGTTGGCCCAGGTCAACGTGAACATAGATTTTGTGATCATGGGCAGCAGCAGCGGTGGCACCCAGGCAGGCATGGTGCTGGGGGCAAAAGTGGCGGGTTTTCACGGCCGTATCATTGGCATCAGCATTGACCACCCTGCCGAAGAACTGCAAATGCACGTCGCCGCCTTAGCGACGGCTACAGCTACACACCTGGGATTGGGGACAACGGCCGTGGCCGACCTGGTAGATGTGAATGATGATTATCTGGGTGGGGGGTATGCGGTAGTCGGCGAGGGCGAACGGGAAGCGATCCGCATGGTGGCCCAGCTAGAAGGCATCTTGCTCGACCCGGTGTACACGGGCCGGGCTATGGCCGGGCTGATTGACCTGATTCGCTGGGGCGCCTTCACCCGCGGGCAGTCCGTCCTCTTCTGGCACACCGGCGGCACGGCCGCCTTGCCAGCCTTCGCCGACAAATTGCTGTAACGCGATTTGCCAAATCGCGTTACAAGATCAGAGAAAATCTAAATGCCCTCACCATTTCCGGGAATGGATCCTTATCTGGAAGGCTCGTTGTGGACGACGGTGCATTTTTCGTTGGCTGCGGAGATTGTACGCCAACTGGCGCCTAAATTGCGCCCGCGCTATCTGGTATTACCGATTACCCTGCCCCTTCTCCTCCCCCGCCAGCCACCAACTGGCAATCAGGGCAATCCACGCGCCCAGGCTGGCGCTGAACAGGTGCAGCGCCCCCAGATTAAATAGTTCCAGGTTGATAAAATCCCCCAAAAAGTGGCCTACGGCAAAGCCGACCCAGGCGGCCAGCACATAGAGAATAATGCGTCTTGCCGGGCCGCCCATGATCAGATGGAAACCTGCGCCATAAGCCGTCGCCAGCAAGAAGCCCAATATCACCCCGGAAGCGTTGATCATGCTTTTCCCCTTTCGGCGAGTTGCAGAGGAATGCTCTCCCCTGATGCGTGCTGACCTTCGACTTCGGCAATAATGCCACCGCCTAACACCGTGTCGCCATCATAAAAGACGGCCGCCTGCCCGGCGGTGATGCCAAAGACGGGTTCGTGGAAGGTGCAATGGACACGGCCGTCACCCACATCCTCTACCACTCCGGCAACGGCCCTGGCCTTGTACCGGATTTTGATTTGTACGGGAATGGCGGTGGTGGGGGCACGGCCGTTCAGCCAATTCACATCCCGCGCCACCAGCGTTTGCTGCCCCAATTCTTCATGTGTGCCTACAATCAACGCATTGCGGGCTACATCTTTGCGAATGACAAACACCGGCTGACCGGTGGTAATACCCAGCCCTTTGCGTTGCCCAATGGTGTAAAACGCCAGCCCTTCATGCTGGCCTAGTTCCTGCCCGACCGTATCTACAATCGGCCCGGGTCGGGCCGCCTTTTGACTGTACTCCCGTAAAAAGCGGCGGTAGTCACCATCACCCAAAAAGCACAAATCCTGGCTCTCGTCCTTGCTGGCCACGGGCAGCCCAAAGCGGCGCGCCAGTTCGCGCACTTCCGTCTTGGTGTATTCACCCACCGGAAAAAGCAGATGCGCCAGATGCGCCTGTGTCAACATGTGCAGCACGTAGGATTGGTCTTTATGCTCATCCACCCCCTTGCGGATTTCGTAACCGGCGGGCGTGTGAACGACGCGGGCATAATGGCCGGTTGCCAGATAGTCGGCATCCAGCGCCAGCGCCCGTTCCAGCAAATAGGTAAAGCGAATTTGTCGATTGCACTCCACGCACGGATTGGGTGTGCGCCCCAATTCGTGTTGGTCAATAAAAAACTGCACAATGGTCTGGCGGAAATGGTCTTGCACGTCCACCACGTAAAAGGGGATGCCTAACAGCCCGGCCACACGGCGGGCGTCAGCCATCTGGTCGGGCGTGCAGCAGCGGTTGAGCGGCGCGGATTCGCCAATGCCCGGCTCACTCCACAGCCGCATCATCATGCCGATGACCTCGTAGCCCTGCTCCTTCAGCAGCGCCGCCGCCACCGAGCTATCCACCCCGCCGCTCATCGCTACTACGACACGGGTTCCATTAGTTCTCGATTCGGTCATATTTAGCTTTCCCAATCTTCAATTTTCAGAGCGCCAATACGACCAAATTCAGAAACGTTGTGCGTGATCAATGTCAGATCGTTAGATAGAACAATGGCTGCAATCATCAGGTCATTTGGGCCGATGGGCGTTCCTTTCGCAGCCAGGTCAGCTCGAATTGACCCATATGCTACAGCTGTGGAATCATCAAAGGAAAAGGATTTGAACTGATTGAGGAACTGAATTTGCGCTTGCAAACTCTTTTCTGGATTGTTACTCCGTCTGGCCCCGTAGAACAACTCCGCTTTTACAACCGAGCAGACAGCAATTTCATCGGGGTTGATTTGCTGTAATCGTAGCTTTACTTTCTCGGAACGTCCTGTCAAGAATCGAATACATACATTGGTGTCGAGCAGAAAAGTCATCACATTTCTTCCCTGATCTCGTAATCATTCAATGGTTCGCGAACAAGATTTACATCTCGTAAGCTGCCATAGGTCTTGATGAAGAACTCTGGTGGCCAGCCTAATTTTTCTGATGTTTCCTTTTGAGAGTTGGCAGCTAATGTCTTTTCTTCGTGCGCCAGTTCAGACAAGAGATATTGCATTGCCTGTATTTTCTCAGTGCGATTGAGTTTTTCCAGAAGTGGTAAAAGGTCTAAGACAGTCATATTTACCTCCGTTATTGGCTGCATTATACAGGCAAAACGGCCGTGCTACTCTCATTCCCTGGCTACAATCTCTATTTCCTGGCGTAATTTGACGATGGAATCGGGCGGGTAATACCCTTTGCGCAGGCTGAGGTTGGCATAAATGAGAGTGCGTGGGGCGACCAGACAGCCGGGGTTAAGCACGGCGTTGCAACCGGTTTGCACATCGTCCCCCAGGATAGCGCCCAGTTTAGCTAGGCCAGTATCATAGACACGGCCGTGTACCCCAATCTGTATTGACGGCCGTTTGCCCGTCACCGGGTCTTTGTCGCTCAACATACCCAGATTGCTCAGCTTCGTGCCCGCGCCCATATTCACCCGGTGACCTAAAATGGAATCACCCACATAGTTAAAATGGGGGGCGTGTGCCCCCGGCAGCAGCAGCGCATTTTTCGCCTCGGTATCGTGGCCGAAGATGGCCCCAGCGCAGATGATCACCTCTTCGCGCACAAAAGCGCCGTGCCGCACCATCGCCCCCGGCCCAATGTAGGCCGGGCCAAGAATGTAAGCCCCTGGTTCCACCCGCGCCCCCTCAGCGATATAAATCGGGCGGTCACTCAGATGCGCCCCCGGCATCACCTGGCCCAAAATGGTCTGCTCACCACCCGTCAGCCGTACCACATGCTCCTTGATGCGCGCCAATGCCTGCCACACATAGTCGCAATCGGCAAAGAACACGGCCGTCTCTGCATCCAGTTCAAAAAAATCTTGTGGTCGTAACATGCTGTCCTCGTTATCCGTAATTCGTGGCCCGTAATCCGTCGTTTACGGTTTACGAACTACGGATTACGGATTACCTTCTGCAAAACAACTGGCAGCACCAACCCCACCCAGGCGGTATACATGTTGCCTGACGGGTGCAGCCCATCGTCGGCAATGAGGGTGGGGTCGGTGGCGGCCTGGCGGGACACGGCCGTGACATCCACGTACCACACCCCCGCCTTCTCCGCTTCCGCCCGGTTGATGGCGTTAAAAACGTCAATCTCGGTAGCGATAGCCGCCCCATCCAGCCGCGCCGCAAACGGCGTCACACCCCAATCGGGGATAGACAGCACAATCACCCGTGCCGGGTCCCCTCCGGCAAAAGCGATGGCCTGTGGCAACAAATCGGCAAATTGCGCCCGGTACTCTTCCGGGCTGCGTCCCCGATATTGGTTATTGACACCAATCAACAGCGAAACCAGGTCATATGGCCCTTGCGGTTGGGCCGCCTTAATACCCGCCGCCAGTTCATCCGTTGTCCAGCCGGTTTTGGCGATGATCTCCGGGGCAGCCAGGCGGATGCCCTGCTCGTGTAAACGGTCGGCCAACTGCACCGGCCATCGCTCGTTTTCGGCCACACTTTCGCCGATGGTATAGGAATCTCCTAAGGCTAAAAATCGCATCTCTCTCTCCATGATGGTCGGGGTAGGGGCAGCGTGGGGGTAGGAAATATGGTAGCGGTGGGTGATGGTGTGGGGGGGTGGGTACGGCCGTTGCCGCCACATCACTACATCCCACCAGACAAAAGATCAATCCGCTAAGGACGCGAAGAAACGTGAAGGGTAATTCTTTTCTTGTCTCCTTTGCCTCTTGTGCCACTTTGCGCCTTTGCGTCAAAAATCCAACACCTTCTCGATCTGCCCGGCAAAACCGAGCAGTTCCTCGTCCGCATACCAGTGGCCGGTCAACTGCAAACCGAGCGGCAAACCGGTCTCATCTTTCCCGGCGGGCAGCGTCACGGTGGGCAGGCCGCTGTGTGTCCAGGGCAAATTCATCACCGGGTCACCGGTGCTGTCCAGTCCGGCGGGGGCCGGGCCAACCGCCGGCGGCGATAGCCAGCCATCCAGCCCATGCGCAAACATTAAATCGGCAAGCTGGCTGCGTAACTGGCTGCGTCCGGCTAAAGCGACGGTCAGTTGCTCTTTGGTAATTTGTTGCCCAAGTTCGATCAGGTTTCTGGTTTTTTCATGGTACAGGGCGCCATGCACGCGGTACCAATCCCGGTGAACGCGGGCGGCTTCAGCGGCCACAATCCGGTTATGCCGGGCATAAATCTCATCAAAATCAGCCATGGTTGGAACGTCCACCACAGTAAAACCGGCGTTGCGGAGACGCGTGCAAACCTGCGCGAAATGATCCAGCGCGACCACGGATGCCCGTTCCAGGTACGGGCCGGAAGGAACACCCAGAACGGGCCGGTGTGCGGGCGCGGCCATTGTGGGGTCCCAATCGGCGCACAACAAGGCTGCCGCGATCTGCATCCCGGCCACATCTTGGGTAAAACCGCCAATGTGATCCAGCGACCCGGCCAGGGGAATGACGCCTGCTCTGGAAATGCGGTCATACGATGGTTTGTAACCGACCACACCGCAAAAGGCGGCAGGGCGATTGATGGAGCCGATGGTTTGTGTGCCCAACGTCAGGGGAGACAATCCGGCAGCTACCGCTGCCGCCGAGCCGCTGCTGGAACCGCCAGGTGTATGTGCCGGGTTGTGCGGATTGCGGGTGGGGCCGGGGGCAAAATAGGCAAATTCGGTGGTCACGGTTTTGCCCATAATGAGCGCCCCGGCGCGGCGCAGCGCCGTGACGCTGGCGGCTTCTTCACCTTGCAAAAGGCGGGCGGGCAGGTGGCTGCCGGCCTGCGTCTCGAACCTCTTGACATGGAAGATGTCTTTGACGCCGATGGGTACGCCGAAGAGCGACGGCCGTTGGCCTGGATTTGGATATTTTTGCAGCAATGCTTTTGCTTCCTGCTCCAGCCGGTGAAAACGGTTCTTTTCCGGCACAAAGGCCAGTACGTTCGGCTCACGCTTGTTAAAATCCGTCATCAACTGGTCAAGATAGGCCGTCAACGACAAGTCGCCAGAGCGAAGAGCAGCAGCAAGGGTGGGGAGGGAGTTTAGTGAGGGCATAGGCTTGATGAATTGAAAATTCCAATCGGCAATTTTTAATTGCCAATCTCCATTCGACTGGCAGCTAACAAAGCCGCGTCTACGATGTGTTGGTAGCCGGTGCAGCGACACAGGTTGCCGGACAGGGCTTCGCGCACTTCGGTTTCGGTGGGGTGGGGGGTTTCGGCCAGGAAAGGGAGCAGGGTCATCAAAATGCCGGGGGTGCAGAAGCCGCATTGCAGACCATGTGAATCCCAGAAAGCCTGCTGTAAGGGGTGCAGGTCGTCCATGCTCTGCGCCAGCCCTTCCACCGTCGTAATTTCGTGGCCGTTGGCCTGCACGGCAAACATCAGGCAGGAACGCACCGGCTGTCCGTCAAACAAAACGGTACATGCGCCACACACGCCGTGTTCACAGCCCACGTGCGTGCCCGTCAACCCTAACTCATGCCGCAAAAAATCACTTAGTAAAAGCCGAGGCTCAACATCACGTTGGTAATCCTGTTGATTTATGGTGGTGGAGATAGTTATGGTTTCAGTCATACGAGTCTCTTTTCGTACTGTCAAAGGCCACCGAATGGTTGTGGTTTAAGAAAATAATCCGGTAATGTAGGGGCGACCCTGGTGGTCGCCCAATAGGGCAGGCACAAGGCCTGCCCCTACAACGTGACCCGGTTTGATTTTTGTGATTATTCAGGTGTGTTCGCCCTCGAAAATGCAGTGTGCAGTGCCCGGACGGTCAATACCTTCGCCAGGTGGCGTTTGTATTCGGCCGTAGCGTGGATGTCGGTGGTGGGGGTGATTTCTTGTTGGGCCGCGTGAGCAACGGCCGTGAACACCTCTTCACCCGCCTGCCCCCCCACCAACAAAGCGGCGGCTTGTGTGGCGCTGATGGGGGTGTCGCCGGCATTCAGGTAGACCAACCGGGCGGCGGTGCAGACACCACGTTCATCTATGGTAACGACGGCGGCGACGCCGCTGAGGGCGTAATCCCCATGCCGCCGGGCAACTTCGGTGAAGGCGACGCCGGTGCGTGGTGGCAACGGCGGCAGGTCAATTTCGGTCAGGATTTCATCTTCGGCGCGGGCGGTGGTGAAGAGGTCGGTGTAAAAGTCACGGCCGTTTACCCACCGTGCGCCGCCTGTTTTTTGGAGTTGGACACGGCCGTCTAGAGCCAGCAAAATCACCGGCAGTTCCGCGGCGGGGTCGGCGTGGGCCAGGCTGCCGCCGATGGTGCCCCGATTGCGAATTTGTGGATGGGCAATGTAGGGGATGGTTTCATGCAGCAGGGGGGCGTATTGGGCGATGAGCGGGTGGCGTTCCAGCGCCCGCTGCCGGGTCATGCTGCCCATGTGGATAAGCCCATTGCCTTCCCGCCGCACGTAATCCAGTTCCGGGATGCGATTCAAATCTACCAGCACGGCCGGTTGCGCCAGCCGGAAATTCATCACCGGCACCAGACTTTGCCCACCTGCCAGCAGACTGGCATCTGTACCATGTTCTGCCAGCGCCGCCAATGCCTCAGCTAAAGAGGTGGGGGCTATGTAGACAAAGGGGGCAGGTTTCATTCCGGGTTCCTTTTGCTGCGTAATCCGAAGCCCGTTATCCGTAAACCGTAATCCGTTTACCGACTATCGTCTCAAACACGGCCGTTTGCCGAAAACCGGGAGGCTTCATAAGATATTGTATCTCGATATTTTCAAGCGGTCATGCGCGGTTCTTATCTCTGCGCCTGCTTCGGTTACACTCAGCACAGGTCCGCGTCTGTGCGTTAAAAACATGGTTTGAGGAGATTGGAAGATGGATACAAATGGGCTGTTGGACGGAGTACGGGTCATTGACCTGACGCGGGTGTTGGCGGGGCCATATTGCACCATGATGTTGGGTGACCTGGGCGCGGATGTGATCAAAATTGAAACGCCAGGGTTGGGAGATGATACACGCCAGTGGGGGCCGCCATTTACGGAGACGGCGGACGGCCGTCGGGGAGAAGCCGCTTACTTTTTGGCCGCTAACCGCAACAAACGCAGTCTGACCCTCAATTTGAAAACGGCCAAAGGGTTGGAAATCTTGCGTGAATTGATCCGCCAGGGGGATGTGTTGGTCGAGAATTTCCGTACGGGCACACTGGCAAAATGGGGACTTGATTATGAAACGTTGCAACAGCTTCGCCCTGGCCTCATTGTCTGCACCATTACCGGTTACGGCACAACCGGCCCATACAAAGACCGGGCGGGGTACGATTTTATGGTGCAGGCGATGGGTGGATTTATGAGCGTCACCGGGCCGGAGGTGGGGGAGCCGGTGCGGGCGGGGGTAGCGATTGCCGATCTGGCGACAGGTATCTTTGCCTGCAATGCCATTCTGGCGGCCTTATTTGCGCGGGAACGCACGGGGCAGGGTCAATGCATTGACATGGCATTACTGGATTCGCAGGTAGCATTGATGTCTTATGTAGCCAGCAATTATCTGGTGTCCGGGGAGTTGCCGGGGCGGTATGGCAATGGGCATCCGAACATTGTACCGTATCAGGAGTTCCGGGCGCGGGACCACTATTTTGCCTTTGCTTGCGGGAATGATGGGCAATGGCGGAAGTTTTGCACGGCCGTGAATCACCCGGAATGGATCACCGACGACCGTTTTGCCACCAATGCCGCCCGGCTGACCCATCGCGCTGTAGTGATAGAGATGCTCAACCAACTGTTTGCCACTCGTGACGCGGCCGATTGGATGACCTTGTGTGACGAGATTGGCATCCCCAATGGCCCCATCAACAATATGGCCCAGGTTTTTGCCCATGAACAGGTGATCGCCCGCCAATTGCGCCTGGACGTGCCCCACCCGACGGCCGGCAGTGTGCCGCTGATCGCTTCCCCCTTGCGGATTCCCACTGCACCAACCACCGTTCGTTATCCACCGCCGCTGTTGGGTGAACACACGGAGGAGATTTTGCAGAACATGTTAGGGTATGACGCAACGGCCGTGACCGCCCTGCGTACTGAGGGTGTTATTTAACAATTGGTAGCTCGCAATCCGAAGCCCGAAGTCCGATTACGGTTCACGGCTTACGGTCAAGGAGGTTCACATGGAGCAGTGGGAATATCTCACCCGATTTATTGAGGCGGATGCACGGCAAACGGCCGTGTCTGAATACGTGAGCGATCTGGAGGCTGAAAATCTCCCCATCTATTCTCCAGAAGCGATGATGCCCGAACTGAACCGGCTGGGCGCTAAAGGGTGGGAACTGGTGCATATACAACCGGTACACATCGGGAATAACTACGATGTACTGATGCATGAAGGTGGCGGCACCCGTCGCTGGACAAACAAATACTTCTGCGTTTTTAAGCGGCGCGCCTAATCCGATAAGCTCGGCTTTCAAAATTGGCAGGTCATTTACAAAACCCCGGAAAGAAAAGCTCTTTCCGGGGTTTTAACTTTTCACGATTTGTTGACCCATTTTAGTTGCCTGCCAGATACAATTAAGGCGGTTTGTGCTCATGCAGTGCTACCCTACAGGTACTATTCTGAGATATATAGTGATGTGTTATGATTGGTAGCTGGCAGATTGTGTAAGCCCACAGACTCAAAATTCCAGGTATATCAATCACTTATCTGTTTTGCGCCGATTTGTTATGACCAAAGCCAAATCACTTCAACAAACCAATTTACTCAGTCAATCAGCCACAGGCACTCTTCCCAGCGGCGTCACATATCACCCCATCCCTTATGAAACGAGCCCACTATCCGCCAACAAGCGGCCGGTGTGGCGTGTTTTGTTTGAAGTAGCCGGTGATGAAAGCGGTGAATACTTTGGTCTGGATATTAATGGCGAGATCGTTTTGGGGCGGGGTATGGATGGCCCTGATATGTTTGATCTGACGCCCTATGGCGCGGAGACAAAAGGGGTATCGCGTCGCCACGCCACATTGCGGCCTACCACCAACAACTTGTATCTCATTGATTTAGGCAGTACCAACGGCACGTTACGCAATGATCGCTCCATCGGGGTGAATACCCCTTATGCGCTGGCCGACCGCGACCGGTTGACGCTGGGGCATATGGAGGTGCAGTTACGGATTGTGGAACGGCCGTATCTACAAACTACACCCCTCAAACAAAAACCCGACCTGGTAGACGCTCTCTCCCAAATCGCCTCCGCTATCACTTCCCAGCTAAACCTGGAAGAGGTACTAAATCAGGTAGCCGCTACCGCCATGTCTTTGACTGCCGCCGGTGAAACAAGCATCTGGTTGGTGGATGAAAATACCGGCGAGTTATTCCTGGAAGCCCAATTGGGCATTGATGATTCCCGGCTGCGACGCACACGTATGGCGATCCGGGAGGATACCCCTGCCGGGCAGGTCATCCGCACCGGCAAACCGATGCGGGCACATCGTCAGCCGGGGCAGGCACAGCCGCAAATGATGACCGGCTACCTGGTGGAGGCGCTGGCATTTGCGCCCATTACGCTTGGTGGCGTCACGTTTGGCGTACTGTCGGCCGCGCACAATGAGAAGGGACAGCTTTTTGACGTGCGTGACGAGCAAATTTTGAGCGCCATTGCTGATTTTTCGGCGATTGCCATCCAAAATGCACGGTTATATGAGGCTACTGATGAAGCGTTGGCGAAACGGGTGGTGGAACTCTCGGCGCTGAATGAGGTGACGCGCACGGTATCGGCCTCGCTGGATTTGGGTAAGGTTTATGATGTGTTAGTGGCGCAGGTAAACAACCATTGGCCAGTGGAGGCGGTTCATATTTTTCTGTTGGATGAGCTGCATCAAGGATTACGGCCGTTACACCATTCCCCCTCTAAAGACTCCCTTTACCCGCTCAGCCGGGGGATCATCGGTACGGTGTCCACCAGCGGCCGAGCCGTTGTCACCAATCAGGTGGCAGCCCATCCGGATTATGATGCGACCATAGACCAGCTATCCGGTAGCGAGCCGCGTTCGTTGGCTTGTGTACCCTTGCATGTAAAACATGGAGTCGTAGGGGTGCTGGCCCTGTTCAACAAGGCCAATGGGCCATTCACAGAAGAAGACCTGGTGCGGCTGGAAGCGTTTGCTTATCCGATGGCCACGGCCGTGGAGAATGCCCGCCTTTTCCAAGAATCGGAACGGCAGCGGGCCGCCATTCAAGCCACCGCCCTTACCCTCTCTGAACCGTTGATCGTGCTAGATCACAATGGCATGGTTTTGGTGTCGAATGCGGCGGCTAACCAGCTTTTGGAGACAAACATGTCTGCCATGTTTGACGCCATCAGCCAGGGGGTGGGTCGTACCAGCGAAGTACATATTGGTGAGGAAACCTACCTCTCCACCACCGAACATGTGCCCGATGTGGGCACCATCATCGTCATGCAAAATATCACCTACGTGAAGCAACTAGAAAAAGATCGCTCTGAATTTATGCACATGCTTTCCCACGACCTGAAAAACCCGCTGACAGCCATCAATGGCTGGTCGTCTTTGTTAGAGCGCACGGCCGATCTCGATGAAAAAGGGGTACGGTATCTGCATGAGATTAACGTGGCGGCTGACCGCATGTTGGAAATGATCAATCATCTGTTGCAATCTGTAACCAAAACCGAGATGTTGACGTTAGTGCGCCAGCCCTGTGATCTACAAGACGGTATTCGGCGCGTGATGGATGATGTGCAAGGGGTGGCGCTGGAAAAAAGCATCAAAATATCGTATACCTGCCAGGGAGAACCGTATCAAGTGTTGGGTGATGAAATGCGCCTTTACCACATGATCTTGAATCTGGTGGATAATGCGCTGAAGTATTCACCCAAAAATACCGAAATTGCCATACGCACCCACTTTAGTAATCAGGTGATTCAAATAGCGGTGTCTGACGAGGGGCCGGGTATTCCAGAGAAAGATTTGCCACATGTTTTTGAGAAGTATTACCGGGGAATTCAAGGCTCCTTGAAAGTGGCCCAGGGGTCCGGGGTGGGTCTGGCTACCGTGAAGAACATTGCTGAAGCGCATGGTGGGGTGATCGCCGTGAAAAATAGGGACGATCGGGGTACCGTTTTTACCATTACTCTACCGGGCAGTATGCGGGTGGCAGAAGATGAGGTAGCCGTGTAATTGAGCAATTACTCAATCACACGATTACTCAATTACATTTCCTCATCAGCCGGGTAGCGCAATTCCCATTGGGTGCGGATTTTGTCCATCGTATCTTGCAAGGCCAGGGTGGTAGCCCAGGGCATGAGGGGATGTTGGGTTTTTCCACTGCGTAAACAGTCCATCACGGCCGTCGCTTCGTAGTTATACCCATTGCCCGTGAAAGGCAGTTCAATCAGTTGGTCAGCCTGCCCTGGTTGCGTCAGGGTGAGGCGCGTGGGCTGCCACCAGGGGAAGTGAATTTTGAGACGGCCGTTCGTGCCCATAATCACCGCTTCTTGCACTGTTTCTGTGCGCACGGCCGTGTGCAGCAGCGCCAATTCCCCTTTTTCATAACCCAAAATGATCGCCGCCTGTTCATCCACGCCGGTTTCACCCAGATGCGCCATGCTGGTAATCTGGGTGGGCGGGCCAAAGATCATGTGCGCCAGCGCCAGTGGATAGATGCCCACATCTAGCAGCGCGCCACCGCCCAACGCCGGGGAAAAGTGACGGCCGTGGGGGTCAATCGCTGCCCGGTAGCCAAAATCGGCCGTCAACATGCGTACCTCGCCAATGACGCCATCTTGCAGCAGTTGGCGCACCATGGTGACCGCCGGTAGAAAGTAAGTCCACATCGCCTCCATCACAAATAGACCTTTGGCTTCAGCCAGGGAAAAGATGGCCTCGGCCTGCCGCCGGTTCATGGTAAACGGTTTTTCGCATAACACCGCTTTACCCTGTTCCAGGCAAAGCAGGCTGTTTTCCAGGTGAAATACATGGGGCGTGGCGATATAGATGACATCTACTGTGGGGTCTTGGGCCAGGGCTTCATAACTGGCATGAGCCTGGGGCACCGCGTATTGGGCAGCAAAATTTGTGGCCGTGCGCTCCTCTCTGGAGCCTACGGCCGTTAACACCGCATCCGGCAGCACCGCCAACCCATCCGCAAACTTACGGGCAATGATGCCCGTTCCCAAAATGCCCCACCGTATCTTATCTGTTGTCATTATGTTTTTCCCTCTTGTCGGCAAACGGATTACGGATTACCGATTACCAGTATCAACTTTCTGGAGTGGGCGTTTCCGGGGCGGGAGTGGGTTCACTCACGGCCGTCACCGGTTCCACCACACCCAACAGCAACGCCAACAGCGCATCCAGTTCGCGCCAGCCATTTTCCAGATCGCGTGCCGCCAGTTCCGGGTTTCCCGGCAAATTGGCGTTCGCCAGGGTCAGGCGCGCCTGGGCCAGTGCCAATTGGGGCAGCAGGTCAGGGTGTGTTTGGGGATTGGCGGCAATAGCTTCCACAGTCGCCAGGGCGCGGGCGGTGTCATTGGCGGCCAGCCCGGCGTTGTTTTCCAGCAGGTGCAGCCGGGCGCGGCCGATCATCTCCCAAACGCGGAAGAGGGTGACAACCTGCCGCATTTGTTCAATATCCGCCAGGGGGAGGGCGTCTACGGCCGTTTGCAAATCCATTACCTGCGTGGCCAATTCCCGGCTGCTATTGGTCTGGCTATCCAGTTGCCCGCCCAGTTCATCTAAACGGCCGTTGCTCTCGTTAATATCCCCTTGCAAGGCGACCACGCCTTCATTTAGCGCCGTAATCTGTTCGTTGATTGTTTGGGTTTGGGTGATCAGGCGGCCCAGCCGTAATTCCAGCGCCGCCAGCATATCCGCCTGGTGCGCCAGGTCATCGGTCAACCTGGTGTTGACGGTGGACTCCAGCGTTATCAGGCGGGCATCTTGGGCGGACTGTACGGCCGTGACTGTGGCCGCCAATACTCCCAGGTCGTGCCCAATTTCCTGTACCTGGGTCAGGTTGTAATCTACCCGGTTGCTGACCGTGAGAAAGGAACGCTGTAACTCTTGCACAATGAGGTACGCGCCATAACCAATGCCGATGATAAGCGCAATGACCAGCGTTACCTTGAGTAACGCCTTCAGGAAACGGCCGAAAGCGATAACCACCCGCCGCCCAAAACCAGGCCGGGCCGCGGGGTAAGTGGAAGTTGGTTCGCTGGACATTAAATCTCCTTCAATGAGAAACCGGTTTTTTGCCAAAAAGCTGGTTTCTCAGGTTCTTATGGCTGGGGGCTGACAGTGGCCGTGCCGGTAGGAAGGCCAATGGCGGTAGCGGTGGGGCGTGGTGTGCGGGTAAAGGCCGGGTCGGTGGTGGCGGTGGCGGTAGGGGCAGCATCGGTGGGCGGCGGCGTGGGCGTTTCGGTGGGGGTGGTCGTGGGCACGGCCGTCGGCAACGGCCCGGCCACATTCACCAGCAAATCGCGCAGCCCGGTGAGGAAGGTATCAAAATTCTCCGCCGATTCGGCGACTGCTTCCAGCCGTTCGGTCAGGTCGTCCGCTCTGGTTTGCAGATCGGCGGCGGCTGTTTGCAGCCGGGTGATGTCGGCCTGGGCCGTGGCCACGGCCGTGCTGTTTTCACTCTGGTCGGCGGTTAACGTTTCTACCTGGCTGTTCAGGGCTTCCAGATCATTTTGCATCTGCTGCTGCTCCTGCTGCAAGGTTTCCAGTTCGGTTGCCAGTTGCAATTGCAGGTCGCTGGCCTGGGCGCTGCTGGCATATTGCAACGTCTGGTTAAAGCCGTACAGAATGGAAAGGGTCAGCGAGGTGCCTAATATCGCGCCAAATAGAGCGGCGATCAGGCTGCCGACCATACTGCTGCGGGCAGCCGGTGGCGGGGCGGTGGCCGGTATGTCGGAATAGGCAGCAGGCGGCGTTTCATAGATGGGTTCGGTCACTGGTTCCTCGCTTTCGGGTGCGGCTGGGGGCGTGAGAATAACCACCTCCGGCTCCATTTCCTCATTCTCTGGCGTGGTGGTCATTGGCGGCCCGGCCGTTACCTCCTGGGCATCAGGCATTGGCTCGGCTCCCTCTGCGGCTGGCGCTACTGTGATGCGGTCGGCCATTTGCTCTACCATGCGGACGGAGACGCCGGGCACGGCCGTTAGCCCCTGCACATCGGCAAACGCGCCATGCTCCTGGCGCTGGGCCACAATGCGCTGCGCCAGCTTCAGGCTAATGCCCGGCAGCGTCGCCAGCGCCATCTCATCGGCGGTGTTGATGTTGATTGGCGTTTCGTCCATAAAATTCGTGAGCCGTAATCCGTGAACCGTAATCCGAGGGCTTAGGTCGGATTACCGATTACGGATTACGGATTACCGATTACGCTCTTACTCACCAAGCGGCGTCACCTTAAAGTTGTCAAATTGCACCAGCACACCGCCTTGTCCCAGACTGCCCGCAATCAGACCAATATCCCCTTTGGTAAACGAATTATCCGTTATCCGGCCTACTTCCTGGTCATTCACATAAAAGATAAGATTCCCCGCTTCGGCGCGCACTTTGAGGCGGTTGGTGAGGCCAGCCCCTTGTTTGATGGCTGCTGATTCAAACCACCAGTCGCCAATAATGGGGGTGGCGGCTGTGTTGCCGCCATTTTCGTAACGGCCGATCCAGGCATAACCATCGCCGCTAATTTGAAAGGAATAAAAATTGTCCGTCTCATTATCCACCCGAAACAACAGGCCAAAGAGATTGTTATCTGGCCCCCCGATCTGAGTGGCTTCTACCTCATACCAGCCATCGCTAAATTCCTGACCGGCCGTTGTCCAGGTGGTTAGGTCATCTGACTTGATTTCAAATTCGTAAACGCCATTGCTCACTTCACCCCGCACTTCGGAATCGTTGTCTGTACTCCAATTACCGGGAGAATCAAAGGTTTCATGGTATGGCTCGCTGCCACCGCAAGCAGCCAGGAAGACAGTTAACAAAACCATAAGACCAATCAGACGAACCAACATGCTGCCATTCTCCTCGGAAAACGTAAGGCGATTTGCCAAATCGCCCTACAACATTTTATTTTTTAGGGCCACGCCGGCCGCTGCGTCGCCGACGTTTATTGTCGTCGGTGGGGCGGGCCGACGGCCGTGTCACCTCTTCCGGTTCTTTGATGGGCGGTGGCTTGTACATGGTGGCCTGATAATAATCATCCAGCAGCATGGCCAGCAGCGTCAGCCCGTCTTCACTTTCGGCCAGGGTTTGCGCTTGCGGCACAAACCGGCGCATCCGCTCTGTTTGTAGTTTGTCGCGGGCGCGCAGTTTGGTTTCCAGAAAGACCGTTGTCCGTTCGCCAACCACAGCGGCCACATCTTCATCAGCGGGTAACGGCCGTAGCTGTAATTCAATCTCATACTGCCGGGCAATGCGCCGCAGCTTTGTATCTTCCAATTCGTTCACCAGCGTGATCGCCACGCCGCTGGCCCCGGCCCGCCCGGTGCGCCCGGCGCGGTGGATGTATAACTCCGGGTCTTCTGGCGGTTCATATTGGATCACATGGGATAGTTCGGGAATATCAATACCTCTGGCGGCCACATCAGTCGCCACCAGAAAACGGAGCGTGCCCTGGCGTACCCGGTTCAACACCCTGTCCCGATCTTTCTGCGACAGGTCGGAACTCAGGCTGTCGGCGTCATAACCAAATCGCTGCAAAACCACCGTCACATATTGCACCCGATCTCTGGTATTGCAAAAGATGATGGCCGATTCGGGATTTTCTACTTCAATGATGCGCACCAGACTGCGGTCTTTATCCATACCCGGTGTGATGTAATAACAATGCTCCGTCTCCACCACATGCACATTGTCACTGCTCAGCCCCAGGAAATCAGGCTCACGCAGGAATTGTTTGGCCAACTGCTTCACCCGAATGGGGAAGGTGGCGGAGAACATATAACCGTTTACGCCTTTGGCAGGCAAATAATGCTTTACGTCCAGCATATCCTGGTAAAAGCCCATGGAGAGCAGACGGTCGGCTTCGTCAAATACCAGTATTTGCAGCGATTCCAGGGATAACGAGCGGCGGATGAGATGATCCAACACCCGTCCTGGCGTGCCCACCACCAGATGCGCCCCCTGGCGAAAGGCGTCTAACTGCTGTCCATAGCCCACACCACCGTACACGGCCGTGACCCTTATGCCACTATCACCCGCCAACAGCGCCGCATCATGGCTCACTTGCTGCGCCAGTTCGCGGGTGGGCGCCAACACCAATGCCTGGCAGGCATTCAGCCGGGGGTTAATGCGTTCCAAAATGGGCAGCACAAAGGCACCCGTCTTGCCGCTGCCGGTGCGCGACTGCACCAGCAAATCTCGCCCGGCCAACACATAGGGGATGGCGCGGGATTGCACGGGGGTCAGATCCGTCCAGCCGGCACGGCCCATGGCCTGTCGCCAACTTTCCGGCAGGTCGGCGGCGGCGAGTACCGGCAAGGCGTTGGCCGGTTCTTCTATTTGTATGTTTTCTGGCGCAACGGGGGTGTCGGGCACGGCCGTTGGCGTCAATTCATCTTGATCCATTCATTACTCCAAATTTCAGATTGTTTAGATTGAGAGATTGGGAGATCAGGAGATTATCCATCTCCCAATCGGTCACAGGTGATGATACCGGTTTGCCCTGTAGCCCGCAAACATCCTGTGCCAGGCGATTTTATTCGTTGCTGTGCCAGGTGTCAGGGAATTTGCAGCACGGCCGTGACCCTCGTCCCATCCTCTTGCTGCACGGTCACACTCAGGTATGTGCCGTCGTAAGACCATTGCGGGTTGGAGAGCCGTTCGCCACCGGAGGTTGCCAACTGAAAGGCGGTGTTGGTGCGCGTGTCGAAGATGGGGAGGCCATCGGTGGGGTGTTGGTAGACAAAGCGGCTGCTATCTGGCGACCAGAGCGGGGTGAAGGGCACGGCCTGTGACGTTTGCCATATCGCTATTTGGCTTATAGAAACTCCCAAAAGACAATTGAATTTGGCGAGTTCGCTCCAGTGACTAGCAATCGCCCATCCGGTGAGAATTTCGTCACTGACATCCCCTCAAGTTTACACTCATCGTACACGTTGCCTGTTTCAATATCCCATATTTGAGCAAGAGGGCAGGCTTCATTTGGCCCGGCATCCATTGAACCGGTACCGGCAATAAATCGCCCATTTGGTGTCAACGTTATTGAGTCTATTGATTGAAAGCCCCGGCAATACCATCCCAATTGCTTTTTTAACCTGATTGAGTATAGACATACTTTCTCGGTAGCACCTTTATCTGTTCCCCAATGCCCAACAGCTAAAAACTCACCATTGCCGGAAATAGCAATACTCATAGCTTCCCACACATCTACTCCTTTGATGGAAATTTTCCCTTCACGAAGATCAGAAATCATGTCCCAGAGAAGCGTCTTTGTTGATAGATTCCAAAGGGAGGCTCCCACACCAACCGATGCCAGTAGATTCCTTAAAGGGCAATATGCTAGTTCTATCGGGATTTCGTTCTGAGGAAGAATGAGGCTGCCCAAATCTGATGTGTATTGATAATCGTGCAAATCAATTTGATGATACCGCGTTTGCCAGTCGTTAATTACACCTGTCGCCAGGGGTGTTTCTTCATTGCAATATGTGATACTCCGAATGTCAGGGCCATGGTAATGAGCAATTTCATGTCCCGTTTTGATGTCAAAGAAGGAAACGTCCGTTGTTTTTGCAACCGGCTTGCCAGCAGGAATATAAGCGCTGATGATGATAATGGTTTTACCGTCGGGAAGTAGACAAAAATCTCTAATCCAGTCGTTAATCGTGATAAAGCCGAGCAAATCATAGCCATCTTTGTACCAAACATAAACTGTTTGTTCGCCAACTAAGGCAGCAACAAGGTGCCCATCATTGGAAAACTTAATAGAAATTGGACGCTTATGACAGTTGATCGTATGGACTCTTTGCATGTTTTCTCACCAAATTTGTAGCGTTGCCGTGTCCTTGTTTTCAGCCTCATACTTTACTTTCATTCGCGCACACGCGCGGCGTGTCGCCGCCACCGTCACCCCTTCACCGGCCAGAGTTTGGGGGGATGGTGTGGGGTCGGGTACGGCCGTGCAGCCCACCAACCCCGCGCCAATTAAGATAAAAAGTGAGAAAAACCGCCCGGTAATCATATCTCTCCCCCCTTTAATCCAACCGGTCATACTCCTCTGGTTCCACGTCCGACACTTTCGCCAGAGCAGCTTCATACTTTTCCCGGCTGCCACGTTTAGCACGCTCTTCCAGGTAACTCTCAGTTGCCAGAGCCGAAAGTTTCTCGGCCACAGCCAGCGTAATCAATTGATTAACCGAAATACCTTCAGTTTTAGCCACTTCACGCGCCATTTTGTGCAGGTAATCGGGGATTCTCAAATGCAAAGTTGCCATTTCTCATGTCCTGGTTTGCCGGAGAAAATTGTATGTGCTACTAAAATAGGCGTCAAGGATTACTTCACTACCCCGGCCTGGCAAAATGGAAGATAATTAGTAGAGCGAAATAAGAGGAGAGGGCATCTGAGGATGCCCATTAGCTCGCATCTGAGGATGCGAACTCCGCTGGGTATGGTTTGTAGTGGGCGCTTCAGCGCCTGCGGTGGGCGATAAATCGCCTACTACAAACGGGAACGGAATGAAGAGATTACGGATGAAGAAGAGGTGGTTATTTGTTTGTTGTTTGGTGGCGGGAGTGATGGGGGTGATCACGGCCGTGACCCTCACCCGCGCCCAAACAGAACCCACCCCCTACCAGGATGTCACCACCGTCGCCGGCATCAACAGCCCGCGTGCGCGCACCGACGGTGAAAAGATCACCGGGCAGGCGTGGGGGGATTATGACCAGGACGGCTGGCTCGACCTCTACGTCACCGACACCGATGGCCTCAACACCCTCTACCGCAACAATGGCAATGGCACGTTTTCTGTTTCGTCGCTGAATGAGCAGGTCGCATTGCCAGACGCGGAAAGTGGCGGCGCGATTTTTGCCGACTACGACAATGACGGCTGGCCTGATTTGCTGGTGCTGAACTGGGGGCCAAATGTCCTCTTTCACAATGAGCAAGGGCAGGGTTTTGTGGATGTCACGGCCGTAGCCGGTGTGGCGGGCAATCAAAACAGTAAAACGGCCGCCTGGGGTGACTATAACGGCGACGGCTATCTGGATTTGTACGTGGCGAACTGGGCCTGTGATCCCCGCTGCGGCCGTTCCCTTGAAGGCGAAAAAGACGCTTTCTACCGCAATAACCGGGACGGCACTTTTAGCGATGTTACGAACCTGCTGCCCGGCGGCAAGACACGCGGGGCAGGATTTGTCGCCAGTTTTGTAGATTTTGACAATGACGGCGACCTGGATATTTACCTGGTGAATGACGAATTTATCAATCCGGTAGGCAATGCTCTCTGGCGCAACGACGGCCCCTACTGCCTGGGCTGGTGTTTCACCGAAATCTCGGCCGCAGCGGGCGCAGATACACGGGTGATGGGCATGGGACTGGCGACCGGCGATTATGATAACGATGGCAATCTGGATTTTTACTTCTCCAACGCCGGGCCGATGACCCTGCTGCAAAACCAGGGGGACGGTACCTTTGGCAATGTGGCCGAGGCTGCCGGCGTGCGCTATGCACAGGGGGTAGGCTGGGGTGCGGTATTCCTGGACTATGATAATGATGGCTGGCAAGACCTGTATCTGAGTATTATGGAGGGAGTGGCGGGCGGCAGTCCGGCCAATCCGCTTTTCCACAATAATGGCGACGGCACCTTTACCAATCTGGGCGAATCCTCCGGGGCGGCTAATCCGGGGCGTACCATTGGCGTGGCGGCAGCGGATTATGACCAGGATGGTTGGGTTGACTTGATCATTGGCAATTATGACACGGGCTATTTCCTCTATCGCAATATGATGGGCAGCCAATTCAGCAATAACTGGTTAACGCTGAAATTGGTGGGCAGCGGTTATGTGAATCGGGATGCGGTGGGGGCGCGGGTGACGGTGACAGACAGCAACGGCCGTAACCAAATGCAGGAAGTAAAAAATGGCTCCAGCCTGGGGTCGGGTGATTGGCTAGATTTGCACTTTGGCCTGGGTACGGCCGAGTTGGATGAAGTGCGCATTACCTGGCCGGATGGGCAAGAGCAGGTGCTAGATGATCTGGCACTGAACCAGCGCCATACCATCACTTACCAGCCCCGCCCCCTGAAGGCGGTGGTGGAAGAAGAGGCCGGCACGCCAACGGCCGTGTTAGTTGGTCTGTTTTTGCTGCTGGCAACCATCATGGTGGGTGGGCTGGTCTGGTGGCGGAGGAAAAGGGTTTGAACGGCCGTCAGCCAGATTCGCGCAACCATCGCCACCGATTAAAATCGGTGTCTGCTATAAAAAACCTGCTAAAGCAGGTTGCCTGCCGCCCCGCCAACGTGCTTCCGCACGATTCCTATGCCAGCCTGGGGATTCCATTCCCAGGAAAATCGGCCATCCTATTGGCTTTCCTAATCCTGTTAGCCGCCTGTACCCAGGCCCCGATTGCCGCTTCCCCGTCTTCCCCGTCCGTTACCCCTACCGCCCGCCCTTCCCAACCCATTGCCCCCACACCGGAACCCACAATCACCATAACACCCGAACCCCAGATAACGCCCACACCCGAACCTCAAATCACCGTAACACCCGAACCCCAGATCACCCCCGCGCCATTTCTACAAAACCCACCTGACGAAAAAATGTCGCAGGTAGCGCGGATGGCTCAGGCCAATTATCGCCTGCTCGATGAAGAAAATACCGGCGTGTGGCGGTATGATGAGGGTATGTTTGTGCATCCCATTGCGTTGGAAGTGACCGGCGATACAGCTTATTTGTTGGATGGCGGGCGGGTGCTGCTGTTTGATCTGGCTCAGCCAACACCGCCGGAACTGCTGCTCTCCCCTGGTGATGAGGTGGAAGGTGTGCCCGTCATCGAGCCATTAGACCTGGCGTTAACGGCCGTAGAACTGCTGGTATTGGATCGGGCGGGGGATGTGTACCGCTATGACCTATCAACGCAGGTGTGGTCGCTGGCCCGGTATGATCGCCCCATTGGCGAAACTTCCAGCCATTATTATGTGGCGCTGGACGATCATGTGTTGGTGGAGCCGAGTTATGGCTTTGCCATGCAGTTTGGCCCGGCGCAGCCTGACCGTTTCTGGTTGCTGCCGGAGGGGATGCGTCCGGTAGATGTGAGCGCCACCCTGACGCAAACGGCCGTACTGCTGCAAGACGCTGCCACGCTAACGGCGACGGTACGGCTGTATGCCGAGGCCACCCAAATGGAGAGGTTCCGCCCTACGGTGGAGATGCGCCAGCCGCGCCAGGTCGTGTTGACGGACACGGCCGTGTATGTGTTGGATGGGGCCGGACGCCGCCTGCTGACCCTGCACCCCGACACAGGCGCATTGCTGGCCGTCACCCAACTGCCGTCGGTCAGCACGTTTGCGGTGGATGGTAAACGGCTCATTCTGGCGGGGCAGAATCAGCTTTATTTTGTGGATGCGCCGGAGCGGTGGGCGGGTATCGCTGGTGGGCCGGTTTTTGTGGGGAGTGCGCCGCATGATACAGCCGTGTGGTCAGCCCTCGGCTCGTTTCTTATCCCCGTTCAAGGTAGCCAGGTGGGGGCGCGCGATTTGCAATTGCCCGGCGCGCCGCGCCATTACCGGCTGGGTGTGCATGAGGGGGTAGATTTCTACTGGGGTGCGGGTACACCGGTGTGGGCGGCGGCCGATGGTGTGGTGGTTCGTGCCATGCATGAATATGAACAGGCAGATGAGGAGGAATTTGCCCGACGGCGCGAAGAACTCAGGGAACGTGGTTATTCCACAGAGGAAGACCTGGAGTTTTACCGGGGGATGCAGGTGTGGATTGAACACGCCGATGGTACGGTGGCGCGGTATGTTCATTTGAGTGGGATTGAGAAAGAGGTGATGGAGGGTACGGCCGTGACGGCCGGGCAGCGTATTGGCCTGGTGGGTAATACCGGCTCCCCTCTCTCCCTCACCAGCGCCACCGAAGACGCCCATCTCCACTTTGAACTGTGGCTAAACGGCCACTACCTGGGGCAATTTTTGCGCCCGGTTGAGGTGCGGGAGTTGGTCGCTTTGCTCTTTCGTGAGCAGTAAGCAGTAACAAGTGAGCAGTTTACGGCCAACCCTGCTGTTGACTGCTCACTGCTCACCATTTACCGCCCCAGCGCATGATACTCCCGATTCGGCAGCATCCCCGTGGCCGAGGCCAGGCGGTTGGTGAAGTTGTACATGGCGGCAATTTCGGCGATGTCGAAGATGGCCTCATCGGAGAAGCCGACGCGGCGTAGATGTTCAATGTCGGCTTCGCTGCACTCCACCGGGTTGTTGGTGATTTTGACCGCGTAATCGAGCATCACCAGGTTCTTTTCGTCCAGGCCGGCGCGGCGGTAGTCGAAGGTGATGCGGTCGCCGAGGATGGGGTCTTCCAGAGCAGCGCGCAGGTCAGCGCCGTGGCTGACCAGGCAGTAGAGGCAGTGGTTTTGGGAGGAGACGACAACACTGATCATCTCTCGCTGCGCCGGAGAAAGGTCAGACGGCCCTTGCATCAGTTCGCGGAAGTGGCTAAACCAGGGGCGGAAATGGGTGGGGCGCATGGTGTAGGCTACAAATACATTGGGTACAAAACCGATCTTTTCTCGCGCTTTGGCAAACAGCTTTCGCAGGTCTTCGTCCAGGTCTGCCTCGTCAGGAATAGCAAACCAGCAAATACGTTCTTGTTCGATAATCTCGCTCATCTATCAGCCTCCAAATCAGTGGGTGAATGTGGCTGGCTTTATAACCCAAAGTAGCAAGGAAGCCAATAATCTCGGCAAGTCATCTCAGCGCCAGGGCGATCGCTTGTTCGGTGGTCATTGTTGCGCCTTTCGACCAGGCCAATTCAAACGCCACATCCCCAAGACGAGCGCGTGCTCTGGCTAATACGGCCGTGACATGCTTTTGTGCCACTTGTTCGAGTGGCGCGCCAATGCGAATCCGCAAGGTATCGGCGGCCGCCAGAAGTTGAACCGCTTCTTCGTAGCGCCCTTCACTTTCGTTGACCTGGGCGAGCAGTTCAAATGAGTAGGGATAGCCTCGTGGCAGGCCCAAATGGCGGCGAATACGCAGCGATTCGCGCAGTAATTCCCTGGCGCGAATATAGTCCCCCATCCTGTGAGCAGTTTCCCCCAGGTTATGTATGGCGGTGGCGGCGCCGCGCTGGTAGCCCAGCGACAGATAGATGTCCCGGCATTCCTCTAATGCCTGCTGAGCTGCCGCGTATTCGTGGATTTCCGACAAGTCTATACCAAGATTGTTGAGTGCCGTTGCGAGTTCAAAGGGATTCTGCACCTCGCGCCACAGCGCTATGCTCAGAAGTTCATGCTGAATTGCTTCTTCGGGCTTGTCAGCGTTATAGGCGATTGTTCCCAGCATCGCCTTGGCTTTCGCTATCCCGGCCGTATAGGACATTTGCTTAGCCAGCCGGAGCGCTTCTTCAGCCTGCGCTTCAATATTCGTGCCTTTGCCAGCGAGCCCAGCCAGACTGCAATACTTCAGCCGGGCGTCGATCTCCCCCCGCTGATCGCCAAGCTGTTGAAACAACTGCTGCGCTTGCTGAACGCATTGCAACCCATAGTCGAAATCGGTGATCGCCGAGGACAGCCCGGCCGCCGCCAGCAAGGCGTGTCCGCGCTGGAGCGAAACCGACTCCCGGGTAGCCTCTAAGGCATGCTGGAGCCAGCGGCGTCCCTCCTGGAAAAAGCCGCCCAGTTCCCAGAACTCCAGCACCCCCAACTGTGCGACCAGGGCCAGCGCCTGCTCGCCATCATGCGCAACCAACCATTCGAACGCTCGTCCCACGTTATCATGGTCATCCACGACAGCCCGCAGCCGCTCGGGGAATGGTTGTCCGGTTCGGTTCTCCGCCGCGTGGGCAACAAGCTCCGCATAGTAGCGGGCATGACGTTCCAGCGCATCCGCCTCCTGATCGCTGCCGCGCAACTGCTCCTGGGCAAACTGGCGGATGGTTTCGTGCATCCCGTAGCGCCGGTGCCCGGCATCAGCCCCAAAGATTACCAGCGAGTGGTCAACGAGTTCGGCGAGGAGCTCGGTGCATGGCTCCCCTGGTGCGCTGACCGCCTCGGCCGCTACCAGAGTCCACCCCCCGGCAAAGACGGCTAATTGACGCAATAGCGAGCGTGCCTGCTGGCTTAACAGTCCGTAGGACCAGTCAATCAAGGTATGCAAGGTGCGCTGGCGCGGCAGCGTTCCGGCCACCTGCCGATTCAGCCAGGCAAAGCGTTGGCCCAGCCGTTCGGCAATTGCTTCGACGGGCAACGCGCGGACTTGCGCGGCCGCAATTTCGATCGCCAGGGGGATGCCGTCAAGCTGTTGGCAGATTCGAGCGACCGCCAGCACATTCGCGTCGGTGAGCGTGAAATGCAGCAGTGATTGCGCGGCGCGGTTGGTGAACAACTGCACCGAGTCAAAGCGCAGCGCGTCGGCAACCGTGAGTCGTTCCGCGCCCTGGATGGTGGGGGTGGCCAATGGTTCCAGCCGTACCACGTGCTCCTCATCAAGGTGAAGGGGGATGCGGCTCGTCGCCAGTACCGTCAGCCCCGCGGCCTCGCGGCAGAGCGTCTGGACGAGGCGGGCGCACGCTTTTACCAGGTGTTCGCAATTATCCAGCACCAGGAGCATCGTCTTGTCGCGCAGGTAATCCACAATGGCGGCGGTGGACGAGCGACCAGAGGTTGGCAACTGCAGCGCCGCCGCGACCGCGTCGTCCACCGAACTTCCGTCCGTAACGCCGGCTAATTCGACCAGGCAGATGTCCTGGGCGAAAACGCCGGCCATGCGGTGGGCAACCTCAAGCGACAGGCGGGTTTTGCCGACGCCGCCTGGCCCTGTCAATGTCACCAGCCTGACCGTCCGGCGCGAGAGAAGGTCCACCAGGCGGGCGGACTCTTGCTGGCGGCCAAAAAAGCGCGTCAGCACAGACGGCAGAGCGGTTTGCGTTGATTGCGACTCGAACGGCGCGTGGGCGCGGATCTGTTCGGCCAGCGTCACGGTTTCCACGGTCGGGGCCAGACCCAGTTCGGTTGCCAGCAGGCGGCGGCATGTTTCGTAGGCATCCAGGGCGGCGCTGCGCTGGTCGGCGCGGGCCAGCACCCGCATCAATTGACGAGTGGCGGCTTCGCGCAGCGGGTCATATTCGAGCAGACGGCGTATGACGTGTGCGGCTTCAGCCAGTTGTCCGGCGCGTTCGTGAAAGGCAGCCAGTTGTTCGAGAACGGCCGTTACCTGCACCTGGAACTGTTGGCGCTGCATGAGGAGCCACTCGTCGAACTGCGAACAGTTAGGCAGCGAGAATTGGTCCAAAAAATCGCCGCGCACCAGGTCAAGCGCCTCTGCCAGCCGGGCGGCACATTCCGGGCAATCGTGTGGGTCGGCGTGCGGGTGGCGGCGGCTGGCCTCGAGCAAGGCGCGAAAGCGGGCCACATCCAGTTCATGATTGCTGAGGGGGTTGAAGCGCAAGGTGAGCCGGTCGCCGATCAGGGGTGGCTGCTCGTCAAAGTCGCTCGTTGCCAGCGCTTTCTGAAGCTGCGCCCAGGTGACGCGGAGGTTGTTTTGGGCGGCAGCCGTCGGCAGGTCGGGCCACAGCAAGCCAAGCAAAAATTCACGGCCGTGGGCGTAATCCGACTCGACCAGGAGATAAGCCAGCAAACCGATCGCCTTCCGGTTGGTGAGGATGATCGTTCCCAACCGGCGATGCTCAATCTGCAAACGGCCGAGTAAAGAAAAAGTTAATCCAGCCAATATCGTCCCAGGTAATGATGAATTAATGGGGTCTCGCTAAAGTGGAAAATATATCACAAGGAACAAAAACCATCATTTGTTCCAAAAACCGTTGTTGCGATTCGATCCGGATCGCAGCCCGCACAAAAAGGAGAAAAATCATGTCCACAGAACAGAAGAATGAAACAAAGAAAAAACTAAGATACACCACTCTAATAGCCCTACTGGGGCTGGGGCTGGTCGCACTATTCGCCCTCCCGATGCGTGCGGCAGGCATAGTTGGCTATATGAATGTGAGCGCGGCTGGCAACCCCTCGTGTGTTAACCTGCCAACTGTAGTGCCAACTGCCACGTCAAATAACCCCAGACTCTGCACGCCAACGCCAACGGTTACGCCCACGAATGCAGGGACATTGACACCCATCCCGACGAACACTTCGACGCCAACGAGCACGCCGACTGCGACGAGTACGCCAACAGATACGGCAACGCCGACAGACACGGCGACACCGGCAGTCACGCCTACGGGCACCGCAACGCCTACCAGCACGCCAACGGCCGTTCCCTCAGCATCCATTACGGTCTATAACACCGGCGCATTCTTTGTCCTATATTACGTTTCGTACAATCTACCCGGCTTACCTCTCCAAAGTCTGTATAGTGGCGTTTTTAACATCAACCAAGGTGTCACCCTGACAATCCCAGGAGAGGCAACGAATGTTGGTGTGTTAGTTCAGCATTATACGGGCATAACCGGATGGCAAACGACGTGCACTCGTGCGTATGCGCAAGCGACAAGTGTCGTCATCATTGTCAGTGGCACGACGTTTTCGCCAACCTGCACGGGCGGGTAACTCAAAGGAGAAAATGAAATGACAATCAAGGTGATCGTTGAATTACAGGCTAAACCGGGCAAACGGGTTGAGCTTAAGAATCTGATTGAGAGTATTGTGGCCAAACATGGATCGGATCAGCGTGGTTTTTTGGGTAGTACGCGCTACGAGGTGCTCGACAACCCTGACATATTGGTTGAGATCGCCGATTGGGAGTCGGCTGAGGCACGGGCGGCGCATATGCAGGAAGCTATGGCCAGCGGCGTCTACGCGCCTCTGGGAGAGCTGTTGGCCGCACCATTCAGGGCAACAGTCATCAGGCAGTTGCCCTGAGGGGCGGTTGGGTGACTATTGGCAACTTGAGAACGGCCGATAACGGCGCTCCCCATGTAACAGAAACAAGTTTAGGATGACGCAATTGGGCGTTTAAGTTTTAGAATCAAACACAAAAAGGAGAAATTAAAATGTCAACTATTGTTAGTAAGTCCCTTGATACCCGCAATTCACTGGTTCGTCCCATTGTCCTTGGTGGAATGTTTATCTTTATAGCCCAAATCATCCACCAAGGGATTGTTGTCACGCTTATTCAAAAGACCCCATTTATTTTGATTTGGCAATATATCGCCAGCGGCTTATTGGGCGATGCTGCTTTCGCGGGTGGCATGGCCACCGCATTGTTGGGGTTGTTCTTTCACTTAATCATATCGTTTGTCATCGCTGCTGTTTTCATCCTGGCCGCTGATCGTATTCCCCTTTTGCGCCGCCATGTTATCGTCGGCTCGCTCGTATATGGATTTGGCGTTTTCATTGTCATGAACATGATTGTCACACCTCTCAGTGCGGCGCCTCCGCTACCAGCGCCAACTCTGCCGTGGCTCATCGAGGCAATCCTGGAACATGTCCTAATCGTCGGATTGGCGTTAGGAATGCTTGTACGGCGCAATGGCTGACATCTGAATATAATGCTGGGAGGAATTGGCGATATATGGCGCATGGTGAGGTGAGCGAGATTATGCCGGCGTCGTGCGAGGCGGTGTTTGACCTGGTGCATGACTACGGCCGTCGCCTGGAATGGGACACGCTTTTACAGGCGGCGTATCTGGATGATGGCTTTACGGCCGTTGGTCTGGGCACAACCACCGTCTGTGTGGGTCGCCGTTCGTTGGGGGGTATTGCCCTCAAGACCGTGTATGTGTCTTTCCAACGGCCGTCCGTAGCCGCCGTCAAAATGGTCAACAAGCCACCCTTTTTCCAAACGTGGGCCGCCTCCATTCGTCACGAAGCGATTGACCAGGATACTTCGCGCATCACCTACAAATTTCACTTCACCACCCGGCCTCGTATCCTGCGTTTCATCCTGGAGCCGGTGATGCAACAAATTTTCCTCTGGGAAACACGTAAGCGGCTGCGGGCGCTCAAGGTATTTTTCTCGTAGAAGAGACAAGAGTTAAGGAACAATTGGCATATGATTCAGGTTGAGGCTACGGCCGTGTCAGGTAAAATCCTGTAGCCGCCTCACCTGATCAACCGGGTAAGTTTGGCAAAACATGATTCTTGGAGGATGATGATGATGACAACTAACTGTCCCAAATGTAGTGGCGAAATGGATGAAGGGCGCGCTTCGGCTGGTGACGAAATTCGCTACATTTCTAACCGGCAAACCGGTATGTTGCGCACAGCCACACTGGTGCGGCGGGCGCGTGTTTGCCTGACTTGCGGATATGTGGAGTTATACCTGGACCCGGCGGAGTTGAAGAAAAAGATTTGACAGCCTGCAACCCTGGCAGCAATGGTGACAGATGCGTTAAGACAAAATCGGGTTGTGTTCGAGAAACAAATCCAGTTCCGCCTGGCTTAGCGGCCGGGTGGCTTCGGTGGCATAAAAACCGGCTTCCCACAGACTGACCACCACACCATATTCCTGCTGAATGGTCTGTTCGGCGCCGCTCTTAAACAGCGCCGCCACCCAATTGGCGTCTCGTCCGGGCGGGCAGGTGACCAGAATATGGATGAGGTCTGGTTGAATGATGATGTGATTGAGAACGCAGCCATTAGCGCCGGCCAACCGCAGCAAGGCCTGGCGCAGCGGTTCGGTCAGGGCGTCGGCCATCGGTTCCAATGGCCGCCAGACAATTGCGTAGGTAACACGGCCGTGGACATTCTCCCCATTGACCGCAAAACGAAACGACTGCCCTGTTGGTGGCGTGTGCCCCCCAGCGACATCACCCAAACGCGCCGCCAGGGCAGCCGCGTACCGCCGCAGTTCCCCTACCGGTGACTCCGGCAGCGCCACCAGTGTCAACAAAAAATGAGGCGGCGTCTGGCAGGTGTAAAGCAGCAAATTGCCGGCCCGCGCCGGTAAGTGCAGAAATTGTAGCCGCTCCAGACTGGCCGTATCAGACCATCCCTTGCCCACATGCAGGGCCACCGTAGCGCACTCCCTTTCGTTTAAGTCCCCCCAATAGGCTAACAGCTTATGCTCGCGGGCAAAAACGGCCGCTTTCACAAAATGGCTCAACCTGGCCTGATGCAAGGTACTCACCAGCACGGCCGTGTCCAACGTCTTCCCCGGATGTAAAAAGTCCACTTCCGCCGTCTCGCGCACATAAAATGGCTGCGCCAGAGCTTCCTGCATCATCACCGGTAAGTCCACGTCCAAAAGCGGCTTGATGAGCACGCCCTGGACACGCCCGGAGTAGGTTACGGGAATTTCCACATCGGCAGTGGGTGTGATCAGAATCAGGCGCAGGTCTGGCTGGATGGCGCGCAGCGACCGGGTAATTTTAGCGCCCTCATTGATGGGCACGAAGGCCAGGTCTTTGGGCGCCTGCACCAGATGCAGGCACGCCTCTTTAAGGGTGGGCACAACGGATATGGAAAATGACCCCACTGCGTGCAGGGCATGCACCAGCCGGTCGGCAAATTCCTTATCCGATTCCAGAATGAGAACATCTTGGGACATTTTGGTCATGGGTGAATTCTATGGGGCAGTGCGCCGGGAATCAATAGAGGGGTCGTGAAAAGGTTCACGCGCGGCGGCGGATGAACCACACGGCCGTGCCACCTGCCGCCACTGCTAACACCACGCCAATGACCCACGACCAACTGTTACCGGGGGCTTCAAGAGCTGAGACAGTCGTTGAATCGTCGGCAAGTGGTGTGGGCATAGACACTCCCTCTTCCAAATTGAGGATAATCAACGGCAAATCGTGGTCGGTGGCCTGGTAAGGTACGGCCGTGTCCGCTGCCAACACATCAGGATAGTCTGCATTCAGGTGCTGGATGGTAGCGTGGGTTAAATTGGCAGCCAGCGCCGGCGAAAGCAAAATGCCGTCTATCAATTGCGCCGCGCCGCTGAAGACGAAGCTGTATCGTTCGGGAAGGGGGATGGTGGAAAGCGCATTGGTTAAACGGCCGTCACCCGTCATTGCCAGCAGTGCGGGCGACAATTCATAATCGTTAAAATCCCCCATGACCACTACCCGCGCTTGAGTGTCAGCAGCCAACAGCGCTGTCACCTGCTCGTTGAGGAAATGTGCCTGGGCCAATCGCTGTGGCGCGGTTTCCACTTCGCCACCCCGTTTACTTTTGAAATGGTTGATGAAAATGGTGAACGGCCGTCCCCCTACCATTATCTCCACTGCCAACGGCGGCCGCGAAAAAAGCGGCTGCTGCCCCGCCGGGCAAGCGGTCGTTTTGTCTACAATGCCCGTGTCCAATGGCGTACAGGTCTGGCGCAGCGTGGCGTTTTGCACCGTCACCTGCCGGGGATCACTCAACAGGGCCACGTCAATTCCCCGTATATCGGCGCTTTCCCGGTGAGTCACGTCATACACGAACCCACACGGCGCGGCCAACGCCTGCGCCAACGACAGCAACAGCGCCTCATTTTCCACTTCTTGCACCCCCACTAAGGTGGGGCAGGCCAAAAACTGGCTGATCTGCCCGGCAATTTTGGCTTCTTTGCGGGCAATTTCGGCCGGAGTTGGTTTTGGCTCTTCGGCGCTGCCGGTGTCGTCATGGGCGTCAAAGTGGTTTTCCATATTGTAGAGGGCGATGCTGATCTGATTCTCTGCCAGAGACGGGGGTGAAGGGAGCGGGGGATAGGTCACGGCCGTGACCACCAGCGATCCTGTCTCTTGCTGTACCAGCTTAAACTGGTCAAAATGGTAAATGAGCGGCCCGGCCAATCCGGCCACCTGGTCGCCACTCTTGACGTGCGGGAAATGACCGCAGTCCACATCACTGGTATGCAGGATGGGCACAATTTGGCCTATCGGGTCCGTAAATTGCTGGCGCACAACGGGCCGATCAATCACGGTTGAATCCACCGCGGCAAAACTGCACCCGCTAAAGGTAGCCCCCACCACCCGCGCCTCCCCGGCAAACGCCCCCCGCATCCCTTCCAACGGTTCAAAATAAGCCGCCTGCGCCCCATTATCGGCCGGCGGCGCCATGACGACCGGTTCTGGCAGCGGCAGCCCGCTGGCTTCCACGGTAATGCGCAGGCCGTCATCGTCAATTTCGGTCAGACCAAAAAACTCCATCACCCGGCCGCTGATGCGCACCTGATCGCCGATTTGGGCAGACGGCCGTTCCTGTCCTAAAAACACGGCGATACCATCTGATGTGGCCGGGTCGCCATCTTCCTGGCCGGGCACATCCTGGACAAACAGGGTGTAATAGGTGACGCCGGCCGTATTGCGGTCTTCATATATTCCTGTGAGCACACCACGCAGGGTGACAACTTCATTGAAGCGGGGCGAAACGGAACCACTACCTTGAATAGCGCCAATGGGCGGCAGCGTGTCCGCTGCCTGCGTGGGCGAGGGAATGGCCTCTGCACAAACGCCGTCAGTGTGAATCTGGCCGGGTGTGGGTATGGTTTGGGGCTGCCAGTCGGCGGCGGTATTCGTGTCACACCGGGCGGGGATGCGGGCGATGCTCTGACCGGGAAAAACGCCGGGAATGGGTGGGTTCAGCAGGGCCGTACTGTCACCATAACTTACCGCATCTAATAATTGCCCGTCGGCGGCCAGCAAAATCAATTCATCACCATCATTGTTCAACACCAGGGGACCGGTGGCGCGGGCCGGATGGGGCAACATGTCCGGCACGGCCGTATCGCTATCTACCATTTCATAACCCGGGTCAAAACCAAAGAGAGCGCGAAAACCGACGGCCGTTTGGGCGACTATTACCACCTCACCCGGCGCGATCACGGCGTGACTCGGAAACTGTACCGCCCCTTCTGGCCCACCGGCCTGTTCTTCGTCTGTGAGTGTCACGTTGGCTAAGGGAAATACGGCCGTGCCCACATTGTCTATCTCCACCCACTCTTGCTGCGTATCTTCCCCCGGCGTGGCATAGTAAATCTCGGTCAAAAGTAAACGGCCGTCACCGGTTTGCCCGCCCGGCAGCAGCACCAACCCCAGGAGAAATGCAAGTAACCACTTCATTCGGATACTTCTTTGACACAGTGACACAGGGCCACGATGCTGTCACCCCTTCACCCCCTCACCTTGTCACCCATCCCTACCCTGTCCAGGCCAGATAGACCATGAGCCAGAGCGGAATGAGGCCCAACAGGGCGATGAGGGCGATAACACCCAGGGCAATCGCTGTCCAATCATTACCCGGCGCGGTCTGGTTGGCCGGAATGCGAATGACGCGCTGGGCAGGCGTAGATTGGGTGGGGGATTCATCACCATCGGCCGATAGGTGATGATAGATTTGCGTTTTTTGCTCGGCGACCGGTATGTTGGCTGGGGACACGGCCGTTGGCGGCAGCGAGACTGACGTCTGGGGCTGTGCCTGATGGGCCGCTACCAGAGGCGCCGGGTAGACTGTGCCCGTTTCTGCCTGACTGCGATCTTTGTACGCGCCCAATATGCGCCCCAACTGCCCGGCGGTGCGGTACCGGCCGGCCGGTTCTTTTGCCAGCAACTTGTTGATGATTTGTTCCAGTTGTTTAGGCACGGATGGGTTGTAAATGGTAATGGGTGGCGGCGGCTCCTGAATATGTTTTAGCGCCAGCGCCGTATGCGACTCCGCCTGGAAAGGCAGACGCCCGGTGAGCATCTCAAACATCAGCACGCCAATGGCATACACGTCTGAAGCGGGTGTGGGCATTTCGCCGGCGGCTTGTTCTGGCGAAAAGTATTGGGGTGTGCCCCAGACCTGGTCGGTCGTGAGCTGTTGGGTGGCCTGGCTCATGGCGCGGGCAATGCCAAAATCGGCTACTTTCACCTGTTCGTCGTGGGTCACCAGGATGTTTTGGGGTTTGACATCGCAGTGAACCAGGTTGGCGCGGTGGGCGTAGCCAATGCCGTTGCAAATTTGCACCGTGAGATCAAGGGCGTGGTTGATGGGCATAAAACGGCCGTTATCGGCATATTGGCGGATGAGTTGTTTAAGGGTACGGCCGTCCACAAACTCCATAACGATGTAATAACGATGGCCGTCCTGGCCAATGTCATGCACCGTCACAATATTGGGGTGGGTGAGGTTGGCGGCGGCGTGCGCCTCGCGCTGGAAGCGGCGCAAAAAACCTTCATCGCTGGTCAGGCTCTCTTGCAACATCTTGATGGCGACAATGCGTCCCAGCGCCCGATCCTGGGCCTTGTACACCACCGCCATGCCGCCGCTGCCCACTCGTTCAAGGAGTTGGTATCGGCCGTTCAACACAATTGCTTCATCACTCATGGCGGGATTGTAAGGTGACAGGTGGCAAGTGGCAAGTCGCCGGGCAAGTCCTGGCCCGCTCTGGCTTTCACCATCTTGACATTTTTGGGCCGATCCCATATGCTTGATGCATCAACTATTGATGCATCAACTAATTTGGATTGATACCCTTGCTGTTAGAAAACTACGAATTGATCAAAACTGTATACCTGCTGTTGGATGATGGCGATCAGCAGTTCCTCAGCCGCCACAATCTGACACAAGCCCAATTTTATGCCCTGCTCTGGCTGGCAGAGGGGCCAAAAACAATGAGCGAGTTGAGTCAGGATATGCTGTGCGACCCCAGTAACATCACCCGCGTAGCCGGTATTTTGGAACGCAAAGGGTTGATTACCCGGCAGCGTGACGAGGCTGACCGGCGGGTGATACGGTTGGAAATTACGGCCGTGGGGCAGACCCTCATCACCCAACTCCATCAGGCCCACGACATGTACACCCGTG
Source organism: Anaerolineae bacterium (assembly GCA_023382655.1). Classification (GTDB taxonomy): domain Bacteria; phylum Chloroflexota; class Anaerolineae; order Promineifilales; family Promineifilaceae; genus CAADGU01. The sequence continues at coordinate 3,817 of JAHDWK010000019.1, read as the reverse complement.
AACGCATCAGCACGTTGTCAGCGCAAGAACAAGCCGATTTGCGGGTGCTGCTGCAAAAATTGAGCGATAGCCTGCGCCAACAGCTTTTGCGGCCATCCATTCCCACCTCGTAACCACAGGAGCGTGATTGCCACGCTCCTTTTTTATTTTTGATCCTTTTCTTTTGAAGTTCCATAAGGAGAAAGATATGAAAACGAGAACCCGCATTTTGCTCTTGCTGGCTTTGCTGCTGACACTGTTGGGGCCTATGGCCGTCTCTGTGTCTCAGACTGAAGCCGGGCCAGTCACCAGTGACGCCTCGTATAAAAGCGATGTCTGCTACCAGATCATCACCGACCGTTTTTACGATGGCAACAGCAGCAACAACAATCCGGCCCAAAGCGCCGGTCTGTATGACGCTGCCAAATCAAACTGGAAATTATACTGGGGTGGCGACTGGGCCGGTATCCAGGCCAAGATGAGTTATTTGAAGGATATGGGGGTCACGGCCGTGTGGATTTCCCCACCCGTAGACAATATCAATGTGGCGGCCGTTTACGGCGGTGTGCCCAATGCCGGGTATCACGGCTATTGGGCGCGGGACTTCAAAACGCCAGAAGAGCATTTTGGCACCTGGACGGAGTTCCAAAATCTGGTCAATGCCGCCCACGCCAACGGCATCAAAGTGGTGGTGGATTGGGCGCCTAATCACACCAGCCCGGCCGATGTGAACAATCCCAGTTTTGCTGAAAATGGCGCTTTGTACAATGCCGGCACATTCGTCGCCAGCTATGCCAATGACCCCAACGGCTACTTCCACCACAACGGCGGTATCACCAATTGGGATGACCGTTACGAAGCGCAATATCTGAATCTGGCCGACCTGGCCGACTTTGAGCAAACCAATTCGTATGTCAACCAATACATGCAAGATGCGCTGGCGCTGTGGCTGGCGAAGGATATTGATGGTTTACGCATTGATGCCGTCAAACATATGACCTCCGGCTGGCAGCGGGCATATAACGACGATATTTTGCATGACAAAGACCTGTATATTTTTGGCGAATGGTATCTGGGCAGCACCAGCGACCCGTTGTACCGGGACAATGTGCGCTTTAGTGATGACAGCGGCACGGCCGTGCTCGACTTCTACCTCAACCACGCCATCCGCAACACCTTTGGTTACGGCCAACCGATGAGCGCGTTGGACAGCGCCATCAACCAGACCAACGCCGACTACAAATACAAAGAAAACCTGGTCACATTCATAGATAACCACGACATGTCTCGCTTCCTCAGCATCAATAACAACAATACCCAGCTCCACCTGGCGCTGGCCTTTTTGCTGACGGTGCGCGGCACCCCCTGTATCTACTACGGCACCGAACAATACCTGTTCAACAACACTAACGGCGGCGGCGACCCCTACAACCGCCCCATGATGAACAGTTGGAACCAGTCCACCACCGCCTACCAGGTGATCAACAAATTGTCCGCGCTCAAACAGAGCCAGCCGGCGGTGCAATTTGGCAGCCACCAACAGCGTTGGATCAACAACGACGTTTACATCTACGAGCGCAAGTTTTACGATGATGTGGTGCTGGTCGCCATCAACAAGGGCAATAACTGGCAAACCATTAGCGGCCTGTATACTGCCCTGCCGCCGGGCACATACAGCGACCAACTGAATGGGCTGGTGGGTGGTCACAACATTACCGTGAACAGCGGCAGCGGCGGCAACAACCCCATTGGTACCTGGTCGTTAGGGCCGGGGCGGGCGATGGTCTGGTCATACAATGCCGCCGATCCCGGTTCGCCACAGTTGGGGGCCGTCTCCCCCACCCTCACCCGCGCCGGGCACAAAATCACGCTGGAAGGGCAGGGTTTTGGCGCACCCCACGCCAACAACAAGGTCTTTTTTGTCAACGGTGGCAGCCAGTATCAGGCGAGCATCATCTCCTGGACAACCAACCGCATTGTGGCGACCGTGCCGTCCGGCGTACCCGCCGGCCTGCGCCAGGTGAAGGTGGTGCGTGGGGCCAGCAGCAGCAATTTGTATGACGTACAGGTGCTCACCAACCAGCAGGTACCGGTGACATTCCAGGTCAACAACGCCACCACTAACTGGGGCGACCAGGTGTACCTGACCGGCAGCGTTTATGAGCTATCGAACTGGTCTACGACGACGGTGACGGGCACCAATTTGCCGAAATTTGGCGGACCGGTGGGGCCGGCCGTCACGACGAGCGGTTTTTATCCCAGTTGGAAGGTGACGGCCAGTGTGCCCTGCGGCACGGCCGTGCAGTTCAAATTCCTGAAGATCAACAGCAGCGGCGGCGTCACCTGGGAAGGCGGCAGCAACCACAGCTATACCACCCCCGCCTGCGGTTCACCTGCACCAGGCAGCGTGACGGTGAATTGGCAGAATTGAGAGAGTAGAGATTGAGAGACTTGTCCTGAGCGGCAAGCATAGTTGCAGGTCGAAGGATTGAGAGATTGGAGATGGAAGGGTCTCCAATCTCTTTTTTTGTTGTGGGGTACGGCCGTGACTGAACCGAAAAAGCTAGGCGAAGGGTTGCCCCCACTGTTCCCGATGAGCGACTTCGGCCAGCGCTTTTCGCCGTTTCTTTCCCTGACCGGTTATCGCGTCCGCGGGATAACCGATGGGTAACACGGCAAAAACTTCCATTTCGGTGGGGATGCCGAGCAGAGGTTTGATACTATCCAGACCGCCAAAGCCCACCCAGTTTGCACCCAGACCATCCACCCAGGCGGTGAGCATCATGGATTGGATGGCCCGGCTGGCGTCGGAGACGGCGTAGCGGGTGTTATCAATGGCCACAACGATGGCGAGGGGCGCTTGCGCCACATAGGGGCCTGAGCGCAGCAACGACCCTAATTGCTGTAATGTGTCCCGGTTTTGGACGACCAGGAAATGCCAGGGTTGGCCGTTCATGCTGCTGCCGGTCAGCCGCCCGGCCTCCAAAATTCGCCGCAGGCTTTCCTCCGGTACCAGTTTATCTTGATAATTTCTGACGGCAAGCAACGTGCGAATTGCCTCAAAAGTATCCATAATCAATCACCTCACATGGATGGCAGCGGCAGATTGGCATAACATTTTGCTCTTCACGCTTCAAACGTTACTTCAACCAATGGACTCCCTGCTACCAAATCTTCTAATGACTGTACCTGGCTGTGGTACCAGGCCATGACGGGAGCAGATAAAATTTGCCGCCGTTCGTCCACATCTAAGACGGAGCGGGCGCGGGCCGGTAAATCGGCCCGAAGGGACTGTTTGAGGTGGAACGTGAAGCGGGGTTGCGCCAACAGATTGGCATACCAGTCGCGGGGGCCAGGCGTGCCCGTAATGTAGGTACGGCCGTTCACCCGCTTAAACCAGATTTCCACCCGCTGCGGCCGTCCACTTTTGCGCCCTATGGTGGTGATGTCAATCGTATCGTCCCGGTTCAGGGCCTTTTCAATACGCTCATCCATTTTTGCCTCTCCAAACGCTGCTGATCCATTTCCATGCGGCAAATTTTACGTCGAAGATCACGGCCGTGCGAAAAGTTGTCGTTCAGCCTGTGAAAGCAGTGATGTTGGTGCTTTGTGTTTGTTGGCGTGTGCCTGTAGATTTCAGGAACAACATAACGATGCCACGGCCGTGTCCACCCACAAGTAGACAGTGTGGGATAATAGGCAAGAATGAGGTACGGCCGTGTCCACCAGTTCAACGAAGGAAACTACCGCAGGAATGGGGATTCCAATCCTTTTTTATTGTTTGGGGTCGGAAACGTACCGGTCAAAGAATTGGTCGAGGGTGATAATGTGTATGTGG